>JAWKTY010000006.1:0-326993 GCA_041398865.1 Planctomycetaceae bacterium
ATGAAGGGGCTGGATACCAACCCTCTGACTCGAGCAAAGATCGAACTCGGTCGTCAGCTGTACTTTGATACTCGACTGTCTTCCGACAACACCGTCAGCTGTGCCACCTGCCATCATCCTCAGGAAGGCTTTTCCCGCCATACTCGGTTCGGCATCGGCGTGCAGAATCAGGAAGGCGGACGAAATTCGCCCATCAGCTTCAACCGCATTCTCAGCAATCTGCAGTTCTGGGATGGTCGAGCTGAATCTCTGGAAGCTCAGGCCGTCGGTCCCATCGCCAACCCCATCGAAATGGCAAACACTCACGAAGCCTGTGTGGCCACTTTGAAGAAGATTCCGGCCTACGTGGCTCAGTTTTCGAAGGTGTTTCCCGATTCCGGTGTGAACATTGACAACGTCGGCAAAGCCATTGCCAGCTTTGAGCGTGCCATCGTCACGGGCCCATCTCCGTACGATTATCGATCGTCACTGGAACGCTTCACCAAACTGGATCCGGAAGACCTTGCTGACATGAAGGAAGATGATCCGAAGACATACGCCGACTATCTGGCGGTGAAGGACATGGCGGCTCAGCACCCGATGTCAGAAAGCGCCGTTCGTGGTCAGGAGCTGTTTTTCAGTAAACGAGTCGGCTGCAGCAACTGTCATGTGGGAGCAAACCTGAGCGATGAACAGTATCACAACCTGGGAATCGGTATGGATGCGAAGGAACCAGATCTCGGTCGCTATGTGGTGACCAAAGTGGAGAAGGACAAAGGCGCCTTCAAGACTCCGACAATCCGCAATGTTTCATTTTCCGCACCCTACATGCACGATGGCAGCCTGAGAACGCTGGAAGAAGTGGTCGAACATTACAACAAAGGCGGGACTCCCAACCCATGGCTCAGCGACAAGATGACTCCGCTGAAACTGACCCCTCAGGAGAAGGTTGATCTGGTAGAATTCATGCGAGCCTGCACGGGCAGCTTCCCGGAAATTGCCAGCGGGCGTCTGCCGGAATAAGTTTTTCAGAAACGCTGCTTCAGAGAAGCTAACCGTTTCTTTCCATTTCGATCGACCGCTGTGGAGCATTTTATGAACTGGAAAACGATTGCTGTGCGGATTCCCGTGGTGGTCCTGCTGGCCGGACTGGCCGGGACCACCATCTGCGCAGATGATAAGGCTGCAAAAGTGACCGACGCCAAACCCGTTCTGCGACATGCTGTATTCTTTTCGTTCAAAGACGAATCTTCAGCCGCGGATGTCCGGAAAGTGGTGGATGCTTTTCGAGCACTGCCGTCGAAGATTGACGCCATTCGTGATTTTTCATGGGGTGTGAACAACAGCCCGGAAGGTCTGAACGACGGATTCACTCACTGCTTTTTGCTGACCTTCGCTGATGAAGCCGGCAGAGCGGCCTATCTGCCGCATCCGGCTCATAAGGAATTCGGCAACGTGCTGCGTCCTCACATGAAAGACGTTTTCGTCGTTGATTACTGGGGGCAGGAACAGCAGTTCCCGCAGAATGCTCTGCAGCATGTTGTGTTCTTCCGCTTCAAAAAGGATGCTCCGGAAGCCGGTGTCAAACAGGTGGAAGAAGCCTTCGCGGAGCTGCCGGGGAAGATTGATTCGATCAAAGGTTTTGAATGGGGAACGAACAACAGCCCGGAGAAGCATTCTGACGGATTTACTCACTGTTTTCTGGTCACGTTCGAGAACGACGCGGGGCGAGCCGCCTATCTGCCTCATCCCGACCACCAGAAGTTCGTCGAGATTCTGAAACCGGTGCTGGAGGCTCCACGAGTACTGGATTTCCAGGCTCAGAAGTAGCGTCCGCTTTTAACGGTGTCGGTCGGGTGCTTATAATCCGTCCGGCGCTGAGCTTCCCGGTTCGAACAAAACTGCTCGAAAACTTACGGAGAATCAGTGTCAGGTCTCTTTTGCCGGAACGGCCCTCCGGGTGCTTCGCACAAAAGAGACCTGACACTGATTTTCCGATCATTGCCTACTGAAGCCCGGTTTCTGCTCGGAAGCCGGGCTTTTTTCACTCACTGGACACACACGTGCATAGAACACATACCTGCGGCGAACTCCGACGTGCTCATGAAGGTCAGACGGTCACATTGTCCGGCTGGGTGAACAGTTACCGCGAACAGGGCAAGGAACTGGTCTTCGTCGATCTGCGGGATCGCTACGGAAAGACTCAGGTCGTTTTCCGCACCGATGACAGCGCGGAAATCGATTCGCGTTCCCGCCGCCTGCGTCGTGAGGATGTGGTCCAGGTCGTCGGAAAAGTTCACTACCGAGGCGACGGGTTGGCGAATGCCAAGCTGGAAACCGGCGAGATCGAAGTTCGCGTGGAACAGCTGACGATTTTCAGTCAAAGCAAAACGCCGCCGTTTGAACTGGACGGAGATCTGCCGAATGAGGAACTGCGGCTGAAACATCGCTTCCTCGATCTTCGTCGAGCATCTCTGCAGCGAAACATCATCCAGCGGCATCACATCTGCCAGGCGGTCCGGCGATACTTCAACGAACGCGACTTTCTGGAAATCGAAACGCCGATTCTGGGCCGCAGCACTCCTGAAGGAGCTCGCGACTATCTGGTGCCCAGCCGTATTCAGCACGGCACGTTTTACGCTCTGCCGCAGTCGCCTCAGATCTATAAGCAGATCCTGATGGTGTCCGGTTTTGATCGTTACTATCAGATTGCCCGCTGCTTTCGCGACGAAAACCTGCGAGCTGACCGGCCAGCCGGAATTCATAGATCGACCTGGAGAGTAATCTCATTCGTTCAGCGGGATGACATCCTGACGGTGATCGACGGACTGGTGTCCACCGTGGTGGAAGAGATCGGGGATCGATCTTCCGGCGGCACTGCCGCGGCACACATATGCCGACGTGATGGAACGCTACGGCAGCGACAAGCCCGATTGCGATACGGTCTGGAACTCGTTGACATCGGCGACGTGGCAGCCGCCAGTGACTTCAGTGTGTTCAAAGCTGTGGTCGAAGGGGGCGGTCGAGTTCGCGGGATCAACGTGAAAGGCGGATGAACTACGTTACAGCCGTCGCTTCTGGACAAGGATCTGAAGGATTTCGTAGGTGAATACGGAGCCAAAGGGGCTGAAAACTTACATGAGTCGCCGGAAACAAACTGGAATCCACCATCGCCAAGTTCTTCAGCGATGATCAGCAACGAGCAGATCATCAGTCGCATGAGAACGGGGAAGAGGGTGACCTGTTGCTATTTGTCGCGGACAAACTTAAAGTCACCTCCAGGCACTGGCGGCTCTGCGAGCCCGCATCGCAAAGGATATGAAGATCTCTACGACCCGAAGAGTTCTGCGGTCTGTGGGTCGTTGATTTTCCGATGTTTGCGTGGAGCGAAGGAAAGCCGCTGGGAAGCCGAACATCATCCGTTCTGTGACCTGCATCCGGACGATGTGCAGTACCTGGAAAGCGATCCGGGACGAATCCGAGCCAACTCGTATGACCTTGTGATCAACGGTTATGAAGCGGCCAGCGGCAGTGTGCGTATTCACGATTCCAAAGTGCAGCAGACGGTGTTTGACCTGCTGAACATCAAATCGGAAGAAGCGGAAGCCAAGTTCGGCTGCCTGCTGGAAGCACTTCGCTACGGAGCACCTCCGCATGCCGGAATTGCTCTGGGACTGGATCGCTGGGTGATGCTGATGACCGGAGATGACAATATCCGCGAGGTCGTGGCATTTCCGAAAACTCAGAAGGCGTCGGATCTGCTGACCGGAGCTCCTGCCGGTGTGGATGTCGGCCAGCTGAAGGAACTGCACATCGAAGTGCAGGAAATGGAAGACTGACAATGTCGCATTCAACTACCGATCGTCCGTCTGCCCCCGCAGAGACTCAGGTCACCATCGGCACGCATACTCTGAAATCGCGGCTGATTGTCGGCACCGGCAAGTACGCCACATTCGAACTGATGCAGCAGTGCCTGGAAATCAGCGGAGCCGACGTCATCACCGTGGCCGTCCGCCGCGAACGACTGGTGGACCGGGATGGTCGCAACATTCTGGATTTCATCGATCTGGACACCTACACCATTCTGCCCAACACAGCTGGTTGTTTTACCGCGGATGATGCTGTTCGAGTCGCCAGACTGGGACGCGAAATTCTGAGAGGACTCGAAAACCCCGGAGCGGACTGGGTGAAGCTGGAGGTTCTGGCCGACACCAAAACACTGCTGCCCGATCCGGTGGCCACCATCGAAGCCTGCGGTCGTCTGGTGGACGATGGCTTTCAGGTGCTGTGCTACACGTCAGATGATCCGATTGCCGCTCGCCGCCTGAAGGAAGCGGGAGCCGCCTCCGTGATGCCCGCCGGAAGTCCGATCGGCAGCGGACAGGGCATTCTGAATGCCAACAACATCCGCATCTGCATGGAATACCTCAAAGAC
Organism: Planctomycetaceae bacterium; assembly: GCA_041398865.1. GTDB lineage: Bacteria > Planctomycetota > Planctomycetia > Planctomycetales > Planctomycetaceae > Fuerstiella. Next base: position 4,415 of record JAWKTY010000006.1, read on the forward strand.
GGAGATCCCGATTATCCCGTGATTGTGGATGCCGGAGTCGGAACGGCCAGCGATGTGGCCTACGCCATGGAACTGGGGTGTGACGGAGTTTTGCTGAACACCGCCATTGCATCAGCAGACAATCCGGCTCTGATGGCCAGTGCCATGAAGCAGGCGTGTCGAGCTGGCCGGGAAGCTTTTCTGGCAGGCCGAATTCCTCGTAAACTTTACGCCACAGCATCCAGCCCTGTCGAAGGGACCATTGTTAAGTAGCGAAGTCCGTCACAGCGTTCAGATAGTTCCGCTGGTCAAACCTGTCGTGACGGGACAGCGAACTCAGACCTTCCCTCGGTTCCGCAGCTCGAAGAAAGTGATTCCGAACATGGCCCACCTGTTTTCACGACGTAGTTTCCTGAAGTCATCGGCGGCCGTGGCGGCGGTTGGCATTCGTCGTCAGCAGGTAGCTTCCGGTTTTGAAAGTCCCGGCAGTCGCCCTCGAGTCGCGGCGATCGGCACGGGCAGCCGCTGGTGCCAGAAGGCCACGGGAGTGAACGGCGGCTACGGCTCCGCTCCCGATTTTCGCAAATACGGTGATTACGTTGCCGTGTGTGATGCTGACGCTGACCGACGTTCCCTGGCCGCTGAACTTGTGAAGGAATGGACCGGCGTTGTTCCCGCAATTTCGGCGGATTATCGCCGGCTGCTGGATCGCGACGACATCGACATGGTCCACATTTCCACTCCCGATCACTGGCACGCCAAGATTGCGATCGAAGCCATGAAGGCGGGCAAGGATGTGTACTGCGAAAAGCCGATGACGCTGACCATCGAAGAAGGTCGTCAGCTGTGTGCCGTCTGCAAAGACACGAATCGCATTGTCCAGATCGGCACACAGCAGCGCAGCAACCAGAACTTTCTGAAAGCCATTGCACTGATTCGAGCCGGGCGGATCGGCAAACTGCAGCATGTGACGTGCAGCATCGGAGGAGCCCCCGCCAGTCCCGAGATTCCTGTCGCCGCAGCACCGAAGAATCTGGACTGGAATCTGTGGCTGGGGCCGGCGCCGGACACTCAGTTCCGTTATCTCGCCGGCGACAACGGAGAAACCAAAAGCTGGTCTCGAGGTCACTACGAATTTCGCTGGTGGTACGAATATTCCGGCGGCAAGCTGACCGACTGGGGAGCTCACCATGTCGATATCGCCACATGGGCGATGGGCAAGACGGAAACGGGGCCGACCGGCATCACACCGGTGATGGTGAAACACCCCGTGGCCTTTGAACGCGGATTTCCCACAGACAACAGCCGCTACAATACGGCAACGGAATTCCTGATCGAAGTCGAATATGCCGACGGCCTGAAGATGACCATCCGCCACGATCAGGATAACGGCATTCTGTTTGAAGGGACCGAAGGACGGATCTTTGTGAATCGAGGTCGTTTGTCGGGAGGACCTGTCGAAGCACTGGCATCCAATCCATTGCCGGAAGGAGCCATCGAAGCGGTGTACAAAAACCGACCGCTCACCGACCACTTCCGCAACTTCTTCGAAGCAGCGACCGAACGCATCGAACCCGTATCGGATGTGTTCAGTCATCATCGAGCGCTCACCACCTGTCATCTGGCCGCCATCGCCGCTCGACTGAATCGTCCGCTTCGCTGGGATCCCGTCCACGAAAAGATTGAAGGCGACGCAGAAGCTCAGTCCTTCATCGCCCGCCAGCCTCGCAAAGGTTTCGAAATCGAAGCCTGACCGATCGGCCGCAGTCTTCGCGACCATCATGGACGAGAGCACAACATCCTCGAATCATGGCTGGACATGGCTCGGGGCACAGCTTTTGGTAAGATCCGGTCCTTCACCCGCCGGATTTCCGCTGAAAGTTCTTGCCATGCTGCGTCATCAATCCTCGATTCTCTTCCTGCGATCCGCTGTTGTCGTCCTGTTGACGGTGACGTCGAGCTCAGTGTGGGCAGACGCGTCCGGTTCGAACAGCCTGCTGTGCATCAGTGCCGATGGAAAACTGACGGCGTGTTCCAACCGGGATTCCGGTTCCGTGGCGATCATTGATTCTGTCGCCTTCACACGGAGCCACGAAGTGCATGTTGGCCTGCATCCTGAAGGGACGGCTTTCGTCGGAAAGACTCATCAGCTGGCCTGCTGTGTGTATGGATCTGACCAGATTGTCATCCAAGACGGCGATTCCGGGAAAAAAATGGCTGCAATCGATGTCTTCGACGAACCTTACGGCATCGTCAGTTCGGCCGACGGTCGGTTTCTGTACGCAACACTTGAATACCCCGGACAGGTGATTCGCATCGATACGTCGACATGGAAGATCGATCGCGAGTGGCAGGTCGGCAGCATGCTGCGAGGCATCGCCCTGGCGGCCGACCAGAAAACGCTGTACGTCACCGAGTACCTCACAGCGAAGGTGCTGAAGGTTTCTGCTGAAAACGGTCAGGTTCTGGACGAGTATCCCGGAGCTTCCACAGACAATCTGGCGCGACAGATCACTCTGCATCCGACTCTGCCCAAGGTCTACGTTCCGCATATTCGCAGTCGAGTCACGGCGGCTCATGGAAACGGTTCCATCTTTCCGTACGTGGGAGTCGTCACGACCGATGGCGAACGTGCCGGCCGGAGAACCCGCATCCCCATGGACACGTTTCGGGGAACTCGAGTTGTCGCGAATCCGTGGGAAGTGGCTGTCTCATCTGATGGGCGTCAGGTCTTCACGATTTTCGGAGCGACCAATGATCTGTACGTGGCCAACGTCGTGAATGATGATTTCTCCGAGCTTGAATACGCGGCAACTCTGCAGGTGGGACACAATCCGCGAGCTGTCCGTGTCACCGATGACGGAACCGCTCTGCTGGTCTACAACGCCCTGGACTTCAGCCTCGTCCGTTACAGCCTTCCTGATCTTCAGCAACAGAAAACCGTCAGTGTCACCGACCACCCGCTCACCGGAGACCTGCTGCTGGGAAAAATGCTGTTCTATACGGCTCTGCAGCCGATGTCCGGCCGGCAGTGGATCAGCTGTTCCAGTTGCCACATCGACGGCGATGCGGATGGTCGCACGTGGCAGCAGCCGGAAGGTCTGCGCCAGACTCAGCCTCTGAATGGCCTCGCATGGACACATCCTCTGCACTGGTCGGCAGATCGGGATGAAGTGCAGGACTTCGAACACACCATCCGTGGGAAACTGATGCAGGTGAAAGGACTTCTGAAAGGCAGCCTTCCGGATGCGATGGCGGAAAAAATCAGTTCCCGCAGCAATATGCTGGATGCTCTGGCCGTGTACACAAATTCTCACGGGTTTACGCTCAGCCCGCACGCAAAGAACGGTCTGTCAGAAGCGGCTAAGCGAGGTCAGCAGCGTTCCTAGAAGCGACCGGGTGTGCAACCTGCCATTTGGGGCCTTACTATTCGGATTCGCAGCCACTGGCCACTGATCAGCTGAAGCGGCACAACGTCGGCACCGGCAAAGACGACCCCAGCGAACTGATGGCTCGGAATACGACACCCCCACACTGCTGGGTTTGTGTCGATCAGCCCGTATCTCCACCACGGAAAAGCCGCGACACTGAAGGATGTCCTGACCACCGCCAATCGGCGACCAGCACGGCAAAACCAGCCACCTGTCGGCTCAGCAGACGATGACCTGGTCGAATTTCTGAAACCGCTGCCCTTCGAAGACCGGAACCCGCTGCCCAGGCCGGTCTGATCATGGTGACCAAATAATCGACAACCGAGCCGAACGTTTACCTTAAAAACGGCTTCATTTGCACTGGAAGCCTTAACGAACCGTCAACAAAGCACCCTCCACATACTTCCTACATCCTTGATCAAGAAAAAGTGTAGCCGCAGTATCCGAATGAATATTGCAGGTAACGAACATATGCATACCGGTAAGTCTATTGACCTGAACAGAAAAGCGGCAAGTCCAGCGGCGACTCTGCAATCATGCCTCTGCTGGACATAGTTTTCAAAGCTGCCTGATAATTTGATTGCGCAATACATCAGAATCTCAGGCCGGCGATCGGTGTCACTGCAAGATTTAATCAGGAAAGGCAACTCATGGCTATTCGCAGCGGAAGATTTAATCTGAACGCACCATTATCGAGCCGCACCAATCGCTATTTTCGAATTCTTAACACTGGCGAATTCAACAACACAGACCAAACGATGAACCAGATCAGTGTGTCGGGTGGCCTAAAGCAATCGACCTGATGCCGACATTTTCGATTGACATCTTGGCGACATCGGACATCACCGTCGCTTCAAGTGGCACCGGCGGCACGTCGAAGGTGTTTACGACGCTCTTCCCAACGTCGAGTTCAAGAGTGGTCGATTCAGGACCCGCACCCCGCTGAATCCCACGGCCGGTCTGCCAATCATTATTTCCGGAAATCTTCAGGCAACGTATCGGCTGTTTAATACCGGTCCTAATGCCGTCCAGATTTTCAGCACCAACCATAACGGAATGGTTGTCCAGAACATCGGTACACCAATTGCCGAGGGCGAGTCTTATGACTTCGTGGTTCCAAACAACAAGGTTGTCGGCGTAAAAGGCTTGGGCACAGCAACCGACCACATCGAAGGTATTTACGAATTCGTTGATTAGCCGTGATTGTGGACAGGCAGCGCAAGTTCCAGGTTGAATCGGTCAGTGGTCAAGTATGAGACGGACGGTGAATGGGCTGTTTTATCGTTGAAAAACAGCGAGGACCAGAGTGCCAGCAGCCAAAATCAAACTCGATCCAGAAGATCGGTGATGACGTCGTCTGCGGAAATGTGATCGGCCTGACCTTCAAAGTTCAGGATCATGCGGTGGCGGAGCACAGGAATGGCAGCTGTTCGGATGTCTTCCCGAGCCACATGGAAACGGCTGTCCAGCACGGCCAGGATTCTGGAGAAAAGAATCAGCGCCTGAGCTCCTCGGGGGCTGGCACCGTACCGCACATAACGCTTCACCATGTCGCTGGCCTGCGGCTGATCGGGATGAGTTCCCAGAACAGTGTTGATCGCGTAGGTCTGAATGTCATCGGCGATGGGAATCTGTCGGGCCAGAGTCCGCATTTCCAGAATGCGCTGGCCACACAGGACAGCCGTGGCAGCGGGCGGCTGATTTCCAGTGGTGCGATTCAGAATGTCAGCCAGTTCCGCTGCACCGGGGTAACGCACCAGAAGTTTGACAAAGAAGCGGTCCAGCTGAGCTTCAGGGAGCGGATAGGTGCCTTCCATTTCCAGCGGATTCTGAGTCGCCATAACCAGAAACGGTTGCGGCAGAGGATACGTCTGCCCGGCAACGGTGACCGTCTGTTCGGCCATGGCTTCCAGCAGAGCAGACTGTGTTTTGGGAGTCGACCGGTTGATTTCATCGGTCAGAACGATGTTGGCAAAAATCGGTCCCTGCTGAAACTGAAACCGCCGTCCCCCGGCCGTCTCCGCCACAACGTTGGTTCCCACCAGATCGGCCGGCATCAGGTCCGGAGTAAACTGAATGCGGGAAAACTGCAGATGTAATGCGTCAGCGAGTGTTCTCACCAGCATGGTCTTGCCCAGACCAGGGACGCCTTCCAGCAGGACGTGCCCGCCTGCAATCAGAGCCGAGAGGACTCCGTCCACAATCTCCTGCTGCCCCACAATGACCCGGCCGACTTCGTCACGAAGCTTTTGAAAGTCGGTGCGGAATTCTTCCAGTTGCCGGCGAAGTTCATCAGTGGACATGGGTGAGCAAAAGCTGAGGGTTGGTGACAGGAGAATGGAACTCAGTTCGATGGAATTCGGGTTTGTGCCCGATGACACTCAAAACAGATGTCAGACGGGAACCGGACGAGCGGAAGCAAATCAGCTTCGGGTAATCGTTTCGTGCAGGTTCAGGATGACTCGGGCCACTGCCGTCCAGGCCGCCAGTTCTGCCGGGTCGCCCGTCTGACGTGACTGACCGATTTCCAGAAACTGCCGGGCGGCATCCGGGGTCTGAGCAAACTGCTGACGCTGTGAATTCACCAGTTCCGTGAGCACACTGAATTCTTCGGGACGCGGAGACCGGGACAGGCAGGTTGTCAGCAGAAATTCGATCCGCCGACGATCATCCGACCCGCCTTCGACCAGCACTCGCGCTGCAAGAGCTCGAGCTGCTTCAACGTAGCTGGGATCGTTCAGCAGAACCAGTGCCTGCAGACTGTTGTTGCTGCGAGGGCGATCGACGGTGCATTCCTCCCGCGTGGGGGCATCGAAGGACCTCATGGCCGGATGCAGAAACGTTCGACACCAGTATGTGTACAGACCTCGGCGATATTGATTCTCACCGCTGTCGGCCTGCCATTCGCGTTTGGGAAAGTTCAGATGTTCCCAGTAGCCGGCTGGCTGATACGGTTTGACGCTGGGTCCGCCGGACCGATCCACCAGCAGTCCCGAGACCGAAAGCGACAGGTCCCGAATGAATTCGGCATCCAGACGAAATCGGGACTGTCGCGCCAGCAGGGTATTAAACGGATCGGCCTCGCGCAGTTCCGGAGTCGTCACGGATGACCGCTGGTAAGCATCGGAAGTGACAATCAGGCGAATGATGTGCTGTACATTCCAGCCACTCTCCCGAAACTCAACGGCCAGCCAGTCCAGCAGGTCGGGATGAGTCGGCCAGCTGCCCTGAGAGCCGAAGTCATCGGACGATTTCACCAGACCTCGGCCAAACAGAATCTGCCACAGTCGATTGACGAAGACTCGTGCCACCAGCGGATTGCTGCCGTCCACCAGCCAGTTGGCCAGATCCATTCGAGTCAGTCGCTGGTCAGACGTCAGCTGAGGCAAAAACGCGGGGACCTGCGGAGCGACCAGTTCGCCGCTGTCGTCCATCCAGTTGCCTCGAGCCAGAACTCGAATTTCACGTGGCGGCTGAGTTCTCGTGATGAGTGTTTCCGGAATCTGCCGCTCGAGAGTCTGACGAGTTGCACTGGCATCTGCGTACTGTTTACGGACGCCGTCAAGAGCCGGAGCGATGCTGCGGTAGAACTTCGCCAGTGACTGCTTCTGGTCATCAGGAACCTCGGGCCAGGAACGGATGGTGGCGAGGTGCTCGTTGGGCACCCCGAAGTCAAATTCATCCGGCCCCGGCCTGTCGGACGTTGACGCCGTCAGACGAAACCGGCCGATGTTGTGATAGTCGACCGCCGCCTGAATCAGCTCGACTCGCAGTCGATCACCGTCTGCCATCGACACAGCTTCTGCAAATCTCAGAACAGCGATCGGTTCCTTCGGTGGATCGTTGTGGCCATCGACGGCCCAGCCGGTTTCCGGACGTCCGTCGAGGATGCCGGAAATCGGCCAATCCTTCTGCTCGATACTGGCCTGTGCATCGGCGACCTTCAGGTTGGTTTCGCTTTGGTCAGCAGCACGGAGCAGTGTGACGCGCACGTCCGACAGCACAAAGTTGCCGTTTCCCGGCGGTCGCGACAGAGACTTCTTTGCAAAACTGTCGTCGCGAAATGTTTCCAGTCGAACTGCGGTGATGTTTCCTGCAGCGGGGCTCACTGTCAGCGTGTATGTATCGTGTTTGGGCTGAGTTCCCGAAGTCAGAATGCTGCCGTCCGGCTGAACGGTGAATGTCTGCCCGCCGGAAGACGTCATGTCCGTCAATCGAACGGCATTCCAGATCGGCAGCTGAGTCTTCACTTTTTCGGACAGCGCCTGTGCCCACATCTGCAGGGCCGCATCCAGTTCCGGCGTCTGAGTATCCAGCTGCTGCTGCAGATTCTGCAGTTGCTGGTCCAGTTCCGCCATCTGAGTTTTCTGAGCGCGGGAAGGCATTTTTACGGACGGCTGCACTCCGACGGCAACATCCTGAACATCCGCAAAAAACGCCGCGAACGTGTAGAAGTCCCGTAGAGAAAACGGGTCGAACTTGTGATCGTGGCATTCACAGCAGCCCATCGTGGCACCGAGCCACACGGATGCTGCATTGCGGACCCGGTCGGCGGAATACTTCGCAAGATATTCCTTTGGCTGAGCTCCACCTTCGCGAGTCGTGAGCAGCAGACGGTTGTAGCCGGAAGCAATCTTCTGCTCGTCGGTCGCGTCCGGCAGCAGATCTCCGGCAAGCTGCTCAATCGTAAACTGATCGAACGGCATGTTGCGATGAAAGGCTTCGATCACATAATCGCGATACATCCAGACTTCGCGATGATTGTCACCGTGAATGCCGTTGGTGTCCGCATATCGGACCAGGTCCAGCCAGAAGGCCGTCATGCGTTCGGCGTAATGTGTTGAAGCCAGCAGATCATCGATTGCCGCCTGCCAGCGTTCGGGAGAGGGATCACTGACAAACGCCTGAACCTGCTGAGGCGTGGGAGGGAGTCCGGTCAGATCCAGCGAAAGACGGCGAATGCGCGTCACCGGGTCCGCCGATTCCAGAGCAGTGATCTGCTTCTGCGCCAGTTGCCGCTGAATGAAGCGGTCGACCGGGTTCGACGACTGAGTCCCCTCGACGTCGGGAATGGCAGGGCGAACGGGTGGAATGTAGGCCCAGTGCCCCTTCCATTCCGCTCCTTCGGCAATCCAGCGACGAATCACGTCCTTTTCGTGATCGGACAGACGCCGCGTTCCCGCAGAAGGCGGCATGACGATGTCTGGGTCGTCGGACAGGATCCGTTTCAAAAGTTCGCTGTGCTCCGGCTGCTTCCGATCAACAATTGTCACGCCATCAACGCTTCTGAACAACCCTTCAGACTGGTCCAGCCGCAGGTCGGCCTGCCGGTGAGCATTGTCCGGACCGTGACAGGAGAAGCAGGCATCGGACAGAATCGGGCGAACATCGCGATTGAAGTCAATCTGATCGGCTGCCCGAATTTCAGTGATCAGCAGTGAGAGAATCAGAAATGCGGGCATCTGAGTGAGGCGGACCATGCTGATGACCTGAAAAACGGCGGGGCAAACGATGAGACCGGCAGGGAGAAGAGCGTCGCAGATATCGGCATCATGGGGAATTCCGCAGCCGCATGCAATTGCTCAGCATCGAAGGACGTCACGATCGGGCCGGATCATGTTCCGAAAGCTGAATCTGCAACAGCGTTTTCCGTGGACGAACAGCGGCGAAACGTGTTCGCTGTCAGGATTTCCCAGGCTGAACGAGACGTGATGCAGAGCGTCTGATATGCTCCGCTCTGTCACGCCCTTCGTAAACAGGCGGGCCACATTGTCTTTTTCTTTCCTGCGAAAACGTTCAATCCCATGTCGTTTGAATCCGAAAGATCGTCGTCCGGAGCTCCGGTGCTGATCATCGCCGGCGTCGCAGTGCTGGGTCTGGTGGGTTGGGTGTTTGTTTCACAGCAAACGGACCAGCGAGGAGCTGAACGGGATGCGCCGGAAGTCGCTGTTCCCACTGAGGAACCGACAGGCACAGCGGACGCTGCGTCCGCAGCCGAACTGCCCGAAATCCAGGCCGGCCAGGCATCTGCCGCACCTCAGCAAACAGAAGCCATCCCTCAGACCGGGTCTTCCGGGTCTGTCCCGCCGCTGGCGTTGACCGGTTCTTCGACTGTCGGAAGCTCGGAAGGCACCGCGACACCAGCCGTGCAGCGACCAAAGCCGGTGATGCCATGGGAATCGTGGCCGAAACCGAAAATGGCTTTTGTTTTAACAGGTGAACAGCACGGATACTTCGAACCCTGTGGCTGTACTTCCAACCAGCTGGGCGGGATGTCTCGGCGAGCCAATCTGGTGCAGCGGATCAGGGATGCCGGCTGGCCGGTTCGAGGTCTGGACGTGGGAGGTCTGTCGCGTCGCAGCGTTCGACAGTCTCAGATCAAGTTCGAAACCACTCTGGCCGCTCTGCGACAACTGAACTACATCGCCGTCTGTGTCGGACCGGAAGAACTTCGCCTGGGACCGGACTTCCTGCTGACTCAGCACATCGTCGACGGTGACTCGCCGCTGTTCTTCGTATCCGCCAATCTGGAATTCTTCGGAATTCCCGACCTGGGAACACCGGTCGCCAAAGCGATTGCAGATGTTGAAGGAGCCAAAATCGGAATCACCGGAATCATGGGCGATTCCGTTCAGAAAACGGTGCTGCCGCATTCGGACATTACATGGAAACCGGCGGAACCCGAACTGGAAAAAGTTCTGGCAGACTTTCAGCAGGCAGAGGTCCAGCTGCCGATCCTGTTGTCTCAGTCATCGGTCGAAGAATCCCGAAAACTGGCCGAACAGTTTCCTCAGTTTCCCATCGTGATTACGGCAGAAGGGATCGGTGATCCGGACCCGGACGAACCGCCGGAAAAAGTCGGCAAGTCGCTGCTGATCGGCACCGGCCGCAAGGGCAAATACGTCGGCGTGCTGGGCTGGTATCCGGATGACGCGGAAACTCCTTTCCGCTATCAGCTGGTGTCGCTGGAACGAGACGACTTCGACGAAACTCCGGCCATGATCAAACTGATGGCTGGCTACCAGGAACGGCTGAAGGACGAAAAGATCGTGCTGGTTGATGCGATTTCTGCGCCGCATCCGTCGACGTCGAACTTTGTGGGAGCCGCAGCCTGTGCCGAATGCCACACCAGTGCTCAGAAGGTGTGGAAAGACACGGCTCATGCTCACGCCCTGGAAAGCCTCGACCCGAAAAATCAGCGAACCGGCTTCGAGCGTCTGAACGGTGTCGGGCGAATGTACGACCCGGAATGCCTGAGCTGCCATGTCACGGGCTGGGAACCTCAGGAATACATTCGGTACCGGTCCGGCTTCCTGAACGAGGAATTCGCAGCGGCTCCGGAAGAACAGAAACTGCACCAGCTGCTGGCCGGCAGTCAGTGTGAAAACTGCCACGGTCCCGGCAGTCGCCACATCGAAATGGTGAACAACGGAGACGACAATTCGGGTGAATCCGTGCGAGTGACTCTCGAAGACGCCAAACGAGCTGCCTGCGAAAAATGCCACGACGCCGACAACAGCCCGAAGTTCGATTTCGACACCTTCTGGGATCAGATCAGGCATCCTGGACTGGATTGATCTGATGAACTCCGAAGCCATCGAACAACTGGAAACACTGCTGGGATACAGCCTTCCGGAAGAGTATCTGGAACTGTGCCGCCACTACCCTGATGCTCTGCGCGCCATGCTCAGCGAGCTCTGGATGATTCTGACAGCCGGGGAACCGTCGCCGATGTGGAACTGATCAGCGATCTGGTTTCCGTGCTGCAGATCAATCTCGAGGCGGCGGATTCTGTACCGGAACCCGACGGACTTGAATTCTTCTGGCCGGACCAGTTTCTGGTGATCGGGGAAAGCGGCGACGGAGACTACTTCTGCATGGATGCCGGTGAAGAAGTCACCGGTGTCATGCAGTTCGACCATCAGAGCGTCACGTTTGAACTGGTCGCCGATTCCCTGTCCGATTTTGTAACGATGCTGGTGCATACCTTTATCGAAGGCGGTTCATGCTGCGACAGTGAACACTGTGATCACGATCACGATCACGATCACGACCATGACATGACCATGACCATGACCATGATTGCAGCCATGATCACGATTGCAGCCATGACCACGATCACGATCACGACGAGTGACACAGGAACAGTTCAAAAGTGTGGCACTGGCTCCGCAGTGAAGGCATGATTCAGGTGACTGGCGGGGCCAGCGCCGTGGAGAAACAAAATGGTGATTCAGAAAGAGTACAAGTTTTATGCCGCTCATCGCAACGAAACGCTGCGAGACAAATGCAGCAACATTCAGTGGACATCGTTACGGGCTGAGAATCCATTTTGTTGTCAAACGAGACGGCGACATCAGTACTCTGTTCGGTGACTTCGATGCCAAAATGGAACCTTACCTGAAGAACAATTTTGACCACGGGATGCTGATCAACCGGCATGACCTGCTGTACGAAACTCTGCAGGAACACATGAATCGCACCGGCGAATGTCTGCGTTGAAAGTGTTCGACGGCCCCACCAGCGTGGAAAACCTGGCGTGGATTCTGTTTTCAGAAATCACGGAAATGGGCTTCGAACTGGCCAGAATTGATGTCCAGGAAACAGACACCTCCACCCTGATCTACACTCGGGAAGACTGGGTCAACGACAACCGATACTTCGCAGCACAGGGCGCCGTTCGCTGACAGAGGCAGATCCCGTAGCTCAGCATGATAGAGCCGTCAGACCGTTGAGCTTCTCCGTCAGCGGGTCATCCATAAATCTCACAAACATAAATCTCACAAATCAGCGCAGCGGGACCTGCTGAGCAGTTTGCAGGTAGGCGATCAGGTTCAGCACTTCCTGGTCCGTGAATGTTTTCAGAATTCCTTCCGGCATCATGGAGACCGGAGCAACGTCGCGGGATTCGATCGAAGACTTCGCGATCGTGACGGGATCCGGGCGATTGGCAATTCGCAGCTTCAACTGGCGGTCGTTTTCCTCAACGGGAATTCCCGAAAACACGCGTCCGTCGTTCGTCAGAATGATCTGCATGCGGTACGCATCCTGAATGATCGCGCTGGGAGTCAGAATGTTGCCCAGCAGGTACTCAAGGTGTCCCCGGTTGGCGCCGGTGATGTCCGGACCGATGGTTCCCCCGGATCCGTGCAGACGATGACACGCTGCACAGGTTCTGTTGAAGACAGCTCGACCAGCCGACGGATCCGCAGCAGACACCGCGTCGGCTGTCAGCAGTTCTCGATATTTCCCGAACAGCTGTTCTTTGTCGGCTGAGCTCTCTTCCAGTGGTCCCCACACATCGACAAAGCTGTTTCCGACAACTCGACGCAGCAACTGAGCCACGTACGCGGGAACATCGCGTTTGGGCACGGCGCCGGATTTCAGGGAATCCGTCAGCTGTCGGCCATAACCTGGACGAGAAGCCAGCACGTGAACGACCTCCAGCCGGTCATCCGGGGACAGATCCGCGTAACGATGCAGCAGGTCGGTGGCCAGAGCTTCATCGTCGAAGGCTCCGACAGCTCGAATTGCATCGCGGCGAATTGCATCATCGGACAGCAGTCCCGGCAGAGCCTTCTTCAGTTCATCACGACGACGTCCGGCAAGCCCGTTCAGAGCAATCCGCCGATCCGTAATGTCGGAACCGCTGTCCAGCAGAGTCGTCAGCATGACTTCCGCAGCCGCGGCATCACCAAACTGATTGGACAACTGCAGTGCAATTCGAGCAGCGTCGCCCCCCTGAGTTCTCAGTGCTGCATACACCTTCGGCCAATGGCTCGGAGTCGGCACATCAAAACGACCTTCCAGAGCATCACGGATGCCCAGCAGTGCGGGCATCTGGTTCGTTCCTGTCCCAAGTGCACCACCGGGAAGAATTTCCGCCAGCACGTCGTGAAGCAGACCACCATGCACCAGTCGTCGAGCCGAATGCCGCACCAGCAGCGGCATGTTTGAAATCCGCATCAGTTCAACGGACGCGGGCAGGTTATCGTGAACTCGACGTTCCATCCCGAACCAGATCATCTTCGGGATGTTGTGATCGTCGTTGTCTTCGCTTCTCATGGACAGATTCGAAGCGACCTTCCACGCGACGGCATCGGGCAGTTTCTGCAGAGCCGATGCAAGGTACAGCCGCACAACCGGTGAAGGGTCCCGCTGAGCCATTGCGACGAAAAGGTCACCAACTCCGTCCGGCAGCGATGTCCGGGGCGACACAGATGCATTCCGGGCACTCGACAGGTAGCGACTCGCCGCCAGCGAAGTTTCCTGTCCGAGGTCTTCACAGATCAGCTGAATGCTCCATGCACGCAGATGCTCGTCTCGATCAGTCAGCAGTGCATGGAGATCATCATCAGCCAGCTGACCGATCATGTGCAGTGTCCACATCGCCGCCAGACGCTGACGAGACGACTCGCCCGACACCAGCTGTCTTCGAAGCAAGGCCACGGCGGCCGGTTCGATGACTCGTTGAATACTCCGATGATGCAGTTCCAATCGGCTTCGTCGCATGTGCCAGTTGCTGGGACAGTTCTGAAGTTCCGCCAGCTGCACATCCGTCAGTGATGCCACATCAGCATGCCGATGCGGAAAATCAACGGCGGCGGATTCCTTCGGAGCGAACCGAAAAATGCGGCCCGTTTCCTTGTTCAGGACATCCTTCCCGCAGATGTCGGCGTCATGCCAGTCCAGCACAAACAGGTTGCCGTCCGGGCCGATTTCGCAGCTGAAACCGATCCACTGAGCATTATTGGCCAGAGCAAAATCGTCGCCGTGATGCCCAACGAAGCCGCTGCCTTTGGGTTCCAGAATATCCGTCAACACGGCATGTTCGTGAATGTTGGCCATGAAAATTCGGCCGTGATACTTTTCCGGAAACGCATCGGACTGATAGATCCGAGCTCCGCCGTGAGCCGACCGGTGACGATGATCGGCAATGGTCTTGATGTCGTCGTAGACGTGCGGATTGAAATGATTGCCGCCCTGGCGATGGAAGATGCCACCAGGAATCACATGCCACAAATGTGGAATCACGCAGGCCGTGATGAACAGCTGTCCGTGAGCGTCGTAGTCCAAGCCCCACGGGTTGCTGAATCCGTGAGCCACCACTTCGAAGCGATCCTTCGTCGGGTGATAACGCCACACGCCGCCATTGATGTCGACCGGAGGTTCAGCGAATTCGAAGACTTCAGGAAACGGATCGTTGTGCTGATACAGCCGTCCCCTGTCTTTCGGACGTCCGACCATGGACGGAGTTGCATAGCCCTGACATCCATACAGCCAGCCGTCGGGACCCCATAGAAAACTGTTCAGCGTTTCATGGCGGTCTCGAATCCCCCAGCCGGTCAGCCGCACTTCGATGTCGTCCATGTCGGCAACATCGTCGCTGTTGCGATCCGGGACAAACAGCAGATTCGGCGGAGCTCCCAGCCACAGACCTCCCATGCCCACTGCCATGCCGGCGGGAAACGGAATGCCTTCTGCAAAGACTTTTTTTGTCTCTGCCACGCCGTCGCGGTCGGCGTCTTCAAGAATCAGAATGCGGCTCTTCCCATCTGCGGCGAAGCCGCTTTGCCGAGTTTCATAGTCGCGATTTTCCGCCACCCACAGACGGCCTCTGGAATCCCAGCAGAACGCCATGGGCTGAGTAATCATGGGTTCGGAAGCGAAGACACCGACCTGAAATCCGTCCTGAAGGGTCATCTGCTGCACAGCTTTTTCCGGAGTCAGAAATTCAGCTCGACGACCTTCTTCCTGAGCCAGTCGCCACTGAGCCCACGCCATCTGCTGACCGGTGTACTGCGACCAGCGTTCGGTCAGAGCCACATCGTCCAGTTCGCCGGTGTAGACCAGCAGCCGGTGCTGAATGTTTTCCGTTTGCCCGCTGCCAATGTGCCAGTCGCCCAGCCGAGCTCGCACGGGACCGACTCCCAGCTGCCCGTCCACACGCCAGGGCTGAGGAAAGGTCTTGTTGGAAGGATGATCGAAAATGGCCACATGGGTCAGATGATCGGTGCCTTCCAGCTGCAGCCCGACATCCATCCAGACAGACCGCTGTCCTTCGGCTCGCTGCCCTTCCTGTCGAGCTCCGTTCACGGCCTGTCCAGTCATGCCCGGCTTCCACGGCATTCTCAGAAACAGACCACCGTAGTCGTAGCGACCAATGGTGAGGTCGGTCTTCGCTTCGCCGACCCATTTCAGGTCCAGTGCGTAGCTGGAACCGAAGTCCTGCAGAGTCCACGTCTGAGTTTCCCGCAGCAGCACACTGCCGTCTTCGGCCAGAAGATCATAAACGGTCTGCCACTGAACTCCGTCGGCGGGATCGACAGCTTCGGCCTGAGTGACCGTCAGAGAAACTCGGCGCCAGTAGGTTCCTTCCGGATGATGGAAGAAGTCGCGGCCGTTCAATCGAGTGAACCCCCAATACAGCCCCGTCTGATGGCGATGATGTTCAGGACTGAATTCCGTGACGGGAAGAATTCCGTCCGGAGTCTTCAGCGGATGCAGGTATGGCCGAAAATCGGGCTTCGCCACCTGAGTCACCAGCGGAGCATCCAGCTCGGCTCGCCGAATTTCCACCTGACTGCCGTCGGACGTCAACGTGGCGGTGAGAGGCGATTCTGCCGCCGTTGGCTTTGAACATGTCACCAGAAACACGGCAACTCCGGCCGTCAGACATCGCAGAACAAACATGGACACTCCAATTCGAACCTGACGTGGGCAGTGCCCACACACCATTCAAGCTGACGCTCGGAAACGCGATCCGGGCACTTGGAAAAGATGCTCGCACCTTGCGTGCATGACCTTCTGTCAGAAACTCAACCCCTCGACAAAGCTCATTCAACGAACCAACAAGGTTCAATTGCTCCCAGCCCGGAAAATGCGGCCTGTGCCGTCGCCACCGTTCGTTGAGTGTGTTGACAGAGGGCTCGTCTTCCCACAACCTCCCGGCGGTGAGCACAACAGTGTAAAGGTTCTTTGCCGACTGAAAACTGAACCTGCCCGTGCGGCAGAAGGAGCGAATCGGAAAACCGCGGTGTTGCCTTCGAAAAACGGACGTCTCCGGCAGCGAAAGTCCTCGGAAGACGCTAGAATCCGCAGCGAAACGGATGAGTGCAGGAAACGAGGCGATTTCAGCGTCGGATGAATGGCACCTTCCGGCCGCCCGTCGCGCAACGATGGACGGATTGATTTCCTTCTGCTGACGAATTAACAGGAAGCCATGTCTGGTCGTCTTTTGAAACTGGGGATTCCCGCCGGAAGTCTTCAGGAATCCACCGCGGAACTGTTCAAACGCGCGGGCTACAATATCAAGTTCGCATCACGGTCGTACTTTCCAACCGTGGATGATGTCGAGATCGAATGCATGCTGATTCGGGCTCAGGAGATGGCTCGTTATGTCGCCAACGGAATCCTGGACGCCGGCATCACGGGCCACGACTGGATCGTGGAAACTGGCGCCAATGTGCACGAAGTCTGCGAACTGGTTTTCTCCAAGGTCAGCCGGCGACCGGTTCGCTGGGTGCTGTGTGTTCCGGAAGACAGCCCCATTCAGAAGGTGCAGGACCTGGAAGGCAAACGCATCGCGACTGAAGCCATCGGCCTGACGACCAGCTATCTGAAAAAGCACGGCGTGACGGCGGATGTGGAGTTTTCGTGGGGAGCCACCGAAGTCAAGCCACCCAAACTGGCTGATGCCATTGTGGAAGTGACGGAAACCGGCAGTTCTCTGCGAGCCAACAATCTGCGGATTCTGGACGAGGTCCTGCAGAGCACGACTCGGTTCATTGCCAACAACGACAGCTATCGTGACGAGTGGACTCGAACCAAGATCGACAACATTGCTCTGATGCTGCAGTCGTGTCTGGCCGCGGAAGGCAAAGTCGGTTTGATGATGAATGTCCACCGCGACCGACTGGATGCCGTGATTTCCATCCTTCCCGCACTGCAGACACCGACAGTTTCGCACCTGTCTGACCCCGACTGGGTCGCCGTCAACACCATTGTTGATGAGTCTCTGGTGCGAACGGCAGTGCCTCAGCTGAAAGCCGCCGGAGCTCTGGGAATTGTCGAATACCCGATCAGCAAAATCATCGACTGACGCAACAAAGCCATGGGCGACAGGCAGGAACGCAGGGCATCATGCCGGATGAGCTGAATATTGCGGATCGGCTGCGCAACTCAGCACAGCAGGTGCCGCATCAGCGAGCGGTCGTGTTTCCGGAAGGACGAGATTCCGTCGGGCGCGTTTCGTATACTCAGCTCACGTTCGCTCAGCTGGATCACGAAGCCGACCTGATCGCCCGAGGACTGCTGGCGATGGGTGTGCGGCCCGGCGATCGTCTGGCCATGTTCGTGCCGCCATCGCTGGAATCCATCGCCCTGACCTTCGGCGTGTTCCGTTCCGGCGCTGTCTGCACTCTGATCGATCCCGGTATGGGACGCAGCAGCGTATTCAGCTGTCTGCGTCAGTGTGAACCCGATGGCTTTATCGCGATCCCGATCGTGCATCTGGTCCGGCGATTCAAGGTCTTCAGCTATCAGAAGGCGAAGTTCAACATCACCATCGGTCCGAAGTCCGGGTGGCTGGGAATTCCATCGTATTCCGATCTGCTGAATCTGGGACGCAGCTCCACAGGTGATCTTCCGCAGACTCGAGCCACCGATCCGGCTGCCATCATCTTCACCAGCGGAAGCACCGGACCTCCCAAGGGAGTTCTGTACGAACATGGCATGTTCGATGCTCAGGTCGATCTCATTCGCGACCGCTTCGGAATTCAGCCGGGGGAAATCGACCTGCCGGGATTTCCTCTGTTCGCTCTGTTCAACATCGCCATGCAGGTCACGACGGTGATTCCCGACATGGACCCGACTCGACCAGCCAATGTTGATCCGGAAAAAATTCTGGAAGCCATCCGCAATCACGGAATTACACAGGCATTCGGATCACCTGCGCTGTGGAATACCGTCGGCCGCTATTGTGAAGCCAACAACATCCGCCTGCCGACTCTGAAACGAATTCTTTCCGCAGGAGCTCCCGTCCCCAATCACGTGCTGCACCGCATGACATCAGCTCTGAATGCTGACGCCGACGTATTCACTCCGTATGGCGCGACAGAATGCCTGCCCGTTGCCGCGATTGGCGGACGGCAGGTTCTGGCCGAGACAGCTCAGCAGACAGCCGCCGGAGCCGGGACGTGTGTGGGAACGATTTTCGATGGTATGGCAGTCAGAATCATCAAAGCCACGTCCGATGTGATTGCCCGCATCGAAGACGTTCAGGAATGTACAATCGGGGAAGTGGGTGAAATCATCGTGAAGGGCCCGGTGGCAACTCGGGAATATTTCCGCCGCCCGGATGGAACAGCCGCCGCCAAAATCAGCGACGGAAAAGCGTTCTGGCACCGCATGGGCGACGTCGGGTATCTGGACGATCAGCAGCGTCTATGGTTCTGCGGACGGAAGGCTCATATCGTGCATGCCGCGCAGGGACCGATGTATTCTGTCTGCTGCGAAGCGGTCTTCAACCAGCACCCCCAGATCTACCGATGTGCTCTGGTCGGTCCCGGTCCGACTGGTCAGCAGCGTCCGGTCATCGTCGCCGAACCCGAAGCCGGACATTTTCCTGAAGACCCGGCTTCTGCCGACCGCCTGACCTCGGAACTGCTGAATCTGGGAAAACAGCGTTCTCACACATCCGCCATCCGCACAGTGCTGTTTCATCGGTCGCTTCCCGTTGATTCCCGCCACAACGTGAAAATCAACCGGGAAGCCCTGCGAGACTGGGCAGATCGACAGTTATCGACAGCCGAGGGTGTCCGGCCGGTCTGAGAGTCGCCAGACTGCGTGCTGCTATCGCTGCCCAGGCGAAATTCTCGGGATTTCCTGTCATTTCCTGTCAATTCCCGCAAACCGAGCCCCGATTTTTTGCGGGAAGATTTCGCTCTCAGGGCAACAGCGCGATAGATTTGGGTGAGGATGGCGTCTTGCCATCGGATCGAATGAATTCCCAAGGTTTTCAGCTGTTTCATGGTTCTGCCGTTCCGAAATCCTGCTGCGATTGTGCTGGCTGTTTGTCTGACTGCCGGCGCCGAACGCACGTGGGCTCAGAATGGAGAACCGGCTTCTTCCGCCGCACCGAATAGCCAATCAGAGGGACAGGTTCAGCAGTGGATCCAGGATTTGGGCAGCGGGGACTTTGCGGTTCGTCAGCACGCGGCAAGTCAGTTGCTGAAAGCCGATGAGTCCATGATTCCCGTGCTGGAACAGTCGCTCGCGGGCGCAAAACCGGAACAGCGGGAGCGGCTGAATGACATTCTCAAAACTCTGCAGCGGAATTCATTCACGGGATTGGTGGCCGCATTCGCTCAGAAGCCCACCGTCGCTCAGGCAGCCGCATTTCCGGAATGGACACGATACTCACAACTGTGCGGTTCTGATCCCGACAGCCTGAAGTTTCTGGCTCGAATCCTGTCTGCGGAACTTCGTCTGTTCGCATCGGCTCGCAGGCAGCCTTCCGGTCTGCGAATCGACCTGGAAAAACGGTGTGCTGAGCTTCTGCTGGCGGCACGTCCCGGTCCGGACGGTCAGCAGGCGTTGCGAGCGGAATCCGTGGCTGCAGTTTTGTTGCTGGCCGGCAATGAACAGTTGCTGCTGCGAGGTGCCACTTCGACGTCCGTGAACTCGCTGTTGAATTCCGCGGTGCTGGCCGAGGCGATGGAAGGCAGCGATGCTCGGTTCTATCGTCAGCTGGCGGGCAGCTATATCCTTCGGCCTCGCATTGCCGTGGAAGAGCCGCTTGAGTTTGCTCGACTGCATTCTCTGCCGGAAGGCCCGGTGCTGGCTCGACGAGTGCTCAGGGAAGCGGTTCGCGGCCACAACGCTGTCTGGGCGATTAAGCTGCTGCTGAAGGATGGCAACAGGGAAGACATTGCACTGCTGGAATCGCTGTTCGACCATCAGGGAATTCTCATCACAGCTCGCCGCAATCTGCAGAACAGCCTGATCCAGACGTACCGAGCGTCCAACGGTGACCTTGCTTTGGCCGCCGCGATCGTGATGCGGGGCGAAGATCCCCGCGACTATGGATTCGCCCCGGAAGAGGCTCGGGAACGACCGTTCCGGTTTGCTCTGGAAACCATCGGCTTCGATTCCGAAGAAGTCCGCCAGGCTGCTCGGCAGCGTTATCAGGAACGGTTTGGAAAGTAGCCGCCAGCCCCGCGCGGGGAGCCGAATTTCGACGTGTCGCGCCCTGCGAAACGTCCTGCTGTCCGGACGCATTGAAGCCGGGATCTCCAAAGCTTTGAGTTTTTGCCGGGCTGTCGTCATCATTGGCAGAGATCACACGAAGCTGGCGCTTGGACCTCTTGGAAGCGCGTACTTCCTAATTGCAAATGCTTCCTGACCTCAGCACACGGACACACGGCTTTATGAACCGGTCGAGTACTTCATCTTTCCACTCAATGATCCTTTCGGCGTCGAGCATGACAATGCTGTTGTGGATGGTGTGGCATTCAGAAACGGCCGCCGGACAGGATCGACCAACAGCCATGCCAACACCCAAACCGGAAGAAACGGTCGACCGCTTCGTTCGTGAATGCATCGACATTCGTCCCGGAACAGACGGTTTCCCGAACTCTTTTCAGATCGGCCAGAAGTCTCCGTCCGAATTCGAACTGCCACTGAAGGAAGCGGCGCTGGTTCATCACTTCCGCATCTGTCGGTTTGAGACAACTCAGGAGCTGTATCAGTTCGTCATGGGAAAGAATCCCAGCCGCTGGAAGGGGCCGCGAAATTCTGTCGAGAATGTCAGCTATGGTGACGTTCAGGAATTCTGCACTCGGCTGACAGTGATCCTGAAACAGCGAGGCTTGATTGCACCGGGCCAGACAGTGCGGCTGCCGACAGCGCTGGAATGGGAATACTGCTGCCGAGCCGGTTCGGGAACTCGGTTCTGTTTCGGCGATGCAGCCGGCGACAACGAATCCACGAATCTGCTGGACGAGTACGCGTGGCACACGGGAAACGCAGCCGGAAACGATCCTGCAGTCGGCGTGTTGAAACCGAATGCCTGGGGTCTGTTTGACGTTCATGGATACCTGTGGGAATTCGTTCAGGATCCTCCGACAGCCCCCAATGCCACCAGCCGGACGGAAGCCGCTTCGGACCGCGAAGTCGGGGCAAAACACGAGATTCGGGGAGGCTCCTGGCGCGATTCAGCGGGGTTGCTGACTTGTGCCACAGTCCGGGAATTTCCCGATCAGCAGCTCAGTGATGCCGTCGGCTTTCGGTGTGTGATCGCCGACGTGCCACAGGTATCGAGTTCCGGCGGGAAGTAGGCAACCGGCATTCCGGCGCTAAAGATTCCCGATGCGTAGTAGCCAACGGCAAAATCTTTGGCTATCCTCAGCGGCGTCACGTGCGGGGCGGAACCTGCACTTTATCGGACAGAAGGTCAGATTGAGGATCTGACTGAAGCTTGGACCGGTTCGACTTTGTCCCGCACAGTCGACCACACAGGATCTTGTGATATGTCGGAAGAAGTTTCTCAGGGCACTGAACAGCAGAACAGGTTGACAGAATCACCCGAAGCTCAGGCGGTCGCCGAAGACGCGACCACTCAACCAGCCCCCGAAGAATCGGCCATTCCGTCCGAACAGCCGCAGGCTGAAATTCAGCAGGTGGACACTCAGTCTTCATCTCCTGCCGACGCTCCCATCAGCGAAATACCTCCGACGCCATCAGCAGAACTGCCTCCGAATCCGGCGGATCAGGAAGTGGCGGCGGCCATGCAGGCTGAAACGTCCGGCGGCAGTGCTTCCGAACGCATTCGTCAGAAGCTGGGTGTTCGCACCGAAGACCGAGCTGTGGGAACTCAGGACCTGCCCGCTGTCCAACGTGAAACTCCGTCAGCCGACAAGCAGGTGGAAATTCCTCGCGACGCTGACCTGGATTCCGACCTGGAAGCCGAAATCGCTGCGGCGATGGGTGGCGTCAGTGAACCCGTCACAACGATCAATGTTCCCGCCGCAGATGGCGGCGAGGACGGAGCGGCAGGAGCAAAAACTGAGCCTCAGGAAATCGGCCCTGGCAGTCGGCTGACCGGCATCGTTCAGCTGATTCATGATGACGATGTCTTTCTGAATGCCGGGCTGCTTTCTGACGTCGTGATTTCTCTGAAGCAGTTCCCCGCTGACAAACCACCGGTCGTGGGTGACACACTGAAAGTCGTCGTTGACCATATTGACGCGGACGGGCTGACACGGGCCCGGCTGCCGCATGCTCGGTCGAAGGCTGGCGGTAACTGGGACGCCCTGTCCGTCGGTCAGGTCGTGGATGCTCAGGTCACTGCCGTCAACAAGGGCGGACTGCAGGTCACCGTCAGCGGTCTGAAGGGCTTTCTCCCGGCCAGTCAGATCGAACTGGGCTTTGTGTCTGATCTGGAACAGTACGTTGGCCAGAAGCTCAGTGTCAAAGTGACCGAAGTGAAGCCAAAGAAGCGGAACCTGGTCGTCAGTCGCAAAGCGCTGCTGGTCGAGGAACGCGATCAGAACCAGGCTTCGTTCTGGGAAACCGTCGAAGTCGGGCAGGACCACACCGGCGTCGTCAAGACACTGAAAAATTACGGAGCCTTCGTCAACATCGGCCCGATCGACGGCTTTCTGCACATCGGCGAAATTTCCTGGTCGCGAATCAACCATCCCAACGAAGTTCTGCAGGAAGGTCAGGAAGTTCAGGTCCGAATTCTGAAATATGAGCGTGAAAAGAACCGCATCAGCCTGGGAATGAAACAGCTGGTGCAGAATCCGTGGCAGGGTCTGGCAGAACGATATCCGTCCGAACGTATCGTCACCGGCCGAGTCAGCCGGATTGCTGACTTCGGAGCCTTCATCGAACTGGAACCCGGCGTCGAGGGCATGGTTCACGTCAGCGAACTGGCATGGCGGCGAGTCGGCAGTGTCGGCGAGGTTCTGAAGGTGGGCGACGAAAAGGACTTCAAAGTGCTGGAAGTCGATGGCAAACGCCGACGAGTCAGCCTGTCTCTGAAGGCTCTGGAACAGAAGCCCGAATCCGCGAAAAAGGAAGAACCTGTCGAAGAAGAACGCCCCGTAAGAAAACCGAACGCGGATCTGCGTGGCGGAATGGGCCGGGCATCCGGAGCGGGAGGTTTGTTTGGCAATCCATCTGACTTCTCATAGCGTCGTGACTGCAGACAGCATTGAACCGTTTGAGATTCTTCGACAGGTCAGCTCCTGTGAAACTCATGATGTGTTCGATGCGGTGACCCGTGACGGCTCGCCCATCAGACTGGTGAAGATGTCGACAGAGTTGTCGGAATTGGCTGATTTCCGGGCAGCGTTCCGCAAAGACGAAGCAACTCTCGCTCACCTGGAACATCACGGGTTATCCGACTTTCTGGGCTGGGCGGACGATGAGGATCGGCTCACCTGGTGGACAGACCAGCCGCCGGGCACGGGCGCTGTCCGAACGACTGGCTGGCGACTGGACACTGACCTGGGACGAGTTCACTGACGTGGGTTGGCAGCTGGCGTCGACGCTTCAGCATCTCCATAACAACGGCCTGATCCACGGTGGCCTGACGTCCGACAACATCATGGTCTCGGATGAACTGCGAATCACCGTTCTGGATTCCGGGTTGAATGTCTGGATCGCCACAGCTCGCCATTCGCTGTCCGGAACATCGTGGTCCGATCTCGCTCTTCGCGATCTCCGGTCTTTGGGCACGATCCTGCAGTCAGTGGCAACTCTCGTTCGCCCACAGCAAAACGAAATGCAACCGGCGTCCTCCGACCGCGTGCAGGCGGAAGGCATGAGTGCAATCATTGCCGATCTGCGGCACCCTGATCCTGACCTGCTGGCTCGGGATGTTCAGGGCAGGCTGGGAAATCTGCTGCTGGCGGTGACGGGAGAATTCGTTGATGTCATTGATCAGCGGAAAGCCCACGGCCAGGGCTGGCGGCGTTCGATCGTTGACAACCTGTTTGACGAAGACGAACTCCGGGAGACCCCCGGCAACCGGCATTCCGCGAGCACTCCCGCTCAACACAAGCCAGAGTTGCTCCGTCGGCTGATGATCGTCGCCATCGTGCTGGCAGTCCTGCTAAGCGTTTTGCTGCTAATGAGCTGACGGCGTTCGACCGAGGCAGGCACGATAGAGCAGGGCAGGTCTAAAGTGGCAGGAATCCGGAGTTGACATGGCCTGGGCTTGCACAGGTTTCGGTCGGTTGTGTGGAGCCGCCTCGACGAGGCGCAATCACAAAAAAATTGTCCCACTGAATCCCGCAGCAATACCAGCTTTTTGACACCTCAGGGCAGCTTTCGCGATTCCTCCTTCACGAGTGAAGATGCAGTGATGGGTGAGCGGAACGCGTCGTGAAGCTGTTGCTGTCGGTCAGATCTCCCGCTCTGCCTCAGAGGGAATCCCTTTGCCAGCGGTACACTCGATCGGGATCACATTTTCTCCGGGTTCGACGACGACAGTAATCACCTGTTGAGGATCCACGCGTCCCGAGTTCACCTTCACGGTGTGCTGACCGACCACGGCTCCCTTCGTATCCCGGATATACGTCAGCTCGAACTGACCGTTTTCGTCAGTTCGTCCATACGACTGCCGACCCTGAGCGGGCAGAAAGATGACGTCAGCTCCCGATAAAGGCTCACCGTTCACCGTCACTGTGCCGCTTACAGTGGCAAGATCAGGTCGATCGCCCTTCCCGCAGCCGATTGCCATCCCCACCAGCAGCATCAGCAAGCACACCCTGCAACGCCGAAAAAAGTCCGATCCGTGCGTCTGTTTCATTTGTCATCTCCGAAGCAGTTCGCTGCCTGCCACACCTCAATTAGCCACGTCCGTTTCTCTGCCCCTGCAAACCCAACCGTGGTTCCGGATTTTCGGCACGCCGGACGGGCCTGGACTTCGCTAGAACTCCCCAACCACCTCGCCGTCGCCGGCAGTCCCGAGAGCAGAAAACAGAGTCGCGTCGATGTTCTCGCTCACGAATCGCACGGCACCGTCGGCCATTCCGAACTGAGCTCCCCCTTCGTGATCCGATCCCGGAGCTTCACGCTGATCGCCGTTGATGCCCATGCGAGTCTGATTCACGACGTCTGTTGTGAACAATGTGGGAAGGCCCCCGACGGCCCAGCCGTCGATGCTCGTATTTGTGGTGAATCCACCGTTCAGTCGTTGAACTTCGCCGGTCAAAAACGTGCCACTCGTTCCGTCCGTGATATCTCGCATCCGGGTCCTGGTGTTGCCTCCGAAGATGCCTCCTTTGTTCCCAAGACTGCCGCGGGCGGAGGTTGAATTCGTGCCATAATAGAGCCGATTCTTGTTCGAGCTGCTGTTCCCCGTGAGATTTCCGGCGCCAAAGCAGCCGCCATAGTCGTTGTGACCGCTTCCCCAGCCCTGATATCCGATCGCTGGATTATGCCTGCTGGACGGACGGCTTGGACACAGATACGTCGGAATCTGCATCGTTGCCAATGCCTGATTCCCCACCAGATCGAGATTGAAATTCCACTGATTGTACAGCGGAGCCTGATCAACATAGGGAAGAATCTGCACCATCCAGCTTTGACACCTTCCGCCATTTGCCCCGCGCCAGATCGTGTCCCAGCCGCCGGTCGTCGCGGCACTGGTGGTGGTGTCCCCGGAGCCCGCAGATGAGTTCCCAAGAAAGATCACCGCGCCTGGCGGAAAGGTGTTGTGGACATCGTGGTAATTGTGCAGAGCCAGCCCCAGCTGTTTGAGATGATTCCGGCACTGAGTCCGCCGCGCTGCTTCACGTGCCTGCTGCACGGCCGGCAGCAGCAGCGCGATCAGAATGGCAATGATCGCAATCACAACAAGCAACTCGATCAGGGTGAACCCGGATCGACACCGCGGTCTGTCACGAAAAAAACTATCCATGGCACGATGCCCCGTAAGAGGAAGAAGTGGAGTCACGAACTCATCACAGATCATACGTCTGACCTCATGTCCCGAAAAACTGGACCGCATTAAAAAATCATGAATGTCGTCAATCAGTTTACAGACCGGAACTGCGGTTGCCTCAATCGATGAAGTCACCCGCAGATTGACAGTGTTTCACTGAAGCGCCAGCCTGCTTTTGAACCTCAAACGGACAGCCGATTTCGTTGTGAATCGGCGACGGAGAATGCTGACCACTGTGGGAAAACACGGCTTATGGGTCAAGGGCCGGGGGCGAGATGGGGTAAATATCAGTGCAGAGAGAAGCTGATTTCCGAAAGCCAACCGGTCCCCGCAGTCATGTTTTTTGACGGCCTGAAGTCGCGACAGTTTTCCAGCACTCTATACTGCCCCGTCAATTACCGCCGATCCCTGCACTCCGATCTGATGCCACATTTCACTCAGTTACTCAAACAAACCTTTGGCTACGATGCGTTTCGAGGTCGCCAGCTTGAGATCATCCGGCACGTCCTCAGCGGACAGCATGCTCTGGTGATCATGCCGACCGGATCGGGCAAATCGCTGTGTTATCAGATTCCGGCACTGGCGATTGCTGCGGCGGCGACGGACACAATGGAACGGCCTCCAGTCACGCTGGTACTGTCCCCTCTGATCGCGCTGATGAAGGATCAGGTGGATGCCCTTCAGCAGAAGGGGGTTGCGGCGACGTTCATCAATTCATCTCTGAACCGTTCCGAACGCGAACTCCGTTATCAGGCCATCGCTGACGGCCGCTACAGCATCCTGTATGTGACTCCGGAACGCTTTCGGAAACCGGAATTCCTGGACATCATCGCCAAACGCAGCGTGCAGTTGCTGGCCGTCGACGAGGCTCACTGCATCAGCGAATGGGGACATGACTTTCGCCCCGATTATACTCGACTGGCCGATCTGCGACGGCTGCTGCACGACCCTGTCACCATCGCTTTGACAGCGACGGCCACTCCGGATGTCCAGCAGGACATTGTGGCCCAGCTGGGGCTGCACCCCGATGACATCCGGATGTTTCACGAAGGAATCGAACGGCCCAATCTGGACCTGAAAGTGATCGATGTCTGGGACGCGGACGAGAAAACCGCCGCCATTCAGGATGTTATCCGTCGCTGGTCCGCCGCTGAGCAGTCCGGGAGCGGCATTGTATATTTCACGCTGATCCGAACTCTGCTGGAATTCAGCGAACGCCTGCGAGCCGACGGGATTCGCCATGTCTGTTATCACGGCGATCTGGATCGGCGTCAGCGGCGGTCCATTCAGGAAGATTTCATGTCCGGACGAAACCCTTTGGTCCTGGCAACCAACGCATTCGGAATGGGAATCGACAAGGAAGACATCCGCTTTGTGATCCACGCCGACGTGCCGGGATCAATGGAGTCATATTATCAGGAAATCGGACGAGCCGGGCGGGATGGTCGTCCTTCCGAATGTATGCTGCTGTACGACCAGCGCGACCTGAATACTCAGATGGAATTCCTGAGGTGGAGCAACCCGGACGCGGACTTCTATCGCGAAGTCTTCCACCATCTGACGGAAAATGCTGAACAGGTTCGAGCGTTCGGGATTGACTGGCTGCGGGAACGGCTGTGTGATCGGCAGAAGCATGATCGACGCGTCGAGACGGCACTGGCGATGCTGCAGCGATACGGAGTCATCGAGGACGAACTGGACCTGAGCGATGTCCGTATTCAGGTGTCACAACTGCCGCCTCAGCTGGCGGATACGGATCGACTGAACGAAAAGCTGCTGCGTGATCAGAAAAAGCTGTACGCTCTGGTCCAGTACGCACAGACTCAGGACAGCCGCAGGCAGTTTATTCATCGCTATTTCGGACTGGACTGCTCTGAGTGACGAAATCCCGCTGCGTCTGCTCCGCTCGTCGATTGCGGAGTGACGGCAGAACCATGGCGACATGTTCCCGGTCATCCGCCTGAATCAGATGTAAATCAGAGCGAATACCGACCAATCAGTTCGTCAGCAGACTTTCCACAGAGTTGCTCTGTGGCGGGGTTCCTGTCAGCCGAAACGGACGGCGATAGATTTCCTGATTGGCGCTTTTCAGGACCATCACATAGTCGCCTGCCACAAGGCGATTGCCCAGAGCATATTCAAAGTTGGCTCGCATCATGTCCCGTGTGACGAACTGACCGAACTGATCGATGGTGTGGCCTTCGGCGTCTTCCAGATTGCATTCCACCCACATGTCTTCGTGTGGTGGATTCAGCTGGCACTGAGCAATCATCTGTTCACCAAAGCGGAATTCTGTCCTGCGATTGGCCAGCTGATTGCCGATGGTCGATGTTCCGATTTCGAAATTGAAGAACTTGTCCTTCTCCCGGACCTTCTGTTCCCTGGAAATCATGGCTTTGGCCACGGTTGCATCCATTGGCTGCAGGGCGTATTTCTGTCCGTTGTTCCCGTACAGATCGAGCCGATGGTCCAGTTCCGCAGACAGAAATCCGGCCGCCAGCAATGCACAGGTCCATGTCAGTGCCGGCCGCGTCACAGAAGGAGCTCGCTCAAGCACGGCCGACGCCCATGTCAGCGGGCGACTGAGAGTGTGTCGCCATCCGTGTCGGCTGATGAAGCCGCGAATTTTCAGTACGTCCGTTTCTGACACAAATGCCAGATAGGAACTGACACAGATGGCCGGGAACACGTACAGCCCCAGCAGCAGCCAGGTCATGAAGTGAAAGCCCGCCCCGACGCCCAACATGAGGATTCTCCAGCGAGGCTGCCAGACCAGGAAGGCAAACAGAATTTCCCAGACCACCGTCAGGTAGGCACTCATCAGCAGGAGCGGTGACCACATGGCAATGACTTCGCCGACCGGATTGTTGTAATTCCAGTTGCTCAGCATCCAGTACCGCATCTGTTCGCCGCTGAAGAACGCAGCCGTCTGAATCTTGGTAATCCCGGCTCCGAAATACACAAAAGGCAAACAGCAGCTGCATCAGCCGAACGGGCCGAACCCAGCACTGCGAGGGAGGCAGAACACCAGAAACCCGTTGCCGAGCGTTTCTTCAGCCTGGCCATCCATGGACCACACGTCCCCACAACGGGAAACGGTCAGCATGACCACAGCATGTGCGACGCAGTGACCGGGCCGCGGTCATGGTGCCGACACCGTCCAGCAGATTGAAGTACATGTACAGCGGAGTCGCCACCAGCGGCGACCATCGGGTTTTCAGGCCGATGATGGTCATCAACAGTGCCGTCAGCATGATTCAAACAGAGGCACCGCAATCGCAGGTGACAGCACCAGCAGCACCGGTCCCTGCCCGAACATTTCAAACAGCTGAGCCGGAGTGCCATCGGATGTGTACAGTTCCCGAACACGGGAGCAGTCGCAGCCACGGCGGAGTCGTGCGGCCAGAGGAACAGCATGATTCGCACAGGAAAGACGCTCCGTAGGGAACCTCTTCCCACCCGAAAAGAAGTTTCGCATGAGATGTCTGCTGATGTGTTCGCTCTGATTCGGTTTGAAAGGCTTCATCCGTGAAGCTCCACTTGAGAGTCTTACTCTGTCAGATGCACGCACAGTGCGAGGATCTTTTTCTGAGCGACGCAGTCGCGTTTCGAGCATCAGCTCGTATCGGGTGTGGGCACACCGCGTCAAGAACAGGGAAACCGATGGCCGACCAGCTTGTGCCGATCGGCGATGATTTCAGTTGGTCGTGAAGGAAGCCGCGGACGACAGAGTTGGATCGGATGTCTGCGACGAATGACTGGGAGTAAACAGCGTGCTGTACATCAGTGCTGCCTGCTGAGCCTGGCGGCGCAACCCTCGGATTATCGGCAGTGGAATCCAGACACTGCTGAGTATTCCAGTCGGGAAACAAGTGATCACGCTTCCGTTATCTGTGCAGATGGCTCGCACATGAAGTAACTCTGGCGATCGTTTCCGGCCGAAGTAATGAGCGTACAGTGATGGCGGCAGGTTGTACTGCTTCGGCCAGACTTCCTCGATCACAAACACCCGATCCACCTGCTCATGGTCGGTGTGTTTCAGAACACTGTCGATGTGCCGGGGAAGCAGCAGGTTCGTGTTGTCATAGTGGATTCGAGCCACATGACCGAACGGGTGAACGCGCCCCAGGGTTCCCGCAGCTCGTAGTAGTTTCCGCTGGTCCCTTCGGCAATCAGATGAGTCCGACTGTCCCAGGCCGTCCAGCCGCAGAACATATCCCACACAAAGAAATAGCTCAAAAAGTGTTGCCGCAGGTTCCCACCTTCATTGCATGAGCAAAAATGCCCCGGAAAGCGGACACATATCCGGCGATGAACAGACACGCAGCAATAAATTTCAGCGAGCCATCTGATTCCTTCCATGGACAGCAGATTCAGGGTTTCAAATCTGCGGAATCTGCCGTTTTCAAAAATCCTGTCAAGATCGATCAAGCGGTCCTTTTTATGAAATTCGGTCTCTCGTGCCCGCGATCGCCAGACAGAGCGAACTGCAGTCGTTTCAAGCACCTGCCGGACAAAAACAGGTTTCCCGAAATCAGAAGACAATTCCTGTGAACTTCCGGAAGACTGTCAGATGCGGTGCTTTTCTCGCTCTATCGACACCCGTAGAATCCCGGAATCGCGACGATTCGGGATTCGCACCGAAGACAATGGCGTACTGTACCTTCGCCATTCACAGATTCAGGACCAACCTTTCGGAACAAGTTCATGAAGACTCATCTGTTCATTGTCACCGGACTCCTGCTGACTCAGACTGTTTTCGCTCAGGCCGAAGATCGGTCTCTGAGCGAAATTCGGCAGAAGGCGGTGCAGTTTCTGGAAGTGACCCAGAACCCGGACGGTTCGTGGACGAAGCCGGAAATGGTGGGAATCACCGGTCTGGTGACGGCATCTCTGCTGCAGAGCGGTGTGCCGGCCGACCATCCGATGGTTGCAAACGGACTAAAAAACCTGCTGGCTCAGCAGCAGCCGTCCGGAGGCTTTCACACGAAAGACAGCCTGCAGAAAAACTACGAAACCTGCATCACCGTCTTTGCACTCAGCGCCGCCAATCAGGACGGACGTTACAACGAACAGATCAGTCGAGCGGAAAAGTTTCTGCGCGGGCTGCAGTGGGATCAGGGAGAGGGAATTGAATCTTCACATCCGGCCTGGGGCGGTGGCGGATATGGTTCTCACCAGCGTCCCGACATGTCCAATACTCAGTATCTGATCGAGGCTCTGAAAGCCGCCGGGGTCAAAGAAGACGACGAAGCCATGCAGAAGATTCTGGTGTTCGTCTCCAGAACTCAGAACCTGGAAGGTCACGGCAACGACACCAGATTTGCCGGCCTGATCAATGATGGGGGCTTTTATTATACTCCGGCAGCCGGAGGCGATTCGAAGGCAGGCACCACGGAAAACGGCGGTCTGCGGAGCTACGGCAGCATGACCTATGCAGGTGTCAAGAGCCTGATTTATGCCGGTTTGAAGAAGGACGACGAACGAGTGGCAATGGCCCTGCAGTGGATCCGGAAGCATTACACTCTGCAGGAAAATCCAGGCATGGGACAGCAGGGCCTGTACTACTATTTCCACACCTTCGGAAAGACCATGACCGCGCTGGGAGATGACGCCTTCGCTGACGAAGCCGGTCAGGTTCACGACTGGAGAGCGGAGCTCAAACAACGAGTCGCGTCGCTGCAGCAGGAGAACGGCAGTTGGGTGAATCCGGCGGATCGCTGGTACGAAGGAGATCCGAATCTGGTGACCGCCTACTGCCTGATGGCGCTCAGTTACTGCGACTGATCGGGGCTTCAGAGACCAGGAACGTTCAATGCTGTCGGTTCTCGTTCTCTGATCGCTCCGGCAGGGCACTACTCCTGAGGATACACGGCCTGCACCTGGCTTTGCAGCTGCGATGGGTCAACATTGAAATTCGGTTCTGCAGCGGTGCCATTCCGAGCCTGCCCACTGACCTGACGGATGCCGTTTCGGTAAGGGGGGGGCTGGATCAACTGATGGGACTGCGGTGCCGAGTTCAACGGATTTGCCGACATCTGCGGCCGCGGAGACGCACCGGATGCCGGGACCAGCCCGTTCGAGGAAGCAGTTCTCATCTGCGACGGAACACCAGTCGCCGCTGTCGCCGCTACGGCGCCACGGCTGACCGGCGTGGACTGCAGTGAGGTTTCGATCTGTTTTTCCTGATCCACCATCACGCCGTCCGCTGTCGTAATCTGCATGGTCAGATATCGACTTCGATTCAGCGACAGCGGCAGTCCGGAAGCTCGATCAATGGTACACGATCCCATGGTTCGGCCGCCGCGAAGCAGAATTTCCGGTCCGCCAACCCGAGTCATCTCGGGGGCCTGGTTGCCTGAATCGATCGTTCCCGTGATGTCGATTTCCGCTCGGTCAGCAGTCAGAGCCAGCAGGCGGCAGGAAGACTTCATGCGAACAGGCGTCGGATATTCCAGTTTTCGCTCGCGATACCACACATCACCCACCTGAATCCCGGTACTGGGTACATCGTTCCCGGCCGGCAGCAGGCCAATGGTGTCATCGACGAAGTTGGCGACGCCGTCGTCACCGAATTTCCCTGCAAGCTCGGTCAACAGTGTCTGTCGACGCTGTTCCGGAACCAGCTGGACACATCGCTGAAGAAATTCCTCGTACCCCTGCATCTGCTGAATGCGGTGATCAGCGTCCAACCAGAAGGAAAACCCATTATTGACCATCCCGGCATACGGCAGCATGTTCTCCGGCGCCGGAGCTCCGGCGGCGGAATCAAAGCTGGCCGTGTCTCCGTTGACGTCGTGAAAATAACGGACTCGGACATACTGAACGTTCAGCAGAACAGCATCCGGTTTCTGATCAGCCACCTGAATCTGCATATGCAGTTCCAGCTGAGTACTGGCTGTCGCGGGGTAATGCGACGACTTCTGAACCAGATTCTGGCGGACTGTTTTCACCAGAGCGAACTGGTCACCTCGTTCCAGCTTCAGCTTCAACTGCTGGTGTGTTGCCGTCCGAATCGGCGCTCCCGCAGAACTCGCGGCCTTCACCGGACTCAGAGAACTCCGTTCCGGCTGAGGTATGGACAATGGGCCATTCAGGCTGACGGCAGGTTCGGGGAAGGCCTGTTCCGCCGGATCCGTTTCCGAAAGGTCGGCTTCCGGCACTTTGGCAGGCTGATTTCCCGAATCGAGATCTCCGAGAAGCTCGTCCAGCATCGCATCATCATCGGAAAGTGCAGACACTTCCGCATTTTTCTGCTGACAGCCCGTCAGGACGCAGAAACACAGACACACCAGAATGAATTCCGCAATCCTGGTTCGGCGAAGCTCGGTTCGAAGAGGTCTCATGGGCGTATTTCTGCGCAGCTGGGTTCACTCGGGGAATCGCGGAACATTACCACTGCATGACTTTTCAGGTAAACACGAACCTGACCGGTCACGTGCGGCAATTCCTTGGCAGAGCCAACCAGCGATGTTCAGAGCAGAAACTCCGGCGAAATCCGCCGTCCGACAGGTCAATTCCGACCCCGGCGGCACAGGACCTGATGCCGGAAATGCCCGAAAACATAGGGATCACAGCTGTGTGAGGCATTGACTGACCAAACCACAGGCTGGTCTAATGGGTCCCGGTACGCAAACGTCTCCCCTTCAATCAGGCTGCGGGACATCACTCGATCTCTAATCAGCCTGCCCCTCTAACTTCCCGCCTCGGTTCATCAGTGAGTCTTTCGATGGCTGAATTTGAACGACTGACAGACCTCCCGCTGGTCGACCGCCTGCGGAAGGCAAACTACATGGCTCGCGAACTCAGCGAACATCTGCGGCAGGCCTATCTGCCTCGGCTGAGTGACCTGCGGTCTGCCGCTAAGAATCACGACCCGAATGCCGTCAGCGATCAGCAGATTCTCGATCGAACTCTGGCGGTGCTGGAGGCCGAAGATTTTGCTGACGAACTGCATGCACGCCTTCGGGAATGTCTGGAAAGCATCCGTTCGGAAATGCAGGTCATGCTGTTCGGCAATCAGCCCACGATCATTCAGCCGACTCAACCCGTCTTCGATCCCGACAGTCTGATCGACGACTGACAGCGAACTCAACGGATGTCATCGCCACTGCCAGCCTTCCGGACAGATCGGGTCCACGGCAGTCGCAGCCAGCCAGTTCGTCTGTTCAGTCAGCCACGCCGCCGTCTCTTCCGGCGCATGGGTCACGATTTCTGACCGACTGAGCAGCTCAAAGCCGGCGAACTGACTGGTTCGAGGCAACACGTCCAGCATCCATGGGAAGCGTTCGGACTGGCCGACCGGAGGCAGAGTCAGAGTCAGATTGAAGCTGAATCCCCCCAGCTGGCGAGCCAATGTCTGAATGACACTCAGCAGCAGGGCAGCCAGCGTCAGGACAGCGTTTTCCGAAAGTTCGAAAAACGGCTGAGCATCTCCGCAGCGCTGATTCATCGGACAGAAACGCACCTGTCGCGAGACCTGCGATGCAAACGGGCAAACGACCGCCACGTCGTCCTGTGTTCGGACGATGCGGATTCCCATTCGCTGTTCCGCCTGCAGCCACGACTGATACAGACAGATTCCTGAACCGCCTCGGGCCTCTCGCCATTCGTCGATTCGCTGCAGACGCCGCAGCAGCAGTTCGTCGCATTCGTTGTGAGCCAGAATCTGCGAATGACAGTGCGGCAGAGACGCACCGGCAAAGGCTCCTTCGTTGCGAAAAACGGCAAGGCTCTGCATCGTCCGGTCACGGTCAATCACCTCAGCTCGTTTCTGCCAGGCGGTGAGAATTCGAGCGACTTCTGTCACAGAACAGTCCACCAGCCGACTGCGGCCGTCCGGGCATTCGATGACCACATCATGAATTCCGACGGCTGTCCGAGTTTGGAAGATGCGATCCATCGAAACGTCCTCCGGCAACGGGCACGGAGAATGTGCCAGAACCGCCGGAAACCGATTCGGAACAACTCGCAGCAGCCAGCCCGTCGAATTCACCTCGCTGCCGGCTCGACGTAAAGCCAGTCGTTCATCGGGGGTGTCGTGTTCGTGTCCTTCCAGAAACGGATCGTCCGCCCGCGATTCCGCCGAGTCCCACGGAAAATCTGACGAGGTTCCCAGATGAACCGGACGACCGGCCCGTGACGTCGCCAGCAGAATTCGCGACCCGGTCAGCGGATCGCAGCGCCATTCGGCCATGACCTGTTCAGCCCTTGACGACGGGATTCTTCAGGGTGCCGATGCCCGCAATCGTGATCGTGACCTCATCGCCGTTTTCCAGAGTGAAGCTGTCATCCGGCACAATCCCGGTGCCCGTCATCAGAAAGGCTCCGGCGGGGAATTCGCTTTCGCGATACAGCCAGCCGGCAAGGTCTTCCAGCTTTCGATTCAACTGTCCCAGATCCGTCGTCCCGCGAAACACCTGCTGGCCGGCTCGACTGATGATCAGTTCAATCTGAGTCTGCTGAAGATTCAGCGGTTCATCCGCCAGCAGCACACACGGCCCCAGACCGGCACACTGTCGATAGACTTTGGCCTGCGGAAGGTACAGAGGATTTTCACCTTCAATGTCCCGAGCCGACATGTCGTTGCCGATGGTGTAACCGACAATTTTCCCTTTGGGATTGATGACCAGAGTCAACTCGGGTTCGGGAACCGACCACGAACTGTCAGCTCGCACCCGCACCGGCTGCCCGGGGCCTGATACTCGTGACGCCGTGGCCTTCATGAACAGTTCCGGGCGGTCGGCGGTGTAGACTTTGTCATAATGCGACGCACCGCTTTCGGATTCTTCCATCCGTGCCACCTGACTGCGTTTGTAGGTGACACCGGCCGCCCAGACTTCCTGATGATCGATCGGCGGCAGCAGCTCAACGTCTTCCAGAGGAATCAGCGGTGTATCCGGTCGCAGCAGAAACCTGGCCAGGCCGTGAGGATCTTCCGAATGCAGGATATCGCTGAGCGTATGGCAGTGACTGATCTGAGTCAGATCCAGGGGCTGGACCGTATCAACATGCAGAGCCGCGACGGAAGGCGTTCCGTCGGGCAGGCGAACTTTGGCGAGTTTCATAAAATCACTTTCGGGTTTCTGCAGTTCGGTCACCGCCGCGGGATGCTGAAGCGGTTCTGAGTGCATCCAGAGTCTGCTGGAAGTCCGGGGGGAATGGTGCTTCAAACGTCATCGTTTTTCCACTCACCGGATGACAAATTGTCAGCCGATACGCGTGCAGAGCCTGCCGAGCGATCAGGACAGTCTCATCCTGAAGGTTCTTCGTGACCTGTCCGGCGGTCAGTCGGTCTTCGCCCATGTACAGCCGATCGGCCACAATCGGCGTGCCGATATGCTGCATGTGGACTCGCAGCTGGTGAGTCCGTCCCGTGCGCGGATGGAGTTCCATCAGAGCGTAGCCGCAGTGTTTTTCGGCCGTGCGATAAAACGTTTCCGCCTCGCGCGATCGGTCACCCGGAGCACAGACCATCATTTTCTCACGGACTCGGTGATGCACGCACACATGGGTCCGAATGATGTCCGATTCCAGTTCCGGAATGCCCCGCACAATCGCTCGATATTCCTTCTTCACTTCGCGGCGTTCGAACTGACTGCTGACACGCTGGTGAATCTGATTGTCGCGAGCGACCAGAATGACACCCGTGGTGTCCCGATCCAGGCGATGAACAATACCAGGCCGATGTCGGCCGCCAATGTCACTTAAGGAATCGAAGTGAAACTGCAGAGCAGCGGCCATGGTGCCCGAATAACTGCCTCGGCCGGGATGCACGACCATCGCAGCGGGCTTATTGACCACAACGATGGCGTCGTCTTCGTACAGAATGTCCAGCGGAATATCTTCCGGCTGAAAATGCGTCTGGTCGGCGTCCTCCAGGCGAAGCGTAATCCGTCGTTGACTCGCAACCGGCGGGATGATCGGGACGGCAATCCGTTCAGCGTCACCTGACCACTCTCAATGGCCTTCTGAAGGTGAGCTCGACTGTAGTTTCCGAACAGGCGGCTGAGATAATGATCCAGTCGCCAGCCGTGAGCACGGGATTCCACCGTGATGTCGACCGGATCACCGCCGGAACTGCCGTCAGCCCCGGGTTCGGCCTGATCCTCGTCGAAGTCGTCATTCGATTCGTCTGATCGCTCAACCGAACGACCGTCAGACGTCACTTCTCACCACCTGTATCAGCCGGTTTCTCGTCAGCCGGTTTCTCATCAGCCGGTTTCTCGTCAGCTGGTTTCTCGTCGGCTGGCTTCTCGTCGGCTGGCTTCTCGTCGCCTGAATTCAGCCCGGGAATCGTCATATCGGGAACATCGGGGACGGCCGACTGACCCGGCAGCGTGCCGGGGACGATCGGGCTGGGATTCTGAGCCTGGAACCAGGTATAGAAGGCTTTACTTTCGTCGGTCGCGAGTGCCTTGATGCGATCTTCGGCAAGGTCCTTCACCAGACTGTTGCTGAATTCATCGACGATGCGCTGCCAACCGGCGATCGCTTTTGCAGTCGATTCCTCAGAGCCGTCGCAGCGAGTTTCCTGAACTCGAGCCAACCCGGTCAGAACACGTTCCCGAAGTTCGTTGCTGAGTCCCGGGGTGTCGGCCAGCTGGTTGTAGGCCGCTTCCGCCTGAGCCAACTCGTCCACACCGAGCTTTCGATTGGAGAACATGTTGGTGACGGCGTTGTCCAGCAGACGGTCGCCCTGACGCAGACGAGCCCACCGACCGATTTCCGAATTTCCGTATTGATCGGCGACGTCGCGATAATCTTCCGGAGACACCGCCAGCAGCAGAGCTCGGGACGCTTCGACATTGCCTCCCGGAATTCGATTGATGTACACCAGCACGGCCGCGACCGCCAGAATTGCAGCCAGACCGTAAATTAAGGTGGTCGCGTTTTCCTCAGCCCATAGCTTCAGCTTCAGCAGAGCTTTT
This sequence comes from Planctomycetaceae bacterium, assembly GCA_041398865.1. Classification (GTDB taxonomy): domain Bacteria; phylum Planctomycetota; class Planctomycetia; order Planctomycetales; family Planctomycetaceae; genus Fuerstiella. Next base: position 42,712 of record JAWKTY010000006.1, read on the forward strand.
TCAAGTTCCGTACGGTCATCATGATGAGTGACGACAGGAGGATGAGGAAGTGGCGTATTTTCTGACATAGACGGAGTTCGTTTCGATGGTGACCAGTGAATTCGTTCAACAGAAGCCACACTTTTCAGCTCGGCATCTGTCCCGTTCCAACCCCAAGTATAGAATTGATCAGAATTTGCGGTCAAGCGCACTGCGCAGACATCGGCACGGTCTCAGAATCGGCCGACGACTTTCCCGCTGCTTCCGTGTTGGATCATGAAACGGAAAACTCTGCACGACGTCGGGCTGTCCTCAGACGTGAAGAAATATCCTGATGGGAATACATGCGGACTTAACGAAATCCGGAATTTGGATTCACACCACCGCGGGAAAATGGCAATAGACTGAGCTGAATCCCAAAAGGGGTTCCACAAGGTCCATCTGCGGACTTTTGTTCCTTTGTTGAACCCCTACAGGGTTCTCGTGTATTGATGACCACAGACCCGGGGTGCGCCGCTTCGCGTTGACCCCGGGCTATGTTGTTCAACCCGTTCCGGGTTGAAACGCTGTGCTTTCCCGCTAGAAAAACTCAGAACCGGCTGTCCCCAGACGACATCCGGGCTGACGCTCGAAAACGCGACTGCATCGCTCAGAAAAGCGGGCGGGCAACGCATGCGAACCGCAGGGCTGTCCCTTACTTCTTGAACATGGCGTCCTTTTCATTCCCGCGGCTCAGCAGATAAGCCAGCAGGTCGAGAACTTCGTCCTGGTTCAGGGCATTCAGCAGTTTTGCGGGCATGATCGAGACTTTGGAATCCTGAATTTCTTCAATGTCTTTTCTTGGAAGGTCAACCACCTTGCTGCTGTCTTCCGGATCGGTCAGAACGCTGATCTGGTGGTCATTTTCGGACACGATTCGACCATTGATCGACTTCCCGGCCGTGGTCACGACCATGCTGGCCTTGTATTGGTCGCTGATCACTTTGCCGGGGTCCATGATCGCTTCGGTCAGCGATTCGATGCTGAACCGGCCAGCCAGCTGAGTCAGGTCCGGTCCGGTGGCTCCACCGTCTCCTGCGAAGCGATGACACAGCACACACCGAGTCGCCGCGAACATTTTCTGGCCGTGTTCGAAGCTGCGCCCCTTCAGACCATCGGCCGCCAGAGCTCGCACTTCTTCGATGGTCCATTCTTTGCCCGGGCCAGCGGGTTTGGGCAGTTCCGGAGCCTTGTACGGCGTGCGAGCTCCCGCTCGTTCGACCAGAATGCGATCATCAAACGGAGTGATGTCCCAGGCTTCCTGTTCGATGTTCTGAAGAAACTTTTTGAAACTGTTGCCGCCGGACCACTGCTGAGCTCGCCCGAACCAGCGGTAATAGTCGGCTCGCAGTTCCGGAGTCCAGCCGACCTTGGCAACTCGCAGACAGAACGCATACCACATCTGCTGCTTATCCGGCTGGTTATCGATCATCGCCTTGATCGCACTGCCGTAGCCTCGATTGCGAGTCAGCAGGCCACCCATATCAATGTCTTCCCGCTGCGGCGGAGCGTTCATCAGATCGATGGTCTTTGCGACGACGGTGGGGGAATCCAGATAGACCAGCATCTGGCACAGTTCACGATTGACTCGCCAGTCCTCTGAAGGGAACGCGTCTTCCATCCCACGGCGGCAACTTGCTTTTTCCTCGTCCGATGGTTCTCCAAGGCGGATAAACGCAAGCGACAGGGCACGAAGCGTATCCAGCTTCATGTCGTTCGACAGACCACCAAAGGCATGTTGTTCCCAGCTTTTGAGGCAAGCTCCTCTGAGAGCGCTATCTGCATTGGTTGTGGAAGTCTGACGCGCAGCAACCACAGTCAGATCAACGAGGTAGGTCGGGTCCGAAGCTGAGTCGCGCAGTCGACGCTGAAAACTTTCGATCCAGTCCTTGTCACCCGCAATGACTGATCGGGCGGCATACCGCAGATAGCGGTCCTTCCGGATGAAATCCGGAAGAGAGTTCATAGTGATGCCCTGTTGCTTGAAGGCGTTTCGCAGCTCATCAAAGGTGTACGTTCGTGCCTGAAACTGCTCAAACGTCCGTCGCAGAGTTCGGTGTCCCCTAAAGTTCAAGTCGACGAGTTCCGTCGGCGACGTGTTTTCCCCGCCGGCATACGTCACCCGATAAAGCTCCGACTGCGTCCCTCGTCCACCAACGGTGAAATACAAAGCACCATCAGGACCAGCAGCGCAGTCAGTCAGCGGCAGAGCATTCCTGGCGACGAATTCTTCTTTGACGGCTTTGTAGCTGCTTTGATGGGGTTCCGTGTGAATGGCGTACATCGTGCCGAAGGTCCAGTCGCAGATGTAGAACGCCTTCTGGTATTTGGCCGGGAACTTCAGCGGAGCGAACACGAATTCGCCTTCGCTGCCGAACGCTGATGCCGGAACTGTGGCGCGAGCATTCTTCGCGATGGGTGAATCGGCCTTCAGCGGAGGACCATATCCGAAGTCCGCACCGACAGGCGAACCTGGTCCGATATCAACCATCGCGGGCAGGCTGTCGACGTAGTATTCCGGCCACTTGCCTGTTCCGCTGCGCCAGCCGAATTCACTGCCGCTGGTGGCATGCATGACTCGAGTCGGTCGGTACCACGGAGTGCCAACGTCCCATTCCATGTCCGCGTCGTACGCGAACAGTTCGCCGTCCGCGTTGAACGCCATGTCATACGGATTACGGTAGCCGATGGACCAGATGTCCCAGGTCTGACCGTCCGGATCGGTGCTGGCGATCCAGCCGCCCGGAGCCAGCACGCCGCGAGCGTGTCCGTTGGCATCCCACATGCGAGGCAGCAGCAGGTCTTCGCCCCAGTTGGTGGGAATGCGGCTGCTGTAGTTTTTATTCTCAACCTCTTCACCGGCATTGAACGGAGGCTGAGTATGGTTTCCGGCGATGACGAAGATGCGCCTGCCATCCGGAGACAGGCGAATCGAATGCGGACCGTGTTCGCCCCCGCCTCGAAATTCCTTCAGCTTCACGCACTCGTCAAACTGATCATCGCCGTCGGTGTCACGAGCTCGATACAGCCCGCTGCCCGGTCCGCCATTGCAGCAGAAGTACAGAGAATCAAAGGCCCACAGCATGCCCTGAGCACCGCTGGGCTTGAATTCGCACTTTGAGAAATCCAGCCGTTCGACGACAGTCTCCCCTCCGCCTTCAACCGGAGGCAGAGTGATGCGGCAGATGCCCTTGTCGCCCTGATCGCTGGTCAGCAGTCGGCCTTTGTTGTCGAACGCGATGCAGACCCACGAACCGAGCTCGTCCTTGGGAACCGTGAACAGCCGATCGACGACGAAGCCCGGTGGCACTTCAAACGTGCCGTTGGGAACTCCGCCGGCACCGCCTTCGTTGTCGAAGACTCGGTTCCAGGGCCCGTCTCCGTAATTGCCTCGGTTAGAAACGGCCACTTCATTCGCTGAATCCTTCGCTGTCGCAACCCACGTTTCGTCGCTGACAACATAGCTCACATCACCGGCCGCGGGTTGCACGGCCAGCTTCAGAACGAACGCTGCTGCTCCACCCTGATTGCTGACCTGAGCTGTGATTTCGTTGTCGCCGGATTTCAGAGCGGCGGCGACATCTGCGGACATCGGTTCCTGCCATTCGCTGCTGGTCGCGACCTGTTTTCCGTTGATGAAAATCGTGGCCACATTGTCGCACGACGCCATCAGTTTGGCCGCCGTTACGTCTTTCAGAGTAAACGACTTTTTCAGCACATAGCTGGTATCGTTGTTTTCGCCCCAGATCCATTTCGGGGCGGGACCGGCTGAAAACACGGTGTCGGAAATCTGAGCCTTCGTCGGAACGGTTTCCGCTGTCGGAGCTCCGCGTTCGAGGACCGGCTGACCTTCAGGAGCTTGCTTCCATGTCGGCTGACCGAACACAGAACCACTGGCAACAGACAACAGTACGACGACGATCAGGCGATGCATGAAACAGACTTTGGTGGTGAAGGTGGGAATGCGGCACTCGGTTTTGACAGCGGCCCCGAGGCTTGTGGGAATGTATGTGAAGAACGGCATGTGGTGATGACCGCCCGCATAGTCCAGCAGACGCGAGGGGAAATCTCAAGCGCCGTCCGCGGGATTTTCCTGATCATCGAACGGGGCTCCGGTAATTCTCAGGCCGTCACCGGTCCACAGAATCTGCAGCGCTTCTGTACTCCAGCCTTCATAGCCGCGCGACGGATCACCGACGACATGAGTTCCCCGGTATTCTCCGAAGTACACCACCGTATGCGCCATTCCCGGAATCCAGCCGCCGTTGACTACATAATCCGGGTACTGATTGGCTTCGGCATGGTCGAGTCGACAGCACAGCAGTACCGGATGTTCAGCCGAAGCCTGCTGCAGATCACTCAGGCCACCCGAGAAGAATTCCACCTGATAACCGGTTCTCTGCAACTTGGTTGAAAGTCCGTGATACAGACCCAGCCAGGTAGTTCCGGACTTTGTCAGACAAAGCGTCGCCATTTCCTGTTCACTGGACTGAATCCCCAGCGTCAGCAGCATCGTGGCCGAAGCTGCCGCCGAACAGGTATGCGGCGTTGTCTGGCGGCAGACAGGCCAGCGCATCGGATAAAACGGCTGCTCCCAGTCTTCGCCGCAGGTGGGCGGTTCCTGTGGAACAAAAAACAGCACGGAATAGGCGGCACCAAACACCAGAGTCCCCATCACAGGGACTCGACGCAGAAAGGTGGTGACAGTGGCCGGAGCATGCTGATGCGGCGAATTCCGGTGCAGATCAATGGGACGTCCCAGTCGAATCCAGCAGGCGGCGGCCAGAGGTGCCAGGAGAATCGGAAACCAGTTCGACAGCACAATCACAGACGGCAGCGGAATCCAGCGAACAATCCACAACTGACCCCAGACGTATTTCAGGTAAACCAGAATCAGCAGCACAACGACCGCCGCGACCAGCTCGATCACTCGATTCGACCGATTTCGGAGCAGGCGAAATGTCAGCAGGTAAGTGGCAATCGAAACGAATGCAATCAGTGCAACTGCCAGTCGGATGTCGTGCATGGGGTCTCTGTGATCACCAGGATACGTCCGGGAATCCAGCGAACTGTCCACAGAACGCGACATCTGCAGAACTCGCCCGGCCGGAACATCTCGTCCTCCCGCGCCGGCGATCGCTGAAACATCTGATCGTGGTTGTAGACGCTGCCATCGGTTTTGAAAAGTCTCTTCGAACGAGACTGAATGGGAACGCAGTTCACGCGGCCTCAGTGAGATTGTCAGGCGGAAGTCTCACGTACAGACTCCGCCGGGCGCCTTCTTCAGCGACTGTGATCGGTGGCATTCTGCTGATTGCCGTTCGACGCAAGTCGGATGTTGTCGAGAAACAGAACCCGCTCGCGAGCTGGAGTTTTGGCGCAGAAGAATTCCAGAAGCCAGATTTCCTCCATGTTCATCCGGCGGCCGACCGGTGCATTCTCCACTTCAGCCAGGTCGATGCGGACATGCTGTGTCAAGCCGGGTGCGAGCGTCACGATGTGATGGAAGCGATCCTGAGTTTCGAAACCGGTTTCCGCATGCTGACGGTCGAAGATTTTGACGACCACGTCAAGCGGTTCGTCGTTCGGGTTATGCATATCCAGAGTCAGCTCGTGAAAGCCCCGCCAGTCACGTTCGAACCAAGCCATCGCCACTCCGGGCCATTTGGATGGCGGCAGCTGGATGCGAGCCGACCATTGCCCAGCGGAACTCCATTCCTGACTGCGTTCCATCGTTGCCGAACGCTGGATCCAGCTGTGCGGTTCCCGAGTTCGTTCGAATGATGCCAGCAGTGGAAAGCTGTTCCGCTGCTGAACGCAGTCCCATGCTTCCAGCATCGGTCGAATGCTGACCGCAATCAGCAGGACGACGGCCGCCAGCTTCAGCATGGATCCCCAAACGCCTCGAACAGAACGAGCGGCAATCCAGCACACAGCGGCCGTCAGCCCGATGGTGTTGGCGGCCACGTCTGACCAGCTGGAACTGCGACCGACGAAGCGCTGAAGATATTCTCCCAGACCACCAACAGCAGCCAGAACGAAACTCATCAGCAGAATTCTGTCGCCGGTCATGCGGACCAAAGCAGCAAACCGATCCGGCAGGCCAATCGCGGACGGGTCCAGAAATCCAACACAGGCCAACAGCCCCAGAAAGAACACCGGAGCGTGCGCAAGATCGAACAGTTCTCCCCACAACCGACCTTCCAGCGGAAACGGAATGACCAGAGCGGCGCCAACGCAGGCCAGCAACCCGAACACCAGCAGCCACCGCCACGACTTCAGGATGTGAGTCTCGTTTTCTGGCGTCCGGGATAATAGCCGGTCGTTCATGAGAGATTGGTGCCGGAATTCCATCGCGGACGAAAACGACAGTCTAAAGCAATCTGCTTTGCCATGTGCCCGCGCCGAGCGTTTTTCGACGGCAGAAAACTGAATTCCGCAAGGCAGAGTGTGTCAGCGATTTCGAAAGATGCTCGAGTTTCCGCCAGGCCCCCATGTGGCGACAATCGTCGGAAAACGTCGGCCTTGCCGAAAACTCAAACAACTTCTGCTGAAGGCTGTGACGAGGACCAGGCATTCCGAGTACCATGTCGGGGGACGAATCCGATCGCGGACGGGAAACCGGATGTCGACTGCACTGACGTGGAGAACAGGTCGCAATGAGCCTTCTCATCAGAACGATGCTGATGATTGTCGCAACGGTCATCTGTTTGCCCGGGGCAGCTCTGTCACAAACGATCAGCGTTCAGGACATGCTGCAGAAGACAGATCAGTGGGCGGCATGGGCAAAAGACGGCACCGTCGTCAGCATCAACGGTCGGTATGCAGGCCGAGTCGATCGGATGTTTCGGCTTGAAAATCTTTCGATTCAGATGACTCCAACTCGTTACACCACCATGCCTCAGGGCCTGCAGGCCGGTGTTCGCATGACTGTTTCAGGAGTTCTCAAACGCAGCGGTTCGGCATGGACAATGGACGTCAGTCGCATCGCTGTCGGAAATACAGATTCAGAACGACTGATCAGCCGCATTGAACGGCTGGATCCGAAACAGATGTCCGACTGGTACGAAGTGGCGGACGAATTCGGAAAGCTGGCGGAATTCTATCAGGACGAAAGTCTTCGTCGACAGGTGCTGCACCTCAGGATGGATGCCTTCAAACGTCAGCGGGAACTCGCTCGCGGAGATTCCGTCAAGCTGGCTCGGTTGGCGGAATTCGGTGCGACGATTGATGTTGACCCGATGGCGCTGGAAGCGATTCGGTTTGAGTCTCTGGTTGCGGCCGTCACCGTTCCGGATGCCGATGACGCTCAGGTTCTGAAGAATCTGAAAACACATCTGCCAGCCTGGGATCGTCGCGACCGTCTCGAAGATTCCGGCACCGAACAAGGATTTCTGAAGGATCCCGTCGGTGAATACGAAGCCGCAGATGAAACCGTGCGGACTCAGATGCAGCGGCGCTACTATCGCAAACTCAGGCTTCCGATGATTCTGAAGACCCTGAAGACCGACGGAAGTAACGGGCTGGAGATCGCTGCGATGCTCGAACAGGAGCTTCCGGAAGATCAGGCAGAAGCCGAAATGGCTCGCCGCCGTTATGTCGATTTTCGAATTTCAAAAGTCAGTCAGCTGACTCGTCGGCAACTGGATGAACTTGACGAACTGCTGACATCGACAGGTCGTTCTGAAGAACTGCCTCAGGCTGTTGAACAGTGGCTGGCGGCCCAGAAGAAGCGGCTGATGAACGGACAGCTGGACGGTCTGCTGGCAACGGCCGAAGAGTATCTGTTTGCGTTCGAGCGATGGAAGCACGAACCGCACCGCACAACGGCCGTGGATCTGCTGAAGCAGGGGTGGTCACTTTCTGAAAAAACGGCTCCCAAAGAAGCGGCCGCGATCGCTCAGCGACTGGAACAGTTCGGCTGGACGCGACTAAAAAATCAGTGGCTGACCAATGCGGAAGTCGCGGCTCTGCCATCGGGAAATGTGGATCTGGCGATGCGGGAAGGCCGGGTCGTCAAGGGCATGACGGGGCTTCAGGTCGTCACGATTCTGGGAAAACCTGACCGCCGAGTTCGGGTGGTGTCGTCCGGCGGAATTCAGGAAATCTGGATCTACGGCGACGACGGCAGCAGTTCCGAAATCCACATCCACGTGCTGCAGGGGCGGTCAGGCAAACCGGAAGACGCCGTGGCGACACTGGTCAGCCGACGGGCTCAGTTGCGTTAATTGCTGCCCGAATGCAGAATTCCTCTTCCCGCAGCCGCGCCGTCCCGCGCTGTGACGATTCGAATCTTTTCCAGCGAGCTCTGCCATCAAGGGCCCCATTCTGCAATATGAACTTCGCATTCAGCGGACATGGCAATGTCGGCGGTGCGGTCGCACGGTGCTGACGCGAGGCCGAGTCACCTCGCGCGTCTGTCCCTGCAGCACTCCGCCGGAATTCATGGAACTGATTGACCGGGTTCCACGACCTGCCTTCGACCCGACACCGTTTGTCACATACAACGGCCCGGATGACGTCAATCCGACGCCGGATGAACTGGTTGAGGAACTGCCGGCTCATATGCCACTGCCGGAAGTCGTTCCCAAAAAGGAACATTTTCCGCGCCGAGGCAAGGGGTATCTGCGGGCAGAGATCGATTCGGGGACCGAATTCGATGACGGCTCCGCAAACGACGGAGCCTCTGACGATGCTTTCGGAGACGGGCTGGAGTTGCCCGAAATTCGCATCAATCGACTTCCTGAATCGCCGATCGATCAGCGTTCCCCCGAACTCAGAGCCGAAGCGGGCGCGCGATCAGAAAACCAGGCTGGCCTGGCAGGAGACGGCTCCGATGGTCCGAAGCGACGCCGCAGTCGTCGTCGCCGAGGCCGTTCGAAGTCTTCAGGCGCCGAAACGACGACAACCGGAAACGAGACTTCGGCCGCAGACCGAAGTTCACAGCCGACTGCTCGATCGTCAGAAACATCTGCGGATGGAGATGGATCTGCCGCACCTCGAAAGAAACGGTCACGTCGACGACGCGGTCGCCGAGGAAACAAGGACGGCGGCAGCGGTTCTTCCGGAGAATCATCCGGCAGCGAATAGAACACTCCGTCGAGCTCTGATGACTTCGCACGCTGACGAATTCGTGTTCGAACGCTCACGACGTCAATCCGTGCCAATGTTTTCTGAAAACCTGCTCATCACGATGCGACACTGCTGGACACGACTGGAATTCCGGCTGCATCGCCACGCAACGGCCTGCCTGTTTCTGCTGCTGGCCGTTCAGACAGTTCTGCTGGCATGGCAGGCGTTCGACAACAGTCCTGTTCTGGACGAACCGGCTCATCTGGCAGCGGGTTTGAGTCACTGGAGATTCGGACGTTTCGATCTTTATCGAGTCAACCCGCCCCTGGTCCGATCGGTCGCCGCACTTTCGGTCTTGATGGTCGATCACCGGGAAGACTGGCACAGCTATCAGTCACAGCCCTTGGCACGGGAAGAATTCGTCACCGGACAGGCTCTGGTTTCCGCAAACGGAAAACGCATTCTGACGCTGATGAGCCTCGCGCGGCTGGCCTGCATTCCCTTCAGCTGGGTGGGCATGGTGGTCAGCTTTCTGTGGGCACGTCAACTGGCCGGGAATCGAGCCGCTGTGCTGGCCGCGACCATGTGGATCTGCTGTCCGAATCTGCTGGCTCACGGAGCACTCATCACCCCGGATGCCGCGGCAACGTCGAGCGGTCTGCTGGCTTCATGGAGGTTTCATCAGTGGCTCCGACACAGCAGCTGGAGAAACGCAGTGCTCGCCGGCGGTACACTCAGCATCGCACTGCTCACGAAATCAACATGGCTGCTCCTGCTGATCCTCTGGCCGTCCATTCTGCTGGTTCAGATGGCTTTTGAACAACGCTTTCGTTCGAGCGTATTCACGGGGCAGTTGATCGGCATTCTGACAATCGGCCTTTACGGGCTAAATGCCGGTTACCTGTTCGAAGGTTCGCTTCGGCCGCTGGAAGAATTCCAGTTTCTCAGCAGAAGCCTCACCGGCCTGGCGGCAGAAGGCGATCAGCCCTCGACGCACGTTCCGGGAAATCGATTTGCAGCGACGTGGCTGAGTTCCATCCCGGTTCCGCTTCCGGCAGACTACGTCGAGGGCATTGACCTGCAGAAGGTTGATTTCGAACTGGGTCAGCCATCATATCTGCGAGGCGAATGGCGTGATCACGGCTGGTGGTATTACTATCTGTATGCCATCCTTGTAAAGACTCCTGTCGGACTGCTGATGCTGTCGGCAGCGGCAGCAGTGCTCTGGTGGAAACATCGCCGACGGTTTCGATCGGCATCGCTGCTGACACTGGTGCTGCCGGCGCTGATGGTGCTGACGCTGGTCAGTCTGCAGACAGGTTTCAATAAACATCTGCGATACATTCTGCCGGTGCTGCCGTTTGCCTGGCTGACAACGGCCATCGTTCTGTCCCGTACTCTGCGAACCCGATCCGGAATGCGAATGGTGGTTTGGCTGCTGCTGTCGTGGTCAGCCGTCAGCTGCTGGGCGGCACTCCCCAACGGCCTGACATACTTCAACGAACCCGCGGGCGGCCCGGAACGCGGCTGGTGTCATTTGCTGGGCAGCAACCTCGACTGGGGACAGCGCCTGGGTGAGCTGAAACGCTGGAATGATCAGCGGACTGATGATCTGCCTCTGTTCGTCAGCTGCGATGCATTGTTCGATCCCGCCGACATCGGAATCCCCTGCCGCTCGCCTTCGTTCCGCGAACCTCAGATGACGCCCGGCTGGTATGCCATCAGCATCAATCGTCTGCAGAGTTCTCCGGAACTGAAACGCGTCTTTGGATCCCGTCCGCCGGAAATCATTCTGGGACACACGATCCGGCTTTTCTGCCTTCGGTCGCCGCTGTCGATCAGTTCGCCGCCGGATTCAGCAGCAGAACTCCCACCAGCAGGTCATACGCAGCGTGACAGCCCACGGTGATCCCGAAGCCACGCAGCAGAAACACAGCGGCGAAAAAAGTGCCCGCTCCCAGTCGGAACGAAAACACAAACAGATTGAACGCATCCGCAGTCGGGCCGACGTGGTGAGCCAAAGCAAACAGGAATGCTGTGCTGACCGCCGCCATCGCTGCAGCAAAATACCGAGGACACTCGAACATCCGAAACAACAGGTACGCCGCCGGAACCAGCAGCAGGCGAAACATCACTTCTTCGTATACGCCCGCACCGATGTAAGACACCGCCATCGTCAGGCTGGCGTCACCGATGGCCAGCAGTCGCGGATCAGCATCACCAGGCTGAAGATTGACGAACAGCAGCTGATGGACCTGTCCCAGCATCATCAGAGCCACGGCCAGCAGAAAACTTTCCGCCAGCATGCCGACCTGAGTTTCGACGCGAACGGTCCATGTCTGACCTCGCCACAGATGCCACGTCAGAAAGATGCCGATGACCAGCAGCGGCAGCAGCAGTCCCTGTGACAGACCGATGCCATTCAGCAGCGAACGCAGCCAGTAGTCGGCGCCGTTTCGAAATCGGTCCGGTTCCGTGCCCGCCAGCATCAGAATTCCGGCTTCGTAAATCACAATCCACGGCAAGAGAAACAACAGGCAGCACAGCGGCCGCCGTGTGTCGTTCCAGTAGTCAGAGGTAGTTTCTGCAGGGGACGTCATCGAAGGAAAGGTCCTGGAACTGCTCGTTACCGAATGCTGAGAATGCTGAGAATGCTGAGAATGCTGAGAATGCTGAGAATGCTGAGAATGCTGAGAATGCTGAGAATGCTGAGAATGCTGATTTCGAACCGTGACTGATCACCGATAGCCGCGATCGTTCACTGATCGTGATCGGTTCACAGCATCACCTGTTGCCGGTATCGGCAGGAACTTCCGCTGTTGTTCACTGAGACATCGTCCTGGCCGATTCTGCCGAAACTCAGGAGCATCGAATGATGCCTGGCGAGTTTGCCGGAGGTAACGATTGCCCAGAGATTTCTGCTGATCGGATGGCTTGTTGTCACTGGTCATCGCGGGACTGCTGGCCGGTTTCACGAGCACGATCCCTGTCTGTCGATGATTCAGCAAAACCGTTACGACCATCCTCCAGGTAATCGCCGCATGGAAGACATCGTTTCAGCACTGCTCGAAAACTCAGACAACAACACAGCGATGCTGCCATCTGTGGACGGCGTGATCGCCGTCGCTCAGGACCTGAGGGAACTGATTTTCCCCGGATACCGCCGAATGCGCAACGTGAATACGCTGCATCATGGCCGGGAACAGTCAGCCATTCTGCAGCGTCTGCAGACTCGGCTGCGTCTGGAAATCGGCCGAGCACTCACACATGTTCGTCAGTCGGCACCTCGGCTGCATCACCCTGACGACGGACGAACTTCGGACCGAACTCCGGCGGAACTGACGACTGAATTCCTGAGCACTCTGCCGATGCTCCGGCAGATTCTGAAGACCGACGTTCAGGCGGCGTTCAACGGCGATCCGGCCGCCAGCACCGCCGATGAAATTCTGCTGTGCTATCCGGGAATCGAAGCCGTCCTGGTCCACCGCCTCGCCCACCAGCTGTATCGCCTGAAGGTTCCGTATCTGCCCAGAATCCTTTCCGAGTGGGCTCATCGCGAAACCGGCATCGACATTCATCCGGGCGCGAAAATCGGCGAACGGTTTTTCATCGACCACGGCACCGGAGTCGTCATCGGAGAGACCTGCGAAATCGGTTCAGGAGTGACTCTGTATCAGGGAGTCACTCTGGGAGCATGGTCGTTTCCCCGCGATGAACAGGGCAATCTCATCCGGGGAACCAAGCGTCACCCGACTCTGGAAAATGATGTGACGGTCTTCAGCAACGCCAGCATTCTGGGAGGAACGACCGTCATCGGCAGCGGGTCCCGCGTCGGCTCAGGAGTGACGCTCAGCCGCAGCGTTCCCGCCAACACCATTGTGACCATCGAAAAACCACAACTCAGATTCCGCGAAGCTGCCTGACGCTCATCTCATCATGGTGAACCAGCAGACTGCGGGTGGACGCGCACGGCGGAGCTTTCCGCGATCGTTCAGGAACTGTCGTTACTCATACCCAAACAGGACGCAGATGCACGACGGAGCATGCACGATGCTGCGATGCCACGTCAGTTCGCCGCTGTCCGGATCGATCGCGAAGCTGGCCAGAGTATGTGAATCCTGCCCCGCGGCCAGAAGCCATTTGCCGTCGGGTGAAATGTTGAAGTTTCGCGGAGTTGCACCGCGGATGAATTCCCGTTCGATCTGTGTCAGTCGGCCGGTTTGCGGATCGACACGAAACGCCGTGATGGAGTCATGCCCCCGGTTCGCCGCATAGACGAACTGCCCGTTCGGATGAACGCGAATCTCCGAAGCACTGGCTGTTTCCTCTTTGGCCAGTTCATCGCGCGGCACCGTTTCCACCGTCTGCACTGCCGACATCGTGCCGGCTGAAGCATCATATTCGAAGACCGTCACCTTCAGGTCCAGCTCGTGCAGAACATAGATCCAGCGGCCGTTCGGATGAAACTTCATATGCCGAGGCCCGCCACCCGCCGCAATCTGACCGACACCATGCGGCGTGAGCTGTGACTGCGCCGCGTCGACCCGATAAATCACAACCTGGTCAAGCCCCAGATCCGGCACAAAAGCAAAGCGATTGTCCGGAGAAAATCCCGTCCAGTGGGCATGCGAACTGTCCTGACGTTTCGGAACCGCCCGCGAACCGCCTTCGTGTTTGATCAGCTGAGTTCGCTGGTTCAGGGAACCATCTTCCTTCAGCGAAAAGACGCCCGTCGAGCCGCCGCCGTACTGAGCTGTCAGGAGTGTCCGACCGGTTCGATCGACGGACACGTGAGCAGCACCGCCATCGCCGATTTCCAGACTGTTGATGCGAGTCAGTCCGGCGTTGCGGCCGGTTCCATCAATCGCATACGCCACGACGGACGCTACGTTATTCAGCGTTCCCACCGCGTACAGTCGAGGCAAAGTGGGATGCTGAGCCAGAAAGCCAGGCCCGGAAATTTCAGCCACCACAGTCGGCTCGGACAGCCGTCCTGTCTCCGAATTCAGAGTACAATGATAAATCCCTTTGCTGAATTTCCCCGCTCCCGTTCCCAGCCAGACGTCAACCGGAGCTTCCTGACCGAATGTCCCGTTGCCGTTCCCCAGCACCAGCACCACCGCCAACCCGGTCAACATCTGCCGTCCTCTCATCCGTCCACTCCCCAAAGTCCATGTCCCAGGAAAACGCCCCCACCCGAATTCAAAAGTCTAACAGGCAAACGCCTCCAACCAAAGCCGCCCAGCGCATTCCGATCGCGGCTGGCCGGTGACGGGGATGCATGTGGAGGCAGGAGTTCACCACGAAGGACACGAAGGCACGAAGAAGGGCTGGAACGGTGTTGTGGTCAGGAGACGGTCAGATTCCGGGATGTCACTTTTCCTGATCAGGTCAGGCAGAAGTTAGGTTCGCATGGGCTGACTGAATCGAAGCCTGTCGCGGGTGGCGATCTTGCAGCCCACCGCCCGAACTTCTTGTCCTTCGTGCTCTTCGTGTCCTTCATGGTAAAATTCAAGCCGCAGTCGAACCACGAAGAACACGAAGTGTTTACTCTGCTTCAGCCCGTCACGCAATTTCGAATTCCAGCACCAGGCTCCATGCTCCGGCGGTGGTGGAATTGAGTGCTCTGACCCAGGCTCGGTAGGTGCCGGTGGGCAGAGCGGTCGAAGGCGTGAAGCTGGTGGTGGTCAGGGCGTTTTCGCGGATGATGTTGTTTTCGCCGGTGGTGATGTTGTTGACCTGCAGAGCGTAGCTGGTGGCTCCGCTGACGGTGGCCCAGGTGAACGTGGGAGTTCGGTTGCTGGTGGAGCCGGTGGGTGTCAGCAGCTGAGTTCGGCCCGACGTGTTCAGTTCAGCAGTGTTGCTCCACGGCCCGGCGGCTCCGGACGCATTGCGGATTCGCACCCACCATGTCCAGCTTCCGGACAACAGATCTGCGGTTGGAATCCATGTGGTTCCGGTCAGACCGGTCGGGTGGAACGTCGTGGTGCCGTTGGTCAGGACCAGTTCCGAAGACGCAGCGGCAGCCGGAACATTCCAGTTGAACGTCGGACGCAGATCCAGAGTCACACCGATTGGAGCCACCGGAGTGGCGACGTCGGCGATGGTGGCGGCATCAACCGTGAACGATTGGGGACGACTCCACGGCCCGAATTCGCCCGCACTGTTGGTCGACCGAATCCAGACTCGGTAATCGCCGTCCTGCAGTGGC
Organism: Planctomycetaceae bacterium; assembly: GCA_041398865.1. Lineage (GTDB taxonomy): Bacteria > Planctomycetota > Planctomycetia > Planctomycetales > Planctomycetaceae > Fuerstiella. The sequence goes on from JAWKTY010000006.1 coordinate 58,013, forward strand.
TGAGTTTCGAAGCTGACGGACGGGCTGCTGCTGTCGGCGGCGATTCCGGAAACTCGCTGCACCAGTCCCGGCTGATCGGTGCGAGCCACATACACTTCATACGAGGCCGCTCCGGCAACGCTGGTCCATGTGATTGTCGCGGTGCCGTCTGTCACCAAAGCGGCCGGAGATGTGATGCCGGTTTGTCCGCCGGTGAAAACGTCACCCGCGTCACTCCACAGGCCGCGACGATCGGACGCATGAATGCCCTGCACCCACCAGCGATAACTTCCGGCAGGCAAAGCCGTCACGGGTGTGAACTCGCTGCCCGTCACTTCGCGATCAATCACCGCGCTGCGGCCGTTGGTGACGTACAATCGCACTCGATCCACGCCGGGCATGGTGGTCCATGCGAAGGTTGGACGTTCGTCGAAGGTGGCGAAGGCAGCGGTCACCGGCTGAGGCCCCACGGAATAACGCTGCACGGCTGACCAGCCGGCGGCATAGTTGCCCTCTCCGATCGCTCGCACCCAGATGCGGTGGACTCCAAAATCCAGAGCCTGCGACGGCACAAAACTGGTGCCGACAACCGTGGTATCCGTCACCACCTGGCCCGACGTCGAATTGTCAATGTACACTCGATAACTTTCGGCTCCCGGCACGCTGTCCCACGTGATGGTCGGCTGCCGCGAATCGCCCTGCAGAGGCAGATCGTGCAGAGTCGTGGCGGCGTTCACCTGAAACACGCGGCTGGTCCATTCGGTCTGCACGTCGTTCGGCAGAAAGGCGCGCACCCACGCTCGATAACGTCCGATCGGCAGATCATCCGTCAGCGAAAAGCTGGTGCCCGCAATCGTGGGATTCGCAATCGCTCCGCTGCCGCCGATCAGTCCCAGCCACAGTTCGTAAGACGTGGCTCCGGGAACAGACGTCCATGTGATCGTGGGACGCAGGTCCGTGATGGTGCCGGTCGGGGACGTGACTTCCGGCGGAGCCAGGCGAGATTCCGCGTCCAGAAACGTCACGCTGATGTCGCCGCCCGCAGAAGCGAAGGCTGCATCCGACCGACTCCCATCGACCCGCACCGAAACCTGCAGATTCACATCGCCGGTTTCCACCCCGTCCGTCGACGACGACACAACAAACGACTGCACCTGATTCCAGTTGCTCGGCGTGAACGTCAGTTCGGCCAGGTCGACCGCCACCAGAGAACTGTCTTCCGAAATTGTGACGACCACGTTTCCGGCCGGTTGTTGGTTCAGCGAAACTCCGATACTGCGGCTGTTGCCTTCGGCCAGTTCGAAGCTGCGATCATTCTCGGCCACCACCAGATGCGGCACGGCCGGAGCTTCAAACGCCCCGATGTCCACTCGCCCGGCAAACCCGCCGTTGCCGTTGTTGATTCGCGGGAAGCCGGTTCCTCGCTGATCGGACAGCAGAGGCGGATCGAAGGCATTGGGATCGAAGTTCGGATCGCCCGCATCAATGGCCACACTTCCCGGCAGCAGAGCGAACGTCTGAGTCACCCCGCCATTGTCCCCCAACGGCCCCAGCACCGTCGCCAGATCCAGCAACTCCCGCCCACCGGAACTGTCGGGCTGGCCCACGATATTGCCATCAACTCCATGAGCCAGCCCATTCGTCGACGCCGGGTCACCAATCAGGTTGTACGAGCCGGAAACCGCCTTCGAGCCATCCAGATCATTCGCCACGCCGGTGTCATTGCCACCGGCGTCTCGCAGTGAATTACCGGCGATGATTGAGTTTCTGATTTCGGCTGAGGCAACGTTGAATATGCTGTCATCATTTAAGATGCCACCGCCAAGCCTCGCCTTGTTACCAATGATGGAGGTGTTCGTTACAGTCAGCTGAGCGACGCGAAGGCGTCCGAGATTGTGAATTCCGCCGCCACCCTGGCCACCAATACCCGTCGCGATATTGTTCGCGATCACGGAATTCCGAATGTTCAGAACCGATTCGTTGTAGATGCCAGCTCCTGTCGATGCCCGATTGTTGGTGATCGAGCATCCTGAGATCTCTGCCACCGCAAAATCGAAGTTATTAAGGCCATTACCTTCATTGCCCGTAATCGACGACTCAAGGACGCGGAGTTCACCGGTGTTGTATATACCATCTCCTCGATTACCGTGGATCAGCAGCCGCTCAAGGGACATGACCCCTTGACGGTTGTGAACTCCACCCGATCCTTCATTCTGCCGGATTTCGGAATTTGAAATCTTAGTTGTCCCATCGGACCAAATGCCTCCTCCGAATCCTTTCGCGTAGTTTTGCAACAGCAGTACATTCCGAACTTCCAAATTCTCGCTGGTCCAGATGCCACCACCGTTGTCCGCATCGGAAGTCGTCCCGAGGCCATCACTGGCGAAGCCCTTGGTAATTGTCAGTCCCGAAATCTGCACGACGATTTCGTGGGCGTCGTCGCCGTCGTCGATACGAAAGATGCGTGACTGATTGTTGCCGTCCAGAGTCAGCAGGTCGCGGCCGGGGCCGGTGATGGTGAGGTCGTCGGTGATCGCGAATTCACCATGCGACAGCGTGATGGTCTGAGCGGTCCCGAACACTGACGCCGCAAACGAAATGCTGTCCGCTCCGGCCGATGCATTGGCTGCTTCAATCGCTTCCCGCAGACTCAGATCCCCCGCCGACAGATTGCCGTCCGATTCATCCACCGTGGTGTCCACCACATAAGCCGTCAGCAGAGCCCGCACTTCCAGCCGCTCCGCCCCCACTGCAGAACCTCGCCGAGCCCGTCGCCTTCGCCGATCTCCGAGCCCTCGCCGCCCCGCCAGCAACACCCGATTCATCGCCGCCCACAACCTCATCCCACCAGCCTCCACAAGCCCACCGAAAAACAACTCGCACCACCACCGGCACCAACCCATCTCAGGCGGCCGCCACTCATTCCCCCAAGGCAATCCGCCGATGGTACGCAGAACCTCCCCGCACCGCAACCACACCTCAGGGATCAGGCACGGTGCGCAGCAAATCTCCCCGGATCACGCTTCCGCCCGACAACATTCGGAACCGCATTCGTCGAATTCGCGTGACACCGGCCGAGCTTTCCGTGGCTTGGTTGCGGAAGGCCGGTTCGGTGGCGTAAAGTGACGTCTGCACGATGTCGGGTGGCCGGTTCAGTTTTCAGACCGGCTCCTGCCGTTCGATTTTGAGTTTGTTCCGTCGGTTTCACCAGAAAGATGTTTCATGACTGTCCGTCGATGTTTGATGCTGGCATTTTGCCTCACGTTTTCTGCAAGTGCTCTGAACGCTGAAGATGATTCTCTGACGATTCTGGATCCGGCCAAAGGCGGGGCCGATTTTGAAGTGCAGGGTGAGTACGAAGGAGTGCTCGACCCGGACGGCGATGCCATCCCGTTCGGAGTTCAGGTGATTGCTCTGGGCGACAGCACTTTTGATGCAGTTGGCTACTTTGGCGGTCTGCCGGGCAACGGCTGGAACCGCGGCGACAAGATGGAACGGGCTCACGGGAAGACTGAGGGTTCAACGACGATCCTGAAGGGTGAAAAAGGTCATTGTGTCATTTCCGACGGCAGGCTTGTCGTTCACAGCAATGAAGACGGCGAAGTGGGAACTCTGAAAAAGGTCCACCGAGTCAGTCCGACCATGGGAGCGAAGCCTCCGCAGGGCGCCATCGTTCTGTTTGACGGCTCAACGGTGGACCATTTCGAACGAGGAAAGTTTGCGATGGAGCACCTGCTGGCGGCCGACTGCGAATCCAAAGAGAAGCTCGGCAACCACGTCATGCATCTGGAATTTCGCACACCGTTCAAGCCGAAAGCCCGCGGACAGGCTCGCGGCAACAGTGGCGTGTATCTGCAGAGTCGCTACGAATGCCAGGTACTGGATTCCTTCGGGCTGGATGGAAAGAACAACGAATGCGGCGGGATCTATTCCATTGCCGAACCGAACGTCAATGCCTGCTTTCCTCCGCTGACATGGCAGACCTACGACATCGAATTCACTGCCGCTGTCTGGGAAGACGGAAAGAAGGTGAAGAATGCTCGGGCCACCATTCGGCAGAACGGCATCGTCATCCACAACGACCTGGAACTGACTCATGGAACTCCGGGACGACTGCCGGAAGGCGCCGACCCGGCACCACTGTATCTTCAGGGCCATGGCAATCCCGTGGTCTACCGCAACATCTGGGTTGTGAAGAAGTAGCGACATGCCGTTTGATTACGAAAAGGTGAAGTCGCTGCTGGTGTGCCCGGTCACGAAGGCTGATCTGGTTCACGACGGTGACGCTCTGGTGTGTGTCGATCCGACGGAACGCCGCAGCTATCCCATCGTGGACGAGATTCCGCGGCTGCTGGCTGAAGAATCGCAGCAGCTGGATCAGGAAACCTGGGCGGTCATCATGCAGAAGCACGGACGCAGTCGTTCGACAGGGCAGCCGGTGTGACGGATTCTGCCGACGACGATCAGCCAGGAAGTTCGAAACGGTTTGCCTTCGGAGCCAACTGGACGCAGTTTCTGACGGTTCTGAATGACGACAGAATTCAGATCGCTCGACAGTCTGTGCAGACGCTGCTGCAGCAGGAAGATCTGTCCGGAAAGTCGCTGCTGGATATCGGATCCGGCAGCGGCCTGTTCAGTCTGGCAGCACATCAGCTGGGAGCGACGGTGACGTCGTTCGACTTTGATCCGCAGAGTGTCGCGTGTACTCAGGAGCTGCGTCGTCGCTATGCGGCCGATTCCGATCGCTGGACCATCTGTCAGGGTTCGGTTCTGGATGCCGACTTCCTGAAGACGCTCAGCAATTTCGACGTCGTGTATTCCTGGGGAGTTCTGCATCACACCGGCGATCTGTGGCAGGCTCTCAGAAACGCGAGTTCGCTGGTGAGGCCGGAAGGTCTGCTGGCGATTTCCATCTACAACGACCAGGGCAGCTGGAGTCGTCGCTGGACGTTTCTGAAACGTACCTACAACCGGCTGCCGGACTTTCTGAAACCGGTGTTCGCCGTCGCCGTGATGGGTTCGCGTGAACTCTGGTACCTGCTGCTGGATACGATTCGTCTGCGACCGTGGAATTACTTCCGCAACATCGCGAACTACAGTCGCGGCAGTCTGCGCGGGATGAGCTACTGGTATGACCTGAAAGACTGGATCGGCGGGTACCCGTTTCAGGTCGCCAGGCCCGAAGAAATCTTCGACTTCTTTCGCCGCGAAGGCTTCGTTCTGGAAAAGCTCAGCACCTGCGGAGGCGGCCACGGCTGCAACGAGTTCCTCTTTCGCCGGAAGATGCCATCGGCGTGACGAGCTGTCGGCGCCGTGTCCATTTCTGTCGAGAAAGACGCCAAAACACTGCATTTCCGGGGCTTCGGGAGAATTTTTCAGAAAGTCCCGCCTTGAGGTGTCACAAATTTCACGGGGTTTCGCTGTGGGGAGTGTGTTCAACGCAACAACCTTCCACTGAAGCATCGAAAGGAAACTCCCATGAAATTCTCTCGCAACACACTGCTGGCGGCTGCTGTCACTCTGGCGACTCTGCCCATGGCTCAGACAACTTTTGCCTGCCGAGGCGGCGGCGGTGGCGGCGGTTATTCCGGCGGACACTTCGGAGGCTATTCGTCTTCGAGCTATTCACATTCGTCGTATGGGTACGCAGCCCCGTCACACAGCTATTCTCAGCCGGTTCAGTCTTACAACCACGGTTACTCGCAGCCGATTTCGTCGTACCCGACATACCCGTCGGCTCCGATTCAAAACTATTCACAGCCGGTTTACGGCCAGCCGACCTACAGCCAGCCCGTTGCTCAGCCACGGCAGGTCGTTCAGTCGCAGCCGGTTGTGCAGTCACAGCCCGCCGTGCAGACCGTCTCGCGAACTCAGGTAGCGTCATCGCGGCCGGTGCAGATTCAGACACCTGTCACGCAACCCGCTGCACCTCAGGTTCAGCCGACAGCTCCGGTGCAGCCTGCAACAGCCGCTCCGGCACCGGCCACTGTTCCTCAGACAGCTCCAGCGACGGGAGCTCAGCAATCAGCTCTGCAGGCTCTGGGAGCATTCGCACCGGCTGTTTCCGAACCTTCCGTGGCTTCGGCTCCGGTTCAGACGCCATCGCATGTCGGAACATGGACCGCATCGCTCGGAAACGGGGCTGCCGTCCGACTCAGCCTTCAGGCCGACGGAAGCTTCAGTTGGGTGGCAACCAGCAAGGATGGAAACTCAAGCAGCTTTGCCGGGAACTACACCGTCACAGAGGGAGCTCTGTCCCTGATCCGCAGCAACGACAACCAGGCTCTGGCTGGAAACATGACAATGACCGGCACTGACGGTTTCCGCTTCAAAGTTTCCGGTGCGAACGCCGCAGAAATTGCCTTCACTCGCGGCTGAAACGCTCCGGCGAAGATGAACTGAAAACCTTACCAGCGGCAGGTCGAACCTGCCGCTTTTTTCGTCAGTCGACCTCACGCGAATCCGAATCGTCTCCGCCGTCGGCGTCTGACGCAGGGGACATGGCATCTGACGAGGGGGTTGCTGTCGCAGACCGGGGAAGGTCGTTCAGCAGTTCGTTGGCGATGGCGGTGGCGACCAGAGCGTGACAGCGTTCGTTGGGATGGTTGTCATAGCGGTGAATAACCAGTGACTCGTCAGCATGCTGTGACAGCAGAGGTTCAAGATCCAGAAATCGAATGTTGTGCTGAATGCAGAATTCAGCGAGCTGCTGATGAGCGTGACGGAACGGATAGTCCGGCCCCAGATTGTGAAGGAACGGAAAGAAGACCATTCGGAGTTCGACGTCGTGCTGTTCACACGACTGCTGCATCAGTTCCAGCGACCTGGTCACGCCTGTCCAGGGAGCTTCCCGGTAGGAATCGGCCAGATGAGGAAAGTAGTCAACGGTTCGCTGAGCCTGCTTCTGCTGCCACAGAAACTGCAGCCAGTTCACAAAGTACGAATGACCGGATAGAAACCACGGGGTCCGGGACTGCTGAATCTGCTGAATGGCTTCTTCGGTTCGGGGGTCGTAGCCTTCAATGTCGTTCAGCATGTAAACGTAGACGATGATGTGCGGCTGGCAGCCGTTGTCCAGCATGGCCTGAACCATCGCTTCGATGACGCTGACTTCCCATCCGAATTCGCCGAAGTTATGCACGTGGACCGGCAGGCTGTCCGGTTGAGCACGCTGGTTCACCAGAACTTCAGTGCGTTCTGTGAAGCGATCCTGCATGTTGTTGACACCCTGAGCAATCGTGAAGCTGTCGCCCACGAAGAAGACTCGGGTCGCCTGACGGCTGCGTCCTCCGGGAACACTGCGAGCGTCTCGAAAACCCTCGGAGTTGCGATGAGGATCCACATGGCGCTGGAACCACCGAGCTGACACCAGTGTCGCGTTGAAGGCGTCGGTGGTGTCGACAAATGCGGCAAAGCCCAGTTCCAGCAGGTACAGAACCGTCATCAGAGCCCAGACGGCCAGGGCGGGCCCCATCCAGAACGGCTGCCGTCGAGCCGTCCCGTCGGCGTCCTTCTGCCGCCTGAACCTTTGTCGATGTTTCAGCAGACGTTTCAGCGACCAGCCCAGTGCGGCTCCGATCGCAGCCATCGTCACCAGATATGTCGGACTGCACCAGAATAATGCCATCGGTGAACTCTTTTCTGTCGCGAACGAGGCCACGATTCCGTCGAATTCCCCCGCAGACACGACTCAATGTCAAGTCCATCGGAGGCGACCTGAAGCTGTATTGGCAATGTTTTCAGACAGCCTTGACGGAAACGTTCCTCCGCCGGTCTTTCTACGTCCGAAAGTACTCCACGGCATTCCGAAACAGCTGCTGTCCCTGACCTTCGCCTCGCAGATTCAGTCGAGTCCATTGAGGATGCTGAGTGGCAAACAGAAAACGCTCGGGATGCGGCATCAGTCCAAGGACTCGGCCTGTGACGTCGGAGAGGCCGGCAATATTGTGCAGTGAACCATTCGGATTGCACGGTTCGGGAAGCAGGCTGATGTTGGTCGGGTCACCGGACTCTGCTGCCAGGGCGGCCGCACTGTCGTTCCAGTAGCACAGAGAAATCTGCTGGTTGGCTCGCAGTTCATCGATCACGCTGTCTGACGTCACGGCGATCCGACCTTCTGCATGTGCAATCGGAACGTCAAATTCCTGCATCCCTTTCAGGAAGACACTGTTGCCCGAGGTGACTTTCAGCCGCACCCAGCGATCGGTGTAACGTCCGCTGTGATTCCAGGTGAGAGTCACATCGTGTTCGTAGCGCTGATCGGAATCGTCGGTGATCCCGCGTCTCATCAGCAGGCCGGCTTTCAGGATGGTCTGAAATCCGTTGCAGATGCCCAGCAGAAGTTTGTCAGCATTCAGGAATTCCCGCATCGCATCATTCAGCTGACCTCGCAGCTGACGCGAGAAAATCACACCGGCACCGATGTCATCTCCATAGCTGAAACCTCCGGGAACGCACAGGATCTGAAAGCTGCTCAACAGCCCCGGATTCTCCAGCAGCCGAAACAGATGCAGGCGTTCTGCCGATGCCCCGGCCAGCTGAAATGCATGAGCCGTTTCGAGGTCGCAGTTGGTTCCGGGAGCTCGCAGTACGCATACTCGGGGAGATGTCATCCTGTAATCTTTCGGGGCAGCCTGAGCAGCTGACAACTTGGGTTTCGCGGAGGTTTTGCAGAGTGTCCGCCCTTGAACGATGCTCACCCACGGCAGGCTTCCAAACCAGGCGGCAAAGTCGCTGTTTTTGAATGTCGGTCCGATCAGGTGGCAGGCGGCACTCGTGAGACAATTCGCCGAAATTCCGCGAGAATCCGGCGCGGTGAGTCTACCGTCTGGCGGTTGAGCGTCAACACCCGCGCCACGGTCCGCGGCCGCTTCTCATTTGTTCACTTTTGAAATGCGAAATCCCGGCTGGACGATGTCGTGATTGCAGGCCACCCGGAAAAACTGTGTAAAAGAACACCTCACGGCAATGGGATGGTGTTCGTTTTCACGGTTGGCTTCTGACAAACACAAGACACTGCTCGTCACTGTAACACGGCAGATATTCAGGTCGATCCTTCACAACCTCGTACAACGGACCATTGCGTTTTCGGTCCAGAATCACCATGGCGAAACGATATCGGTCAAAGACCTGAGAAATACCGGGTGCCCCTCGCAGCAGGTCGAGATAGTCCTGCCAGATCGACTCGGGAAGCACGTGAACATGCAGATTCACCAGACAATCCAGATCCGGCGAACAATGCATCAGATAGCCGGCCCATTCGGCAGGAGCAAACACACGTCCCGATGGCGGGTCCGGGACACTCGAAAGGTAACGCCCCAGGCCGAGGGGAGTGTCCGACGACAGCAGCTGTTCTTCCGGAGGAAATCGGCCGGTCACCAGTCGTTGCCCTGAACCGGTCCAGGTGGCAAAACAGACGACCAGACAAAAGTTTGCCGCCATCCAGATATGACGCCTGTGAACGAACCGGCCGAGTCCGTTCAGGCGATGCTGTTTCAGAATTGTGGACAGATCGAAACCCAGCTGGACGGCCATCAGTGGAGCCAGCCAGTTGATCATACGTGCGGACCAAAGCGTCAGCAGCAGCATGACAAGCAGGGGCAGAAAATCGCGCCAGCGAACACGACGCGGACTGAGGACACGCACGACCAGCAGCAGCAGCAGCAGCCCGGCCAGAATCCTGCCCTGCTGCATCTCCAGCGACAGGGGACTCCATTCGAACATGCTGCTGATATTGGCATGATGGCCCACGTCCAGAATTTCTGAACCGATCCACAGACCATGCGGATTCAGCAGACAGGCGGTGGCTCCAATCGCCAGCAGATACAAGAAATTCAGAACGCCGCGACTGGTCAGCCAGGCAGTCACTGAACGCGTTTTCAGGATCAGATCCAGCGCATGACCGGCGGCGGTCAGGAACAGCAGCAACAGTCCCGTGGCGAATGATCCATGCAGATTCACCCACAGTCCAAACAGAACAGCCACGGAGATACGTGGAGGACGTCGGCGACCGATCAGCAGAATCAGCACGCAGTACAGAACAACGCCGAAAGTCTGCGGACGAATGATCAGAAATTGCTGTCGATTCATTGCCAGAAAAGCGGCGGCGGCAACGCTGGCAACCAGACCGGAACCCGTTCGGGAAAGGACAACTCGGCTGATGACAGCCAACGCAGCGGCGACGGTCACCGTGTGAAGAAGCTGCAGCAGAGTCAGCTTCCAGAGTAAGTCTGCCTGTGTTGGAGGCATTTCCCGGACCGTCCTGTCGGCAGACTGAGCGGTGGAGTTTCCGGTGGGCTTCGGAGCAATCAGTGTAAACAGGACCTGCGATCCCCACGCCGTATTCACCATGGGCACATCGGCGGCCAGTGACAGCAGAGGCTCGGTTTCCGGAATGTGACCGGAATTCAGAATAAATTCGCCGTAGTTAACGTGGTCCCACAGATCCGTCGGCCACAGCGGCAGCTGCCCGAAGTCCCGGATGACCAGAATTCCGATCACCAGAAAGCAGATCGTCGACTGAACGGAAACGCAGGCTCGGGAACGAACCACCGTCGGGCGAGCAGAAGAAGAATTCGTCACACCACCGCCTGATGCAGACTTCCGTCAGTCAGGCTCCCGCTGGACAAACCGGCCTGAACCGCCCCGCGGGAGCCAGATCGATAGAGGTTGCGGGATTGATCCGGGACCTGCTCCATTACTGATGCGTCTGATAACTTGCACTGATCGTTCCGCCGGCTGCATCGGCCGAGGCGGTCATCTGACCACTCGACTGCCGTTCCTCCCACTTCTGCAGACCAGTCGCAAGGAACTTCCGGAAGTCAACTCCGTCAGTGAGATCGCGGCCCACAAACCGTGCAAGAATTTCACTCCCGTCCGGCGTGGCGATAACGTAGGCGGGCAGCGAGACGTCGCCGAACCAGTCCTGCTGCAGAGTCTTATTGCGGTCAAGAATTCGCTCCCGCACCTCCGGATCAGTTGTTTTTCCGGGATAGATGTCGCAGTACAGCTGAGCTCGCACCAGATCCTTCAGCAAATGATGCACTGAGTCGGACGACAGAACGCCCTTTTCCATCTGCCGACAGTTCAGGCAGTTGACTCCGGTGAAATCAAGAAACAGAGGCTGATTGGCCTCTGTTGCCTCGGCGATCGCCGTATCGACATCAAGCGAATACAGAAGGCCGTTGTGCCGGATTTCGAATTCACCAACATCCAGCTTCGGAGCACCAAAGGAATCCACCATTACCCAAAGTGCACCTTCCGGTGGCTTCGCAGCAAAGACTCCGGTGGCGATGTAGGCCGCAAACCCCAGAAAGCCGATCGAAAACAGACAACGGATCGGCCCCACTGCCTGATTCGGCATATCGTGAGGCGTATGGAAGACATTCAGCAGATACAACCCGGTCACCACAGCGATCGCAATCCAGCTTCCCATCACCATATGGTAATCAAGATAGACAGGGTTTCCGTCCGGGCTGAAAGCGACATCGGCGACGCTCAGAAACTTCGTGACCAAAGCCAGCTCGACCAGCCCCAGCGTGACTTTCACGCTGTTCATCCATCCGCCGCTTTTCGGCATGCGTTTCAGGAAGGCCGGGAACAGCGCCAACAGAAAGAAGGGTGAGGCAAAGGCCGACGAAAATGCGATCATGCCGATGATGGGCATGAAGAAATCTCCCTTGGCGGCCACAACCAGCAGGCTGCCCACAAACGCGAACGTACATGTAAACGACACCAGAGTAAACGTCAGCGCCATGAAGAATGCCTGCAGAACTCCGCCGGAATCCTGCTTCTTGCTGGTCCATGTCAGCAATGCGGACGGGATTTGAATCTCGAACAGCCCCATCAGCATCAGAGCAAACACAGTGAACACCGCAGCGAATCCCAGATTCAGCCAGGGATTGTTGGCAAACTGGTTCAGAGCTGCCGGGCCGGCCAATACTGCAATCAGCAGCCCCAGAATGGTGAAACATCCGATGATGGCAAGGCAGTACACAACCGCCAGCTTCAGCACCGACCCGGGATGCTCTTCGCCCTTCTTCAGAAAGAACGCGACTGTGACCGGAATCATGGGAAACACACACGGAGTCAGCAGAGCCAGAAACCCAAAACCAACAGCGGACACGATGAATGGAATCAATGCCGTATTCCGAGCCTCATCGCCGAATGCCGTTTCGTCCTGTGATTCGTCCGCGCCGGCGACTGCGGGAACCTGTCCTGACTGCCCGCCCAGCTGCAGAGTGAAATCGACCTTAGCCGGCGGCAGACATCTCTGATCATCACAGACCAGGCTGTGAATCGTTCCGTTCACAACCATGTGTTCGTCAGCGACAGTGTATTCCTGAGTCCAGCTGACTGTTCCATGGTGCAGTTCCAGCTGTTCGCCGGGAGAAAGCCCCGGTTTGACTTCCGGTGGCACTGACGACTTGAACGTTTTCCAAACTGCCGCACCGCCCTTGACGTCGACGTCGATGGAAGTCGGAGCCGCTCCCTGAACTTCGGGATTCATCGTCACCGAATAGGTGTGATAAGGTGCGTCGATCGTTGCTGTGACCGTTAGCGTGACATAATCACCAGGCTGAGCTGTGGGCGGATTCAGCGAAACGGTGTATCGAATGGGCGGATGATCAACGCCCTGCGGCAGCCGCATGTTGGGCACGATCGACTGACTGACAGTGCCTGATGCCGGTGGCGACGCAGGCTGTGCTGTAGTCTGGTCCGCCGGCGAAGAATTGGCCGATGTCGGGGGCTTGAAGTCGTTGGGAAGACTGGCTTCGAACAGGACCGGCGGGTCAATGAACAGGCAGGTTTTGTCGCTGCAGTACTGTCCTGTCAGTTCTCCGGTGATTCGAGTTCCCGGCTGCAGAGTTCCCGAAGCCACCTGCAGACGCTGAGTCCACGTGACCTTGTCGTAGAACTTCTCCATGGTTTCGCCGAATTCCCGCACCACTTTCGGGCGGCGATCTGAACGAAGATTTCCGGCCAGCTGCATCCCGCTGGCGGTCAGAGCAATGTGAGTTTTTGTTCCGAACGGAGTTGTATGTGAGTAGATGTAATGATGGGGAGGAACAGTGACATGCACTTTGACGTCAACCGTCTGAGCATCCACCACCACCAGTTCGGCCGTCGCCTGGACGTCGTTCGTAGCTTCCTTTGTTAGAGCAGAAGCGGCACTGAAGCTGTCGTCCTTCCCGAACAGGTCCAGCGGAATCTTGTCCTGAGCCGCCAGCGGCAGCGCAAAGGACACCAGCAGGCTCATCGAAATCAGCGACCGAATCATGAGTTGTCCGAACATAGAAGCTCTTTCGCAGGCGATGTCACCGGCCACAGCGAGCGCAGGTTGATCGATAACAATGGTTATAGGAATCGGCGGATGGACAAGCTGCCCATTTCGAACCTTACAGGGAATTCTACTCACCAAAGCCCGCAGTCTGTTCAGTCGCCGCAATATGACCGATTCCGAAATCTTCCGGCAGAAGCTGCGGGCAGAAACCGCAAATAGTCGCAGTAACTGCAGATCACGTCAACCACGACGTGGACCTCCCCGTTCTGCGCCCAACTGTTGCCTCAGCCGGGAAAACATCAAGCTCCACAACCCCAAAAGTCAGGAAATCCCGGGCAGAAGACGTCATTTGTGCATGGTTTTCCAACTGGGAAAACCATGCCGAGCGACCGCCGGCTGGCCAGGAATCCCGGAACGCAAACACATCAGACAGCAATCTCGGGAAACTTTGTTCGCTGATCCGCCTGTCCGGCTTCCCTGAGATTTATTGTCTCTGCCCATGCACCGTCAGCATCAGTCGCTCAATTTTCCAGGTGTCGTCCTGAGGCTGAAAGGCCATGTCATCCGCGATGTTCGGAAGGTCACTGACGATCAGTTTCAGCCAGACAGATCGGCCCCGGTCGGAAGATTCTGAATTCAGCAACTCCGGTGGAATGGAAATCTCGAATGTTCCGACCGGACTCTCCAGAGTCCTGAGTTCAGTCCACTGGCCGAATCGTCCTCCCAGGACTTTCACGGTTCGAGAACCTGCCAGAATTCGGAGAGTGACATCAGCCCCCGAAAATTCCAGCGGACAGCATTCGTCCGGCACGGCGAACCGCATGATGGCTTCGCCACCGTTATTGACCGCAATCCATTTCTGCTGCGAGTTGCTGTAAGCGGCGCTAATCACGCGGTTTTCATCCGGTAGAACCCGAAACGGCAGCAGTGACGATGGAATGGTGATCGGTTTGCCCGCTTCCGGAACCGCCAGATGCAGCGGCACGGTCATCAGTGTCATGGACTCTTCCCGAGGAACCTGTCCCTCAAGATTCATTGCCGTCGGCAGGTGGTGTGTTCGAAACAGGACACTGGGCTGTGCCGGGAATCGAACGAAGTGGTGGGTTCCGTTCAGAGCCGTGTCGTACAGGCGAGCTGCGGCCACCTGATCTTCGCTCAACAGGCGGCTGAGACTGATCTGGTCAGCATGCAGAACATCATTCGGACCAGCGGAGAATGTACCATCTCGCTCAGCAGACAGTGCCATGCGGTCGGCGGCCAGTCCCGCCAGAATGACGTCTTCGGGCTTCAGCAGGTCTGAGTTACTGATCGAGACGTCAATCCGCCCCTTGCGAAGACGGGCCACCGCCTTCATCGGTTCCGGAAGCTGGACTTCAGAACGATGCCGGTACTGTTCAAGTCCCGCCGGTTGAGAAAAATTCGGCCATCTGACGGATGAGCTTCCATCGCGGACACATCGTTGTGCGGATGCCGTTGAACCACTCTGATCGGGAAGCGGCGTCAGAATTCCGTCGGTGGTGGAAACGGTTGAGGCCACGGGAGACGGCAGATAAATCGTACAGGCACCATCCGCGGAAACTCGCGTCTGACCATCCGCTGCCTGAATGACTCGATAATCGACCACCGTCTGCGGTGCGGAATTTCGCGATGCATTCCCCTTCACGACTCCGGGAATCAAAAACAGAACGGCCAGGATCGGCAGACTGAAAATTACCAGCGACGGGCGATCCAGTCGTCGGGCCAGCATTGCCGCTCCCGCGACGGCAGCGGTAAACAGCAGCAGGACGACCACAGCAAATGAACGATCAGGAACCTCATATCCGATTTTTGCCCGAGCCGCCGTGGCGAGACTCGTTTCAGGAATCATGGCGGGACGCAGCGGCGTGTTGAAGACCGGTTCTGTCAGCTGCAGAGCAACAGGGTCAGGTTCCGTGCTGCCGCCTTCCTTCTGAAGAATTTCCGGTGACATGGTCACCAGATAAACCGTGCCGTTTCCGAATGGCTGCTCGACCAGCACCGGCCATCCGGACGTTGACCAAAGAACATGCCCGCCGGTCAGATTCATTCGCACCAGGTTGACCGGTTCTTCGAAAACACGTTCCTGGGTTTCAGGTGGAGTTCCCGGAGTCAGCTTCTCGTTGATCGCGGCCGTCAGCGGCACGTGCAGCAGTGATGTTCTGTCCACAATCGCAAAAGGCAGATTGTCGCCCAGTATGGCTGCCATCGTTTCTGCGCTGCACAAATCCGCAAACACAATCGCTCGGCCACCACGAGACAGCCACAGACGAACAGAATCACAGGCAGACGGCGACAGATGCAGGTCGGTCGAGGAAATCATCAGCTGATCAAGGCCATCGAGAGTTTCCGGAAAGGCGGCTGCGTCTGTCGTCTGAATATCCGGAGCAATCAGCGGCTGACGAGCCTGAGTTCGCCATGCGGTGGTCAGTTCCTGAAGGATTCCCCGGTCCCGGTCATCCAGTGGCAGGCTGGTGAGGTGTCCGGTGAATCCGCGAGCATCCGGACTGGCAGCGAACGGATTCGTCAGAACAAAAGAATCCGTCAGATCACCCGCCAAATCGGGCAGAATCGTCTGCGAATCTGCATCGCCGGCCAGAGCCAGAATGTCGAATTCCAGAGATCTCTGCTGCGTCACTCCCTGAAGGACCGGCCACAAACCCGCTCGCTGACTGTTGGCCGGAACGGCGATTGTTCGAGCAAACCGAGCTCCGTCTCCGTGACGCGGGGTAACGACCACCGTGACCAGCTGGTCGCTGTCTGAGCGGTTGACCACGTTTGCGGCTGCAAGTCCCCAGCGTCCCGGAAGAAAACGCCCCGTTCCTCCGGGCCCGACTCGAACCTTCAAATCTCCCCCCGGCACCGAATCCATCATCAGCAGGAACACAGCAGCGACTGCCATCAGTGTTCGATGGCGAAATGCAAACCTGCCAAACACACCGTACAAACAGGTTTCAGAAGTGATTGAGCCCATGAAAACGGCATCTGTTTCGAGGAGAGAGGATTCGTGACCCGAGAATGAACTGACCGTTCGTGGTTTGAACACTTATTCCGGAGCCTGCCAGGGAACTCTGCCTCCCTCCTGCATCTGCTGTCTGAGCGCCGCGTTCAGGCGAACCAGATGCGGTCGATGCTGAGCCGCCAGGTTGACTTTTTCTTCCGGATCTGATTCCAGATTGTAAAGTTCCAGCGGAGCAAACGGTGAATTCTGGAGCAGTTTCCAGGGCCAGTCGATCACGGCTTCAATCGTCTTGCCTCCGTAATTCAGTCCGCCCTCACGACGACAGAAAAACAGCTGTTGTCGCAGCGGCGGCTGATCCTGTCCCAGAAGTGCAGGCAGAAAGCTGGCCCCATCCAGATTGCCCGGCAGCGGAATTCCGGCGGCTGCGAAAAACGTCGGCAGGAGATCCATGGACATGGCGGCCAGTTCGGACCGGCTGCCTGCCTTCACATGATCTTTCCAGACAACGGCCGTGGGAACTCGCAGCCCCCCTTCATACATGCTCTGCTTGCCGTCACGAATATCACCGTTGTTGGCTCCGACATCCAGCTGTCCACCGTTGTCAGATGTGAAGACAATCATGGTATTGTCGCGCTGCCCGTTGACTTCCAGTGCCTTCAGAATCTGCCCGACTCCGTCATCCATGTGTTCAATCAATGCCACCAGCTTTGCTCGCTTTTCCGAAATTCCTGGTTCTCGAGCCTTCACCTTCTGCAGCCATTCGTCCGGCGGCTGAATCGGTGTGTGAGGAGCGTTGTAGGCAAGGTACAGCAGAAATGGCTGTGACTGTTCTTTGCGACTGTTCAGGTAGTCGACGGCCCATGACGTGAACAGGTCGGTGGCATGTCCCTCAGGATCGATCTCGGTCTCATCGTGAAACATGTAGTTGATGTCATGACGGCTATGATTGTAATAGTCATCCATCATGTCGCCCAGAAAGCCATGAAAGTGATCGAAGCCACGCTGAGTCGGAATGTTGGGAGCCTGAAGTCCCAAATGCCACTTTCCGATAATCGCCGTGTGATAGCCATGCTGCTGAGCCACCTTCGGCAACAGCACAGCATCCGGATTCAGCCAGCCCCAGTTGTCTTCAGGCCGAGTTCGAATGACACCGGGAACTCCGACACGTTCCTGATAACGACCACTCAGCAAAGCCGCCCGAGTCGGAGAACACACCGGACAGTTGGCGCGAAAACGAGCCATCCGCATTCCGTCCCGAAACAGCCCGTCAATATGGGGAGTCTTCAGATCCGTCGATCCACAACAGCTCAGGTCTCCGTTCCCCAAATCATCCGCCAGGATGACAAGCAGATTGGGACGGAGACCCGTGCGCTCGTCACCTATCGCTTCGTCGGCATCCACACAAACTGCCGTCATCAGCAGAACAGAGACAAGGGCATTCAGAAATCGCGGCAGGTTTGGAGTGATTTGCAACATTGAATTGAAAGGTCCTGTGGTTTCGGATTCTGAGGGCACGGGAGTTTTCAGAACAGACAAAGCCAGACGCATCGACTCTCGAAGCGAGGTCATCTTTGAAAAACTGCAACCGGACGCCCTGAGCAAGTTCAGCATGTATTTTGCTCGACATGGACTGTAACAGAAAACACTGCAGACCCTGACCGGTCAACAAAGAAAATGACCTGACACATCGACTTCTGTCCTGCACCTGGCTGGCCTTGAGCGAAAGCCGGTCCGTTGCTGAATCGTGCATTCTGCCGTTCGCCAGAGCGTTTCCGGACGTACTCAGCAAATCCTGGGCAGTGGCGCGCCCAGGGGTTCGTCCAGGGGTTGTTTGCGGCCGAAGATTCGGGTGATGGTGACGGGGAAACGGGATCGCGGTTCGACGGTGCCGATTTCAGCGGCGAGGTCATGTTGGGGGAGGCTCTGCAGGCGAGCAACCACTTCTGCGGCGATGTCAGCGGCGACTGCGATCACCATCGTTCCTTCGTTGGCAATGTTCAGCGGGTCCAGACCCAGCAGTTCCGAAACGCCTCGAACATCGGAGGTGACCGGAACGCTCGACTCGTTGATCGAAAGGGTCAGCTCGCACTGTTCGGCCCATTCGTGCAGTACAGCCGCGACGCCACCGCGCGTTGCGTCGCGCATCGCTCGGATCTTTCCCGGAAAGCATTCCTGCAACATCTGGGTCGCGGGAAGCAGCGATGCCGAATCGCTGGTCGGTGGCGGCTGGAAGTTCAGGTGCTCACGAGCGCACATGACGGCGATTCCGTGGCGACCAATCGGACCGGTGACGATCAACTGGTCTCCGGCAACGATCGAATGTTCGCCGGTCGGTGCAGTTTCGTTCACGCGACCGATCCCGGTTGTGGTGATGTAGATGCCGTCGGCCATTCCTTTCGGCACCACTTTGGTATCTCCGGCTACGACTTCAACGCCGGTTTGTTTGGCCGCATCAGCAACGCTGATCAGGATGCGACGAAGATCGCCGATCGCAAAGCCTTCCTCGATGATCAGAGACAAGGTCAGAAACTTCGGTGTGGCACCGCTGACCGCCAGATCGTTGATCGTACCGAAGACAGCCAGCGAACCAATGTCTCCACCCGGGAAGAGGATCGGCGAAACAACAAAGCTGTCGGTTGTGACCGCGATTGGGCCGTCGAAACGTGGCAAATGCGCGGCATCGGACATACGCTGAGCCACCGCGGAAGGAAAATGGCTCACGATTTCCCGGGCGATCAGACGCCGCATGGCTCGACCGCCTTCGCCATGCATCAGCGAAATCCGGTCGCCGTCCGTTGATTGCGGAATTGGGCAATTAACACTGTTTTCCATGGTGGTATCGATAGTAGGCCGCACAGGCGCCTTCCGATGAAACCATCGGAGCACCCAGCGGATGGTCGGGAATACATTCGCTGCCGAACGCGTGGCAGGCGGTCGGTTTGATCAATCCGGAAAGAACGTCTGCCACCTGACATTGCGGCGTTTCAGGTCGGCCTGGGTCTACCGTCGCATCCACGATCGGCAGAGAAGGCGTCGGTGCAAATCGATGCAGCGCGTCAAAGGCTTTCCAGCGATCACGAATCCGGTAGCCTCCCTGGCCGATCGTTCCGAATCCTCGCCACGATTGATCGCACACTTCGTAGACTTCGTCGATCATCGCCTTCGCGTGTACGTTGCCAGGCCGCGAGACGGTTCGAGTGTATCGATTTTCGACGCTCGCTTCGCCGCGTTCAAGCTGCTGAACGCTGGCCAGAATCCCGGCAAGCAGATCGAGTAATTCAAACCCCGTGACGACGACCGGCTTGCAAAACTTTGCGACAAACGATTCGTATTCCGCGTAACCGGTGATCGCACACACATGCCCCGCAGCAAGAAACGCGTCAACGCGGCAATCGTCTGACTGAACGAGTCGCTGCATCGCCGGCAGCACTCGCACATGAGCGACAATGACGCTGAAGTTTTTCAGCCCGTGCATGGCCGCTTGCCGAATTGCCAGAGCGGTTGCCGGGACCGTCGTTTCGAACCCAACGGCCAGGAAAACGACCTCCTTTTCCGGATGCTCCTTCGCGATCTGCACGGCATCCAGCGGCGAGTACACCGTTTTGATGTGTCCGCCAGAAGTTTGAGCGTCCAGCAAACTGCCGCAGCTGCCGGGGACGCGCAGCATATCCCCGAACGACGTCACCAGAATGTCGTCTCGCAGGGAAAGTTGCCGAGCGAAATCGATCTTGTCGGTCGCCGTCACACAAACCGGACAACCGGGGCCGTGAATCAGTTCGATCGATCCCGAAAGTTCTTCGTCGATTCCATAGCGAAGCAAATTGTGTGTTTGTCCGCCGCAGACTTCCATCAGGGTCCACGACTTTCGCGCCGTGCACTTGATCGCTTCGACCAACCGAGCGGCAGCAACCGGATCACGGTATTCGTCAAGATACTTCATCTGTCGCCTGACTCTCTTCCCGATGGCTCACTTCCCGAACCCGCCTGCCAGGCTTCTCGCTCGGTCCGGTCCAATTCCTCGAAAATCGTGCGTGCTTCCTCAGCATCGATCCGCGAAATCGCAACCCCGGCATGCACAATCACGAAATCGCCAACCTCGGCGTCCGGGACGAACGCCATGTGACACGATCGGGAAATTCCATCGAACTCAACATCCGCCAACGCCGTTGGGCCGGACCTCTCGATCCAGCGAACAATCTTTCCGGGAATACCTAAACACAGTGCTTGTCTCGTCGTTGCTCGTTTCGTCGTGCGTTTGCCAATTGCCCGACCGCCAGGCCGCCATCGCCGGGGGGGATCGCTCCGGGATATCCGATAAACCGTGTGGTAAATTTCCATCGCTCGGCGAGCATTTCGACGAGGACACGATTTTGGAAAACGCCGCCGCCAAGCACCACCGGTAGCCAAGGAATCGTTTCCACGGCAGTTGCTATTCCGTCCGCCAAACCGCGATGAAACTTCAACGCCATTTCGGTTACACTGCGACCGCGTTCTTTGTCTTCCATGATACCGCGAATCATTGGACGCCAATCGAGCTGAAAAGGGTAGGTCGATACCAGTGGCAAAGCGTAGCCGGAAGCGCGCTCGTCTTGTTCTCGTCGGGCACTTTCTTCTCTGCGGGAACCGTTCCAATGGCACGCCGACTCCAATCGCATGGCGGCTTCGGAATCGTATCGAGAGTGTTCGATCCCCAGAATTAATGCGGCCACGCCATCGAACAATCGGCCGACGCTTGAGGTGGTAACTCCCAGCGCTGGTCGTTCCAGCAGATCGACAAACGCCTTCAGGTCGCGCGAAGCAAACGGCAATCGCCTTGCGGCATCGGCACCCATGGCGTCGTGCACCAGTGCCGCAGCGACTCGCCAAGGTTGTTGTACCGCTGAATCGCCGCCGATCAGCCGAAAGGGACGCAGATGGCCAACGCGTTCAAACGTTGATCCTTCGACCACGAGGAATTCACCGCCCCAAATCGTGCCATCGGAACCATAGCCGGTCCCATCAAAAGCAACGCCAAGAACCTTCTGCGACCATAACCGATGCTCCACCATCGCGGCCGCAATATGCGCATGATGATGCTGAACGGAAATTCGCTGTGGAGACTTCGCTTCGGCCCAGCATGTTGAAAAGTAGCCGGGATGTTGGTCGCAAACGATTGTCGGGCTGGTGACTTCATACAGATCGCAGAGACGGGAAACCTGTTCGTCAAATCGCTGGCAATCGGCAACGCTATCCAGGTCGCCCAAATGTGGACCAAGAATCGCCTGCGATCCATTGCTGATGGCAATCGCCGACTTCTGTTGCCCACCCAGTGCAAGGAAATGCCATTTGTCCGGACGGTCAATTGCAGGCGGTTCGATCTCAAGTGCCAGTGGAGCAAACCCGCGAGCCAACCGCAGCACGACCATGCGATCATTGATAACCCGCACGACGCTGTCATCAATGGGCCGAGCGATCGGGCGATTGTGATCCAGACAAACGTCGGCAATTTCGCAAAGACCCCTCTCCCAGGCATTGAGTTCATAGGCAATCGGTTCGCCTTCGACGTTGCCGCTTGTGCAAACCAGCGGACCGGAAAACTCGGCCAGCAACATCGCGTGAAGCCCCGAACTTGCCAGCATCATCCCAATCGACGCCAGCCCATCGGTCACCGAATCGGCGATCGTGTCGGCTGGACGTTGGTCCGTCACAACGATCGGTCCAGCTGGACTGGTCAGCGCTGACTCTTCAGCTTCGGAAAGAACCGCAAACGTGCGAGCGACCTCCAGGCTTTCGACCATTACGGCCAGCGGTTTCGCGGGACGCTGCTTCTTTAACCGAAGTCGGCGGACCGCGGCATCATTCGTGGCGTCGACCAGCAGTTGATAACCACCGATCGCACGCAGGGCGATAATCTTCCCGGCTCGCAAGGCGTCGGCGGCAAAGCGGATCGGATCGCATTGAATCGTAGTCCGCTGATGATCGCTTGACGCATCTTTCGATCGCAAGAACACACGCGGGCCGCAGCAGGTGCAACCAATCGTCTGGGCATGAAATCGACGGTCGGTGATCGATTCGTACTCGGTACGACACGCATCGCACAGCGGAAACTCCGCCATCGTCGTCGCATGGCGTTCGAACGGCATCTGCTCAATGACGCTGTATCGTGGGCCGCACTGAGCACAGGTGGTCAGTGGATACGCCCAGCGGCGATTCTCGTTGTCGTTCAAATCATCCAGGCAATGCTGGCAGGTAACTCGGTCGGTTGGAACCAATGTCGCCAGCGAAGGACGATGCGCTGATGATTCTGCCGATCGATCCTCGACAGAAGCTCCACAGGTAAACGTCGTCTGCGAAGCGCCTGGCGAATCGTGCTCTGAGAGCTCATCGAAAGTGAACGATTCCACGCGAGCTTCCGCTGGCAGCGCACCGATCAGTTCGCGAAGAAACTGCTGAAGTTGCACTGTCGGTCCGGCAACGTGCACCTCGACCCCATCGCGATCATTGCGAACAAAGCCGGTCAGGTGAAGTGTGTTGGCCAGCCGAGCAATCGCGGGACGGACGCCGATCCCCTGCACATAACCGCAAAGGACGACGCGATACGCCTGAGCCGTCTGGTTCGCAGGCAAGCAGACTGAATCTTCGGCTGATTCGATTACGTTCTGCGATCGATGCACAATCGCTCCTTACGCTGCTGCCACAGCAGGTCGCACCAACGATCAATTCCCTCGCTCTTCAACGTACTGACCGTCAGGACACGCAGATCGGGCTGAATCTTTAAGGCATCTGAAGTGACCGACTCGACAGAAAACGGAACGTATGGCAGGAGATCGGTCTTGGTGACAATCATCACCTGACTGCTGCGAAACATCTTGGGATACTTCCCCGGCTTGTCGTCGCCTTCGGTGGTGCTGACCAGAACAACACGCAGGTGTTCGCCCAGATCGTGCGATGCAGGACACACCAGATTTCCTACGTTTTCAATAAACAGAAAATCAAGCGGTCCCTCTGCCGAAGTATCGAAAGCGAGTGCCTCAAGTCCGCGCTGGACCAAATTTGCATCCAGATGACACGCTCCGCCGGTCGTCAATTGAATGGTGGGAACGAATGGTGCAAGGCGCTGCGCATCGCGATCTGTTTCCAGGTCACCAACAAGCACCGCCATATTCGCTTGCCCGGCAATTTGTTTCGCAGTCGCCTCCAGCAAACTGGTTTTGCCAGCACCCGGCGACGAAACCAGATTGACGACCAGCGTTCCCTGTTCGCCAAGCTGATGGCGCAGTGCCTCGCCGCTGGCATTCATCTGCTTCGCGACATCCCGGCGCACGGTGATCGTTTTCAGAGAGGAAGACATGGCGCAGACTCCGGCGAATGTTCAACGGATCGAAGCGTGACGCTGACCAATTCCAACGATTCACCGCGAACGACTCGCATCCCCGCGTGACATCGAGGGCACCGGAAATCGAACTCCTGTAATTCGATTTGCAGATTACATGTGGAACATTCGGCAACCAGCGGCACTTCGACAATGCTTAAGGCGGCACCCGTTCCACACCTTTCCCAGGCCTGTTCCAGCAACAGCGGTTCGACGCCGGAAAGCGGCCCGAGTTCCACCGAAACCTCTTCGGCGATCGTTCCCGGGTTCTCATCAAGAATCATACGGACCTGTCGAAGCAGGGCACGTGCCAGAGATTCTTCATGCATGAGCGAGCCTCCGATCGCGGACGATCTGCGATGCAAGTTCGCGAGCCGCACGTTGCACCGTTTCGCATGGCGGCTGGCAAGGCGACGCCGATTCGATTTCGATTCCCCACAGTGTGATTTCCGGTCGCGGGTTGACCAGCCGATCGAGAAGTTGCAGTGCGGCTTCCAGCGACACGTCGTGTGAACCAGACCAGCGAATGCGCTGCCCCAACAACTCAGTCCAATCAAACCGGGTAATCGTTCCCGCGTCGCCGGTTCCCTGACACGCGTCGCAAAGTATCAGATGGTCGCAGCCTGACGCCCAGTGCAGAATCTCAATCGGCGAAGCAACTTTCCGGACCACGGCCTGAGAAAAGAGTCCAGACCCCTTTTCCAGCAGATCGACGACCAGCCAGCCCGCCTGGTCGTCACCGTGTGGCGAGCCGATGCCGATGACGCAGCACCGGGCGGCGGTCTCCGATTCGGTGATCATGACGACGGTTCGCCTCGGTCAAGGTGCAGGTTAATGCAATGCGTCGAACAACTGATGCAGGGGTCGTAGCAACGCACCAGGCTTTCGCACGCTTTGCCGATCGCTTGTTCGTCTTCGGCCACATGTCGCACAACCCAGTTCGCCAGGTCGCTTTCAATCTGCGGCTGATTCTGCGATGTCGGCGGGACAATCTTCGCGAATTGGATTCGACCGGACTCATCGACCTGATAGCGATGATACAGCAGGCCGCGAGGTGCTTCGGTCGCCGCACAACCTTCTCCGGCATGTGGTTCATAAGCGACGCGAGCGACTTTCGGTGGCGTGTAGTTCTGCAGGATTTCCAGGGCTTCTTCGAATGCGTGGACGATCTCCAAAGCGCGAGCCACGATGCTGTGAAACGGATTCTGCGATGGCCACGAAATCGGCAGTTCGTCTCGCAGAAGCCGAGCGGTTGGAGACAACCGGTCGCCGCAAAGGTTAACGCGTGCCAACGGTCCGACGCAGTACGCTGATCGCGTGGGAATACGTCGAGCGTGTAGCGCCGTCGAATGCGGCACGTGGTATTCTTCGAATGCGGTTTCGTAGTCCGTCACGGCGATCGCTTCACCAAGAGTGGTCGCCACGACGCCTTCGTTCATCGGATATTCGTCGGGATGGCTCAGCGTGACGAACTGATAATCGCAGTCGAAATCCGGGAAATCGAAACCGGCAACCCAATGGCAGGTTTCAATGGCCGCCTGCAGCGACCACTGGAAATCGGGGATCAGTTGGGCCAACGCTTCCCGTTTGGGTGCTCGATGAAATCCGCCGACCGCCACATTGACGGGATGAATGGCTCGACCGCCCAGCACCTCCAGCAAATGATTGCCGTGCCGCTTCATCTGCAAACCGCGATTGACGATCTCGGGATAACGTTCGGCCATCTTCAGACCGCTGGGGAACCCAAGAAAATCAGGTGCATGCAGCAGATAAAGATGCAGCGTATGGCTTTCGATCCATTCGCCGCAATAAAGCAGACGACGCAGCCGACGAATCTCGGGAGTGATCGACACGCCCAGCGCCGATTCCAGCGCATGCACGCTGCTCATTTGGTACGCTACCGGACAGATACCGCAGATTCTTGCAGTGATGTCGGGGACCTCTTCGAGTGCTCGTCCTCGCAGCAGCGCTTCGAACAGACGAGGCGGTTCGTAAATTTCCAGGCGCACGTCGCTGACGGAATTTCCGTCCAGACGAATATACAAACCGCCTTCGCCTTCGACGCGCGATAACGCTTCGACCTTGATTTTGCGTTCGGTTTTCTCGCGTTCCGTCATTGCGTCTCCAGTCGTTCGGCGGCGTGACGAAAATCGGGAGCGTTCGCGTTGAAACTTCGCAGGCTGTGAACGAGTTGCCGATTTGACTGGCCGCCGCGCTGCAGATGATCGGTCAGACTGACAACATTCGGTTCGGCAGACGGTCCATAACAACCGTAACAGCCGCGGTTGTACGCCGGGCAGATCGCACCGCAACCGGTGTGCGTGACCGGTCCCAGGCAGGGAATTCCCTGAGCGACGGTGACGCAAACCGTTCCTCGCAGCTTGCAGTCCAGGCAGACGCTGTGATCCGGAATCGCCGGTTGCTGTCCATTGAGCAGCGCGCGAATCACTTCGATCAATTGGTATTGGTTAATTGGACAGCCACGCAGTTCGTAATCAACAGTGACGTGCGCCGAAATCGCAGTGGAAGTCGCCAGCGTCGAAATGTATTCGGGTGAAGCGTACACCGCGCTGACGAATTCGTCGCAGTCGGCCCAGTTGCGCAGAGCCTGAATGCCACCAGCGGTCGCGCAGGCACCGATCGTCATCAGGAACCGCGACTCCTGGCGAATCCGTTGAATACGCTGGCGATCATGCGGAGTGGTGATTGATCCTTCGACCAGCGTAATGTCATACGGGCCGGGCTGCGTCTCGCTGGTCGCTTCCAGAAAATGAGCAATCTCGACGGCGTCGGCCACCTGCAATAGATGCTCTTCGGCGTCCAGCAACGAAAGCTGACAACCATCGCACGAAGCGAATTTGAACACCGCCAGTCTGGGTTTACGCTTCGTCATAGGGTGTGGATGTCCAGCAGTTTTGCGATCGAGTTGTAAGGAAAGACCGGGCCGTCTTTGCAGACGAACGTCGGCCCGAACTGGCAATGCCCGCACAGGCCAACCGCACATTGCATGTTGCGTTCCATCGACAGATAGATTCTATCCGACGAAATGCCGCGTCGTAGCGCCGTCTGCACCGTGAATCGCATCATCACTTCGGGCCCGCAACAAAACAGCACGCAGTTGGCGGGGTCGAAATCACGCAACTGGCCCAGTAGCATCGTGACCACGCCGACGTTCCCCTGCCAACCCGAGGCGGCTCGATCGACCGTCGTTTGCACGCGAATTCCTGCTGATTCCCACGATGTGTATTCGTCGGCAAACAGCAGATCATCCGGCGTGCGAGTCCCAAACAGCAGATGTCGCTGGCCGAAACGCTGGGGCTGATCCAGCAGCGAATAAACGACAGGCCGCAGCGGAGCTAATCCGATTCCACCGGCCACCAGAATCACATCGCGACCGAGGCATTGTTCGACCGGCCAAGGTGCACCAAACGGGCCTCGCAGTCCAAGTGTATCCCCGACCTTCATGCGAGCCATCACCCCCGTGGCGTTGCCGACGATGCGAATCGTATGCAGGCAGCCATCATCTGCGTCTGGCGAGTCGCTTCGGGAGATGGCAATTTCTCCGGCACCGGGAAGGTACAACATGTTGAACTGACCGGGTGCAAAGCGATACGGATGAGCTTCGTCCGCATCGAGGAACTCCAGCCGATAGGTGAATACGCCGTCGATCTCCGGTTTGATCTCAGCGATCCGTACCGACCGCGTCCGCCAGGGATCTGATCGTTGATCGGTCGATGAACACGAGAGAATCGAACCGTTCATGCGGACTCCTCGTTTATCACGGAACCGTTTATCACGGCACCATCGCGAATCGCGGCGACTTCTTCGGTCAGATCAATTCCCACAGGGCACCAGGTGATGCAGCGACCGCAGCCGACGCAGCCTGAGGTTCCGAACTGATCGATCCAGGAAGCCAGTTTATGAGTCAGCCATTGTCGATACCGCGATCGAATCGAATTGCGGACATTGCCTCCGTGGATGTACGAAAAGGCGGGATTGAAACACGAATCCCAATGGCGATCGCGAGTCACATGATCGCCGGACAGGTCGGCAACTTCGGTGACGCTGGTGCAGAAACATGTCGGGCAAACCATCGTGCAGTTGGTGCAGGACAGGCAGCGTTCCGCAAGGTGGTCCCACTGCGGATGATTCAGGTTCCCCAGCAGCAGATCGTGAACGTTCTCCGTGTCCAGGCGTTTCGTGATTTGCGCGGTTGTCTGCCGGCAAATGGTCTCCGCCTGCTGATTCTGATCGGTCGTCGCCGTGGTGGTGTTCAGTTCACCGATGAGCTCTCGTCCGGTATTGGTGCCCGTTTCAATGAGGAAACCATCGGGCGATTCGGTGAGTGCTATATCGAAACCGCTGCGGCAACGCGGTCCGGTGTTCATCGATGTGCAGAAGCAGGTCGGTGCCGCTTTGGTGCAATTCACGGCAATGATCAATGCCTGCTCGCGACGCTGCTGATAAATCGGATCGGTGTACTGTTGTGACATAAAGACGCGATCCTGCACGGCGATCGCGGCCAGATCGCAGGCTCGCACGCCCAAAAACGCATACTTCGGAATCTCAGGTTGCGGGTTTTCGAAATGCCATTGATCGGCTCGTTTGGTCGATTCCAGAATCGTGACACGTGGCGGAAAGAGATACTTCTTCCAGGCGATCGGCCCAACGACATAGTTGAAGTGAGCACCGTCGCCGGTTTCGTGCAGTCGATAATGCCCCGGGCCATGCTCGTCGGTCCAGCCAATCGGCAAATCGTCAACCGAATCGATCGGTTCATAAACGACCGCTCCCTGTTCGATCCGCGGACCAATCACCGTGTAGCCACGACGCTGGAGCACGGCGAAGAGATTGCCAAGTTCGGCTTTGGGAAGGAATTGTGGAGCTTCGTCGCGCACAGTCATTGCCCCGGTGCTTCGATGTGGTGTTGCGGCGTCGACGATGGAACTTCTGCGAACAGGTCAAGCAACTGTAATCGCGTTGCCACCAGACGGCGTGACAGTGCAAATGCCATCCGCCGCATCAGGTGATAGCCAAGTTCACGATTCGTTTCGCAGATTTCCAGCAGCGTCTTCGCGGGCGCGACAACCGTCGTGGTAGGCTCGATCGCAATCGCACTGGCCGTCATGTTTCCTTCGGAAAGCAACGACGACCAACCCACCATTTCCCCAGGCCCCAGTGTCAGAATCCGCACCGCTCCTCGCCCGGGAATCGACATTTCCAGAGCAATCTTCCCCGCATAAATCAGGTACAACGCATCGCTGGCGGTTCCTTCATGAAAGATTACTTCGCCGGCAGCGAACGACTTCGACTGGCAATGCCGAGCAAGCTGCTGCAACGTCTCCGCCGGCAGGTCCGCGGAAAAATGCAGCTCGTTCAGCATGCTTTGCAGTTGTTGTTGGTCCATATCGGTTACCGATGGGTGACTGCCGGGAATTCGGAGGCATGGACTTCTGAACGATCGACTTTGGAGATGAACTCGCAAAGACAAAACCGTCCGGTCTGATTTGTATGAAGAATTTCTGGCGATGCAAACGTGCAGAACCGCACGTTCTGTGCGGTCGCTGCGTGAGATGATTTCGCATCTGCGATGGGGTTGCTCAGTCCGGCGTGCCACCGACGCGCGCATGATTCTGTTGTCCGGAGGTGACGGCGGGACGAGATTTCGGTTGGACGCGTCTCATCGCGGGTGATGCCTAGACAAGCAAAGCGATCGTTCGGTGTTCGAACCCGGCCGTCAGCAGAACATCAACGCCTTCCCATCACGATGACGATAACCGTCACGACTACACAGTACAGCAGACAGATGAGCGCCCAGCGAGCAGCCTTCTTCCAGAACAGGCACTGCATTTCCACCGCGGCAGACAGACTGGCAATTGTCAGCCGCTGGCAGGCTCGGGAAATTGCCTGAGATAATGACCACGATACCAGGCCCAGGCTGAAGATTGCGATGCCAAACACGAACGGGAACGAGCCTGCCAGCAGTCCCTCGATGAGCTGGCGCGAAAATCGGGAATGGCGTCCGACGGACGTCAGCAGCGCGAACGCGGGCGGGACCATCAACACCACTCCCAGAAGCAGTGTCAGAGTTGACAGCCACAACGTGGGCGTTCGGCTGGCTTCCAGAGCCTTCGCGATTCGGAACCGTGCTTCGGGATCCAGCAACTCTTCTTCCTGCCGTCCGGAAATCTCAGCGCTGGACACTTCGTAAGGGTTGAATTCAGGCATTGACGATCCTCGCCGAGGGCTCTGGTTCGGGCAACCCGCAAACTGGTCAGCAGTGCACGATTTGCCCCGGCAACTGGCTTTCCTGGCGGGAATTCGTAGGATGATCGAACATTCTGAGGCGATTGTCACTCGCCCGACCGGGTTTGACCTGATTCTGTTCCGCCACCATTTCTCACAAGGAGAACGAAATGTCCACAGCCACCGCGACTCGTCATCAGCTGCTGCCCGAAGTGGCGGCCTTTCTGGACACGTCTCTGCACCGAGCATTTGTGAACGGCGAATGGACGGAAGCTGAGGATGGCAGCACGTTTGACGTGGTGGATCCCGGAACCGGTCAGAAGATTGCCACCGTGTCGGCACTGAATCGGTCGGATGTGGACCGAGCCGTCGACGCAGCGGCCAACGCGTTCGAAGGCAGCGGGTGGGCTCGCATGCCGGTGGGGGAACGCTGCGCCGTGCTGCACCGAATTGCAGATGCCGTCGAACAGCGTCTGGATGTGTTTGCTCAGATTGAATCGCTGGACTGCGGAAAGATTTTCGCTCAGGCCCAGGCCGACATTCAGAACTTCGTTGACACGTTCCGCTACTTCGCCGATCTGGCTCAGACGATCAACTATCGCAGCGTGATTGCGGTGAAGCATCACGAAGCCTGGGTGGCTCGACATCCATGGGGCCCCTGTGGATTCATTATTCCCTGGAACTTTCCGTTTCTGCTGGCTGGCTGGGGACTGGCTCCGGCTCTGGCCGCGGGCAACACGTGTGTGCTGAAGCCTGCGGAAGACACTCCGCTGTCGGCTCTGTATCTGTGTCATGTGATTCAGGAACTGGATCTGCTTCCGGCCGGTGTGCTGAATGTGGTGACGGGTTTCGGAGAAACCGCCGGAGCAGCTGTGGCCGGCAACCCGAAGTTCAAACGGATGAGCTTCACCGGGTCGCCGGAAGTCGGACGTCTGGTGGCCGAAGCCTGTGGTCGCAATCTGGTTCCGGTGAAGTGCGAACTGGGTGGCAAGGGAGCCGCGGTTGTCTTCGACGATGTGGATCTGAGCGTCACTGCGGACAAACTTGTGCAGGCCATCACATTCCACACGGGTCAGGTGTGCTGCGATGCAACTCGCTGGCTGATTCATCGAGACATCTACGACCGCTTCGTGGGCGAGTGTGTGGAACGCATGAAAGCCGTGCAGATCGGCCATCAGCTGACCGACGGAACTCAGATGGGGCCGGTCGTCAACAGCAAACAGCGAGCTCGGGTGCTGGGATACCTTGAGAAAGGTGTCGCGGGCGGAGCTGAACTGGTGCTGGAAGGCGGACCTGCGGACGTTGCCGGCAACGGCTTCTTCGTGAAACCCGCTCTGCTGGCCGGTTCGCTGGATAACGTGGCGGCTCGGGAAGAAATTTTCGGCCCTGTTGCGTACCTGGCTCCGTTCAGCTCGGAAGAAGAAGGCATTCGGCTGGCCAACAATACGGACTACGGCCTGGGCAACAGCGTATGGTCTCAGGATCTGGCTCGATGTGCCCGAGTGGCCGAGGCCTTTGAATCGGGCAACGGCTGGATCAATGCTCATAATGTTGTTGTTCACGGAGTTCCGTACGGCGGCATTGGCAAGAGCGGGATGGGCGGCGGAGTCGTTTCGCCGGAAACGCTGTACGATTACCTGCGACCGATTTCCGTGGTACGGCCACTGTAGACCGAGCAGATTGTTCGGCAGAATTTCGGGCGACTGCGAATTGCGGAAGACGCAGTATCGCAGTCGGCTCAGCCGGACTTCGTTGGCATTGCCGCCGGACCTTCTGGAAGCCCCAGGCACACGATGTCTTCTGATGCAGACAATCGCACGGATGCAGACCTGGTCAGCGCGATTAATGCGGGTGATCAGCAGGCGTTTGCCTGTCTGTATCACCGGCATCGGGACTGGGTGGTGCGGCTGGCATTTCGCCTGACCGGTCACCAGGAAGACGCTCTGGATGTGCTGCAGGAAACGTTCGCTTATCTGGTGCGGAAGTTTCCAGGCTTTGTCCTGACAGCTCAGATGACCACTTTCCTGTACCCGGCGGTCAAAAACCTGTCGATTGCTGCACGTCGAAAACGTCAGCGGTCGCTGGGCGCCGACTGCGACACCGGACTGTTCGCAGAAAGTGCAGCCGACAGCGTCAGTGAGCAGACTCAACGCGACGAATTTTCAGTGATGCTCGGTGAACTTTCGGAATCGCACCGCGAAATTCTGCTCATGCGGTTCGTGGACGAGATGACTCAGCCGGAAATCGCAGCAGCTCTGGATCTGCCGCTGGGGACGGTGAAGTCACGTCTGCACCACGCCATTCAGGCGGTGAAGAATTCTCCCGCTGCCGCGAAACTGCAGCAGGAGCGGTCCGATAAAGATTGACGAACAAATCGATTGTGCGGACCTTCCGGGGCGGTCGGCAGGATTTCCGGGCACGGCTTTGCGGACATTCGTCACAGTTTCACTGATCAGCACACGTCGAATGATTCGCACATTGCGTTCGACCGTTGCGTCAGGCGCGATACAGGCGGAATGACAGGGAAAACAGGGACGAGCGATCATATCGGCGCAACCAAAACAACGATGACTGTTGCAGAACTGATCGTCCCCTATCAGCAGGTTCCTGTGATGTTGAAAACCTCGTCAGATTCGCAACAGCAGCAGCTTCGAGTGGTCCAGAGACTGTATCGGATCTGTTCCAACTATCGCAGGTTGGCCGGGACGGAACCGTGTCTTGAGCAGTACGAAAGTCAGGTGCGGCTCATGATGGATGAGGAAGTAACTCCGGCGGCCAGCGCTTGGATTGAACTGATCGCTCAGTCGCTGCGAACTGGTACGGATTTCGCCCCGGAAGAATACCTGCGGGCCTGACCTGGGCAGTGCCCAACGCCGTGAAGAGATTTCCTGAGGGGACCCGAGAACAACAGCATCACAGCAAGACCGAACATCGCCAGGTAGATTCGTTGCATCGATATCGAGTTCGCTTCCGGCTTCAGAGTGATCGGCACGTTCGTGCGCCGACGGCGCTAGCCGCGGGATTCAGGTCACTTTCCTTTGTGCGTTTGCACATTGCGTTGGCCGACTTCGAGTTCTTTGAGGCGACGCTGCAGGTACTGGTGTGAAATCTCCGTGGCTTTCGCTTGATCGGCTGCGTCGTAGTCCCAGAACTCCTGCACAATTTTTTCACACTCGGGGAAGTGCGATCCATCGTCACCGATCTTCGTTCGCAGTTCGGCGAGCTGACGCTTCAGAGAGTCGACTAGTGCAGACTGATCGGGGTCGCTATAAAGGTTTCGCGTTTCGTGAGGATCGTTGACTAAGTCGTACAATTCCCAGCCCGCGGGCGTTTGATAGCCGCCGTCGTAGTTGCAGCCGTAGTAGTAAATCAACTTGTGCGTTTTGGTGCGGATGCCGAGATGAGCCGGGTTGTCGTGATGGACCATGTGCATCCAGTAGCGATAGTAGGCGGCCTGTTTCCAGTCGGTCGGCTCCCTGCCGGTCTCCAGCAGCGACTTGAACGAGTGACCTTGAAAATCCGAACCGGGACCTGCACCGGCGGAACCTGGGCATGGTCGGGCGCAAAGTCGACGTTTTCGACAACGGCATCCAGCTTCTGACCAGCCGGGATGGATTTTGGATAACGAACGAGGAACGGCATACGCTGCGATTCTTCATACATCCAGCGTTTGTCCTGATAGTCGTGTTTCGCCCAGCATGAATCCCTGATCGCTGCTGTAAATGATCAGCGTGTTGTCGAGCTGGCCGGTCTTTCAAGGTAAGCGAACAGTCGTCCGAGATTATCGTCGATGCCTTTCACGCAAGCGCAGAAACTTTGGCAGATAGCGCGGTAAGCCATGCGGAGTGTTTTCTTCATCACTGTAGTTTGCGGGATCGAAGTTCTCTGGAAACTCTTTTTGGGGTACAACTTCGGCAAATCTCCAAGATACGACCGCCGCGGATTGCGAGCACCGATCGACGTGCCGATATGCGGAATCAGTTCATCGTTGATGCCGCGAGTCGCCAGTGAACCGAATTTCGATCGCGAACCCAGAGACTCTCCGGCTCCGGATCTCGACATCGGCCAGATAGGTTTCGTATCGCTCCGCGTTTTCAAAATAGTCGTGCGGTGCCTTGTAGTGATGCATCAAAAAGAACGGCTTGTCTTCGTCGCGGCCTGTCTTCAGCCAATCCAATGTGATGTCGGTGATCGCGTCTGTGACATGCATCCCATCGTACTTAACCAGATTCTTGCCCCACGGTTTGTCACCACGAATGCGAAACTCTTGGATTGTGGTAGTTGCCTTGTCCCGGCAGGACGCAGTAATAATCGAAGTCCGCCGGTTCATCCTTGAGATGCCACTTGCCGATCATTGCCGTCTGATAACCAGCCTGCTTCATCTGAATCGCCAGCATTATCATTCCCGGGCACAAGCCGCAAGGTCAACGCTGTTCGTGTGGTTGTACTTTTTCCGGTCAGAACGCAGGCTCGCGAGGGTGAACAAATCGAATTTGTGCAGAAGGCATTCGTGAGCAACGCACCTTCTTTTGCCAGTCGATCGAGGTTCGGCGTCGGAGCAATCTTCGCCAGCCGACTTCCATACGCCGAAATCGCATGAGCGGCATGATCATCCGACATGATGTACAGAATATTCGGCCGATCCGCTGTTGACTGCTGCCTGCACAGCAGTGTTTCGGAGACAAATGAAGTTACGCATCGCTGTTTCCCGTATTGAAGTACAAGCCATTCGTGAGCCGCCAGACGCTGGCATCGGGTTTCTGTTGGAGTACAGGCCTCAGCCTGCTGCTTTTTCGATTGACGATTGACGATTGACGATTCTGGAGGTGACAAAAAGGATGACAGAAAACTGGAAGACAGGACAATTGATGAAACGAAAACGGAGAACTGATATTTTTCTGTCCCTCATCTTCCTGTCACATTTTAACAAATTCGTTTATTGGTCCTTCACCTCAAAAATCAACACTCGTCACTCGTCAATCGTCAATCAAATTGTTGGCAGGCTAAGGCCTGTACTCCAACGGGAACCCGCGGCTAGCGCCGTCGGCTCACGTTCTACATGGTTAACTGATAATTTCACGAATGACTTCACCGCCGAATTGGCTGAGCTGTTTGAAGCGACCGCCGTGGTAGTAGGTGAGCTTGTTGTCATCCAGGCCAAGCAGGTGCAGCAGAGTGACATGCAGGTCGCGGATTGGATGCACGCACCACAGCCGACGCCTGAGTTCATCGAATGCTCCGACAACTCCGGGCTTCACGCCGCCGCCGCAAACAGCATCGTCATTGCTTTGTTATTGTATTACCCAGTGAATACACGCCGCCGCGTTTGTTGTTGTCCGGCGTGCGACCGAATTCGCCGGTCCAGATGACCAGCGTAATTCTTCAGCATGTCACGTTGTTTCAGATCGCGAATCGTGCCGCGGCGGATCGGCTTGTCGACGCTTTTGATTTGGCCGTGGTCGCTCAAGATAATCGTGGCTGTCCCATCCGCCGCTGAAGATCTGCACAAAGCGAACGCCGTTCTCAACCAGCCGCCGAGCCATCAGGCACTGACGACCGAACGTCTGCGTATCAGGATTATCAAGGCCGTACATCTGCAGAGTCTGCTGTGTTTCCTGACCGAGGTCGATGACGCTGGGAACTTCGGCCTGCATGCGGAAGGCGAGTTCATAGCTTTCGATGCGAGCGGCCAGCTTTTCATCTTCACCGGTCCGCTCAAGATGCTGCTGGTTGAGCCACGCGAGTTCATCGAGTGCTCGACGCTGATGTTCACGCGATTTGTTCGGCTGTGCGGCCAGATCGAGCAGAGGCGAGCCTTCCGGACGAAGCCGAGTTCCCTGATAATAGGGCGGCAGAAATCCGTTGCTCCAGTTCGTCGCTCCGCCCTGTGGCAGCGCGAGTTCTGTCATGACAACATAGCCAGGCAGATTCTGATTCTCGGTGCCCAGCCCATAAGTTGCCCACGCGCCCACCGCCGGATCGCCGCCCAGCCGACTGCCGGTGTTCATATGAAACAGAGCTTCTGGATGATTGAGCGATTCGGCCTGACACCCTCGATAGTTGCACAGTTCATCGGCCACGTACGGATCAAGCCAGATGTTGCCACTGGTCGCACATCTCGACGCCGGTGTCGCTGACTTTGCGAAAGGAAAACGGACTGCCCACGAAAAACTTAAAGCCGGTCTCCTGGCCTCCCTTGAGTTTGGATTCCTGCTTATGCAGTTCGCTGAGTGCGGGTTTCGGATCAAAGGTGTCCATGTGCCCGGGACCACCCTCCATGAAAAGCATGATGACGTTCTTTGCTCGCGCAGGAAGCATCGGCGGCTTGGGAACCAAAGGCGGAAGGCGCTCGTCGGCGTGGAGAAGCGAAGTAAGCGCGACGGAGCCGAGCGAAGCGCCGAGTCCGCAGAGGAGGGAACGCCGGGATAGGGGGAATTGACGATTGACGATTGACGATTGTTGATTTTTGAGGGTGGTCATTTTCTCTTTTTGATTCCTATGTGTTCTGCAATTTGCAATTCGTTCATTCGGTCTCGTTGTTGGTGATTGGCGAGTGTTGAATATGGAGGAGCGGCATCCTGTCCTCAAGAAAGCCCCTAAAATCAACACTCGTCACTCGTCACTCGTCAATCAATCCCATCACTCGTCAGCCCTCTTCTTCCCTACGACTTGCTGTCTTCCTTGTTGGTGGCGGTCGCTTTTTTGAGACTGGAAACAAAGATTGCAATCAGCTCATTGCACTCCGACGTAATCGGCAGCATTCGTTCCGGTGGGCATAGCGGTTTACGTTCAATCATTTTCAACCAGATTCCAGTTTCTCGAAGTTCCTTGAGGCAGAGTTTCATCTTGTGAATGAAGTCATTTCTGGATTCGGCAGATTGTGCTTCACCGTAGAGAGCAGCAGGCGCAGTTCCTGATCGCACAAGTTGCCCAGCGATATGTCGCCCGGCCTTTGAGTCCGGCATCGCTTCAACAACTGCAATGACACGCACAGCAAAATCGATCAGCCGATTCTCCAATTCCTGCGCTCGTTCGTTCATGCCAACTTACCTCTCAATTGAAATCACTTCAGGAATCAACAATCGTCCGTCCACAACAACCCACCTCTAAATTCAACACTCGTCAATCGTCACTCGTCAATTCCCTTCACTCACTCCACATAAACAAACTCATTCGCGTTCAGCACCAACAAACAAACATCCGCCAGTGCTCTTGTCTCCGGCGCAACATCAGCCGGTTTCTTATCAGCGACGTAGCTCTCAAACACTGGCAGGATTTCCTGGTACTCAAACACCTGCCCGGAGAACTCTTCGACCAGCGAACGAGTGATCTCTGTGGGATAGGTGACTTCCTTCGCGGGCGTCCGGCGATGGTAGGTCACCATGTCGTTGTAGTAGGTCGAAAGTCGCTGAACTTCGTCGCCTTTTGCGTCGCGCCCGAAGGCAAGCCGAAACGTGCGGCGGATTTGAGCATCGACTGCGGGCGTTTCCTGCTGCAGGTTCAACGCGAACGCAGTGGAGCGATCTGTCATCTGGTCGCTGTTGAGGAGCGTGAAGACCTGAGGCGTCACGGCGGAAGATTCCCTCAGCTCGCAGGACTCGTTTGGGTTCGGCTGATTAAATAGTTCCGTGAAAGGGTCTGCTTGCCCGCGCACATGGTAGGCGTAGATCGTGCGGCAGTTGCGTTCCTGCGGCGTCTTCGATGGTTGATAGGCCGGAGCCAGAGAAAACTGAATCATGCGAGGCTGCAAAGCGACCTCCATGTTGATTTCCGGCATGATCGGCAGTCCACCGCTTTGCTGACTCAGCTCGCCGGTCATCTGCAGAATACTGTCGCGAATCTCTTCGGCACTCAGCCTTCGTTTGGGGAAGTGAGAAAGCAGGCGATTGGCTGGGTCGGTCGTCTTCCATGCGTCGTCGGCGGGTGGCTGAGACGATCGCTGATAGGCTTCAGAAAGCATGATCATCCGGTGCATGCGTTTGATCTGCCAGCCATGCTGAACAAAATCCGCAGCGAGAAAATCAAGCAGCTCGGGATGTGACGGATTGGCTCCTTTGGCTCCAAAGTTGTTCGCATTGGCCGCGATGCCAACACCGAAGTGTCCTTGCCAGATGCGATTGACGATCGATCGCGTCGTGAGCGGATTGGCAGGATCGGCGATCCAGCGAGCCAGTCCCAGACGGCGTCCGTCGACAGCTTCCGTCAGCAGATAAGGATCGTTCGCAGCGCTGTTGCTTGCAGCGTTGTTGCTCGCAGAGTTACGAGTCGACACCAGTACGGCACTGAGAACACCTGGCTGCACCCGATCGGCCGGAGCTGTCAACGCACCGCCCGCGAGGATATGACATTCCGGAGGCGTGCCGGGGCTCTTGCCTTTGCCGCGCGTGATACGAAGTTTGCGGGCACCATTCCAGGCCAGCTCAAAGTCAGGCGCGTTGTAAACGCTTTGCGCCATCGGTTCGTAGCGTTCCAGTCGCCGTGTCCAGATCCATTCATCCTGCTCGCGAACCTTCAGCTGACCTTCGTCGACATGATCCAGTCCGACGGCTCGTGGAGGTTTTTCTTCATCCGGAAGATCTTTGCGATCGGCCTCGTTCCTGTAAGGCAGGTTGTGTTCTTCGAACCATTTGCGAGCCGCCGTTTCACGCTTTTCGACGAGCTTATTTTTCTCGGCGACGGCGAAATCGAGCATTCGCTGAGCGTGCGCTTTGCCGGAATCGAAACGATCGCGACTTTCTTCGGGCAAGAACGGAGCCGGACGTTCCGCCATGTTCGTTGTCGAAAATGCCGCGTACATCCGGTAGTAATCGCGCGTCGGGATCGGGTCAAACTTATGATCGTGGCACTTCACGCATCGCATCGTGGTCGAAAGAAACGTCTGCCCGGTGATGTTGACCAGATCGTCCAGCCACATCTGCCGAGCTTCCGCTTTGTCGACCATCGCATTGTCCCACGGACCAAGACGCAGGAAGCCGGTTGCAATGATTTGCTCCGATTCTTCCGGCGTGTAGTCGCCATCAAGCTGGGTTTTGTGAACTGCCGCGTCGCTGCCTTTTCGTTCGCGAACCGATTGGTCGGCCAGCTCATCGCCCGCAATCTGCTCAACGATGAATTCGTCGTACGGCTTGTCATCGTTGAACGCTCGAATCACATAATCCCGGTAACGCCACATGTTCGAACGCTCGTAGTCATTCGACATCCCGCCCGTATCGGCGTACCGAGTCACATCCAGCCAGTGCCGGCCCCAACGCTCGCCATAACGAGGACTTGCCAGAAGGCGATCGATCAGTGCTGCCCAGGCAGAGTCGGCGTCTTTGTCAAATTCCTCCACGAAGGCCGCGACTTCATCCGGTGTCGGAGGCAAGCCATGCAGGTCGAAGGTGGCGCGGCGGATGAGGATGCGTGCATCGGCGCGCGGTGCTGCGGGTAGTTTGGACTCGCGAAGTTTTTGTGAGATCAAAGCGTCAATGATTGCGGCCGATTGACGATTGACGAGTGACGATTGTTGATTTGCGATGGGATTGGGGGTTGAGTTCTCGGCATCTCCGTTCACCTCTTCCATCAGCAATCGTAAATCGTCATTCGTCAATTCTCTTACAGGCTGAAACCCCCATAGGTCATCGGGCTGGTAGCGACGATTCGTCCAGTCTTCCGAAGTGCCACCGCTGGTGGCAAATCGCACGCCTTCTGCCGTGGCCGCCATCTGATTGACTTCTTCACGATATCGAGCCTGTGTTGCTTCGTCCGGCCAGGGAGCACCGGATTTGATCCATTGCTCGATAGAATCAATTTGCTTAGCTGTGAGACGATCATTTTCCTTGGGCGGCATTTCCAGGCTTTCCCAACGAATCGCTGACAGCAGTGTTCCTTCATTGGGCTTCCCGGGAACAATCGCCGCGTCTCCGGACTCGCCGCCCTTGAGCAGGCTTTCGCGCTTGACGATGCTGTACTCACCTTTGATGTCACTCGGATCACCGCCATGGCAGCCCAGACACTTGTCCTTCAGAACAGGAAGCACCTTGAGCGTGAAGTCTCGTTCGGCGGTTGGGTTGTCGGCGATTGCCGGCAGAGCGATTCCGAAGGTGAACAACAAAGACAAGAGATTGACGATTGATGATTGTCGATTGTTGATTTTTGAGGTGGCGGTCGTGGTGATGTGATGTTGCATTGTACTTCCTGAGCTTCCGAAACCTCGAATTTTAAAAATCATCAATCGTCAATCAATTTCCAGGCAGGCAAAGGACTCGTGGCTTCGTCTACGACAAGGCATCACGGTCGCGACTCTTCGTAAAGTTGACGCACTTCTTCCGGGGAAAGCGGCGATGAAAACAGCAAAAACTCGTCCATACTGCCATTCAAATTTCTGACAGCAAACCGCGGCTGATCACGTTCGGGCAATCCCCAGTTACAAAGCGATGCATCGCCCATGCGGATATCGGTGACGAGGTACTCTTCCGGAATGGCTTCCCGACT
Organism: Planctomycetaceae bacterium; assembly: GCA_041398865.1. Classification (GTDB taxonomy): domain Bacteria; phylum Planctomycetota; class Planctomycetia; order Planctomycetales; family Planctomycetaceae; genus Fuerstiella. The sequence goes on from JAWKTY010000006.1 coordinate 98,321, forward strand.
GATCACTTCGCCGTTGAGGGAGTGAGTCACCATCCGGCGCTCTGCGTCATAGACGGTTGCAATCATCAACCAGTGACCGCTCAGCGAAGTGTTCCAGAACGGTGGCGAGAAAAAAATGTGTTTGTCCTTCTCACCCTTCGCCTTATCCCATACGTCGTTCTTCTTGACGGAAAAGAAGAGGCGGCCATCGTCCATGATCTGCCAGTGCGGCTCTCCCTGCTCGTGTCCATCGGTGAGAAACAGCGAGTTGTACCAGCGATCGAGGCTGTTGATGCGCACCCAGGCGATCAGAGTGAGATTCTGGTGCTCGCCAGGGACCTGCAAACGCACGCGACTTCCCGCTGGACTAAAATCCAGAGCGCCTGCTGATTCTCCCCAGCGATTCTGCACGCTCGTCGCCGCCACGACCGCTCCCTCGCTGGCACGCCTGCCACCGTGAGATGCGAGATTTGGAAGTCGACGTTCGGCTGCAACATCCGACGTCAACTGGTAGTGCGCGATCAGACGTTCGTCACTAGAGAGTAAGGCGACTCTCTTCTGCCATGCTTCGTGACGAGTTTGTTGTTCATTGCGGATTCGGCGTTTCAAATCCAGAGTTCCGACAAAGGTCTTCGGATCGGCGATGATTGACGTTTGCCCCTGATGATTGGTTCGAGTGGCATCTCCCTGCTTCAGTCGTAAAGTGGGCAATCCGGTCGGATGCCATTCGACCTCGCCGTCGAGAACATGCACCTCAGACTGGTCCGAAGAAACGTTGACCGCAAACTCGGTTCCCAGATCCACGACCTCGCCTGCTTTGGTCAGCAGCCGAAATCCCTGAGCCGGCTCGGGCACTCGAGCACGCACCTTTCCACTCGCCACAGAGACTTCCATCGGCGAGAGAATTGAGAATGTTGCTTCGCCTTCAACAACCAGCGAAACACCGCTGAACAATTCAAACTGAGCCAGTCCGCTTTCCAGGTGAAGCTCACCTGGTGGCACAACACCTCCGGTCGAAAGCACTATGTCTCCCCAGACAGCATCGGCCTGGCCCGAGAGAATCGCGTAGCCTGATGATTCTTGCTCCGCAAAATTTGATTGATGATCGGCGATTGATGATTGTTGATTGCTGAGGTTGTTGCTGCTGAGCCAAACGACGACCAGCAGCAGGCTGGCACAAACCGCGGCCATGGCTGCAAATGCGAATCGCCAGCGGCGAATCGGTATCTCTGAAATCGCAACGCCAGGTTCTTTGGAGAGACTACTTTCTGTCGCTGCCTCGGCTTCCAGCAATATGGAAAGCGAGACGCGATCGTAATACTCACGGCGAGCGTCTCGATCGACCGACAGTTCCGCCTCAAGTCGAATGAAGTCCGCTTCCGAAATCGTCCCGTCCAGAGCATCATCAATCAAAGATCGGAGTTCCTCGGCTGTCATGACATGGCCTCCCCAGTCCCCAATCGTCGCTCAATGCAGGTCAGCAAAGCGGATCGAAGCCGATGCAGCGTGACCTTCAGTCCGCCGAGACTCCTCCCGACGCTCTCAGCATACTCAGCGAGCGTGCCCGTGTTGGAATACCGATGCAGCAGCAACTGACGGTCCTGCGCCCTCAGTTTCCCCAGACACTCGCGCAGCGCTTCATGCCGTGCCTGAAGACCAAGATCTGCCTCAGCAAGCTCCGATTCTATCACCTGCTCAAGTTCGCCACTGAAGACCAGTCGGGCATCGCGGGCCTGACGTTTTCGAAAGTTCAGCACCTCATACCGAGCAATGCTGAATGCCCAGGCTTTGAAATTGGTCCCCAGCTCGAATTCAGAACGTTTCTCCCAGATCTTCGTATTTGACTGCTGAGCGACGTCACTTGCGGCAAAATCGCCAGGTAGTAATGAGCGAACATACAGCTGCAACGCCAACTGATGTTCCGTCAGCTGGCTCACAAACGCTGCGTCAAACTCGCGGTGGCTCGAATCCGGCATGACAGCAAATGCCTCGGGAACTCAAATGGTTAACATTGATTTCGGTTTTTGCTCGGCGTGATACTGGCCTTTGCTATGAATGAGTGTTTCGATCGCCTGCTGTGTCTCATCACCATCGCATGCGGCGTCACCCAGAGTATGCTGAATTTGCCCCGGCTCAAATTCCTTCAGCAAAGCCCGACCGCGTGCCCTGTCACCGTCCTGCCCCGGACTCAGCCGCATCTTTGCCACGCATCCTGCAGCGTCCGCTCCGGCGTGAACCTTGATATTCAGGCCCCCCTAAAGCAGCCCGGCTCGTTTTCTCAGCATCCATTCCAGTGTCAGCAGGATGATGATGGGAACGAAGCACCAGTAGCTTTGCCACAGCGGCGTGTCGGATGGGACGATGCGGCCGCTGCTGAGCGGGCTGAGAATATCAGCCAGCTGAGCGGTCTGTTCTTCCCGCAGAAAGGTGCCTCCGGATGCGTCGGCCATCTGCTTCAGCAGGGACTCGTTGCTGGAGGTTTCGGCCAGTTCCAGCGAATCAGGCGGCTGCACGGTGAAACGTCCTCGAGCTTTCAGGACGGAATCGCTGAACCCGGCAGCTCGAATGCTGACTTCATAATCGCCGGCCTCCAGCATTCCCGTGTTGCCTCGGTAAAGTCCCGGAACACTGCCGTCTGCGGTCAGGCTGCTGGTGCCGACCAGACGCCCGTCCTTCCACAGCAGCGCATCGGCACTGACATCCACCGCGGGACGGCCGTCCAGATCCTTCAGTTGAATGCGGACATCGGCAGAATCCCCGCTGCGATAGGTGACCGGGCCCGTGTCGATGGACAGATAGTCGTCACTGGCGGCAAACGGACGCGGCATTGTGAAACCGGCCAGCTGATTCCAGAACCGCTGGTGATAGGTATCCGCGGCCTGATAACGCCACCGCCAGGTTTCATCGAAGGCCATGTAAATGATTCGGCCCGCTCCGTAGGTTCTTGTCACCAGAGCCGGAACCGGATTTCCGTCGACCAGAGCTTCCACCAGCACTTCAGCTCCCGGTAGTGTTTTGGCTGCGGTCATTCGGTGCGGAACGGGCAGTTCGGTCCAGAACCGTCGATTGGCCTGAACATCCGCTTCGAAGCTCAGAGCCGTCTGTCGGCTGCCGCTTTCTGTCAGCTGTAAAACCGCCGGAGCACTGGTCAGCCGATCACCGGTGAACTCAACGGGCAGCAGGGGGCTTAGATCCGCATCCGTCAGCTGATGCAGGTGTTCTCGCTGGCCATCAATGAAAATCACACCTCCGCCTCGCAGTTCGGCAAATTCCCGAATCCATTCGAATTCATGGTCATGAAACAGCGATGGCAGAATCTCGCCGATCACAATCAGATCGTAATCAAACAACGCTTCCCGCGTTTCGGGAAACATGCCGACCTGATTTCCTCGAGGCAGAGTGTCATCGTCGGTGCCGGGACCGGCCATGACGACGTTGATGTCCCACTGAGTATCACGGTCGAAGGCGTTTCGCAGGTAACGCGTTTCCCATCGAGACCGACCGTCCAGAACCAGCAGCCGATGGCTTTCCGTGATTGCCGCGAATCTCAGCGACTGAGCATTGTTGTCGGTTTCGGCTTCTTCCTGCAGGGGAGCGACGCTGGCGGTCAGTGTCAGCGGAACGGCGTGCTGCTGAATGTCCGTGCTGAAGTCCGTCCCCAGCCGCTCGACAATTTCCTCGATGGGGAACTCGAAATCGATTCGGCGCTCACCTGAACCATCCGTCACCAGGTGCTGCGACCAGACGATATCGTCTCCCGACTGAATTTCCGCGACCAGTGGCTGTCCGACCGGCATGCGATCCCGCACGATCATCGTGCCGCGAATACGATCCTTCTGAAAGACCACGTCCGGATGTTCCAGCCCGGTCACGGCCAGGTCCGGAGCCTGCCGGTTTGCTCCCAGCACAACAGTGTGCACCGGAATACCCTGTCCGCCCAGAATGCGAGCGGCCTGCAGAGGCGACGAGCCGAAGTTGTGCTGTCCATCCGAAATCAGCACGATCGCCGTTCGGTTTCCGTTGCCACCTTCGACCGTATCTGCCGGAACAGCTTCGGCATCGTCAGAGACCGGTTCGGAAGATGTTCCGCCGGACAGGGCACTGGCAAGATCCGTGAGTGGTCCAATGGGTTCGGGCTGCAGCGAATCCGGAGTTTCATCCATGCTGCGACCACTGAGCATCTCCACGGCCTGATCATTTTCCAGAGCCAGCACATCGACGTTGTGATGTTGTCGGAGCGTTTCGAAAAGCGGAACGGCGGTGACCAGAAGACTGCGTTCCGCGCGACGCCATCGCGGTGTTTCGTCAAACAGGGCCAGTGCCGACTGAATGGAACTGTCTCCGGATTCAACCTGTTGCCGCACTGAGCTTTCAAACGCCGCCTGCAGTTGCTGTTCGATCTGTTGTGAGGAATTCGCAATCTGCTGCAGGTGGCTAGCGGCATCCGGCAGAGTTTCGCTGCTGATGTTAGTGGCAGTCAGCGTTTCCAGAACCGGATTCAGCTGATCACCGGCAACAAACGGCGCAGCGGCTTCCAGAGCTGCCTTCAGGGAATCCCGCGCCGTCAGCAGAGCCGTTTCCACAGGCGGATCGGTTCGCAACAACTCCAGAGCTGCCTGCCGCGATTCGGTAAGCTTTTCTGCGGCCTGCAGCGCTGAAGTATCGACACGACCGACTTCCAGCCAGCCCTGCTGTTCGGCAATCAGCAGCTTGCGGCCCACGGACAGGTGTCGGTCCAGCATCCCCATGCTTTGCGACGCATCCACATAAATTCTGACGTTGCCGGGTTCACCGATGGTCTGTCGGTGGTGCAGCACCGGTCCGGTGAACACCATGATTCCCAGAAAGAAGGCCAGCGAACGCAGCGTAGGCAGCACCCACCGCAGGCGGTCAGACAGATCGAAACTTTCACGACGGTAATACCGCCACGCGAGCACAGCTGTCAGGGTGGCCAGCAGAAGCCCCAGCCACAGCGGCAGATCGCCGACAAACTTCAGGCGGGTCATATCTGCACCCTCGAAAATCGCTGCTGCAGAACCAGTTCCAGAAACAGAAAGAGCAGTAATCCGGCCAGCACATATCGCCAGACGTTGCGACCGTAGCGTCGCAGACGGTCCTGTTCCAGATAGTCGGTCGCAGACTGTGCCCGGGCAGCTCCCAGTCGATCGGCCAGATTCTGCAGCTGAGCATCGTCGAGCGATCCCAATCGTGATTCTTCGCGGGACGTGTTGGCGACAAAGTGAATCGCCGGAACATCGGCGGCGCTCAGTGTGTAGACTCCGGGGCGCTGAGTGGCATCGAAGCGAGCGACCTGGTTTCGACCTTCAGAAACGGTACCAACCGGTCGACGGCTGCCGTCCGGTGAGACCATTGACAGAGTCAGCGTTGATTCTGCTGTCTGATCACCGCTCGGATTTCGAAAGATGGCCACGGCGGGATCTCCCGTCCGGATGTTTCGCGGCGGCACGGCTCGGGTTGCGGATGTCGTCACCAGCTGCTGCATCAGCGGAACAAAGAAAGGACGCAGCGGAAGATCTGTCCAGTCCGCATCGCACGATGTCGCCAGCTGCAGCACCACACCTTCACCCGTCGGACGCTCGACCAGCAGCGGATCTCCGGAATCCAGTCGCGCAACCACCACTGTTTCCTCGGTGACCGCAGAATTCTCATCCTGCACCAGTTTCGTGAGCAGGTGTGACGGATCGTCCGGAAGCAGTAACTGATACCACTGGCGAACTTCCGCCGTCGACAAATCTCCGTTGGACGGTTCGTTGAAAAATTCCAGAGCCGGGTGATCGAAATGCTGAGCGACCAGATGAGCGCTCTTCCCCTGTTCATTGATGATGCCCTGAGGTTCGCCGAATTTCGCGGGCAGCAGACCGGCGGCCGAAAATTTTTCGTTATACCATTTTGTGTCAATCCGGCTGCCGGCCGTCAGCAGCAGTGATCCTCCGCTGTTCACGAAATTCTGCACGACGGCAATGTGTTCATCCTTCAGGCGGTCAACATTCGCCAGCACGAGCACCTGGATCTGCTCCAGAGTTTCGGCATCGAGTCCCTTCAGATTGGTGATGGTCTGAGTCTTCACCAGATCCGACAGCTTCGAACGCCCGAACGAAAACGGAGTCAGGGCGACAGAGACAAAGTCGGTTTCGCCCTTCAGAGGCTGAGACGACGGGTCGCCATCCACCAGCAGGACTCGGATTTCGTCCCACACTCGCACTGTCGCCGCATAGCGGTTGTCTGTGGGCAGATCATCGGCAACGGCGATTTCCGCTTCCATCACGTGTGACCCTGCCGTGGCGAATTCGACAGGGAACAGTGTCTGCGCTGTTGAGTTTCCGCTGAGACTGACCTGAGATGTTCCGGCTTCCTGGCCGTCAACCTTCAGAATGACCCGAGCATTGGGCAAAGTCTGATCGCCCAGGTTTCGCAGGTGAACTCGAACCGACAGCTGCTGTCCGACACCCAGCGGGCGTTCCGAAAACTGAAGTCCATCGACAGCGACATTGCCGGAGACTCGATTCGCCGCAGATTCCTGCCCGATGGGAATCAGAGTCAGCACCGGTTTGAATGATCCGGAATCAACCTGCTGACGAATGGTGGCGGCCACGTCATTGGATCCTTCCCAGTCGGGCGGCTGAAAATCACTGATGACGATCAGTTCGCGCCGCAGGTTGGTCATCCCGGCCAGAGTTGCGAGCCCTGCATCCAGAGCTGCCGGCATGTTGCTGGCCCCATAACCGCCTTCCAGTGTCTTCAGTCGGCGCACCATCGCATCGGGGTCAAAGACAGGCTGATCGAAGACCGCTCGCGGAGTTCCTCCGGTCTGAATCACGGACACCTGGCTGCCTTTCCCGGTCGCCTGAACCAGCTGAACAGCAGCATCGACAGCTTTCGAAAACTGAGATGTACCGCCAACGGTTGCATCCATGGAATAGCTGTTGTCCAGCAGGATCACCAGTGAGACCGGAGCATCGCCATCCGCGGACACGCCTGTGAGCACGGGCTGAGCCAAAGCAAAGGCCAGCAGAGCGGGGATCGCACAGCGAACCAGCAGCAACAGCAGCTGTTCCAGCCGAAAGCGTTTGTGGTTGACCTTTACCACCGCTTCCAGCAAATGCATCGCCCCCCATTCAATGCGTTTGAACTTGCTGCGATTGAGGATGTGCAGAATCAAAGGAATGCAGAACGCCAGCGCCCCAGGCCAGCGCAGGGAATTCAGAAAATTCATGCGGGCCCCCCTGAGAACGTTGCCAATTGCGGCCGCGGAACGAAAACGGCCCAACGGGCCAACCCGCATGACAGCCTGGGGCAACGCCCCAGGTTCGGTCGCCCCGAAAACGCAGCCCCAACGGGGCGGTCCTGTTGCCGAACTCGAAATCTGATTGTGTGATGACGTGAACGTTTTGGGGTGTTGGGGTCGCCCCGTTGGGGCTTTCAACATGATTCGGACCATTTGACCTGGGGCGTTGCCCCAGGCTGTCATATGGCCGGGCCGTTGGCCCTGAACATGGTCGGGCCGCCGGGCCGGAATGTTGCCGGGGTGTTGAGCCGGAAAGCGGGCTGGCTGTCGGGGTGGTGCTGAGGTCGATGCGGTTGGGAGACCATTGGACCCGGATGCGTTTTTTCATTCCGACCATTATCGCCCTCTCCGACGAAGGTCGAGGTAGGCTCCGAGAGCATCGGCATAGGGCTGATTGGTGACCATGGGTACCAGCGAGATTCGGTGGCGCGCGCAGCCTTTGCTCAGCTGGTCTCGAAACTGAGCCAGCTTATCGAGGTAGGCTCGGCGAAGCTGAGCCGGGTCGACCATCAGTTCCCGGTCGGCGACTTCCAGTGACGCAAACTGGCTCCATTGACGAAACGGAAAGTCCAGTTCATCCGGATCCCAGAGCTGAAAGATCATGATTTCGTGACGAGCATGTCGGAAATGCGCCAGCGCCTTCAGCAGCCGGTCCACATCACCGAACAGATCGGAAAGAATCATTACCAGTCCGCGGCGGTGAATCTTCGCTGCCATTTCATGGAAGACCTCGCCCAGTTCGGTTTCACGCTGAGGAGATGCGGCGTCCAGCTGATTCACGATCGCCTGCATGTGCTTTGGCCGAGCTCGGGGAGGCGTATAGCTGCGGACTTCCGTATCAAATGTGACCAGCCCCACGCTGTCCTGCTGCTGCAGCATCAGATAAGCCAGGCACGCCGCAGTTCTGACGGCATACTGATGTTTTGACAGCGAGCTCCGGGATCCCCGGTACGCCATCGATCCACTGCTGTCCAGCAGAATGGTGCAGCGAACATTCGTCTCTTCTTCGTATTCCCGAATGAACAGCTTGTCCGTTTTCCCGAACAGTTTCCAGTCGATATCCCGAATATCATCGCCCGGCACATACTGACGATGTTCCTTGAATTCGACGCTGAATCCCTTGTGCGGCGACCGGTGAAGTCCGGTGCAGAAGCCTTCCACCACCTGCTTCGCCAGCACCTGCAGGCTGGAAAACCTGCTGATGTCCTGACCTGTCAGTACGTCGGCAATGTGAGGCATGGGGATAGACTTCAGGGAAACGGAAGCCCGGCCGACGAACGCCTGAAGCGTTTCTGATCGACCGTGACCTCAACAGGACCCAACCGGCGGTCGGATCCGTTACAGGAGTTGTTTTGAGGCCGCAGGAACTTCCTTCAGCAGCCGAGTGATCAGATCATCAACGCTGACGCCTTCTGCTTCGGCGTTGAACGTGGGAACAATGCGGTGTCGCAGCACCGGATACGCCAGAGCAACAACGTCATCGCGAGTGACGTGGTGACGGCCCTGCATGATGGCTCGAGCTTTGGCTCCCAGAACCAGCTGCTGGCAGGCTCGCGGCCCGGGCCCCCAGTCGATCATTTCCCGGACCCAGCCTGCGGATTCCGGATCGCGTGGACGAGCCGACCGCACCAGATCCAGTACGAAGTTGCGAACGTGTTCCGGCAGCGGCACCAGTCGCACGGTTTCCTGAAAATCGATGATTTCGTCACCCGTAACCACCGGCTGCACGTCCACCTTCACGGTGGACGTGGTGCGGTCAATGATGTCTCCTTCCTGAGCTCGGCTGGGATAATTCACCAGGACCTGAAACAGGAAGCGGTCGCGTTGAGCTTCGGGAAGGGGATAGGTGCCTTCCTGCTCGATGGGGTTCTGCGTCGCCAGCACAAAAAACGGTTCCTCCAGCCGATACGTCGTTCCGCCCACCGTGACTTCGTGTTCCTGCATGGCTTCCAGCAGAGCGGCCTGAGTCTTGGGCGGCGTGCGGTTGATTTCGTCAGCGAGCAGCATCTGAGTAAAAATTGGCCCCTTTTCGAACACCAGGTCGCGGTGGCCCGTTTCCCGGTTTTCCTGAATGATGTCCGTGCCTGTGATGTCGGCAGGCATCAGGTCCGGTGTGAACTGAATGCGACTGAACTGCAGGCTCATCGTCTGAGCCAGAGTTCGCACCATCAACGTCTTCGCCAGTCCCGGAACCCCTTCGAGCAGGCAATGTCCGCGAGCCAGAATGGCAATCAGCAGCTGCTCGACGACCTCCTCCTGTCCGACGACAACTTTGCCAACCTGTTCACGAATGCGTCGACACGCTTCGACAAGCCGAGCGGCACGTTGCTGATGATCGGCGGAATCGGAAATCTGTTCACTGGACATAGAGCAACCTGAATCCGAACGATGGATGGGCGAATCTTGGAGAGAATGGCGGGAAACTCAGAGGAAGCGGGACGCAAAAACCTGCATCCCGGCGGATCCGAAGATTACCAGCCCCCGGAACTGATGTCTCGCGAATTAGCAAAATTCGCGAAAACTGCACCGTCCGTGGCCGTCCTGCAGGGAAGTGGTCCGGATTTTCTGTAGCTTGCCGACCAACGAAGTGAACGGGCACTCTGGCACCGTTTTCGTCGCCGATCCCGGAAAACACGGCTTGAGAATCGGGTTTCGCAACCCGATCGTTCGGTCTTCCGATCATCAACTTCTCCGACACGAATCGCACGTGGAGTTCCTTCGATGAAAACAGTCTGGCTGGAATGTGCAACAGGAATCAGCGGCGACATGACTCTGGGAGCCCTGATCGATGCCGGTGTCGATCAGCAGGCAATTCGACACGCGATTGATTCACTTCAGCTGCCGGATGTTCGTCTGCGGGTGGAACGAGTGATCAGGAATGGGTTCCGCGCAACTCATGTTCTGGTTGATCATCCGGAACAGCACGCTCATCGACATTTTTCCGACATCCGCCGACTGCTGCATGCTGCTCAGGGGCTGACGGATTCACAGAAACAACTGGCTGAACGAATGTTTCTGGTGGTGGCGGAATCGGAAGCGAGAGTCCACGGGTCGACGGTGGAACAGGTTCACTTTCATGAGGTCGGCGCCGTCGATTCCATCGTGGACATTGTCGGGGTGGCGGTCGGTTTTGATCTGCTGAAGGCCGATCGCATTGTCTGCAACTTTGTTCCTCCAGGCCGAGGCTATGTTCACATTGATCATGGAATCTGTGCCGTGCCGGCTCCGGGGACCGCCGAAATCCTCAAGGGCATTCCTCTGGCCGACGTTCCCATTGAAGCCGAACTGACAACTCCCACCGGCGCCGCGATTGTGAAGACACTGGCGGACAGCTTTGGTCCTCTGCCCGCCATGACGATTGATGCCGTGGGCTACGGAGCCGGCACGATGACATTTCCTCAGCGCGCCAACATTCTGCGTTTGTTTGTGGGACAGGCTTCGTCGGCCCCGGGCACAGAACAGATCACTCTGCTGGAAACCAATCTGGACGATGTGACCGGCGAAGTGCTCGGGTACACTCGACAGAAACTCAGCGCCGCAGGAGCTCTGGACGTTTTCACCACAGCGATTCAGATGAAGAAAGATCGTCCCGCTGTGATGCTGAGTGTGCTGTGTCGACCCGACCTTGCTGACCGGCTGCAGGACATCCTCTTCGCGGAAACCGGAACTCTGGGAATTCGCAGATCGAATGTTCAGCGCAGCGTTCAGTTCCGTGATCACATCAGCGTCAGCACCGTCTGGGGCGAAATCAGCGGCAAACGATCCTGGCGCACGGGCAGCGTCCCGGGGTTCGCTCCGGAATTCGAAGACTGTGCTGCTGCCGCTGCAAAACACGGAGTTTCTCTGCGAGACGTCTACCGCGCCGCAGAATCGGCCTTCCTGCAAATGCAGAATTCCGGCACACTCCCCGCTCATGCCCACCCCGTCGAGCTGCCTCACCGCGATCATGACCACGATCACGACCATCGGCATGACCATGATCACGATCACCGACATGACCACGATCACGATCATCGGCACGACCATGACCATGATCACGACCATCGGCATGATCACGATCAATAGCGACTTGCCGGTCAGGTTCCCCCCTGACAGGATCATTGTCGGGCGGGAGCCTGACCTGGGGAACGGTGGATGATGGCACACGATTCAAACGAAATTGAATTCGGAATGAAGCAGCCTCCGAAGACACCGGACTTCCACGGCGCTGACCGGTGTTCACTGAACCGGCAACTGGAACAACTGGAAGCGGCCTACAGTCTGGAAATTCAGAAACACCGAGCGATCATTGCTGCTCTGAAAGCGGAATCCGATTCGTGCGCTGTCACCGATTTTCAGTTGCGACGAGCCGCGTAAGCCGGATCAGGGAGCTCGGTCACGCTGCCGCGAATCCAACTTTATGCTTCCGCCAGCTTCTGTTTCCATGCGGCGATGCGTTCGGTCACGGGCTGCAGGCCTCCGGAACCGAATGACTGCAGAGCCTTCATGGCGTTTTCGGTGCCCAGGACACTGTAAACATCCTGTTCGATCAGACTGCAGGCCTCCTGCAGGTCTGACAGCGACAGGTCTTTCAGTCGAATGCCGGCGGCTTCACATTTGGCGACCAGCCGGCCGACGGTTTCGTGTCCGGTTCGCATGGGCACGCCGCGTTTGATGAGGTATTCCATCAGAGCAGTTGCGTCCAGAAAGCCGTCTTCGAGTCGAGCGGCAATCTGATCGCGTTTGAGCTCAGCTCCGCGAACAATCGACGGCGTCAGTTCCAGACATGCTCGAACCGTATCAAACGCGTTGAACATGGCCAGCTTGTCTTCCTGCAGATCGCGATTGTACGCCATTGGAAGACTTTTCATCAGGATCAGCAGCTGAGGGACCGACGCCATGACGCGAGCCGTCTTGCCTCGAATCAGTTCCAGAACATCCGGATTCCGCTTCTGCGGCATGATGGACGACCCGGTGGTATAGGCGTCCGGGAGCCGGATGAAGCTGAATTCGGTGGTGAACCAGATGATCCATTCTTCACACCATGTGCTCAGATGAGCGGAGATCAGTGACAGCACAAACACGAATTCGGCCAGATAATCGCGATCACTGCTGACATCCAGGCTGTTGGCAGCCACGTCGTCAAACCCCAGCAGTTCGGCGGTGCGATGGCGGTCAATGGGGAGCGATGAACCCGCCAGAGCAGCCGCTCCCAGCGGGCTGATATTGACTCGTCTTCGGCAGTCAGCGAGCCGTTCGCGATCGCGCTGAAACTTTTCGCAGTAGGCCAGCCAGTAGTGAGCCGCCTGAACCGGCTGAGCTCGCTGAAGATGAGTGTAGCCCGGAAGAATGACTCCGGCATCCGGATCGCAGCGATCGACGAAGGCTTTCTGGCATTCCAGCAGCAGTCCATCGATCTGATCAATCGCATCGCGGACGTACAGTTTCAGATCCGTGGAAACCTGATCATTGCGGCTGCGCCCGGTGTGCAGTTTGCGTCCCGTGTCACCGATGCGAGCAATGAGCTGGCTTTCGATGTGCATATGAATGTCTTCGAGCGCCGCGGAAAACGCAAACTGCCCGGCAGCAATCTCGTCGCGAATGGCGTCCAGTGTCGTGCAGATCTGATCGCGTTCATCAGAGGTGATCAGTCCGACTTCCGACAGCATCGTGGCATGCGCCTTGGAACCCCGGACATCGACTTCGTACAGCCGACTGTCAAAACTGATCGATTCCGTGAACGCTTCGACTCGAGGATCCGTGTCCTGCTGAAACCGTCCGCCCCATGCCTTTGCCATTGTACTGCTCGTTGTCTTTCCCCAAGGAACGAAGGATTTCTGTCAGATGAACGCGACCACCATTGTGCAGAAGTCCGGTTAAGTCGTGTCTGCCACTGGCTCCGCGAAGGTGCTCGGACCGAAGAAACACCGGCAGAGCCAGTGCCACACAACCATTGCAACACAACGCCACACAGCGTCGTCTCACAAGAAAGCGACCAGAGTCTTCTGATTTCCACTATGCGAGATGAATTGTCTGCTCGCGATCCGGGCCGACTGAAACGATCGACACCGGACGCCCGATCAGTTCGCCTGCTGCCTGGACGTAATTTTGAGCCGCCGGAGGCAGATCGTCGAAACTCCGAGCCGACGTGATGTCTTCCTTCCAGCCCTGAATGCGTCGCAGGACCGGCTTGGCGACTGCCAGGTCTTCACAACGAGACGGAAGATCACGAGTCACCGTGCCGCGAATGTCATAGGCTTCGCAGATGTACAGCTCGTCAAATCCGCTCAGGACGTCCAGCAGAGCAATTGCAATACTGTCGACGCCGCTGATCCGAGCGCTGTATCGGGTGGCAACGGTGTCCAGCCAGCCGCAGCGGCGAGGCCGGCCGGTGACGGTCCCGAACTCGTTTCCGGCGATGCGAATTCGTTCGCCGATTTCATTGTCAAGTTCCGTCGGAAACGGGCCCCCGCCGACTCGTGTGGTATACGCCTTCGCAACTCCGATCATCTGCTGAATGCTGCGTTCGGGAATGCCGCTGCCACTGTGGATCCCGCATCCGGAACTGTTCGATGAAGTCACGTACGGAAACGTCCCGTGATCGACGTCCAGCAGGCTGCCCTGAGCTCCTTCGAACAGCAGCCGCTTGCCGCTTTCCAGAGCCGTCAGCAGCCATGCGGTCGTGTCGCAGACCATCGGTTTCAGCCGCTCGGCATAGCCCGAATACTCCTCGATGATTTCATCCTCGTTCATCTGAGGACCGTCCGGGTTCAGAGCGTTCAGCAGCTTCTGTTTGATGGGAACGATGCTGCGGACCTTTGCCGCGAACTCATCCTTCAGAATCAGATCTCCCATGCGGATGGCGTGGAAGCGTCCGACCTTTTCGCGATAACAGGTTCCGATTCCCCGCATCGTCGTACCGATGGCTTCGCCACCGCGGGATGCTTCGAAGGCGGCTTCTTCCAGCAGATGCCACGGGCAGATCACGTGAGCTCGGTCACTGATCATCAAACGCTCGAAACCGTTCTGACCTCCGGCGGCAAGGCCATCCAGTTCCGTCAGAACCGCTTTGGGGCTGACGACAACTCCGGGAGCAATCACGGATTTGACACGACTGTGCAGGATGCCCGTGGGCAGCAGGCTGAGCTTATACGTGTTGCCGCCAAACTTCACGGTGTGACCGGCGTTATTGCCGCCCTGATATCGGATCACAATGTCGTGTTTTTCGGTGAGCAAATCGACGACTTTGCCTTTCGCTTCGTCGCCCCACTGCAGTCCAATCACTGATGTCGCAGGCACTGTTCGGTTTCCATGTTGATTCCGTCTGCCGGAAGTCGGGCCGACCGGAATCGCTGTCAAACGGTAAGAAATCAGGACAAAAAGAAACCGGACGTCGGGAACACCAACGTCCGGCCAGCGGTGCGATATTGTAATCAGTCCGGAAACGCGACGAAAGCGGGAGGTCCGAATTACTTTTCAGGTTCCCCCGGGGACTGACCATTCGGGCCGATTTTTCCTTCCAGACGCTTCACGATCGCCTCATCCGGAGCCGCAGACTTTCGTTCCACTTCCAGAGCCTCCTGCCAGGTTTTTGACGCGTCCGAATCCTGTTTCAGTGCCTTCTGCACGTCTCCCAGATGCTCAATGATGGTCGCGTCCCGGTAATCCGGATCAGCGTTGGCCTTGCGCAGAGTCTCCAGAGCTTCTTCATGCTTGCCAAGGCGATAAAGGACCCAGCCCAAACTGTCCAGGTAGGCTGGATTATCCGGTTCCGCATCGACGGCGATCCTAATCATTTTTTCCGCCTGCTCCAGATTCTTGTTCTGTTCAGCATACAGGTAGCCAAGGTCATTGTTAACGCCGGGGTCGGTGGGATCAGACTTGTAGACTTCTTCCAGAATCTTTTCGCCTCCGGCCATGTCGCCTTTCTGCACGTAGGCATTTGACAGACGCATTCGAGCTCGACGAACCGAACGTTCTTCCAGATCTTCCTTTTCCAGCAGTTTGTTGTACTCTCGAATCGCGTCGTCCCAGCGCGACATCTGATCGTAGAGAGCTCCCAGCAGCATCAGGCTTTGCGTCTCCAGTGCAGCGTCACCGGCGGAAAGCGAGACGGCAGACTTCAGAGTTTTTTCCGCGTCTTCCAGTTTGTCGGCCTGGAACTGAATCAGCCCCTGCTGATACGTGAGCTGTGGGTTGGAAGGAGCAATCTTCATGGCCATATCAATGGCCTTCAGAGCTCCGTCGAAGTTTTCATTTTCGGCTTCCACGGCCGACAGGCGATAAAGAGACATCACCTGTTCTCCGGCCGGAAGACCGGGGATCGACAGCAGCCGCCGGAAGACTTCCGCGGACTCAGCGTATTTTTCCTGAGCGTACAGGTTCAGCCCGAGGCGTCCGAGGGCTTCGATGCCGAGTGCCGGGGGAGGATTTCTGTCCAGGGTGGCCTGCAGCAACTGACCTTCCTGTTCATGCATTTCCAGTTTGTCCGCCAGCTGGCTGTAGAAATACAGCGCTCCGGCCTGCTGTTCTGCGGACGAATCCTTCAGTGACCTGACGGCCTCCTCAACAACGGACTTCGCAAAGGCTTCGTCGTTCTGCAGATAGGTGGTCAGCGGAACCAGTTCCTCTTCCGTGATCCGAGCGTTCAGGGCTTTATTGATACTGTTCAGCATTCCGGCCGCGTCGCGGTTCAGAATGTCAACTCGTACCAGTCCCAGGTAGGCGTCGGCAGTTCCCGAATTGGCGATCACGCTTTTGAAGACTTCGCTGGCCTTTGCTCCCTCACCGCGATCGATGTAAAGCTCACCCAGAAACATGTTCACGGCATCGGTGTCGATGGAATTCTTTTCCAGCTCGACCAACTGAGGCACCAGGTCATCGGACCGATCCGAAACACGCAGCAGGTCCCGGAGCAGCTGCAGCGAATCGTGACTGCGGCGTTTGGTTTCAAAGTAGCGATTCAGGTTTTTCAGGGCCGGTTCGATATCGTCTTTGCGATACTGAGCCTGAGCCAGCCAGTAGTGATAATCGCCGGGTTCGTCTTCGTTAATGCGAGCCATCGCGCTGAAGGCGACGATCGCTTTGTCATAACGCCCGACTTCCAGCATGATCTTCCCAACGGTTTCATATCCGGTGGTGCGGTCGGCCATCAGCGTCTGATGCTGGCGGAAGTCCAGGCCGAAGTCTTCCGGTTTTTCCAGAGCCTTCAGAATCACGCTGTAACTGTCCGCCGCACCCGCCGCATCGCGTCCCAGCAGATGAATACGCCCCCGAATGCTGTGCAGGTTGATGAAATCGGGAGATGCATGGTCCAGCTTCTTTGATTCAAGCGCTTCATCGATGAGCTGAGCCGCTTCGCCACCCTTCTGACCGGCCAGCAGCAGCCCGGCCAGCTCCAGTCGCATCTGATAATCTTCCGGGTCGACTTCAATGGCTTCCCGAGCGCGCTGTTCCGCCTGCCGAATTCGCCCCAGACGACGCAGCAGAATCGCTTCTGCTCGAAGTGGATCTGCCGCCTTCGGATCGGCCTCTGCAGCGCGACGAAATGCCTTCAGCGCATCATTCAGGCGGCCATCCTTCTGAGCCGCCAGACCTTCCATGTAAGCGGCCTGGGCTTCGGTCTGTTTGGGATCGATATCTGTTTTGGGTTTGAGTTCCGGGCTGGCATCGTCACCGGGCTGAGTCAGGCCCGGCAATGCATCCTTTTCCGGAGGCTTCGCGGACGGCTGAGCATCGCTTTCGGCTGCCTGAGTCTCTTTGGCCTGCGTCGACGGCTCGGCAGGAGAAGTCTGAGTCTCCTGAGCCCAACTGTGATTCCAATGACCGGCCACAGCCAGCAGGCAGCCGAATCCAGAGAGCCAGAAACTGGAATTGCGAGGCGAAAGTCGTGTCATGAATTCAAGCCATCAGTGAAAGTGGAATCCGGGCCGCACCAACCTGCGAAACCCAACCGGTGCCCCCACGGCGCCAGCCGTGAGTACCGGCAGCCCCTACATTTTCGCGAATTGAGGCGACTCTGAGAAGGCGTTCCTTCACAAAATCCCAACGTCGGCCAGATCCCGGAATCCGGGCGCGGGGCGGTGGTGCTATTTCTGAGGAATCACAACGTGGAAACAGTTGCCGGGAGCGAGTGACTGATGAGTCAGCAGGCCGTTGTGCATGCGAGCAATCTGCCAGCAGTGACACAGCCCGAAACCCAGTCCGCGGCCCGCCTGTCGCCCGGAAAAAAACGGATCAAACAGGTGACGCCGAATGTTCACAGGAATCTCCGGCCCCTGGTCGGTCACGGACAGGCTGACGGCGTAGTCTCCTTCGGTTCTGATCCCCAGAACGATCGCCGATTCAACGTTCGCCGCTCGGCAGGCTTCGATTGCATTACGAATCAGGTGCGACATCAGGGTCGATATCTGAGCTTCATCTGCGAACACCGGAATCGCCCCGGCCGATGCTTCCAGCCGAACGGTCATCCCCGGCGAAGCGGCGTTCTGATTCGCGACGACTTTCTGAGCTGTGGGGATGATGTCGAATGCCGAGAACTCGGGCTGCGGCGGCCGAGCGAACAGCATGGTATCGCCGATCATGTCCCGAATCCGCCACGCCTGAGCTCCGATGGTTTCCAGAGCCTGGCGATGTTCGGGGCGGTCTTCGGCTTTCAGCAGCAGCTGAGTCTGTCCGATGATGCTGCCCAGCGGATTGTTGATTTCGTGCCCCGCTCCGGCAGCAAATTCCGCCATCGACGCCATGTGATCAGGGCTGGCGAACGTCGTTTCCGGGGTTGTCCACCGCGACAACAGACGCCGACTGACTTCGTCCAGCAGATCAACCCGCTCTTCGCTGACAGCCGATTCGTCAAGACTCACCATCACCACCGACAGATGTTCCGGCCAGCACAGAACTCGATCCGGGTTTTCAATCGTACACGGACGTCGAGCCCCACACAGGCGCTCAGGTTTCAGCAGGTTGGCAATCCCGGCGTTTTCGCGACCGACGTAGATCGTGACGTGCCCGCTGTCCCGCTGGCCATGAGCGACGATGCACGTCGAGACCGAATCAAAGACCGCCACGGCAACTCGGTCAGCTGCAACAAAGTTCATCCACGCTGCGGCGCATGCCAGGGCTGCGTCTTCAGCTGTGGATGGCAGCATCAGCGCCTGCAGAATTTCCAGATCCCAGTCTTCCTGATCACCGGCTGCAGGCGAATGCTGTGGCAAGTCACGTGGCTCTTCCATGAGGCGCAGTGTAGGCACCTTCCGAACCAAATCACATCGTCAGCTGCTCAATATCCAGCAGGCGGCAGATGCGATCGATCAACTGATCCACTTCAAACGGTTTCTGCAGAAACTGGTCTGCTCCGGATTCCTTCAGATCGTTGATGCGATCCTGCTCAACCATGCCGCTGATGCAGATGATGCGAACGTCGTCCAGTGCTGAATCACTGCGAACTCGCTGGCACACTTCCCTGCCATTGATGTCGGGGAGCATGACATCCAGCACGATGACGTCAGGATGGTATTCCTTGACCATCATCCCGGCTTCGAAACCGTTGTTGGCGACTCGGGTCTCGAAGCGACCATCCGCTTCCAGAGCATCCACAATCAGCTCAACCAGTTCCTCGTCGTCGTCGACAATCAGCGCTTTGCGTTTGCCGCTTTCCAGAGCATCCGTCGGGATGCCGTTTTCCTTCATGAACTTGTACAGGATGTCCCGAGGAATCCGGCGAAACCGTGATCCTGGAACTCGAAATCCCTTCAGTTGGCCCGAATCAAAACAGCGAATGATTGTCTGCTGGCTGACCTTGCAGATCTTCGCGGCCTCACCCGTCGTAAAGACTGTCTTCATGAGTCACAATCCGTTCTGTGATGAGCGTTGAGCTGCCTCACGGCAGTCATGCATATCCGACTCCGGTCGGACATCCTCCGTGAAGTTGAGAACCACTTCGTTCTGAGTCCATCATCCTGAGAACTCAACCAAACCAGTGCGACGAGACTCACACGAAGCTCGCCAGACCAGCTGACTGATTGTAGTCCCCCGGGCTCACAGGTTCCTCAACAGTGCCGATTGTATCTATTCTGAACAGTCGGTCAACGGCAGTTTGGTGATGTAAACCTCCTGTATTAACTGACTTGCAGTTTCTGCAGGAAGTTCCCGAAACTGTCCGTCTTCCGCTCTGCCAGCGTATCAACAAAAAAGTCACAAACCCTTCACACAAAACACGTTAACTGCATTCCTCGGTTCTTTCGGCCGCCTTGAGATACATCATCAGGACTGCAATATCGGCCGGCGTGATGCCGCTCACCCGACTTGCCTGCCCGACGGTGGCCGGAGAAAGTTTCCCAAGTTTCTCCCGAGCTTCATGGCGCAGCTGAGGCACGGCGGCGAAGTTGAAGGTCGCCGGAATGCGGATACTGTCAACCTTCTGCAGCTTTGCGATTTCCGTCTCCTGCCGTCGAATGTAGCCTGCATACTGAACTTCAATTTCCATGTGACGCCGGCAACGTTCGGAAACAGAAAGTTCGGCAGCTGTCGGAGACATGGCGACAAGATCCTTCCACCCGATCTCAGGGCGACGCAGCCATTCTTCCAGAGTGCTTCCCTGATGGCGTGTGCCGGAGATCAGTCGCCATGCTGCTTCGATTTCACGTTCATACGTCTCAAACCGGTCCCGGCGTTCTGCTGACGCCAGTCCCAGTTCTATGGCCAGCGGAGTCAGTCGGCGATCGGCGTTGTCCTGCCGCAGCAGCATTCGATACTCAGCTCGTGACGTAAACATGCGATAGGGTTCGTCCACACCCTTTGTCACCAGATCATCCACCAGAACCCCCAGATACGCCTGACTGCGGTCCAGAACAAACGGCGGACGTCCGGCCACCTTCAGCGCTGCGTTGATTCCCGCCAGCAGCCCCTGTCCCGCAGCTTCCTCATATCCCGTGGTCCCGTTCAGCTGTCCGGCAAAGTACAGCCCGCTGACTCGGCGAGTTTCCATTGTGGGATGCAGCTGAGTCGGAGGAGCGAAGTCGTATTCCACGGCGTATCCGAACCGCATGATGTCGGCGTTCTGCAGTCCGGGGATCATGCGAATCATGCGGTCCTGAACGTCCCGCGGCAGGCTGGTCGAAATTCCGTTGCAGTAGTATTCCAGAGTGTTGCGGCCTTCCGGTTCCAGAAAAATCTGATGCGACGACTTATCCGCAAACCGAACAACTTTGTCTTCGATTGAAGGACAATACCGCGGCCCTCGGGATTCAATCTGCCCGCTGTACATGGGAGCTCGGGACAGATTGTCCACAATCAGTTGATGCATCTCGGACGTCGTCACCGTCAGATGGCAGTCCATCTGTTGCTGGGTGATTCGGTCATTCAGATAGGAAAACGGCTGAGGATCATCATCCCCGGGCTGAGCCTGGCACTGAGAAAAATCGATGGTGCGGCCGTTGATGCGTGCCGGCGTGCCGGTTTTGAATCGCTGGAGTTCGAATCCCAGGTTCAGGAGTTCGCCGGAAATTCCGTGAGCTGCCTTTTCACCGGCGCGACCACCTTCCGTCTGAGCCTCGCCGGTGTGCATGATGGCTTTCAGAAAGGTGCCCGTCGTCAGAATCACGGCCGGTGCTCGATAGACGGCTCCACCCGCGACTCGCACACCGGTGACGCTTCCGTCTGCGGTTTCCAGTCCCTCCACCAGTTCCTGCCGCAGACTCAGGTTCTCCTGCTGTTCGACACGATACTTCATTTCGAACTGGTAGGCTTTCTTGTCGGCCTGAGCTCGGGGACTGTGCATGGCCGGGCCTTTGCCGCTGTTCAGCATGCGAAACTGAATTCCTGTCAGGTCGATCACCTGTCCCATTTCGCCGCCCAGCGCGTCGATTTCGCGGACGATCTGTCCCTTCGCCACTCCGCCAATCGCCGGATTGCAGCTCATCTGAGCCACCGTATCACAGCTCATCGTCAGCAACGCCGTGTTCGCCCCCAGCCGAGCTGCAGCCAGAGCCGCTTCCACGCCGGCATGCCCCGCTCCAACAACGACAACATCAAACGAGTAAAAGTCCTGCGATCCCATAAAACGCCAGATCAAAGTGCTCTGTTCCGTCCAAACCGACTCGTCGAAGACAAAGCGACGAGTGCCATTCATTTCCCGTGCATCCGGGCCGAGCAGTCTATCGCCACAACAGGCTCGCGGCCACGAAGTTCCTCGCGAAACGCCGCCTGTCCTTCTGCTTCTGCGCAGCGAATCCGCCTGAGTGAGAACAAGGCTGAGTGAGTAGCGGGGAATGCTCCGTTGCGGAATCAGTGCCCGGTTCGCGCGTTGTTGATGATGTTCAGCAGCGAAAAATGGCCGTCTGCATCCTGAGCGACTTCCCAGATCATGACGCCCGCGAGTTTCTCCTGACGAGCGAATCGGACTTTCTCTGCGATTGTCTGTGGTCCGTTCAGCGCGAAGCCGTTGTGCAGGTCTGACCCGTCGGCGCCATCGGCACAAAGTTCGGCGTACGTTCGAGCATCCCCGCTGGCGTTTCGACCGTAGAACGGCAATCCCAGGGAAATTTTGCTGCGGGCACATCCGGCGGTGACAAGTCTCGATACGTCGTCCCGAGACTTCTGCATGGTTGCCTGCGGGAAGTCGTGGTCGTAAGACATCAGATGAATTCGATCAATCGCCGCATAGGTCCGGCTGTCCAGCAGCTGCCAGCCAGCCATCGCGGCCGTGACCATCAGGTGGTGCGGGCCGAATTCGTTGTGCGTTTCCTGAATCAGCAGCCCATACTGAGTCAGCTGGTCCGGACCTTCCGGATGTTCCCAGTCGTAGTCGATGCCATCGAAGCCATGCTGTCGGCAGAATGATCGGGCATTAATGATAAACTGATGTCGCAACACGTCGCTGGCCGCCAGTTTTGCGAAGCCCTGCGAGTTGTTCCAGCCTCCAACGGTGAACAGCAGGCGACACTTCAGTGTCGTTTTCAGCTGTTTCAGATGAGCCAACTGCTCCTCACTGAAGGTTCCATCGGGAAAACGCCCGTCTTCCGGAGCCGACATTCCGAAGCAGATCAAATCTGTGAGATGAGCGCGATCCGCCGTCCAGTCGTTCAGTCGATAGTCGGGCAGATATCCGGCCACCACAAACGCCGGTTCGTCGGCGACGGCTGCCATCTGGACAGCCGACCACACGCCCACACACCACAGCATTCCGACAATGCCCGATGACCTCTGCAGAAGAATTCGCTGAATCCGACATTGCATGCCCACCGTTTCCAAATGCCCCGACATCAACATCCCCCCGGGAAATGAACGACGTCAATCCGCGTAAAATTTTTCTGCAGAAAGTTTGAACCGATCTTCTTTCAGCCGTACTCAACCCCGTGTTGCCCGGCCGGCCACATGGTTGTTGTCTTTCTGGTTTCTGTTCCTGTCGCAGTTCACTGACGCTGACGTCAATGTTGCGAACTGCCCGGAGCGTATCAACGGAGATTGGTTCCATGAAGCGATTTCATGCTGCGTTTGGCCTGGTGTTGTGTGCCTCTTCGGCATCACTGTTATTTATTGCAGGTTGTGGAGGACTGGATGGTGTCCCGGTTTCGGGCAGACCGTCTGTTTCGTCGTCACCCGCGACGGTCGAGCGATCCGGTGCGGGACCCACAGCGGAGGAATCCAGATCGTCCGCCGACGCCATGTGGTTTGATCCCGAAAGTTCTGATTCATCCTCATTCGAGAGTGCTCCGACTGCCGACGGTGCGTCCGGTTTCGGAGGCCCTGCGGAATCCGCTCCGGCGATCAGTCGTTCTGAATCTGTGTCGGTCTCCGATGAATCGGTTGCTCCGACAAAAGAGAAGCCCTTCGTTCCTCAGAACGGACGTCAATCCGGAGTCCTGACGGCGGGCAGCTTTGACGATGTGGCGAACTTCAGTGCTTACCTGGACTTCCTCACGAATTTCCGTTGCCGGACTCAGCATCAGTATCAACAGCTGCAGTCCAGCCTGCCCGTTCAGCCTCAGACACAGCAGACCCTGATCACAGTGACGGACGGTCAGGGCCGTCCGGTGACGGATGCTCGATGTGTGGTGACATCCGGCGACCGAAAGCTGCTGGACCTGCGAACAGGTAGCGATGGCCGAGTGACTCTGCTGTCTCCGCGGGCATCCGTTCCCGCCGGTCAGCAGCAACCGCTGCGGCTTCAGGTTTTTCCATCCGGTCAGTCCGCTGCGGTGTTCGATGAATTTCAGCCCGTCGCCTGTGCATGGAATGTTGTTCTGGACCAGGCTGCATCTGTCCTTCCGAAACAGCTGGACCTGGCTCTGGTGATCGACACCACCGGAAGCATGGGAGACGAACTGGAATATCTGAAGACTGAAATCGACAGCATCGCCGCCGCTGTGAACCGAATGTTTCCCGACGTCGATCAGCGGTACGCTCTGGTGACCTACCGGGACAACGGGGATGAATATGTGACGCGTTCGTTCGACTTTTCAGGTTCGCTGTCGGATTTTCGAATGCATCTGGATGAACAGTCAGCCAATGGAGGCGGTGACTTTCCTGAAGCGATGGACGCTGCTCTGGAGAATTCCCTGCAGCTCAGCTGGCGGCAGACAAACACGGCTCGAGTCCTGTTTCTTGTCGGCGACGCTCCGCCGCATCCGGAAAAAGCTTCCCGGACCATGCACTGCGTGCAGCAGTTGCGAGAGCAGGGGGTTCGCATGTTTCCGGTCGGTGCCAGTGGAATGGACAAGACCGCCGAAGTGCTGATGAGAACCGCGTCGCTGCTCACCATGGGACAGTATTTGTTTCTGACGGATCATTCCGGAATCGGAAATCCTCACGCCACACCGGACGTCCCGCAGTTCGCTGTTGAACGTCTGGATCGGCTGATGATTCGCATGATCGCTTCAGAACTCGCCGGAAAACGACTGGTTCCGGAAGAAGTCATCGCCATCGAACACGGCGAACGCTACAGCTACGCAGCTCCGATCTGCACGCCCATCGTGCGTCGACCACCATTTTGTGCCACCGCCGACATGGCAAATGTTCACAACGGCTTCCTGAAGACTCTGGCACTTTCGTTCCGAGTGTGGGTGGGACATTACGGACTGGCAGCCCTTGCCGGAGTGATCGCCTGCGTACTGACGTTCGAATCTCTCCAGTGGACTCACTGGCGTCGCTGCCGACTTCGTCGCTGACGGTTCGGCGTGGCCGCGATCTGTCCGGGGATGGACCGAATGAATCGGCTTCACCAGCTGCATTCAAACGGCACCACCCCGGCACTGCCCACGTTATGATTTGGGAATGTTGTTCAGAGTGTAATAGGCGTCGGCGTGGAGCAGCGGGTGCCCATCTGCCGATCGAACTCCGGCGGCATTCAGGTGATGAACGTGTCCGCGCTGCAGACCTTCGATCATGAGTTCCGCAGATCGGCCGTCCTCGGCAACGACAACCTTCGTGACGACGGCATCGGTGTGATCGACTTCGGGGCTGCCGTATGAAGACTGGAAGATGTAGGCCCAGGTTTTCACAGACCAGTGACCGGTATCGGCGGCGCTTTCGCGATCAACCGGTTCCGTGAAATTCACCCGAAACCCGGTGGGGGTGGCGTGCATTTCATGGATCTCGAATGGTGTCTTTCCGGTCCATGTCAGTCGATCCAGAGCGTATGGTTTTGTGCCTCGTGACCCCCAGCCTCGGTTGGTCCCGCCGACGAACAGAGTCCCGTCATCGGTCAGTTTCAGCGAGAGTGTTCCGGATCCGAAACCCTCGCGAAACGGAAAACAGGCGCCCTGAAAATGGCCTTCCACCTTTTCCAGAAAACATCGCATGACGGTGCTGTGAGTCTGATCCCCGACGAACATCTGTCCGGCGAACGGACCGAACTTTCCTCCGGTCGTATCGCAGGCGATTCCGCTGGCGGACTGTCCCATTTTTCCGTAGGGAAACAGGATCGCCGGTGGTTCGTATTCAGGAATTCGGTCGGCTTCCGTCATGATCCGGCTGCCGCTTTCGGGTTCCTGCGGAGCCCGTCCCAGAGCTTTCGCAGCCGCAGCTTCCTGATACCACTTGTTGCCACCGGGATGTCCCTGAAACGAACCAGGTCGCAGCCACTTCAGACTGCATGTGCCGTTCCATGGACCCTGATTGTCCGTATAGAACACATTCTGGTCCGCATCAAAGGCGATTCCGCCCGGGGACC
The DNA here is from genome assembly GCA_041398865.1 of Planctomycetaceae bacterium. Lineage (GTDB taxonomy): Bacteria > Planctomycetota > Planctomycetia > Planctomycetales > Planctomycetaceae > Fuerstiella. The sequence continues at coordinate 123,754 of JAWKTY010000006.1, forward strand.
GAATGCCGCTGCAGGTTGGAACGGAACGCCCTTCGCGATCGATTCTCAGACACCATCCGCGATACTTTGAATCACTGTTGAATGATCCGGTCAGGCACAGCACGACCCACATGTTGCCTTCCCTGTCGAACGGCGAACCAAAGGCGTATTCGTGGTAATCGCCATTGATGCCCCAGTCGTCGTTGAAGGTTTCGAATTCGTCGGCGGCTCCGTCACCATCGGTATCTCTCATTCGAGTGACCTCGCAGCGCTGAGTCGCATACAGCCAGCCATCGTTCCACGACAGTCCCAGCACTTCATGCAGACCGCCGGCAAACAGCTTGAAGTCCACTCCTGACGGATCGTCACTTTCTGTATGTCGCACCGTGAAGATGTCGCCGCGGCGAGTTCCCACGACAACGTTTCCGTCCGGCAGAACTTCGACGGCTCCCGCTTCCAGATTGACCTGCTTCGGGATCTCAAACTGCAGCATCCGATAAAAATCGTTTTCGGTCGCAGCCGGTTCCTGCGCGACCGAAATCACGGGAAGCAGGACAGGGACGATGGACAGTAGCTGAATGAGTCGCATACGGGGGGAACTCGGATGGAATGTTTGATGGCAGGAGGGAAGGAAGAGAGCTTTGGATGAACCGGTCCCGGTTGGATCAACGCCCTGTTCAGGACGACTGCAGGCCGGCGAAGCGTTCCATCAGCTGCTGGCTTTCGTAATCACCGGCCGTAATTTCGAAACCCAGGTCACTGATCATTCGGAAGTCGTCCGCCGCAGGCTGGCCGGGTGTCGTCAGATAATCGCTGACAAACATACTGTTGGCAGCGTACAGCCCCATGGACTGCAGGCTGCGGAGATTCACTTCGCGGCCGCCGGCAATTCGCAGTTCCGTGGCGGGATTCGTCATGCGAAACATCGCCAGCACCTTCAGGCAGTATCGAGGGTCCAGGTCAACCGGTCGGCCCAGCTGAGCTCCTTCGATGGGAATCAGAAAATTGACTGGAATTGATGCGACCTGCAGTTCAGCCAGCTTCAATGCCACGTCGGCGACGTCTTCCTGAGTTTCTCCCATACCCACGATCATCCCGGCACATAGCTCCAGACCGACTTCGCGGCAGGTGTCCAGAGTCTCCAGTCGATCTTTGAATGTGTGGGTGCTGACAATCCGGTCATGAAAGCGTTCACTGGTGTTCAGATTGTGGTTCACTCGGTCAACACCGGCTTCCTTCAGACGTCGAGCCTGATCAGGATCGAGCAAACCGAGGCAGGCACAGATGTGCAGTCCGAATTCCTTCTTGATATCTCTGACAACGCTGCACACATGATCCACTTCGCGATTGCTGGGACCTCGACCACTGGCCACGATACAATAAGTGCGAGCATTGCTTTCGAACGCCTTCCGAGCTCCATCCATCAATCGCTCGGCGTTCAGCATGGCATATTTTTCAATCGGAGCTTCCGAACCCTTTGCCTGAGAACAGTAGCCGCAGTCTTCCGGACACAGACCGCTCTTGGCATTCTTCAGGTAATACAGCTGAACCGACTTTCCGAAATGCCGCTGACGAACTCGGAACACAGCATCCAGGATTGCCAGCAACTGGCTGTCATCGGCTTTCAGGATACTGATCGCTTCGTTACGGCTGATCGATTCGCCGTTCAGAACGCGTTCAGCCATGTCTGCCCAGTCAGGAGCGCCGTCCGTGAGGCCAGAGGCGCAATTTGCGGGGGCTGTGACGGTGGCCGTCTCTGCGGACATGCGGAAAAACTCCTGAAAGTTCGACGAGGAATTGGGTTCGGGTGGGGAGTGTACCGTCTCCGAACCCGGCTTTTTAGAGTCTTCAGGAAAATTATGACGGCAAATTCAGGCTCACGTCCCCGCCAATTGCGATTGCGCGGAATTCCGACGCTGGCCCATGTGGGAGACTTCTGATAGAACGCCTTGAATAAATGGGAGTTTTGGGAAGCATAGAGCACGCGGCGACTGACTATCATCGCCTGAGAGGAACGTCATTCCGGGCCTGGCGCGAGCACCGTTCTTGAGTGCGGAAGTGTGTATTTCAGCCGGGTTTTCCCCGATTTGACTTATCAAGTGAATGCCGACAGGCCAGAGATCAGGATTGAATTCCGATGGGTTCAGGAAAGAAGGATAAGGGCAAGCCCCAAAAGTCATCCAAAAAGAGTCGGAAGAAGACTCTGGCGGACAAGGCAGACAAGTTCGTGTGCTACCAGCAGTCCGTTCAGGCACCGGATCACGAAATCGACATCTTTGAGCAGGTCTATAAGGAAGCCTACGGGGCAAAGCCGGTGTCGTTGCGAGAGGACTTCTGTGGGACATTTGCCGTCTGTTGCGAGTGGGTGAAGTCAAACCGAAATCGGACAGCCTGGGGAATCGACCTGTGCGGAGATACTCTGCAATGGGGCCGAGACCACAATCTGTCTCAGCTGAAACCCGCTCAGCAGTCACGAGTCGAACTGCTGCAGCAGGACGTGCGGGACGGCAACACGCCTCCTGTGGATGTCCTGGCCGCGCAGAATTTTTCCTTCTGGATTTTCAAGACCCGCGAGGAACTCAGAACCTACTTTCAGGCGGCTCACAGGAACCTGAACAGTCAGGGTGTGATGGTGATGGACATGATGGGAGGTCGCGAGTGCTACGACACCACGTGCACCGACAAGCGAACCATCGTCAAAGGAAAGAAGGGCTACGACTACCACTGGCAGCAGGCCACGTTCAATCCGGTCAATCACGACGCCAGCTTCTACATCCACTTTCGTTTCGCCGACGGCAGCAAGCTGAAAAACGCGTTCGAATACCACTGGCGTTTCTGGACGATTCCGGAGGTCCGCGAGCTGCTGCAGGAAGCGGGATTCAGTGAAAGCCATGTCTACTGGGAAGAGGAAACCGAAGACGGCGAAGACAGCGGCATCTGGTCCCGAGGCGAACAGGCCCCCAACAACCCCAGCTGGCTGTGCTATATCATTGGAGTGAAATAGTCACGGGCCTGAAGGCGTTCGGAACATCAATTGGCGTCAGCCTGCCCTGACGCGGGCAGACAGAGCCTGGTTCTTTCTTTAGACTGAACTGTCGATGACTCGCCACCGTGAACGCGGGGTGGTCGCATACCAGTCTTCGGAGGGAAATTCATGAGCCTTCACTCAGCATCACAGCAGCCTTCCCGTCGGTCCGTTCTGTCAGACGTCGGCTCGATGCTGGGGACGACGGCTTTGTTTCAGCTGCTGGCCGGAGAACTCGCTGTTTCCGGCGAAGTCACGGCACGCCCTCCGGCGATTGATCCGGTGAAGCCGTTTGATGCTCGATCAGCTCAGTTTTCCGGGAAGGCGAAGAATGTTGTTGTGATCTTCTGTGCCGGAGCCGTCAGTCAGCTAGAGACCTGGGATTACAAACCGGAACTGATCCGTCTGGACGGTCAGCCGCTGCAGGATGGTCCGGCGGTGACGTTTCAGGGTCCTGCCGGCAACCTTGCTCGGCCACAGTATCGATTTCGTCCTCGGGGGCAGACGGGCAAGTGGGTCAGCGATCTGGTTCCTCATCTTGCAGAACTGACGGATGAAATCGCGTTTGTCCATTCGCTGACCAGCAAGAGCAACACTCACGGTCCGGCGGAGAACTTTCTTTCCACCGGCAATCCGCTTGACGGATTTCCCAGTCTGGGTTCGTGGGTCACTTGGGCTCTGGGCAGCGAAAGTCGAAATCTTCCGGCATATGTCGCCATCCCCGATCCGCGAGGAGTTCCTCAGAATGGTTCGAACAACTGGGGGCCGGGTTTCCTTCCGGCGGCATTTCAGGGAACTCCGTTCAGTTCGAAAGATCCCATTCGGCATCTGACGGCGGAAGGTGTTCCTCCTGCGTCCAGTCATGCCGCGATGTCGCTGCTGCAGCAGCTGAACGCTCGCCACGCAGATCGGAATTCCGCTGACGGTCAGCTGCAGGCTCGGATCGCCAGCTACGAACTGGCTGCCCGCATGCAGTTGAGTGTTCCTGAGATTTCCGACCTGAGCACTGAACCGGAACATGTCCTGACGGCCTACGGAGCAACGGATGAATCAAATCCATTGCGAGCGTCTTTTGCCCGGAACTGCCTGCTGGCTCGACGCCTGATTGAACGCGGCGTTCGCTTTGTCCAGCTGTTCAACGGAGCCTATGCCAGCGGCGGCGAACTGAACTGGGACGGACACAGCAAGCTGAAGGAACAATACGATCGGCATGCCGATATTCTGGATCAGCCCTGTGCCGCATTGATTCGTGACCTGAAGATGCGGGGACTGCTGGATGAAACTCTGGTCGTGTGGTGTACGGAATTCGGACGAATGCCCTTCTTCCAGAAAGGAGCTCTGGGACGCGACCACAATCCCGATGGGTTCACCTGCTGGCTGACCGGCGCGGGGGTGAAGCCCGGTGTCAGTCATGGAACGACCGATGACCTGGGTCAGAAAGCCGTTCAGGATGTACATCCCCTGTACGATTTCAACGCCACGATTCTGCACCTGCTGGGGCTGAACCACGAACAGCTGACATTCGAGCACAATGGCATCGAGCGCCGACTGACCAATGTTGAGGGACACCTGATTCGGGAGATCCTGGCGTAATCCGGTGCCGGTGTTCAATTGTGCTCAGCAGCGACCAGTCAGTCGGGAACTGGCGCCTTCGAACCGGCGCGCGACCCGCCTTCGTGAATAGGGAAAATTTTCGGAACCGGCTTCTCTGCTTTCGCAGGATAGACGTCCAGGTTACTGTCCGATTCGTCGCATCGGATTCGGTTGATGTTTCTTCCGAAACACAGTTCATGGCTGAATCAGATCGAGACGTTCTTCGGCATCGTGATGCGAAAAGTTGTTCGCCGAGGCAACTTCAAATCAAACGGCCCTCCCTGCGAGGAAAAGGGGTCTGGTCGCCGCCGCGTGTGACGCTGGCAGGTTCACCTGCCCCGATTCTCGTTCTCGATTTTCAACCGTTTCCTTGATCTCAGCCGCGACGGCAATTTCCGTTACAGTTTTTAGACAATTCATCGAGAGTGGTGAGATCAGAGGATGTGGTCGGGACATGTTTTCTCAGGGAATCCGGAAACTATGGACTTCAACATCATCAGTCGTCGCATGCTGGGGCGTTATTCGGGGCTTAGTCTGTTGGGAGCCGGCCAGTGCGGCTGGTTTTCGGCGCTGGCCGCTGCGGCGCAGGGGCAGGAGGCGACTTCCGGGCGAAGCAGTCGGAAATGCATTCTGCTGTGGATGTCCGGCGGCCCAAGTCAGATGGAAACCTTTGATCCTCATCCGGACCACGAGAACGGCGGCCCGACAAAGAGAATCGCCACCTGCGTTTCGGGCCTTGAGTTTTCAGAGAACCTTCCGAAGCTGGCCACGGTTGCGGATGATCTGGCCGTGATTCGGTCGATGTCGACGAAGGAAGGCGATCACAGCCGAGCCACCTATCTGATGCACACCGGCTATCTGCCACAGGGCCCCGTTCGATATCCGACGCTGGGCTCGCTGCTGGGGCATCAGCTGCGGGACAGCGGCAGTGACCTTCCTGCTTATGTCAGTGTCAGTCCGTTTCGAGCCTTCAATCCGGCAGCTTACGGGCCAGGATTTCTGGGACCATCGCAGTCGCCGCTGGTGGTCGAGTCATCAACGACCGGTGATGCAGACACCCGCCGGATCTCGTTCGAAGTCAGCAACCTGAAGCGACCGGCATCAACAACGGCCACTCAGAACGAAGCTCGGCTGCAGCTGCTGACTGCTCTGGAACACAACTTTCTGACCGACCGGCCTGACCGACCGGGACACAGCCACCTGCAGTCGTATCAGCAGGCTGTCCGGATGATGAATTCGACCGGTATCGAAGCCTTCGATCTGGACCAGGAAGACAAAGTGCTGCGCGACGCTTATGGTCGAAACGCATTCGGTCAGGGATGCCTGCTGGCTCGAAGACTGCTGGAGCGTGGAGTATCTTTTGTGGAGGTGAATCTCAGCAGTTCGGACGGTTCCGGGGGAGGTGCCGGCTGGGACACTCATGCCGACAACTTTGATTCTGTCCGCTCGCTGTGCGGAGTTCTTGACCCGGCATGGGCAACGCTGATGAATGACCTGAAGCAGCGAGGCCTGATGAAGGAAACGCTTGTGATCTGGATGGGCGAATTCGGACGAACTCCAAAGATCAACGAAAACTCAGGCCGCGACCACTGGCCGAAATCCTGGAGCGCTGTTCTGGGCGGAGCCGGCATTGCCGGAGGTCAGGCCTATGGTGCCACGACCGCTGACGGTACCGACGTCGAATCCGACCCCGTCACCGTGCCAAACCTGATGGCGACGATCTGCAGCAGCCTGCAGCTCGATCCCCAAACCACAAACCTCAGCAACATCGGCCGGCCGATTCCCCTTGCCGACCACGGTTCCGAACCCATCGCCGCACTGCTGTCGTAGACATTCGGAGCTTTCAACACCCGAAGCTGGTGGGACAAATTCGATCGATGCGAGGTTGTGCTCAGCCCGGTCCTTTACCTCATTCGGTAGCCTGTCACCGGGACAATCAGCGTCTGGCGGGGGCCGGCATTGCAGGTGTAGTGAATTCGCAGACTGTCCTGAAAGAATCCACCGGCGGTGTCCGAGCCCGCAGCGGTCACTGAGACGGAACTGGTTTTCTGGTCGTAGCTCGCTGTGAGTCCGGCGTTATTCTGATGAAACTGGACGTCCATGACTTCGAATGTCTGGCCGGGTTCACAGGACAACCGGACTGTTGAGGTGACTGCTCCCTCCCGCAGAGCTCCGAAACTGATGCGGGAGGGTTCACACGAAACCCAGGAATGCTGGTGAGCTCGCACCGGAATGCGCATGACCGCTTCGGCTGTTGAGGGTGTCATAATCACGATGTCGGCGTTGACGGATTCTTCGGGAATGTCACTCCCGCGAACGGTGACTGTCATCTGCCACTGCTTCACGGCACCTTCCGTCGGGGGAACCTCCGTCAGTTCGGCCTTCACATTCTCCGGGACTGTCAGGAAGCGGACGGTTGGTTCCGACTTCGCTGCTTCCGGCTGCCGCATCATGCGAATCTGAATGTCTGCTTTGCCTTCCTGATCAGCGGGGACCATGCCCAGATCGACGTTGTCTTTGTCCAGCAGGACCAGTGGCAGACTGACGGCTTTCAGCGTGATCAGAAATTTGAATCGACTGCCGCGTTCATGAGCGTACAGGCTGACCGTCTTTTCCAGCCGACCGAGATTGTTGGTGGTATTCAGCTGCACCGTGATGGACCGCTGTTCTCCGGGCTGGAGCACAAACTTGCCGTCGGTGTCGACCGTTGTGCAGCCACAGGAGGAATTGACTCCGACCATCTTAATCGGCCACGCGGCGGAATTCGTCAGAACAATGGCCTGAGTCAGTTTCATGCCTTCGAAGACCGTTCCGAAATCGACGGACGAGAAATCCAGTTTCAGACCGGCATCAGCCACAGGCTCCTGAAAATCGGTGTCTGAATGGTCATCGGATTCCGTTGCTGTGGCCTGCAGACCGGCGTCTGACGATCGCATCAGAGTGGCGGATGCGACATAGCTCACAGCAACGACGCCCAGCAGTCCGGCCGCCAGGAACGGTCGCTTGAGTGTTGAGGAATCCATTGCTTAGATCTCCTTCGAATCAGATGAGGGGGCAGTGGCAACGCCTTCGGCTTCCTTCGGTCGTCGCAGAACAAGCCAGGCGATGGCCAAAACGGCGCACCCGTGAATTGCGACTATGGTCTTTGATGTCCTTGATGCCTGAGACACCTCCGGTTCAACCTGATTTCGAAGTGCTTCATATTCCTCAGGCAGGTCCGGGGACTGGCCGACAAAAGATTTGGCGACTTTGCGTTTCGCTTCGATTCGCGAAACCATCGTGATGTAGTCGCCATACAACGCCTTGATTTTCAGAAATTCCTCGTCCTGTGCGTCGGCCAGGGTGAACTCGCGACCGGAATCCAGCTCCACGGCGGCAATGCCGGTCGGCAGCGTCATCTGCATCTGAGCGACAGTTGGGGTCTGGTCGGCGGAGAACTCCGTGTAGTCCCAGATTCTCGCCAGGACTCCGGTGGCGTTTTCAACCAGAGGTGTCTCATTTCGAAATGCCAGAGGATAAATCTTTCCGTCTTCGGTCTTTCGATAGTCCAGTTTCAGCCCGGACCCGGACTGAAAGCTCAGCCGAACTTCAGGAGAATCCGGGCGTGTGCGAGTCAGGCTGATGGGCAGATCGGCAAAGTCCCGAGCGTACACGAGGTCGATGAAATCCTGATCCGGGCCGTCTGTTTTCACTTCATTGTGATTCAGAGCGTAAGCCCGCACAACAATTCTGTTCTCGTCGAACTTCAACAGCTTTGCCGTCGGCATATCGGCAATTCGGGCGACAGTTCGCATTGGCTGCAGCGGATCGGCAAAGTCACGGGCTCGCAACAACACCTGCAGCGTTCTCCTGTTCTTTGAATCGACTCCAAATGAAAACGTGCCGGGAAAGCCAGGATGCCGCCATTCGAACAGGGCTCCGGATGGAAACATGACCGTTTCCCGAATGTCGTACCACGAACGTTTGCCATCGACGAATGCCACCGCATACCGATTGCCCCGAATCACTCCGTCCCGCACCATGCATTCGACCATCCATGTTTCTTCGCTGATTCGTTCGTTGGACAGCTGAGTGACTTCGGTGGCCTTGACGCGGGCTCGGAAATTTTTCATCGAGTCCAGATAGTTGTGCAGATTACTGCGAACCGACTCCAGCGTCGGTTCGGGCATCGCCGTCGCGACTTCGTCGGCCTGCACGGTCAGTCCCGAAAACAGCAGCAACCCAATGAGCATGAAACTGCGAGTCAGCATGTCGTATTCCTGAGCCCGGTGTCGACCACAGCGGCACCAGACGGGTCTGAGAGAATCCGGATCGGCGGGGCCATTCGGCTGAATTTCCGGCCACATCCGGGGTCTGACACCTGTGTGGCCGTTCAGGCCCGGCAGAGGACATCGAAAACTCCAGATTCCGAAGTTTTTTCGAAACTCAGCAAAAAACAGTGATTTCGCCGACAGGGCGTGCCGGATGACCTGCGTTTCAAAGGGCAGCTTCGGAAGCTTTCAGCTCGCCCGGACCGATCTCACGGCTGGCAAATCTGTTCAGCTGAAGCGACCGTAGGGTGCTGACAAGCGAAGCGCAGGCACACCAATGAGCATCCAGCGTCACCATGGCGAGCCCGCGCGGCCAGAGAGCTGCTTGTCACACCGACATCCTCACCAGTCCAACAAATTGGCCAGCCGTAAAAACGCTCCTGAGATATCTCGACAATCGGACAGTTGCTGTCCCGAATTCCCTTCAGGTGGCGAGGCGGATCATTGCCTGACTTCGACGCAGGTTGCTGAGGAGACGGGGGATGTAGAAGGTCTGCGGATTGGCGGGTTCGTCAGCGTGGAAATCCTGCAGGTCTCGGGAATGTTCGCTGAATTCAGAAGGCGAAAACGACCAGCCTTCGATCGCCGCCCACCCGAACAGGGCCGTCAGTTCGCCGTCATGTTTTTCACAGGCCAGCCATCGAGTGAACTCATCGGAGAAATCGAACGGCAGATAAAACCTTCGACCTTCTGCGTTGCTGACAATGGTGTCGATCCAGCCCTGAATGAGTCGTCCGAGTCCTTCTTCGATGGAACAGTCGTGGTCTTTGGTGCGGGGATCGATCCCCAGATAGTAGAGATCGCCCGTGCGGGTTTCGTTCCCGATTCGCACACTGAACTGTTCTGAGTTCCGGATCCGAATTTCAGCGATGAGGCTGGTGGCGTTCATGGAATGGATTTTTCCGATGTTCTGGCAAAAGACGAGCCGACGCCAGGGGTGTTCAAAACGGCCCGGGCAGTAGAATAGCGTTCTGTCAACGACCTGTCCCGCCAATCCCGATTCCCGGATCCCTTCATGTCGAAAGTCCTGTGCACTGCTCTGAATGCCGAGAACGGGCCGCAGATTGCGATTCTGCAGGAAGCCGGTCTGGAATGTCATGCCGCGGATCGCAGTGTCAATCTGTGGGACAACGACGTCCTGATTCAACAGCTGCAGGGCTTCGAATGCGTGATCGCCGGAGTCGAACCATACCCGGCCAAAGTGCTGGCCGCCTGTCCCGAACTGCGAGTCATCGCGCGGATCGGCGTGGGCTTTGACGCCATTGATCTGGCCGAATGTGATGCTCGGGGGATCGCTGTTGCGACGACGCCCGGAGTCAACCATCATTCCGTCGCCGAACATACTGTCGCCATGATGGTGGCTCTGTCCCGGGGTTTTCCGTTTGCCGATGCCGGCCTTCGGCGCGGTCTGTGGCCTCGAAAAGCATATCCGCGGCTGATGGACAGTACACTGGGACTGATCGGCCTGGGGCGAGTCGGTCAGGCGGTGGCGACTCGAGCGCTGGGGCTGGGAATGCGAGTCATCGCCAGCGATCCGTATCCGCCTGAGGCGTTTGTCACGGAACACTCCATCGAAATTGTGTCTCTGGACGAACTTTATGGTCAGGCGGATTACATTTCTCTGCATTCACCAGGCACCCCGGAAACGACCGGCATGATCAATCGGCAGTCGATCGCAAAGATGAAGCCGTCGGCGGTCCTGCTGAATACGGCCCGTGGTCAGCTGGTCAACGAACCGGACCTGATCAGTGCTCTGCAGGATGGACGGCTGCGAGGGGCCGGGCTGGATGTCTTCGAGACAGAACCGCTGCCGGCAGACAATCCGCTGATGTCGATGGACAACGTCATCCTGTCGGCTCACGTCGCGGGACTTGATCGGGAATCCTTCCGCGATACGCATCTGATGACGGCAGAAACGATTCTGTCCCTGCGAAACAACATCCTGCCACGGCACTGTCTGCAGAACCTGAAACACGTGACAGACTGGACCTGGGCTCGCCATTGAACCATGGCATTGGACATCAGTCGAGTTCGCCTTCAGGATCGGGATCGAGGTCATTGCGAGCCGGACGCGCTGAGTGCATACGCGACGAACGTCGAACAGGGTGGTCCCTCACACCGAACGCACTGATATCAGAAACGGGCATCTCATGCCGACCGACAGCAACCGCGAACCACCTGCTTTCCTGCCCGACGATGGCCCGGTCCGGTGGACTCTGGCAGACAATTCGTCTCTGCGACTGCTGACTCTGTGCGCGCTGTATGTCGCTCAGGGAATTCCGTGGGGCTTTGTCACGGTCACATTTGCAGCCTGGCTGGCTCAGCCCACCCAGGGACTCAGCACCGGGCAGATTGGCGCCATCCTTGGAGTGGCATCGCTGCCCTGGTCGTTCAAGTTTTTCTGGGGACCGTTGATGGATCGGTTCACGCTGCCCAAATTCGGTCGTCGTCGACCGTGGATTGTGTTCGCTCAGGGAATGGCCATTCTGGTGCTCAGCAGCCTGGTTCTGTTCGATGATCTTCCGGGAATGGTGTGGGTTTCAGAAGGTTCGGCAAAAGACAGCTCAAGCCAGTCGGAACAGCCCGGCCCGGCAGCTGACGGCGTAACAGACTCGGGGTCGGCTGCGATGCCGGTCACCGACGACGGAACGCAGGAATCCCTCACTCCCAAAAGCCTTCCCAAAGGGATCGCTGCGAGATGGCTGACAAGGTTCGTTCCTGGTCCGCTGGCCGCTCTGATTCTTCTGGCGAACATCTTTGTTTCGATGCAGGACGTTGCCGTGGATGCTCTGGCAGTCGACCTGCTGAAGCCGGAAGAACGAGGCGTCGCTAACGGACTGATGTACGGAAGCAGCTATCTGGGCACCGCCATCGGCGGAGCGGGTCTGGGCTGGGTGGTGGCTCAGCATGGCATTGCGGCAGGGGTGCTCAGTCAGGCGGCGCTGTTGTTCCTGATCATGCTGCTGCCGCTGTTCCTCCCGGAAACTTCGTCAGCATCCGGCATTCCCACAGAAACATCTGCCAGCCCCCAGGAACTTCCGCTCGAAAGAGAAACGTCTCAGCCTTCGCTGCCGGCTCTGGTCAAGGAGGCCTTCTTCAATCGACCGGCCGCGCTGGGACTGGTGGTTGCTTTGGGAGTCCGGATCGGGATTGGAGTTCTGACGGCGGTGTTCGTGGATTACCTGCTGAAAGACGGAGGCTGGACGATGGAAGATTACACCCGAGTCACCGGAGGATATGCGGTGCTGCTCGGCTTGGTTGGTGCGGCTGGCGGAGGCTTCCTTGCGGATCGATTCGGTCCCCGGCCGATGATTGTGCTGACGTCAATGCTGCTGGCCGGGCTTTGGCTGAGCTTCGGGATGGTGCATTGGCTGCTGTCGTCCCGAATCGGAGTCACCGGACTGCTGCTGGCTCAGGAATTTCTGCTGGCTGTGATGTCGGCGTCGCTGTTTGCACTGTTCATGGGACTGTGCCGGCCCCGCTTCGCAGCAACTCAGTTCACGACGTACATGGCCATGCTGAACCTTTCAACAACCACAGGCAGCTATCTCGCCGGAACGATGGCAAATGTCCTGAGCATCCACGGAATTCTCATCACGGCCGCGGTGCTCCAGGCCGTCATGTCTCTGCCCGTGCTGTTGATTTCGCAACATCACTGCGCCCCGATCGGTGAAAGCCGCTGATGGTTCAGAATTTCCTGATGCTCTGCTGAAGCATTCACTGCTGATCCGGACAAAGTCCGGTGCCTGCCGTCGCCGGAATCACGCGTCCATTGGGAATAAAAAAAACGCTTCACCGAGTCGGACTCAGTGAAGCGTTTGTGGAGATCAGGCCCTGAGACTCTTTTCGAGACTCTTAGAACTCACCAACGGTCAGGCCGTCCTGCGGATCACAGATGCGTCGCATAATTCCCTGGTCCGTGTTTTCGGACAGGAAGCGAGCAGATCCGTCGCCGAGAACCAGCTGCACACCACCGGTGTGGAAGCTGAACGGCTCGTCGTTCGGACCACAGTTGTTGTTCGTCCATGGGCAGTCTAAGGGACCGCCTTTGGGATTGTTGGCGTTATTCACAATTCGAACGATTGAGGTAGCTCCGGCCGGAGGTCCGGAGACTCCATTGCCGCTGTCACCGTCTGCCCAACGGTTCGGGCAGCGAAAATTGGTGCCGCAGGTGTCAACCAGAGTCGGAACAGTCGGAAATGCATATTTTCCAACCAGCTGGCCTGGCTTGCCGGCGTCTTCAATCACGGCGACTGTGTTACTCAGACCGTCGGTGCAGTCACGGAATCGACCAACGCCGCGAGGGCCACCGGAAAGGAAACCATCTGCAAAATACGCACTGTCGTTCAGCGGGCCCTTGGCTCCGCCGTCCAGAAGGGTCTTCGGCTGACCCGGGTCAATAATGTTGGTGTAGGCAATCGGCATGTAATCTGTCTGACCGTATCCATTGCCACCGTCATCGCGGTAGTTTCCGTTGCTCGGGCACAGATAGGCCTGAATCACAGTCTTCGCTGCAACCTGGTTAGCTGGCCAATTGGAATCCAGATACAGGTAATTGAAGTTCATTGTGTTGTACAGAGGGGCCTGCTCGATGAACGGAAGAGCAGCTGTGAAGAATGACACCGGGAAGAAGACTCGCGCCTCAGTGGCAGTGCCTCCGTTTTTGGTGTGCTCACCTGATGAAGGTGTACATCCATAGGTGCCTTCGTAGTTGTGGATCGCCAGACCCATCTGCTTCAGATTGTTCTTGCACTGTGTGCGACGAGCGGCTTCGCGAGCCTGCTGAACTGCCGGCAGCAGCAGTGCGATCAGGATGGCAATGATGGCAATCACGACCAGCAGCTCAATCAACGTAAACCCCCGGCCGCCAATTCGTGAACGACCAGCCTTCAGACTTTCCATTTCTCTTTACTCCCAGGGAACACTGCTCGGACAACACTGTGCATCCAGTGACGCAATGAAGTGAAGTGTCGATCCGCAAGCACGACTTCCACAGGCGGAATTAAAACCAGCAATTGTGAAGAGAATGTGAATTCAGAAGATCGTGTGAATGTTTTGTGGAAAATCAGAATTGCCCTGCGAGACGTCGCTGAGAATCAGACGAAATGCAGCAAATTCCCGATCAGATCGAAGATTTTATCCGGCCAAAATCCGTTGTCGATTCTCTCTGATCGCCCTGCCTGATCACATTTTGTTCACATTAATCTTTCATCAGCTCACGAAAAATTCGCGATTGTGAATGCCGCGTGAACAAAACATGAAGGTCATTCGCCGAACTCCATCGCTGTCTGATGGACCAAAATGTTCCGTGAACGGAAACGTGGCTGTAAATCCTGCCTGTGTCAGGAAATTGTTTCCAGCCATGCGGTGAGCAGTGCGGGGTAGGATTTCAGATCGTTTTTATGTGACATTTCCGTCACGGTGTGAATGTATTTTACGGGGCAGGCAAAGGAGACGGTTCGCACGCCGATGCCGCTGCGCTGAATCGCGGCACCGTCCTGACCGCCTCGGGGCAGGATGGCTCGCTGACAGTCGATCTTCTGTTCCTTCGCCACGGCTTCGATTTCTTCAATCAGACCGATATCACTAATCATGGACGAATCCATGATGTGCAGAGCAACGCCGCTGCCCGGCACGGTGACTCGGTCATCTTCCGGAACGCCCGGCGTCTGGCAGCACAGAGTCGTATCGCAGGCAACACCAATATCCGGAGCGACTCCAAATGCCGCGGGTTGAGCTCCGCGCAGTCCGACTTCTTCCTGAACCGTCCACACGGCGGCCAGATCACAGTTGTGATGCCTGAGGTTTTCAATGGCCCGAAGCTGAGCCCAGCAGCCGACTCGGTTATCAAGACACTGCGAAACAACGTAGTCGCCAACGTCACGGAACGGCCCGTCCAGGACAACCATATCACCGATTCGAACCTTCTTCCGGACCTCTTCGGCAGACAATCCGGTATCGATGAAGAAGTCGCCGATCTGCGGCACTTTTTTCTTTTCGTCGTCGGTGGCAATATGGATCGGCCGTCCGCCCGGATTCATTACTCCGGGAAGATCGCCATCCGCGGTGCAGATTCGCACGGTCCGAGCGAACAGGTTACGAGTATCGAAGCCACCAACAGGGTTGACTCGCACAAATCCGCAGTCGTCGATATGTCGAACCAGAAAACCGATCTGGTCCATGTGAGCCGCCAGCATGACCTTGACGGGCTTCGCCGCCGAGGTACCGGAAGCCGGTCGAGCTCGCCGAATGGCAATGATCGACCCCATCGCATCGACTGACACTTCGTCAAACAGACTACGTTCAGAAATGTACTTCAGAATGAATTCCCGAATTCGATGTTCGCGACCGGGAACGGAGGGAATCTGAGTCAGCTGAGCGAGAAGTTCCATGATCAGTTATCTGTGACAGGCAGTGAATCGGCCGTTTACCGTGAGGCCGGAAGGCGGGTTGTAGTAGTGATCGCGAGGATTTGCAAATTCTCCGGTGAAGCACCGCAGTTGGGAAATTGGAAGCGTCACTTCATTCTTTGAGAGGTCTTAGAGTGAGTCGGTAGAAGCGGTATCGGCAGTCGTAGGCTCCCAGAAACATGGCTGTGTCATCCGGAGTTGACCAGTAGTCAGACAGCGACAGCCGACTGACATCGCCCTTCCAGTTGACGATCGTATACCCGTCAACCGACATGGTGACTCCTGATGCCCTGACGGTCACGACGACCTGACTGAGCTGATGCTGTTTCAGCACTGCTCCTGTGAACGTGGATTCATTCCCGACGTTCCGGCCGTCGATGTTTTCGATCGCGCTGACGACGGAGTCCTGCAGAGCATAACTGAACAGGGTCACGAACCGGTGTCCGCGGCTGACGTGTCCGAACAGCAGTCCGTTCGGCACGTCCAGAGGCTCAACGATCGCGGTCAGTCGGTATTCATCCGGAGGAGAGAACGGCAGCTGCAGTCTCATGCCATAACCTTTGGGGCTCAAGACGGTGCTTCCGCTGCGTTCCCATGTTCCGGTCGTCCAGTTGTCCGTGATGCTGATTTTCGCCAGCAGGTCCGTTTCGTTCTCGGGCCACCGTTCGACAGGAGCGTTCGCCGACGCCGCAGCGTGTGTGATCAGATCCGTGGAAAGATCAATCGGCTGAATCGCGATTTCAGGGTCTGTTCTGACCTGAAAATATCCCCACAGTTCTGCTGTCTCGCCGGATTCCAGCATCACGTCAATGCGATAGCTGACGGGTGTTTCCCGATCAAAGGTTCCAACGGCCACGGCTGCGGGAAGGTCTTTCCCCGTTGGTGTAGCCGAGTCGGTCCACGGTCCCCGGACAGCTGTCTGGCAGCGAACACGAATGGACTTCAGAGCTGTGTCCTTCAGATCCGGCCAGGTGAGTTTCAGAGACACAGGCTGCCCCGGCGCCGGGACCAACGGATCGGGGATGGCGGTGAACTCCGTGAACAGCTGCGTCTGACGATCGTTCGGCGAGTTCTCAGGTGTCCACGCCATGCGAATCTTCTGATCTTTGTCCAGCCACGATTCGCTGATCCATCCGTTGTACTGCCCAAGACTCATCACCGAATTATTACCGGGCTCGGGGTGCGGCAGGCCGACCGTGTGCCCACAGCCTTCGTGATAGATCACGCAGTCCGACCCCCGATACGGAACTCGCCAGCCATCCGCGCTGACCAGTCCCCAGCCCACGCCTCGATCCGCCAGATAGGCCGCTCGAGCTCCCCCCGCGGCAGCTCCGGGAAAGTGCTGACGGTTGTTGTAATTGCCTTCAAACTGCAGGCCATCGTCCGTGGGTTGCAGACGGTAGAAATCGTCCAGCGGACGCCAGTTGATTTCGCTCAGAACCAGCAGAATCGGGAATGCATCTCCGCGTTCGGCAGCGAACTTCAGTCGGCGATCCGTTTCGCTCAGCGTCCGAAAATAGATCCGGTTGGCATCTCCCTGACGAAGTTCTGCGGTAGACGATTCGGAAATCAGCGGCTCGGAATGAATCTGAGTCTTCATGACGGATTGAGTGCCGAATTCCCGAGCATGAAACTGTTCGATCCGTCGGCAGAAGTAGCTGACTCGATCCTTCCAGTCGATCAGAGGCGAGCGGTCGGACGGAACAAAGTACACAACCGTCACGTCAATTCGGGAGGTGTCATACTTTCCATCCCAGGTTTTTGTCCCGGCATTGAGTGGAAGCGGACTCAGACACATCAGCAACAGAACCAGGGTACGTTTCATTGTGGCGTTTCAAAATGGCTTGGAGCGGAGCATGACATGAACTTCCCAGGCAGACCGGCACATTCTGCCGGGATGACAGCTGCGTCGAATGAACCTGCCGCAGCAGGCGGGTAGTTGGGCCGATCGGCTGAGTGTTCGTAAAAGTCGTCTTGGGGAACAATGAGCAGAAGACTATCGTTCCGCTGGCTGAAACGAAACTCTGGGCAGGAGGCCCGATGTGTCTGAAACCGAAGTGATGGAAATCATCCGCAATGCTCTGAATGAGCTGCTGCGCTGGGTGGGGTTCGGCACTCTGACCGGGCTCGCCGCCAAGGCAATTATGCCTGGCCGTGACCCGGGTGGAGCGGTCGGAACAATGCTGATGGGCATCGGAGGCAGTGTGATCGGCTGTGGAACGCTGCTGTTTTTCTGGCGCGATGCTCAGATCGACCCAATCAGCATCAAGGGCTTTTTTGCCGCGACATTCGGCGCGTTCAGCCTGCTGTTCTTCTACCGTCTGCTTGCCGGTTCGTTTTACGCTGAAGGTAACGACGCCGACGACCGTATGGCTCACAAAGCCCGCCGCAGGTCCCGCCGCCGCGAAATTCTGGAAGATGTTCTGAAATAACGGACTGTGGTTCCAGGCTCGATTTCCGGAGCCGGTATTGCGGGGATTCCCGGCGCCATCCAACTCAGACGGCTCCTGTTCGCTTCCATTGCCTCCATCGCAGCGTAAGATAGCATCGCCCCAGGGCATGACTGTCGTGCCGCCTGGTTCATTCGTGACTGCCTGTTTTCCCCCGGAGGACCTGATGCGCTGCCGTCGTCGGAAGATGTCTGGTTTCACTCTGATTGAACTGCTGGTGGTGATTGCGATCATTGCCATCCTGATTGCATTGCTTTTGCCGGCGGTCCAACAGGCTCGGGAGGCGGCTCGGAGAACTCAATGTCGCAACAACATGCACAACATCGCGATCGCCATCCATAACTATCATGATGTCTTCAATCAGATCGTGCCCGGCAGCATGGGGCCGATGAATTCGTTCGGCAGCTTTCCCGCGGGCTGGAATGATCCCAGCTACGGTGCCGGAGTGCCGTGGGGGCATTTCGGCTGGCCGGCACCGTTGCTGCCCTATCTGGAACAGGCCAATCTGTATGCTCGCATCGATTTTTCCAAACCCGCCTACTGCCGAACGATCAAGGAATATGGAACGGAACGTGGCCCGGCCGGGGACCTCGCGAATCAGTACGCTGCGACGAACATGCCTCCGGTCTTTGTCTGTCCTTCCGCTGATCGGACTCAGCCCGAGAACGAGTTCAAAGACTACGCGATGAACGGAGGGTCCGGAGAGTGCTGTCCCGAACGGAACAATGCGTCGAAAGGAGTTGCGTTTGTGAACAGCAGCGTTCGACTGGACGACATCAAGGATGGAACCAGCAACACATTTCTCCTTTTGGAATTCGTACACTGGGCGAATCACAGTTTCATCTACGAACGTGACGGAGCAAACCCGTTTTTCTTCGTCCACCACACGTCCGAAGGATACGTCACCTGCTGTGAACATGACGGAACGCTGTCACCACCCAACGCCAACATTTTCAATGACCGGGGATCCAACAGTGCTCATGAAGGCGGTGTGTTTGCGGCGATGAGCGACGGTGCCGTCCGGTTTGTGACGGAAAATATCGACTTTGGAATTTACCGGGCACTGTTCACGATTCGGGGCAATGAAGTCATCGGAGAATTCTGATGGAAACGACAATCCGGCGTGACGATCGGCACAGCGGTCGGGGACCAGTTCGAAGCCGCTTCAATCCCGCACTTTTGCTGGCGGTCATCTGGCTGACGGGCTGCGGGGGACCTTCGGGGCCTGAACTGGTGCCTCTGCACGGGGTGGTCACCAGCAATGGTCGGCCCGTCCCGGGAGTCTTCATCTCGTTCCTGCCCGAAAAGGGGCGCCCCAGCTGGGCACTGTCGGATGAATCCGGGAACTACGCCGCCACCTATTCGACGGATCAGGCCGGCGTTCTGCCGGGCACCTGCCGGGTCTGGGTCACGTTCAAACCTTCCAGCGTCAAACAGGAAATGGCCATGCTGAAGGGAGAGAATCCGTTTGCTGAGTGGACAGATCTTCTGAAGAAATACGGCAGCGAACGAACAACGGCTCTGCACCTGACGGTGTCGGCAGACGAACCTGAGATGGATTTGAAGCTGGACTATTGACGTGCTGTGATGGAGAAGCGAGCTCGGCCGGTGATTCGCGGGCCAGTCCGCGGACGGTCAGATGCCATCACAGAAGTGTCAGTGGATTTCTGCGTTCTGTGAGTGGCAGGGAGACGGTTCGGCCCTCCTGCCGATGCGATTCGAAGACAGCGCAGACCATGTCGACCGTCCGAGCTGCAGCGTGCGCGTCGCATACCGGCTGAGCCTTGCTGTCACAGCAGCGGATCAGGTCCGTGACCGCCGCGACGTGGTTGTGGACTTCAGCGATCCGTTCCGGCTGCTTTTCGGGCACTCCGATTCCGGCGGAAGAAACGGGAATCCAGGGGCGATCTGCTTTTGTCGGAGCGAAAGGATTTCCGGGAACAAAATACGCCACCGGGTCCACGTCCACCTGAATGTTGACCAGTCCTTTCGTTCCAACCAGCTGCAGCCCGAATCCTGCATTGCTGAATCCATCGTTGGCGATGGAATCGAAGGTTGCGGTGATACCGCCGGCCAGACGATATCGAGCATGCAGCTCATTGCCGGCGAGTGGTCCGAGTCCTTCGGCGCCGTCCCTGACGTCGGCGGCTGTCACGGGACGACCGTCCTGCAGCAATTCAGCTGAGCACGTTTGAGCGATGCCTCCGAAGAATTCCATCAGGTTGAACACATGAGTTCCCAGCACCCAGAGGTCTTCAGCACCGCCGCGCCGATCACCTTTGCCTCGACCTCGAATCTCCCGAATGATCCCCAGGTCTCCGTTGGCGATGGCGTCGGCAATGACCTTCAGAGCCGGGTGCCAGGCGTTCCGATGAGCGACGGCGATTTTTGTTCCCTGCTTCTGAGCCGCCGCCAGAATGCGGTCGGCTTCTTCCGGAGTTCGAACGAAGGGTTTTTCAACGTAGATTCCCTTCACGCCGGCATCAATGGCTGCCAGAACCATGTCGCAGTGCTGGTCCGCATACCGAGGGCACACGGAGACGAATTCCGGCCGACACTCCGCCAGCATTTTCCCATAGTCCGTGTTGCCTCCGGCAGTCAGGTCCAGCTTCCGAAGCTCTGACTTCAGGCCGGATTCACTGGCGTCCGCGACGCCAACGATGTCCATATCGGGAACCAGCTTCCAGACGGAATCCAGGCCATGACCATAATTGCCCCGACCGGTGTGTCCAATTACTGCTGCTGTCCGCCGACCCTTCACTGCCGCTGCGGCAGAAAGCTTTCCAGTCAGCGGCAGCGCTGCACACATCGCAGCGGACGACAGAAACGTTCGACGATGCATGATCGATCCCACAACAGCAGCCCTGGTGACAGTTTCGAAACGGACGGATCACGTATCAGACCACACCTTCGCCGTTAGTGACAGCCATCCACAAAAAACGTTCTGCCGAAACTGAATTCGGCAGAACGTTCCTGAGAAGTGGACTTTGACCTGAGTCACCGGCGACGGTCTGTCAGAGTTCAGAGAAGGTCAGGCTCCCGGCTGACAATCAGGCCGTCGAGACCAGGATTTCCTTGAACTCCACAGACAGAGATGTCTGTGCCACCTTCGGCAAATCGATCCCCAAATCGCGGCAGAACTTTTCAATTCGAAACAGGATCACCGGCGACGTTCTGTCAGTAGGCTCCGGAAAGATTCCAGATGTTGACGTAAGGATTCAGTGACGGAAAATAGCGGTAATAATTCAGTCGCAGTGCCGGACGCAGGTAGCCGTAGGCATAAGGATTGAATCCGATGGCCTGCCGAGCCGGAGCTGCGACAGCCGCCGGCCGACTGTCATGCCGCACGATTGTCTGATGCCGAGCGTTTCCCGTCAGAATCTCCATGGTGGCATCGTGACGATAGGTCGGGTTCGCATTGTATTCAGCTCGGTTGAACGGAATCGACGCGTAGATTCGAGCATAATCTGCAGCACTGGCCTGAAGTCGTCCACAGCCTTCGCAGGTTGCGGATGGTGCAGTTTGCGGAATCGCGATCGGGGGTGCTGCCGCTGAAGTCACAGCCTTCGCAGCCGGGCGAATATCCATCACCCACTCACCGTCGTCGACGATGGCATAAGGTGCATAGCCCTGATCCATCGGAATGGACATCGGAAACTCTTCCACCACGATGGGGGCAGGCTGAGGTTGTTCGCTGATGACAGCAGGAGTCTCATCGGCCGGTGGCAGCGGCATGGGCTCACCGTCCGGCATCGGCTGATCACCTGTCGGCATGGGCATCGGCATCGGTGATTCATCAACGGGCTGAATCTCTTCCGTTGGAACCGGATTGGTGTCCTGTCCCGGAGCATTCTGAACCAGGACGGTCCCGGCAACGACGGCGACCCAAACAACCAGACAGAAGCGAAATCGACGAGACATATGCAGTTCCCCTTTGTTCTCTTTGGCCCGTCGGATCCGGAAGTCAGCGACTCGGCAGCGGAAGACGGTTTGGTGAACTGAGAATGAGGAACCAGCGAACCCTGGGTCAACGAAGGAAAACAGATTTCAAGTCGATTTTGAATCACCCTTCGGACGTCAATTGTTTCTTGGATTGTTCCGGTTTGTAGCCGATATACACCGTCGCAATTCCGCCGGTCAGTTTATGAAACGACGTGTTCACCAGCCCGGCTTCTTCCATAATTTCCGCCAGCTGTCGGCCACTGGGAAATTCAGAAACCGACTGTGGCAGGTATTCATAAGCAGCCTGTCGATTTCGGACCAGCAGCTGCCCGAGTCGCGGGAGAATGTTGCGGAAATACCACTGATACGTACGACTCAGAAAAGCGTTATCCGGCAGTGAGAACTCCAGCACGACAACTCGCCCCCCCGGCCGGCAGACTCGTGTCATTTCTTCCAGACCTCCGATCGTACTGGAAACGTTCCGCAGGCCGAACGCGACGGACACCAGCTGAAAGGTGTTGTCCTGAAAGGGCAGGTGCTGAGTATCCGCTTCCAGAAACACGACGTCGCGGCCTCGTCGCTTCGCTTCCCCAAGCTTCAGCATGCCGTGAGTAAAATCGGAAGCCAGAATTCGCGTTTCCGGCTGAGCGTACTTGCGCCAGGTGAAGGCCAGATCTCCGGTGCCCGTACACACGTCCAGGATCGGGGCTGTGCCGGAAGGCCGAGCCAGCCGAGCTGTCTTCCACCGCCAGTATATGTCCGTCCCGCCGGACAGGAAGTGATTCATGAAATCATAGCGTCCGGCGATTTCGCCAAACATCTGGCGAATTCGGACACCGGACTTGTCGACGGGCATAGCATCCTCCAGGGAAGCACTTCGATGGAACCTGTGAGTTCTCCAGCAGGAATGATGACCGTCAGGAATTCGCTCACTTAACCCGATTTTAGCAGGGGCACGATGCCGCCGCGAGCACCGGTGCGATTTCCCGGATGCGGGCAATGCCACCATCCGGAATCAATTCAGTTCAGACCGGAGAAAGCTGCCCGCAGATTTCGCAGTCTGTGCGTCGGGAGACCGGCAGATTTCTGAACGATGGGGTTCTCAGATTCATCCACAGCATGCGCCCGGTCAGTGGTTCACCGATGCCCGTGACCAGCTTGATCACTTCCAGGGCCGCCAGCGATGCCACTGTTCCTGAGACTGCTGCAAAGACCGGGAACTGGCGTTTCCATGTCGGCGGCGGGTCCGGATACAGACAGCACAGACACGGCGTCCGGCCGGGGATGATTGTTGTCAGCTGAGCATCCAGGCCGTACATCGCGCACTCGACCAGCGGCTTTGACTGAGTAACGCAGGCCGCATTCATGGCGAAGCGTTCTTCAAACAGCGGTGCGGCGTCCACCACCAGATCCACATCGCGAATCAGTCGATCAGCGTTGTCGACCGACATGTTTTCCGGAACACCGATCACCTCGACATGAGGATTCAGTTCCTGAAGACGCCGGACGGCCGACTCGATTCTGGGTTTTTCCAGCCAGTCCGTAGTCATCAGCAACTGTCGGTTCAGGTCACTGGGTTTGACGGTTCCGGCGTGAGCCAGGACCAGTCGTCCGATCCCGGCGGCGGCGAGTGACAGGGCTACCGTCCCTCCGACTCCACCAATTCGGGAAATCAGTACCGATGCATTTTTCAGCTTCTGCTGTCCGGACTCGCCAACGTCCGGGGTCCACATCTGCCACTCGTAGCGTGCACACTCATCAGGTGTCAGTGATGGCAGCCGGTCCGTCATGATGTGTCCTTCGCTGTCGGGATTCCGCAAACCATTCCAATGCCATCACCACCGCAAACCCGGCGACACAGACGACCACAGCTGAGATCACTCCGCTGTTCAGGCTTTCAGGCATCACGTTTTCGAATTGTTTGTGCTTGAACTTCTCGGCAAACCCGACTTCCTGCTGAAACGGCCAAAGCTTGTACAGCGAACCGATCATGAAACCGCACAGCATCGCCATGGTTGTATCGTGCCACTTTGCCAGCAGCCATTTTAACAGCCGACTGAACGAAGCAGCCCCGTCAGGCACCCCACGGAAAACACCGCCAGTTCGATCAGAACCGACAGCTGAATGTCGCCATGAATGATGTTTCGCAGGCTTTCGGTGATGTGATGATAGCGGTTCAGCAGCAGCAGGATAAAGGCTCCGCTGATTCCAGGCAGAATCATCGCCGTGATTCCGATGACTCCGCACAGAAACAGATACCACAACGTGTGCGGTGGATTCTGCAGCGCCGGCAGCGTCACCAGACGCAGCGCGACGACGATTCCCAATACCAGCATTCCCCAGTGTTCAGGGTGCCAGGTGGGAAGTCGGCGAGCAACCAGCAGACTCGACGCCAGAATCATGCCCGTAAACGCCGCAAACGTCAGAGACATCTGATTCGAAAGCAGGTAGCTCATCAGCGAAGCCAGGCCGAGAATTCCTGTGGCGATTCCACAGCCCAGTGCGATGCAGAAGCGAGCGTCCACGTGTTCGAAGGCGGCCCGCCACTGCCGCGCGACCAGCAGTTGAAGGAAGCGTCCGTTCACCTGACTGATGGCCGTCACCAGGCGTTCGTAAATCCCCAGAATCAGGGCCACCGTCCCTCCGGAAACTCCGGGGACGATATCTGCGGCTCCCATCAGAAATCCGCAGATGGCAGTTTTCAGATCCTGAGCCGGTGAAGTGGGAATGGTTGCTGGTATCTGGTCCGACTGGCCGTCCATCGTCCGCTGCTGCTTCTGTCTCGTCCGGGATGTGATCATGTTCTGACAGCCGTCCGGGATGTCGGCCTGCCTTCAGATGCCGCAGTGTGACAGATGTGGGCTCAACCCGCGACGGGAATCCTGGACACGCGTAAGCACCGGCAAAGACTCCGAATTTTCCGGTTCTTCCGAAGAATGCGTGGAAAGATCTGACGACGCTGCCGTCCGTAGGATCTTCTCATGGGGAATTTTCCCCCGGGTGCTTTCCCGCGGAGGAAATCCCACGGCGAGTGGCGAAATCTGCCGAACACATGTCCGTCAGCCGTCACGCGTCGTGGAATGTTGAAGACTGCTGGCAACGATGCAAAGGGCCGGGCCATGAAATGCAAACATTGTCGCACTAAAAAATACCTCCGGCTCAGTCAGTCACGTGACCACTGGCTGCTGAGACTTGTGCTGCTGAAGTTTCTGCGTTGTCGTCACTGCGGACACGGGTTCCTTGCAGCGATCTGGCATAAGACACCTCAGCCGGCACGCAAAAGCCAGGCAGCACCGCAGCCGGAATGGTCCGAACACGCTCCCGCCGCCTGAACGCCCTGTCAACTCAGTCACCTGCAGCGTTTCGGCCGACTCCGTCGGCATCCGATGCGTGCATGGCTCATCACTCGGAGAGTGATGGCTACTGAGCCCTTTTGGTCGACTCAGTCAGCATCCGATGCGTGCGTGGAGCGTTTCAGGATTCGAAGGGCTTCCTGGAGATCGTCCGGAGTGTTCACGTTGCGGGTGAAATCCTGATCGAACGCAGCGAAGTCCGAGTCGTCGAGGTCCAGCAGCCTGACCGTCAGTCGAGCAATCAGTGCTTTCAGGCTGCGCTGCCCTGTGGCGAAGCATTCGCCCACCGCTGCGCTGATCGACCGCCGGTAGACAGCGTTCAATGGGTGCTGACGGCCGGCGCTGGTGGGAATGACAGCCTGAGCCTGAACGTCAAACTGAAGCAGACTGCCGAGTGCTGAAATGGCATGGGCATTCACGTACGGACTGTCGCTGCTGTTGAGCCACACCAGAGGAGCAGCGTCGTGGATTTCGTCCAGAAAGTGGAGCCCCGTGAGAAGTCCGCCCAGAGGTCCCTCGTTCGGATACAGGTCGCGGACCACATCGCAGTGTTGTGGCAGGTCAGGCAGAGACTGCATCTGACCGGCCACAACCACGAGACGCTCGACCGCCGGCACCGTCAGTCGGCAGATACGATGCAACAACGGCTCGCCATTGAAATCCAGCCAGGCTTTGTCTGTTCCCATCCGCCGCGACTGTCCGCCACACAGAATGATCGCCGACATGGCTGTCATGCGTCGTCCGTTTTGGCGGGCAGAGTTCTGACGTAGCGCACGGACCGGTCCACCCAGTGTTTCAGGTCGTCGTCCGAGCGAATTCCTGCAGGCAGAATTCGCGCCCAGCCTTTCATCACCTTTCCGGTGATATCCATCGGTCGCACATGAGGTTCAGCCAGAATGTCGTCGTGCCGGTCGCGGTTGAGGCGAACAATCAGCGATCCCTTCCACGGCCCGACGCACATGTTTCCGTGAATCATGAAACAGATGCTGCCGAACATCTTCTGTTCCGAACTGCCCCGGCGCCGTTTCATCAGCGGACGAATGCGTTCGATCAGCTGCTCATCCTGCTTTCTCATGAAGACCTCAATTTGCCGATTCCTGACTCAGGCGATTCCAGCGATTCACCAGTTCCACTTCAATCGGAAGCAGGACGAACAGCCACAGCCAGAACAGATTGATCACGACCCCGATGCGAACGCCCACAGAAATGCCGTTCACGGCCGCCGTGCGACCGGTGATCTCCAGCAGAGCAATCGCGGCGGCACCGATGCACGGATAGGCGATCACCGTCAGAAACACGGCCAGCGGCAAAGCGGCCCAGCGAACATACAGCGACAGCAGCACGGTGACATGAGTACACACGCCGACAAAGATCAGCCAGCCGATGATCGCTCCGGTGGGATCGTTTGCCTGATTCCTGATCAAAGGCAGGTCATACCGCCCCACTGCCGAGACGGCCATGCGGTCATACACGTAAAGAGAAGCCAGAGCAATCACCGCCGGCATCAGAGCAATCATGCAGGCAATCACCTTCTGCAACATAATGGTGATCGTGTTCAGCGGAAGCATCTTCAGCTGCGGGATGGCGGTCTGTCGGACTTCCTGAAACAGACTGTTCGACGCAAACAGCAGAATTTCAATTGTGAAAGCCACCGCGATCAGCAGGAAGGCCAGTCGAGTCAGATCGGGGGACAACCAGACGCTCGCTCCAGGACTTTCCAGCTGATGAAACCACGCCAGCGCAGCAATCAGAGTGAAGTAGGCCAGCAGTTTTGTCGTGAAGAAAGTCTTGCCGCCCGTGGCAAAATGAAAATCCTTCCACGTGATCGCCAGCTTCCAGCATCGCCCGAGACTCAGCCGCCGCATTCCGGCCGAAAGTCCTTCATTGCCCGTCTGTTCCGGTGCCGCATAGCGATTGAACAGGATAACGCTGAGTCCAAAAAAGACACCGGCAATCAGCAGGCTGCTCCAGAACTGCGACGTGACCAGCCGAACGCCTGTCATAGTCGAAAACAGCTGTTCCAGTCGCACGCTGATATTCAGCATCTGCTGCTGATCATAAAGCTCGGCGCAGGCCCGCTGAATGCGAGGTGTCAGCCACGGCACGCCTTTCAAAAGTGACGCTTCCCGAAGCACCGGGCCGCCCAGAAAGAACAAAGCCAGCACGGCAGTCGCCAGCGAGGCAGCTCGACCGGACGTGCTGCAGCGCACCGAACAGAACAGAGCCATATTTGCGACCAGACACAGGTAAGCCGCCAACGCCAGGTAAGCCGCCACCACCTGCAGCCAGGTGACGCCTCCCAGAGTAATCGCCAGAAACGTGAAGGGCATCTGAATCAGCAGCAACATCAGCGAACCGATCAGCCGCGATGTGGATTTACTGAGAATGATGCTCAGTGGCGAGGCTCCGGCCAGTCTCAGCAGTGCCAGAGTGCCAGCATCCTTTTCTTCGGTCACTGCTGACACGAAATAACTGATTCCGGCCACGGAAATGATTACAACATTCAGGCCGCAGATATAACGGAAGAACTGCAGCCCTGGAGCGAACCCGGACAGCGACGTCCCCCACGCCCCGATCATCGCCAGCAGCATGAACCCCGCGAACGCTGCGCGCACAATGTGCGGATGGACGGATCTCGAATCCGCCTTTACCGACCAGATAAACAGTGTCTGAGTTCCGCTCATGGAAAGCTGCGGGCTGAAGGTCGAGGGCTGAAGGTCGGAAGTGCCAGTGAAAGAATTGGGGCCGGTCAGTTGGGGACGCCTCGGGTGGTCAGATCCATAAAGGCCTGATTCAGCTGTCGACGCTGCTGGCTGAATGAAACGATCGGGACGCCCAGACCGATGATCTGCGAAAGCACCAGGTTTGAATCGGCCTCTGAATGTAGTTCGATGCTGAATTCTCCGGACGA
Source organism: Planctomycetaceae bacterium (assembly GCA_041398865.1). Lineage (GTDB taxonomy): Bacteria > Planctomycetota > Planctomycetia > Planctomycetales > Planctomycetaceae > Fuerstiella. The sequence continues at coordinate 151,727 of JAWKTY010000006.1, forward strand.
ACCGTATTCCGGAACCTCCACAGCCGCGATGCCCGACAAACCTTCCAGCTGCTGAATCATGGATTCCGGTGGCTGACTGAATCTCACACTGTAACGACGATGTCCCTGTTCGGCGTCCAGCAGAGCATCCATGGGGCCGCTGAATCGGATGTGACCCCGGTCAATAATCGTGACGCTGTCACACAGTTCCGCCAGTTCACTCAGAATATGCGAACTGATGAAAATCGTTTTCCCCAGCCTGCGGAGTTCTCTCAGAATATCCATCAGCTCAATGCGAGCCCTTGGGTCCAGACCACTGGCCGGTTCATCCAGCAGCAGCAGGTCCGGGTCATGCACCAGCACCCGAGCCAGGCTGACTCGCTGCTGCATCCCGCGCGACAGTCCGGACAGCAGCGTCTCGCGGCGCCCGTCCATGTCGGTCAATGTCAGCACATCGGTGATGACCTGATCGCGTTGCTCCTGTTTCAGTCCATAAGCTGCAGCGAAGAACTCCAGATATTCGAACACCGTCATCTGCCGGTACATGCTGAAATGGTCCGGCATGTAGCCGATCTTTTCCCGGACAGACGTCGGATCAGATCGAACGCTGTGGCCAAACACGTGGACTTCGCCCCAGTTGGGTTTCAGCAGAGTACAGATGACCTTCAGCGACGTTGTCTTTCCCGCTCCGTTGGGGCCGACAAAGCCATGAATGGTCTGAGGCATGACGGCAAATGACACCTGATTCAACGCCTGCTGGCTCTTGAACGCATGAGTCAGCTCGCTGACCGTTACCGCGGGAATGGTGCTGGAATCGTAAATGGGCGCCATGAAATTCTGCCTGTCGGCTCGACGTCGGGAATGAAACACGGGACCGCCGAGCTCCGGGACTTTGTCTGAAAAATCGTCCGAAAACGCAAGCAAAGAACCGTTGTTAACAACGTTGGGCCTGGCCAGAATTTCTGGCGGGGCTGAGTTTTTGTGGGAGAAGGGTTTGGCCAGAAGAGATTCCATTGGCTGCTGTCTTTGAGCGTGGTGAGTGCAGCGAGGGCTTCGGCGTTGGATTTGTTCCCGGCCGCGGCCTTTCAGCCGTTGGGTGCTCACGTCGCGGCGGTCACTCACGTAATTCAGCAGACGATCGGCGCCGGCCTTCCTGACTTTCCCTCTCAACGCGGATCGCCACCGTGTCAGTTGATCGGCGTGATTGATGGCTTCCGCCGTTTGAGCTTTTTCGGCATCGGTCACCAGCGGAACCATCACACCATCGAGCCCCACTGCCGCTCACCCGATCTCCGCACAGCGCGCCAGTCAGAATTGCCACACCCATCTGCCTGCAGCTCTGCCTGCCAGCTATTCTTTTGGGGGATCTGCTGGTTCCGGCGCGGCATCGTTTCCGGACTGCTTTTTGATCAGGTCGATGACCTGACTGGTCAGGTCGATTTCAGGGCCATCCTTTTCGCTGCCGGTGAAATTGAAAGCGTCGTCCGGCAGTTCTTCGTTCAGCCGGATGTTTCGGAAGTCCAGCGTGACAATCGGACGGACGGATTTCTGTCCGGGGTCAAAGTGCTTTTTGAGGTACTGAATTCTGCGGGGCAGATGAGCCTTGCTGTCGACGTAGATCCGCACGTAATCGGGAATGTAGTCAGGCAGCTGAGCGTTTGGGTCGGCGGGAAGTTTGAAAACCTCCGTTCGGGTCTTTTCATTCCATCGCCCGGCCAACACCAGATAGGTATCGCTGCCAACCTGAGTTTCCTGAACAGGTCCGAATTCCATTCCCAGCTGCAGCTGAGACATCAGTGTCTGCAGTCCGCCGACTCCCAGGTCCTGCAGACTGCGGACTTCGCTGTAATTGGGCAGGCCGTTGACGGATTCAACGATTTCCCGAATGTTTCTGCGAGTCACCTGCTTCTGAGGTCCGTTCGCCCAACGAGACCACAGGACGCTGCCATCACTGACCTGTTCCAACGATCCGGTCGGTTTTAGTTTTGACGTGTCTTCCGGTTCGGAATCGAGGGCCTGCCGAGCGGCATCTGATGCGGTGGCAGCCTTCACCGGGAAGATGCGGTATTCCAGCCGCATTCGGTTTCCGGAAGCGTGCAGATACCGGCCGGCAGCCTGAAATCTCTGACCGGACAGCGTTACGTTCTGCACCAGGTCGCACGACAGAGACTCCACACCGTCCAGCGTCTGAGTCATCTGATCGAAGACTTCAGCCGAGACCAGGGACGAAGGCTTCAGTTTGGTCGCTGCGGACTCTGGTAACGCTTCCGGTGAAGACTCCGATGTCGCTGCCGGGGCCGTCGCAGTTTCGGCCTCCTGCTGAGCGGTGACGGAAACCGGAAAAATTGTGCCGACAACGGCCGCAATGGCGAAAAATGCCAGTCCGGCGGAAATGCGGGCCCCTGTCAAACTTTGCGGTTTACGGCTCATATTCGGAATGTGCGGGATTTGCCAAAGATTCGAGTCATTCCCTCCCGACAACAGAAGGGAAGGATCAGTGATTCGCGGTTTGCGGCCACACCAGTGCGCCGAAAATCGGTCGACAGCAGGATTCTAAGGGTTTTGGTCGAATGAGGTCGACTGCAAAGCCGCGGGAATCCCCTGACGGAAACAGATCCAAAGATCAATCTCCACAGGAACATACGGTGATTCGACAGGCCGCTGTTGGTGCAAACTGCTCACAGCCAAGGAAGGGATTGTGATGAGATACTATTTTCTGGGTCTGGGAGCCCTGGTCGTGGTCTGCATGGGATGCGCGGCCTCGACAGCGGAAGCAGCATTCTCAGCAATCAGGAGCACGTCGCTCCTCCAGCGTCCATGATGGCACGGCCAGTCCGATGGTTGATGGCCCGGGTCCCGGCGTTCTGGGCATGCTGGCTCAGCCGGATCCCTACGGAGCCGGCGGCATGATGGGACCTCCTCCCACCAGCCAGGTGAAATTCATCGGCCCGGAAACCATGACTGTGGGCTGGCAGACATCCGGCGGATTCGCCAGTCACCAGCTGCAGACCGGTCAGTACTACGACTTTCAGCAGTCAGCTGTGTATCAGCTGATGCTGGATGGAGTGTCTCTGCCGGGCCTGCCTGTCCGTTCGCTGTATCCGACTCTGGAAGTTCGAGCCGGACATCCGAACACTCTGGCTTATCTGCAGCACAATGCCATTCCTGTTGAAATCACCGAGGAAGATCTGGAACACGTGAACAGCAGCAACATGGTGACCAAGGTCATCTATCTGCCGGATCCCGAGTTTCAGGCTCGAGCGATCAGCGGAGTGGAAACTCTGATCTCGACTCGGCTTGATCCAGGCATCGACCCGGTCCAGCAGGCTGAGCAGATGGGGACCATCATGCTGATTCTGCGATTCGGAAACAAAGACCTGCAGCCGGCGTCCAGCATCATTGCTCCGGACGGCAGCGTGTCGCAGGTGGCCTATCAGGTGATGGACGGTCAGCAGGGGCAGGTTGCACCTCCGATGCCGATTCAATACCTGAACGGTGCTGTTGGTGGCGGAGTTCCCGGAGCCATGATTGCCGCTGGTGGCGGTTTCCCGGGGCAGCCTTCGATGCCGGTGGCCGGAATGGGCAACATGCCGCCATGGGGCATGCCGATGACCGGAACTCCCATCGGTCTGCCTGGTCCTCCGCATCTTCCCTACGGTGGTCCCGCTTCTCTGCGAAGTCACACGATGCGGAATCTGTCACCGAACAATATCCCCGAGCCAACTCGGGATCTGCTGATCGATGTGAAGCACAACCCCGGATACAGTCTGCCGGAACCTGTGCGACACATTCAGTACACAGAAAACCATCCTGTTCACTCACCAGGCGAAGTCACCGTGCCCGTCAGCGGCGGCGGCTTCGGAGGTCCGGGAATGGGCGGCGAATACTGTCCGCCATACTGATCGTTTGACCTGAAATTCAGAATCCGGAAGCCTGGTTCGTCAGGCTTCCGGAAACATCAACACTCACAGAGTTACCGGGGGGCGACTCAGAAGTGCAGCACTTCTGATCGCCCTTTTTTCGTTGTTCGAGACATCTCATGACACGACATTTCTGCCACCTGCGGATGATGCGAACCGCCACTGTCGCGGCCATTGGTTACCTGCTGCTGGCATCGGCGGACTGCAGTGCTCAGTTGCAGCGGCAGCCCTACCACCAGCCGCTCAGCCAGCACAGTGCTCCGGGCCAGGCAGCCGGCTGGATGAATGCTGTTCGCAACTATGATCCCGGCTGGCTGCAGCCTGTGATGATTGAAGTTCCCGGTGGCGGAAGCATTCAGGTGTACAATGGAGCTCCGGTGCCTTCCGGAGCCGGCTATTCTCCGGTAATCGCAGCCATCAGTGCCGGTCATCTGTACCGTCTGAGAATCAGCGACATGCCGAAGTTTCCCGGACTGGAGATCTTTCCGTCCATCGAACTTCTGGACCATCTGCATCCTCCGGCAGGGCGGGAAGACGAATTCCCGATCCCCGTCATTCTGACGGCGAAAGATATTCTGGCGGCTCAACAGGGAAACCTTGTTACACGAGTCATCTATCTCGAACAGCCGCAGATCGCTCAGCACCTCGATCCCCTGCGACGCGAAATTCCTCAGGTCGTTTCGGGATCGCAGAACGCTCTGCAGGAAGCGGATCGTCTGGGGCGCCCGATGGCCATCCTGCGGATCGGAGGTCGACAGGCGTCCGTGAATGCACCTCCCGGTTTCTTCGGCAACGGGGGCGGTCTGCAGGTTCGCGAAGCCATCCTTCCGGAACCACAGTCGAAGCAGGTTGTTCGCGGTGACACCTCGGCACCCGTGCGACGGATCAGTCACTCCGCACCTGGTTTTTGAACATTCATCGCCATCAGTTCTTCGAACCGCCATTAACAGTCAAGCCCACCTTTCCGCTCGACGAAAGTCCCATCTTCATGTTCAGAATCAAACTCCACGCCAGTGCCTGGCTGCCGCTGTCACTTCTGACACTGACCGGTTGCGCGTCGATGCTGGGAACTCAGTACCACGAAGAAAAGGCACCGTCGGACTCACGGACGGCCGAACATCATCACAGCGAATTCGACGATCGAGCACTCAGCAAGGGTCAACAGCCGACCACTTCTGACGACAGCACATCGCAGGCGTCACAGGGTCGTTATCCACAGCCTTCGGCCGCTCGCAAAGATCTGCTGACCACTCCGGAATTTGATCCGTCAGCTGCAGCAACATCAGACGTCCGTCCGCCACTGCTGGACGCTGATGCGGCCTGGTGGAAACACGCAAAATCTGAAGAGTCAGTCCCCGAGGCTTCGACTCAGGATTCGGCCGCAACCGAACCGAATCCGTTTGCGGCGTTCGAAGCTGCTGAACGTCAGGCCGCAGCGTCACCGGGGAAAATTCAGCAGACAGGGTTTTCGACCGAGTCCGGTCCTGGGATCGCGATGACATCGGGAGCCTGGACCAATGCTTCTTCCAATGCCCGAGCCGCATCCGCGACGACTTTTCGGGAAGCGGAACCGCGACTGCCGGGCAGTGATCCGTGGTGTCCGCCATCAGAATCCGTGACAGTGGCTGCCACGTCTCAAGCTGCTGCGTATCCGGACGAATACATTTTCGACGGCGGAGACCGGGACATTCCCGTCCACTACGAAGGCGGCGAAATGGCCGGTTTGGACAGCGAAGATACGGTGGCCGAATATCAGGACCACAGCGGAAAAACCCGAGTCAAAGCCAGCAATCGCGTTGCAGTTTACGCTCCTCGCTTCGGAGCCGTGGAAACCATCACAGGGCCGGGCATCGACATCAAAGTGGACAAAGCTGCCGGAGCGATGGACGTTTCCGGGCTGGATGCGCTGCATGAAGATCGAGGACCCGGAGCAAACATTGCCAGCACGCCGGTTTCGGGTGTGGGAGCTCGAGCAGGCGCCAGCGGAATTGAAATCGCTCAGCCAGCCTTTATGAATGAAAAAGCCGACATCTTTGCTCAGAACACCAAGGTCGATCAGGGACTGGAAGCCAAGACGGCTCGGGGCATGGGCATTCTGGAAGTCACCGATGCGTTTGAACTGAATCTGCAGATTCTGGAACCGATCACAAGCAATCTGCAGACTCGCCCCGGTCAGCGGGCATCGACCAGCCAGGCAACTCAGACCTATGCCACCTACCGAGTTCACGCGTTTGTCGGATCTGAAGAAGGTGGGCAGCCGGGCGAAATCCATATCACCAAGGAGGCTTCTCCTCTGATCGCGAAAGCCGGCGACGAAATCACTTTCACGATCCACTTCCGCAATACCGGTGACTACAACATTCAGCAGGTCCGCATCATCGACAATCTGACACCTCGCCTGATTTACGTCGAAGGTACCGGTCGAATCGATCTTCCCGGCGACGGAACCGGAGACCTGACCGTTGTGCCAAACAAGGATGGCGGACAGACGCTGCAGTTTGAACTCGAAGAACCGCTGAAAGGTGGTGTTTCCGGAACGATCACCTTCAAGGCAACGGTTCGATAGTGAACAGCCTGGAGCTCTGCTCCAGGCTCAGGCGGCAATTCACGACATTCAGGAACCGAGCTGTCTCCGGAAGGAGGCAGTGTCTGAGCCGACAGAACTGAAGGGGATCTGTCAGCTCAGGAGGTGCCGCGAGGGGACGCAACCCCGTGAATTGCCGCTTCGAACGAAAGCCCGCCGTTTCAGGAACGGCGGGCTTTTTCGTTTTGTGGACCGGTTTTTTGGCGCCGACAGGATCTGTGCCAGGCGGTACGATGCCGCTGGCGAGGGTTCAGTTCGAACAGGGTGACTTCGCTACCCACAACAGGAACGGAATCGATGAAGTCTTCTCTTTTCGGCGTCGTGCCGTTTTTTTTGATTCACACTTTCGTCTTTGAAGCAGCCGAAATCCAGGGGGCGGACTGGCCCACATGGATGGGGCCGGACCTGACGGGAATCTCTCTGGAATCCGGCTGGTCTGCGAAATGGCCGGAAGCCGGTCTTCCGACCGTCTGGACTCAGAACATCGGCATCGGCTTCAGTTCCGTCAGCATTGTTGACGGTCGGCTGTACACGATGGGGCACGACCGGGGGAAGGAATCAGTCTGGTGTCTGAATTCGCAAACCGGTGAAGTGCTGTGGAGTCATTCCTATCCCGCTCCGCTGCATGACAATCTCTATGAAGGTGGTCCCGGAGCGACGCCGGTCGTTCATGCTGACTGTGTTTATACACTGAGCATCGACGGGCGGTTACTGTGCCTGGATCGAATCACGGGAACGGTGATCTGGGAGAAGCTGCTGCAGCAGGATCTGGGAGTCGGTTTTCCGGACTGGGGTTTCGATTCGACTCCGTTCATTCTGAATGACCAGTTGATTCTTCAGGCCGGACGTCTGGTGTCCTATGACCTGAAGACGGGGCGAAAAAACTGGCAGACATCACGTCACACGGCGGGATATGGCGCTGTTCGAGCCTTCCAGCAGGACGATAAGACTCTGCTGGCAAGTCTGGACAACGATGGGCTGAGAATCTGCCAGGCGACCGACGGAACTCAGGTGGCCTTCGCGAAATGGGACTCGCCGTTCAAGACGAACTCGACCACCCCCATCATTCACGATGGGCTGATCTATATTTCCACCGGCTACAACATCGGCTGCGGACTGTTTCGCCTGCAAAACGGGCGACTGGAACAGATCTATGCCAACCGTGAAATGCGGAATCATTTCAATAACAGCATCCTGTACAACGGACACGTCTACGGTGTTGATGGGAATTCAAATCTGGGCAGAGTCGTGACGATCACCTGCATGGATTTCGAAACAGGAAAGCTGAACTGGAAGCAGCGAGGCCTGGGTTGCGGCTCTCTAACGATTGCCGATGGCAAACTGCTGATTCTCAGTGAGGACGGTACTCTGGTACTGGCCGATGCAACGCCCGAAGAATTCCGCGAAGTGGCTCGATCCCCCTTCCTCACCGGTCGCTGCTGGACCGTGCCGGTACTTCTGAACGGAAAAATCTACGGCCGCAACGCCGCCGGAACTCTGAAGTGCGTTCAGCTGCCGCCGGACAAACGCTGATCTGCATGATCGACGCAGGACGAGTCATCCAGTCGATGTCACACTTCGGCTTGCTGACTCAGGTCAGTTTTGCATTTTTCCGCGAATGAGAGACGACGGCAAAGCGCGGCGTCTGAACTGGTTCCCGTCCGCTGGTCTCAACAGTTCTGCAATGCCTGCGGAAATTCACGAAGGCTGTCGTATCTGTCATGGGGCTCACGCGACAGCGGCTGATCAATGGCCGAACAAATCGGTGCGGGCAGACCTTCCCGACGACTCAGCAGTGCCATGAGTGGCACGCATTTTTCTTCGTTCGACACGACAGCGTTTCATATCATGAACATTCCGAATCAGGAGACTGATCGAAGCGAACCCCAGAACCAGCGCTGTTGCCGTTCCCAGTTGCGGAGCGAATTCCGCAGCCGTTCCGGATTCGTCGCGGACCTGCTGCAGGACAGCGATGCTGAACAGACCCGTGCTGAGCAGTCACTCGATAACCCGATCGGCGATGCTTGCCGTCAGACAGCACCTGAGCAATCGCGATCCGAACTGAGAGAATACGATGGAGATTGCCACAAGCGTGTCGGAAAACACAATGGCCGCCAGAGTCATCACAACGCCGACAATGGCGGGCAGCATCTGGCGATCCCGGGCTGCATCGGTCACGACCAAATTCCCGACGATGCCGGATCTGTCCGGCTGAAAAATGCCGATCGCTGCTGCAACCGCAACTGGCTTATCAAAGCCGGGGTGAACCAGAAGCGTTCTCGAAGGAATCGCAGAATTTCAGGAGTCGCGTTTTCACGTCAGTGGCTCCCGGATGCGGCGGGTTTGCGTCGGCACCGCGCCCGTAGGATGTCGGTGAGTTCCGCTGGCTGCGTGTCGGTCGGCGGAGCTCTCACGAATTCATCAACCAATACTCTCAGACATCCGGCGACGGGAACTGCCAGCAGCAACCCTGGAATTCCTGCGAGTGCTCCGCCGAATAGAAGTACGATGAACACAGTCTCCGGACTCATCTGCATCGAAGAACTCTGAATCCACGGAGTAATCACCCTGCCTTCCAGAAGCTGCACACTGCTGTACGCAATGAGCGGCCCGATCAAGACTGCGGACATGGAGGCCGACGTGTTACCCGACATCGCTTCGAGCCATGTCAGCAGAACTGCTCCAGCAAAACCAATCACCGGAAGGTATGGAATGAAGCTCAGTAAACCTGTCAGACAGCCCAGCAAGAACCAGTAGGGAACTCCGGCGGCCAGAAAGGCCACAGAGAACATGATCATCATAAGTGCCGTGACCACGATCCGCCCTCGCAAATAGCTGCCCGCAACTGAATCCATTCGTCGCAGAATACGGATCGTCCGCTCTCGATGCCGGATCGGGATCATTCCGGAAATTCGTTGGTTCATGGACTTGAACTTCAGAATGAAAAGGCATCCGAAGAACGGGATCAGAATGGCGGAAAGTGCGAGTGAACTCGCCGTTCCGAATGCCGACCCGACGACGCCGAGAGACCCGACGAAAAACCGGATCCCGTTCCTGATCCAGCTATCCGGCGAAACAGAAGATGGTGAAGCAAGGTTTCGAAAGCGTTCACTCCATTCCTTTCCTGCGTATTGTTCCAGTCGCGAGCTCGCTGCCTGAATATAGTGGGGCGATTTCTCAATCAGCTGACGTGTTTCAGCCACGGCCTGAGGCACAAGCATCATTACTGCTGCCAGAATCAGGGTCAGCGTGACGAGCAACAGTCCAGTGAGAACGACTGTCCGACTCAGATTCCAGCGACGACCGGCAGCGTCGAACAGTGGATCTGACATCCACGCGATTGCCAGTCCGATTGTTACCGGAACCAGAATGCTGCGCAGGACGTAGACAACGGCCAGCAGCAGAATGGCTGCCAGCAGCCAGATCAGTTCTCGCAGTGGCTGAATCTCCCAGAAATGATTCCGCCACCACTGTGAGGACGATAACTGAGTTGATGCAGACGACGGTTCTTCTGTCATGGTAAGACTCGCTCCCTGTCGGCACCAAATATCCCAGGCAACTCCTGAATGCTCATCGGTGGTCGAATCGGTTTGTCTGAACGTGCGCTCGATCCTCACTCATTCTGAAGCGACAACCAGCACCCCGGACTCTGCAAGCAGCAGGAGTGAACTCACCGCTCGATCGTCGTGACGGGGACGATTATACTTCGCAAAGAGTTTGGTCAGGACATTCCTGTCGTGTCGGGGCGGGTGATTGCTGACACTCTGTGTCGTCAGTGATTGCCGTCAGAGATCAACTGAAGCAAAGCTCATGCCGCTCGCTGGCTGACTCCGATATGAACGCGTTCTGCCATGACATTTTCCTGTCGCCTGCATGAAGTCGAGCCTCCTGGGCCTCATGGGCGGTGATTGAAAATTCTGGCACTGAGCCGGATTTGTGTCGGAGGCCCGTTCATATATTCAGCAGCCAATGGTCGACGATGGGTCGTTTCGAACGCTCATCGACCGGCCAGCCGGTTAGTTTCAGGAATCCCGCGTAGCGAGGTGCCACAGTGGTGGGTACCATGTTCAATGCAGGCTGGTGATGGAGGTGCCATGCCTGCATCGCGCAGCAGGGCAGGCATATTCGACGGACCCCGCAACTTCCCCTGGCGAAGAATTCTTCAAACCAGGTGTCAGGAAACGGGGTGTTTTCCATTCGTCGCATCACTTCTCAGCCGACGTTCATACGACTCGTCGGGGCAAGTTGCTTCGGGCTGGCGCATCTGCGGCTCAGGGGTTGTCAGCCTTCGTCTTCAGCATTCTGCTGAGCTGCCGCCTGGAGTTTCTCCCGGAGTTCAGCGTTTGTGCACTGATCTTTGGGAATCGTGCACAGTTCGCAGATCGATTTGCCTTCGCTGCCGGGCAGGGATGCCAGGCCGCCACAACTGCCCTTCAACTGCCTGTTCTGCAGCATGGTGCCGATGGACATCCCGGCGACAGCGATCAGAAAAATCACGGCCGCGGCAGCGAATGGAAACCATTTTGCCGATGTCTTTCGGGGCGATTGGGTGCCATCCTCCGGCACGTGCTGGAAATGGTCGACTGACTGTTCGGCGGATAATTCGGGCTGATCAATGAATCGCCCGGTTGCGATCAGCTGGACTTCGCCGTCTTTGTCGGGAACCTGAAACAGTACGGACAGCCCTTCCCGTTCGGCGACCTGTCGCCCCTTCTCGGGTCCCAGTACCATCATCGCCGTGGCCCAGCCATCAGCCGTCATACAGGAAGAATGAATTACAGACACCGCTGCCGGCGGATGATCGACGGGGCGACCGGTTGACGGGTTGATCGCATGTGAATATCGCACGCCGTCGACTTCAAAATAGTTCCGATAGTCGCCCGAAGTTGCGATGGATGTTTCCGTCAGCCGCATGACACGCAGCAGATCTCCGGCCGACGATTCGATTCCCAGCCGCCATGGATTGCCGTTGGCCCGGCTCTCTCCGGCTCGGTTCTCGCCGCCGATGTCAACGACATATGATCGCTGGCCGAGCGACACCAGAAGTTCGGCCACAGCGTCCACTCCATAGCCTTTGGCGATGGCGGACAGATTCAGCTGCAGCGCTGGAATCTGCTTCCGCAGTGCCGGCGGATCCGATCGAACCTCGAGGTTCTGCATGCCGACAGACTTCAGTGCCGACTGAATGGCTTCATCATCAGGAATCGTGCGGCGACGGTGATCACCGAAACCCCACAGCTGGATCAGTGGCGCGACGGTGGGGTCGAACGCTCCCTGCGTCGCGTCGTGAATCCTCCGAGCCTCGGCCACAACAACCGCGAACTCGGGTGAAATCGGAAACCAGTCGGTGGAGTCAGAAGCATTGAACCGCGAAATTTCGGAATCACTCTGCCACGTGGACATTCGCGCGTTGATGTCATCAAGCCGAGCTTCAATTTTTGCCTGAACCTGCTCGGCGGACCCCAGAGTCGATGACGGGGAATCGATCACAACGGAATAGACCGTGCCCATCGTTGTGCCGCTGATCTTCATCGCATCGGCGGCCATCGTCAGCGACGTGAACAGCAGCACGACCGGCATTCCCATGAAAAGGCTGGTCAGCCTGTAGTGCCCGGAAGTCATGGGATTGGTCCTTTTTAACGCCGATCGGCGATCACCCGCCGAAGTCGTCAAACATCACGTTTTCCGGTTCGACACCCAGGTCGGAAAGCATGTCTCGCACACACTTCAGCATGATCGGAGGCCCGCAGATATAGTACTCGCAGTCTTCGGGAGCCGGATGTTTGGCGAGGTATTCATCGTGCAGCACCTGATGGATGAACCCCTTCAATCCGGTCCAGTTGTCTGACGGCAGGGGGTCGGAAAGAGCGACATGCATTTTGAAGTTGGAATTCTTCTTTTCCAGCTCTTCAAATTCGTCCAGATAGAACAGCTCGCGAACGCTTCGACCGCCGTACCAGTACGACACCTTGCAGTCGGTGTGCATGTTTTTGAACAGCTCAAAGATATGCGATCGCAGCGGAGCCATCCCGGCACCACCACCGATATAGATCTTCTCGGCAGGAGTTTCCTGAATAAAGAACTCGCCGTATGGCCCGGAAATCGTGACTTCATCGCCCGGCTTCAGGCCGAAAATATATGATGACATTTTTCCCGGCGGAGTCCCTTTCGGCGACCGCGGCGGCGGACTGGCGACTCGAACGTTCAGCATGATGATGCCTTTTTCGCCCGGGTAATTGGCCATCGAGTAGGCTCGAATGACCGGTTCAGTCACTGTGGAAACGTTATCCCAGACGTTGAACTTATCCCAGTCTTCTCGGAATTCCGGCTGAATGTCGAAGTTATGGTAGTCGACGGTGTGCGGAGGAGCTTCGATCTGAATGTATCCTCCCGCCCGGAATCCGACGTCTTCGCCTTCCGGCAGTTCCAGAACCAGCTCCTTGATGAATGTGGCAACGTTGCGATTCGATCGCACTTTGCAGCGCCACTTTTTTGTTTCGAAGACTTCGTGCGGAACTTCGATTTTCAGATCCTGCTTCACAGCGACCTGGCACGACAGTCGGCAGCCTTCCTTTTCCTGCTTTTTATTGATGTGGTTCTTTTCGGTGGGCAGGATGTCGCCTCCACCTTCAAGGACTCGAACTTTGCACTGAGCACACGTGCCGCCCCCGCCGCACGCCGATGAAACGAAGATGCCTTTGTCCGCCAGAGCATTCAACAGCTTGCCGCCAGCCGGAACGCTGATCGTCTTCTGGTCGTTAATGACAATGGAAACGTCGCCGCTGGAGACCAGCTTGCTGCGAGCGGCTACGATCAGACCGACCAGAGCCGCCACGACTCCGGTGAACATTCCTACGCCAAGAATAATTGTGTCCATGAGACCAAACCTGATGTGTCGGCGCTGTCAGGATCCGCGTCGCGGCGGCCGTTCCGCAAAGAGGGATCAATCAGAACTTGATGACGGAAAACGTCTGAAATGCCAGTGCCATCAGACCCGCCGTGATAAAAGTAATCCCCAGACCTCGCAGCCCGGCGGGAACATCGCTGTATTTCATCTTCTCGCGGACACCGGCCAGCAGCACGATGGCCAGAGCCCAGCCGAATCCGGAACTGAAGCCGTAAACCACGCTGCCGGGGAAATCGAGCCCCTTCTCAACCATCAGCAGCGTTCCTCCCAGAATCGCACAGTTGACGGTGATCAGCGGAAGGAAGATTCCCAGAGCGTTGAAGAGGGCCGGGAAGTACTTGTCCAGAGCCATTTCCAGAATCTGCACCATTGCGGCAATCACGCCGATGTAGCAGATCAGACCAACAAAGCTGAGATCCTGAGCAGCCAGAGCTTCAGACCCTGTCCAGGCCAGTGCCCCCGGCTGCAGCAGATATTGAAACAGCAGGTTATTGACCGGAACGGTGATGGTCTGAATGACTGTGACCGCAATGCCCAGTCCCAGTGCTGTCTTGACGTTCTTGGACACCGCCAGAAACGTGCACATGCCCAGAAACAGCGACAGTGCCATGTTTCCGGGGAAAATGGCATCAATGGCGATGGTGACGTACTGTTCCATTTCAGTTGAATCCTCTCAGCATCGAGAGTGCAGGGAAGTCTTTGTTCGCTAGTCGTGTTCGACCTGTTCGGGTTTCCATGTTCGCAGTGCCCAGATGATCAGACCGATCAGGAAGAAGGCACTGGGAGCAATCAGCATCAGACCGTTGGGCTGATACCAGCCGCCATCGTTGGTTGTGGGCAGAATGACATGACCGAACAGCTTGCCGCTGCCCAGCAGTTCACGAATGGTGGCCACCAGAACCAGCATGGCTCCGTAGCCCATTCCGTTCCCAATGCCGTCCAGAAAACTCAGCAGCGGCCCGTTCTTCATCGCAAACGCTTCGGCTCGCCCCATGACGATGCAGTTGGTGATAATCAGCCCAACGAACACCGACAGCTGTCGACTCAGCCCAGGAGTAAACGCCTGAAGAATCTGATCAACCATGATCACCATCGAAGCGATGATCGTCATCTGGACAATGATTCGGATACTGCCCGGAATCTCTGAGCGAATATAGGAAATGGCCGCGCTGGAGCACCCCGTCACAAGACTCACGGCGATGGCCATGACCACTGCCGTCTCCAGTTTGACGGTGACCGCCAGAGCGCTGCACAGTCCCAGAATCTGCAGTGCGATGGGGTTGTTGTTCACCAGCGGGTCCAGAAGGACCTTTTTGGGCGTTGGTTCTGACATGTGTGATCTCCTGACTGAGTAGATTCAATCAGAGTTATTGAGGATGTTGTTCTTTTGCTCCGACGGCGGCCGTTGTGGCTGAGGCGGGGTTGGCGGAAATCAGACTCTTGAGAAAAGGCCCGAACCCGTGGTCACCCAGCCAGAATTTCAGCATGTTGGTGACACCGTTGGATGTCAGAGTCGCTCCGGACAGCGCATCCACCTGATATTCATCCACAACTCGCTTGGAAACCTGCAGCTGAACGTCGCCATTGCCGTCATAGATTCGGCGACCCGGCCATTTGGCCTGCCAGCCGGGATTATTGACTTCGCCACCCAGACCGGGCGTTTCACCATCTTTGTAGTAGGTGAGTCCTCGAACTTTCACGTCTTCCGGATGTCCTGCAGTGGCCTCGGAAAGATCCACGGCAATGAACCCGTAAAGCGTGGACCACAGCCCTTTTCCTCGGATGGGCAGGACATACACCTGAGCATCGTCGCCTTTGATCTGGTAGATCAGCGGATACTTTTCGATCTTCTTCAGTCCGGCCACGTCATCTGCCGGGGATAGTTCTTCGTGCAGTTCCGGATTGCGCAGGGCTTTTTCGACGTCGAATTTTTCGGACGTAAAGTCGCCTTCTTCCGGCTTGTTGTCTTCCAGATCGACAGCCAGCGTCTGAATCTTCTGATCGAAGAGTTCCTTCGAATCCGCTCCGTCTTTCCATAGCCCCGCCGCTTTCAGAATGCTCTGCTGTCGATAGGCCGTCTTCTGTTCTTCCTGAATCCCCTTCAGCCCCACGGCCAGTGCGGCCACGATGACTGAACAGATCAGGCACAGAGTGATGGCAACTTTGAATGTTCGCTGAGTTTCAGGATTCATGGCGTTTGAGCCTCCTGTTGATATTCTGCTGAACCACGGCGTAGTCAATCACGGGAGCGAAGACGTTTCCTAACAGGATGGCCAGCATGATTCCTTCCGGGAACGCCGGGTTCAGGACTCGAACAGTAATCGCCATCATTCCGATCAGAATGCCATAGATCCACCGCCCTTTGTCCGTCATCGCAGCGGACACCGGATCGGTCGCCATGAACACCAATCCGAACGCCAGACCTCCTGTACACAGATGCCACGCCGGTGGAATCTGATACATGGCGTTTGTGGAACTCTCAACTCCGTTCAGTACCGTGGCCAGCCCCATTGAGCCAATCACGACGCCCAGCATGATTCGCCATGAACCGACGCCGGTGGCCACCAGAAACAGAGCTCCCAGCAGGCAGGCCAGTGTCGAGGTTTCACCCATGGATCCAGGGATCAATCCGAAAAATGCCTGTCCCAGTGACATCCCGGACAGGTCGCCGGAAAGAACACTTGCCAGTGAACCGCCGTTCGGAGCGGCCACCTGAACGTTTCCCATTGTTGTGAGCAGAGTCGGACAGCTGATGCCGTCCACCATTCCGGCCCAGACTTCAGATCCAGTGATCGCTTTGGGATATGCAAAGTACAGGAAGGCACGAGCTGTCAGGGCCGGGTTCAGAAAGTTCTTTCCGGTGCCTCCGAAAATCTCCTTGCCGATGACGACACCAAAACTGATTCCCAGAGCGGCCTGCCATAAAGGAATGGTTGCCGGCAGGGTCAGCGGAAACAGCATGCCGGTGACCAGAAAGCCTTCGTTGATCTCGTGCTTTCGCACGCAGCTGAACAGCACTTCCCAGGAACCGCCCACGATATTCGTGACCAGAAAGACCGGGACGAAATACAGGGCTCCGTGAACAAAGCTGTAAAACAGATTGCCCACGCTTCCCGGGGTCCATCCCAATGAACTGACCACTCCGGCACGCCAGCCCAGCTGTTCCAGAACACCGGATTCAGAGATTCCGGCTTCGATGGCCTTCTTTGCGACCAGCTGAGTCTGGTAGCCCGTGTTGTAGCACGCCATCAGAATGCAGGGAGTCAGCGCGATGACCACGAAGATCATCATCCGCTTCAGATCCATGCCGTCACGCACATGAGAAGCGCCTTTGGTGACATCTGCCGGACTGTACAGGAAGGTGTCGAGCGCTTCGTACAGAGGATACAGCCGTTCGAACTTCCCTCCCTTGTGAAAGAGGGGTTCCAGCTGATCCAGTTGATCTCTGAGGAATTTCATTCGGAGTCATCCGAAATGGTCAAAGGACAAGAGGGGCTGACAGTGACGTCCACCGGCTGCCACGCTGCGCGAATCAATCGCGGTTAACCTTCAAGCTCAATCTGAGTCAGACGCTGTCTCAGAATAGGGCCATACTCATACTTGCCGGGGCAGACAAATGTGCAAAGTGCCAGATCTTCCTCATCCAGTTCCAGACACCCCAAAGCCTGAGCCTGTTCAGTGTCACCGACGATGAGTGAACGCAATAGAAAGGTCGGAATGATATCCAGCGGCATCACCTGTTCGTACATGCCGATCGGAACCATCGCGCGGCGACTGCCATTGGTCGATGTTGTGAAGGCGAAACGCTGAGTCGCATCCAGCGCGGAAGCAAAGACTCGACGCACAGAAAACTTATCCGTTCCCGGAGACAGCATCCCCAGAAACTCGCGTTCGTGGCCTTCCGTCAGCGGCTGATACCTGCAGATGGTAACGCCCCAGATAATTGAACACGCCCGAAACCTTCCGACCACTCAGCACACTGCCGGAAATAACTCGGACAGGACCATCGGCCAGTCGGCCCGCTGTGAGTTCAGAGATGTCGGCTCCCAGCCGTGTTCGCAGCAGCGCGGGTTTGCTGACAGCCGGACCTGCGACTGAAACGACTCGAGTCGGATCCAGCTTTCCGGTGGCGACCAGATGGCCGATCGCGATCACATCCTGATAATTGATGTACCAGACTTTGCGTTTTGGTCCGACAGGATCCACAAGGTGAATGTGTGTTCCCGAAAGTCCGGCGGGATGCGGCCCTTCGAACTCCTCGGCTTTCACCTGAGAATGATCTTCGGCGGGAAGTGGCTGAGCCGGTCGGCGACAGACATAAACTTTCCCATCCGTCAGACGCGTCAGCGCCAGAACGCCGAAGCGGAAATCACGCTCACGCTCGCGAATGATGGGCGTGGCATCTGCTGCCAGAGGGTTGGTGTCCAGAGCCTGAACGAAGATCGACCGGGGGACGGAACCAACGGCGGGAACCTTGCTGTACGGGCGAGTCCTGAGTGCCGTCCACAGACCGCTGGTGGCAAGCAGGTCTGTGACCTGCTGTCGGGTCAGGCTTTCGATGTCTCCCGAACCCAGCACCGGAAATTCAACGGCATCATCACCTTCGACAGCGATGACAAGAGACTGAAACGCCCGCTTTTCACCACGGTTCAGTTCCAGAACTTTGCCGGCTGCCGGAGCCGTAAAAGTGACGCCTTCTGTCTTCTTGTCGGTGAAGACCGGCTGTCCGAGTCGAACGGTGTCACCCGGCGAAACCAGCATGGTGGGCTTCATGCCGATGTAGTCAGAAGCGACCAGTGCGACTCGGGAAACGGTCGGCCCAGCGACCACAGTTTGTTCCGGCTCGCCTGTGATCGGCAGGTTGAGCCCTTTGGTAATTCGGTGCATTCGCCCGGTTCAATCCTGAGTGTCAAAAGCCGAACAGCGTTTCGCCGGTATCTTAGTAATGAAAGATTCTTTTGGAAGTCTTTTCGGACGGCGGCCGCCTTCCCGATCGCTCGTCAGCTGTTGTTCTCGCTGTCAGGAATTGAGTTTCCCGTCGATAGCTTTCAGAGCATGCCTGTTCATGTTGCTATTCTCATTCAGACAATTGCGATTCAACGGCAGCAGAGAGATACTGTGGACCTCCCAGACCAGACTGAATCTCAATGACACCCGATCCCGATCAGCTGAAATCCATCCTGAATGCATACCTGCACAATGTTCAGGAATGTGCAGCCGTGTTGAAGGAGTTTGCGAAGACTGCGGGTTTACACCCGATCACGCCGGATACCACTGAAGTTCAGAAGGATGACACTTCTGATCCGAAGGCCACGTCTTCGCAGCCGATGGTTGAATCTGATTCTGCTCGTACGGCGGAGATTTCCGGGGCTGTCGTCGACCTGGGGCGGTCCCGTCGCTGTGGTTTCCCCGAAGTGGTGTTCGCCGAAGGGAAGCCGGCTGATCTGGTGCTGAAAATCTTCGAACAGCAGTCCATGGCTGGTCAGTCTTCGTTTGCAACTCGCGTTTCAGATCAGCATGTCGCGGCTGTTCGGCGGCGGTTTCCACAGGCAGAACACCACGCTGTCGCACGCACACTTCTGCTTGCTGTCCCGAACAGGAGCTCGGCAGAATCAGTCACGCCGTTCGAACAAACCACAGTCCGGGACCAGACACCTGTGGTTTGTATCGTCACTGCCGGCAGCTGCGATGCAGCGGTCGCTTTCGAAGCCAGCGAAACGCTTCGTTGGATGAAGATTCCTCACCGAGTCATCGAAGATGTCGGAGTTGCCGGGCCTCAGCGACTGCTGCAGCATGTTCCTCTGCTGCGGCAGATGAGAGCCGTTGTGTGTGTGGCCGGTATGGAAGCAGCTCTGCCGTCAGTTCTCGGAGGCCATGTTTCCTGTCCGGTCATCGGAGTGCCGACGTCCGTTGGCTATGGAGCATCGTTCGCCGGAGTCACAGCGATGCTTTCGATGCTGACATGCTGCGCTTCGAATGTCGTCACCGTAAATATCGATGCGGGTTTTCGAGGCGGGTATGTGGCCGGGCTGATTGCGTCCCAGGCTGTTCCCACGGTGCGATGATCAGTGTCGCCGGCGCAGAGCCTCGCGAGTCAACTGAAGGAAGATGTCCATGACTGACGTCCATTCTCCGGAACAGCGTTCATGGAACATGTCCAGAATTCGAGCCAAAGACACTCGGCCTGAACTGATTGTCCGATCAATCGTGCATCGCATGGGTTACCGCTTCCGACTCCACCGCCGGGATCTGGCCGGAAAACCGGATCTGGTGCTTCCTCGGCACAACAGCATCATCTTCGTTCACGGATGCTTCTGGCACATGCACTCCTGTCGATTCGGTCGAGTCGCGCCGAAGACCAATGCGGAATTCTGGCAGACCAAGCGTTCCGGAAATGTTCATCGAGACCGCAGGAACCTGCGAGAACTGAGAAAGGCCGGCTGGAAAGTGCTGGTCGTGTGGGAATGCTGGACAAAAGGAGACCTGAACAAGCTTGCCGCAAAGCTCGAACGATTCCTCGAAACTTCACAGACAGGAATGTCTGTGCCACCGGTAGGTGAGGCTCCCGCCTGACAAAATCCCACTGCCTGACAACATGGACAATGCGTATCAGGACAGCAGAAGTTCCAGATCTTCGACGGACAGGTCCTGCAGAATGCTGGCCTGGTCGCCGCCTTCCAGAATGGCGTCGGCCAGATCACGTTTTTTCTGCTGCAGCTCCGCAATCTTTTCCTCGACCGTATCCCGGCAGATCATGCGGTAGGCGAAAACCGTTCGTGTCTGGCCGACTCGGTGAGCCCGGTCGATCGCCTGTGCTTCGACGGCAGGATTCCACCACGGGTCCAGCAGAAAGACGTAGTCGGCTGCTGTCAGGTTCAGACCCAGCCCGCCCGCCTTCAGGCTGATCAGAAACACGGGACAGTTGTCATCTTCCTGAAACCGGGTGACTCGGCGCTGGCGATCCCGAGTCTGACCGTCCAGATATTCGTACTCAATCCCGGCCGCATCGAGATGATTCCGGACAATGCTCAGCATGCTGGTGAACTGTGAGAACACCAGAGACTTATGTCCTTCAGAAACCAGTTCCCGGATGTGCGGAATCAGAAATTCCAGCTTGGCATAGGCTTCCTGCTCGTCGCCTCGATTCAGCAGGGCTGGATGACAGGCAGCCTGCCGCAGACGCAGCAGAGCTTCCAGGACGTGCATTTTGCTTTTGGCCAGACCGTCACGGCGAATGGTGCCCAGCAGCGATTCACGATAATGCAGTCGCAGTTCGTCGTACAGACGTCGCTGTTCATCCTCCATTTCGCAGTAGACTGTTTCTTCCAGACGGTCCGGAAGTTCCGCTGCCACCTGTTTCTTGGTGCGTCGCAGAATGAAGGGCCGCAATCCGCGAGCCACCATGGAACGCGATTCCTGACTGTCCGGGTCGGACACGTGACTGCGAAATGCCGAACTGCGTCCCAGCATGCCCGGGTTCAGAAACTCGAAGATCGACCACAGATCTCCGGCATTGTTTTCGATCGGCGTACCACTCAGCGCCAGCCGATGACGTGACCGCAGCAGTCGAGCCGCTCGGGCAATCTGCGACGCGGGGTTCTTGATGGTCTGAGCCTCATCCAGCACCACGTACTCGAACTCGAAGTCCTTCAGAATTGTGATGTCACGCCGGACGGTTCCGTAAGTCGTCAGGATGACGTCGTATTTGGGAAACTCCGTGCGCAGAGTGGCCCGGTCCATTCCGGTGTAATCCAGAACTCGAAGTTCCGGCCCGAAACGATGACATTCGTTGGACCAGTTGAAAATCAGACTGCGGGGAACAACGATCAGAGTCGGCCGAGTTTCCTTGACGGATTCGCGATGCTTCATCAGCATCGCAATAAACTGCACGGTCTTGCCGAGGCCCATGTCGTCGGCCAGGCACCCACCGAAGTGAAAGTCGTTCAGGAACGTCATCCACGACAGACCTTCGCGCTGATAATCGCGCAGTTCGCCCTTGAAGCCTTTCGGAGGATCGACGGCGGCGATGCCGGAAAAGCTGCGGAATCGCTCCCGCATTTCCTGAAAACGGTCGTCGAATTCCACGTCTTCCTGAGCCGACAGCAGCGCGTCCAGCAAAGCTCCCTGAGAATTGGAGAACCTGAGCGAGTCTTCACCGACGACTCCCAGGCCCGAGATCATGCCGATCTGTTCCAGCCATTCTTCGGGAAGAATCCCCAGAGAACCGTCGTCGAGCCTTACCGTTGAATCGCCTCGTTCCAGAGCCTGCAGCAGTTCCGGAAACGCAACCGAATGACCTTCGAAGTCGATCTGGGCATTCACATCGAACCAGTCGATATCCGACTGAACTCGAAACTTCATCGTGCCTGCCTGTCGGACTCGACTTCCATCGGCAAACACTTCCCATCCGTCCGTGACCAGTTCCCGCACAGCTCGCCCCAGATCACGGCGACCGATTTCCACATCGGCGCTGGTTTGAGACCCGTTGAGACGTTTGCGGAAACCGAGTTCCCGCAGACGTTCCCAGCTGCCTGATTCGAACTTGCGGTCCCGAATGATGCAGCGACTCTGATCGCGCTGCACCACAGCCCAGCGCGCACTGCGGCCGGGAACTTGAGTTCCCATGTAATCAAACAGGACTTCTGCAGTCAGAGAATCGTTTCGCCAGCGAGCCACCGGCGGAGTAAAAATTTTCAACGACGGTGCCGGTGTGGCTCGCACTTCTTCCAGCTGCAGTTCCCGAGGAAGTTCCAGTCGCGGCAGCGTTGGAATGTCCAGCAGGCGATCGACAAAATCGTGTTCGTCATCCGCCGGAATACTGATACTGCGTTCTTCCCGCAGCAACTTCATCCACGCAGCAGCTCCATAATCGTTCAGGCAGGCAATCGTGTCATTGGTGACGACAAACCCGCCCGGAACAACCAGCGGGAGTTCTGAAAGATCAAGACTCTCATCGTCCCGAACCAGAGCTCCGGTGACCAGCCAGCCGCTGCCGTCTGAATTCCGTTTCACTCGAACAGTCAGTTCCCACGCACCCGCTTCGTCCCATTCCAGAGTCTGGGCAGCCTGGTCACCGACGCCGGCAATCGCCAGGCGACCGCTGCGACACATGTCGGGAAGAATCAGAGTTCCCAGTTCATACGGCAGATGAAATCGATGAGCTGCCGTCCGCAGTTCGGCCTGCTGATTCGACCAGTTATTGCGTTCCGGAATGGCTCCGGCAAGGTACGACAGAAAGACTCGATCGTCTTCATGTTCAATCTGATCCAGTTCGCCCGGCCGAATCTTGAGCGGCTTCACCTTCCCCCACTGACCGCTGGACCGACGCTGTCGCTGTGACGCCTGGATGACCAGCTTTTCTGCTTCACGACTGGCCTCAAGATCGATTTCATAAAAAATCTGTCGCTCCAGACCGTGATCCGCTTTCTTGCCGCTGACCGGCGCAACCATTTCCTCACGGAGCCCGGCCAGCCGAGCTTCCCAGGGCCGTAGTCGCTCTTCACGAACCGGAGCCGCCGCCTTTTTCTTCGCGGACGATTTGGGGCCGGGGATTTCGGTCTCTGTATCGAGGCCGCTGGTCAGATCGTCAATTCGAATCGGAGCGGAATGGTCCTTCGGAACGAACGGAGCCAGCTTGCCCGGACGAATGGCGGGGTTCACATAACCCTGCAGATCGGCCGTCAGCACCGTCGCCCACAGATGCTTGCAGGCCTTGCTTTTGGCGAACTGATCACAGGTGCAGAACATGGCGATATCACTGTCGTGATAGCGCAGCTGAGTCTGATGTTCGACACCATCAACGACGACACCAAAGACGTTTTCTGCCGTGACGCGCGTCAGCGAAACCCGCTCCGCTTCGATGTAAGCGGCTCCACGATGTCTGAGGTCGGCCCGAAAACGGTTTTGAAGAAGCTCCGCGAGAGTCATGGAATCCTTAGAGACTGGCCGTCTGATCTGGTCGCAGCTGACTGCCCGGCAATGCAGCTGAAATCTGTAAAATCCTGTCTGATTCGCCGGAAACGCGGACATCGGAAATCAGCCGCCACCGGGAAAAATCAGCCGCCAAAGGCGGACCCGGCAGGTTAACCCATTTCGCGAACCAATGACAGAACATCTGGCTGATTTCACAATTCGGAGAATCAGAATCAGCATTTCTGCGGCTCAAACCACGTTTCGCGCCGCGGACCTGACTTCCGGAAAGTGATCGAGAATATCGAAACGGTGCAAACAGCGAATGTGATACGTCGCGCGTTGCTCACCGAATCCGATCACCATTCCGGCTGAGCGTCTTACACGCCGGACTTGACCTGCTGCTTTGCTGTGGCGGCGATTTTTTTGGCCAGGGCCTGTTGTTCCGCATTCAGTTCCGAAAGCCGCACGCCCTTCAGTGCCTTCAATGCGGCCGACGGGCGACGGTGCTGCACCAGCAGCAGTTGAGCGTAGCGCAGACTGGCCCAGGAACTGCCTTCCGGAAATCGTTCGATGTATTCTTCCAGATAGATTTCCGCATCATCCAGCATGTTTGCCTTCAGCAGACCGACTGCCAGCTGTTTGACTCGCTGCTGACTGAGCTGTGTCTCTGAATCCTTCATCCGAAGTTCGAACATCTTTTCCGAAGCCGAGATGAAATCTCCGTCGTCGATCAGGCTGTTGATGCGATCAATCAGTTTCCGGTTCTTTGTCTTCTGACTGGTGTCCGGGAGGTCGTCTTTGACGGCAACATCGGCCTTGCCGAACATCAGCCGGGGATCAGCGTGACTGCCGACGGTCGTATCCGGATTTGCAAATCGACCATAGTTACCGCTGAGAACTCGGAACAGATCCCAGTTCTCACAGTCAACCCAGTCCTTCTTCAGAAACAGAACTCCGGCTCCGAACCCGATAACGGCTCCGGACAAATGCAGAGCCGGAGTGCTCATTCCTCCCTGATACAGCGTGACCCACGTGACGAATTTCCCAGAACAGATAGACCACCGCATACCACATGATGGTCATGTCGAAGATCAGAATGCGAAAGCCCAGAATCATGAACACCTTCAGTTCATTCTTCGGAGCCCACACCATGCTGATGGCCATCAGTCCCATGATGGCCGACGATGCTCCCAAAGCACCGCCTTCCTTCCACGGCAGCATGATCGCCTGAATGAGAGCGGCCTGAGAGAGCCCAATGGCCATGTACACGCCCAGCATTCTGAGCCAGCCGATTTTGCCTTCGACAATCAGGCCGAAGCCCCACAGGAAGAACATGTTGCCGATCAGATGTCCCCAGCCCATATGAGCGAACATGCTGGTCAGCCATTCCAGCGGATTCAGATGCCCCCATTCCATCACCCACGGCAGCGTCGTTTCCGGCTCGCCGAATCCCGTCGCTGCAAAGCAGATCACGTTGGCGACCATCAGTCCGATCGTGGCATACGGAAAGTGGTAGATCGGAGCATCGGTACTGATGGGAATCATCGGGCGGCCCTGAATCTGTGACGTTCGGGATGCTCGGTGACAACGTGGTCATTCACGCCGCCGACCTTCTGCGCGGCCCTCATTCTTCCTGCACATTCTTCGGAACGCCAGCCAACGGCAGAGAAAAAACGCGTCCGGACGAACAACGTCCACTATTGTCCGGGGCTCAGCACCAGCGGCTGCTCGGCATCGACCTTGACTCCGAAGACAGTGCCGTACAGCAGGTACAGTGCCGGCACCAGAATCAACACCAGCGCCGTGCTGAGCATCAGGCCGAAGCACAGGCTGGTCGCCATCGGAATGACCAGCTGAGCCTGCAGAGATTTTTCCGACAGTATCGGCAGAAGACCGACGACGGTGGTCAGGGATGTCAGCAGCACGGGACGAAATCGTCGCTGCCCGGCTTCCAGCACCGCAACCGGCAGAGGAATTCCGGAACGGACTCGGCTGTTGATGAAGTCCACCAGCACGATCGAGTCATTCACAACCACGCCGGTCAGCGCAACCATTCCCAGAATGCTGAACAGTGTCAGCGGAAGTCCCATGGCGGCATGTCCCCAGACCGCGCCCACGATTCCGAACGGGATGACAGCCATGACCACCAGCGGCTGACCGTACGAATTAAATTCAACCGTCAGCAGGACAAACATCGCCAGCAGTGCGACTCCCATTCCCACAAACAGGCTTCCGACGCTTTCGGTATCCTGTTCCTGCTGACCTTCCCAGCGAACTTTCAGGTTGGGATACTTTTTCAGCAGTCCCGGCACAAACTTTGACTGCATTGTCATCACAATGTCTTTGGCCACGGCCACTTTTTCGTTCACATCTGCTGACACGGTGATCGAACGCCGCTGGTCAACGCGGTTGATTTCGGAATACCCGCGAGTCACCTGAACGTCAGCCAGTTCAGTCATCGGACGCTGGATTCCGTCGCCCCCGTCGACGCGGATATCAGCAAGTCCGGACAGTCTGTTTCGTTCGGCCTCGGGATAACGCACCATCAGCTTCACTTCGTGTCGGCCTCGCTGAAGCCGCATCACTTCTTCACCGTAGTAAGCAGAACGCACCGTGCGGGCGATGGTGTCCAGAGGGATTCCCAGAGAAACGGCCCCCGGTTTTTCCTTCAGCTGAAGTTCCCACTTTCCCGGTCTCGAATCATCGGCGATGTCGAACACGCCCTGAAATCGGGACAGTTCCGCTTTGCAGTCTTCGATGGCCTGTTCCAGTTCATCCATGTGCTCGGTCGCCGCCAGCAGTTTGAATTCGATGGGTTTTCCGCCCGGTCCGTGTGATCGGGAACCAAATGTCAGCGTTTCGACACCCGGAATCGGTCCAACAGCCTCCCGCCATTCATCAATAACGTCCTCACTGCTGACACCTCGAACTTCATTCGGCACCAGCTGCACATGCACCTTTCCCACATGTCCTCCGGTCGTCGTCTGACCTCCTCCGGCGCCGCCTTCACCCACAGTCACGGTTCCGACCATCCGATGAATCACCTGCACCAGAGGCTGACCGGCAGCCGTGTGTCGTTCGTTGATTTCCTGAATCGCCTGCTCAATTCGTCGAGTTGTTTCGTCGGTGATGCGGCTGGGTGTTCCGTCAGGATACAGCACATTCGCTCGAATTTCGGGAGCATCCAGCTTGGGAAAGAAGACGTACGGCACGGTGCCGTTCTTCACCAGAGTCACCGTGAACAGCAGGATGGCAATTCCCACGCTGAGCGTAATCAGGGGGTTGCGCAGAACGTGCTGCATCAGTGGGGTGTAGATTCGACTGATGAACGCATCCAGAACTCGGTTTGTCGTTCGAGTCACGCCTGCGGTCAGGAAAAAGGGCTCGCGGCTGCCGTGAGCCAGATGGCAGGGCAGAATGAATGTCGCTTCCAGAAGCGACACCACCAGCATGGCAATCACCGCCAGAGGCAGGACAGCAAAGAACTTGCCCATGATGCCGGTCACGAAAAACATCGGAGCAAAGGCCAGAATCGTGGTGGCAATCGAAGCTCCGACTGAAGGAACGACTTCAACCGTTCCGTCGATCGCTGCCTGCAGAAACGACTTTCCCATTTCGCGGTGAGCGTAAATGTTCTCGCCGATGACGATTGCATCATCCACCACAATGCCCAGAGCAATCAGAAAGGCGAACATGGACAGCATGTTCAGAGTCTGATCGAACTGCCACAGGACGGCACAGGCGCCAAAGACGGAAATGGGAATTCCCATTGCCACCCAGAACGCCAGTCTGAGTTCCAGAAACAGTGCCAGCACAATGAACACCAGAATCAGTCCCTGAGCTCCGTTGCGTTTCAGCAGATCAAGGCGATCCCGCACATTGACTGCGGAATCTCCCCAGGTCACCATCTCATAGCCCGGCGGCAGCACGTGCTCCCTGGCATAGGCATTCACGGCATCCGCCATGGCCAGCAGGTCTTCGCGCGCTGCCGCTTTCACGGAAATGGCCAGTCCGGGCTTTCCGTTGATGTAGCTGATGGACACGTTGTCCACGAATTCATCCTTCACCTCGCCCAGATCATCGACTGTCAGAACAACGCCATCGGGTTGAGTCAGCAGGGGAATCTGAGCGATGTCGTCGCCGACGGTCCGTTTGTTTTTGCCTCGCAGCAGAAATGTTTCGCCTCGGTCCTTGATATTGCCGCCAGGCAGTTCGAGGTTACGGGAACGAATTCGCCGGGCAACATCCGACAGCGACAGACCGTACTCACGCAGCGTGTGTTCCGAGATCTCAACGTCGATCTGATAACTGCGTTCACCGGAAATATCCGCTACGCTGATCTGCGGCACCAGCAGCAGGTCTTCCCGGACTTTTTCCGTGATCTGTCTCAGTTTCAGTTCAGCATCGGGGCTGGCCGTGTCATGACAGATGACTCCCAGATTGATGGCCGGGTTTCGAATGGTGACCTGCTGAATTTCCGGTTCTTCAGACAGTTCGGGAAAGCTGGGAATGCGGTCCACTTCCGACTGCACTTCGTTCAGAACTTTCTGGACGCTGGGCACATCTGTTTTCACTTCAATGACCACATTGCCGGCTCCTTCCAGAGCAACTGAGGTGATCTTTTTGATGCCGTCGACAGACCGAATGGCTTCTTCGATCTTCTGACAGATTCCGCTTTCCACCTCTTCCGGACTGGCGCCGGGATAAGGAACTTTGACCAGAATCATCTCCAGATCAAACTGAGGAAATTCCTCGCGCCGCAGACTCACGCCTGCCAGAAGGCCGACGACCAGAATGGCCACCATCAGCGTATTCATGGCGGGCGTCTGCTGAATTGCCCAGGAAATCCAACGGTTCATTTCGGTTTCTCCTGACATGGTTCTTCGCCACGCCCGACACGAGCTGCCGCTCGACTCTGGTTCTGCTGTTCGCTGTTTTCAGAAGCTTCGGGCCACTTGGCAGGATGTTTTCGGTTCCGCCCGACATCACGCTGTCACGGGACTTCCTGAGGGACAGCTGCTTCTTTGGGTGCCTTCCGGGGCTGACTTCCCGCACCTTCAGAGTTCGTCTGCGGCTGTTCTTTCGAAACGTCGCCCTCTTCAACATCCCGGACCAGCATGCCTTCCTGAACCGAAGGCAACGGCGACGTGATGACGCGATCGCCCGCTTTCAGTCCGCTGCCGTCTCGTCGAATCAATGAATCGTGGCCGCTGACGTGAACCTGAGTGATGTTTCGAATTTTCAGGCGACCGCCGTCAGACACCCAGACCTGATCTCCCGGACGTACGGCTTCCACGGGAACCCGCAGCAGCGGCAAAGGGGACTCGACGGGAATCCGAATTCGCACAAACATCCCGCTCAGCAGAGTCGGTGGCGCCACCGCGGCGCGGCCACCAGCACTGTCGTTGAATCGCGTTTGCTGTGGCTTTTCCACCAGAACCCGGCACGGAAACGTTCGAGTTGCCCGATCAACTCCGGTGCCTTCAACGCGAGCCAGATAGCCGTCCCAGATCGTTTCAACGCCCTCAAAGTCATAGCCAACCTCGCAGGGAACCGGAGGCAGATTGATGGGGTCAGCTGATGATGTTTCCCCCTTCTGCAGAAACGCATGCTGCTGCCAGACCCATGCCAGCTGGTCCGGCAGCAGCTTTGTTTTGATTTCCATCCGGGAACCATCACTGATGTGCACCAGGTCATCCCCGGCCTTCACGTAATCTCCTTCCTCAACCACGTCATCAACCATGCGGCCGTCCAGTGGCGAAACCACTCGACAGCGATCCACGTCTACTCGCGCCCGATTCAGCTGCACTTCAATCAGAGCCCGGCCCGCCTGTTGAGTTTTCTGCTGCTGTTCCAGAACGTTCTGCTGATTTTTGAGCATCTGCAGGGCATTGCGAGCCGTCAGTTCCTGGCGGATGGCTTCATCCAGTTCGCGTTCATTCGCCGTTCCGCGACCTCGCAGATCCTGAATTCGTTTCAGATGCCGCTGCTGAATGGCGGCTTCTTCTTCAGCCAGCGAAATCAGTTCTGCAGTGTTTCGCAGATCAACGCTGACTCCTCGCAGCTGTTCATCCTGTTGATCCAGTTGAGCCTTCAGGCGTTCGGCTTCCAGTTCGTAGTTGGTCGGATCAATTTCAAACAGCAGTTCGCCGGCCGGAACCCAGGTTCCGCCGCGAGCGCCTGCCGTCTTGCGGATAATTCTTCCGGCGACTTCCGCACCGACCGTCACGATTCGCCACGTCACCGCTTCGCCGTCGGTTTCGATGTTGATCAGCTGCTGCCAGTCGTTGACTTCGGCCGTCGTCACCATGGCCGCCCGCTCAGTTGACGGTCGTTCCGCAGCGGGGGCATCCGGCTTCTGGCCAAAGACAATCAGACAGGCCACGCCCATCGCGACAATCAGGAATGAAATAATCAGGTTGCGTTGCAGGTTCACGGAACGATCCGTTGAAAGAATTCAGGATTTACGAAGGGATTGTCGAGGTTTCAGCCCCTGGATCAGCAGGTCGGCCATTTGCTTCACGTATTCTTCACGGGAATGTCCCGTTGGATGATGGCCGAGCATATCTGAAAGCATGGCCGGACCGTGCATGGATGTCAGAAGCAGCATGGCGGTGGCTGAATAGTCAATTCGTCGGATTAACCGCCGCTTTGCAGCTCGTTCGAGCCAGCCTGCCAGAGCACGAATTTCCACCAGCGGCGGTGCTTCATCGTATCGCTGCAGCAATTCACAGGGGTTGATTCCCGCAAATCTCAGCACTGACATGCGGCGAGCAATATCCACGAAAAAGTCCGCCAGCTGTTGCAGAATCTCCGTCAGCTGAACGACCAGAGTCCGCTGATCGGGGCCCGCTTCCACCAGTGACAGCCACGGAGCTCGACCGGACGGAGCAATCGCCGCAATCAGCAGCCCCTGTTTGTTGTGAAACCGTTTGAACAGGGCCTGAGGCGAAACTCCCAGACGCTCGGAAATCACATCCGTCGACACCGCCGGGCCGTGCTCAAAAAAACACTCCCGAGCCGCGCTGAGAATCTGTTCGTCAGAAATGATGCGCGGACGAGCCAACTTTTGATCAGTTCCGGAAATCTCAGCGAGGGAAAACAGAAGGTAAGTTACTCGATAATAACTTACCCTCAGGTTTCGGCCAGCAGCGATTCGTTGAAATTCTCAATCCGGAAAACCGCTGCCGTTCAATAACCGGCAGTTGCTCAACCCCGAAACTCCGGAAACTCCGCCCGGGGACTTTCCGCTTTGGTTTCGCATCGGTAGACTTCCCGCGTCACCTGATGATCGGCTGAGGCGTTTTTTGAGCGTTTCTGTCGATACAGATTTCATTTCGTTCATGCAGGCCGGCCGTGAAAGCACTTCTTCTTTCTGAGTACAAAAAGCTGGAACTGACAGACATTCCTGTCCCGGAAATCGGGCCGGAGGATGTCCTGGTTCAGGTTCAGGCGTGCGGGATCTGCGGCAGCGATATTCATGGCTGGGACGGGAGCAGCGGACGCAGAATTCCGCCACTGGTGATGGGTCACGAAGCGGCCGGCATTGTGTCTGCGGTCGGTCGGGATGTGAAGGGTTACAAAGAAGGCGATCGCATCACCTTCGATTCCACGGTGTGGTGCGGAAAGTGTCACTATTGCCTGAGCGGTCGGCCGAACCTGTGTGACAATCGCATGGTTCTGGGAGTCAGCTGCGGAGATTATCGGCGGTATGGCTGCTTTGCGGAATACGTGAGTGTTCCGGCTCGCATCTGCTGTCACCTTCCGGATTCGCTCTCGTTTCAACATGCGGCTCTGATTGAAGCGGTTTCCATTGCAGTGCACGCAGCGAACCGAACTCCGGTTTCTCTGGGAGACACCGCCGTTGTTGTTGGAAGCGGCATGATCGGGCTGCTGGTCATTCAGGCGATTCGGCAGAAGGGATGCACTCGGGTCATCGCCACTGATCTGGATTCCAACCGACTGAAGGTGGCGAAGAAGCTGGGAGCAGATGTGACGATCAATGTGAAGGAAGAAGATCCGGTTCAGCGAGTTCGGGAACTGACAGGAGGTCGCGGAGCTGATGTGGCGCTGGAAGTTGTCGGAGCCACTCCGACAGTGAAAGCCGCGATCGACTGCACTCGAAAAGGCGGCTCAATTACCATCGTGGGAAATCTCGCACCAACCATCGAACTGCCGCTGCAGTCCGTGGTGACTCGGGAACTGAACGTGTTCGGGACATGTGCTTCCGCCGGCGAATACCCGGCCTGCGTTGACCTGCTGGCCACCGGCCGCATTCGCGTGGAAGACATGATTACGGCAACGGCTCCTCTGGAAGATGGCCACGACTGGTTCAGCCGCCTGTACGCCGGTGAACCCGGCGCGATGAAAGTAGTACTGTGCCCAGGCCAGTCCTGCTGACAGATCATCCGCGACGATCTCGGGTGGCGACGATGCCGGGTGGCACAGACATTCCTGTCTGTGGAATCTTCGTCAGGGCAAATTCTGCGAGGTCCAGATGTCCTGACTGAGCTGCTGTCCGGCTTGATCAGTTGTCGTGATCACCCATCGAGCCGTTCCGAACGGGACCTGTTCGCTGTACAGCACATCACAACGAATCCATTCTGTTCCTGAAACTGTGGTCACCGGCACCCGAGCGGCTCCTCGTTCGCAGCGCACTGCGGTCTTTTCACCGGATGCATTTTCATACTGCAGATAGCGAGGGCTGGCGGATCGGAACATTTTTTCCGTCGGCAGACCTCGCAGCACCAGCACAACCCACGCGTCCGGAACTGTGGTCCGGTCCATGTCGACGACAGCTTTCGGCTGCAGAAGCTCAGAAAGTTGATTGTCACGAATTCCTCTGATCCCCGAGCTGATGTCGCGACCCGACGTGAATGCAGAATCAGCAACGATGACAATGGCTTCCTTTTGTTCGGCCTCACCGTCAGCTCGCTGAGCTCGGATCTTCCAGACTGTGGCGGACTGCTGATCCAGCGTGATGGCATTCAAAACAGAAATCTCAAGGTTTCGGCCCGCGGCTGATCCCGAACCTTCCCAGTGGCCAACCGTTCCCGGTGGCGGCGGAAGCTGAGGAGCAATCGCAGAAAAGCGTTCGGGCGAAAAGTCTGCGACCTTCGTGCGGTAATCAATCCAGCCTCGACGTTCCATCAGTTCATACAGCCGGTTCGGCCGCCACGGTTCCGACAGCGACGCCATCGACATCAATGCTGAAGGAATCATCAGTGCCGCCAGGATCACGCGGCCGGAAAACGCTTTCTGAAGGCGATCGACGACGGGAACCATGGCATACCACCAGAACGGAATCACCCAGATCATCCATCTCAGCGCTGCCGTGTTGCCGCCGTAGTTGTAGTTTTCCGTTCGCTTCAGATAGAACGCCAGAACGATCACCGTCACGACGGCTCCTGTCAGACTGACGATTCGGAGACATGGTCGTTTCAGCCGAACCGCCCCGAACCAGCCCACAACCGCCAGCAGAAACACCGGTGTCAGCGAAAACATCCCGTGGTGCCCGAATGTGCAGTGCAGCAGGTACACCCATGGAGATTCCTGATTCGCGTCGATGCCCTGAGGATCCATCCAGTAGCTGGGAATGCCTTCGTGGACGTAGCGATATTTTTCCGTCCCGTAGTAGGCATAAAACGGCTTGATGCCACCGGTGCAGACCCAGTTGGGGATGAACAACAGAGCCAGAGGGATCAATGCGCCCGGAACATAGCAGCGAAGAGTTGTGCGGAACTCAAGTCGACAGACAAATGCAAACGACAGCAGCCCGACAATGGCGGCGGGCAGTTCGAAACTGCAGGTCAGCGCCGCCATGAATCCAATCAGGAAGAAATCCCGACAGCGGTGTTCATCCGACTTCAGCTGCCGACAGACCGCAGCCAGCGTTACGATCAGCGATGCGACTGCCGGAGTGTGATTATTCAGCGTGGACAGAAAGGGATTGATCATCGTGCAGGCTCCGACGATCACCAGCATCGCGGTTCGAGTTGCCGCGGAGACATGCAGGTTCTGCAGCGAGCGGCGAAAGATCAGCACCGCACAGAACATGGGAACCGCATTGACGAAGAACAGCAACAGACGAGCCACCGGGACAGTCTCTTCCCGAAGATTCATTCCTGAAAGCTGTCGGACAACCCAGTACAGCCCTGCGACGCCTGTTGACAACAGAGGAGGTTTCGACGAATAGAAGTGCCACGGATCTTCTGCGGAACGGCGGTGGCGGACCTTGTCAATCGTCGACCAGCGAGGATCAGAGTCAATCTCGTCAATCTGAAACGTTCCGCGTTCGACCAGGGACCACACTGTGCACCACCGACTTCGATCATTCGCACTCTGCAGCGGTTCACCGTTCAGAACAATCCATGTATAGAAGGCCGCGGTCAGGATCAGAACAACTCGTTCGGGAATCGTTATCGGGGTCGAAATAACGCGTAAGGCCGCAGAATCTGACTCGACTGGGTGGGAAGGCTGAGACATTCGTTCGGTGGGAAATGACAGACGGAAAGGCAGCAGGAGGGTTTCGGCAGAAAACCGATGCAGAGAGAATAAACACAAAAACGCCGCGGGGCAGTTGCCACGCGGCGTTTTATCCGGCTTATTGGAAGTTTGATGCCCAACAGGGCACCGTCCGGAACAGACGGTCAGACCGCATGTTCGATGCAGCGGAAGGTCTTGATCACAGGCCTTCGGCAGCGTTGTAGTTGAAGCACATCCGAATCAGATGGGCCACATTGTCTGCCCGCATTTTGTCGTTGATGCGAGCTCGATGGGCTTCAACTGTTTTGGTGCTGACAGACAGTTCGTCCGCAATTTCGCGGCTTGAGAGTCCATCCACGACGTGGTCCAGAACTTCGCGTTCCCGAGTTGTCAGTCGATTGAGACTGTCTTCGGTGTCATCCAGTTCATCGTCCATGTCCAGCTCAAGATCGTAATAATAGTGATAAGCACGGCTGATGCACTGTACCAGGTCCTCAATTCGAACCGGCTTGCACAGCATGTCATACGCACCGTTCTTCATGGCTCGAACAGCCATCGGAACATCAGCATGACCGGAAATCATCACGATCGGCAGAGGAAAGTCTTCCTGGCCAGTTTCTCCTGCAGTTCCACGCCTGACATGCCAGTGCAGACGAATATCCACAACCAGAACACCGGGCCGCAGTTCCCGGTAATCCCGATAGAACTCCATGGCCGTCATATAGTCTTCGCAGGTAATCTTGGCGTCATCCAGTGACTGACGCATGGAAGCCCGGATTTCCTGATCATCTTCAACCAGAAAAACAGTGAAGTCTTTCCTCTTCTTCGGGTTGTCGAATTCAGTGACCTGTGGAACTCGCTTCTTTCTGCGAGTGATTCGTGGACGTTTCTGCAACATCACAATTTCCTTCTGTTGAAACTCAGTTGACGAAGCCCCGTTTGAACGATTTTGGAAGACGGGACTGAACCTCTGGAAAAGTTCGGTCGACGCCTGCGTCGAAAATGGGTCAGAGCGTGATGCTCCGTCGCGACCCGCCACAGTCGGCTGAACCAACTGCATCCCCCTGGCACTCGACTTCCATGAGTGTTCGGCCCAACAACTCCGGGGCTGTTCCATCGATCCTGCCTGTCGCCATACGGCTGACGGCAACGCCCCCTGGGAAGTTATAGAAAATGTGACGTACAGCTTCAACCGCCGGGGACGAAGGGAATCTGGAATTCGTCCTTGTTCTCTGCAATGGACATGGATGTTGACTGCAGATCCCGAATTCGGATCGGAAAAACACGAACTAACAGCCATAGAGTGTACGTAACATCACGCCACAGTGAGAAATTTCTCCTTAGCCTCACTTGGGGTACGGTCGTTCGAAAACTAGGGAATATAGGGAAGGCACGCCTGTCGGTTTTCCGAATCCACTGGGGGGTTTTCACCTCCCTGAGGCAGAGATTCCACCAGCTGGGCGTGCCAATGCTGGGCGAGCGTCAGCTGGGCGAACCACTCCCATTGGCCATGTCCGGTAACTGTGGTTTGCCGGAACATCCGTGGTAAACTCCGGGTTTATCGCCGATTTCGCTGTGTTGGAGTCGGTGTCGCCAACTGCATTCAAGGCTTACCAGATGTACGGACGCCGTATTCTGTTTCTCATCGCTGCACTGATCTGTCCTTCCGGCATGGCTGACGAATCTGTTTCGGGCGTCGACCTGCAGGAATTTGCGGACCGACACTGTCAACGGTGTCACGGCGAGCAGACACAGAAGGCCGAACGCCGCTTCGACCGACTGACTCTGCCGCCGAAGTCGGCGGATGACGTCCAGCTGCTTCAGGATATGCTCGACCAGCTGAATCTCGGGCAGATGCCGCCGTCCAGAGAGAGGCAGCCGGAGGACACGGATCGTCAGAGTGTCGTTGCACAGCTGACTGCATTAGTTTCCGACTGGCATGATCAGCACGCCGACATGCCGAACGAAACGGTTCTGCGGCGACTCAATTCACGCGAATATCGAAATACTGTTCGGGACCTTCTGCAGATCAATGTCGAAATGTTCGATCCAACCGCGGATTTCCCCAAAGATGCGACTCTGGACCATGTTGACACGGTCGGAGACCAGCTGGTGGTTTCGGGTTATCTGCTGAAGAAATACCTGCTGGCGGCAGAACTCTGTGTGGACAAAGCTGTGCTGCCTCTGGAATGCCCTGAAGTCCGGACATGGCGTTTCACAAAAGGTTTTCGCCAGCAGCCCGAAATTGATCAGGTGTTCCGCAATACCAGCCGTTTCGAGCATATGACGCTGCTGGAAGTCATCGGAGCCGACAAGCATGAAGGGGCGTACGGCCCTGTTCACGAATTTGCGGACGGAGTTCCCGTGGATGGCATCTACGAAGTTCGTCTGAAGGCGGAAGCTGTGAATCGGCAGCATCCGTACGATCCCGACTTCTACGGAACAGATCCCGGGCAGCCGCTAAGGCTGGGCATCGTGCCGGGCAATCGTCGAGTTGGACAGCTTCATAAGCCTCAGCCCATTGAACCTCTGCTGGCCGACATCGAGCTGGCTGATGAGGAACGCTGGTATACGGTTCGAGTTCCTCTGGATGCGGGCCTGACGCCTCGGTTCACATTCCGCAACGGGCCAATGGACCTGCGAAGTCTGTACGGGCGACTGGTGCGAAAGTACCCGGACAGGTTCCCCGGCGTCAAAGGCAGCGGAATCGTGGAAGTTCGGCGAGCCGCAATTGCCGATGGCCATCTTCCTCAGATTCGCATTCATGAAATCGAAATCAAGGGACCGCTGAACGATTCATGGCCTCGACCGTCACAGCAGGCGGTCTGGCAGGGCGACTGGGATGCTTTCGTTCGCGGTGATATCAGCGAGGCAGAAATTCGGACCAACCTGAATCGTTTTCTCAGTCGGGCATTTCGGCGAACGGTTCGACAGAACGAAGTCGAACACTCGTTGCAGTTCATTCGCAGTCGAAAAGATGCAGGTCGATCGACGGTGGAATCCTACACGGATGCTCTGAAAGCAGCCTTGTGTTCGCCTGCATTTCTCTA
Organism: Planctomycetaceae bacterium; assembly: GCA_041398865.1. GTDB lineage: Bacteria > Planctomycetota > Planctomycetia > Planctomycetales > Planctomycetaceae > Fuerstiella. Next base: position 188,564 of record JAWKTY010000006.1, read on the forward strand.
TCTGGATGAGCCAGCCAGCGGAAGCGGGGTTTCCGGGAAAGCGGCCGATCCAATGGTGGCGGGATCGGCTCTGGCCAGTCGGCTGTCGTATTTTCTATGGTCGACGATGCCGGACGACGAACTGCTGCAGGCCGGAATCAGCGGTGACCTGCTTCAGCCTGACGTCCTGCGACACCAGACCGAACGCCTGTTGGCCGATCAGCGAGCCGACTCGTTCGTCCATGACTTCTGCAACAGCTGGCTGACACTCCGCGATCTGGGATCGTCTCCTCCTGATCGTTCAGCATTTCCACAGTATTATCACCATGATCTGGGAAATGCGATGCGCACGGAAACAGAACTGTTCTTTCGTCATCTGCTGAACCAGGATCTGAGTCCTCGACTTTTTCTGGATGCCGACTTTACGTTCGTGAATCGGAACCTGGCTCGGCATTACGACCTGAACGTCGCGGACGAAGTGTTTCACGCGGACGAGTTTCGGAAAGTGAACCTGGATGATCGTCGTCGAGGAGGGCTGCTGGGACAGGCCAGCGTCCTGACTGTCACCGCGAACGGCATCGACACGTCTCCGGTGGTACGGGGAGTCTGGCTGCTGGAAAACATTCTCGGAACGCCACCTTCACCACCGCCTCCGGACGTACCGCCTCTGGATCCGGACGTGCGCGGAGCCAAAGGGATTCGCGAACAACTGGAAAAACACCGGACAGTGGCGACCTGCAACGAATGTCATCGGAAAATCGATCCGCCGGGCTTTGCTCTGGAACACTTCGATCCCATCGGCCACTGGAGAAACACGTACGCAAAGAAAGTCCCCATTGATGCCTCCGGAGAACTGCCTGACGGTCGACGATTTTCCAACGTCGGGGAATTTCGAGCTCTGTTGCTGGATCAGTATGATCAGTTTCTGAATGCACTCACTCGACGCCTGTTGATGTACGGCACCGGACGACCATTGACTGTCCATGATCGCCCCGAGGTTGATCGCATCGTTCAGGAATGCAGTTCGGGGGACCACGGTTTCCGACAGCTGATTCTCAGTGTTGTGGCGAGCAATGCGTTCCGGTCACGATAACCTTGATCGCCTCCGGGTGATTTCGCCGGACGGAATGCAAAAGGTCGGATGAATTCTTCAGAAACTGAATCCACTAACGCTGCCGACGGTGATGGCCCCGGCAATCAGCTGAGTCACAACAAGCAGACGCCAGAAGGACTTTTCACCCAATCGATGATCATCCGGCGAGGCGACTCTTGACTGCAGAACGTGCCCGGCGGACAACAGCAGCCACGGAGTGAGAAAACACCACAGTCGAGCCGCTTCGCCACAGTTCTTCCCGGACAGCCAGAGTGCCATCCACGTCAGCAATGTCGCGACTGTCAAAAGCGCGGACGTTGATCGCCGGGCGCGAAGACCATCATTAACCCCTGTTGCTGATCGAAGTTCCCGCAGCCAGAGAACGACGGTTCGTACAATGGCCGGGACGACGATGCTGGTCAGAGGAAGCCCCACAGCGAATGCCAGTTCGAGCGGATTCAACAGGAACCATCGCCACCAGGTTCGCTGGAACTGATCATAGAATCCGGCATGGTTGCTGAGATTCAGTCGCCAGACCGTCGGCAGGCGGCAATCGGTTAACTGCTCAAAGACGAGACAGCTCACGGCGACCGTCGTCGCCATCAGCAGCATGACAGCGGTATCTCTTCGAAATGTCGCGGCGCGGGATGTGATCATGCGCAGTCCGACGAACGCCGCAATCGCCACGATGACGGTCAGATGAGCCAGCGACAGCAACAGTCCCAGCCACAGAACCAAACCCGCCAGCACGGCCGCCGGAAATCGTTTCCACCAGACATCCGTTATCAAAGCCGCGACGGCCAGTGCCAGGACGGATGTAGACGTCAGAGGAAACAGCACGTCAGACTTCGGACAAAACACGGCCAGACAGGGAAGCGTGACCCACAGGCAGGCCGTTTTCCATGCGGTTGCCGCATCAAACAGCATTCGACTCAGCCACCAGATCGGGGCGATCGCCAGCACCACCGCAATGCCACTCAGTTCACTCAGCAGTGACAATGCTGCCAATTCCCCGCCGTTCAGAGGGCGTTCAAACTTCGCTTCGTTCTCGAGAAAGCGGAAGCTGTGGATGACATCCCGATCCTGAAGGCTGCGGACGGCGGACTGCAGTTCAGGCAGTTGCTCGCAGGCAGTCAGACATCCGCTGCTTAAAAGGAACAGACCGGGCGGATGAGTGCCGACATGCAGCACATCGCCTTCCCGCATTCGTTGTTCGTAGCCCTTCAGAAATTCGGACACATCCGGGATTCGAAAGGCCGCTTCAAAGAAATATCCGGACGATGACGGGTCATACAGCACCCACATGGGCTTCGCCAGTCGATGCTCCATGGGAGCTGCCTTCTGCACAGCGCTCAGCCAGAACCATGACACCACTATCAGCAGCGCCAACAGGCATGCATCCATGATCCCGGCGAACAGATGGTGGCTTCGCCAGGAACGGCGCTGGATTCGGCGAAGCCCCCCGAATGCCGTTAAGGCAAAGGCCAGACCCGCTGCTGAACACGGCAGGAACCTGTCGGCGAAGCCGGCAGCATCGCTGACAGGTTGATGCCTGTTCCAGACCCATTCCGTAACCGGCTGTCCGTCACTGCCGGAACTGATGACGCCCAGCGTCAGTGACGACAGCGTCAGAATGATCAGAGTCACGGGGATGCTGAGCGTCAGAATGACGGAAGACAAACGCTTCACAAAGTCTATTCTTCCAGCTCAACATTCCAGTATGCATCGCTGATAAACTTCGACCAGCTTTCCAGTCGAACACCATGGCGAGCGTAAGTGGGATTCCACAACGGCCGCACCGGTCGTTTCATCAGCGGCATTCCGGCTCGTTCCGGCGTGCGGTTGGCTTTCCGATGATTGCAGTCCACGCAGGCCAGCACGCAGTTGCTCCAGGTCGAGGTTCCTCCCTGAGCTCGCGGAAGCACATGGTCGATCGTCAGTTCTTCGCTGCCGGGTCGACAGCCGCAGTACTGGCAGGTGTACTGGTCTCGCTTGAAGACATTTCGACGGCTGAACGCGACAACATTGGAAGGCAGCCGATCGTAATGAGTCAGCACGATGACTTCGGGCACCCGCAGTTTCATCCACTGAGTCTGAATGCAGGGATCATCGTCACCGGGTTCCATCAGCGTCCAGTCGTCCCAGCTGTATTGCTGAAAGTCAGCCGGGTCAACAATTCGAGCCGATTCGTTCCAGACCTTGACCAGTGAACGCGAAACCGTCGCGACGCCCACCGGCTGCCAGTTGCGATTGAGAACCAGAGTTGGCCTCTGAAGTACAGACATTACCACCGATCCGGACCCTTCCTGACTTGGACCTCGCCTCGGACGCTGATTTCCGCCGCAGTCGCCCGCGAAGAAATCTCGACGCCGTCTCGCAGTCCCGCCACTGACGAAACAGGTTCCGTGTGAGTGGAATCGTGACTGCGATGCAGGACATTGGTCCTGCCGATGCCTGCGGCCGCACCACTTCCGGTGGCAACAGCTCAGTCGGCCCCAATTTGAACAGATTGAGGCAGTCTGAGGGGAATTGAACCCCCGCTTTCGGCATCACAAACCGACGTGCAGGACCACTACACTACAGACTGCATACGTTTCGTGCCAGCGTCAGCGTGAAGGAGATGTGAATTCGGAGACACCGAATCCGTCAAATTAGCCCGAAAAAACACAGGGATTGCTCCCCCAAACCCGTATCAAAGCTCCTGTCAATGTTCAGGGTTTTCCGGGCTCCTGGCCCTTGTTCACTCATGTAAAACGAGAACAAACGGCCCGTCGCAAGACGCTTTAAAACCGGCATGCAGCATCTGACCCGGCTGGCGACGTTCGGTTCGCAGCTAATCAGCCTGCCATTTGACAAACTCGTGATCGCCGAAAGGACGGATTGGTTTGCGGTTGCAAATCTGGTTGCCGACGTATCAGCCTGTCTGAAAACTTCCCACTTCGAAGTGAATCCGGCGAAGGCACCTTGCTTCGAACATCGTTCGCCGAATGCACGCACGCATGATTTTCGGCCGTTTTTTTGCGGTGACGAGAAAGACAACAGAAGCAGGAATGAAGCAGCATTCGAGGTTTGGCACACGGAATGCAAACCTGCTGTCAAACATCGAACATGCTCGCAGCTTCCGTCTCACTGAATGTCTGGGCGCAAATGGCGTGCGGTTGCTGGCGGAATGTTCGGCGGCATGAGTTTTGGCTGGTCAGTCGTATCGAGTCCGGACACTGGCCCCTTTTTGGCGAGAAAGGAAATGGCAATGAAACAGCGATTGACCCTGTTGTTGCTGGCGGGAATCCTGGCGTGCAGCTGGTCGCGAGCGGAGGCGGGACCGAAATTCGGCCGAATGGCGTTTTGGAATCACCATTCACCATCCACGGCAGGCCATTGTCACCGGTAGTCCGCCACGACATCAGTATTTCGATGTCCGTTTGACCTGGAGCGTCTGCCGTCACGGCGGCGGACGAAGGGAAGCGCAGCTGGAGGATGTCCCCTTCAGCTGCGTTTCGACCATTCCTCACCCAATGTGTCCGCATCCGATGGAAATCGTGTCCGGAGCAACGTTGTCGCTTCGTAAAACCGGGGCACTGCGAACGGGCTGCTTCAATTCAAAACTCTCAGAGGTCGTTTCCCATGATTCACAGCCATCCGTCGCCTGCTGTTTCCGTGACATGGGTGCTGCTCGCAGATTGCAGGCAGGCGCGTATCCTGGAATCGGAGAGTCTGGATTTTCATGATCTGGTCGAAATCGAAACGGTGCTGAATCCAGTCAGCGGACTGGCGAAAAGTGACGTTCCGCTAGGAGGACGGAAAGCCGAGCAGGTACAACGCAGGGCTGTCGCCGATCCGGCACGGAAACGTGCTGATGACTTTCGCACTGGCGAACAATTTGCCGCTGTCCTGGCCTATCACCTGGAATCAGGTCGGCTCCGGCAGCGATTCAGATATCTGCTGATTGCTGCCGCACCAACGTTTCTGGGATGTCTCAGAAAACAGATGCCCCCTGTCCTCGGTCGTACAGTCATTGAGGAAATCGCCAATGACCTGACTCGGGCATCGGTTCCCGAACTTCAACAGCGACTGACTACGTGCAATCGGGCAATGCAGGGATAACGATCTCTTCGTTCGGCGACATCGTCTCGACCGAGCTGCGAATCAGCTCCATTCTGCCGTTTCCAGACGGTAAAAGTCCCGAATAACAGCATACACTTCGGGATGGTGATCCCGAAGTGACGCCCCTCGCTCGAAAAAGGCCTCGGTCAGAACGGCAAAGAATTCGGCAGGGCTGGTGGCACCGTAACAGTCGATGATGCCATGGTGTCCTCGGCGGCATGCCTCCACCAACCGGTCGAATTCAGGGCCCAGAACGGAAATCCAGCGATCGAACTGGTCCTGAGTTTCCATGGGAGGTGTTCCGTCAGCGATACGGCCGTTCATCATGTCCAGCTGATGCGCGAATTCATGAAACACAAGATTGCGCCCCGGCGACTCGCCTCGTGCTCCGGCCAGTGTTTCTGACCAGGACAACACCACCGGACCTCGCCACCAGGCTTCTCCCAGACGAGCCTGTTGCTGCTGACGTACAATTCCTGAGCGGCCTGCCGTCACTTCCGGCGCGACATATCCGGTGGGATAAATCAGGATGGATGGAACCTGGTCAAAGTAAATATCTTCCTGCCGCCCCATCACCATCAAACCGGCCAGCGCCGCAACTGTGACCTTCATCTCATCGGTCAGCGTGACACCCCCGCAGCCTTCCCACTTCTTTTCGGATACAAAGATCAGGATGTGTCGGCGAAGACGCTCCCGCTGTTCCCCGGTCAGGAATCGCCTGTTCAGGACATTTGTTGAGAGAATGGTTTCCCATGTGTCCGGGAATTTCCGGCCACTCACTGACTTCCGGCGACGATTTCTCAACCAGCCCAAAAGCATTTGTCAGCTCGTTGTTCTGCAGATGACACTCGATCCGAGGGGAGTTGCCAGGCCATCAGTTATCAGACCTGACTGTTTCGAAAACCGGTTCTACACCAAACAGCCGCGTTGCGTTGCGAGTCGTCGACTGTGCGAAGGCTTCGATGGACATCTGATGAACCTCGGCCAGACAGGCGGCGGTGTGAGTGACCATCGCCGGTTCGTTGCGTTTTCCCCGTATCGGCTGCGGTGCCAGATAGGGTGAATCGGTTTCGACAAGGATGCGGTCCAGCGGAATGGTGCGTGCGACTGCCCGCAGGTCATCGCTTTTTTTGTACGTCACCATGCCGGCAAAGGAAATAAACATTCCCATGGCCAGGCACTCCTCAGCCATCGCGACGTCTCCGCAGAAAGAATGCATGACTCCGTTCAGCGGACCATGCTGAAAGTCATCGCGCAGGACTTCCAGCACATCGTCATTGGCTTCCCTGCAGTGAACAACAAACGGCAGTCCGCTGCTTCTGGAAAACTTCAGATGCCGTCGGAAATAGTCTCGCTGGAGTTCGATCGGAGCAACATCCCAGTAGCGGTCCAGGCCGGTCTCTCCGATGCCCACGACCTGAGGATGCTGCGACAGCTGCTGAATGTCGTCCCAGTCACTTGCCTGCACTTCATGGACGTGATTGGGATGGATCCCGACGACGGCCGAAACACATTCGAACCGTTCCGCAAGTTCCACGGCAGCGCGACTGGTCTCCAGCGAAATCCCGATGGTCAGCATCCGGCGAACACCGGCATCGAGTGCTCGGGAAACCACGTCTGCAATTTCCGCGTGGAAGGTGCGTGAGTCCAGATGGCAATGAGTATCAATCAGTGAGCAGGTCATCTCGTCAGCAGTTTTCTGTTCGCGACGTGCGGATTTGAATGGACGTAGTAAACAGTCGCCGACAGAGATTGCGAGGAAGACCACAGAAAAACACCGAAAGACGTGGAATCCCGGTTCTTTGAACTCCTCAGATGCCCACCGCTGACGTGGATTCGGAATCTCTGCTGATGAGTCGGGCAGCAATGATCACGGAGAGTGCATGTACGAATGGATATTGTCATCGCCGGGAGAATCCTGTGGACGGCAATGTTTGTGGAAGTCCGCACGGACATCGTCGCGCAATCGCAGATCGACATTCGCGATCACGATCTGACACGGCAGACGGAAGCGCGAAATGACTGTGGATCCCGGCCTTCTGAGTGTGGAACGGTTGATGTCGGAATCTGCAGCGCACGGTCAGATTCTGTGTGTTGCATGATGGTCCGGATTTGGAATGGCACACCGTTTGCCAATCCGTCCACCATCAGTTGGTCGATGCTGAAATCCTTCAGGCGATTCCGTTCACGGCGGAGGAACAGAGGTTGGTCAGCATCAACACAACGAACACAAGACAGCTGCGAAGGAATGAACATGGTAACTCAAATGACGGGTCTGATGGCTGGCCGACGGAAGGCCGGGTTTACACTGATTGAACTTTTGGTTGTGATTGCGATCATTGCAATTCTCATAGCCCTGTTACTGCCTGCCGTTCAGCAGGCGCGCGAATCGGCACGACGCACCCAGTGCAAGAACAACTTCAAACAGCTCGCGTTGGGTCTGCATAACTACCACGACACGCATCAGGTCTTTCCGTACGGCTATATGGAATCGGGAACGTTTCACCTTCGGGATACCTGGATGCAGCAGGTGCTGCCATACATTGATCAGGCACCGCTGGCGAATCAGTACCAGAGCTGGGTTGGTCAGTGGGTCATGGATACACCGCCCGCGATGAAAGATCTGGCTTTGACGGTATTCATGTGTCCGTCCGATCCTGCGGGACCGGCGACGGGCGGAGGAGGCGGGCCGAGAGCCGGCGGGTACGGTTTTCAGGGCAACTATGTGACCTGTGCAGGCAACCTTCCCATGAATGCCACCAATGATATTAACGGCCTGTTCTACGGAGGATCGCGGAGAAAGATCCGTGACATCATTGACGGGACATCCAACACGGCGTTTCTGAGTGAAGTGATTATCCGAGGGCAGTCGGGCACAAGCTGGGGTGAAGGTGGCGGCTACTGGGGCGGCGGTCGTGGGGGCGGTTATGGCTTCATCACAGAAGAACCACCCAACACAACACTGCCTGACCAGGTTTACCAGTGCAAGAGCACGACGTTTCCCAATTCTCCGTGTATGAGTTTGACCAGTTACAGCAATGGTCGAATCTACGCGCGCAGCTACCACGAAGGCGGAGTGCAGCTGGGTCTCGCGGACGGATCAATTCGCTTTGTGACGGAGAACATCGACCGCAGCCTGTTTAATGCTTTGGGAACCCGCGCCGGCGGCGAAGTGCTGGGCGAATACTGAATCGGTCGACGACGCTCAGGTTCTGTCTGATCACCATTTCGCCGGTCTGAAAGAGAAGCATGCTCGCGCGGTGCGAGCATCTTCTCTTCAGCAACAGGAATCGCTTCAGTCTGCCGGAACTCTCCGCGAGTCACTCCCTTCACGGCAGATCGATTAACTTCAGAAAAGAGATTTAAGATGCCCCGATCCAGATTCAAACTCATCCTCCTGATCACATCAACCCTTTGGGTGACTGCAGGTTGCGGAGGCTCCAATCGTCCCGAAACTGTTTCAGTCACAGGCACAGTCACGTTTGACGGGACTCCGCTCATCAGTGGAGACGTTATTCTCCGGGCCATCGACAAGACCGGGAACTCGTATGCCGGCAAAATCGCGGACGGCACCTTTGTGCTGGAAGCTGATCCCGGCAGAAAGCAGGTGGAGATCGTCAGTTACCAGCAGATTCCTGGAAAGATGAGAGAAGACAATCCGGGTGAACTTGTTCCCGTCACAGAACAGATCATTCCCGCTGAGTTCAACGAGAAGTCCGACCTGGTGGCCGTGATCGAACCGAACGGAGAAAACTTCCTGACATTCGATCTGGAAAGTCCTCCGCGGAAGAAACGCTGACAGCGAGTGGCTTCGTTCAGCGTCCGGTGTTTTGAGAATCGTGGCTAACGCCATGCGGCTAAGCTAAGGAGGCGTCCATCAACAAGTTGCCGAATTCCTCAATGAGCCGTACGGCGTTAGCCGCGGTTTTCAGGGAACCGAGCGGTCACGCGTTCCCGTCCATTAGCTCACTTATTTGTTTACGGGTGAGTCCTTATTGAGTGTCCGGCCTTTGAGAACCGTGGCTAACGCCATGCGGCTTATTGTGAGTGTTTTGAGAACCGTGGCTAACGCCATGCGGTTCATTGAGACACTTGGCAGCTGATTGGTGGACGCCTTCTCAGCGAGTGGAAACCGGAACGGGCTGATGCGGCAGGATGTTTTGAGTTCGACCGACGAACAGCTGCAGCAGCCGTCGAGCGTGCTGGTCCGTCATTGCTCCCGGATCGTAATGCAGCGTGAGTGACAGACGGTTGGCATACCAGACAGCCGAAAACGCAGCACAGACATCTCGACCGACAGGAGCACATGTTTCCACCGATCGCAGCAGGACGTTACCGGACTGCAGCAGGCCGTCCTGCTGCTTCGGCAGAGGACAGCGATTCAGAATTCGGCCGATGTTCGTGAACACGGCGGAAATTCTTCCCTGATTCTGTGCTGCCATGTATCGCAGCCCTCCCGGAAGTCGCCGGCCCAGCATCAGCGACATGACAAACAGATAACCCAGCTTCAGTCGCTTGATGAAATCCATTTCGGCCCGGATACCTGTCAGCAGTTCGTCCGGATCTCTCAACTGGCGGCCGGAACGTTCAACGAACACCATGCCCAGGATATTTGCGGCGGAAATTCGGTAGTGGTCCTTCAGCCTCAGACTGGTCGGTATCATCAGACGCACCCAGTCTGATTCGCTGGCGAATGAGTACTGCATTCGAAAATCGCGGATCGCCAGAAACAGGTTTGTCATCAGGACATCGTTCAGAGCACCGCCGTCCGGCACGGCCGCTCGGATTGCGCTGGACGTTTCCACGTCGAACTGATGACTGCAGATGCCAGGAAATCCTGACGGAACATCTGCTTCTGCCGGTCGCGGTCGATGTGGAATAAGGGCAACCGGCGATCGTCGAAAAAAATTCCAGACGGACGGCAATCGCGCGGCCTGCTGGACAGTCAGCCGGACCAGCTGGCGAAGCGGATATCCGAAAGCCTCCCGTCGTTTCAGCAGATCAATGACACCGGGATCTTCGGCAACATTCGGAAATTTCCCGGCTACCGCGTCGGCGTACTCAACCAGCAGGTCTCTGATGAATTGAAAGATTCCGATCCCGTCACAGCAGGCATGATGGAACTGAACCAGGACCGTGGACCGACTCTCAACAACTGACACGTGCAGCGTCAGCGCAGCGGCTCGCGACGGATCCTGACGGCAGGCTCGCAGAGGTTCATCGCTGGTCGACCAGTGGATTTCCGGTTCGTGGTCTGCGGAAGGCAGCTGCCACGTCGGTCGCCGCCCGAACACGATCGTTGATGCCAGCAATGGATGACGCTGGACGGCTGATTTCGTCGCCTGAAGGAACGCTTCTTTCTGAAGTGTCCCTTCGAAATTCAGTCGCAGGAAACAGCTGACCGGATACGCTGCGCTGTCCTGATGCAGCATCAGTTCTTCGAAGTGAGTCAGAGGCAGGGTTTGAGTCATGGGCAATGCAGCCTGTGATGCCGCTGAACGCAACGCTGAAAGTTCGCAGATGGCCACCGAATTCCTGATTCTGTTATCGGTCCGAATCCAGGCCCGGCGACCACGCAAAACACTCGATGGCTCAGAATGCCCACACATCACTTGCAGCAACTTCCCAACGGAAGGCTTCGTCGCGACTTTCAATCTTTCCAGTTAGTCAAACAGGGCTATCTGGCGAGAGTTTGCTGAGGGTTGGGAAGACTTCGTGACAAGTCGCGCGGCTCGAACGTCAGCGGCATCAGCGGCATGAGTTGTTTGACGGGACCAAAAATTCGTGTATTCTTAAGAAGATGAGAATGTTGGCGTCTGCCGAAATCAGCGAACTGCGGGCATGGTGATGGATGTTTTCGATTCAGATTATTGCGCCGAACGCCTGAAGGCGCTTAGCGATCCTCATCGGCTTCGCATCATTGCCGCCCTGCGTCACGGGGAACTGACGGTGAGCGACATTTCAGAGCTGCTGGAAACGGAGCTCGTCACGATCTCGCATCACCTGAAGATCATGCGGCATGCCGAGCTGGTGAAGGTGCGCCGCGAAGGGCGCTTCATGTACTACCAGCTGCATCCGGAACTCCTGCAATTGCATGGACAATCAGAAAGTTTTCTGGACCTCGGGTGCTGCCGTCTGGAAATTCCCGTTCCGGATCCTGGCTCGCAAAAGTAACGCCCTCCCTCAGCGATGAACGGGCTCGCAGAATCAACGATGACCATCGAAAAGCGAAACAAGATGAAACCTGTGTACATCATGATCGGCGGCTTTCTGGGTGCCGGAAAGACAACCACCGTCGCCCGCCTGGCTCGGCACTATCTGAAGCAGGGCCGGAATGTCGGAATCGTTACCAATGACCAGACGACGGACCTGGTGGACACTCACAGCCTGAGGTCACAGGGGTTTGATGTCGGTGAAGTCGCGGGTCCTGTTTCTGCTGCAACTTCGACGCGTGACGTCGACTGTCGAAAAACTTGGTGCCGGACAGCTGCCCGAAATCATCATTGCCGAGCCTGTTGGCAGCTGCACGGATCTGGTGGCGACCGTGATTCGTCCTCTGACCGAAGTTTACGGCGTTCCGCTGCACGTGCTCCATACGGTGTGATTCTCAAGGCGCCGAGCCACGGGCTGCGAATTCTGAAGGGAGATGGCGGCAGCGGTTTTTCGCCCAAAGCCGGCCACATTTTTCGCAAGCAGATTGAAGAGGCCGATTTTGTGGTGATCAATCGCATCGACGAATTGTCCTCGGACCAGGTCGACGAACTGCAGCGGCTGATTGAAGAACAGTATCCGGGCCGTCCGGTCCTCAGGTGTTCAGCGAAAACCGGTGAAGGTTTTGATGCTCTGGTTGCGATGCTGGAACAGCGAGGACTGTTCGGGCAGCGAGTGATGGAGGTTGACTACGATCTCTACGCCGAAGGTGAGGCCGAGCTGGGCTGGCTGAACAGTCAGGTATCTGTGGAAGGATCGAAGAATTTTCCTCTGGACCAGCTGCTGCTGGATCTGATCACCCGACTGCATCATCGTCTGGTTGGATCAGATGCGGAAGCCGCGCATCTGAAAGTGATCGGCCTGTGCGACCAGAACTATGCGGTCGCCAATCTTGTGAGCAACGTGACAGGCCCCGAACTGTCACTCGCGTCTTCAGCCGAGACAACTCAGGCCAGCATCGTCGTCAACGCCCGAGTCGCAACAGACCCCGCAGATCTGGAGCTGATTGTGCGTCAGGAGCTGACGGACGTCTGTGCAGAATTCGGAATCGGGCACCAGGTTGTCTCGCTTCAGAGTTTCCGTCCGGGCCGCCCCGTGCCGACTCACCGCATTCTCCCGTCGTAGACAAACCGGTGTCGGCGCACGTCTCGATTCCCGGCCATTCCCCAAAACGCCTGCATTCGTGGCGGTTTCCTGACAGTTCAGATCGAGGTCTCGCCCCTGAGCCGGGTGCGTGGACTTACATCCACCGGACGCCATTCTGATTTCGGCCTGACATCGCTGAGCAACATCGTTCTGGCTATTTGTCTGCGAAACGGTAAACTTTTCGCGAGATCGGCGGCTGTTTCGGCCGCGACGGTTCGCGTCACTTTTCTGCTTCCGTCTTCACCTCCCTCCTCGACTTTCTGAGGACCCTGCCTCCATGAGCACCACTGCGCTGATCCAACGGTTGTTGCGAAGCTGCGTCGTCTGAACGTCGGCGATTCTGGATGATTGTTGTGCGAGGTCTGTGTGCCGGGACGGCTGTGCTGATTTTCAGCATGCTGGTTGTGGCATTTCTGGACTGGGGATGGGTGCTGACGGAACGAACACGCTGGGCGTTAAGTCTTGGTGCTTATTTTGTCACCGGGATGGCCGTATGGTGGACGTGTCTGCGAAAGGTTGTGCACCGTCCGGCTCGGGAAGAAGTGGCGGCTCAGGTGGAAGAGGTCCAGCCCGAACTTCGCGAAAACCTGTTGTCGGCCGTGGAACTGGCAACGGACAATCCTGCGGCTGTTCACGACTCGCCCGTCTTCCGAGGTCTGCTGCAGGGCCGTGTGGCTCAGCAGATGGCGAAGGTTCAGGTGGCTCGGCTGCTTCCCATTCGTCTGGTGATGAAGTGGGTGGTGGCGGCGCTGGTCGTCGTCGCCGTGATTGCGTGGATGCTGAGCGGAAATGATCCCGGACTGCGAACGCTGGCCGCCAGAGCGATCCTGCCCGGAGCGAACATCGATCGAGTCTCCAGAATTCACGTCGAGATCCTCGAACCCACCCCGCAGTCGCTGATGGTCGCCAAAGACGAGACCGTTGCCGTGGTCGTGGACGTTTCCGGTGGCACCGTTGACGAAGCCGTTCTGGAGACTCTGGTGCCGGGCCGCGAAATTCAGCAGCATGCCATGCGAAACCGGACATCATCCGAGTATGCAGCCAATCTGCATGTGGACGCGGACGAAATTCAGTACCGGATTCTCGCCGGTGACGCGGTGACCCGCTGGCACACGATCAACGGCAAGAATCGCCCACGAGTCGTCGCTTTCCACAAGCACTTTCGCTTTCCCGAATATGCGCAGCTGCCGGAGCAGACGCTGACTGAGGACCACGGAGATCTGATCGTTCTGCAGGGCACGGAAACTGTTCTGGACCTGGATCTGGATCAACCGGTTTCGAGGGCAGAACTCCGAGTGGACGTTACTGACAATCGCGATCGGGAAGTCACCGCCATTCCTCTGACACAGAATGCGGCCGGGCAGTGGACGGCGTCTGTTCCGGTCGATCGGAACGCCATTTACAAGGTTCATCTGGTGTCGGCGGAAACCGGCTTCGAAAACATTTTCAGCCCACGATATGAAATCCGACCCGTGGCGGACCTGATTCCTCGAGCCGGGTTTGTGGATCAGGAAGAAACCAATCTGCTGCTGCCGCCCAACGACATTCTGGCGTTGAAGGGCATGGCGGAAGACGACCTTCCTTTGAATCAGCTGACTCAGGAAATCAGCATCAACGGGCGTGAGTGGCAGTCGGTGCCCCTGGAAGCCGTGCCTCAGGATGAGACTTCATCATCGAAAGGTGGTACAGAACGGAACGTCGCCGGGCTTTCGGCCGGTCAGTTTCGGATTGCATCCGAATGGAACTGGGATCTGCTGGGACTGAAGCTGAAGACCGGTGACCATGTAACCACTCGTGTCGTAGCGATTGATCGCAAAGGCAATCGAGGTGAGTCGGTGCCGCTGCGGATTGTCGTTTCGGCCCCGGACTTCGATCCTGATCGCCACGCGGCCATGCAGAAGAAGGCATCGCTGATGCGACCGATTCTGCAGCTCGCGGAACTGGCGAAAGAAAAGAAAGCCACTGCCGACGAAATCATTGACCGACTGCAGCAGGACCAGAAAAACGATCAGAAGAACGCAGCGACAGCTCGCAGTGAAGCCGATCAGGCTCTGGACCGCACCACGCTGCGGGACATGGCTGCCGACCTGAGCGTTTCCGCAGCAGCGCTGCTGAGTCAGGTTCAGGATGCGGAACGTGCCATGCCCAACGGCGCGGACGCCTATGATCTGGAACTGACCGGCCGATTGATCGGGCGCATTCAGAAGGAACATCCGGCTCTGGCCGATTGCGCCCTGCAGGTCCTGACACTTGAGACCGAGCCCAAAGGATTCGTCCGTGGGTGGACCAGCTCAAGCATGCATTCAATCGCATTGCAGATGACGCTCAGAGCAGCAGACATCACTACCGTCATCTGATCCTCAGGACGTCCTGAATGCAGTGGCTCTGGTATGCATGCCATTTACCAGCAGCGAAGCTGGTGGTCTCCAGTCCCACGCAAACATGGGCTCGTCTGCTGCACGACAAAGGAAACGATTGTCAAGAACCAGCTGCGAGTCGTGGAACGTTTGCTTCATGACCACGAAGCCGACATTGCCAATCATCTGGATCATCCAGATTCAACAGCAGACTCGCTGGGTCACTCAGTCGCTCGACCGGCTGGACCATGCCACAGAATCCGGGCAAGGGTTTCGGAACTGCAGCGTCTGGCAGCTGATCTCAGTCGAGAACTTGGCGACCGACAGCGATTCGACGTGATTGACGGCGGTGTTCCGGAACAGTCAAACAGGCTCGCCGCGATTTCGGCAACCGCACGCGGACGCTGTCCGACCCGATTTCCTGGCTGGGGAATTCGATTGCCGAAGAAATCGGACTCTGGCTGAAGCGGCCGACGCCGACGATTCTGTCCGAGCCGCAGAACTGCTTCAGAAGGCGAATTCCTGCGGCGGAAATCGATCTCAAGCTGCGGCCGATGGTGGACCAGCTGACGATTCGCCGCCAGCTCACTCAGGCTCGAGTCGACAGCGATACACAGTTCGCGGCGGACCTTGGCCTGACTCATCGAGCGTTCACGTCGCTGATGAATCAGCACCGCACGGGTGATCCGCGGGAATCAATTCTGCCAACGGCTTTTGGCGAAATCGGACCGGCCTATCGAATTCTGGAAGCCGGTCATGAGATGAACAATGTGGCCACGCTGCTGGACAATCTGATTCGTCTGGAGCGGTGGGGATCGCAGGATTTCGCAGCCATCTGTGAACATCCGCGACAGTGGGACGCCATCGCCGTGGCTCTTGAAGACAGCGCAAATCGGCTGAGAGATGCCGGCGTTCCGCAGGAAGTTCTTTCGAAGTTTGATGCGGTTCGCTGGGGCCAGCCCACGGGTGAAGCGAGCCGTCGGCTTTCACAGCGTCGCTGGGCTCGTGAACAGATTCTGTCGGCCAGCGTAGACCTGATGGAAATGCGCACGACGCTGCTCACGGGACGTGAAGCCCTGCTGCCCGTGATGGCCGAAGCCCGAGCTGTCATTGCAAAGTATGCTCCTTCCATTTCTGAAATGGCTGAACAGATTGCTCAGCAGGTCCGCGAACTGGAAGA
This sequence comes from Planctomycetaceae bacterium, assembly GCA_041398865.1. Classification (GTDB taxonomy): domain Bacteria; phylum Planctomycetota; class Planctomycetia; order Planctomycetales; family Planctomycetaceae; genus Fuerstiella. The sequence goes on from JAWKTY010000006.1 coordinate 204,633, forward strand.
AGCCACCACCGAATCGGCTGACCAGCTGGAACAGCAGCCGGCGACTTCTGAACCTCAGGCCGAACAGCAGGTGGCTCAGCGAGAACCTGAAAGTTCCTCACAAAACACTGAACCGGAATCCGCCGAAGCGTCGCAGGACAGTCCTCAGCAGGATGCACAGGACACTCCGCCGGAAACTCAGCAGCCGGAGGCCGCGACTGTTGCGGAACTGCAGAAGAAGCAGGAGCAGATTAATCAGCAGCTGGATCATTTGATCGAAGCCCTGGTGGAAGATGCCAATCAGCAGGAACTGATGGTCGATGAACAGCGTGAACGAGCGCGCGACGCGGACGATGCCATCGCCATGGTTCAGGATCCTGCCCGGCAGATGAATGAGGCGATGCAGCAGGCTCAGAAGGCGGCCGATTCGCCTCAGCAACAGGCCAAAGACCTGTCGCAGGCAGCCGAACAGCAGGAACGGACGGCTCAGGCACTGGACACGATTGCTCAGCACTTTGACCGACTGGAAAAAGGCGAAGACGTGGCTCAGACCCGAGCCGAACTGCGGAAGCAGGAACGCGAACTGGGGATCGCTCGACAGATGGATCAGCAGTACGACGCGTCGCAGCAGCTGGCTCAGCAGGCTCAACAGGCGGCCGATCAGCCGGAAAACCTACTTGCACAGCTGGAATCCGAACTTCAGCAGAATCCGGCGATGCGGGAAGCGCTGTCTGAAATTTCTCAGAACACCGTCGAAGAATCCCGCAACGCTCTGGCAGATGCCGCACGCCGGGATGAAGACCTGCAGCGCAACAACGAGAACTCAGATCGCGAATTTCAGCAGAAGAAAAAAGAACTGGCCACGGACCTGCGGGAGCTCGGACGCCAGGCGGCTGAGCTCTCCAATCAGCTGGTGGCTCAGGCGAACGCGGCAGCCAGTCGAGCTCAGACACCCGAAGCGCAGCAGAAACTTCAGCAGACTCAGCAGAAGCTGAATGAAGCGGCCAATGCGGCAAACAACAGCAATGAGCATCAGCTGCTGGCCGATCTCGCACAAAATCTCCAGACCGCTCGGGAGGCACTTTCCGAGGCCACCGAAACGCTTCAGCAGGCCAAAGATCAGTCAGCTGCGGCAAAGAATGAAGACATCCACAAAGATGACAAACAGCGACAGAACGCGAAACGAGATCTGGAAAACCAGCGCAATCGGTTTATCGATCAGCGCAAGCGCGAAGCGGACAACAACGTTCGCCGAACCGAACAGGAAGAGCGGCAGGCTCAGGCTCAGGTCAAGAATTCAGAGAACAATCTGAAGCAGATCGAAAATCAGGTGCAGCAGGCGGAAAGAAACCTTCAGCAAAAGCCGGACGATGGCGGTCGTCAGCAGCAGGTTGCTCAGGCCCAGGCTCGACGACAGGAAGCTCAGGCTCAGGTACAGAATGCTCAGCGCCAGCAACAGTCCGCTCAGCAGCGTCAGGAAGCGGCTCGGGAACAGCGACGTCAGCTGGATCATGTTGATCGGCCCGACCTGAACGATCAGAACCCGGCGGCTCAGCTGGCGGAATCGTACGCGAGCGAAGCTGCTGAAGACGCCGCTCAGCTGGCTCAGCGAGCCGAACAGCTGGCTCAGAATGCCAACTTCGCCGGCGAGCTTCGACCGGACGCCAATCAGCTGGCCGCTGCCGCTCAGCAGCAGGAAGCGGTGACAACCGATGTAGACCAGGTCGCTGCCGATCTGGCCCGAGCCGCCAGACACGAACGACGGCTGGAGAAAAATCAGGCCGCTCAGTTCATTGAACAGGCGGCGAACAACGTTCAGGAGGTGGGTGACCAGGAAGCATCTCAGGCCCAGCAGCAGCTGGCTCAGGCCGCCGATATGGCTGCTCAACAGGCTCAGGAAGCTCAACAGAACGGGCAGGCACGACCGCAGGGCGACAATCACCAGGCATTGGCTGCCAACGCTGCGCTCGAACAGTCTGAACAGGCACTGTCCGGGCAGGCCGATGCTCTGACGCCTCAGGTGGAAGCTGCCGAGGCTGCTCAGATAGCTGCAGCTGAAGCAGCTCAGACGCCGTCCTCAGCTCCTCAGAATTCCGCAGCTTCGCCTCAAAACCAGACGGCTCAGTCGACACCGCAGAATTCCGCAGCACCGGAAAATTCCGCCCAGGCCAATTCGTCACCAGGAGAGCCCCAGTCCGGAGAATCACCGGCGGCGCCGACGCCGGGCAATGCAGCTCCTGCGTTCACGAACGAGCAAATGGCTGAAGGTCGGCAGCTGGCACAGCAACTGGATGAACTGGATCGCATGCAGGCGGCACTCGCAGCGGCACAGCAGGCCAGTCAGTCAGCACAGCCTGGTCAGACCCCGCCCGGCCGTCCAATGCCGTCCCCGCTGTCAAACCCGGCGGCTCAACAGGCACAGGCTCGTCAGAACCAGCTGGCTCAGGCCCGAGCTCAGGCGCAGCAACAGGCTGCGTTGGCTCAGAATTCGGAAGGCCACCAGTCCGAAGGAATTCCGGCCTACGAAGGCGACAATGGTGAGTTTGCCATTCTGCCGGTGAACCGAAATGAAAAGGACGACTGGGGGAAACTTCGTGAGCAGTCCGCGGAAGATCTGACCAAGGGGCGTCGCGAAGCCGTGGCTGAAGAATATCGCCAGAGCGTCGAAGCCTACTTCAGAGTTCTTGCGGAACGCAGTCGCCGGAATGAGTGATCCCCCGGAAACGGTGACCTCGGGGAAATCCTTCATGCGAGGCCGAGTTCGGCAGACGGGATCTTCTGCGGTCGCCCGGAAACGCAGGCTTCTCAATCAATGTCGCGGCCGTGTATACTGCGACCCGCCTCGGCGAATCCTGACGATCACTGTGGTACAGCATGGGGGATCGGAACACTGCACTTTGTAGTGTCCCTGGCAGCTCATGATTTCACACGGCTGCCCCGCTGGTCGACGCATTCCTTTCTTTCAAAAGTCATCACATCATGTCCACCGATCTGCAGGAAACTGAGCAGGATTCGCAGACGGAAGTTCCGCGCTTTGTTGTGCGATACGGATCACTTCGACAGTTGGGCGAATTCTCCGGGCGAAAACAGCAGCCGATCGTCCGTGGAGATGAAGTGATTGTTCGGACTGAGCGAGGCGTGGAATTTGGCGAGGTTTTGTGTGCTGCCAACGACCGGACCAGCGAATATTTCGGCGAAAACGTCCGCACCGGACGCATCCTGAGAATGGCGTCGGACGAGGACCGGCGGTCTCGGCAGGAGGTCTCGGAACGTGAAAAAAACTTCTTCAGCACCGGCCAGAAGATGATTTCGGACCGCAGCATGCAGATGGAGCTGGTCGATGTCGAGCAGATCTTTGGCGGAGAAAGGCTGATCTTCTACTACCTTTCCGAAAAGCGCGTTGACTTTCGCGAACTGGTCAAAGCGATGGCCCGCGAATTCAACGTGCGGATTGAAATGCGACAGATCGGGGTCCGCGACGAAGCTCGACTGCTGGCCGATTACGGAGACTGCGGAAAGCCTGTGTGCTGCAATACTCACCTGCATGAAATGCCTCCGGTTTCCATGAAAATGGCGAAGCTGCAGAAGGCAACACTGGACCCCAACAAGATTTCCGGACGCTGCGGGCGACTGAAATGCTGCCTGAGATACGAATACGACACCTACGAAGCTCACCGCAAGGAGCTTCCCAAAGTCGGTTCCACGGTGATTACGCGAGACGGGCAGGGACGGGTGATTGCTCAGGAATTGCTGGCTCGAAAACTGTTGATCAGTTTTGACGACGGGCGACGAGTCATGACGGATGCTTCCCGGATCGTTACAGTCGTTTCCCGAGGAAATCGCGGGCGGAAGGACGGTGGCGACGACGAACCTGATCAAAATTCCGATGAGTGACTTCAGGGTTTGACGGCACTGATGTATCATGTCTGCGGCTTGATGCCGTTCTGCAACAAATCGCTCTATTCGGACCAGGGCTTCGCATGACAACTCTCCGCAAGACCACGCAACGAAAGTATCATGCTCACGCCTACCAGTTTGTGTTTGCCGCCCTTCGGCATGCTCAGGAAAAGCTGGGCCGCGATGGCGGAAGTCTCACCACGGGGCACGTCAGCGGACCGGAACTGCTGGACGGCCTGAGAGAACTCGCACTGCAGCATTTCGGTCTGATGGCCATCACAGTGCTCTCAGAATGGGGAGTTCGCGGCACGGAAGATGTCGGCAGGATGGTCTTTGAACTCATCGATGCCGGAGAAATGCGAAAGACCGAAGACGACACTCTGGAAGACTTCATCGACGTCTATGACTTTCACAAAGCCTTTGTGGAAGACTACGAAATCGATATCAGCCGAGCTTTCGCCCGAGCCTGACAGGTTCGTTGAGCGCAGAGCTGCATCCTGCTTCCATTCCGCCGTCCGGAATGCACTGCCTTTCCGTAACCGCCGCCAAATCGGTGACATGAGCTGTGCGTGGCATTGGCTCCGCCGGTGTGTTTTCATGAGGGCAGGCACCGTTGGAGCTGCTGCTGAAGCGAGGACAGCCACGGGATGCACGCCTCGGAAGCCTGCGCGATGGTGTTGACCTTTCAGCGGATTGCGTATCATTCAGCAGATCCCTGCCTCCTCAGTTCACTGAAAGCCGCTCATCGTGACGACTCTTCACTTCCCTGCCCGCCTGATGTTTCTCCCGTTGTTCATTCTGCTGACTGGCTTGCCTTCGACTGCCGCTGCCCAGGAAGACGACATCACCAAGACAGACCCCGCAGCCGCTGCGAAACTGGAAGCTCGACTGCTGTCCAGAACCCGACAGCTGACTTACGATGGTCGACGGTCGGGTGAAGGCTATTTCAGTGCCGATGGTCGCCGCTTGATTTTTCAGAGCGAGCGGCAGGAAGGAAACCCCTTCTTTCAGATCTATCTCACGGACCTGGACACAGGCAAAACGCAGCAGATTTCCCCCGGCCACGGCAAAACCACCTGCGCGTGGATTCATCCGACTCAGAACAAAGTTCTGTACGCCTCAACTCAGGACGACCCGGAAGCACAACAGAAGCAAAAAGCGGAACTGGATCTGCGAGCATCCGGGAAAGAACGGCGTTATTCGTGGGACTACGATGTCACCTACGACATCTATGAATACGATCTGGACTCAAAGCAGTATCACAATCTGACGTCAACTCCCGGTTACGACGCAGAAGGATCCTGGTCGCCGGATGGCCGTCTGATTGCATTTGCTTCGAACCGTTCCGGGTTTGAAGAATCCCTGACTCCGGAGCAGGCCGCGGTTTTCGAACGCGATCCGTCGTGGGCGAATGAAATCTATGTGATGAATTCCGATGGAAGCGACGTGCGGAGGCTCACCAGCAGCCCCGGCTACGACGGCGGACCTTTCTTTTCCGCCGATGGCAGTCGTATCTGCTGGCGGCGTTTTTCGGAAGACGGAGCCACGGCGGAGATCATGACGATGGACGTCAACGGGGAAAATCCCAGGCAATTGACTCAATTGAAGGCTATGTCGTGGGCACCTTATTTTCATCCGTCCGGAAAGTACCTGATCTTCACAACCAATCGACACGGCTTCGCCAACTTCGAACTGTATCTGGTGGACGCTGACGGAACACATGAACCTGTTCGAGTGACTCATACCGATGGCTTTGATGGCCTGCCGGTTTTTACGCCGGACGGTGAGCAGCTGGCATGGACCACCAACCGCACCACAGGCAGCCAGTCCCAGATTTTCATTGCCGAATGGAATCATCAGCAGGCGTTGCAGTTGCTGGGACTGACCGAAACATCTCCCGAACGTCCCGATCCGGCCATGCAGAAGTCCGCGGCAACAGGACGCAGTCCGGCGGCGCGACGCGACTTCGCTCCGGCAGATGCCGTGCGACATGTCGAGTACCTGTGTCGCCCGGAACTTCAGGGACGGCTGACCGGAACAAAGGGCGAGAAGCTGGCCACCAACTATGTTGCTCTGCATTTCGAAACGCTTGGTCTGCAGCCCGCCGGAGATGATGAATCCTGGTTTCAGTCCTTCGAATTCACGTCAGGAGTCTCTGCCGGACCGGACAACCACCTGCAGGCCCGTGACCGGGTTCTGAAGCTGCGAGACGACTGGCAGCCTCTGGTGTTTTCAAAGACCGGAAAGTTCGATCCATCAGAGGTGGTGTTTGCCGGGTACGGAATTCAGGCTCCTGCCAAAGACGGTTTTGAGGAATACGATTCGTATGTGCATCTGGACGTCAAAGACAAATGGGTGATGTGTTTTCGTTTCATGCCCGAAGGCATCACGCCGGAACATCGCCAGCATCTGAACAGCTTCAGCAGTCTGAGATTCAAGGCGATGAAGGCGAGGGATCTGGGAGCTCGAGGCCTGATACTGGTCAGTGGTCCGACATCATCTGTCCGCAGCCAGCTGGTACCTCTGCAGTTTGACGGATCATTGGCCGGGACCAGCCTTGCGGTGATCAGCATCACGGATGCCGTCGCCGACGAATGGCTGTCCGGCAGCGGGAAGCAATTGCGGGCTGTGCAGGAAAAACTGGACAGTGGCGACCCGGTGATGGGATTCCCGCTGAAGGATCTGCAGGTGACTGCGACCATTGACATTCGCCAGGAAAAGAAGACGGGGCGAAATGTTCTGGGGCGTCTGCAGGTGGGTGACAATCCGGCTCACGAAATCGTTGTCGTCGGAGCTCACATCGATCACCTGGGATCGGGGCCCAGCGCGAACTCGCTGGCGAAAGACGATGAATCTGCCGGTATCCATTTCGGAGCCGACGATAACGCTTCCGGTGTTGCCGCCATGCTGCAGATGGCTGAGGCCATGGCCGGAGCAAAGGAACGAGGTGAACTGAGCGGGAATCGGGATATCATCTTCGCAGCCTGGTCCGGCGAAGAGCTCGGCCTGCTGGGATCAAGCCACTACGTCAAACAGCTGGAAACGATGTTCTCGCAGCACGCCGCGGCTCTGAGCGATGACAGCGACAAAGACGAACCGGAATCTGCGACCGACACTGAGAAAGCCGAGTCCACAGCGAAGGACGCCAAACAACGCAGCGCCGAAGAATCCGGGCCAAACACGGGAGGTCTTCATCTGTACATTGCCGCCTGCCTGAATATGGACATGGTCGGGCGCATGCAGGAGAAACTCGTGCTGCAGGGAATCGGTTCGTCGACCGCATGGCGAAAGCTGATCGAAACCGCGGCCATTCGGCTGGGCCTGCCCGTGTCGCTGCAGGACGACAGCTATCTGCCAACGGATGCCAGCGTGTTCTTCCTGCACGGCGTGCCGATTCTGTCCGCTTTCACCGGCAATCACAGCGAGTACCACACGCCTCGCGATACACCCGAGAAACTGAACTACGAAGGCATCAGTCAGGTTGCCGAACTCATGCAGCTGGTGTGCCGGGAACTGATCAGCCAGCGAAAGATGCCCGAATACGTCATGCAGACAAAGCCGGCCGACGGGCAGCGCCGAGCCAACCTGCGAGCTTACCTGGGATCGATTCCCGACTACGCCGAATCGGACACCAAAGGCGTTTTGCTGTCCGGAGTTGCCAAACGCGGCCCATCAGATAAAGCCGGCATTCGAGGCGGAGACATCATCGTGGGAGTCGCCGGGAAACCCATCGAAAACATCTACGACTACACCTACGCAATCGAAGCCCTGAAGATCGGCCAGGAAGTGGAGATCGTCGTCGAACGTTCCGGGAAGAAACTCACTCTGAAAGTCACACCCGGTTCGAGAGACTGACCATCAGCACGACGCCGGGGCGGAAAGCAACGCCGTGAAAAGATTACAATCTCCGCAGAACGTCAGGTTCCGGCCGGACAGTTCTGTTCGAATTGTCAGGCGCGGAACCTGACGTACAAACCTGGAGAGCAATGCTGATTCGAATTGTTGTCCGGGATGTTCGCTTTGTCGCAGGCGGTCCATCGCAGTATGGTGTGGGCTGAGCCTTGCCGGTCACCCGGACCGGCTTCGGCCGGAAATCATCTTCTGAGTGCAGGATCTGTGCGATGTCAGCCACGACAGATGCCGGGCGGGTGGAATCCCGTCGTGAAAACTTCGTTCCGTTCACGCGCAGAACTGTTGTGAAAATGTGTCTGGAGGACATCGATCTTCCGCGGGACGCGCAGAAGGGGTTTCAGGAACTGTGTGAAATCCTGACGGCATGGAATCATTTTGATTTTCTGCAGGTTTGGGAAGCCGTTCGCGAACATTACGATCCCCTGGATCCGGACCGTGACACAATCTGCCTGGAACCGCCGGAAGCTCTGGCTGAGCATGAGATGTCGACGGTGGACATGTTCCGCGACATTGCTGAACGAGCCAATTACTTTGAGGTCAGTGAAGACACGATTGAAGAGTGCTTTCACAAAACAACGCTGATCGATTTATCAACGTTTGTCGACCTGCGGGACTTTGAACGAGTGCTGTGTTTTGCCCGAGGCGACGTTCACTCGTCCACAACGGTCCGGAAATGGTTTCGATCGCAACAGGTGGATTTCGACGTTCTGAAACGCGTTGTGCTGCTGCTGAAGTTCAGGGATGAACAGTACTTTCATTCCTCCGGCAAAAAGGAAAAGCAGCTGGCGGAAGGATCGTTTCAGCCAGGATCGCTGTATGTGTGGCTGTATCGGGATGTTCCCAGGTATGATCTGGAACTCCTGTTCCCGAATGTTCAGATCGGAATGAACCTTCGACAAAAGCTGATGTTTGCAGTGCCGCTGCTGGGCGGAAGCATTGCCGTGCTGATTAAAACACTGCCGCAGCTGCTGATCATCGCCGCGCTGGTTCTGTTTCTGGTCGGTGGGACACAGTGGCTGAACCGAACGGGAGTCGATCAGCAGCAGGTGACTCACGTCATGCCGGTCGTCACGTCCTCGCTGGCGCTGGGCGTTGCCCTTGGCGGCTTCGCCGTACGACAGTGGGGCAACTTCCGCCGCAAACAGCTCAAGTTTCTCAAGGATGTCGGCGCACAGTTGTTCTTCAGGCATCTGGGCACCAATCGAGCCGCCTTCGCACGTCTTATTGAAAGTGCTGAGGAGGAAGAATCCAAGGAACTGGTGATGGTCCTGTTTCACCTGATGAAAGATCGCCGCACCCGCCCGACAGCCCGCGAACTGGACGAATCGATTTAACACTGGATGCAGGAGAAGTTTCAGTGTTCGATGGATTTCGATATCGACGGCCCGCTGCGCCGACTGTCAGCTTTGTCCGCTCCTGATCCGAATGGTCGAATCATTCACATGCTGCAGACCGATGAATCGGGGCGTCTGAAAGTTGCCTCCATCGACGAAGCCAAATTTGTGTTCGACCATCTGTGGGACAATGCCTACCGCTACGCAGGAACTTCCACAAATGCTGACTCAAACGAACCGTTACCGCACGAGGCGGGTTCCTGAGAACCGGCTTACACCCGACAACCGCTCAGACGCCGGGAACTTCAGGTGCGTTGAGATTCCGCGAGGCCGATGGCTCGGTCGATGCGGCGCAGGCATTCCGCCTGGCCCAGTAGCTCCAGAGTGGGGAACAGGTCGGCACCTTTCGTTTTTCCGGTGACCGCGATCCTCAGAGCAGGAGCGAGCTGGCCGAATTTCAGTTGGCGAGTTTCCAGCATTTGTTCGATAGCGGTATGCAGCAGGTCAGCGGCAAACGTCTGCTGATCGGCCAGCAGTCGCCGAACGTCTCGCAGCAGGTCGACTGCTTCGGCTGACTGCACCAGCCGCTTCTGGAAATCCTTTTCGTCGTAGGTCAGAGTTTCCGCGGTGACAAAGAATTCGGACAGGCTGAGGATTTCGCCGAAGACTCGCAGCCGGTCGGCAGCCAGTTCAATCACCTTTCGCAGCCGATCTTTCAAAGCGGCATCGTCGGCTGATGGCACCAGGCCGGCTTTCACCAGATAGGGCAGGCAGCCCGTGACTTTGTCATCGACCGGCAGCAGGCTCATCCAGTGAGTCTGATAGCTCATCAGTTTGTCAGCATCCAGCCCCGCCGATGCCTTGACGATTCGGTCCAGACTGAAGTTTTCCTGCACGGTCTGCAGCGACATGTTTTCGGTTTCGTCGTCCAGCGACCAGCCCAGGCGAGCCAGCCCATTCAGGACACCGGCGGGAAGAAAACCCACTTCGCGGTAATAGGCAACCATCACCGGCGACAGGGAATCGGACAGGGGATCAATTCCGATCTTGCTCAGAATGTCATCTCCCAGCTGAAACAGTTTCTGAAACGCGGGGCTCTTGCGATATTTGGCGATATCGCGTTTGCTGAGCTTCTTACCTCCGCCGGGAGCAGCCACAAACGGGATGTGAGCAAACTCCGGAATGGAATAACCCAGAGCTTCGTACAGCAGTACCTGAATGGGCGTATTCGACAGATGCTCTTCCGCTCGAATCACGTGCGTGATCTTCAGCTGAGCGTCATCCACGACGGTGGCGAAGTTGTACAGCGGAGATCCGTCTGCTCGAGCAACCACAGGATCAACCATCAGCGACGCATCCCACTGGACGTCGCCGCGAACGTGATCGTGTATGCGGATCGTACGGTCTCGAGGCACCAGCAGGCGCACTACGTGAGCATCCCCGGCAGCGACTTTGCTGGCCACTTCCTGCGGAGTCAGCTGCAGCGAGACTCGACTGCTGATGTAGACTGACTTTTGTTTGTCAGCAGCTTCGCGCTGAGCCTGCACGTCGGCGGGAGCTTCAAAGTCTCGATAGGCGGCTCCGGATTCCAGCAGCTTCTGCAAAGCGGCATCGTGCAGATTGCGTCGCTGAGACTGATAATAGGGACCGAAGTCTCCGCCGACTTCCGGACCTTCGTCCCAGTCCAGTCCCAGCCAGCGGAAGGCGTCCAGGATGGGCTGAAGCGCCTCGTCCTGATTTCGCTGCTGATCGGTGTCGTCAATTCGCAGAATGAACTGCCCGCCGTTCTTGCGAGCCCACAGCCAGTTGAACAGGGCCGTTCGCATCCCGCCAATGTGCATGTAGCCGGTCGGGCTGGGAGCAAATCTGGTACGTACCGTCATGATGATCAGGATTCAGAAGTCGATGAGCTTCCGGATGAAGAGTCAGACTTGCTGCTTTTTGAGTCGCTGGAAGACGAAGATGACGAGCTGTCGCTGGTGGACGAATCGGCCTTGGCACCCTTTTTGTAGGATTCACTGCGGTAGTCTGTCTGATAGAAGCCGGAGCCCTTGAAGATGATGCCGCCCCCGGCGCTGATGACACGTTCCGCTTTTTGCTTGCCGCATTCCGGACACTTCTTCGTGGGTTCCGCTTTGATGGATTCAAACTTTTCCCAGCGGTGATCGCAGGCGCTGCAACGGTATTCGTAAGTAGGCATGGTCAATATCCAGGAATTTCATTCAGTGTCCTGCGGCGATCCGGCAACAGAATCCCAACTCAGCAATTGACACTCAGACCTTGGAGCCGATGAGCGCGGAATGCGGAAAAGTTCCAGTTCGCCACGGAGACGTCAGGAGGAGCCGGAGGAGTTTATGGCGGAAACGTCGAATGTCAATCTCTCCGGTTCGCCGCGACTTCCCCGAAATGCGGCCAATGACCCGGAATGTGGTTGCCGCTCCTGTGTCCTCACTGAGCAGCATGACTCACCTGCAGTTCTGGCAGGCAGGAGCCTGATCTGCCCGGGCCTGGCCAGAATTTCTGGCGTGGCTAAGTTTTTGTGGGAAAAGGGTTTGGCCAGAAGAGAATCGTTTGGTTGCTGTCTTTGAGCGTGGTGAGTGCGGCGAGGGCTTCGGCGTTGGATTTGTTTCTTCGAAATCGCCTGCTGCTGACTCTGAGAGGCGACGTGCATGGAGTCATTCGCGGGTTTCGGCGAATGGCAATGCGGCAGAAGCTGGTCCAGGAGAAACGTGCCGATGTCGACACCGCGTGCGGCGACTTCACAGCTCATGCAAACCGGATGAGATATGACGAATCCCTTGCCGCTGGATCGCCGATCGCAACAGGCGTGATCGAAGGAGCCTGCCGCCACCTCGTGAAAGACCGCCCCGAACCAACCGGCATGCGCTGGTCAGCCAGCGGCGCTCAGGTCACGCTCAGCCTCAGATACCTGAAAGCCTCCAACGCCTGGGATGAATTTCGAAAAATCTTCCAAAACCCCACGCCACTCAAAGCATAACCCCGGAAAGTGCAGTCACACTCAGCAGATGAAGAGTATTTATCACGACATGGTTCAGAAAAGTCACTGACCAAACGGGCATTCCTCGCCTCCATGTCAACGACAATGGAACACGGGCGAGAACTCTCAGGTTATTACGGCGTCATGATCCATCGACTTGTCTTTTGCGTTGTCAACGTGTTGCTTCTGGCGATTCCTTCAGGCCTGAAACATTGTCAGGCGAGCGGTGAGGAAGCGTTTCAGCTGGTGGTCCCTGATGCGGCGAACCAGCAGGTGGTTGCGTTCCATATTCGCACGGAATCCGAGCGAGTGCAGATCGAACGCGGTGATGCGGTCAGGGTGCCTTTTGCCCCGCACAGCATCTCATGGAACAAACGACTCGGCCAACTGATCACAACATCGGGATCTGAGCAGGAGTCTTGGGCGGCCACGATCGTCTGGCAAAGAGACAACACGCTGAAGCTGGCCGTGGTGACTGAGCTGCAGCATCCGTCCGGATATACCAGCGTCGATCAGAGTGGCCGTTTTTTCATGACGGCGCACTACGCCAGCGGAACCATCGCGGTCTATTCCATTCAGGATGACGGAACAATCAGTCGTCACGGTCACAGTGTCGTAACTCCGAACGCCGAAGCGCATTGCATTCTGACGACGCGGGACAATCGCTTTGCCTATGTCCCCTGCGTGAAGCTCAACAACGCACTGTTCCAGTATGCATTTGACGCGAGCAGCGGGACTCTGCAGCCACTCACGCCCTTCAATGCGAATCCACCAGCAATGTTTGGCCCGCGACACATCGCCTATCACCCGACGCTGCCCGTCTGTTACTTCAGCAACGAACAGCAGCTCGGTGTGAGCGTTTACCGCATCGGCGAGAACGGACAGCTCGCCGATCTGCAACATGCGGTGACCATGCCGCGACGCACTCCATTCGAAAACGGAAAACGCGACCTCCATGCATCGGACCTTGCCGTCACATCCGATGGCGAGCGGCTGTTCGTCGCCGTCCGTGATTTCAACGGCAGTGAAGACAGCCTGTTTTCCTTCCGGATTGAATCCGACGGCCGACTCAGTCTGCTTGCAAGAACGCTCGTCGGCGACATCCCCTGGCGTATTTTGCTTTCGCCGGATGACAACTTCCTGCTGGTCAGCGAAACCGGCTCAGCACAACTGTCCGTCTACAAAATCGCCTCCACCGGCGAGCTCACGCTCGCTGCCAAAAACGACTGGGGAATCTCTCCTCGTGACATGGTGATCGCAGCCGGCAAATGAGGAGAATTGACCTATGAAACAAACACCCTTCCATCGGACGCCGTCGAGCGAAACGAACATTGGAATGAACACCTTCAAAACCATGGCCATTCTGACGCTTGTTCTGGCGTTTCTTTCGGCGACCGCGACGAAGTCGGTTGCGGCGGATGATGCGTTGTCGTTCAATCAGGATATTCGGCCGATCCTGTCTGACTTTTGCTATGCCTGTCATGGCCCCGATGCGAATCATCGTGAGGCTGATCTGCGGCTGGATATTCGCGATGCGGCGGTCGAACATGGAGCGATCGTTCCGGAATCGCCCGACGAAAGCTCGCTGGTCGAACGGATTATGAGCGATGATCCGGAACTCGCCATGCCGCCGCACAAGGGGAACAACAAGCGGCTGTCGGCTGAGCAAAAGCAGAAGCTCGCCGAGTGGATTCGTCAGGGAGCCGTCTATCAAAAGCACTGGTCGTTCGAACCCGTGCCGCAGTCAGTTGCTTTCCCCGATGCGGGCAAAGGCTGGGCGAGGAACGAGATTGATCGTTTCGTTGCTCGAACACTTGAGAACAAGCGACTCACGCCGAACGCGGAAGTCGATCGAGCAACCTGGCTGCGGCGAGTTTCCTTCGACCTGACAGGACTTCCACCATCGCTTGAGTCGCTCGATCTGTTTCTTGCTGATGCATCGCTGCAAGCGTATGAGAAGGCGGTTGATCGGCTGCTCGAATCGAAGGCGTACGGCGAGCGAATGGCGAACATGTGGCTGGATGTGGCTCGCTATGCGGACACGTTCGGCTATCAGAATGATGTTGCGATGGAAGTCTGGCCCTGGCGTGACTGGGTGATCGGTGCGTTCAATGCGAACATGCCTTACGACCGCTTCATCACCGAGCAGATCGCCGGGGACATGCTGCCTGATGCGAGTCAGAATCAGCGGCTTGCAACAGCGTTCAATCGCCTCCATCGACAGACCAACGAAGGGGGCAGCATACCCGAAGAATTCCGTTTGATGGGGATCGCGGATCGGACAACGACTACTGGGACCGCGTTTCTTGGTCTGACATTTGAATGCTGTCAGTGTCATGACCATAAATTCGACCCGATCACGACTCGCGATTTTTATCGACTGTCCGCTTACTTCTCTGACATCGATGAGTTCGGACTTTATTCGCACTTCACGTTCGCGCAACCCACACCGGCAACGCTGCTTTATGAAGGGGAGCAACGTCAGCAGCACGAAGCGGCGCTGGCGGCGGTCAAGCAGGAAGAGCTTCGCTGTGCCGATGTCGTCGCGGCCGCTCGGAAACACTGGCAGCAGCACCGCGACGCGTTGATTACGGAACTTCCCGAAATGCGCGAGGCTGTTTTGCACATGCCGCTGGACGGCGAGAAAGATGGCGTCGTCGGAGGCGCAACGTTGTGTGATGGCGACAACGAAATTGCCTGCGATGGTGCTCCCGAGTTCGGTCGCACGTCGACGTTTTCATTCAGTTTATGGGTGAAGCCTGCAACGCATCAGCCGCGCATGCTCGTTCTGCATCAGTCGGTCGCAGCGGAGGATTCCGGGTTTCGTGGGTTGCAACTGACGATTGACGATGGCCATCCGGAATTCTCGATGATTCACTTCTGGCCCGGCAACGCAGTTCGCATTCAGAGCCAGAAGACCATCCCCGTCGACCAGTGGACTCAGGTAACGGTGACTCATGATGGCAGCGGCAAGGCCGCCGGACTGGCTCTGTTCATCAATGGCAGCGCCGCTCAGGTCGACATCGAACGCGATGGGCTAACTCGCGATTGTCGTCATCGCCAGGAGTGGGGCGACATGAACGTCGGCAAAGTCAAACTGGCTCTTGGTGCAAGGTTTCGCGACGTCGGATTCCGCGATGGTCTGGTCGATGACCTGCATGTCTTTGATGTGAAACTCTCCGGTGCAGAAGTCGCTGCTCTTTATGACTCAGCCGGTCGAAGCGATGCGGCTCTCTCTTCTGACGAATCAATCATCACTGATGAACTGGCAATCGAGCATCAGTTGCTGACCGCTGATGAATCCGTCGCAACCGCGAGAGCGAAGTTAAATCAAGTGCGAGTCGCGGAAGATAATCTTGTCACAAATATTCGCCAGATCATGGTGATGAAGCATTTCGACGATGCTCCGCCGACGTATATTTTGGGGCGTGGCGAATATACGAACAAGGGCGAAGAAGTTTCAGCAGGCACGCCGGAATTTCTCAGCACCATTCCAACCGACGGCCGCGATCGACTCGCGCTGGCTCGGTGGATCACGCATCCCGACAACCCGCTGACGTCGCGTGTGATCGCGAACCGAATGTGGCATCTGTTTTTTGGTCGGGGCATTGTGGTGACGCTGGAAGACTTCGGTTCGCAGGGAAGCCCGCCGTCGCATCCGGAACTGCTTGATTATCTTGCTCGTTCTTTGATCGATGATCACTGGGATCTGCATGCTCTGTGTCGCCGAATTGTTCTGTCGGCAACGTATCGTCAGACTTCGACCGTCGAAGATGCGGACGCCTATCAGCGAGATCCGCAGAACGTTTGGCTGTCGCGCGGTCCCAGACATCGGCTTTCTGCCGAACAACTGCGTGATGCCGCCTTGCTTGCCAGCGGTTTGCTGGTGCCGACGATCGGTGGCCCGAGCGTAATGCCTTATCAGCCGGAAGGTTTGTGGGAGGAAGCCGGCACGGGCAAGCATTATCATCAGGCAACGGGCGACGGACTTTATCGACGCAGCATGTATACTTTCTGGAAACGGACCGCACCTCCGCCGTCGATGCTGACGTTCGATGCCACGAGCCGCGAGAGCTGCACGCCGCGCCGCGAACTGACGACGACTCCGCTTCAGGCACTTGTCTTCCTGAACGATCCGCAGTACATCGAAGCGTCGCGAGTTCTGGCCGGAAAGCATCTGTCCAGCCACGGCTATCAGCTTGAAGCTCGCTGGGATGAACTCTTCCGCAGGCTGATCAGTCGGTCGCCGACCGATCAGGAACGCGAGGTGGTCGGTCGCCTGTATGCCGAACAGCTTCGCTATTATCAGGAGAACGAAGGTCAGGCGGCAGAGTTTCTGAAAGTCGGCACCCAGCCGATCGATGATAAAATCAACCAGGCCGATTTAGCGGCGACCGCAGTCGTTGTACAGACGATCATCGCCTACGACGAAACAATCATGCTGAGGTAATTTCACATGACCGACATAATTCAACGACGACAGTGGCTCCAGCGTTCCGGCATGGGGTTTGGCAGTCTCGCACTCATGCACATGCTGCAGAACGAAGCGGCAGCCGCCAGCGTGCCGACCGGCGGCCTCATCAATCCCACGCATCACACGCCGAAAGCCAAACGTGTGATCTATCTGTTTCAGGCAGGCGGGCCGTCGCAGCTGGAGACGTGGGACTACAAACCGATGCTCAACAAGCTGCAGGGAACGCCATTGCCCGATTCCGTGCGGCAAGGACAACGGCTCACCGGCATGTCGGGCAACCAGGCGATTCTGCCGATCGCGGGATCGCTTTTTAAGTTCGCTAAGCATGGTCAAAACGGAACCTGGGTCAGTGAACTGATGCCACACATGGCCGCGCAGGTTGACCGCATCGCGCTGATCAATTCGATGTATACCGAAGCGATTAACCACGATCCCGCGATCACGTTTCTGCAAACCGGTTCGCAGGTTTCGGGCCGTCCGAGCATCGGATCGTGGCTGCACTATGGACTGGGCAGCGACAGCGAAAACCTTCCCGCGTTTGTCGTGCTGATCACCAAAGGCAAAGGTGGCCAGCCGCTGTATTCGCGTTTGTGGGGATCGGGTTTTCTGCCGGCTCGTTATCAGGGCGTGCAGTTTCGATCGGGAAAGGAGCCGGTGCTTTATCTTTCGAACCCGCCTGGCACTTCGCGCGACAGCCGCCGCAATATGCTCGATCGACTAAACGATCTGCATCGTCTGGAACAGGAACGAATTGGCGACCTTGAGCTGACCAACCGCATCGAACAGTACGAGATGGCGTACCGCATGCAGGCGAGTGTTCCGGAAGTCGCCAACATTTCCGACGAACCGCAGAGTATTCTCGATCTCTACGGCCCGGACGCAACGAAGCCGGGAACGTTCGCGTCGAACTGCCTCCTGGCTCGGCGTCTGGCCGAACGAGGCGTGCGGTTCATTCAGCTTTATCATCAGGGATGGGACCAGCACGGAAATCTGCCGAACGCCATCAAAACCCAGTGCCGCGAAACCGATCAGCCTTCGGCTGCGCTGCTGCAGGATCTGGCGGACCGCGGCATGCTCGACGATACGCTCGTGATCTGGGGCGGCGAGTTTGGTCGCACCAACTATTCGCAAGGCACGCTGACGGCGACGAACTACGGACGCGATCATCATCCAAGATGCTTCAGCATGTGGATGGCCGGCGGCGGAATTCGCCCCGGTGTTCGCTACGGACAAACATGCGAGTTCGGATACAACATCGCCGCCGACGGCGTCCACGTCCGAGACTTCCACGCCACTCTGATGCACCTGATGGGCATCGACCACGAACGCTTCACCGCCAAATTCCAGGGCCTCGACGCCCGATTAACCGGAGTCGTCCCGGCAGAAATCATCCGTGAAATCATCACCTGAACCACGGGAAACTCGCGGTCCCTGAAACCTGCACCACGACATCGGTGTGCGAATGTGCTCGGTTGTGTTGTGAGGGACGATTCAGGGCGGTGCCGGTGATTGTCGCCGGAAGGGAAGATTGGCTTTTCACATGCTGGATCTCGGGTCATAATGAGTGGTCCTGCCTGAGATTCTGTTCCCGCCTGCGAGGTCTTCCGCAATGCGATGTGTTTCCGCCATCTGCGTTTCACTGTTATTCATCAGCGCCGTTTCCGCGTCAGAGACTGACTCTGTCTCCTGGAGTTTTGACGGGGCTGACACCATCAGCTTTGAAACGGTGGGCGAAGCCAAAGTCGAGGACGGGGGACTCACGACTCCACGCTATCCGACGTTTGAGGATTCCAATCGGGTCCTTTCGCTGAATGCGCCCGCATGGCTGAAGATTGCCGATCAGCCGGACCAGTACGACTTTGACTTCGACAACGGCGACGCGGTGACATTCGAGGCGTGGGTGCGAGTGGATTCGATGGGGGAAAACGTCAGTCTGATCAGCAAGGGTCGGACGGAGGCATCCGGATCGAAGTCGACGAATCAGAACTGGGCCTTCCGCCTGCGTCAGAACAAAGGCCAGGCCTGCGTCAATTTTCTGTTTCGCAGTCGCTCGTCAGATGCTCATCAGGGCGACTGGCATCGCTGGACGTCTGACAAAGGATTCAGTTCCGGCAGTCGCTGGCATCACGTGGCGGTCAGCTATCGCTTTGGTGACCCGAAGAGCATTCGCGGCTACATTGATGGTCGAGCCGTCAAGGGCAGCTGGGACATGGGAGGCGAAACCGACCAACCGCCGGTTGTGGATGACGACGATGTGTTGATTGGTTCCACCATGGGCGGCGCGAAGGGAAATTCGCTGCAGGGTGCCATCGACAATGTGGCGATCCATCGGAGAGAAGTTGCCTCCGAGGAACTGATCAGCCGGTTTCAGTGGAGTCCACCGGAAGTGAAGCCGCCGGTTGTGCCTCCTGGGAAAGTCGTCGTGCAGCTGTTCGGACCGGTGGATTCGATCAGCGAATTTCCTCAGGAGACGGATCCGGCGATGCTGGAATGGCAGCAGGATGACTTCGCCTTTGTTCGCCTGCCTCATCGATATGACGACTGGGGGGTGCGAGCTGACTGGGGAGCGACTCTGCTGGTACGCGCGTGGACCGACATCCAGTGGCCTGCCGGAGAATACCAGATTCTGGCTCGTTCCCGAGGGCTCGCTCGCCTGAAAATCGACAACGACGTTCTGGTCACCACCTCGCCTCAGCCGAATCGCGGTGGAGCTCATCATGTGGTGGATGAACTTCCGGAGGTTCCTCGCCAGGGAATGCGGCCGCATGCCATGAGCGAACAGGAACGGGTGGTTCCGTTCACCAGCGACGGAAAGAAGCATCGGGTTCTGTACGAAATGGTGATCGGTGGGCCGAAGTATCGAGCTGAATTCGGCGAAGCCTGCCTTGCGGTCGCTCAGGCCGACACCATGTTTCAGATCGTGTCGGCTGTTTCTGAATACCCGTTGACCGACGATGGCTGGCTGGCGTTCACAGAGAACCATTCTGCCTGGCTGACCGAGTTTGATCGGGAGCGCCGACGTGATGCAGCAGCAAAGCAGGACGATTACTGGCAGCAGCGCCACGACTTTGCAAAGACCAGCCTGCTGCAGAATGTCTCGCCCAGGTCGATCGACGAAATCATCAGTGAACGCATTCTCGCAGCCAATCAGCAGGCGGCAGAACAAAAGAGAAAACAGCAGGCGGCAACTGTTACGACCGAAGTCACGGCTGCAGAGGCGTTCTTCCGCGAACACATCCAGCACATTTTTGACGCTCACTGTATTCGCTGTCACGGGCAGAAGCAGCAGGGCGAACTGCTGCTGTCAGACCGCAGCAATCTGCTGGCCGGCGGGGAATCCGGTCAGGCGGCCATTGTTCCCGGTAAGCCGGACGAAAGCTATCTGTTTCAGCTGGTGAGTGCTCCGGTTGGCGATTACCGCATGCCGCCCAAGGGCCACGGTCTGACTCAACCGGAGGTTGCCGCCGTTCGCCAGTGGATCGCTGACGGAGCCGTGATGCCGACCGCAGAGCCGGTCACCGTATCTGTCCCGCCACTGGTCGATGACCTGACGTTTCTGCGACGGGTTTATCTGGATGTTGTCGGCGTTCCCCCGACTGTCGACGAAATCCGGCAGTTTCAGTCGCTGCCGGACAAGGTTCGGCGGAGCAGGGTGATCGAACAGCTTCTGGATGACGATCGCTGGGCGGATAACCGAGTCGGTTACTGGCAGGATGTTCTGGCGGAAAACCCCAATCTGCTGAAACCAACGCTGAACAATACCGGCCCGTTCCGCTTCTGGATTCATGAAGCTCTGATCGACAACAAGCCACTGGACCGCTTTGCGACCGAGCTGATCCAGATGCGGGGCAGCAAGTGGGGCGGAGGTTCTGCGGGATTCTCCGTGGCATCTCAGAATGACGTTCCGATGGCAGCCAAAGGTCATGTGGTGGCGTCGGCGTTTCTGGGAGTCAACATGAAGTGTGCTCGCTGCCACGATGCTCCGTATCATCAGTGGAAGCAGGCGGACCTGTTTCAGCTGGCGGCGATGCTCGACCGCAAACAACTGAAGCTGCCTGAAACCAGCAGCGTCCCGGCAGCCTTCTTTGAAGCTCAGACTCGCAAATCGCTGATTGAAGTCAGCCTGAAGCCGGGCACACCAATCGAAGCGGAATTTCCCTTCAGCGAACTGACGGGGGTGGCGGAGAATGTTCCTCGACTGAATCCCCAGGATACTCGGGAAGAACTGGCTGTTCAGGTCACAGCGTCGCGCCGCTTTGCCGAAGTGATGGCCAATCGCATCTGGGCGAGACTGATGGGAGTCGGGCTGGTGGAACCGGTTGATGACTGGGAAGGAAACCCGCCCTCGCATCCCGAGCTTCTGGCGGCTCTGACGGACCTGTTGATTACCAGCGATTACGACCTGAAAAGGTTTACAGCCGCAATTCTCAACAGTCAGGTCTACCAGCGGCAGACTCAGGATATCCCCGTTCCGACACAGCGATACTTCGCAGGTCCGTATCGGCGCCGAATGTCCGCCGAGCAGGTTGTGGATTCCGCATTTCATGTCGCCGGTCAGCAGATGCTGACGGAAATGCTGACGATGGACGTGGAAGGCACCCTGCCGCCGGATACCTTCCTAAATTTCGGGTATCCTCAGCGAGCGTGGGAATTCACCACGCTGGCCAACGAACGTGACCGACCCAGCCTGGCACTTCCTCGAGCTCAGACGATTGTGGATGTGCTGAAAGCATTCGGCTGGCGCGATTCCCGTCCCGAACCGGAAGCTCATCGCGAAGATGCCCCAAACCTGATCCAGCCGGCCGTTCTGGCCAACGGTACACTGGGTCTGTGGCTGACTCGGCTGTCCGACGAAAGCCGACTGACATCAGCTCTGACCGAGGAGCAGTCGCTGGATGGGGTCATCGATGATCTGTTCCTGAGATTTCTCACCCGATCGCCAACCGATGCCGAGCGACGGCAGTTCACCGAACTGCTGCAGGAAGGATTTGCAGACCGAGTCGTTCCGAAGTCGGACATCGGGACTCCGTGGGAAGCACCTCGATTTCGTTATGTCTCCTGGTCCAACCATCTGAATACTGAAGCCAACGTGATCAAGGTTCAGATGCAGGAACTTGTTCGCCAGGGACCACCTCCCACCCGTTACCTGAAAGACAGCTGGCGGGAACGAGCTGAAGACGCCATCTGGACACTGCTGAACAGCCCCGAAATGGTCATGATCCCATAACGTCGGCCGGTCTTCGCTGTCTTTGCCCGTCATTCCTGACTCTGGACTCTCAACTCTCCGCCCTGGACTCACCATGAAACGCCGACACTTTCTTCAGAATTCCGCCGCTGCCGGACTGGCCGCATCAGCCATCGCACCTGCTCACTCTGCCGATCACCAGCAGCATCCCGTTCGTCTGGGAAAGGCTCAGCACTGTGTAATGATCTGGCTGGGGGGCGGAATGGCCCAGATGGACACCTTCGATCCCAAGGAAATGGGAGACCCAAAAGCGAAGAAAGCCGGTTCGTATTATCCGGCAATCGACACTGCAGTCCCGGGTGTTCAGGTGTGCGAACATCTGAAGCAGACAGCCGCGCTGATGGAACAGGTCACCGTGCTGAGAACCGTTCACCACAACGTCGTGGACGAACATGCGGCCGCGACCAATCGAATGCACACCGGTCGCCCGACCAGCGGCACGGTTCAGTATCCGTCGCTCGGGTCGATCATTGCTCATGAACGCGGAGCTGTCAGTGACAGCGTTCCGGCCTACATGCTGATCGGCTACCCGAATCTCACACGCGGCCCAGGGTTCCTGGGTCAGAAGGCGGGCTTTGTCTATCTGACGGATCTGGAAAGCGGCCCCGCAGGCTTGGCTCGGCCCGCCGATATCACGTCCGACCGTCAGCAGCGCCGGGAGAATCTGCTGTCGACCGTGCGAACGTCCGGGCGCCAGCGGTTTTCTGAAGACCAGCTGTTCACAGAATATGATGCCGCCATTGCGGAAAGTCTCCGACTTTCGGGGCCGGAATTCATGAATGTGTTTGACCTGAAAACAGAAAGTGACTCACTGCAGGAAACCTATGGTGAAGGTTTCGGACAGCGACTTCTGGCAACTCGTCGGCTGTTTCAGGCCGGAGTTCGCTTTGTGGAAGTGTCTCACAACATGAATTTCCGCAACGGCACCGGCTGGGACACTCACAATGACGGCCAGCTGAATCAACATCTGCTGATTCAGGAACTGGATCGATCTCTTGCAGCTCTGATGAACGATCTGCAGCAGCACAACATGCTGGACGAAACTCTGATCGTGATCAATTCGGAATTCGGCCGACCGGCTCAGTTCGATTCCGGCGGCGGTCGAGGTCATCATTCGAAGTGCTTCTCCATGGTTCTGGCTGGCGGCGGACTGAAGCACTGCGGAGCCTGGGGAACCAGCGACGAACTGGCCATGAATCCAGTCGAACATCCCGTTTCCGTGCCGGACGCGTTCGCTACGATTCTGGCGGCCATGCAGATCGACCCAACTCGAAACCTTTACGACGGAGACCGGCCGGTGCCCATCACGGATCAGGGACAGGTCATCACTGAGCTGATCGGATGACAGCATGACACCGTTTGAGACTTCGGACCGACAGGCCGCATCGCCGTGAACACACGGTCGCCACAGCGTCAGTCGGCGCCATCGACCGATGGCCGGGTTCTGCACTGCGCGTGGCTGGTTCATCCGGAAGGCAGAATTCAGCGTGACCAGCGAATCACGGTCGAAAATGGCCTGGTGTGCGATGTCGGCGATGTGCCGCCGGACGAGCGGACACAGATTCAGCCGATTGCCGTCCTGCCGCCGTTTGTCAACGTTCACACCCATCTTGAGTTCTCGGGACTTGAACAGCCACTGCCGCCGCCATCGCCCTTTCCCGACTGGATTCGATCCGTCATTCGCTACCGATCCGCATTGACGGAGTCTGACACGGCGCTGGCCGCCGGATTCCATTCCGGACTCGATGAGCTCAGACAGCAGAACACGATCCTGGTTGGTGAGATCACCACGTCAGAGATCGGCAGAAGTTGTCTGGAATCCGATCCGGCAGCCGCGTCGATGACCATCATCAGCTTTCGGGAACTCATCGGCTTTTCGTCCGAGCGCAGGAAGGACCTGCTGCAGCTGTGTCAGCGACATCTGGAACGGGATGGCATCGCGTCGCCTTCATCCATTGTTCGGGGCATCAGTCCGCACGCTCCGTACAGCGTCCATCCCGATGTCGTCGCCGAATCCGTGGTGTTGGCTGCCAGAGCTTCCGCCCCCGTCGCTATGCACCTTGCGGAAACGTCTGCCGAAATTCAGCTGCTCCAGCATCGTTCCGGACCGTTCCGCGATTTTCTGGATCAGCTGGGATTGTGGGAAGCATCATCATTGCGGGGTGTCAGTCGAATCCTGGATTACCTTCACATGCTGGCTCAGGCGCCGCACAGTCTTGCTGTCCATGGCAACTGGTTTGACGATGAGGACATCCGGTTTCTGGCGTCACGGCCGGGCATGACAACCGTTTACTGCCCTCGCACTCATGCGTGGTTCGGACACCCGGAACATCCCTGGCGGCGACTTCAGGCGGCCGGAGCACGGGTCGTGCTGGGCACGGACAGTCGAGCTTCCAACCCGGATCTCAGCATCTGGAAAGAACTGCAGTTTGTCGCTCGTCTTCCCGACTCACCGCCGATCACCCGGTTGCTGCGAATGGTCACCACGGACGCCTGTGAAGCTCTGGGACAATCCCCGGAAATCTGTGAACTCAGGCCCGGCCTCCCGTTCCGGGCAACGATCGTTCAATGCAATGCTTCAACAGAATTCCAACTGATCCATGAACTTTTGTCGGCAGCAGCTCAGTCGTGGGAATCCTGGCGTGCGCTGCAACAGGCCGCTGACAGTTGAGACAACTTTCGGCACCCTGAATGACCTGTTCAAATTACATATCACCAGCACGATCATCAGGTCTGATTACTTCTCATTTGCTGTTCGCTCTGTCCTGGGCGGTTCGTGTCGCAGCAGCGGAAAGAAGATCACATCACTGATGCGACGGCTGTTTGTCAGCAGCATCACCAGTCGGTCAATCCCGATTCCCAAACCTCCGGCCGGAGGCATGCCGACTTTCAGAGCTGTGACAAAATCATGATCCATTTTGGCCATGGAATCTTCGTCCGACAAACCTGCCAGCTGAGTCAGAAACAGCTCTTCCTGCAGCCGGGGATCGTTCAGTTCCGTATACGCATTCGCCAGTTCCATGCCTTTGATAAACAGTTCGAAGCGTTCTGCGATGGCCGGGTTGTCCTGCTTTCGTTTGGTGAGGGGGCAGATCGAAGCGGGATAATCCATCACGAAGACCGGACCTTCCAGATGATCTTCGACAGTTGCTTCGAAGACTTCGCTGACGATGACGTCCGGATGACTGCCTTCCGTTTCGATTCCCAGTCGCCGAGCAACCGCGGCCACAGCTTCGGTGTCCACCATGTCGCAGCCCGCGTGTTCCTGAAACAGGTCCGCATACGTGCGACGCTTCCATGGCGGAGTCAGGTCGATTGTTTCGCCGTCCGAGCCCCACGGCAGCACCAGGGTGTCGCTGACCGCGCGAGCTGCACTGACGACAAGCTCTTCCGTGAGATCCATCATGCTGCGGTAGTCGCCGTACGCCTGATAGATTTCGATCATCGTGAATTCGGGATTGTGAGTCTTGTCGACGCCTTCGTTCCGGAAGACACGCCCGATTTCGTAGACTCGTTCAATTCCGCCCACCATCAGTCGCTTCAGATGCAGTTCCAGAGCAATTCTCAGGAACAGCTCCATATCCAGAGCATTGTGGTGCGTCTTAAACGGGCGAGCGGCGGCTCCTCCGGCAATCGCGTGCAGCACCGGAGTTTCGACTTCGCAGAATCGATGAGCCTTCAGGGTGCTGCGGACACTGTCGATGATCGTTGACCGCTTCAGCAGCCGTTCCCGAACTCCTTCGCCGTAAATCAGATCCTTGTAGCGCTGACGCAGTTTTGTCTCTTCGTCTTCCAGACCGTGATACTTTTCCGGCGGCTGCGCCAGTGACTTGCACAGCACCGTCAGCTGTTCGACCTTGATCGACGACTCCCCCGCGTCCGTCCGCCATGTCAGACCATCAATTCCGATCAGATCGCCCAGATCCAGATGCCCCATCAGCTCCCACTGCCGGTCACTGAGATCGCCTCGGGAAAACAACAGCTGAATGTTCCCGGTCTGATCCTGAATGTCATAAAATCGCAGCTTGCCGGCTTTTCGTCGCAGCATGATGCGACCCGCGACGCGAACACGAGGGCCCGCGACGCCCGATTCGTCCGGCACCTGCTTTCGGACATCGCAAATCGCCGCATGTCCATCAAACCGCTGGCCGAACGGGTCCAAACCCATTTCAGCAATTTTTTCGAGCTTCTCCAGGCGGACTTTTTCGAAGCGATCCGGCTTGGATGCTCGCAAAGCCGCTGATGCTGAAGTCTCCGACGTGCTTTCGTCAGAATTCTGACCTGACTGACCCATGTTCCTGATGATCCCCGGTATGCCGATGTTCCAGAACGCACACACCGTGAGGGCGTGTCATTCACAACCGCTCGGCGTTCTGAGTCTGCCAGATAAAGGCAATCCGTCGAACAAACGTTCGACGTGAGCGTGGGCCTCGCCCACACCAGGAAATCGGCAGATTCGTCAGAATTCCCGTCACTTCATCTGAACGGGTCATCATAGCTCAACAGATCATCTTCTGTCACCAGTTCGTGGCTTTGTTCTTTCAGGACTCGCAGAGCTTCATCGACATTGTCGACGAAAACTGCCATCGATCCCCGCTGATTCCGGCGATACATCATGGGGTACACGTACTGGACGTTCAGTTCGGCTGACATCAGGCTGGTGCAGACGGCCGTATGTGGCTGATCGGCACCTGGCAGCATCACACCAATGACTTCACACTCAAAAAACGGCATCCCGGACAGCTGCAGCAGTTCACGGGTTCTTTCGTAATTGGTCGTGATCATCCGCACAATGGCGCTGTCGGATGAATCCAGAATGGTCAACGCCACAATCTTCAGGTCATCGCGTTCGACCCGCCGCAGAAGCTCGTTCAGAGCTCCCACCTTGTTTTCCAGAAACACGACAAACTGCTGCAGACACGGCCAGTCCCTCCCGCGGGCTGTTGCGGCGTCTGTCGGCGAATCTTCTCCGAATCCGGCACTCATCGTCCGTATGCTCCGTCATGTAAATCTGTGGGCAGAACCCACATTCGGTACGAGCTTTCGCTCGGAAACGCGAGGCTGTCGGAAAAGTGTGCAGGTCAGGCTCTCGCCTGACAATTCGATCGGAGCTGTCAGGCAGGAACCTGACCTGCAAACGATTCCAAACTCTTCACGGCAACTCAGGCTGCCTTCTGAAACGAACTGCGACCGCTCAGGATGGACCCGACATCGAATCGCTTCCCGAAGTAGTTCTCAATCGCACCCGGATCGCTGAGCACCACTTCTGCGCTGCCGGAAACCAGAACCCGCCCGGCGCAGATAATGTAACTGCGATCTGTGATTGTTAAAGTCTCGCGTTCACGGTGGTCCGTCAGCAGGATCGAAATTCCCCGGTCCTTCAGCCCCTGAATAATGTCCTGAATGCTGTGAATCGTGACCGGGTCGATCCCCGTAAACGGTTCGTCCAGCAGCAGAATTTCCGGGTCGCTGGCCAAAGCACGAGCGATCTCGAGGCGTCGGCGTTCACCGCCGGACAACGACCCCGACCGCTGGCGACGTTTATCCATCAGGCCGAATTCGGACAGCAACTGACCGATGCGAGCCTTCGACGCTGACCGGCTCTTTCCAAGAAATTCAAGGATGGCCAGAATGTTGTCCTCAACAGACAGCTTGGAAAAAATGCTGGAATCCTGAGGCAGATAGCCCAGACCGTGCTGAGCTCGCATGTACATCGGCCAGTCGGTCACGTCCTGGCCTCGGAGAAAAACTTTCCCCCTGGTCGGGGAAGCCAATCCGCACGCCATCCGGAATGAGGTGCTTTTGCCGGCACCGTTGGGGCCCAGCAGCCCGACAATTTCACCATTGTTGACTTCAAAGTCGACCCCGTCCACAGCACGTTTGCCGGGGTAATCCTTGACCAGACCTTCACACTTCAGCAGTGCCATTTTGAGAATCCTTTCTCAATCGAACCGACGGCGCCCATGAGCGATTTTCGGAACCTGTGGACTGGTCCACGAGCGGGCATCTCCACCGGCGAGTACCTGAAATCTAGCGAATTTTTCTCATCCTGGGAAGATTGGGATAAAACGGCAGATGCCCTGTCGGATGAGTGTAGGTTTTCGGGTCGTGAACGTCCGGACCGGAATGATACTTCACAGCATATCCCCGGCCATCGTTCAGAAAAGGCACACCATGCGGCCAGAAAATAAACAGCGCCTTGCCGATCAGATCCTGTTCCCGAACGGCATAGCGATGGCTGTAGATGCCATTCATGGGCCGAGTCTGAAAGTCGAACAGTCGGCTGTCCTTGCTCATGGATGAATTGTCTCCGAACATCAGATACTCGTCGTCCGCCAGCGAGTAATCCGTGTAGCGGCCGAATTTTTCAATCTGAATCAGAGCTTCTTCCCGATACCGCTGAGCCCACGCTTCAGGATCATTCAGCAGCTGCTGCAGAGTGACCTCGTCACGCACTTCGTGTTCGGGGTTCTGATCCAGACTCAGGCCGTCTTCTTCAGAAAACTGAAACGCCTCATCCCGGTAATAGATATCTCGCTGCAGGACCAGTTCGGACACCTGAACGCCGGCATTTCGAACCGCCAGACCACACGGAGCCAGATCCCGCTGAGTCGGCTGAGGCATGTCGCTGCTGTCGTACTCGCCGTTTCCTTCAAACTCAATCAGTTCGTCGTTGACCCACAGACAGATGCGATCATCCACATTGGCAAACGCAATTGTATACTCGCCCACGGCATTCATCGCCGTTGATCCCGAACACAGCATCTCGCCTTCGGCCAGCGGCGTTTCGCTGGGGGTCACCCGAACGTCAGCGTGGCCGCTTTGCAGATTAATTCGACAGGTGAACGTCTCAGGTCCTTCGACCAGCTGCAGCACGAATTCGCCCCCGTCGTGAATCTGCTTCACGTTCACCTGAGCATTGATCGTCAGATCGCCTGTCCAGTAGATCCCGGTGGGCTCCGTTCTGTCTGCCCACCCGTAACGCTGCCGGTACGCGTTGAAGGTGCAGAAATCGGAAATCAGCGAAGGTCGGGCCGGTTCGATTTCGGCTTCCTTCTGCAGAGGATCCGGCCATGATGATGCCCTGGGCAACAGGTGCCGGTATCTCAGCCAGGTGAGTTCGCTGCCCCCGGATTCCAGTGCGAAAGTTCGTTCATTTCGGTCACAGCTCCAGCCGTTTTCCGCCGGTACCCAGTGGCCGATGGCATCCGAGCCGCTGCCTTCCACGCTTGGCTCCCAGCGTTCCGGCCAGCCCAGATCAAGAATCTCTCTGGCCGGATAACGGTCATCATAGACAGCCAGCTGAATGTCCTTCTGCACAAATGGATCCTGTTTGCGCTGAATGCGGAATACGTCGTCTCCAGGCAGCTTCGCCCAGACATCGCCTTTGCGAATGCGAATCGTTTCGCCCGGAAGACCCACCAGACGCTTGATGTAATTCACATGCCCCTGTTCAGGGTTCTTAAACACCACCACATCGAATCGCTGATAGTCGGTCACCTGCTTGTTGACCAGAATGCGATCTCCGTTGAAGACCGGAGCGTCCCGGACATTCAGGTGCTT
The DNA here is from genome assembly GCA_041398865.1 of Planctomycetaceae bacterium. Classification (GTDB taxonomy): domain Bacteria; phylum Planctomycetota; class Planctomycetia; order Planctomycetales; family Planctomycetaceae; genus Fuerstiella. The sequence continues at coordinate 234,035 of JAWKTY010000006.1, forward strand.
GCCGCAGTTGACGCAGTACGCATCATCGACGCGCCATGCCAGGACGCCGGAATCCTGATCGACTTCCGAACTCGCCCCGATTGCAAACGAGAACCCGCAGCCATCGCACGTCACGTCCTTATGACGGCCGTACAGAGTCGGCGCCATGGAACCGGTGGGAATGACGTATGCTTCCGCCTGAAACGTCTTGAACAGGAAGGCCAGAATAAAAGCAATGGCCACAGATTCAACCGTTTCCCGCAGCCCCTCTTCCTGACGCTTTTTCCGTCGTTTTACAACTCCGCCTGTCGTCGTTCGAATTGCCGTCATCGTCAGTGTTTCTCAGTGATGGACTGGTTGTTGTCTTTGCGGATGCGAGCAATCCGTCCGGCCGCCGCTTCGCGCCAAAAGCGAGTCGCCCCATGCGTCAGCATGGGATATATCAAAGTCTTCGCGAAGCCCCGAAGGGGCGACAGAAACCCGGTAGCGTAAGTTTCTGTCGCCCCTTCGGGGCTTTCGACAGGTTTTTGCCGAGTGAACCCATGCTGTCGCATGGGGCTACGTGCTTTCGCCGCTTCGCGGCTGACTCTGTTCAGTTCGAATTCATGATCTGCCTTCTTGGAGGAATGAAAACTCCTCACGGAGCTGGCTTCCGCACCGACAGATTCGCCCGTCGAGATCAATTCCTGGCACAGAATTCCGCCGCAGGATACCGAATTTCCCCGGATTTCCAAACACCTTCGGGCCAACGGGGCGTAGGCTTCCAGCCGAAGATGATCACCGATGCGGCTCATCACGACGGAGCGCGATGGCTACATGGGGGCTGACTTTCGAGACAGGCTGATCCGTTTTCGCTGCTCGTCGACTTCCAGCACGGTGACTTTGACGATGTCTCCCACCTTCACTTCCATGGCCGGGTCTTTCACGAAGTGATTGGCCAGCTGGGAAATGTGAATCAGGCCATCCTGATGGACTCCGATGTCCACGAAGGCTCCGAAGTGAGTTACGTTGGTGACGACACCTTCCAGCTTCATTCCGGGGGTCAGATCGCTGACCGACTGGACGGACTCATCGAAGGCGACCGCTTTGAATTCTGACCGCGGGTCACGCCCCGGAGCGGCCAGTTCCGACAGAATATCGCTCACCGTGAACAGACCGGCGTCGTCACTGACAAAATGTTCCGGTCGCAGGCGGTTCAGGACGTCCCGTTTGCCGATCAGGTCGGCTGGCTTCATCTGCATGGACGACGCCATGCGAGTCACCAGCGGATAACTTTCCGGGTGTACGGCCGAGTTATCCAGCGGTTCACTGCCACCACGAATTCTCAGAAACCCGGCGGCCTGTTCGAACGCTTTCGCTCCCAGCCGAGGCACCTTCAGCAGTTCTCGTCGATTTTGGAAGGTACCGACTTCGTTTCGATACATCAGAATGTTCTGAGCCAGCACCGGACCGATGCCGGCCACATAGGTCAGCAGAGCCTGGCTGGCCAGATTCACGTCGACACCCACCGAGTTCACGCAGGATTCCACTTCGCGATCCAGAGCTTTCTTCAGTTCGGTCTGATTGACATCGTGCTGATACTGACCGACTCCGATCGACTGTGGATCGATCTTCACCAGTTCTGCCAGCGGATCCTGCAGGCGGTGAGCAATACTGATGGCACCTCGAACCGTCACGTCCAGATCCGGGTATTCGCTGATCGCCAGTTCGCTGGCTGAATAAATCGAGGCTCCGGATTCACTGACCATCACTTTCGTCAGTGTCATGGCGTGATCCTTCAGCACAGAACCGACAAACGCATCCGTTTCCCTGGACGCCGTTCCGTTGCCGATGGCAATCAGCTGGACGTTGTGAGCCTGAATCAGCTTCACCAGCGTCTTTGCGGCTCCGACAGCGTCGCACTTCGGCGGAGTCGGATAGATCGTGGCATGTTCCAGAAATCGTCCGGTTTCATCCACCACGGCCAGCTTGCAGCCGGTGCGGAAACCAGGGTCGACGCCCAGTGTGACTTTGGGACCTGCCGGAGCTGCCAGAAGAAGTTCCCGCAGGTTTTTGGCAAAGACGTCGATGGCTTCCGCATCGGCTTTTGCCTTGAGCTGAGCCATCACCGACGACTCAGCCGCCGGCTGCAGCAGTCGCTCGTAGCAGTCGTGAACCGTCTGCTTCAGACGATCAGCAAATTCGAACCGATCATTGCTGATCAGGCGGCGTTCGAGCCGAGGCAGCACGTCGTCCGGATCGGCGGAAACAGACAGTCGCAGCACACCCTCGGCTTCGCCTCGTTTCAGAGCCAGAAACCGATGTGTCGGCATCCGATCGACTCGGTCCTGATAGTCAAACCATGCGGCGAAGCGTTCGCCGGCTTCCTTCTGACCTCGCTTGACTGCAGCCGTGATCTGTCCTTTGGCAGTGCGTTCCGTGATCCACTGACGAATTTCAGGAATCTCGGCCCAGGTTTCCGCGACGATATCGCAGGCTCCGTCCAGAGCTGCCTGGCAATCGGGAACGTCGCGTTCGGTGCTGACAAACCGCTGAACGACCGTTGTGGCCGGTTCGCTTAGCCGCTGCTGCTTCAACAGCAGATCTGCCAATGGCTGCAGGCCTCGTTCCCGAGCCACCGCGGCTCGTGTTCTGCGTTTGGGACGATAGGGCAGGTACAGATCTTCCAGAAGGTCGCGATCCTGGCAGGCTTCAATCTTCTGACGGAGTTCGGGCGTAAGCAGCCCCAGTTCGGAAATCGTCTTCAGAATGGTCGCCTTTCGACCAGCCAGTTCCCGAGCTTTCCCGGCGGCATCTTCGATGGCTCGCAGCTGCCGTTCATCCAGCCCATTCGTGGCTTCCTTGCGATAGCGTGCGATAAAGGGAATGGTGTTTCCCGAATCCAGCAACTGCAGCACTGCAGTCACGCTTCGCAGAGGAAGATTCAGCGTTGCCGCCACCAGTTCTGCAATACCGTCGTGTTTACTGTCGACCATGTTTCTGTTCTCTGTATTGCGGGCTCGTTCCGAAATCTGTGTTGAAAATTCAATCGAACGGTGGGGATCACCGTGACGACGATCGCGGACTTCCGGAACCGTCGTCAATCCGCAGATCTGTTTCCAGCCATTCGAACAGGCGTTCGGCCACATGACATCCGCACGTCCGCTGGATGGCTCGCCAGCCCGGAACTGCGTTGACTTCAATGACATTCAGCTGTCCGTGTTCATCCCGCATCAGGTCGACGCCGGCGAAGATGCAGCCCGTGACATCGGCGGCCTGTTGAGCCAGTCGGAATTCTTCCTCGCTGGGTGTCCATGGCACGCAGCTGCCGTTCTGAGCCGCGTTTGCTCGGAAATCTCCCACCGCCGGACGACGCTGCATCGCCGCCAGCAGTTGACCGCCCAGCAACAGGATTCGAAGATCAGCGGCGTCACCTCGCAGGAATCTCTGCAGATAAAGAGTCGCATTGAGGCGTTCAAGAGTCCGGAAAGTTCTAAGTGCCAGTTCGCGCTGATCGATTCTTAGAATTCCCCGCCCCTCGGCTCCAAAGACGGGCTTCACGACGACATCGCCGCCCAGCTGATCGAAGGCTTCCAGAGCAACGTCGGCTGATTCGCAGATGACGGTGTCGGGCACCGGCAGACCGGCCTGAGCCAGTTTCTGAGTCGTCAGATATTTATCGACGGCACACTCGATGGCACGGGGATCATTGATGACTCGCAGCCCCTGCTGCTTTGCCACCGCCAGCATGTCCATTCTCAGAACGACCTGTTCCAGCGACCCCGGCGGCATTGTTCTGATCAGCAGAACATCCAGAGACAGCAGATCGGTATCGCCGATCTGCAGCTGGCTCTGCCCGCGGCGAATTCCGGCCTGCAGTTCGGGAAACTGCAGTGCGACTGCCTGGTGGCCTCGCTGTTCCGCAACGGCGCACAGCTGATTCACGTACCAGCTGCCTTCATTTCCAAGAACTCCGATGCGCACGTTCAGAGCCCGAAGGAGTCAAGCAGCAGTTCCGGAACCATGCGTCCGAAGCGATAGGTGTCTCCGGAAGCCAGGTTGTGAAAGATCACGACCGCGGGACTGAACAGAGATTTGTCCAGAGCATAAAAATCGTGATTGGCCTGGACAAAGAGTTCCAGGAACGAGGTCCCGTGTGACGGTGACGAACAGGAAGGGGTCTGAGGCCCGAATTCTTCGATGACTTCGTTGTCGCAGTTGACCCACAGATTCACCTGAGCTCCGTAGAGGATGGAATCGTTGGTCCGCCCGATCCCGGCCAGATCGGTTTTGGCGACCGGTGGCAGAGGAGCAGTTCCGCAGCCGCTGACAATCGTATGCAGTGGAAAATGCAGCTCGTGAAGTTTGTGCAGAGCGGTTTCCACACTGCGGGCGACCACCTGCAGATTGCCGGCGATCGAGGCTGTCGGAGCGACGGCGAGGGACAGAGGAACTTCGCTGCCGATCTGATCCTGAATCAGACTGATGGCCGCCGGTGTCGCAAGGGCTGCTGACTCCAGAACTCCGATGGCGGACGATCCGTCTTCTCTGGCAGGCAGTTCCTGATACAGCGATTCCGCGCCCGCGAGTGCTCGCATCGGGCCGGAACCCATCGCGAAGAAGTCTTTGGTTGCAATCTTCCAGCCGGCGTACTGAGACTGGAGGCAGGCGGCGATCGGATGATCCGTGTGAACAAAGACCTGAGGCACGTCGACTCGGGAACAGGTGTTCTGCAGTTCAACGCGCCCCAACCCGGCCATGCACAGTCGAGCCAGCAGAAGCCCGGCTTCGAGGCCACCGTCTGCTTTGACTCCGAAGTCCAGCACCGTTGCGGTGCCGGATTCTGAAACGTCAATTTTCAGAGCATCAGCATCATCCCGTGCCTGCTGCAGCAGCCGTGCGGCTCGACGATTGAGATTGGGAAACGGAGTCGGAGGAGTTATGGAAATCAACCGTCAGCTCGTTGTGGACAGACAGAATCTGCTCGGGGCATTCTGTCATGGGGAATTAGAAAAGGTCGCGGGATCAGATGCGACTCCGCGACCGACGCTGGACTCGAAATACGACAGGCAAAGAAAACGCGATCAGCCACCCACAGCTTCGCGGAAGTTAAACGCCGCCATTCGAACCAGGGGCAGCGGTTCCAGCTGACCTCGACCTCGCGGCAGCGGGAAGCCGTAACAGATCACCAGTCCGGACGTCAGTTCAGCAACATAGACAACTCCATTGGCTGGCTGAACATTTCCGCCTCCACGAACGGTGGCCGGGCCGCCCACGATTGAGTACTTCGGTTCGGGTGTGGCCGGATTCACCTGAAAATCGGCGGCGACACTGTGCAGGAAGGTGTATCCGAAATCGCCGGTCTGCGTATTCAGGATGCCTCCTCGCAGGACGCCTGTCAGGTGATCCAGAACAAAAACAGCTTCGGTGTCGTACGAGTTTCCGGAAACGGGAACTGTCGCCATCGAGAACTTGTCATTCGAATTGGCTGACGACGCGTGAACGGGCTTCTGTGGCAGCAAAGACATTGCTCCTGCCCCAATGATCAGACCCAGTGCAAAAACCACGAACGTTGACTTCCGGAATGTTGTCATCAATGCACCCCCTGCGTAGACGGAATCGACCGTGAGGAAATTGAAACGGTGTGCCCGGTAACGTGAATTGCAGAAAAAGATCGTGTTGTTCACCGGGGACTTTTCCGGAATTGTAGCGGAAGTCCTTGATTTCGCCAGATTGGCATCTAGTCTGAGGCACCGCATCCATATGAAAGTGATAGCGCGACATGAGTCAGCAACAGAAAACGCCACCCGGTCCCACGATGTGCGTCTGGCGGTCGATTCGCGAAACGGCCGAACAGCATGTTCGCGACGAGCCCACTCTGGCCAGTTTCCTGTATGCCACGATTCTGAATCATGATCGATTCGAAGATGCACTCAGCTACCATCTGGCCGGAAAGCTGGATTTCGGAGCTCTGCGAGGCATGCAGGTGCGCGAAATCATCGACAGTGCTCTGCAAAACGACAGCTCGATCTCAGAAGCCATTCGAGCCGACATTTTTGCGGTCCGTGAGCGGGATCCGGCGGTGAATTGCTGCCTGGTGCCACTCCTATATCTCAAAGGGATCCATGCGCTGTCGGCCTACCGGATTGCTCACTGGCTGTGGAATGACGGTCGCCGGTTTCTGGCCGTGCATCTGCAGAATCTGATTTCCGAAGGCTTCGGAGTCGACATTCATCCTGCGGCTCGCATCGGCAAGGGCATTCTGATGGACCACGCCACGTCGATCGTGATCGGCGAAACGGCCGTCGTCGATGATGACGTTTCCATGCTGCACGAAGTCACGCTGGGCGGAACGGGGAAGGAAACCGGAGATCGGCACCCCAAAGTTCGTCGAGGCGTTCTGATTGGCGCCGGGGCGAAGATACTGGGCAATGTCGAAATCGGCGAAGGAGCCAAGATTGGTGCCGGAAGCGTGGTTCTGGAAAATGTCCCTCCCCACAGCACCTATGCCGGTGTTCCGGCCGTGCGAGTCGGCAAGCCTCATTCCAGCTGCCCGTCCCACGAAATGAACCACGGCATTGACATCTGACGCAACGTCGGCGTGGTGATCTCGGCGAACGATCGCAGCAGACTGTTTTCAGAGCACTGAATTGCGTTGCTGACGACCAGGACTGGGGCGAAATCCGAGGCATTGTTCGCCGCGTGCTGAAAATGCGAGTCGGGTTCGTTAGACTTCCGGCTGTCGATCTGAGCTGGCCGGTTCGCAGGACGTTTTTGTTTAACTCACAGAAAATGCAGGTTCATGGACGCTGAAATTCGATCGAAATGTGAAGATCTGGCGGAACGGGTGGATACTTTGCGGAGGTGTCTTTGACCTGGACGGCAGAAAGACTCAGCTGGCCGCCATCACGGACAAGATGAACACGCCGGACTTCTGGACTCATCAGGAATCCGCTCAGCAAACCGTTGGGGAACTGCAGCGTCTTCGGGCCATCGTGGGACCGCTCGAAAAAGCCGTCGCAACACTGGACGATCTGCAGGTGCTGATGGAGTTCGCCGAAGAGGATCCCGGAAGTGCGGCTGAACTGGCGACGGCCGCCGATCAGCTGGAAAAAGACATCGATCAGCTGGAACTGAAGGCCACGATGGCCGAACCAGAAGACGTGTGCGCTGCCTATGTTCAGGTGCAGGCCGGCGAAGGCGGCACGGATTCGGCCGACTGGGCTGAAATGCTGCTCCGTATGTACGCTCGCTGGGCCGAACGCAACGAATTCGACATTGAGGAAATTGATATCTCGCCGGGCGAAGAAGCAGGCATTCGAAACGCGACGATTGCGATTCGAGGCGAATATGTCTACGGCTATCTGAAGGGCGAAACGGGGAACCACCGTTTGATTCGGATCAGTCCGTTCGATTCCGCCGGCCGCCGACACACGGCGTTCGCGGCCGTGGACGTCAGTCCCGAACTGGACGACAACTTCGAAATCGAAATTGACTGGGATGCCGATGTCCGGGAAGACACCTATCGAGCGGGTGGTGCAGGAGGTCAGCACATCAACAAAACAGATTCGGCCATCCGACTGACTCACCACCCCTCAGGCGTAGTGGTACAGTGTCAGAACGAGCGCAGTCAGCACAAGAATCGAGCCACCGCTCGCAAAATGCTGCAGGCCAAGCTGTACCAGCGGGAAATGGAAAAACGGGATGCGGAACTGGCCGCAAAACGCGGTTCGAAGTCGAAAATCGGATTCGGCGGGGCGACCGTGCGGAACTATGTCCTGCACCCCGATCAGTACGTGAAGGATGCTCGCACCGGAACAAAAGTCGGAAATCCCCAGCCGGTGCTGGATGGCGACATTGACGTGTTTCTGGAAAGTTTTCTGAGATGGTCGCTGTCGGAAGGTGACGCGGAATCCGGCAGCTAACGGCCGTTCCGGAAGTCGATTTTACGGACGGTGATGTGGACGAAGTCGTCAAACGCGGGTGATTTCGTTCGAATGTCGCAGAAATTCCCAATACCTTCGCCGCAGGGGTCGTAATTCGAATGTGACAGGCGTGCGGGGTGCCCCTGCGCGCATGGTGACGGGACGTCGAGAGACGGTGTCCGTGTTTTTCTGCGAGACAAACGGCTGAAATACGATGAATCAATCGGCGAAGCCTGCCCGAGTGCAGGGTGGACCTCCAGTATGGTTGTGGTTTCTGGTCGGAATCTGCACGGTCGCTGTGATCTGGGGACTGGTGTCGTCGTCGACTCCCGAAGACCCCGCGAAGGTTTACAGCGAAGCGCGAGCTCTGATTGAAAGTCAGAAAACCGATGGGCTCAACCGGAAGCTGGCCTTCCTGAAGAGCGCTCCCGGCTACGAAGGCCACGTCCATCTGCTGGAAGGCCTGCAGGCTCAGCGCAGTCAGCGGGACCCGGGCGCTATTGAATCCTTCAACGCGATCCCGGACGATCATCCTCTGAAGGCTGAAGCCATTGAACGGACGGCAGACAGTTACCGGAAGATGGGGAAATTCACCGAGGCACTTGCGGCCTATGAACAGGCTGTGGCCCGCGATCCGGACCACGCCGAAAGCGCACGCATTTCTTTGGCTCAGTTCTATCTTGGCCTGGGAGCTTACGATCTGGCTAAGACAACTCTGGACCAGGTGCTGGCCGATGACCCCGAAAACGAAACAGCTCTGCAGACACGAGCCGTCATTCTTCAGGATCAGCGAGACTACGAGGCTGCACTGGTCGACTTCGGAAAAATCCTGTCCACTCCTGGACAGTTCGGAGCCGCCAGTCCCAACCTGCTGCGTCGTTACTGCGAATGTCTGCTGTCGGCGGGTGCGACTGAGAAAATTCAGAAGGTTGTTGATGACCACTTTTCGCTGCTGGAAACGCCGGACCTGAAAGTTCGGTTGTTATTGGCCATCAATGAGGTGGACAAGGCCGCCCAGGCCCTGAAGGCGGCTTCGGACGTGGATCGGGAACTTTCCGATTTTCGCAAGATTCAGCTGGAAATCGAAATGAAGCGAGAGGATTGGAACGCTGCGGAAGCCACTCTGACTTCACTGCTGAAAGTCATCCCTCGAAATCCGTGGCTGTATGAACAAGCCGTCAATGTCTATCAGCACACCGGGCAGCAGGACCGCGCCGAGATCGCTCAGCAAAACGCGGATCAGCTGAATCAGTTGCAGGATAAGCTTCGGGAATCGATCAAGGCCGTGGGAGGCAGTGTTGCCGATGCTGCGATGCGAGCTGACATCAGTCGGCAGCACATGAATCTGGGGAGTTACGACGAGGCCGTTCGCTGGTCCAGCATGGCCGCCACGCTCGACTCATCCCTGCAGCCGGAAGCTCAGAAAATCCTGAACGGCGAGAATTTCCCAACAAAGCCGCTCGTCCCGTTCACGTCCGCAGCAGACTCCAAGCCGGAAGACTCCAAGCCGGAAGACTCCAAGCCGGAAGACTCCAAGCCGGAAGACTCAAGCCGGAAGACTCCAAGCCGGCAGACTCCAAACCGGAAGACTCCAAGCGGCAGACTCCAAACCGGAAGACTCCAAACCGGCAGACTCCAAACCGGAAGACTCCAAACCGGCAGACTCCAAACCGGCAGACTCCAAACCGGAAGACTCCAAACCGGAAGACTCCAAACCGGAAGACTCCAAACCGGAAGACTCCAAACCGGAAGACTCCAAACCGGAAGACTCCAAACCGGAAGACTCCAAACCGGAAGACTCCAAACCGGAAGACTCCAAACCGGAAGACTCCAAACCGGAAGATGCGGCTCATTCGAGCCTTCCTCTTCGAACTCGCAGACCCCAGCTGATGACGACGTCAGTGGCACAGGCAGGTGAAGCGGAGATGCAGCCGTATGCCGAAGCCATCACTGGAACCGACGTGGTGATCGATATGGTTCCGATCAAAGGCGGAACTTTCCAGATGGGCAGTCCCGATTCAGAAGCCGAACGCCGCGATGACGAAGGGCCTCAGCATTCCGTCAAAATCGATCCCTTCTGGATGGGCAAATACGAAATTACCTGGAACCAGTACGAAATCTGGGGCGAGAACATCGACATCGCTCGGAGGCAGATTTTCGGGACCAAAGCCACCAAACTGGACGAAGTCGCCGATGTAGTGACTCGGCCAACGCCGCCGTACACCGACATGAGTTTCGGGATGGGAAAGCTGCAGAATCCGGCCATCTGCATGACTCAGCACGCCGCTCGGACCTACTGCAAATGGCTGTCCGCAAAGACCGGACACTATTATCGCCTGCCCACAGAGGCCGAGTGGGAATATGCCTGTCGAGCCGGCACCACCACGGCATATTCCTTCGGAGATGATCCGTCGGCTCTGCCGGAATACGCATGGTACGCGGAAAACAGTGACGAACATTATCACGACGTCGGCGGCCGCAAGCCCAATCCGTGGGGCCTGTACGATATGCACGGCAACGTCGCCGAATGGGTTCTCGATCAGTACGTTCCCGATCTGTATTCGAAACGCCAGGCAACGGTTGCCAATCCGCTGATCGTACCGACTCAGCTTTATCCGCGAGTCGTCCGAGGCGGCGGATGGGATGACGAAGCCGCCATGCTGCGAAGTGCGGTGCGGGAAGGCTCCAGCGAGGAATGGAAACAGCAGGATCCTCAGATTCCCAAAAGCATTTGGTATCACACCGATGCTCTGGGTGTCGGTTTCCGAGTCGTCCGGCCACTGAATGAACCGACCAACAAAGAGAAGGCTGAATTCTGGGACAAAACGGACCCGGTTCAGCTGGATCCGGTTGTTGAATAGAAATGGTGCAACGGCTGCCAGTGGGCCTCATCTGGATTTGCCAGGACCCTCCGGACCAGAACACACCGGCGGAACCAACGCCACAGACCATCCGGCTTCAGTAATTCTGACTGATGACAGATCAACCATCACCTGAAGCTCGTTCCGGCTTACGACTGTGGGTCATCTGTGCTGCCGGTCTGCTGCTGGGGGCTCTGCTGACCGTCAATGTCGGCATGGTTGTGTGGCAGCTGCGATCAACAGCAGCGGACTCACGACAGCAGGCGTTCTGGTCGCTGTGTCATCCCGGATCGTCGCCGGATCAGCGAGCGGCCGACTTTCTGGCTCTGGTCGCGGACGGAAATGCGGTCTGGCAGAGCGCACTGCTGACGGACCTGAGCCTGCCGGGGACGGATCTCAGTGGTGCTCGACTGGAGAATGCTCGGTTTCACGACTGCCGTTTTCAGAAAGCCAGCTTCACAGACGCGGTGATGACGGATGCCGGAATGGATCTGTGTGATCTGACGTCCGCCGATTTTTCCCGAGCTCGCCTGAGAAATGTCATGTTCTTCAAAGCTCGGCTTTCTCAGGCTGACTTTCGCAATGCCGACCTGCTGTCCGCATCTTTGGAACAGTGTACGGCGGATCGAGCCAACTTTGTGGCGGCCAAAATGGGCGATGCCTTTCTGGCCATGGCCGATCTGACGGAAGCCAATTTCACCGGGGCCGACCTGACTGCGGCCAATCTGGAGGCCGCCGTGCTGACTCGAGCCGAACTGGCTCTGGCAGATTTCCGAGGCGCCATCCTGACCGACACGGACCTGACGGATTCCAACTGGTGGAGAACTCGAGGCCTGACGTCAACTCAGCTGGACGAACTGACGCTGGCATTTCCTCCCAGCCCTTCGGCACCGGAATCCCGTCGTCGTGACTTCGAGATCTGGCTGACTCGTCGCATTCAGGACCGGGAACGCCCAACGCAGGATGAGGAAGCTCCGTAAGTTGAGGTGGAGCAAACATATCCCAGTCGTCGTGCTCGTGTTACCGCCCTGCACCCGCACCGCATGGCTCGTTTTTCTGGTGGTGGCCGATGAACCGCGGATCCGCTATCCTTCCTTTCGGCCTGTGTGGTGCGAGGGAAAGGCACAGCGTGAGCCCTGATGTCCGCTCAACGCGGACATCAGAGTGGAACAGCTGTCGAGGCTAGGGTCGTCAGACCGCAGGCTGAACGTTGACGCCACGGTTGTGGTGCTGAAGGGGAGAAATCATTGTCGCGTGAGCCTGAGTATACTGATGCCGAAGTCGAAGCCCTGGGGCTTTCGCGCGAGCGTCTGGCTCGGCATGTCGCCATCATCATGGACGGAAACGGCCGCTGGGCTCAGCAGCGAGGTTTTCCTCGAATCGAAGGCCATCGAAACGGTGTCCGTTCCGTGCGGGCGATCGTCGAGGAATGCAGCCGACTGGGACTTGAGCAACTCACGCTGTACTGCTTTTCCAGCGAAAACTGGAAGCGACCCCGGCTGGAGCTGAGACTGCTGATGAAGCTGCTCCGACACTATCTGGTGCAGGAACGTCAGCGGATTCAGGAACAGGGACTGCGGTTTCGGGTGATTGGACGAGTGGACGAACTCGATCCCCTCATTCAGAAGGAAATCGCAATGACGGAAGAAGCGGCTGCCAACAACGATGGCATGATGCTGTGTCTGGCCGTGAACTATGGGGCTCGTCTGGAAATCACCGACGCCGTGCGACAGATTGCTCAGAAAGTTCAGTCCGGTGAACTGGACATCAGTACGATCACGGAATCCACCGTGGCCGATCACCTGATGACTCGCGGAATGCCGGATCCGGATCTGGTGATTCGAACTGCCAGTGAAATGAGAATCAGCAACTATCTGTTGTGGCAGATCAGTTATTCAGAATTATGGGTCACTGAAACATTCTGGCCGGATTTCCGGGAACCTCATCTTCACGAGGCTCTGCGTGACTTCGCTGCTCGCAACCGTCGTTTCGGCGGACTGCAGCAGAAGCAGGAGTCCCCGGCGGTGCCTGTTTCCGTGGATCTGGAAGAAGCGGACGATCTCACGGACGACATTTCTCTCGATGACTGACGCAAACACGGAAACGGACTGATTCATGCTGGGATGGCGACTCACGGTTTCCGCGGTGCTGATTCCGTCGCTGCTGGCTGTTTTCTGGTGGGACAATGGTCTGGGGCGGCAGGCTCCGGTGTTGCTGATGTTCTGCCTGGCGTGACTCTGCGAGCCGCCTTTGAAGTCACGGACCTGCTTCGAACTCGATCACTGAAGCCGTCATTCGAGGCCGTCGCATTCTGTAATGTGCTGATCATTCTGGCCGCATGGTCACATCTGAGGCTGCCGGAAAAGCCGGATGCTCAGACCATGCTGCAGTCGTCACTGGGTATTGTTGCCGCGGCCGTGTTTGCCTCGTTTCTTCTGCTGATGCTGGTGGAAGCCGTGCGTTATCGGGCTCCTGGCCAGTCAATGGAGTCGCTCGGAGCCAACCTGATATCCGTGATGTACACCGGAGGACTGCTGGCTGTGTTCGCTCAGTTTCGCTGGTTCCCGAATCACACAACGGCCTACTTCGCCATGGGTTCGGTGATCATCGCGACGAAGAGCGGCGATATCATGGCCTACACTTTCGGTCGCCTTTGGGGACGTCGCAGGATGGTGCCGCTGCTCAGCCCGGGCAAAACTTGGATGGGCGGCTTCGGCGCTGTGGTGGGCAGTTGCCTGGGAGGCTGGCTGTGGCTGAAATTCGGAGCTCGCCTGTTTTCGACACCGCTGGAAATGGGCGAACTCAGCAACGTCCTTGCCTACTGCGGAACGATGGGCGTGGTCGGATTGATTGGTGATCTGTGTGAATCGCTGATCAAGCGCGACGCTCAGAAAAAGGATTCGGCTTCGCTGCTGCCGGGATTCGGCGGGCTGCTGGATCTGCTCGACAGCCCGCTCTACGCCGCACCCGTTGCACTGGCGTGGTGGTATTTCTGCCCTCCGGTTGTGTAAATTGCCTGTCCTGTGCTGACATCACCAATGCCACGTCGCAGCGGTTGATGCTGTCACAGGCCTCTGTCAGCTTCTTTGCTCTCCGGACCGGAAAGAGATTTTCATGGCCATCACACGCTGCGGCTCCGACCGTCTTCACGATCATGATTCTGGCAGTGTCAGTCGGCGTTGACTGCAGAGCTCAGATGCCCGCGGGGACTCAGCCGCTGACGGTCGAAGGTGACATCGCGTCGCTGATGGTGGATGGCATCGATCGATTTCTGCTGGCCGAACTTCAGGATGCTGAGTTGACTCGACCGAGATTCTGGAATCCTGCCACCGTGTCGCTGGAAGCCTTTCAGCAGTCCGTGCAGCCGAATCGGGATCGGCTGGCGACCATGCTGGGTGTCCGGGATGCTCGGTTAGCATTTTCGGCGCCGGACATTGTGGCCACCGTTGACCAGCCGTCGGGGATGATTGGCGGCAATGAGAAATTCGACGTGTATCAGATTCGCTGGCCGGTGCTGGCCGATCCGGCTCGCATGACCCCGCATCTGGCATCAGTGGCGGGTGAAGGTCTGCTGCTGGTTCCGAAGGATAAAATTCTGGCCAATGTGATCGCGGCTTTCCGGATGTTCAGCATTCTCCGGAACAGATCGTTGGGCTGGTCGACGGTGTTCCGCCTCGATCTCAGTTTGCTCGTCGCCTAGCGGAATGCGGTTGCCGGGTCCTGGTGCCGGTGCTGATCAATCGTGACCGCAGCCGACGACTGAACCGAGCCGACCTGACCAATCGCGAATATCTGTACCGGTCATCCTTCGAACTGGGTCGACACATTCTGGGATATGAACTGCAGAAGATTCTGGCTGCCGTCGACTGGTTCAAGTCGGACCAAAGTCTAAAGACAGGCGTGATCGGTTACGGCGAAGGCGGACTGCTGTCGCTGTATGCGGCCGCTCTGGATCCGCGGATTGACGCTGTCTGCATGTCAGGCGCGTCCGGGCCGAGACCCGACGGCTGGAACGAACCGCTTGATCGCAACGTGTTCGGCATTCTGCGGGAATTCAGCACGACCGAACTGGGCATCCTGGTGCAGCCTCGGCGCCTGATCACGGAATTCACTGACTGGCCGAATGTCACTCTGGAAGGCACCGGCGGAGCACCGGCGGAAATCCGAACACCTGATGTTGAGAGACAACGGACCGAAATTGATGCCGTGGCGGATTTCAGCGTGCGGCTGCAGGTTCCGCCGGATCAGCGAGGCGGAGTGACCAATATCTTTGGAATCACCAGCCAGTTCTGTGACGAACAGGCTTTGACAGTACTGCTCGGCGAGCTGCTTGATCATGCCGGTTCCCCCGATCAGATTCGTGCTACCGAACCCGGTTCCGTGACGTCTGCGCGGGACAATCTTCCCGATCGCATTGCCGAACGTCATCAGCGGCAATTGGAAGAGATCGATCGACACAATCAGGCGCTGCTGAATCTCAGTTCGTTTGTTCGCGAGGACTTTCTGAAGGGGCTTGACAGCAGTTCACTGGACGCCTTCAGCACAAGCGTCGAGAAGTACCGCCGCATTTTTCGGGAAGAGGTGATTGGCCGGTTCGATCGCCCACTGCTGCCGCTGAATGCTCGCAGCCGACAGACATGGGACACAGAACACTGGACCGGCCATGAAGTGATGCTGGACGTGTTTCCGGATGTGTTTGCCTACGGAGTTCTGCTGGTGCCGAAGAATCTGAAGCCCGGCGAAAAGCGTCCGGTCGTGGTCTGTCAGCACGGGCTGGAAGGACGGCCGACAGACACATTTCTGGATGATCACCGAGCGTACCATGACTTCGCCGCAAAGCTGTGTGAACAGGGCTACATCACGTTTGCTCCTCAGAATCCATATCTCTTTCAGGACCGCTTCCGCACTCTGCAGCGGAAGGCAAATCCTCTGGGAAAGACGCTGTTCAGCATCATCGTTCCTCAGCATCAGCAGATCGTGAACTGGCTGAAGACTCAGCCCGGCGTCGATCCGGAACGCATTGCGTTTTACGGGCTGAGCTACGGCGGAAAGTCGGCCATGCGCATTCCCGCTCTGGTGACGGATTACTGCCTGTCCATCTGCAGTGCTGACTTCAATGAATGGGTCCGCAAGAACGCCAGCACGTCGGAAGACTTCAGTTATGTGTGGACACCGGAATACGAAATCTTCGAATGGGATCTGGGCAGCACCTTCAACTACGCAGAAATGGCTGCACTGATCTGCCCGCGGCCCTTCATGGTCGAACGCGGCCACTTTGACGGGGTCGGCCGCGATCACTGGGTTGCTCATGAATACGCGAAAGTCCGACACCTGTATGCGGCAAAACTGGGCATCGGGGAACGTACAGCCATCGAATGGTTCGTGGGACCGCACACCATCAACGGCAGGGGAACGTTTGAATTCCTGAAAACGCATCTTGGTGAATGATGTCGTGCTTTGGCTCCTGAAAAATGTCAGGCCAGAGAGACCAGGTTCTCCTGAAACTCCACAGACAGGAATGTCTGTGCCACCTGACATTGACCGACAGCGATTCCAGCCGGACTCTTCACGCTGTTGGGTTGTGCCTCTGATCACATTGAGTCATCCTTTCTGAGCGACCAGTGGATGCGTTTCCGGGAGACACTTCGAATCCGGGCGTTTGGCCAGGCAATGAGGGGAAAGAGAACAGATGACAAATGCATCAGACTTCGAGCCGGATCCACTGTTTGTGGACAGCCTGAAGGAAGCGAAGGTGATTCTTTCGATCTGGCTGATCTGCTTTGTGTGGACCGTTTCGGTCTGTCTGTCCACCGGCTACGCGAAAGAGGTCGACCCTCAGCAGTTTCCGATGATTCTGGGAATGCCGACATGGATCGTATGGGGAGTGGCTTTGCCGTGGCTGCTGGCCAACGTTGTCACGATTGTTTTCTGCCTGGGATACATGAAGGACGCAGATCTCGGAGAAGATCCGCCGGATCCTGAGGACGTGTCGGCCGCAGGGGTCGCTGGTCAGGAGGCCGGTCATGTTTCCTGAACGACTGAACTCTTCTCTGCTGCTGGCCGCCGGCGGAAACGCGGCTCTGACAACGTTTCTGGTGTACACGCTTGCCGTGTTTGGTCTGGCGGCTCTGTCCAATCGCCTGTTGCGGGAACGCAGCTTTCTGAAGGAATACTTCCTGGGAAGCCGCAGTCTGGGCGTGTGGACTCTGGGGCTCACATTTGCCGCCACCAGCGCGTCCGGGGGATCATTCACCGGGTTTCCGTCGCTGATCTATACTCATGGCTGGGTCCTGGCATTCTGGATCGCCAGTTACATGATCTTTCCGCTGTGTACGATGGGGCTGCTGGGCAAACGCATTAACCAGGTTGCTCGGAAAACAGGAGCCATCACGGTTCCCGATATTCTTCGAGACCGTTTCGACAGCCGGTCATTTGCTCTGCTGGGAACAGTACTGCTGGTCTTCTTCACCTGTGTGAATCTGGTCGGCCAGTTCAAAGCCGGCAGCGTCATTCTGCAGACTCTGCTGGGAGAGAACGAAGCGTACCTGCGGCTGCGATCATTCGCAGCGACTGCCATGGCCTCGATGCCGCTGTTCAGCGGACTGGATGCGGGCTACGTGCTGTGCCTGCTGGGCTTTGGTGTCGCCGTGATTGTGTACACAACCTGGGGCGGATTTCACGCCGTGGTGTGGACCGATGTGATGCAGGGGATTGTGATGGTCCTGGGCGTGATCATCATGCTGCCGCTCGCCATTTCACAGGCTGGTGGTCTGCCTCAGGCGACTCAGCAACTGGCTGCCATGATTCCGCCTCAGAACGCCGTGCTGCGAATCACACCTGTCGGCGATGAGCTGATGGCCGTCAAAGGTACCTGGCTTCGTTCTGATGACGGTCGAGTTTTCCGGCTGGCGGAATCGGAATCGCTCACAGCTGAGCCTGAAGGCGTGCCGGTCAGGGCCATTGAAATTGTCGACGCCGGAGACCTGCAACGGATTATTTCCGGCGCAACTCCGGTTCCCTTCAGTTTGGCGCTGAAGATTTCCGGTGTTGAATCATCGGTGCCCGCGGCGTTTCCCGGCAACAATCGTCCGGGAAGTTTCGTGACGGCTCCGGGAGCTCACGCGACGGACATGCATGGGTTTCTGCCGATGAGTCTCGCGTTTTCGATGTTCTTTTACTGGGCGGTTTCGGGAACCGGTCAGCCGGGCGGAATGGTGCGGCTGATGGCGTTCGGCAATACGAAGACTCTGCGATATTCGATCGTCTCGGTGGCGATCTACTTCTCGTGCATCTACTTTCCTCTGGTGGTGATCTTTTGCTGTTCTCGCCTGCTGCTGCCCGGGATGGAAACAGAATCCGACCGAGTGATGCCTCAGCTGGCTGTGACACTGACGAACAACATCGGAGCCGGCTGGCTGGCGGGGATTTTGATTGCCGCTCCGTTTGCGGCAGTGATGTCCACGGTGGACAGTTTTCTGCTGATGATTTCGTCCGCCATCGTTCGCGATCTTTATCAGCGCAATATCAATCCTCGAGCCACCCAGCGGCAGCTGCAGCGTCTGAGCTACTTCTGTACGGTTCTGGTGGGTGCCCTGATTGTTGTGGCGGCACTGAATCCGCCGAAGTTTCTGCAGTACCTGATTGTGTATGTCGGCAGTGGACTGGCGGCCTGTTTTCTGGCCCCGGTAACGCTGGGTCTGTACTGGAAACGCACGACGACATCCGGAGCAACGGCGGCGATGCTGGCCGGGTTTCTCAGTCATTTGGCACTGTATGTCGGAGGCTGGCTCACCGGTGGCGGTTTCGACAAGCCGCTGCGGCCGCTGTCGCTGGATCCGGTGGTCGTGGCAATTGTCAGTTCGTTCGCCGCCGGCCTCGTGGTGTCGGTGCTGAGTGATCCGCCGGCGGAAGAGGTGGTGCGGAAGTTCTTTTACCGACCTGTTTCTCAGAAGGCTCCTTCGCCGACCGAACGTGTGCCCGAAAT
This sequence comes from Planctomycetaceae bacterium, assembly GCA_041398865.1. GTDB lineage: Bacteria > Planctomycetota > Planctomycetia > Planctomycetales > Planctomycetaceae > Fuerstiella. The sequence goes on from JAWKTY010000006.1 coordinate 252,763, forward strand.
CAACTGATGTGGATCGCCGCACTTCCCCGATGAAACCCGCACCCTTTCAGTCCTGCACGGTGGACAATTTGCCGGGAATCGGGTGCAATGTCGAGGGTCATGTGGTGACTGAGTCTGGTTTGGGAAAGGGCTCGAAATGCCGAAACTTCTGATCGTTGATGATTCCACAACCGATCGGGTGCGGGCCACGGGAATCGCCAGTCGCTGGCTGGAATGTACGATCCGTCAGTGCGACAGCGGCGTGGACGCTCTGGAGCAGATGGAACACTGGCTTCCGGACATCGTCCTGACCGATCTGCAGATGCCGGAAATGGACGGTCTGGAACTGGTCACGGCACTGAAGGAAGAGCACCCGCAGATTCCCGTCATTCTGATGACAGCTCAGGGCAGCGAGGACGTTGCCGCGTCGGCTCTTCGGCGCGGAGCTGCCAGTTATGTTCCCAAGCCGCGGCTGGCCGAAGACCTGATTGGGATTCTGAATCGAGTTTACGATGCTGCTCGTCTGGAGAATTCTCATTCACGGCTCATGCATTACGTGTCCGATGCGAATCTTCGTTTTGAGCTGCCGAACGATCTGAACAGCATCAACAGCTGTGTGCGCTATCTGCTGGACCTGCTTCGCTGCATGCCGCTGGGTGACGTCACGGAACGCATGCGAGTCGGGATTGCTCTGCAGGAAGCCATTGAAAATGCGTGCTATCTCTGCAACCTGGAAATTGAATCACAGATGGCCACCCTTCCCGAAGATCTGGAACAGCTGGCCAGTCTGCGGCGATCTGCAGAACCCTATCGCCATCGGCGAATTCACATTCACGCACGGATCTCCCGGACTCAGGCAGAATTCACCATCGGCGATGACGGCCGAGGCTTCGATGTGGACGCGCTGGCTGGTCATGAAGGCCCGAACGCGGATGGCAGTGGCCGAGGCACCACGCTGATGAGGTGCATGATGGACGAAGTGATCTTCGCCGATTCCGGGCGTCAGGTGACGCTGATCAAGAATGCCGTTCAGGAAGATTCGGTGAGTGACGATTCCGATCAGGACGATCCGATGGTTTCTTCTCAGAAGAATGAATCCTGATTTCAGGTCATGACCGATTCAGAACCCATTGTGACGATTTTGCTGATTGACGATTCCGTCACAGACCGGACTCGCTGTGCCGGACTGATTCGCAACGGTCATCCCGGCTGGAATGTGCTGACCGCCGGAGGCGCTCTGGCGGGACTGGATCTGTTGTCGGAATCTCCCGTGGATGTTGTGGTGTCTGACCTGGTCATGCCGGGAATGGACGGTCGTCAGCTGCTGAAGGAAATGGCCGAACGTTTTCCGCTGATCCCCGTCGTGCTGATCACGTCTCAGGGTGACGATCAGATCGCTGCCGACTGCGTTTCCATGGGAGCTGTCAACTACGTCCCCAAGCGGCAGCTGGCCGAACGACTGGGGACCGTGCTGCGGGAAGTGATCAGCGATCAGGAAGAAGTTCGAACGACTCGCCGAGTTCTGCAGTACCTCACGGAAACCCGTTGTCGCTTCGAATTCGAAAGCCATCCGGAACAGATTCGGTCGGTTGTGAATTTCGTCGGCCAGAGACTTCAGGCGATGAACCGATTTTCATCGCAGCAGATTCAGAACATGTCGGCCGCCGTGCGCGAGGCTCTGCTGAATTCGTGGTACCACGGAACTCTGCAGGTCAACCAATTTCCTCTGCAGCGTTCCCGGCAGGATTACATCCCCGCTGCTGCAGCACAGGCCGTGTCCGGGAAACATACGGCCGTGCAGATTGAGTTCACAATGCGAGTCTGCGGGATGACAGTCGAGTTCACTGTTCAGGACACCGGCCCGGGGTTCAATACAGCGGCGGTCGATCATCTGAACGAGGCGCCGGATGACACTTTCAATAACGGAAACGGAATTCGACGAATGCGGCATCTGATGAAATCCGTGACCTACAGTCCCGCGGGGAATTCCGTCACACTGGTGGCGAACCTTGAATGGCAGGACCAGCCCGTGACCGGCCGGACAGCAGGTCGCTGAGGTCCCGGCGGGCGACGGCAGTATCTCAGGCAATAAAAGACGGCAGGAGCAGCGAGTGGTTTCCATTCTGGTTGTCGACGATTCTGCAACGGACCGCGTCCGCATTGCCGGACTCCTGAGTCGGCAGTCGGACTACACCGTTTCCACCGCCGGCAGCGGCCGGGAAGCTCTGGACCTGCTGGCTCAGCAGCCCTGCGACCTCGTGCTGACCGACATGCAGATGCCCGATATGAACGGCCTGAAGCTGGTTCGTGAACTTCGGGAACAGCATCCGCGAATTCCCGTGATTCTGATGACCGGAGTCGGCAGTGAAGAACTGGCCGTCGAAGCAATTCGCGGCGGAGCGGCCTGGTATGTCAACAAAACCAGCGGCGCTCCGTGGCTGCATGAATCCGTCGCTCGTGTTCTGGATGCCCATCGCGAGCAGTCGTCCCGGTCAGCGTTAATGCAGCAGCTGAAATGGGATGAGTACGAACTCAGCCTCGTGAATGATCGAGTTCTGATGTCAGCAACAGCTCGTTTTCTCCGGCAGGCAGTCGGTTCAGTGGATCTGTGCCCGGTGTCAGAACTTCCGCGTCTGGGGATTGCTCTGGAAGAAGCTTTACTGAATGCCTGCCTGCACGGCAACCTGGAACTGGATTCGAAACTGCGCGAAGGCGACGGCCAGGAATTTGATCGGCTGGCTCGTGAACGCAGCCAGTCTCTTCCATGGTGTGATCGTCGAGTCCGGGTGTCGGCCAGTCTGACTCCGGAACAGATGCGAGTCCGGATCACCGACGAGGGGCCGGGCTTCGATCCATCCACTCTTCCGGATCCGACAGATCCCGAAAACCTGCTGAAACCCCACGGCCGCGGCGTGATGATGATGAGACTGTTCGTGGATGACGTGCAGTGGAACGATCGCGGCAACCAGGTCACACTGATTCGAAACAGGCAGCCGTCATGACGACACCTTCTCCCGAATCCGCGCCGGAACCATCTGATGATCCGCAGCTGCATGATCAGGCTCTGCTGGAAACTCTGCTGAATTCCATCCCGGACGCGATCTACTTCAAGGACGAAGCCAGCCGGTTCCTGCGAATCAGCGAAAGCATGGCGCGGATGTTCGGACTGAAGTCCGCCGCCGATGCCGTCGGGATGACGGATCGGGATTTCTTCACCGAAGAGCATGCGTCCGAAACCCGAGCCGACGAACTGCGGATCATGCGGACCGGTGAACCGCTGGTGGGCCGAGTCGAACGGGAAACATGGCCGGATCGTCCGGTCACGTGGGCATCGTCAACCAAGCTGCCGCTCAGAGATTCTGCCGGGAACATCGTCGGCACGTTCGGGCTTTCCCGCGACATTACCGACCTGATTCGCATTGAGGAAGAGCTTGAACGCGAACGCGATCGGCTGAGAACACTCACCAACCATCTGCCGGATGTCATCTTCATCAAGGACCGCCAGGGACGGTTTCTTCTCACAAATCCGGCTCTGACCCGGCTGTACGGACAGCGCAGTCCCCGGCAGCTTGAAGGACGAACCGACTTCGACTTTGTTCCCGCCGAAGTCGCTCGCCATTTTCAGGAAGATGATCAGCGAGTCATGGCGTCGGGCCAGCCGCTGATTGATCGGGAAGAATCCAACGTCGATGCCACCGGTGAAACGCTCTGGATGCTCACCAGCAAAATTCCTCTGCGCGATGCCGATGGGAATGTCATCGGACTCGTCGGCATCGGACGTGATATCACTCGACTGAAACGAGCTCAGCAGCATGCGGCCAGAAAAGCCGTCGAAGCCGAACTTCTGTATCAGGCCACCTCGCTCGCACGCGACAGTTCGTCACTGCAGGAGGCGCTGCAGGGATGCCTGGAACTGGTGTGTGACAAGACCGAATGGGAAGTCGGGCATGTGTTCCGACCGGCAGATCCGCCGAACGAAAACTTCCTGACGTCGATGCAGCTGTGGTATCCGGAAGTCGATCCTCAGATGCAGTACTTCCGGTCGCTCACGGAGTCCCATCTGCTGCCTCGAGGCAAAGGGCTCGCCGGAGCGGTGTGGGTGTCGGCCGAACCCGGCTGGATTCCGAACGTTCCGGACGTCTTCGACCGTCAAAGTGCTGAGATCTTTCGGCAGGCTGGCCTGATCAGCGGAGTTGCCTTTCCCGTCGTAATCCAGGGAGAAACCGTGGCCGTGCTGGAATTCTTCGCCAGAACCGAACAGCCCGTCGATGTGGCTCTGCTGAGCGTCTTCCAGAGCGTGGGGGAACAGGTCGGACGAGTGATCGAACGGAAACGCAACGAGGAAGCCATCCGGAAGGCTCTGGAAGCCGCCGATGCCGCGAACCGAGCCAAGAGCGATTTTCTGGCCAATGTCAGCCATGAAATCCGAACCCCGATGAACGGCGTCCTCGGGATGACGGAACTGCTTCTGGAAACAGAACTCACCAGCCAGCAGCGCGAATATCTGCTGATGGTCCAGTCGTCCGGCGAATCGCTGCTGGACCTCATTAACGACATTCTGGACTTCTCCAAGATTGAATCCGGCAAGCTGGATCTGGAAGCCATTCCCTTCAGTCTGCACGAGTCTCTCGGCGATACCATGAAACTGCTGGGGACCCGAGCTCACCGGCAGGGTCTGGAACTGGCGTATTCGATCCATGAATCGATTCCCGAGTTTCTGATTGGCGACCCGGCTCGGCTGCGTCAGGTCGTCGTCAATCTGGTCGGCAATGCCATCGCGTTTACGGAACGCGGCGAAGTTGTGCTGCGAGCCACTTGCTGGACCGACGCGACGATCGTGTTCGCCTGCAGGTGTCGGTGTCGGACACCGAATCGGAATTGCGGCCGACAAACAGGCCGGCATTTTGATGCCTTTCACCGTGCAGACACATCAACCACCCGAACCTACGGCGGCACCGGCCTGGACTCAGCATCTCCACGCGGCTGGTGCAGATGATGAATGGTCAGCTCACCTGCGAAAGCACGCTGGGCAAGGGCAGCGTATTCACCTTCAATGCCGAATTCGGAATCGCCCAGGACATTCCAGCGCGCGTTCCTGTAACCCGGTCGTTGTGCATGGAACCCGCACTCTGATCGTGGACGATAATGCCACCAATCGTCGTATTCTGCAGGAAATGTGTTCCAACTGGGCAATGGTCCCCGTTGTGGCTGACAGCGTTGAAGCCGGTCTGAATCTGCTGAAGGAAAGTTTTCATCGCCGAGCCGTTTTCTCTGTTGCTGACCGATGTCAACATGCCTGACGAGACGGTTTTGAACTGTGCGAACGAATTCGACAGGGTTCCGAACCTGATCCGCTGAAGATCATCATGCTGACTCCTCGGCCGGGCGCCCCGGAGATGCCGTTCGTCGAAAGGTGCTGCGAATCGATGGGCATCTGATGAAGCCCGTCAAACAGTCGGAACTGTTTGATGCCATCGTGTCCGTTCTTGGTGTGAACGAAGCCGAAGACGGCGATCTGCCGGTGCCGGTTTCCGGGCCCGATACCGTCACCGGACTGTCGGTGCTGCTGGCCGAAGATAACTCTGTAATCAGAAACTGGCGACTGGCCTGCTGAAGAAATACGGCCACTCCGTGACGGTTGCTCAGAATGGTCTCCCGAAGCTGTTCAGGCTTATCGGAACAGCCGATTTGACGTCGTCCTCATGGATGTCCAGATGCCTGAACTGGATGGGCTCCAGGCCACTCAGAGAACGTGAATTCGAGCAGCAGGCCGGTTTTCGAACGCCGATCGTCGCCATGACGGCTCACGCCATGAAAGGTGATCGCGAACGCTGCCTGGAAGCCGGAATGGACGAGTACCTGTCGAAGCCCATCCGAGGCCAGCAGATCGCGGAGATGTTTCGAACGCTGCAGCTGAAACCCGGCCATCCGGCAGATCTTTCCGACGGTCATTTCGCAGCTTCCGCCGTTCCGCACGCGGAAGCTGCGCCAACGCGCACGGAACACCGGCCGCCGCAGCTCATCGACATCGCAATCGCACTGGACTGCGTCGACAACGATCCGGAACTGCTGAAGCTGGTGATCGAAGCGTTCCTTGATGAAGCTCCCCGGCTCCTGAAGCAGGCTCAGGAAGCCGCTGCCCGCGCTGACGCCGGAACTCTGCACCGGATGGGACATACTCTCAAGGGAACTCTGGCAACATTCGGAGCCGCAGATGTGTCCGCTGTCGCTCGGCAGCTGGAACAGATCGGATCACAGAATTCCGTCGAAGACGCTGCCCCGCTGCTGGAAACCCTGACTCTCCAGATTCCCATCGTCCTCGCAGAACTCAGACAATGGCTGTCGAGATCGGAGAATCACTGAAACTCAGACCTGCAGTTCGCAGCGACGGAAGCTTCCTGGATCTGTCCGGCTGAGCTCGACGTTCCCGGCATTGACGACCGATCTCACGAAGCGGCGCGTCGGTCGTAGCCGAACCATTCCAGGAAGTCGGCACACTCGCGTTCGATGATGACGACTTCCGCTGCTGTCAGAACCTGAGCGTAGTTGCCGATGCGCTGTCGAGAAACCTTCTTTCCGCTCACATCCGTGACCCAGGGAGCGTACATTCGGCTGTTGGCGTTGGCATCGACGCTGACAAGGCCGTTATCGAGCTCTCCAAAGGGATCGATTTGGTCAAACGACAGACCCGTGAATCCGGCGATGTCGCTGAGGGTCTGAACCGGATCGGTCACCAGCTTTTCATAATGCACCACGGCCAGCTGATTTCGAAACTCATCGTCACTGACCGCAAACGCCGGTTCATAGAATGACAGGAAGTGACGACTGAGCTGCAGAATGTCCCGATTGACGAACAGATAATTCTGGCCGATTTCCCTCTGGCGCTCGCCGACCTGAACCATGGACGCGATGGCATCGCGAGGATCACGCACCATCATCAGAAACATGGCTTCGGGAATCAGTTCAAACAGCCATGGCCAGTAAAGTGTCAGATGCGGCTCCTTCAGAATCAGGTGCTCGGGACTTCCCAACCGCCCCGAGGCGTTCTCCAGAAAAGCGCGCACCACTCCGGAACTGAAGTTTCGCAGCGACTGCACCGTCCCGAAGTAGCTGGCATGATTGCGATTGAAGTTGTTTCGAGTCTCCGAATAGCAGCTCACCAGCTGCCGCAGATACGAGGCTTCATACAGATAGGGATTGGCGTTCGGGAGCTGACACAGCAGCTGCTGAGCCAGAGAGGTTCCGGTGCGCTGACTGCCACCGACAAACAGATATGCCATCGAATCGCCTCCCGAGAATAGAGTCACGTCCCTTTGGCAGTGACATCGGTCTCAGGCAGAGGCTGCTTCAGACAATTGAACGTTCATCAGCGGCCGCAAATGCAAATCGGCCGCATCTCCGACCGCTTTCCTGAACGCTGCCTTCGATACGGCGAAGGCTGACTTCCCCCGGGCAGAATCCCCCAGCGAACCATGCATCGGTGCGAGGCTTATTTTTCGTCCCGCAGACTGTCGACGCGAACGCTCCCGGTCATGTGCCCGAGAATCTCCTGGCACTCAATCAGTTCATGATCGGTGCCCTGCCACCAGATCAGAATGGTCATCTCGTTACACCGAACACTGGCCAGGCCCACGGTGTTCATCAGTTCCATGCAGAAGAACTCCAGCTGGCGAGCATACGCGGGCATTTCGGCCAGGTGAATGGTCACCTTTTCGACTTCCATCTCATCGTATTCTTCCTGAAAGGCAGCGACACAGGATTCGACGACCTGAGGCGGAGCCGGACAGCCGGGCAGCAGCCGGAGCGTCCAGAAGCACGTGCCCGGCGACGCCACTGTGATGAGGATGTCGCCGTCATCAGATTCTTCAGTGATCTCCCAGATATCCGGATACGAGAAGCGCACCCCGTGCCCCGAATACTCTGCCAGACAGTTTCGAAAATCAACTTCCATCAGACCTGTTTCCGTTTCGCTCGTCATTCGACGGTCACTGCTACTTCTGCGCCATCGCATCAAGCTCGCTGAGTTTCAGCCGAACAGTGAGAATGTAAGGTGCCTGGCCGGCGGACCAGTGACCATACGTCGTGGTAACAATGGTTTCGTCGGGCAGCATGTGTACTCCTGGATAAGCACAATCCGATCCCTTTTTGTTGTCTTTCAGACGCACCACATACTGGCCATCCGCACCGTTCAGCAGATCGTCATACGTGCCCACCCAGGCCACCCAGTCGCCCTGATGCGGAGGTTTCGAACCGACCGGCATGCTGCGAAAGGAAATGAACAGCCGCCCGTCGGGAAGCTGCACAGCTGTGTGGCGGTCACCATTCAGTGTTGCCGGAAGATCACAATGACTGCTCCAGGTGCGGCCTTCGTCATCGCTGAAAATGATCTGAGAATTGTGTCGACGGCTGTTTTCCCGCAACAGCACGGCCAGCTGTTTTCCATCCGCCGACCGGATCACTCCGGGTTCACAGATGTGATGGCTGCTGGAACGGTCCACGACTTCCGGAAACGACCAGGTCAGCCCGCCGTCTTCGGACATTGTTTTGTACAGAGTAAACGTCACAGGGCTGACGCCGTCGGGTTTTCCGGTAAAGAATCGTCCGTCATCGTGAAACATGGCCATGTAATGTCCTGGTCCGGTATGGCGGTCGAAGACGCAGCCCATGGTGACAATTCCGCCCCATTCCCCGACGGGCTGAAGTTCGGACCACGACTCGCCGTCATCTTCCGTTACGGCCATCCGGCAGGGATACAGTCCCGAAAACATGATGATTCGTTTCTTTCCGTCCGGGCCGATGACCCGGTGAAGTGTGGGCACTTCCTTTGACGTCATCCAGCTGTCCGGAGTCGGCAGCCGATCGCTCCACGTCAGACCACCGTCACCAGACCGCTTATAAACAATGCCTCCGCGACCGTGCCCTTTGGGATAGACACACAGAATCGTCTTCCCATCCTCCAGCAGCACTGTCGTCGGATGCCCCAGATACTGCCCTGCTTCATGATCCACGACAACCTGACGATATGCCTGGTCGTCCAGATCCAGATACAGACCCTTCGCAGTTTCATCGGCCGGCACCGCTGAACCGGAAAGCAGAACAGCGCCCCACAGAATTCGCAGAACATTTTTCATTTGATTCGACCGAAGAAGCATTCGGAAAACATCATTGACGGAAACCGTCAACTTGAGTGCCCAGGGAAGCCGAGGGTGCGGACATCCGGCATCAGACACGGCGAACGATCTGGATTCCCGTTTGAACGTCACCCACGCTGACGGTTCTGCGGTCGCCTGGCCATGCAGAAACGAATTCAATCCCATCAGACAAAGTTTCGCCACAGATGTAGTCGCCCCATTCAGCGACCATCGCCTGCAGCAGGTTGTCTTCGCTGTGGTATTCGATTTTGATCCGGTCCTGAATGTGCAGGTCGGCATCTTTGCGAAGCTGCTGAACATGGCGAACAAAGTCGCGCGACATGCCTTTGCGAATCAGGTCGTCCGTCAGCACCGTGCTGATGGCAATTTGAATCCCCGCTTCATCACTGCACACCCATTCGGCGCTTTGCTGAGTACTGATCAGCACGTCTTCCGGGCCGAGAGTTACCATGAGCCCGTCTTTGGGGAAGATGTTGATCTTCTCGCCCGCGCGGAGCGGAGCAGCTTCCTTTTCAGAGATCGTTGAAAGATATTTGGACACATGGGGCATGTCGCCTTTCATCTTCGCCCCTAAAGTCTTCAGGTTTGGCTTGTAGATATAGCTCACCAAATCGTCGAGGTTCGGCCGTTGAGTCACCTTCTCAATGTTAAGTTCTTCACCGATCACATCGGCCAGTTGAGCAATCGCAGAAGCCGTTTCCGGATCGGCAGCTGCAAACTGAAGTTCAGCCAAGGGCTGTCGAACTCGCAGAGCATTCTCTTCCCGCAGCTTATGCCCCAGCTTCACAACCAACTGTGCCGCCGCCATACGACGATTCAACGCTTCGTCCAGCAAAGAAGAATCGGGCGTTGGGTAATCACACAGGTGAACAGAGGCCGGCAAGCCGGAGTTTTCAGTTTTCAGCTTCCAGTTTTCAGAAGTCTCAGCGTCTGCTGTCTTCTCTGAACAGTGACCACTGAAAACTGAGGACTTCTCGCCGAAGGCGAGGTTCTGATACATCCGCTCCGTCAAAAACGGAATGCACGGAGCCAGCAGTCGACAAAGTGTGACCAGCACTTCGTACAACGTCTCATAGGCGGCCGTCTTGTCGGTATCGGACGCATCCTTCGAACGCCAGAAGCGGCGGCGGTTGCGGCGGATGTACCAGTTGCTCAAGTCATCAATGAAGTCTTCCGCCGCCGCACAGAAGCCGGGGGCGTTGTAATTGGCGAAGTCTTCATGAGCCTTCTGAATCAGAGACTGCAGGTTGGACAGAATCCAGCGATCGATTTCCGGACGATCAGCGTAGCCATCACCCCCTATGTAGCCATCACTCTCCGAGTGATGAGCCCCCACAGAAGCCGATCCCGACAAATTTGCGGCGGTGCTGTCAGCTGAATCTTTTGCAGAAGTTGTCTTTGAAGAAGCTGAATCTGACGGCGATGTTGTCTGGTTTGCGGCAGAGTCAGCCCGCGAAGGCTCATCACTCGGAGAGTGATGGCTACATAGGCCGTGATGGCTACTTTGGGCGACTCTGCTGCGTAGTTCGTCGCTCGGCGACCAGCCGTCGGCGATGGCATAGTCCACGAAGAACTTGTAGCAGTTCCACAGCGGGATCAGGATTCTTCTGCGAGTTTCATCGGCCGGGCCGCTGGTCACCAGAGCCGTGGGGACTCCTTCTTTGGTTTTGTCGATCGGACCATCGGGAGTCTGCAGCGTGACGTTCTGGTCGGGGTGTCGAGTTCCGAATCGCAGGTCCTGAGCGGGATTCTGAGACAGATACATCCAGCGCATGGTGTCCACACCGAGCTGCTCCGCCGCTTCTTCAAACCAGATGGCGGTGCCGTCGGATTTGTGCATCGGCTTGCCTTCTTCGTTCTGCACCAGGCGATGGCCCAGCAGAGTTCGAAACGGCTTCTTATCTTCGGCCGTACGTTTGCCATCGAGGTCGAACATCATCATGGTCGACAACGAAAGCAGGCTGTAGAACCAGTTGCGGAACTGGCCAGGGAAGCATTCGGTCACCAGATCGGCCGGATACCAGTCGGCCCAGTTCAGAGCATCGGTCGGATAGCGCTGATTGAAGTTCATGGTGCTGAACGGCACGATGCCGGCATCCAGCCACGGGTTGCCAACGTCTTCAATCCGAGTCATCAGGTTGCCGGTCTTCGGATTGCGAATTTTGACCTTGTCAATCCACGGACGATGAGGCGTGTTGCCGGCGAAATCGTCCCAGCCTTCAACGGCACGCTCCTTCAATTCGGCCAGCGAGCCCATCACTTCGAAGTCGCCGGCTTCTTCGTCCACCCAGATGGGCAGAGCCAGTCCCCAGAAACGTTTCTTGGAAATCATCCAGTCGCCCATGTTGGACAACCATTCGACTTCGCGATTCTGCCCGTCAATGCTGTCCGGCAGCCAGCGAATCTGCCGGGTGACGTCCTTGATTTCGTCACGCCAGTCCATGTTGATGAACCATTCGTCGACCAGTCGAAAGACCAGCTCGTCGCCGGTGCGGATAGATGTGAGGATAAGTTTCGACCGCCACCAGCAGCCCTTTTTCCTTCAGCTTTTCGAAGACCAGTTCAGCCGTTTCCGGAGCGATGGCTTCCTTGCCGCTGAATTCGCCAAAGGCATCACCGTACGTGCCATCGTCTTTCAGAGGAGCAATGATCGGCATGCCGATGGACGTACCGATCTTGTGGTCGATGTCTCCGCAACCCGGAGCCATATGCACAATGCCCGTTCCTTCACCCGCCACAACATTGGCGTTGCCTCGGGAATCGCGGCCGCCATCGATCACCTGATGCCAGGAAGCTCCGCACTTGCCGAGATTTCTGTCTTCGACGGGATATCCGCCGTCCATCTGCTGAGCTGGCAGGTCATCAAACGGACCCTCATAGCGCAGCCCGACCAGTTCAGAACCTTTCACCGTGCCGAGTTCTTCAAAGCCGCTCTGTTCCTTGAAGATCTGAGCGATCGTTTTCAGTTTGCCGACGCCTTCCGGCCATTTCCATTCCGGACGCCCAAAGCCCTCTTTGAATTCTGTGGCCAGTCGCTGAAAGTTGAGGTTGTCTTTTGCGAAGTAATAGATGGCTCCATCTTTCTTCGCCTGGATCTTGACGTAATCGAGTTCTGGATTGACGGCGGCAGCAACGTTAGATGTCAGAGTCCACGGAGTCGTCGTCCAGATCAGCAGGTATTCGGGAGAGTCCAGAGTTGAGTGTCCAGAGTCCAGAGCATGCGATGACGCTGGACTCTCGTCACTCGACTCTCGACGCCTGATCGGAAACCGAACGAACACACTCTTGTGAGTCGTCAGCTTGCGGCCTTCGGCGATTTCCATCTGTGAATACGCGCTGCCGCCTCGGCCGGACCAGGGCATGACATCGTGGCCCTGATAGATTTTGCCTCGTTCAAAACACTTCTTCAGGAAGTCCCAGATGGTTTCGTTGTTTTCGGTGCTGAACGTGAAGTAGCTGCCGCCCCATTCCGGGTTGCCGAGCTTTTCGACCAGCTGATGAGCCTTCGCGGTTTCCGTTTTGCCGCTGGGAGCCGTGATGGTGACTTCGGCATCGGTGCCCAGATGTTCGGCCAGTTCGCGCAGAGTGTCCGGGCTGTCCCAGTCCATCCAGTAGCCCAGTCGTTGTGACTGTTCTGTTTGTCGAGCCGCAAACTTCAGAACTCGGCGCTTGCATTCGTTCACGAAGTTGTCGATGCCGTATTCGTTGACGGCGGTCTTGGTCCCCAGCCCCAGCTGCTTTTCAACTTCCACTTCGACCCACAGGCCCTGGCAGTCGAAACCGTTTTGGTAACGCTGATCGTGGCCGGTCATCGCAAAGAAACGCTGATACGTATCCTTGTACGTGCGTCCCCAGGCGTGGTGAACTCCCATGGGGTTGTTGGCGGTGATGGGGCCGTCCAGAAAGCTCCAGCGCTTTTTGCCGCGGTTCTTTTCCCGCAGTTTGCGGAAGGTCTGGTGCTGGTCCCAGAACTTCAGGACGGAGTGTTCACCGGGAACGAAATTGCTGTCGGAAACGGGCTGAAACATGCGGAAAACGACTGTCTGAATGGCCTATCCGGGACATCACCCGGCGGAATGGAACACAAGTGCCGCGGATGATAGCAACCGCTGGTCAATGTCTGTAGTGCGGGAACAAACAGCACTACGGCAGTACCGGATTTCAAAACGTGAGCAGCCGGAGGGTTGGACAGGCAGTTCGGCCAGCCGTGATTCCGGCGATGGTTTTCATCGACGTCTGCTGTCGGAACGTGTACAGTGGGCCGACATGATGCGGGACTGATGCCGAGCCTGAATCTTCGGTCGTTGCCCTGACATCAGAGTTTCACTCCGCCCGAATGAACTCTCGCCGTCGATGTCCGTTTCTCGGAAATCAGCCGGGAGCTCTCAATTCCTGTTGAAACATTCTTTTCGTATCAATTTGTCCAGGCGATCTTCGATGATGCACCGACGAACGTTTCTGAAATCTGCTTCTGCGGGAGCTGCCGCGTTTTCGCTTGGTCATGGCCTGTTCGCCGCCGCGCCGACGAAAGTTCCTCGAGTGGGGATTATCGGGCCAGGCTGGTATGGGAAGGTCGATCTGTTCCGGCTGCTGCAGGTGGCGGACGTCGAGGTTGCGGCCGTCTGCGACGTTGACGATCGCATGGCTGCCGAAGCTGCGGGACTGGTCGCCGAACGCCAGAAGTCCCGCAAGACACCTCGGGTCTTCAAAGACTACCGTCAAATGCTGAACGATGAACCGTTCGACATTATGCTGGTCGACACACCCGATCACTGGCACGCTCTGCAGATGATTGACTGCGTCAAAAAAGGCATCGACGTCTGGGTGCAGAAACCGATCGGCGTGGACGTGATTGAAGGTCAGGCCATGCTGACCGCGGCTCGAAAGCATCAGCGAGTCGTGCAGGTGGGCATGCAGCGACGGAGCACTCCGCATCTGATCGACGCCAAAAAGAAGGTCGTCGACGAAGGGCTATTGGGCGATATCGGGATGGTCGAATGCTACTGTTATTACCACATGCGAGCCAACCGGAAGGCGCCGGCCGTCGCGGTGCCGGACGGTTTCGATTACGAATTGTGGACCGGTCCCGCTCCGATGCGTCCGTACAATGAACTCGTGCATCCTCGGGGCTGGCGTGCCTTCATGGAATACGGCAACGGAATCCTGGGCGACATGTGCGTTCACATGTATGACATGGTTCGCTGGATGCTGAAACTGGGCTGGCCGACGTCCATTTCTTCCAACGGCGGAATACTGGTGCAGACGGATTCCGACGCCAACACCACGGATACTCAGACAGCCACTTTCCAGCATCCGGACTTCCCGGTCATCTGGCAGCATCGAGCCTGGGGAGCTGCTCCGGATCCGGAATATCCGTGGGGAGCCACGATCTATGGTGACAAAGGCACGCTGAAGCTGAGTGTGAATAAGTATGAGTTCACACCGCGAGGAAATGGTCAGAAGCTGCAGGGTGAAGCACTGTTCGAATACGACAAATATCCGGAAGACGAACACGAAAAGGATCTGGAGCGGCACGTCGCGTCAGCGGTTCGAGGCCACATGCGGGACTTTCTGCACTGTATCGAAACCCGGGAACGCCCGGTGTCGGATATCGAAGAAGGACACATTTCCGCAGCGAGCTGCATTCTGGCGAACCTGTCACTGGAGCTGGGACGAACATTGAAATTCGATCCGGCGACGCACACCGTCATCGGTGATGAAGAAGCCACCGCAAGGCTGCGGCGAAACTATCGTGCTCCATGGGTGCATCCGGAACCGGTTTAGAATTCCCGACACCGCTGGTCTTCGCCAAACGTGTGTTGGCCTGAGATTGACCGCACGAACATTCCCTTGCCGAGCCAGTGCCAAACGGACGTCATGGACCAGCGAACTTAATCACTTTCTTCAGAGGTCAAATCAGAATGTCTCGATCTATGGGCAACACGATTGCCGATTCACTGCAGCTGAGCCTGTCGTATGCCACTCGACTCCTGACAGATGTTCAGCCCGACCAGTTTGCCCGGTTCGCATCTCCGGGCGGTGTTTCGGTAGTGTCGAATCACGCGGCGTTTGTGTACGGGCATCTGAGTCTGTACGCGCCTCGGATTCTGAAGGCCCTGAATCTGGATTCACCGGAAGTGCCGGAAGGGTTCGAGGCCGTGTTTTCGAAGGATGCGGTGTGTGCAGACGATCCGAACGGCTCCGTTTATCCGGAAATGACCGCGGTCACGGACTTCTTCTTTCAGGGGTACCATGCCGCGATGGAGGCTTTCCGCGGCGTCAATGATGACGTTCTGCAACAGCCGAACCCAACCGGCGGACGTATGACGGAACTGTTCCCCACGCTGGGTTCCATGCAGAATTTCTACGTGGGAGGACATATGATGCTGCATCTGGGTCAGGTCAGTGCCTGGCGACGAATGATGGGGCTGGGAGCTGCCTGACACGACGAATTTCTCGCTGGAGAAGACTTCAGCGGTGCGGTTCTCTCGCGCAAATTTCAAGTTGGCCGATGACAGACAACATTCAAAAGAAGCTTGCTCCGGTCATCAGGCGGATGCGTTATCGAGCTGCTCTGGCCTTCGGAGCGATGGGCCTGCTGATTGGAGCTGTCGTCTCGCTGGTCACGGGAATGGTCGGCTGGCTGATGAATTCGCCCGTCACGGCGGAACGCGTTGGATGGATTCTGGTCGTCTCGACCGCGGTCGGATTGCTGGCGGGACTGCTGAAAAATGTTTCCCTGAGTTCCGCGGCCAGTCTTGTGGATCACTGTTTTTGTTTGAAGGACCGGATTCTCACGGCGGTGCGTTTCCGTGAACTTTCCTCGCCATCCGATCTTCAGCAGCTGCAGATTCTGGATGCCGACGAGGTCCTTCAGGCGCTGAACCTGCGTCAGGCCGTGCCGATGGGGATTCCGCGGGAGTGTCCGGCGATTGTGGTTCTGCTGCTGGCCACCGGGCGGATCCTGCTGGCAGGTTACGGAACTGAAACAGCATTGAATGTGGTCAGTCAGGAATCCGTGCAGGCCGAAGTTCAGGTCATTGAAGAAGAGATTCAGCAGCTGGAAGCGCTTGCAGAAGAAACAGATGACTCTCAGCTGCAGGATCTGGCTGACCGGCTGAAACAGGACCTGAAGACTCTGAAAGTCCCCGTGCTTGAGATGCGTGAGTCGCTGAAGACGCTTTCGGAAATGCAGCAGAAAATGAAAGCCGCGATCGCGGAGATGGACCTTCAGGCTATGGACGCACAGCTGCAGGAAGTGGGGGAGGCGCTCAGCGTCGCGAAGCCGTTTCAGAATGCCGCGAATGCTCTGGATGAGAAGCAGTACTCGAAGGCCGCGGACGAACTGCAGCAAATCACTGAAGAAGAGCTGGACCTGAAGAAACTGGCTCCGGCCGAAGCTCGTTCCGCCGCTGAACAGCTGGCCAAAGCTGCCGACAGGGCTCAGGAAGAAGATCTGAAGGAACTTGCCGACATTCTGAAGCAGCTGTCCGAATCCGTGAAAGGCGGTGATGGAAAGGAAGCTCAGAAGCAGAGCGAAGAGCTGGGGCAGCAGGTCAGAAAGCATCAGGTCAATCACCAGCTGAAGCAGCTGCTTGAGAATTCCAGTGACCAGCTGGCTGAGAGCAAACTGCATCTGGCCGCCCAAAGCAATTCCGAAGGCGATGGCAATATGAGCGGCAAGGGGCTGAATGAATCTCAGGGACAGTCAGACAAGACCGCTGCGTCGTCCAGCCAGAAAGCCGGAGCAAAATCAGCGGGCAACATTCACGGTCCTCAGACGGAACTGGAAAGTCAGCGACAGATGGCGCGACTTTCCGGCCAGCTGAATGAGAACGGTGATACGGAAACAGAAACGATCACGTCGGCGACACCCGACAGTCCCCAGACAGCTCAGCGACAGGCCGTCGAGGCCTTCACAAAGTACCAGAAGCTGTCGGACGCCGTTCTGGACTCGGAATCCATTCCGGCCGGACATCGCCGCATGATTCAGAACTACTTCGAACGGATTCGACCGTCGGTCCCTCAGACAGAAACACAGGCCGAATGATTCCAGCTCAGATCATTGCCGCCAAGCGAGACGGGAACGAACTTTCTGACGAACAGATTGCATTTTTCATTCAGGGGTTCACAGACGGAAGCATCCCCGACTATCAGATGTCCGCATTGGCAATGGCCATCTTTCTGAACGGCATGACCACTCGGGAAACCGCGGCTCTGACCATGGAGATGCTGAATTCCGGAACTCGGTTGCAGTGGCCGAATGACCGAATTCCTCGAGTTGACAAACACTCCACCGGCGGAGTCGGCGACAAAGTCTCCATTCCGCTGGCGCCGCTGCTGGCGTGCTGCGGACTGCAGGTGCCGATGCTGTCGGGCCGGGGTCTGGGACCGACGGGCGGGACGCTGGATAAACTGGAAGCCATTCCCGGTTTCCGCACCAACCTGACACTGAACGAAATTCACCAGCTGACGACCGACGTCGGCTGTGTGATTACCGGAGCATCTTCGGAACTGGCACCGGCTGATCGCCGCCTGTATTCCCTCCGTGACGTGACCGGAACAGTGCCGTCGATTCCGCTGATCACGGCCAGCATCATGAGCAAGAAGCTGGCGGAATCTCCGGATGCTCTGGTCCTGGACGTGAAGTTCGGTTCCGGTGCGTTTATGAAGACGAAGGAGAACGCTCGCAGACTGGCGATGTCTCTGGTTCAGACCGGTCAGCAGATGGGCGTGAAGACGATCGCTCTGCTGACGGACATGAATCAGCCGCTGGGGCGAATGTGTGGCAATGCCGTCGAGATTCAGGAATCGATTGACATTCTGAAGGGCGCTGGTCCCGCCGATGTCCGCTGTCTGACTTTGGAACTGGCCGCACAACTGCTGACGGCCACCGAAATCTGTTCCGATCATTCAGCGGCCATCACACTGGCGACTGAGCGACTGGACGATGGTTCGGCCTTGCAGAAATACCGCCGGATGGTGACAGCTCAGGGAGGCCATCCCGATGCCGAAATGCAGGTCGCTCCCGCATCAGAACTGACAGCCCAGGACGCCGGCTGCGTGTCCGCCATCGACACGGAGGCTATCGGAATGGCCATCATTGCTTTGGGTGGCGGGCGGAAGCAGATGACGGACCACGTGGATCATTCGGTGGGAATCGAGATGCTGGTCAGAATCGGTCAGTCCGTGGATCGCGGTCAGCCTCTGGCTCGCATCTTCAGCCGCTCGCCGCAGATCGTCACCGACGCCCTGCGGCGAGCCATCATCATCGGCGATGCAACTGCGGAACCGGATCTGATCGCAGAAACCATCACGTCGGCGGAGTTGACCTGAAAACTCGAACCGGCAATCACGGTTCAGAGCTGAGTCTATTGCCGGAGACGACGCGTCCGATGATCAGCAGCGATGCCGCGTACCAGGTATTCTCGGCATATTTTTCCGGGTGCTGATCAAAGTCTGCTCGATTCTGTTCGAACAGGATGCCGCGTTTGTCCGGCTTCTCGGCCGTCAGGGAAATTCGGACTGTGCGTTTCCCCGCAGGCAGCTCAGAAGCAATGGACAGTTTGCTCATTCGATGATACGTGCAGTAAGCGTCGATTCGATTTCGCAGTACCGGTTCAGCCTCGTCAATTGTGACGCTCAGTCGCCCGCCGTCCGGGCCCAGCAGGTCGAACACTGCCGCCGTGGTTCCTTCGAACGTGAACTGAAGTGTTGCCCCGGGACTCTGAGCCTGATACAGCTCGGGCATGTTTCGCTGAAACCGTTTGGCCAGAGTGTGTTCGGCAGGAAGTTTCTGCCACGCGCCGATCAGCATGTCCTGAGTGACGGGAATCTGCCGAGCCTGTTCCCAGTTGTCTGCTCGAAAAGGCGCTTTCAGGACGTGGTCGCCGGCATTGTCGCTGACGGCAGCGATGGCCGGCCAGCAGCGAGCAATCGTTTCCGTATAGATCTGATGGCCGGTTTCCACATGCGGATGAACTCCGTCTGTGGAAAAGACAGTCGGCTTTGCTGCTGCCGGGTTGTCTGGCTTCGGAGCTTTGAAGATCAGATCTCCGGCGGCCTCCATCTTCGCCACCTGAACGCCGAAATGAATGGACGGAATGCCGTAGTGGTCTGCCAGTTCTTCCATCGCACTGGCTGATCGCTGCATTTTGCCCTGCCTGAGATTCACCATCACCGGCTCACTGACTGTATAGACAAAGCAGATATCCGTCTTCGCGGAAGCAGCCCACGTCTGTCGCACGATGCCTTCCATCGCCTGATGAATCTGTTTCGGAGATGCACCTCCATCGTTGACGGCAAATTCGACAAACAGCAGATCGGGCTGATGCTGCAGGACATCATTTCTCAGACGAAACACTCCCAGATCCGAACCGGTGCCTCCGATCGCCGCCGCAATTTCTGAAAACTCGACATCAGGAAATCGACTCTGAAACCAGGCCCGAGACTGAACCCGCCATCCCGGCGCTGCGGTGATGCTGCCGCCGAAATAGGCAATCCTGACCGGCTGTTTTGCAGAAATCTTCGCGACGACATTCGGCAGTCCATCCCGCACGTGACACTCAACAGCCTCGCGCAACGGATAGTCGTCTTCCGCGCGAGTACGTTGATCCGAAGTCATCACCAGGATCACGAACCAGGCAGCCGTGATTGTTCGCAGACATATGCCGGAATTGAAAACGTGGTTCATCATCGAATCGTTCTGACTGGAAGTGGTTGCGGATGACAGGAGAACGTGACGCGGATCTGCTTCGACCAGCAGTTTCTGCAGACCTGGCTCCGGCTTTTTCGTGGCATTCGACGCTGCCCGCCTTACGTTTCCGGAATCTCAAAGTCCGGCATGTCTGCAACGGTTGTGGATGTGTCAATCTGCTGCTGTCTGCGGGATTCTTCCTTTCGCAGGTCTTCGTCCGTGGCCGGAGCGACGACCAGGCGACTGGACTTCACGGCGACCACTCGAACAGGCTGGCCCGGATCGATGACCATTCCCTGAGATTCTGCATGAAAGCGTTCGCCATCGATGACGACCATGCCGCCGGGAGTCAGCAGAGAACCAGCGGTTCCAATCCGACCAATCAGATTGGCCAGTCGCTGCTGTTCCTGATGCAGCAGTGAGTTGCCGAGGACCGGCGGAGTCTTCAGAACAACGCGGTCTCCCAGGCTGGTGTTCTGCAACAGAAACAGGACTCCGCCCAGGACGGACGGAATCCCCAGCACCCAGAACCCGGCATAGGTCCAGAAGAATCCGGGACTGGTTCCCCACCATGCCTGCCATGCCGCCCATGCCGAGATCAGCAGGCACACAGCCGACATGATCCCGATCATGCCGAAGCTGGGAATCATCAGCTCCAGCGCCAGCAGAAACAGACCGACGATGAGAAGAATTGTCGCAAGGACGCCAGCGTCCGGCATGATGTCACCAGTCTTCCAACGTGGGCAATGCCCACATGCCATCCGAGCTGTCGCTCGGATCCGTTTCCACGTCGATCGGAAAGGACGCCCGCAACATGCGGACTTCCCCTTCGGTCTCAACCTACCCGTTCAAAAAACTTCAAATCTGTGAATATTCTGAGTCCGCCTGGCGGATCTGTCCAGTTTCCTGTCAGAATGCCCGCCGCCCTGAAATCGTTTTGTCCACGTCGCTGGTTTGATCTGACCGTTTCCTGAGTTTCAATGCGTCACACCGTTCAATGCCGAAATGCTTCCGAAGCAGCTCAGATGCTGCGCGCCGGGCAGCTGGTCGCGTTTCCGACGGAAACGGTCTACGGACTGGGAGCGGATGCAAAAAACTGCCATGCCGTGGCCGGAATCTTTGAATCCAAGCAACGTCCTTCATTCGATCCGCTCATCGTGCATGTCGCCTCAGTGGCTCACGCCGCATCACTGGTGACGCAGTTTCCGGAAGCAGCTCAGTTACTGGCCGAACGCTTCTGGCCTGGTCCGCTGACACTGGTTCTGCCGAAGACGAACGACATTCCGGATTTGGTGACATCAGGCCTGCCCGGCGTGGGAATCCGGATTCCTGCGCATCCTCTGGCTCTGGAAATCCTGACTGCAGCCGGTTGTCCCGTGGCTGCTCCCAGTGCCAATCCGTTTTCCGGAATCAGTCCCACCACGGCCCAACATGTCCTGGACGGCCTGGACGGCAGAATTGACGGAATTCTGGATGGAGGACCGTGCGGCGTGGGCGTTGAATCAACGGTCGTGTCGCTGATGGACGCCCATCCGACTTTACTGCGGCCCGGCGGTCTGCCCGTTGAAGACATCGAGTCGGTGATCGGCCCGCTGCAACGCCCGGCTCCGGTTTCGGCGGACGAACAGCCCCAGCCAGCGCCAGGAATGCTGACTCGTCATTACGCTCCGAAAACTCCTCTGGTCCTGGTCGCCGCGACGGCCGAACTGCCCGATTTCCCGGAAAAACGCTGTGGACTGCTGACATGGGGGTCCATGGATCTCGCAGACACCGGCCGATTTGACTATGTTGAGCAGCTCAGCAGTTCGGGAGACCTCAGAACCTGTGCTGCCGGATTCTTCGGAGCACTGCGACGACTGGACTCAACCGCTCCGGACATGATTATCGCCCGGCGATTTCCCGAAACCGGCCTGGGTGTGGCCCTGAACGACAGATTGCTGCGAGCTTCCGCAAAATGACTGAACAGAACAACTTCTCCGTCGCAGATGCTTCCATCAGCGACAGCCGTCCAATGACATCCCCGGAGCAGAATTCCTTCGATCTGAATCGAGCTGCCGTGATTGTCGCTGCCTGCGTCGTTGCGTTCGCACTTCGGCTGGTGCAGCTGCCGATCGCCAACTTCGGCTGCCTTCTGGCACTCAGCCTGTTCTGCGGTTCGCTGACTCGTCACCGAGCCGCCGTGCTGATTCCGCTGGCCGTTCGAGTGCTGTCTGATCTGACGATTCACTACAAAACAGGCTATGGTTTCTTTCCGAGCTGGCCGTTCGACTACGGTGCTTATGTTCTGGTGTTTGCTTTGGGAACCTGGATTCGCCCGAACCAGGCAACTCGAATTGCCTGCGGGTCAGTGACGTCCGTCGCACTGTACTTTGTGCTCAGCAATCTGGGATGCTGGTGGATCTGGCCTGAAACTTATGAACACAGCGTCACCGGTCTGCTGGCGTGTTACGAAAACGCCATCCCGTTTGTGCGAGGCACCCTGTGGGGTAATCTGCTGATGACGGCCGTCTTTTTCTCAGCATGGCGACTGGTCTCGGGAACGCAGCCTGCTGTTCGCCCCGAACCTTCCGGCGTTCGATAGTCGCCCTTTCCCGACCAACTGTCGCCCGAATCGCTGACCGCTGTCAACGAGGGCTCCGATCTGTTGATGGGACTGTCGCGACAACGCATGTTGCCAGTGGTCGCCACGTTCATCGTAGAACGTGATCGTTTTGAACTTCTTGAAGGCGTGGTCTGATCCCTGACGACGGGGATGCTGAGATTGCGAAGCACGACAAGCTTCATCGCGTTCGGCCGGGCGATTTGCGTATCAGTGTCTGACGGCTTTGGCGGTAGTATTTCAGTCCGGGCAGGAAGAATGTCAGTGCGGAAACGACACCGAACAGCGAAATGCTGAATCCTGGTTCGTTGGGATGAGTCATTGCAGCCATCAGGACGGACGACAGAAACAGAGCCATGGCGTGAACGTAAAAGACTCCGGACAGCATTCCTGCTTTTGCCAGAAACACGATTCCCGCGATGCATCCGAGTACCGGGCTGAACTCCAGGACGGGCCGATTCATCAGAGACTCCACCCAGAACAGCATGGAGGACGCAATCATGCTTCCGGCCCAGACGTGAGCAATCTGCCGTTCGATGGCCGTCAGCGGTCCGGCTCGCCGCCGCAGGTTCCAGAAGATCGCCGCCCAGAGACTCAGGCCCACCACCCACAGGCTCACATACGGCAGCCGCGAAGTCACGCCGGAGAATTGAAAAGCGTTCGTGGTGAGGCACAGCACCAGCAGTACCAGACTGTGCCACATCCACAGCAGTCCCCAGTTCTCAAGAATGGCGGCGTGATGTGATTCACGAAACAGTCGGTTCACCACATGCATGACTGAAGATCGCCGGGCACTCACCGGTTCACGATTCTGCCAGGCTCGGAGATCCGCGGCCAGATCATCCGTTGATGCGTATCTCAGGTCCCGAGGCTTCTGCAGACACTTCAGGACCACCATTTCCAGATCGCTGTCAATCGTCGGATTCAGGACTCGAATCCCCGGCGGGTCCTGTTCGAGCACCATCAGCACGGTATCCAGAGGCGATGACGACTGAAACGGCGGTCGTCCGGTCAGCATGGCATACAGAATCGCTCCCAGACTGTAGACATCGGTGCGGATATCGATTGATTCGATCTGCCCTGCCGCCTGTTCGGGCGACATCCAGGCGGGCGTCCCCAGAATGGCGCCGCTCTGAGTCAGCCGGGTTTCGTCACTGCTGCCGAAATGCAGACCGGAATCGCCCGGAATGGGAACTCGTTTGGCCAGACCAAAGTCAGTGACAAAAGTCTCTCCGGCATCTGAAATCAGGATGTTCGATGGCTTCAGGTCACGATGCAGAACTCCGGCCCGGTGAGCTGAGCCGATGGCATCGACAACAGGCAGCAGCAGTCGAACGGCTTCGGATGCCGTCAGCGGACCTTCCGTCAGTCGATCGGCCAGAGTCAATCCCGGAATAAACTGCATGCTGAACCACGGCTGACCATGATGTTCTCCGAATTCGTACATCGGAACGATGCCCGGATGACTTAACCGTGCCGCAGCCAGAGCTTCCGCTCGCAATCGAGCCAGATCCTGAGCGGACGCGAAGGCCGCATTGGGAATCATCTTCAGCGCGACGGTGCGGTTCAGGGTTCGGTGGCGAGCTCGATAGACAACGCCCATCCCGCCCCGACCCACTTCTTCCAGCAGTTCATAGTCCCCAATCACGCTGCCGACGGCATTCGGCGTTTCGACGGGTACCTTCGGCTGAGCGTCGCTCGTCAGGCCGGAAAGCTCAGCAGACTGAAACAGAGCAACGTCGCCGGCAATCTGAGCCGTTGCGAACAGCTGCCGGAGATCTGTTTCCAGATCCGGATGACGGCGAACCGCCTGTTCCAGCGCATCGCCGGACTGTGTCGACGACGAATGCCGGAGCAATTCATCCAGCACCTGAGCCAGCCGTTCCTCGCGTTCATCAGAAGGTTCGTCGGCGTCACCGAATTCCGTCACGGAAGTCCGTCCTGTCGTCGTGGCTGTCGAGTCTCAGCCGACGCAATTCTTCGTTCACGCGGCCGAAACGAATCTTTTCAGGCGGAAGGGTGGAAGTAAATCCTTCGACAGCATTCTTCCCGGGCGAAACGACACAAGCCGTTGGAGAAATGGCAGACACTGTGAACTGCCGCGTAACGTGAACCGGAAGTCGGCCGCTTCTCTGATTGGTCTTCAGTTCGCGGCTATTGTTCGCCCAGTTCCTGCAGAGCTTCGACCACTGAGGCTCGGATTTCTCGCAATGAAATCGGATATTCGGCGGTCCACAGATTTTCGGACTCGGCCATTTCCGCAACAATCGACATCTGCAGTTTTGTCAGCAGAGCGATAATCGGTGCTGAACAGTTCTTCTCGACAACTGCGCCAAACTTACAAATGTCGGGGCTGGGGATGTTCGATCCGGCCAGCACCAGCAGTTTGGGTTCCATCGCCGAGACGGCTTTCTGAGCCGCAGCCAGAGAGTCAAAAACCTGACAGTTGAAGTTGTGCCGGGCAAAGTATTTGGTCAGTGATTCCCGCTCAGCAGGTTCAGCTGCGATCAGATAAATCAGTGAATCAGAACTCATCAGTGGCTCCGGAAGCTCGACAGGCAGGTCACGAAACAACGCCGGGAAGAAAACCGCGAGGGAACGGACATCATGAAGTCGACTATAGGCCAAAAGACAGACAATTTTGGAGCACAAACCACGTTTCCTTTCTGAATTCCCCCGGGATTTGCGTGGATTCCTGAAAATCCGGCAATCGGCGGATGGGAACGCAACAGTCGATATCTGAGGTTGCCAATTGGCAACGGTCGCCCCCTGAGGACACCTGTTCAAATGCCCGAGACGCTCCGGAGAGCCGACGTGTCTGATTGTTCTGGCTGCGCATCAGAACTTCGTTGCTGCCCTGCGTCGATGGTCAGATGCTGCTGTCGGCGAGTCTGTACTTTGCTGTCTGAACTCCCTACCCTTCACAGCACTGATAACTGACGCGTACTGAGTCGGGAACGGTTCGGGTTTGCATTTAAACCGCGGCCCGAAGAACGGACACTGTCGTTTCAACAATGCAGTGTCGTGGGGCTCGCATCGTTCGACGGATCAATGCGAAGTCAATCGGAAGGACTGAGCGACCAACGTGACAGATAAGATCACACTCGCCGAAACTGACAGCGATCTGCCGCGGCATGTTCGCAATGGTTTCATGCGCTATCGTGATTTTCGGCCTCTGACTCAGGGAGGCGAAGCCATGCTGCAGACCTGTTACGACGAGAATCTGGGGCGGACCGTCGTGATGAAGACGCTGCTCCCGCAGCTGGCGAACCTTGAGGTCTACCGCAAAAGATTTCTTCGGGAAGCTCGAGTGACGGCTCAGATTCCGCACCCGGTCACCGTGCCCGTCTACGAGATCAGCCGGGATGCGGAAGGCAATGTCTACTTCACGATGAAGAAACTGGGAGGCCGTGATCTGAGCCATGTGCTGGATGCCATCGCAGCGGGCGATGAGGACATGAAGAAACGATTTCCACTGGATCAGCTGATCAACATTCTGATTCATGTTGGCCAGTGCCTTGCGTTCGCACATAACGTGGGTGTTGTTCATCGCGACCTGAAACCTTCCAACATCATGGTGGGCGACTATGGCGAAATCACGTTGCTGGACTGGGGCCTGGCCAAAGTCTGGGACATGGCTGACAACGACGAAATCGAAAGCCTCGTCCGCAGCGGTCAGCAGAAAGTTGCCGGACGACTGACGGGACGCGGAGATGTTCAGGGAACTCCGTTCTATATGTCTCCGGAACAGGCTCGGGAAACGGCTGATGTCGACGAGCGTACAGATATCTACAACATGGGCATCATCCTGTTCGAAATTCTGACAGGACGAAGCTTCATGGAAGGCACAAACTTCCGGGAAATCAAGAAAAAGATTCTGGAGGGTCCGGTGATTTCACCAGCGGATGTGATGCCGGCCGGCAGCGTCCCGCCGGAACTGAATGCCATCTGCCTGAAAGCATTGCTGAAGGATCCCAAAGACCGGTATCAGACCATGGATGTCATGGTGGATGATCTGAGAAATTATCTGCTGGGCCGATCCGTTTCCGTCTACCGAACTCCGCCGCTGATCAGGCTGCTGCGAAATCGCAGTCAGCGCATCTTCGATCCGGCTGCGGTGTTCTGGATGCTGGTCGGCGGCGCAGCGTGCGTAACGCTTCAACTGCTGTGGCACATGTTCAGCTGATACCCTGGCCGGACAGGGACAGGCCGATTATTCACGATGCTGAAGATTCGGCAGCCACACGGTCTGAAAGTGACCTCAGATGGTCCCATGTGAACAGTCCGGAATCGTGTCCGTCGGACCAGCGGATCTTCAGAGCGTAATTTCCGGTCAGAGACACTTCGTCGGCGGCAATCGTTTCCGGAACGGCGTCTCGATTCAGAATCTGTCGCCCGGAGAATTCATCGACGCAGGCCGCACAGCGACAGTCCTGGCGGATGGACCGGAAGGGTAGCCGCGACGTCTTCGTCTCTGACCAAACGAGTTCCAGAATGCGATCTTCTCTGTGAACTCGGATATTTTGAGGTGTCTGCATGTCTGACTGTGAAAACCGGGAACGAAGAATCGGAGCCTGCCGGTGGCCGCAACTTTAGCCGGGTGGCGCGATGAAACAACGCCGCAGAGGCGATTTCCGAAAGAACGTGGAGGGACTGTCCTGAAACTGGGCGAACGATGACGAATTCACCACAATCACTTCTGAATTTTGTTGCCACAAGTCCGGGAAATCCGAAAGTGTGGCGGCTTTGGCGGCCGATCTCAGCCTGATTTGCCGTCCTGCCGAGTGCCCGTCGTTTTCGTCGACCCGGCTCCAACCAGTTAGACACCAAAGACATGCTTCGTATGGACAAACTTCGCGTCGTGCTGTGTGCTTCGGAGGCCGTTCCGTTTTCCAAAACGGGTGGCCTGGCGGATGTCTCAACAGCGCTGGCCGCCGCGCTCAGTCGCCTCGGACACGACGTGACTCTGATCATTCCCGATTATCGCCTTGTGCGCCAGGCGGCAAAGGGTCGCATTCCGGATGTCGCCGATTCCGGTCTCCGATTCTCAATGTCCGTCAACGGGCGTTCTGTCGACGGAGGTGTCAACTGGACGATGCTGCCCGATTCAAAGGTTCGGGTTCTGTTGATCAGCCAGCCTGAGTTTTTCGACCGGCCTCAGCTGTACATGGAGGGCGGCGAAGGCTATCCGGATAACTGCGCTCGGTATTGTTTTTTCAGTCGAGCTGTCCTGGAGGTCTGTCGTCAGATGGTCCTTCGTCCGGACATCCTTCACTGCAATGACTGGCAGACGGGACTGGTTGCTGCTCTGCTGCATACTCAGTACGCTCGCCGACCAGGTTTCGAAAACGCCGCATCCGTGATGACGCTGCACAACATGGCCTATCAGGGACGTTTCTGGTCAGAAGATATGCACCTGACCACCATGGATCCCCGGTACTTCAACATGTACCAGATGGAAACTTATGGCGACCTGAACCTTCTGAAGACCGGCATCGCGTTTGCTGATCAGATCACGACCGTCAGCCCGACTTATGCCGGAGAAATCTGCACTCCCGAAGGTGGAGAAGGCCTGCACGGACTGCTGGGATTTCGCCAGCCGGATCTTGTCGGCATTCTGAATGGCATTGATGACGTGATCTGGAACCCGCAGACTGATCCTCTGCTTCCGGCTCAGTATTCCTGCGACGAAGTTCTGCCGGGAAAAGCAACCTGTAAGCAGTTGCTGCAGCGCCGTGTCGGGCTGCCGGAACGGGACATGGTTCCCCTGTTCGGCATGGTGTCGCGCATGAGTGACCAGAAAGGATTTGACCTGCTGGCAGAATGCGCCGAACGCCTGCTGTTCCATGATGTTCAGTTTGTCTTTCTGGGAACCGGTGATCCCCGCTTTGAAGATTTTCTCCGCCATCTGGCAGCTCATCATCCCGGAAAGGTGGCCACCGTGGTGGGGTTTGATGAATCTCTGGCACATCAGATCGAAGCCGGTTCTGACGCCTTTCTGATGCCCAGCCGATTCGAACCCTGTGGACTGAATCAGATGTACAGTCTGCGTTACGGGACGCTGCCGATTGTTCGGCGAGTCGGAGGGCTGGCGGATTCCGTTGTCGATGTTCACGCCCAGACACTTAGCCAGCGCACGGCAACGGGCTTCGTCTTCGACAGCTATACGTCCGCAGCGCTGGCCGAAACCGTCGAACGCGCAATTGATCTCTACCGTCAGCCTCTGGTCTGGAAGCAGGTGATGCTGAACGGGATGTCGATCGACTGGTCATGGCAGAAGAGTGCCGGTCACTACGTGAGCGTCTATCATCGGGCACTCGAGCGACGTCACGACCGCGGTCAGGAAAATCGCGAATGATGTTGTCCTGGAAGACAGTTCCGTCAGTTTCCCCCCTGAGGTTCGCGGTCTTCACAGGCTGGAAACGAACGCCACGATTTGACCGACAGTTGCTTCGATGACGGAATCCGCTCAGCAGATCGAAGACCTGACTTCTGTCATTCGGGACGCCGCTGTGCAGCAGCAGTTCGATCTTGTAAAAATGGCTCCTGCTGTGTCTCCTGCGGGATTCCATCCCTTTCTGAACTGGCTGAATTCCGGCTACAGCGCGGACATGGACTGGATCGATCGCAGACGCGACGCCTATCGCAATCCGGGCTCGGTCCTGACGCAGGTTCGCAGCGTCATCATGGTCGCTCTGAATTATCACAATGAACCTGCCCCTGCAGAGGGGCCTCGGATTTCGCGATACGCCTGGGGCACGGAAGACTATCATTCGATCATCCGCCGAAGACTGAAAGCCGTGGCGAGGCTCATTCGCGATCAGCGCCCGAAATCGCGAAACCGAGTCATCGTCGATACCGCTCCGCTGCTGGAACGAGACTACGGTCGCCTGGCCGGGATCGGCTGGTTCGGCAAGAATACGATGTTGATTAATCGTGACATCGGCAGCTGGTTCTTTCTGGGCGCCGTTCTTACCACCGAAGTCCTGAGATATGACCAGCCGTTCACGACCGATCACTGCGGAACGTGTACTCGCTGCCTCGATGCCTGTCCGACTCAGGCATTTCCCGAACCTCGCGTTCTGGATGCCCGCCGCTGTATCAGCTACCTGACAATCGAACGCCGATCGGCCGACATCCCCGATGACCTGAAACGCGGTATCGGATCGTGGATCTTCGGCTGCGATATCTGCCAGGAGGTGTGTCCATGGAATCGCTTCGCTTCCCGAGACAGCCTTCCGGAATTCCGGCCCCGGACGTCACATCTGACGCTCGAGCGACTCCTGGGCCTGACGGCCATCGACTTCGATCTGCTGTTTGAAAACACCCCGCTGCACCGCACAGGCCGGGACGTGATTGTTCGGAATTCCCTGATCGCTGCCGCAAACCTTCAGCGAGCGGACCTGCTGCCGGAAATGCTGCGGCTGAGAAACGATAAGTCCCCGCTTGTCCGAGCCGCCGCCGACTGGGCCGTCAGTTCGCTCGGCAATCAATCAGTGTCAGGTGGCACAGACATTCCTGTCTGTTGAGTTTCAGGACCTCTCGTCAGGAACCGGCGCGAATCAGTCCGGTGACATGCGCGACGGTCTCCGCCAGCGGAACACGAGTGGCTTCGGCATCGGTGCGCAGTTTGACTTCGGCGATTCCGTCGGTCAGTCCCTTTCCGCCAATGACAACTCGCACCGGAAGTCCGATCAGGTCAGCATCTTTGAACTTGAATCCTGGTCGCTGATCCCGATCATCCATCAGCACGTCAATGCCCGCGGTGGTCAGTTCTTCGTAGATGCGGTTGGTTTCCGCCATCACCGCTTCGTCATTGACATTCAGCGGAATCAGTTCGACCGTATACGGAGCAACATTCATCGGCCACACGATTCCGTTGTCGTCGTGGCACGATTCGACGATGGCCGCGACAACTCGGGACACCCCGATGCCGTAACAGCCCATGATGATGGGGTGCTTTTTTTCTTCGCTGTCCAGAAAGTTCGCTTCCAGCGACTGGCTGTATTTGGTTCCGAGTTTAAACACATGCCCGACTTCGATGCCGTGAACGATTTCCAGTTTGGCCCCGCACTTCGGACACGGATCGTCGGCATCCGCATTACGCAGATCGAAGGTTTCCGACAGTTCGAAATGAGTCCCCGGAACGACACCGGTCAGATGAGCATCCTTCGCATTGGCGCCGGTGATGGCTGATGCAATTCCTGCAATGTCATGATCGGCGACAAACCGGCACGACAGGCCGACGGGGCCGGCGAATCCTACCGGCGCTCCGGTGACTTTTTCGATTGTTGCGGGATCGGCGAGTTCCACGCTGGTGGCTTTCAACGCTCGACGGATCTTCCCTTCGTTGGCCTCGTGATCACCTCGCACCAGCACAGCGACAGGCTGTTCGTCGGCCAGGTAGATCAGCGTCTTGATAAAGGTGGCCGCTTCGGCTTTCAGCATTCGGCTGACGTCGTCGATGCTGCCTGCGTTCGGAGTATCAACTTTGACGGGATCAGCAACACCGGGCCGATTCGCAACCGCGGCTGAAGTTCGCCCCGTATCGGCTCGTTCCTGATTGGCGGCGTATCCGCACCCCGGACAGCGAACCACGAAGTCTTCCCCGTTGTCGGCCGGAGCCATGAATTCATGAGATGCGTCGCCGCCGATCGGACCGCTTTCCGCTTCGACCGGGATGTATTCCAGACCACAGCGTTCAAAGATCCGGCAGTACGCGCTGTACATGGCATCGTAGGCGGCGTTCAGCTGCTCAAGCGAGGTGCCGAAACTGTAGGCATCCTTCATCAGGAATTCACTGGTCCGCAAAACACCGAACCGAGGGCGTTCTTCGTTGCGGAATTTTGTCTGAATCTGATACAGAGTCAGCGGGAGCTGCTTATAGGTCTTGATTTCATGAGCCACCAGATCGGTGATGACTTCTTCGTGAGTTGGTCCCAGAGCAAACTGCAGCCTCCGATCGCCTCGTTTGGCTTCGAACTGAAACAGCACATTTCCGAAGGCATCCCGACGCCCAGTCCGTTCAAACAGATCGATGGGCTGCAGAGCCGGCATAAACAGTTCGATGGCCCCGGCTCGGTCCATTTCCTGGCGGACAATTTCGGACACCTTCCGAACAGCCCGGTACCCCAGCGGCAGATATGTGTACGCTCCGGCCATCAACTGGCGAATCAATCCCGACCGCAGCATCAGCTGATGACTGGGAATTTCAGCGTCAGAAGGAACTTCCTTCAGGGTCGGAATAAATGTCTGAGTCCAGCGCATGGTGGGCCTTGAAGAGCTGCATCACAATTGATTCATTCCCGCCAGGCAAAACCCCGGCCGGTGGACACGGATCGTAACGCAGATTTTCCGGACAGCAACGCAGAGCGCTGACGATGTCGGAGCGGGATCCATGTTCCCGGTTCGCGATCGAATCGGATCCTTGCGGCCTCGGCGTCGGGAAGGTGAACCTTCCGACGGCTTCATGAAACGAATGCTGAACAGTTGACGCTGCGATTCGAAGTCGTGAAGATCCGACTTCAGGCAACAGGAGGCCCGTCCCAGGTCGAGTGCTGACTGGTCCCACTCGCGTTGTGGTTCGGTTGTCCGGAACTGACGCATCCCCTGAACCACCACGTTCCCTCCGTCGCCTGCGTGCATCTCAGGCAGAAACGATGCCCATTTCCTTACTGAAAGAACGTTAATCATGAGCGATCACGATGAACTTGGCAGTCTGGCACAGTCCACTCGAAGCGCAGACCTGAACAGCACTCGCAACGTCCTGTTCCTGATCGGTGGGCTGACAATCGCCCTGAATGCCTTCATGTTTGCCAATGCCAACGATGAAGTTCGCAATGCAGGCGTTCAGGCGGCTGATCATGATCGGATTGTCGGGATCGTTCGAATGATTTACGGAGCCGCCATTGCCCTCGGAACCGTATTCATCATTTCCGGGGCTCTGATCAAGAAGTACCCGGTGCCGCTGACCATTTTAAGTCTGGTACTGTATGTCGGGGCCACCGCGGGCTTTGCGTTTCTGGATCCGACAACTCTGGTTCACGGCATCATTTTCAAGGTCATCATCGTTGTTGCCCTGGCGAAATCCGTGCAGACCGCCATGGCCTACCAGCGTGATCGGGACGCCGGTCTGACCTAGTTCAGTGTCAGCCATGATTTGATGAGCAGGACGGCCTTTCCAGGCCGTCCTGCAGTCACTCATTCGAATATTGACAGCCCATTAGCCCGTTCCTGGTGTCTTTGCTTCGGTGCTGACCGATCGAAATCGATTCCGTGATTCTTCAGATGGCTCAGAACCCGCCATGGTCGACAATTCGGAAGACGCCCGCTTCAACCATGCCAGCGATATCACACCCGCTGAATCGGACGACATCGGTGAAGTGGAAATGATGGTGGCCTGCTGGCGGTGTCAGCAGGATTACGCTGCAGATGCAGCCGCCTGTCCGCTGTGTGCAGCCTCCAACCGTCACCGGTGCGATGAGTTCGCGTCGGTGCCTGCGACGGCAGCACAGCCGAAATCGCCGGCAGTGGTTCGAGTCGTCTGGGCGTTTTCGATCATGGCCGCCGTGTCAATTGCATTCGGAATCTTCGGTGCGCTCTCACCAATTCCCGGAAAACCGGGAACTCTGGTGTGGGGGCAGTCATTCTTCGCCAGAGTCGGTTTCATTGAGGTCGTTGACACCCTGATTGTGGTGATGGCTTTCTGCATGATTCCGGTAAGTCCTCAGTGGCAGCAGCCGACACCCACCGGCAAGCTGTTTGCGTGGGGAGCATCCATTCCACTGATGGCCATCACGCTTGCTCTGAATTTTGGTTATCACCACTGGCTCGCAGACAACTGGGGCATTGAGTCTCTTGAAGAGAAGAGCTTCGGTGGATTTCCACAACTCTGGCCCTGGATTCTGCTGACAATCTGTCTTCAGCCGGGGATCGTAGAGGAACTGTTCTTCCGACACATCGCGCTGGGAGCGGCGATGGAAGTGACTCCGCCAAAGCAGGCGGTCTTCATCTCCTCTCTGCTGTTTGCTTTTGCTCATCTCGGAAATCCCCTCAGTATTCCTACGCTGATCATGTTGGGAGTTGTCCTGGGGGCGCTGCGGCTGGCCAGTGGAAGTCTGCTGCTGCCCATCGTGTTTCATTTTCTGCACAATCTGCTGGTCGTCTGCCTGGAAGCCTTTTCGTGAGTGAATTCGTCATTGAATCAGAGGCCGAGTTTTCGTGGGGAGCAGTCGCGTTTGCCCTGGCGGGTGTCGTCATGGCCCTGATCAGCATTCCCGAACACGAACCTGGCTGGATTGTCGCCAGTGCTCCATTCTGGACGCTCGCTCTGGTGTTGTTTCTTCGGCGACAGAAAGAGTTCTCTGCGACGCTGACGCAGGACGGAATTCAGGTGAAGGATTCCGGTGAAGTGATTCGTTACTCCGCGATCGAATCATTCAGCTATCCGCGAATCACGGATGGAAAGGGAAATCTGAAATCGCAGCAGGCCCCGATCCACATATTTCATGAATCCGGGCAGTTCACAATTCCCCGGAACATCAATGTCTCCTCAGAAGAGGTGTTTGATTTTCTTCGATCGAGAACTCAGGACCGCAATCCGACGTCACTGCCTTCTTTGCTGGAAGATTATGCGAACGAGCAGGCAGAAACGTTCGGAGACGACAAAGTCTTCTGCTTTGGTGCTCGACGTTCCGTCCAGCGTGTCCGCAGTGGACGAGCTGCCGGAAACCTGGGCCTGGCCCTGCTTCTGGCCGCCGTCATCTGGGGAATTGCCGGTGCCTGCCTTGATGTCGACTGGATGGGCGGAGCGATCATTCTGCTGGTCATTGCCGGTTTCATGTGGCTGCTGACCTTCGTCAGGTCGCCGTCTCCGATCACGGGAATTGCGAACTGGCAGAAGTCCGGTCTGGTCGTCACTCCCGTTGGGCTCGCGATGGTGCAGGGAAACCTCAAGGGGCGGATGACATGGGCCGAACTCCGCAGCGTTGACTATCGTGAAGGAACGAAAAGCTTTCACATCAGTTCGAATACCCAGCGAACCGGAATTCAGCTCAAAATGGACGGCTCGGCCCTGATCATCGTCGATCTCTATGATCAGCCTCTGGCAACCATCCACGACCGGATCATGGAATACTGGGCCAACGGGCGGTAGATCGGCAGATTTCCGGACGAGCATGTTTTCGAACCGTCAGACCCGATTCCGAATCGCATCAGGTCAGGTCGCTTCCCGGTTTTCAGGGAAATCGCAATGTTCCTGAAGAATCTGTGAGACAAGCAGGCGTTCGTGACGTTTCTCTCACGAAGACCTGCGTCAAACCTGATTCGGAACGAGTGTTGAGTGCTGTCTCCCCGGGAACTTGCGGCGTTGTGGAATCGTCATGCAGCGGCGTTGCTGCTGATGGCTCGAACGCGCTGCGGACAGGTTGCCGGCGGAATGGCGGAAGACTGTGTCCAGGAAACATTTGTGCGACTGGCTGCACAGGAGATTCCTCCGCAGGATCCGGCCGCATGGCTGGCTCGGTGTGTTCGCAACGCAGCCATCGATGCTGTTCGCAGCCAGCAGCGGCGCCTCCGTCGGGAACAATTCGTGGCGGCTCAGCAGCCGCCGTGGCTGGACCCTTCCGGATCGCTCACAGGCGACGGTCCTTCAACAACAGAACTGCAGAATGCACTGCGGCAGCTGGATGATGAAACTCGGGATATTGTGGTGGCTCACTTGTGGAACGACATGACCTTTCGCCAGATCGCCGATGCTTTTGACACTTCTCCCGCGACGGCTCACCGGCGTTACGAAGCAGGGCTTCATCAGCTGCGATCTTTAATCAGTGCCGAATCTTTTGCGCAACACGATGTGAAGACGTCCGATGTCAGAAACCTTCAATGAATTTGAACAACAACTGCGTGAGCTGCGACCAGCCGGTTGTGATCAGCTGCTGCCGGAAACCATGTATCAGGCGGGTTGGAATGCCTGCCAGAGTGCCACCAAAGCGAAGTCAGCCGCTGGAAAGCAGGTGTCGGGAGGATCTGCGGAACGACGCCATCGGCTGAGTTCGTTCACCGCCGGACTGGCCTGTGGGCTGACCGTTTCAGTGAGTGTCTCACTCTGGTTACTCGGAACCGACAAGAGTGAATCCGCACCGGAGATCGTCCAGCAGAATGCGGAACCAACGCTTCGAAAAGACGTGATTATCGTCGAGGAAGACGATGCGACGGAGAAACCGACGGAAGCAACGGACTTCACGCCACAACCAGAGACGCCGGAGTTTCCCGTGACGCCGGTGACGGTGGCCGTCGACTGGTGGCCGATCCTGCGATGGCTTCCACCGTGGCAGATAAATTCGTTGCCTCAACAGGCCGAAGCGATTCCCGCCGCGACCCAGCCGCTCAGTGTTGCGGCGCGGCGCCACTGGAGTTCCGTCGTGATGTCCACCGTTCCGAAAGCACCGGACGAATTCACTCCGTCGGCAGGCCATGACCGGAAAACTCAAACCAGGATTCCCCTTCATGCCCTTCCCGCTCGGGAGGAACTGCTGCGAGAACTGCTTTAGTTGGGACTCGGTAGGTCAGGATCCTGCTGGAGTGGCAGGAATCCGGAATTGACATGGCCTGGGCTTGCACGGGTTTTGGTCCGGTGTGTGGAGCGGTGTTTCGCAGCGGAGCTGCGGCAGCATTTAGCCCCAGGCTGAAGCCTGGGGGGGTGGAGCGGAAAACAGATCCATCAGCCGTGAAACGGCGACAGCAACGTTTTTTGACGATATCAGCGCATTGCTGTCGCCGTTTCACGGCTTCACATTCACTTCAGACATCTTCTCCCCAGGCTGAAGCCTGGGGCTACCTGCTGCCGCCTCTACGAGGCGAAATCACAACAAAAGATTGTCCCACTGAATCCAGCTGCAATACAAGAATTTTTAACACCCTCCAGGCTACTGCCTGATAACCAGGCCGGAGCCGTCAGGCGGGATCCTGAACTACCTACTGACGGCCGACTCACGACTGACAGCCGACTCACGACTGACAGCCGACTCACGACTGACGGCCGACTCACGACTGACGGCCGACTCACGACTGACGGCCGACTCACGACTGACGGCCGACTCACGGTTTGAATAACGGTGGCCATCTGGCCTTGCAACGGAGATTGTTGTGATGCGAATACTGATGATGTATCTGTTCATCATTGCCGGTGCGTTCGGACAGTCGGTTCAGGCGGCCGACGAGCAGCTTGGGTCGACCATGACGCTGGAAGATCTGCAGAAAAAGCGAGGTAACGATCCGGAGGCGGCTGAGCCTCTGGAAATTCTGACAGTTCAGGCGGCAGCGGAACCGGTTCCTGCCATTCGGCTGCGACTGTATCCGGCTCACTGGGAACTCAAACCCGGTTCAGCACTGCTGCACTTTTCGCGAGCTCAACTGTTGCTGATGCAGCGTTCTGAAGACGACCGTAACCGCTGGCAGACGGACGAATGGATGAATGGTGAAGGCGAAGGTGAGAAGCCCACAACGGAACAGCTTGGCAAGGCCGTGGAATCTCTGCAGACGCTGTTCAGAGAACTTCACGAACTGGCAATGTCCGAAGATTTTTCAGCCGATCATCGAGTGCGAGACCTGCGGGGGCCGGAAGTCTTTACGTTCATCATGCCGGATGTGCAGGAATCACGAGCACTGGCTCGACTGCTGAAGATGAAGATTCGGTATCAGATTCTGCAGCGGGATTTTGACGGAGCTGTCACGTCCATTTCGGATGGTCTGCGGCTGGCGGAATTCATCGGCCAGGGCGAGACACTCATCCAGAAGCTGGTGGGAATTGCGATTCAGTCGATGATGCGGGAAGGCATTGACGACCTGATTGCAACGCCGGGAAGTCCGAACCTGTACTGGGCTCTGGCGGCGATTCCACGACCGTTGGTCAGCACACGTGATTCGGTCATGTGGGAACTGAACACTCTGGCTCGTGTCTTTCCGGCGTTCATCGAAGCTGAAAAGACAGACTGGACGGACGCTCAGGCCGCCGAAAAATGGTCGGCCATGCTGGACGACTTCGGAATTCTTTCCGGCGACGGAGCCCCCGATGACGCCAGGCTGGCTCTGGCCGTGGGCAGCGTTGCCTTTGCGGCGCAGGCTCGACAGCGACTGCAGGCATCCGGCTTTCCGGAAGAGCGACTGAACAGACTTCCGGCGCTGCAATTAATCATGATCGATACCTCGCGGGAGCTGCGTCTGATGAGCGACGAACTGGGCAAAGGACACCTATTGCCGGATCCATTGGCCATTCCGATGCTGAAACAGGCGAACAACCGGTTTCAGGAACGCCTGCAAAAGGAACGCATGACCTCGATGGCTGCCGTCATTGCCGGCTTGTTGTATCCAGCAGTGACTCAGGCTCGCGACGCCGAAACTCGAACGCAGATGACCTACGCTCGACTGATGACTCTGGAAGCACTGCGAATGCATGCCGCAAACTCGGACGGTCAACTGCCGGCTTCGCTGGCAGAACTGACGCCCGTTCCTGCATTGCCCGATCCCTATACCGGACAGGACTTCGAATACTCAGTCGAAACCATTGACAGCAGCATCGTCGTAACTCTGCGGTCACCCTGCCCGGAAAGCTACAGGCCCATGCAGGTGCTGAAAGCACGGTTCGAAAAATAGGCGGGCGACCGTCCTGGAATGATTCATCGTTCGTTTCATTTCACCCCGTTGAAGCCGATGCCGCAGGCGAGGAAACAAGGCTTGTCCTCGCCTGTCGGCATCGGGTTAAACAACGGCGTGAGACCGCCACAGAGTCACCATTCCGCAATCAACCCGAGTCCCCCGGAGATCCCCATGCGGCTTACCTTTAGCGAACAATATCTGATCATCGCCGTTCTGGCATTGACCACGGCGACCTTGAACAACACGGCGATAGCTCAGAAATTTTCGTCATACACACCCCACGCCAGCATCAACGTGCTGAGTCGTTATCTAAAGGCTGACACAACGTTTGTTGGCTGGCTCGATGTGACTCAGGTGGATCTGCAGAAACTGGCGGAATTCACCACCAAGTTCGGGTCGCCCTTCGCCGACTCGCCAGAAGCTGAAGCCATTCAGAAGTCTCTGGTTCAGCTGGGTGTCACTCGAATCTACGTCGTTGGCAATGTTGTGGATCTGGGGCAGGGGCCGCCAGCGATTCTGGTGCCAGTGAAGCAGGAAAACGCGACCGGTGTCGCCGCAATCCTCAAAGTGTTGGCAGAACACGATCATGTCGGAACGGCGGTGATGGTCGATGGCGCTGTTTTGGTGGGATCTCCGGAAGAAATCCAGCGGCTTCAGCGGCTTTCTGGCAACGCAGATGCAGAACTTCTGAAACACATCCGGAGCATTCAGCAGCCTCACGCTTTCCTCGTTCGAACACCGGCGACACTGACCGCTCCACTGGTGTCGCTGTTGCCGGAAATCTTTGGTGCCGATGATCCCCTGACAACTCAGGCCGCCAGACTGCTTCCCGCCGTGAAGAATCTCACGCTGTCCGGACAACTGCCGCCGGAAAAGTTTCGCCTGGAAGTCGCAACGGATTCCTCCGAAGCCGCCACCGCGATCGCCGCGTTGCTGAACGGCTGGACCGACTCTCAGTTGAAGGGGCAATCGGGGCCTCTGCAAACTGAAGCTGACGGAACGCAGGTTGTGCTGAAATCGGATTCCATGGACCAGACTTTGGCCATTGCCGACAGCATCAATCGGCTGACAATGCCCGCTCGTCTTCGAGCTCAACGGATGTCGACATTGAATTCCCTCAAGCAGATCGCGCTGGCGATGCACAACTTTCACGAAAGCTACGGCCACTTTCCGCCGCAGGCTCTGGTGGATAAAGACGGGAAGCGGTTGCTGAGCTGGCGAGTTTTAATCCTTCCGTACCTGGACAACGGTCCGCTGTATCAGCAGTTTCATCTGGACGAGCCATGGGACAGCCCGCACAACGTCAAACTGGTGTCTTCGATGCCGTTCGCCTATCGCGGCAGTCAGACGGATGAAGACGCGATCAGGGCCGGCAAGACTCGCATGACAACACCACTGACCAAAGACAGCGTGTTCGGCCGACCGGGCAGCGGAATGAAGATTCAGAGCATTCTGGACGGAACCAGCAACACGCTGTTGGTTGCAGAAGCCGCTCCCGATCAGACCTTCATCTGGACAAAGCCCGACGATGTCGTCATCCCGTCCGAAAACCCATTGTCTGTTCTTCTGGACGCCGCCGCCAAAGGTTTTCATGCCTGCCTGAGCGATGGTTCGGCACGTCTGATTCCGCAGTCCATCGACGAAGCCACGCTCAGGGCGTTGCTGACCGTTGACGGTCGCGAAGTGATTGACGAAGCTGTGAACAGGACGGCGTTCCCTGTCGTTACCCGACAATCCACAGACACGATTACCGTTTCGGGTGATCGCAGTGGGCACAGCGATCGTCGGGAGCTCGCAGCAGATAGGCGGGGCCGTACTGAGAGCAGTCGTCGGTGAGCACGTGCGGCGAATAATCCATGCGGAATGAATCGCATGGTTCGGCGAACAGGTGACCGAAGCCGCGGGGACGGAAGTGGTCCGGAGCACAGCGAACAGACTGCGTCAGCGTTCCGGCTCGGGGTCGATGCCATGTTGTGAACATGTGCAGACGAAACGGGAAGTGTTTGAACCCGCTGCCGGGAGATCCAGGGGCGCCGGCATCCGGCTGCTGGCGGTACTGATCGAAACCGTTGTCGCCAAACTGCTGACATTCGCCCTTCGAGCATTCCGTCTGGGAAACGCTCTGTTCTGCGGGAACCGGTGCCACCTGCAGGTCCTGTGCGAAAGCTCGGCCCTGCAGGGCGATCAGAGCCACAACAAACACATGGGTCGGGGTGAGTGAACGCATCCTGCTGCTCTCCGCGAAACATTTGACTGCGGAATCCAGATCCGTGGATTCCTGACCACGAATTCTTTCGGCAGACCTGACGACTGATCCTGCGGAAGGATTCAGCAGGATTCTGACGTACCACGGAATCGAGGCGATCGAAGTGATGCTAACGGTTGTCCGCATTTGCGCGGCGTCGCGCAATCGTCAAAAATCCCCCGAATTTCCTCGGCAATCGGACATCCAGCCAGCGAACTGAGAAAATTGCCTATTTTCAGAACCACACAACCGAGACCGCCGTTTGGGTATAAACCCGGGCGAATTGCTTTTACACTGCCCTCACAACGTGGGCCGATCTCACACCCGGTTCAAGCGGACACTCAGAAGTGTTCGCGTTGATTGCTCTGAAAAGTGCTCGCTCCAGGGCGATGAATTCCTGAAAACCAGACGTCTCAGGGAGGAATTCGTCTCGGCGGTCTCTCTGCCTGACGCATTTGGTTTCAGGTGGTTCTCGACCTTGCCAGGTGCAGTGAATCCAGAGCGAGACTTGTTCTGTTCCCGTCTGTCTGCGCCTGTCGAGCCAATTGAATGGACCCTCGGAATTCTCTTGCTCAGGATGCCCTGCCCGCTGCTCCGGTGCGGGAAGCTGCGCCCACGGCTTCCGAACGCAGCTCGGCGGAGCAGCGGCTGCTGTTTCGGCGTTCCAAACGGTTCGCCAGCGTGACCGGCGTGGCGATCGGATCTCTGGGAGTCTGTCTGCCGGATCGAGTTGTCACCAACGAAGAACTGGAACGCCTGCACGGTTTCGAGGAAGGCTGGATCTTTCGTCGAACCGGAATCCGTGAACGTCGATATGCGGCAGACGATGAAGGAACCAGCGATCTGGCCGTTCGAGCCGCACGTCGAGCGATTCGGAACGCCAATCTGACACCGGACGATATCGACCTGCTGCTGGTGGCCACCTTCACGCCGGACTTCACATGCCCGTCAACTGCCTGTCTGGTTCAGGAAAAACTGGGCATCGATGCTCCGGCCGTTGACCTGCAGGCCGCGTGTTCCGGATTCATGTACGCTCTGGCCACCGGAGCTCAATTCATCGCCACCGGAAATGCTCAGCGCGCTCTGATTATCGGAGCAGACATCAACAGTCGCATTGTGCAGCCGGACGATCAGGGCACAGCTCCGTTGTTCGGTGATGCCGCCGGTGCTGCCATTCTGATGCCGGGTGACAGTGGTCAGGGGCTGATCTGTTACCAGTTGGGTGCGGATGGAGCCGGAGGCTGCATGCTGGATCGTCCTGCCGGAGGAACCAGCCTGCCGCTCACACCGGCTCTGGTGTCTGCCGGGCAGCATTATCTGAAAATGGACGGCCGCAATGTGTTCAAGTGGGCTATTCAGGCGGTCACGGAATCCATTGATGCTGTTCTGAAGCAGGCCGGCGTCAGTATTGATGATGTCAGCCTGTTCGTGCTGCATCAGGCGAATATCCGCATCATCGATCATGCCATGAAAGTGCTGAAGATTTCCGAAGACCGAGTCTTCAACAATCTGGATCGAGTCGGTAACACGTCTGCGGCATCGGTTCCGGTGGCACTGGAGGAAGCGGATCGGCTGGGGAGAATCAAGTCCGGTGATCTGGTGCTGATGTGTGGTTTCGGTGCCGGACTGACCTGGGGAACCGGGCTGTTTCGCTGGTAAACCATTCATGCAGACTGCTCCCATCAAACCCATCAAACCGTGGTTCCAGGTGATTCCCGACCTGGGCGACCATCTCTGCTGGTCGCAGTTTTTCGGCAACGATCATCCGGTCGAGCTGGATATTGGCTGCGGCCGGGGCCTGTTCACGTTCACCGCCGCCTGCAACCACCCGAACGTCAATTTTCTGGGACTGGAAATTGACTACCGCGAAGGTCGACGTGCCGCCATGCGGCTGAAGAAGCAGAATCTTCCGAATGCTCGAATCGTGGGAGGCGACTGCAATATTCTGCTGAACAAAATGATCGACCGGCATTCGGTCCAGGCTGCTCATGTCTACTTCCCGGATCCGTGGTGGAAGAAAAAGCACCACAAGCGCCGGCTGTTTACGGACGAATTCGTCCAGACACTCGCCGACGTGGTGCAGTACGAAGGGCACGTGCATTCGTGGAG
The DNA here is from genome assembly GCA_041398865.1 of Planctomycetaceae bacterium. Lineage (GTDB taxonomy): Bacteria > Planctomycetota > Planctomycetia > Planctomycetales > Planctomycetaceae > Fuerstiella. Next base: position 295,197 of record JAWKTY010000006.1, read on the forward strand.
CGATGTGGCGGAATATTTCGAAGTCATCCGTGAAGTGATGGACGCCCATCCGCAGTTTGAAAGCCAGCCGCCTCCGGAACAGCGGCACGCAACCCATGACATGGATTATCAGACCAGTTTCGAACGGAAGAAACGAAAGCTGGGACTGCCGATCTACCGAGGGCTCTGGAGACGCCGAAGCGATGCGGCTGACGAGTGAACCAGCCGATTCGCCGGGCGAGATTCATTTCTTTTCAAGCACACATCCATGAATGGATCCGAAGCGCCGGGCGAGAACAATTCCCCCAGCCAACCACCCGCGACGTCTCCTGCCGACACCGTGAGTTCGGAAGCTCAAGGACACGTCGGAAGTCGAACCTCACCGTCGGAAAGTGCTGAAACCGGGTGGGTGTCTCAGCAGCTGGCGGATGTGGCCCGTCGACATCGCCCGGGCAGCGTTCCGGGCCAGGTTGTCAGTGATCCGTCAACGCTGCCGGTTCGAATTCGAATCATCCAGTACGACCAGCACACTCTGGAAGAGGTGGACATCACCAGCACCGATGAGATTCGCAAGTTCTGCGATCGTCCGGAAGTCACGTGGGTGAATGTCGACGGTCTGCGGGATACTCACCTGATTTCAGAGATTGGCGAGATCTTTGGAATTCACCGGCTGGTTCTGGAAGACATCGTCAATCCTCACCAGCGAGCCAAGGTGGAGACCTTCGAAGGCCAGACGGTCATCGTTGCCCGCATGCCGGAACTTTCGCACGGCTTCGACACAGAACAGATCAGCATGGTGCTGTGTGATCAGGCCGTCATTACCTTTCAGGAACGTCGAGGCGACTGTCTGGATCCGGTGAGAAATCGAATTCGCAGCCGACTGGGCCGCATCTGCAGCCAGGACCAGGACTACCTCGTCTACGCTCTGCTGGACGCAATCATTGATGCCTATTTTCCGGTGCTGTCCAAAATCGGCGAACGGCTGGACAGGGTGGAACGTCAGATGGTGCAGGAACCTTCTGTCGACGTGGTGGCCATTCTGCAGAGGATCCGTTCACTGCTGTTTGTGATTCGAGGCATTCTCGAACCACATCAGATTGCTGTCGCACATCTGCTGCGGTCCAACAGCCAGTTCTCGGATGATACCCGCATCTATCTGCGAGACTGCGCTGACCATCTGAACCAGGTTCTGCACGCATGTGAAACCAGCCGGGAGCTGGCCGCAGATCTGCGGGATTACTGTTTCGCGGAACTCAGCTTCAATCAGAACGAAACAATGAAAACACTGACCGTCATGGCCAGTGTTTTTATTCCGCTGAGCTTCATTGCGGGGTTCTATGGAATGAATTTTGACCCGGCGGTTTCCAGCTGGAATATGCCGGAAACGCGCTGGCGCTACGGATACGCATTCGCGATCACCCTGATGGTCGCTGTCGCGACACTGACGCTGGGCGGACTTCGCTGGCTGGCGATCTCACGCAGAAAAGCCAGGAAACGACGATTCCGGAAGAGCCAGCAGTTGCTCAGTGAATGACGACTCCGGTGTGAATCGACGTGTGAATGCGATTCCACTCTTTGTACTTTTTCAATTCCCTGCAAACCAATGCCATTCGCTGACGTCATCAACACCATTCTGCATCCTCCCCGGTTTCATCAGCCGGTGATCAAAGATGCTGTGCTGAAGGCGGAATGCGAGGATTTTCAGGTCATCGAACGACCGGCCTATCAGCCATCCGGGGAAGGGGAACATCTGTATCTGTGGGTGGAAAAACGCAACGTGTCGGCCGACGAACTGGTCTCGAAACTGGCCCGACACCTGAAGGTTTCGCAGCGGGATCTGGGAGTGGCGGGACTGAAAGATCGTCGAGCCGTCACGCGGCAGTTCGTTTCGGTTCCGCGGCAGTGTGAAGATCGAGTCTCCGATTTTGCCGACGAGCGAATTCGGATTCTCTCGGCGACGCCGCATGGAAACAAACTGCGAACCGGGCATCTTCTGGGAAACGAATTCCGAATTGTGCTGCGTTCGACCAGCGGGAACCCGATGACTCAGGAAGACTGTGACTGCGTTTCCCGGCGCCTGCAGAAACTTGCCTCCGATGGCGTTCCGAATTGTTTTGGTTCACAGCGATTTGGTCACGAAGGGCGGACCGCCAGGGAAGGAATCGATTTCCTGAGCGGAGCCATCACGGTGAAGCACTGGAAACCCCAGCAGCGTCGTTTTATGACGCGCATGGTTGCCAGCGCTGCTCAGTCAGCTGTCTTTAACCTGTGTCTTGCTCAGCGAGTCCTTGAGCAGTCATTTCAGCATCCGTTGCCCGGAGACGTCGTGTGTCGCCGCGATGGAGCCCGCCCGTTTCTGTTTGATCAGCGAGGCGACACTCCCGCCGATGTCCTGGTTCCGATGGGTCCCATGCCCGGCGATCGAATGCTTCCGGCAACCGGTGACGTTTTGAATCTTGAACAGCAGGCCATGGCCTCAGTGGGACTGTCGCCGGAAGATTTCCAGCGTTACCCAAAGCTGACTCAGGGAACACGCCGCAAATACGTGGAATTTCCTGAGGACAGCAGGTGTGAACTGACGACCGACGGAGCTCTGGTGCTGACTTTCGCACTCAGCGCCGGCACCTTTGCCACTGTCGTCCTTGCAGAAATCGCAGAACTGGCCCCGGACGTGCGCCTTGAATCGTGATTCGAGCAACGCCTGTTTGCCGAAACAGGTTTCAACGGTCCGAACGAACTTACTGAAACGTTGTCACCGGTGCGTTCAGGCACGCCTGATGGATGGCAGGTGCCATTTCATAGGCAACATTTCTCAGGAAAGTTCGCGGGCTGATGCCATGCAGAGTCTGCGATTCAATGACCGGACGCTCCTGAGGATGTTTCAGCGAAGCCAGAAGTCCGTGATCGGCATCGGCGATCGGTTCCGCTCGTTCACCGCTCCAGGCTCCCTGCAGTGTTGTCACGACTTCGCCGGTGGTGACGTTCACGATGGTGATGGTGGCCTGGAGAGTAATCGGGCGGTAAGGTCGGAATTCGTCAATCGCAATGCGTACTTCCAGGCCTGCTTCACTGACCGGAAATGCAAAATCCGGGGGCAGCGGATCTGATCGAGTCAGTGATGCCTGCTGAATTTCTCCGCTGTCTGAGGACATCACGGTCGGCAATGGCTGACAGGGCGACGTCTGGCATTCTGCTGTACAGCCCGCCAGCTTCAGTCCGCCCAGCGCCAGCAGTGCCGATCGAACATCAGTGGTCAGATCAAACAGATCATGAGTCTGCAGACAGCTGCTCCCGTCCGGAACGACGCTGATGACGGGAGCTCCCGGACACGCCATCACCACGGCAGCTCCTCGACACCGACCGCAATCACAGGTTTTCGGAGCCTGTTGGCAGCCGGCGGCGACGACCAGACAGGCGACGACCAGCAGATCGGCCAACCTGCGGATCCGGGATCCGATGTTCAACGGACGATTCAGTTTGAACGGATCCGTCCGGAGATACCCATCATCGCCGGAAGTCGGCTCCGTTTGAACACAGCCACTCACTTCTCGTCTCCTCGGGCAATCGGAACCGTGGCATTGGTCGTTTCCGGTTCGGCGTCTTCGTCCATCAATGTGCCGAGAATCTGAGAAATGCGGTTCAGCGAGACGATGTCGGCTTCGTGCTGATCCTGCATGGTTTTCTCCAGCTTTCGAACCTGATCCTGCCACTGCCCCAGGTTCTCCTTCAGGCTTTGAGTCTGTTCGTTCGCCTGAGCCAGGGTTCGCTGCAACAGAGTGACGCTGCGGCGGCTTTGTCCGAGTTCCGTCTCCATGTTTTCGACTCGCTGGACAAGTCCAGCGAACAGTTCCGGAGAGATCGTGGCGGCGGCGCCGGGTTCACATCCGCAGCTGCATTTCGACGGAACCGTCGGTTGCGCGACGGTGATGGTCTCCTGAACCACAACGGGAGCGGGGTGCTCGACCGGCACGCACTTGAGAGACGGTGTCGACTGAGCAGCCGTCAGTGTGATGTTCTTCGATGCGGCATTTGGTGCCTGATCAACCGGAGCTTCATAGACGGCTGTCTGCACGACCGGCTGCAGACGTTGACCGGAAGCGGAAGGTTCCTGGGCAGTGGGCTGAGCAGCAACGACGGCCTGATGAGCAACGGTCTGCACCGCGACTGGCTGCACCGTGGCAACCGCTGAGCTCTGTTGCGGAGCCGCTGCGACAGATGGGGCTGCTGCGACAGGTGCCGTGACGGGAATCGTCGCCGGGGCGGCCTGAGCGATAGTGACTAACGGCGCCGCGGTGGCGGGCTGAGTTGCTGCGACCGGCTGAATCGATGCGGTCGGCCGAGTCTGACTGGCCGCACACAGAGGACAATCCGGGACACTCGTTGAAGCGACCGCTGCTGAGTGTCGTCCCACAAAGGCCCGGCCTACGGTTGAAATCGCAGGACTGTGCGGCGTCGAGTGCAAAGCCGGGATGCGGTACTGTGACTGAGGCAAAGACAGGCTGAGTCGTGGTGACGCATATCGCCCCTGGAATGCTGAACATCCGGTCAGCACATTCAGGACGGCAAGCACCGCCATCAGCTTCAACTGAGGAGACAGAGGTTTCATCGAAATCCCTTTCGAAACAGCGTGGAAGATTCAGCGAGAGAGATGAGAGAGACGTTCGGTTTCAGAAGGCCGGAGCCGATCCGGGAATCCTGCCCCCTGCGACTCGAAAAGTGGCCTTGGAACAATCGGAGTCGCCATTCATTCAGACTCGGCGTAGACACATTCCAGCACGATGACTTCGCCGCAGCCGCAGCGAATCTCGATGGATGAAACGTCCTGGCCTTTTCGAGTGAGAGTTACTTTGGGGGGTGGCAGGCAGTGATCACCAACCACCACCGGAATGTTTCCGACTCGAACTCCCGACGCGGCGATCACGGATTTCACAGTATTCTGTCTCATTTGCGATGCCCTCCTGTTGGACGTAGTCAGCCGTCATTCCGACAACACGACGTTTCATGTTTCCTGCCGATCATTGCGGCAACGGTCTCTGTGTGAATGTGGCGAGAAAACAATGTTTGCTGTCAGATGCAATCCTGCATCAGAATTCTGAGCTGCCTCTCAGCCTGAGACAGAAGTCGTGAAATGCGGGATTCGTGAAGACTGAGCACTTCTCCGATTTCCTTCAGATTCAGTTTGTCACGGTAGTACATGATCACGATGGCTCGCCGCCGGGAATCCAGCTGTTCAATCGCTGCTGAAAGCCGTTCAATCGCTTCAGCCGTTTCCATTTCGGAAAGGACTCCCGATGTGCGGGACAGTCCGAATTCATCCTGCCATTCTTCGGGCCGAGTCAGCTTGATCGCCTCAAGACACAGTTCCACGTCCTCGACGGACAGATTGCATCCGGCCGCGATGCGTTCAGAAGTGAATTCTGTGGGATGAGTTTCCATGAAGCGGCGAATGGCCGCCCAGCGCACCAGAATGTGCTGCGGCAGAGGACAGTTGCTTCGCAGTTCGTCCAGAATGGCGCCACGGATTCGCTTGTAGGCAAAGGCTCCGAAATCCGTGCCGCGATTCGGGTCGAAACTCTGAGCCGCTTCCACCAGACCCAGAACGCCGGCCGCTTCCAGATTTTCGCGATCCACGAAATCCGGGAGCGTCGTCAGCATTCGCGCCAGAATCTGTCGCACCTTCGTCAGGTTGTCCATGATCAGCTGATCACGCACGCCCTGCTGCAGTGTTGACTGATATGCTCGAACTCCCGCTTTCATCTCACCGTCCCTGGCCTGATTTCGGGCCGCCTGCCCATGGTGATCGTCGCCGATCACCGTCTCCGGAAGCTGCTGTGGGGCAGTTCATCGGACCCGTGTCAATGTCTGAAATCATCTCATCTCAGCTGTCCATCCCTGTCAGTCGTCGTCCTCTGCAAAAAACGTTTTCAACACTGAAATCAGAGTTCGAGCACCGACGGCCGTCACAAAGCCGACAATCATCGCTCGAACCAGAACCGTTTCGGGACTGACGCCTCGCCAGATTCCGACCATGACAGCAATGCTGCCGGCCAGCAGCCCCAGGATCTTTCCGAAAGGCTGGTCACTGGATTGAGCACGTGTTTTCGAAACGCCCATTCTTCAGACTCATTCTGTTCTTCGATCAGTCGGCCGGCAGCCGAAACTGTGTTGTCCGGTTTTTCCTTCTGCATCATGCAGCTCGTGTGGGAGATCCGCTCCTCGAATCTTCGGTCTCGCCGGGCGGTGGTCCCAGAGTGACATCTGACAATCGAATAACGGCAACAGGTTCCAGAGACAGCTCTTCAGGAAGTTCCTGATAACTGATGATGCCCAGATGCGGTGCCGCGCTGCCCAGCAATCGTCTCAGAGGTCTTCGCAGAATTCGGTCCGACAGCATGGCCAGCGGCAGATTCAGGCGAACGGAATTCTGCCAGTGGGTGCCGATCGCCTTCACCAGTGATTCCACCGCGTCCGGAGCCAATGCCAGTCGACCGTCCCGAAGCGATTGAATCAATCGTTGTTCCAGCTGAGGTTCGCAGGCGATGACTCGCAGATTGCCACTGGCCGCCTGGTACCTCCGACAGATCACATGCCCCAGTTCCACTCGCACTGCATCCGTCAGTTCATCGGCTGTTCGAGCGTGATTCACATGATTGGCGATGGATTCCAGAACCAGGGCGAAGTCGGCCAGTGAGACAGATTCAGAAGCCAGCTGACGAACAACCTGATGCAGCAGAGCCATCCTCACGGATTCCGACCGGATTTCCTCCACAATCGTCGGCGCGAACTCCTGCACGCGGTTCAGCATTTCCTTAAGTGTTTCGCGTGACACCAGTTCGTGCCCGAATCGCTTGAGAAGTTCTCCCAGATGAGTAATCAGGACACCCGCAGGATCGACCACGGTAAATCCATGAGTTTCGGCCTGCCGACTGAGACCGGGATCGATCCACAATGCCGGCAGGTCGAAGGCGGGTTCCCGAGTCGCTTCGCCGGGAAGATTGATACGACAGTTATCCGGCGGGATCGCCAGCTTCTTTTCCGTCTGCAGGCTGCCTTCTCCCACCGTTCGCCCGGCAATCACAATCTTGTAGGCGTCCGGTTCCAGATCAAAATTACTGCGAACCCGGATCGGGGGAATCCAGAGTCCTCGCTGCTGAGAAAACTCTCGGCGCAGAATGCGGATTCGGTCTGCAAGGCCTCGTGACTGGCTGGGCTTCACCAGCCCGACCAGTCGGGCGCCGACTTCAATCGTCGCACGATCCGTCAGCAGGAAGTTGCGCAGATCTGTGTCATCGTCCTGTTCCCCCGACTGAGCGGCAGCGGTCGGACTGTCCGGATCACTCGAGTCCGCAGTTGGCGATTCCGGCTGCCGATTGGCCAGAACCAATAGCAGACCGCCACCCAGCATGATGAACGGAAACTTCGGCAGCCCGGGGACCAGTACCATCAGCACCAGAAAACCCACGCCAATCCACAGCGGTCGGTCGTTCTCCAGAATCTGGTGTTCAATTTCTTCACCGAGACTGTCTTCTGACGTCATCTTGGTGACGAGAATACCGGCTGTCACGGCGATCACCAGAGCCGGAATCTGAGACACCAGACCATCACCGATCGTCAGAATCGAATAGGTCTTCACGGCATCAGCAATCGACAGCCCGTGACTTGCTCCCAGAATGATCCCGCCAACCAGATTGATGGCTGTGATAATCAGACCGGCGATGGCATCACCCCGGACGAATTTACTGGCACCGTCCATCGACCCGTAGAACTCGGTTTCCTTCCCCAGTTCCTGGCGTCGCTTTCGAGCCGTCGCTTCGTCGATGACACCGGCGTTCAATTCCGCATCGATCGCCAGCTGCTTGCCCGGCAATGCATCCAGAGTGAATCGAGCCGACACTTCGGAAACTCGACCGGAACCCTTGGTGATCACGATGAACTGGATGATGACCAGAATCAGAAAGACCACAAAGCCAACCACCAGGTTGCCGCCAACCACAAAGTTCCCGAAGGCCGCCACCAGATGTCCGCCGTTGGCCGACAGCAGAATCTGTCGAGTTGACGCGACGTTCAGTGCCAGTCGGTACAGAGTCAGAACCAGCAGCAGCGACGGAAACACAGACAGATCAAGTGCCCGCTTCACACCCATCGTGATGAGCAGCAGCAGAATCGAAAAACTCAGATTGGTCGCGATCAGCAGATCCAGCGCAAACGGCGGCATGGGAATCAGCATGATCGCAACAATCCCCAGCAAACCCAGCGAAAGCATCGTTTCGCTGCGCTGAGTCATTCCGACAGATTTTGCTGGAGGGGAGGGCATGGTTTTTCAGTTCTTGGCTCTACGTTCCTGGTTCTTTGTGAGTTCTTCGTTCCTATTGATCTGAAATCTCAAATCTCAAATTTCAAATCTGAGATCTGAACTTCTCCATTCCCCACTTCTCAATTGAAGCTCATACTCAAGGCCTTCGCGATCAGGCTCCATCCGTCCACAAGGATGAAGAGGAGGATCTTGCAGGGTGTTGAAATAATCACTGGTGGCATCATCATCATGCCCAGTGCCATCAGGATGACGGAGACCACAAGGTCAACAAGGACGAACGGCAGATACAGACAGAAGCCCATAATGAACGCGGTTTTCAGTTCACTGATCACGAAGGCGGGAATCAGAACCCGCATCGGAGTGTCTTCCGCGGCGCTGGGTTTTTCGGCCTGGGCCATTTCCAGAAACAGCTGCAGATCCTGAGTTCGAGTTTGACGCAGCATGAACAGGCGCAGCTCATCGGCGGACCGCATCCATGCGTCGACTCCGTTGATTTCTTCTTCCAGATAGGGTCGCAGAGCATTGCTTTCGATGTTCTGAACGGTCGGTCCCATCACGAAGAACGTCAGAAACATGGCCAGCCCGATAATGACCTGAGTCGGCGGGATTTCCTGTGTCGAAAGAGCTCGACGAGTAAACGACAGCACAATCACAATGCGAGTGAACGCCGTCATCGTCACCAGCATGGATGACAGAAATGCCATCCCGCCGATAAAAATGGCGGTACGAAGCTGCGGAGACAGATCCTGGAAGGTTCCGTCCTGCATCAGCTTTGAGATTGTTGAATAATCATCCACCACACTGATTTCCGTTTACGCCGCCGGACTCTCCGACTGCGATTTCACATTCATCCTGCTGCTCAGAACCTCCCGCCGTTCGCGGACAGCCCCGAATGTTTTCTGAAAGCTGAGTTCTGAGACCGGTTCTTCGTCGCTGGTTTGTTCGCTGCTGTCGACAGTGTCCCACTGAGTAATCTCGCTGACGGTTTTGACTCCGGTGCGATCAGTTGTGATCAGGAACTGAGTATTTCCAACCTGCAGCAGGTGAGCCTGAAACTGATTCCGAACCGGCAGCGTCGCGAGATGTTTCATCTGCGCCGCGGGCATTGGCAGGACGCTGCCACTGTGCCACTTTTTCAGCCCCAGAACTCCCAGCACCGCGACCAGCAGCACGACGACGGTCCACTGCAGGATCTCGATGAACTGAATCAGACTGACCTGTTCATGAGTTTCGCCGCTGATGTCCTGCTGAGGTTCAGCGACGGATGATCCGCTGGAAACAATCGGCAGCAGGGATGCTTTTTCTCCGGACACTCGGCGAACACTTCCCCGATCAAGCGACCGGATGCCTGTGTCTGCTTCCTGTCGAAGACTGCTGAGCTCCGGTCGCGTAGCAGAGCTGCCCGAGGGATTGTTTCCCGGTGTGAATTCGGCAGGAGTATCAGCACGGCCTGCGTCAGGAACCGATTTCAGTTTTGCAGCAACTGCTGAGCGAAACGTCAGATGGTCTGGACGCTCAAGCTGTGAATCTGACTGATTTACCCCCTGGTGTTTGTGCACCGACCCGTCGCTCCTGCTCTGAATCCGGTAGACCGTCTCACCTTCGCGCAGCGAACTGTGCTCGGCGTCCTGAGCTGTCGCAGTGTTGCAGACGCTCAGCAGCGGGCACATGCAGATGACTGCGACCATCTGTCGCAGGCGATGGTGAAGGCAATGACGGTTCATTTCAGTTTCTGCCGGATCCCTGGCCGTTCTGACTGGTTTCCGAGTTCTCGATTTCCGTGATCCGCACGGCGTAACGATCTTCGACGACCACGACTTCGCCGCGAGCCAGACGAACTCCCTGAGCCACGATATCAACCGGTTCGCTGAGAGCTCGTTCCAGCTCCAGCACTGCTCCTTCGCCCAGTTTCAGAAGATCACCAATGGGAATGGTGACTCGTCCCAGTTCGACGGAGACGTCCACGCTGACGTCGTAGAATCTCTGTAAAGGGACTCGAGCGGCGGAGACCGGACGCTCAGTCAGATGCGGAAACTCGACCGGATGAACTTCGGCCTGAGAACCGCCCTGATCCGATGCGGATGAGCTGGCTTCGCTGACAGACATGACAGTTCTTTCGTTCAGGTGCAGTGAATGGATGACAGAGTGAATTCAAAAGGCTTCAGTCGGCGATCAGTTCCGCCACTTCGAATCCCTGCCGCGGACCAATACGAACAGGTTTCCCCAGAAGCTTGGGGCGTCCGGCGATATAACCGGTCAGTGAACGATGAATGGACTGATCCAGAATCAGCACGTCACCAACCGCCAGGTCGGCCACCTGAGACATCGTGACGTCGCAGCGGCCCAGTTCGATCATCACGTCCACCAGAATGCGCTGAGTCAGCGAGACCAGATGAGGATGTTCCTGGCGTTCCTCGACTTCCTCGTCCTGAAGTTCCTTGCCGATCAGCTCTTCTGTTTCCTTCCGTGGCAGCAGCCACCAGGCGGTTTCTGTACCGAATCGGGACGTGATGCTGATTTCTCCGACGAACAGTTCATCGATCAGAGCAAACAGTCGAGTCCGCTGTGGCTTGTCGAACATTTCCACAAACAGGCAGGCCGTTGCTTCCGGACCGGGAATGCCGTCGCTGATCGCATGTGCCAGTCCCTGAAACATGACGTTCAGCATCGATTCTTCAGCACGCGTGAAGCGTCGGGATTCCGGCCAGTCTTCACCCGACAGATCCAGAATGTCAGCCAGCAGGCCATGCAGCTGTCGTCTTGGGAACACAATCAGAGACGGAAACGCTCCAGGACCGATGGTGAACTGAACGGCAATTCCGTCTTCAGGCAGTCGACGCAGAGCATCGCGACACTGATAGGGATCCATCAACGAAGGAGACAGTGTTGTTTCGTGAGCCAGCAGCGCATTCCAGGCTTCCGTCGTCAGGACACAGATGCTCTGATGCCACTTCGAAAGAACTCGCCAGCGAGTCTTGCGGGGCTTTCTGGGATTGTTGAAATCCAGAAGCTGAGGTGTCTGAGTGTCTGTCATAGGTGTTGACTCGATCACATAAAGGCCCCGGAAGCCGTTCTTCCGCGTCCGGCACTGCGGCTGAGTGTGTGAAACATTCACACCAGGCATTCATGCCTGCCGCAATTGACCGCGATGGGTTACTGCACGTTGAATTCTTCAAACAGGACGTCGTAAATGCGGTCTCGTCGATCGGTAAACATTGTTTCGTTGAACTGACGTCGGATCTCCCGACGCAGCATGTTCTGCCCCGCCTTGCCTCGGATTTCTTCCAGAGTCTTGTCCGACAGGTGGCTCAGCAGCCAGTTCTTCAGGACAGCGTTCTGAGCAGCAATGGCTTCCGTGACCAGCAGCTCTTCCTCTTTGGCGATCAGCACGGAGATCTTCAGCCGCAGGTAGCGGTTCATGCGCCCTTCGTCCAGGTTCACAGTGACGTCGCCAAAGGGCAGCACCATCGTCTGGTCCGCATTCAGCATCTCGAACGGAACCGGCGGCGCTTCCTTTTCCTTTTCCTTCTCCGCAGGGGGCTGAGCCAGCACGAATGCGACTGCAAAGCCGGACGATGCACACACCATCAGAACCATCAGCCAGACAACGGCTCCCGGACCTTTTCGTGCTGCTCCCTCTCCCTGATCTTCTGTTGTTTCCTCGTTCGCCACGTTTCCATCTCCAGCGACGTCCCGAACTTCGGGATATGCAGACAAGACTTCCCGTATAGCGATTCGACCTGCGGAAGGTTCCGAGTTGCGAAGATCTGATGATCAGGAAAGCTTTTCCGGTGACGCTGACTCTGCGGCTGCGTATCAGCCCTCACTCATGCAGGAGCAGGCCTCGCCTGTGAAGGAATTCCCCTCAGGCGGAACGCCCGGCTGGCAATCTGAACCGCGCTACGAAGCTGAAGGAATTGTCACGCGAGAGCCTGTCCAGCAGACCGGAGAATCAATGCATGGAAACGTCGATCGGCTGTCGAATCACTCGGCAACCTGCTGGTAGGCCTGAATCTTTTTGGGCAGATCAATGAAAGCGGTTTTGGCGGCCATAGCGATCAGCAGAATCAACCCCAGCGATGCCAGCAGATTCATCAACGCGGAATTCGCGTGAGCGCCCATGATCTTTTTCGACGATGTCAGCCACAGCAGCACGGCGGCGACAAGCGGAGCTGCCACGACAGTAACGGCCTGGGCGGCGATGATTGTCGGAGTTCGGTCGAAGTCGAACGCCAGCACTGCGACTCCGACCGCCATCCCTGTCAGCAGAGCGGCCGTCGTGAGAATTCGCGGTCCGAGATCTTCCGGGCGACTGCCCAGTCCCAGCCCATCGGCGGCCATGAATCCGCCGATCATGGAATTCACCAGAAACGACGAATACGCCGCCGAAAACAGACCCAGACAGAAAATCAGCTGAGCCGAACGTCCGAAGGTAGTTTCCAAAGCCCTTCCGATGCTGGACGGATCGTTCAGACTGACTCCTTCGCGTCCGAAAAACGCAGCCGCCGAAGTTGACATCAGCATCACTGTGATCAGAAACATGATCGCCGTGCCGATTCGAGCATCCACCAGCCCGCTTTTCAGGTCGTGATGCGACCACCCCTTCTGCCTTACCAGATACGCCTGATAGAACGCAGCCGTGACGACAAACGTCGTTCCGATCAGTGCCAGAAGATCCAGCATCCCGGCATTTTCTCCCATTGACGGCAGAAAACCCGCCAGCAGGTCCGGAAGACTGGGTTTCAGACTGACCAGGTTAACGGCAAAGCTGATCAGCATCAGGCCGACGAAGGCCATCATGGCCTTCTCCAGCATCTGGTACAGATCGCGAAACAGAAACAGAAATGCAATGGCCAGAACATTCAGCCCCACAACCAGCCATGCCACCACCTGCCGATCCGGAACGAAAGCTTCGAAGGCTGCCGCCACGCCGATGTTGTTGCCGGACTGAAAGGCCGCAGAAATAAAGAAGACCCCCAACCCCAGCAGCATAGCCAGCCACCGCCCGGCATGACGCCGCACCAGATCGCACGGAGCCGCATCGGCGACGGCTCCCAGTCGAGCTCCCAGCGTCATGAACACCAGCATGAACACCACCGACAGCAGCACGACCCACAGCATCGCGTAACCTTCCCGAGCTCCGATGACGGAACTGGTCGTGATGCTGCCTGGACCGATCACCACACACGCCGTGATCAGCCCCGGACCGATGCGAGTATACCAGGGACGGTTCAGCGTTGACGCCGTCTCGCCGCCGTTCGTGTCGAACGCCCCCGGGTCAGAAGAGACATCGTGCTGATCCATGAAAGAAAACTCCAGGCGGGAAGTCTCAGGCAGGAAAATCATCTGCAGGAACGAAAGACCTCGCATAGTCTGGCTCGATTTCCCACAGATGCAATTCATCGGACCCGATCGGTCGCGAAATGTTTTCCTGACGAATCAAATCCTGAAACCAGGTTCCCGCCAGGCAGGAACACCCCCGGAGGTCCGGGTCCTGCCAAATTGCCGCTTAGCTTGTCTCAGTGTGATGACTTATCCGATCAGGCCGTCGATCACGCTGCCGCCGAACTGACTGAGCTGTTTGAAGCGGCCGGCGTGGTAAAATGTCAGCAGGTTGTCGTCCAGCCCCAGCAGTCTCAGCAGCGTGACATGCAGATCCCGCACGTGGTGGACGTCTTCCACGGCCGACATTCCCAGTTCGTCCGTCGCGCCCACCGTTTGTCCGGCCCTGCAGCCTCCGCCTGCCAGCCACACGGTCATTGCGTTCGGATTGTGGTCTCGTCCGTAGGCGGTTCCGCCGCGGACGCCGTTGTCCGGAGTTCTGCCGAATTCTCCGCACCACACGACCAGAGTGTCGTTCAGAAGTCCTCGCTGCTTCAGGTCGGCAATCAGCGCGGCGATCGGCTGGTCGACGGAATGAATCAGGTTTCCGTGAGCTCGTTCAATATAATCGTGGCTGTCCCAGCTTCCGTGATACAGCTGGACAAAGCGAACTCCCTTTTCGATCAGGCGTCGAGCCAGCAGACATTTGCGTCCGAAAGCGTCAGTCGCATCATTGTTCAGGCCGTAGGCTTTCTGAGTCGCCTGAGTTTCTCCGGAAAGGTCCAGAAGTTCCGGCACCTGACTCTGCATGCGAAACGCCAGCTCATAGGTCTGCATTCGAGCCTGCAGTTCGGAATGCTGCGGATGCAGTTCGGCATGTGCCCTGTTCAGTTCTCCAATCAGATCCAGCTGACGACGCTGCTGTCGAGCGGTCACGTACGGCGGCGGCTGCAGATCCAGAATCGGACTGCCTTTGGCTCGCAGCGGAGTTCCCTGAAATTCGGCCGGCAGATACCCGTTGCTCCAGTTGGCCGCTCCGCCCTGTGGATACGAAACCTCGGGAAGCACGAAGAATCCGGGCAGGTTTTTGTTTTCCGATCCCAGCCCGTAATTCACCCAGGCTCCCAGACCGGGATCTCCGCCGAAACGGTTGCCGCAGTTCATCTGATACATGGCGGTGGGATGATTGACGCTGTCCACCTGACAACCGCGAAAGAAACACAGATCATCCGCCACATGCCGCAGATGTTCCCAGAGTATGCTCATGTCCGCTCCGCTGCTTCCGCATTTGCGGAACTGAAACGGACTGCGGACGTAATATCGCTTTCCGCTTTCCATTGCCGACTTCTCGACGCCGGACCGGGTGAATTCCTTCAGATGCAGATCGGCCAGTTTTGGCTTCGGGTCGAAGGTATCCAGATGCGAAGGCCCGCCTTCCATCATCAGAAAGATACAGTTTCGAGCCGGACCGACCTGAGCCTTCCGATGGTTGCTCGCAGAACCTTCGCCCGTCGGATTGCCTTCTGCTGCCAGCAGCGACTGAAACGCCGCCGTACCGATGGACGCTCCAAGGCCAAACATCGCTTCTCGCCGCAGGAACGCCGGTTGGCTGGTTCTGGTGCCTCGAAACATGAAAACTCCTCACACGGGTCGAGCCCGCATTTGATGCGATCTGCCTGAACTGAATCGCGATGCTGGTGCTCGGGACGAACAGAAAGCGAGCAGTCGCCGACTGGCTGCTCCTGCAGCACACCTGATGCTGCCACCGCCGCCACTCGCTGATTCTAACGCCTCGCGGCGGGGTGCTCCAACCGCCGGCGAATACTTCTTTCCTGTCGGCTGCCGGAGTACGATATTCGCATGAAACGTAAACGTCTTCCAAATTCCCAATCGTCACCCCGTCGACTCCCCGAAACTGTGATCGCGGCCCTGCTGTTTGTCGCCATCCTGCCGGGCGTCATCGTTGGCGATGACGATGTGGTCGCTCAGAAAACTCATCAGCGCTATGTGCAGCTGCTGAAACGACAGCCTCGCAAAGGGACCGCGTTTGATCGGGTTTATGACTTCCTGGTGCAGCATCGGCAGGTGGATCAGTTTCTGACGGAACTGCAGGGCTCGGAATCTGCTCAGCCCGACGATGGCTCGTCGGCGATGGTTCGAGGAATGCTGCTCCAGCGGAATCAGCAGCCCACGGAAGCGGTGGTTGAATTCCGGCAAGCGAGTTCGGCGAGACCTCAGGATGCCTTTCCGGAGTGGTATCTGGCCGAAGTTCTGCTGGAAACCGGACAGCCTGCCGCCGCGGCAGAAGCCTTCGAAGAGGCTCTGCGCCGTGATCCTCCAACAGCAGACCGGCTGAAAATCTATCAGCAGCTGGGGCGGTTGTATCTGCAGACGGCGGACCGCGAAGTTCAGATGGATCTGTGGCAGCGATGTGAACGGGACTTCCCGGACGACATCGCTGTACGCCGGCAGATCGCAGACATTCTGGTGGAAAACGGCGAACTGCAGACTGCGGTCCAGCGCTACGAAGCTCTTGCGGCGGCGGCCACAGATCCGTATGAGCGAACAGAACTGGTCATGAAGACCGCTGAACTACAGACCAGGCTGGGGCAGTTCGCAGATGCCATCCGGAAGCTGGAACAGCTGCAGCAAACCGTCAGGCCGGACAGCTGGCAGTTCGCGAAGATCCGCGATCAGGTTGAACAGGCGTGGCTGGCAGGCCCTGAAAACGGTGACCTGACGAAATACTATCGGCAGCGTCTGGAGAAATCTCCGGATGATACAGACGCCATCCGCCGACTCAGCCGACTGCTGGCAGCCGATCAGAAGTTTTCCGACGCAGCAAAATGGCTGCAGACAGCCGTGCAGAAACATCCGTCCGACACATCGCTGCGAGAAGCTTTGGTCCAGGTTCTGCAGAACGGCGGAATGTTTGCAGAGGCGATTTCCGAATATCAGCAGCTGCTAAAGCTGAACCCTGCCAACGACAGCTATCGCGAAAATCTTGGACTGGCGTTTCTGCGAAATGAAAAGCTGACAATCGAACAGCGACATGCGGAAGCTCGTCAAATCTGGATGGGAATTGCCTCAGCACAGCCACCGCAGGCTGCGTCGCTGCTGGCTGCGGCCACCCTGTTTCAATCCGCCGCAATGAATCAGGACGCCGAACAGCTGCTGGTGCGAGCGACCAGGGAGTTTCCCGGCGATCTGCAGGTGCACGAGCAGCTTGGCGAGTTCCTGCTTCGTCAGGGCCGAAGCTCAGAAGCCGTTGCGGCATGGGCGGCCATCGCTGCCGGAGACTTCCGGACCGTTGATCGCCTGCTGAGACTCGCCGATGTGCTTCGAAGTCATGACCTCAGGGCAGACGCCGTCCAGGTGCTGCAGGATGTCTGTCGCATGGAAGCCGACAGCAGCCATCATCGGAAGCTGGCCGAAGTGCTGCTGGAAACGTCCCAGCCGGATGAAGCTCTACGGCAGCTGGACAGGGCGCTGCAGCTGGCGACATCGTCGGCAGAACGACGAGCGGTTCGGGAACAGCAGCTGGCGGCTCTGCAGACGTCAGGTCGACTGACTTCGCAGATTGCTGAGCGACAGCGATCGGCTCTGCAGTCTCCTGAAGATGCCGATCAGTGGATTGCTCTTGCTGAACTGCAGGAAGCGGCCGGTCTGCTGAAAGATGCCGCCATGTCTGTCACTCGAGCCATTGATCTGAAGTCCGATGATGTGGACGCCTGGGCAACGGCGTCACGAATTCAGCAGAAGGCAGGTCTTCTGGCCCAGGCCGCCGCTTCGCTGGAAACACTGGCCACCATCGATCCTCGCCGAAAGACTCAGCACCTGCGGCGACAGGCAGAACTGCAGCAACAGCTCGGCCGGACCGACGCTGCCGTTCAGACGGCGGAAGCCATGATCAATGCCGCC
The DNA here is from genome assembly GCA_041398865.1 of Planctomycetaceae bacterium. Taxonomy (GTDB): domain Bacteria; phylum Planctomycetota; class Planctomycetia; order Planctomycetales; family Planctomycetaceae; genus Fuerstiella. The sequence goes on from JAWKTY010000006.1 coordinate 312,733, forward strand.
ACCGGAAGTCCGGACGGCTATCGTTTTCTGGCCGAGCTGCTGCAGCAGCAGGGACGGGATCGTGATGCCACCGATGTGCTGCGGCGAGCTGTGCAGATCAGCCCGGGGGACGTGGAATCGCTGAAAGCTCTGGCTCGTCTGTTGGCGGAACAGTTTCAGACGGAAGACGCGATTTCCGTGTACTGGCAGGCCTTTCGCAAAAGCGACGATTCTGAACAGCAGGTGGTTCTGATTCAGGACCTCGCAGGGCTCTATCAGCGTCTCCAGCAATCCGACAGACTGGTGCAGGAAGTCAGGCAGATGGTTCAGTCCGGTGGCGGCGATCGGAACCAGCGCCAGCTGCTGGCAAAGACACTTCAGCTGACCGGTGATCAGGCCGGATGCCGACAGATTCTGGAAGACCTGCATCTGCAGCTGCCGAAGGATGTCGAGCTGCTGAAGGAGCTGGTGATCGTGACCGAACGACTTCAGGATTTCCCCGCTGCGATCCGTTTTCAGCAGCAACTGTCCGACCTTTCGCCTCGGGATGCAAATCCAGGTCGACTTGCCGAGATGCTGAAAAAAAACGGACAGACCGACGCCGTTCAAAACCTCTGGATTCAGGCTGCGAACAGCAACTCTTCTCCTGAGATCGTGGGGAATGCCATCGATCAGCTGTTGCTGTCGGGGAAGGCTGAGGCCGCTGCTGAACCCGCGGTTCGACTTCTGCAGCGAGATCCCACGTCGCCGTCCGTGCTGCTGAAACTGGCTGTGATCCATCTGCAGGTTGGCCAGTCTGATGTCGCCGCTGACTTCTGTGACCGTCTGATTCGGCAGGAGATTTCCGCAGAGGAAGGTGTCGTCGAACCACAGCAACTTCCGGGCGCCGGGTTTCGGACGCTGCTGTTTCTGAAGTTGATACCGCGAATCCCACAGGATTTGTCGCCGACCACCACGACCGCGCCCTGGCAGACGGAAAACAATCTGCAGGCTCGCTGTGCTGCAGTCATGCTGCAAACGCATCTGCAATTGCAGGCAGCCGGTCAGTCACCGGCTGAGTTCCTGCAGGAAGTTTTGAAGCGTCCTGTGGCTGCCGGGAATTCGTCAACCGGAATAGTTGACCAATTTGCTGCGGTGCAGGCGATTGCTCCGCTGGTCGAAGCGACGGACCTTCAGCAGGCCCAACGAAACCTGGTTGCAGCCATCGAACCGGAACATCCTGTTTCGCCTCAGGATGCCATGCTGATGGTGTGGCTGATTCATCAGGCCAACAAAGAATCGAAAGGGGCTGCCGCTGAGTCCCCGGACCTGCTTCGGAAGTATGCCGCGGCATGGCACGTGGTTCTGAAAACAAACCCCGACTGGCTGAACAAGACGGAGGACGTCGCCACACTTCTGCGACACCTGAATTCTGCCGAGATGTCGGACGTGGTCAGCGATTTGAAGCAGTCTCTGGTGATCCCGGATGCCGGCCTTCCGGAACTGGAAGCCGCTCTGCTGATTGCCGGATATGAAAACCGCATTGCCGATGTCACTGTCATTGCGGAGCGGATCGCGGGCAGTCCTTCGTCGCAGCTGAGGTCACCGTCCGACATTCTGCGGAATATCGGCTGGCTGTGGTCGCGACTCGCGTCGGTGGCGATGGCCGACAATGATCCGGCGGGTGTTCAGAACCTGCTGAACAGCATCGTTCGTGTTCGGCAGCGACTTTCCGAATCCATTGAGCACGCTCGGTCGGGGCGCAACGAAGACGTCGCCGACTTTGAAGTGGTCGCGAGCCAGCGAACGTATCGAAACGGGCAGCAGAGCAACAGCGTTCGGATTTCCACACTGCCCCCGGATCGATTCTGGTCATCCGTCGATATTAACTTTTTTGTGAATATCAGCCTGCTGGCGGATCGGCCACAGCTGCAGAAGCTCACCAGGTCGCTGCAGTCGGACATGGAACAGAACTCTGCTGCGAGCACCTCCGGCAGCCCCGATGCGTCGACTGAACGGCTGAAAACGGCCATCGGTGAATCGGCCCTTGCTCATCTGAATCTGCTTTCGGGAGATCGCGATGCTGCAGCCGGACATCTGATTCGCGTGGCCGAACTGGTGCCGCATGATGCCTGGCTTCGACTGCGACTGGCGACCTTCTACCAGCAGCACAATCATCTGCCCGAAGCTCTGGCTCTGCTGGATACCATCGGCGCCACTGATGCTCAGATTCTGCAGATCAAGGAACTCACAGCTCTGGATCTGGCTGGACAGTCCGGTCGACCTGATCGAGCTCGAACCGCTGCTGAGCGACTGGCGGGGCTGCGACTGCCCTCGGATGTCGCCATCAAAGTTGCGGCGGCGATGCAGACTCTGGACATGAATGACGATGCAGACGTGCTGCTGAACCGAACACGAAAATCTGTCGGCAGCGAACTGAACTCGCTGTTGCAGCTGATGACGGAATTCGAACGCAGCGGTCAGCAGGCGATCAGTTTTCAGATTGCTCATCAGATTCTGCAGCAGACGGAAACCGGATCCCGCCGCAGTGCTCAGGCCGACGCCGCTCGTTCGGATGCACTCAAACTTCTGGCCACCGGCAAACAGTTGCCGCCGATGATCGATCGGTTGCAGCATCAACTTCAGGCCGATCCGGATTCCGTCGTTCTTCTCAGACAGCTGGCTGAACTGCTGAATGCGGTTGGTGATCAGGTTCGAGCCGCGGAAGTCGGTGCAAAACTGGCGAAGCTGCAGCCGACGTCGATTGACAGCAACCTGAAGCTGGCTCAGCAATACGAATCCATTCGCAATTTTGACCGAGCGTGCGACAGTTATCTGCTGGTTCTGCAGCAGGATCCTCAGCGGTTCACCCAAAACTATTACCAGTACCTGCGGACCTTCAGCAGTGCCGGACGCCTTCCGGATCTGGCCGACGTGCTGCTGGCCGGAGATCTGCGGCGGCTGCACAACAACTATTACGTTGTGAGCGAAACGATTGAAGACCTGTTTCAGGCTGCTCGTTCCGGAGACGATGATCAGAGTCGCCGACATCGCGACAAGGCTCTGGAACTGCTGGCCGCTGCGTGGAAGGCGTTTCCTAATGACCACGGTTATCTGCTGAACAATCTGCGGGATCCCATGGTGTGGAGTCTGCCCGTGATGTTTCAGTACGCTCGGGAAGGTCTGCTGCCATCCAGTCGTCAGCAGGCAGCGGCTCGCCCGTGGCACGGCGTTGCTGACGCGGTTTCGGTTTCTGCCGACGGTCGCATTTCGGGAACGCTGGGGCGTCTGCTGAAAGCGATTCCCGACAATCAGCAGCTCGCGGCACTGACTGCGGATGTGCGATCCGCCATGGAAGATTTTCCGGGCTGGCACGGCGGCCAGCTGGTCCTTGCCGTTCTGGAAGCTCGGTCGGGCAACATTCGTCAGGCCAATGATTTGCTTGCCGGACTGAACCGCAGGTCTGATTCCGTTCACGTGCCGGTGAATTCCGCGTGGCTGGCCGGAGCTGAACTGGAAGCCATGAATGCGGAATTTACTCCCGCCGCGGCCGACATGCTGTCGGCTGCACTTGAGCATGAACCGTGGTCGTCAGATCAGGGATTCAGCGCTTCGCCGGGACGTCGACTGGCTGTTCTGCGGAAGCGTCAGGAACAGCCCGCCGCCGCACGTGAAGCTGTGCTGACAACTCTGCAGGCTCAGCGACAGCTCACATCCGCCGAACCCGGACTGCAGGCATTCCGTCTGCTGCAGGACCTGAAGTCAGCCGCTGACGAATTGGCGGAACTGCATTTTTCGCTGGATGCCATCGGACTACTTCAACAGATGACTCCCGAACTGTTCGCGGAAAGTCAGCCGTACAAGGCCGCCGCAAGCGCCGGGCAGTTGTTGCAGTCGGCGGCGCGCCGGCAGCAGGAACTGGCTTCGGCCGTGACTGTCGGGGAACTGCTGACACATCTGAATCGCGTCGATACAGGTGCGCCGGACCTGCTTCTGAAGGCTCCTGCCGAAGGTCAGACCGTCGACTGGTCTTCGAGCGCCGTGGTCCAGATCGTTCGTCGACTGGCCGCCGACCGGGTTGTTCGGCGCGAACTTGAAGGAGCACTTTCCATGCAGCTGCAGACTTCACGGTCGCAGTCAGCGGCAATTGTGATGTTCGCCTTCGCTCAGGCAGTTCAGAATGAAAACCTCCAGGAGGAAGCTCTGACAGTTCTCGCCGACCGCGAGCGTTCCGACGATGATCACCCGGCCACAGGTGCAGCTGAATGGCTGGTGGCGAGAATCCTGCTGAAGGATCAGCGACATTCGGATCACGCTCGTTTGCTGGCCGAGCACGCAGAAGCGGCCTCCGAACGTTGGGCCGCGGACGATGCGGAAGGACGTCGCTGGCTGGCGGCGTTGCTGCGTGAACGAGGCGAACTGGCGGTCGCGGCCGGTGATCTGAAAACCGCCAGTGCGGCGTGGACTCACCTGCTCGATACAATTCTGCCTCCGACTCCCGCGGCCGATGCGGCCGTTCAGGACGCGGGATCATCATTGCAGGAACTTCGAAAGCGACTGCTGTCCTCGCCGGAGCCATCCGATCGCTGACACTTCTCATCCCTGAAATCTGCTCACAGACTTTCCACGAGTCGAACACTGACCGCTTTTCCATCTCGGACATTGACTGATGACTTTGCTGTACATGGTTGACCGTTTTCTGCTTCACGAGACCGGTCAGCATCCCGAATGTCGGCTCGCCTGAAACACATTCACGCGAAGCTGCAGGCGTCGAATGTCCTTTCCAAAGTGCGCCGAATGTCCGTGCAGCGAGCTTCCGATGAGGATGTCCTTCGAGTTCACACGGCAGAACACATCGCGAACATTCGTCGTCATGCCGATGAAGGCGGCGGACGAATTGAAGCCGACACCGTCATGAGCGCCGATTCGGCGGACGTCGCGTGGCTGGCCGCCGGTAGCGCCGTGGATGCGGTGACTCAGGTGGTCGGCGGCCACGATACTTCGGCTCTGTGTCTTGTCCGGCCTCCCGGACATCATGCCGTCCCGAATGGTGCGATGGGATTTTGCCTTCTGAGCAATATTGCAATCGCAGCTCAAACAGCGGTGCAGAAACTCGGGCTGAAGCGAGTTCTGATTGTGGACTGGGATGTACATCACGGCAACGGCACTCAGGATGCATTCTACGACGATCCGCATGTCACGTTCTTTTCGGTTCATCGCCACCCGTTCTACCCGGGGACAGGTCGAGCATCCGAAACAGGCCGAGGTGCCGGATTGGGAACGACATTCAATCTCCCGCTGAAGTTTGGCATCTCCCGACCGGATTACCTCAGCGCCTTCGAAAACGCTCTGACAAAAGCAGCAGATCATTGTCGCCCCGAACTGGTCCTCATCAGTGCCGGCTTCGATGCTCATTCCGCCGATCCGATCGGGTCGCTGGGGCTGGAAACCGAAGACTTCGAACCGCTCACAAAACTCGTCCGACAGGTCGCGAACACCCACTGCCAGGGCCGCATCGTCAGCCTGCTGGAAGGCGGCTACAACCTCGAACGACTCGCAGACTGTGTCGATCTGCACCTGCAATGTCTTCTGCCTTCCTGAGCCCCTCGGGTGCGGTTCTTTTTCTGCGAAGCCTATTTCTCCGGAGCGGCGTGGTTTTTGGGGAGTTCGGCGTAGCCGTTTTTGATCCACAGCGAAACCACTTTGGCGTGTTCGTGCAGAACCTTGACCGTGTAGCTGTCGGTTGATGTTTCGGTGACGCGCACTCCTTTTTCGGTAGGTTCGACGTTCATTTTGACGTTGTCGGCGTTGGCAAAGACGGCTCGGAAAAGAGGGTCCCGCATACGGATCGGGTTGGAGTTCTCCAGTCGGTCGTACATCGCCGCGACGTGCACCTGCAGCATTTCTGTCACTTTGGGGTCATCCGATTCGGTGACTGATTCAAAACCGTCCGGCAGCTCCTTCACGGTGCGGCGAATTTTGTCTTTGTTTTCAATCAGGAAGAAGAAGTCTTCGTGATCCTTCTGATGCTGAGCATCACCGGCGTGGCCTCGCATCATGCCTCGACCAGAGCCAGGGCCGTGACCAGGACCAGGACCCGGGCTTTCCGCTGTGTTGGATGTGGCTGCGGATGTTGCTGTGACTTCCTTCTTTGCTTCTGCACAGCTGGTGCATTCTTCCTGACAACCGTCTTTGCAGAATTCGCATTTCGGGGCCGCTGTCATTGTTGCGGTGGTCGCAGCCTGATCGTTCGCGGAGAACGGACATGCGACAGAATCGTCCGAGCAGGCTTTGCTCAGGGGGGACTGCTTTGCGGAAGCCAGCTCCGCCAAAGTCAGCGTTGCGGTGTTGTCTGCGACACACTTGCCGCCGCATTCAGCGGCCGAACATTTGCCCGGCTCGCACTCACCAGACTGGCTGGCAGCGAGACATTGCCCCGCCTGGCAGCCGCCAGGTTTTCCTGCCGCCTGGTCCTCGCCGTGACCTGCCGCGTCGCCCGCAAGCCTGGCGCACAGAGGACACGCGACTTTGCCATCGCCGGCATCGGATACATCCGACGACCTGTCGCACGACGCATCTTTGTAGGTGACTGCGACAGCGGCGCCTGAAATAACGACGACGGCCAGCATGATGATCCTGTTCATTGGATTTTCCTTTGGTTGTTTGAATCCCGGAAAGCCCCACGCGAAAGGGCACAAGTCCAGGCGTCGCAATCTGCGTGCCGATCGGCCCACGGGAGGAAAACTGTTGCGGGGTTCTCTCGCTAACGGAACTCTGACACGGCTTTTTGCGAATGTTTTCAATGCAGAGATCGGAAAGTGGCCCACGCGGGATCGGCAGATCGCTGGCGTCGCCCTGTCCCAAACCTTCAGGTGCGCAAAATCTGCAGCGCTGGCTGACGGCCATTGTGCACGGAATGCAGAGTTGACGCGAAGTGTCTTCCACAGGCAGCACACCACTTCGTTTCAATTCGCGGAGTTCGATTCGTTCACGCCCCGATTTCGTCTCCGCTTCAGCAAGTCGGTACCAGAATTGCATTGTTGAATGCGTATTGGTGTCGAAACGGATTTGCTGTGACGAACCATTCAGAAGGGGATTGAAATGAAGAATCTACTCATGAGTTTCAGCTGTCTGCTGGCATTGATGCTTTGCGCTGCGGATGTCACTGCGCAGGGCGGGCGAGGAGGCCATGGCAAACAGGGGCGAAATGTTCAGAGTTCACAGAGTGTCGGTCGAGGACCGCAGCATGGAGGTCCGGGCGGGCAGAATTCTGGCGCGGTGGTTTCGAATGTCGGTGGTCTGAATCTGCTGAAAATGTGGGAAGAAGAAAAGCTGGCTCGGGATGTCTACATGCAGCTGGCGAAGACATCCGGGCTGCCCGTCTTCCAGAATATCTCACGTTCAGAAGGCCAGCACATGCAGGCGCTGGAGCGATTGCTGAGCGGCGGGGGAACGGCTTCTGTCAGTCTGAATAAGACGCCCGGAGTGTTCACGGTTCCGGAATATCAGCAGCTTTATGCGACACTGGTTGCCGCCGGTTCGCGAAGCCCTCTGGACGCGCTGATGGTCGGAGCGAAGATTGAAGAAATGGATATCGCCGACCTGAACCGTCTGTTATCTCAGGCCCCCGGTCCTCAGGTCGGCCAGGTTCTTGCACATTTGCTGCAGGGATCGCACAACCATTTACGGGCGTTTGCGTCACAAATCGCTTCGCAGGGTGCCACGTACAAAGCTCAGTTTCTGACTCAGGCCGAATTCAATACCATCGCCAAGTCAACAGATCCCGGACATGGGGCAGGAGCAGGCGGCCGCGGGCCGGGCAGCGGCGGTTCGGGAAATTCCGCCCAGGGAGTCGGCGGACGAAACGCAAAGCAGAAAGGACGCGGTCGTTCCTGAACCGTCATGCGACGAAGAGTGTTTGAACGCGGCAGGCGGTTCAAAGATGGCACGATCGCAGAAGATCGGGACGCGAATGTAAAGGCAATCGATGCAGCAAGTGAACCAGGATCGTATTCCTCGGGCAAGAATCATTGGGCTTTCGTTCGTTCTTGTGCTGTGGCTGATGTTCGCCGTCTGGCAGCGCACTGAGTACGTTCACCAGTGCGCGCTGATCGATGGTGCCCTGTTGTCTCAGGCGGAAGCGGTGTCTGACGCGGTCGGCAGCAGCGTGCAGTCACATCGCTGGTTCTCGCCGTTTGTACAGAAGCAGTTGCCGGAAACTCTGGGAGTTCTCGCTCGGTCGAAAAATGTGTTCGCGATCGCACTGGTTGTGAATAACAACGAAGAAGATGTCTACCTTTCGGGAGACCGTTCGCTGGTCGACTTCGCTCTGCCTGTCGGCGAACATGCTCAGGGTGACACGCTGTTTTTTGTGCGAGCGTTCACGGTGCAGAATGATCCTCCCGCCATGGCACACAACGTTTTTCCTGAAGCGGCGGCGCGAGCAGCCACGGATTCGTTCCGATCGATTGTTGTGCTGGATCGCACGGCGGCGCGGACACAGATGCAGCGGGAAGCTCGGAATCGTCTTCTGATTTTCGTGATGGGAACGCTGCTGTTGCTGGCCGCCGGTTCTGTGTGGCAGTCCACCGTGCGACTGGCTCAATCCGAAGGAACCACGCGTCTGCTGACAGCCGAGACTCGGCATCTTCGAGAACTCGGACAGGCCGCCGCCGGTCTGGCCCATGAAACTCGAAACCCGCTGGGGCTCATTCGCGGCTGGACTCAGCGACTGGTGGAAGCGGGCCTGCCCAGCGACGATCAACAGGAACAGGCGGAAGCGGTGCTGGAAGAGTGTGACCGCGTCACTGCAAGAATCAACCAGTTCCTGGCGTTTGCTCGACAGGCAGAAGCCAGCGTTCAACCGGTCGCGGTCGGAGAACTACTCCAGGAACTGCAGACGCTGCTTCAGTCGGATCTGGACGCTCGCAACCTGGTGCTGGAAACCTCCGGTCTGAATCATCCGACAACCGTTCTGGCTGATCGAGACCAGTTACGACAGGTGCTGTTCAACCTGCTGCAAAACGCCATCGCCTTTGCGCCGGAAGGAAGTTCCATTGCGGTATCGCTGTCGAAGTCCGCGCGGGGAATGTTTCGCCTGGAAGTTTCAGATCAGGGACCTGGCGCGGCTGACGAAATCATTGATTCGCTGTTTGAACCTTACGTGACGAAACGTCCGGGCGGAACCGGTCTGGGTTTATCGATTGTTCGTCGCATTGCGGTCGCTCATGACTGGACCGTCGGCTACAAATCGGGGAACCCGGCAGGAGCAATCTTCTGGATCGACGGAATCCGCAGTGCATGAAGCTCGCCGCGGCTGTAAGAGAAGCAGGCGTCGCCATACGACGCCGTGAATTGACAAGAGAACAGAAATTGGAATGACGAAGACTGCCGCCACGAATCATGTCCTGATGATTGTCGATGATGAACCGTCTCAGCGAAAACTGATCGGAGGGTTCTTCCAGACCTTCGGATTCACGATCGTTGAGGCGCCTTCAGCAGAACAGATGCTGACACTCATCGCATCGCAGGCTCCGGACATGATTCTGCTGGATGTGCGTTTGCCCGGAATCAGTGGCATCGACGCGTTACCACAACTTCGAGAACAGCTTCCGTCGACTCCGGTCATCCTGATCACCGCCTATGCTGATGTGCGGCAGGCGGTGGCCGCCGTCAAAAGTGGAGCAGACGATTATCTGTCAAAACCCATTGATCTGGACGAATTGAAAACGGTCGTCTTTGATGCCCTGGGAATTGATTCAAGCGTTAACAGCAGCCCGGGAAAGCCGCTGCCGGAAGTGCCGGCTGACTTCGTCTTCGAAAGTCGCGCGATGCGGCAACTGCTCGAAACAATCGCCGTGGTCGCGCCGTCGGATGCCGCGATTTTGATTCAGGGGCCCAGTGGAGTTGGCAAAGAACTGATTGCTCTGCTGATCCATCAATGGAGCCCGCGAGCGTCGCATTCTCTGGTGGCGACCAACTGTGCCGGCCTGACAGCGACACTAATTGAAAGTGAGCTGTTTGGTCATAAGAAGGGGGCTTTTACCGGCGCTTCTGCAGAACGCATGGGCCTGTTTCGAACGGCAAGCGGCGGCAGTTTGTTTCTGGACGAGATCGGTGAGATGCCGCTGGAGATGCAGCCAAAATTACTGCGAGCAATCGAAACAAAACAGGTCACGCCCGTCGGTGACGATCGTTCTGTGAAGGTCGACACACGTCTGATTGCAGCGACCAATCGAAATCTGCTGGACGAAGTCAACGAAGGCCGGTTTCGCGAAGATCTGTATTACCGCATTAACGTCGTGGAACTGATCGTGCCGCCGCTGACCGACCGGCGCGAAGATATCCTTCCGCTGGCCAGGCATTTCGCGAGTCAGTTTGCCAATCGCCAGGTACGGCTGTCTCCACAGGCATCGCAGGCCATGCTGACTCACGCGTGGACCGGAAACGTGCGAGAGCTGCGGAACGCCATTCAGCGAGCGTGCCTGCTGTGCCAGGGCGACGTGATCATGCCCGAACATCTTCCCGCCAATATCGCGGTGAAAATCAGCGACGCCCCGCCCGACACCGGTCGCCTGTCCCAGGTGGAAAGAGCCACCATCCTGGCCACGCTGCAGGAATGCGACGGCAATCGTACCCACGCCGCCAAAAAACTGGGCATCAGCCGCCGAGCCCTGATCTACAAGCTCAGGGAGATCGAAGAAGAACAGGGGTAAACCGGGCTGATCAGTGATTGCCCCGGAGCGATGCTGGCCCTGCTGAACTACTGGATTCCGATGTTGGGCTTGAGAAATTGCACCACGCAGGCCACGAAGAGCACGAACGTTTCGCGACGTCACAATTCTCCGGAGGTCAGTCGTTTAGGTCAGGCTCCCGCCTGACAACATCCTGACCGTGCTACGCTCACGGCAGAAATCTCTCATGTCAGGTTCAGGGTGCCATGCCTGCATCGCGCAGCAGGGCAGGCATGTGAGCCTCAGCAGCGGGTCAAACAACTCAGTCCAGGCCACCGGCAGTTTGGTGCGAGGACATTGAACCACGAACGACACGCAGAGCACGCGGAAGAGCGGGCCGCAGAACCGCGGGCATGCCTTGCGGAGCGAGGCGCCACTGTGGCACCTCGCTCCGCGAGGTCAGCCCTCTGCTGCTCAGCAATTGTCAGACTCATGCCTGACAACGCCCGGATTGGAATGGATCGACGGGGAGAGTTTTGTCAGGCGGGAGCCTGACCTACGGTGGGGTGAACTGATGCAGGCATGGCACCTCCATGATCAGCCTTCATCGACCACGGCACTCGGCATTTCCGGAATCGGAGTGAGCGGGTCAGCTATTGCTTTTGGCCGGGCGGAATGCGTTGACCCATGACAGGAAGCTCTGGACGTGGCGGGTCTGGATCCAGACTTTTCCCTGTCCGGAAAATCGGCAGACCAGTCCTTCGCCGCCGAAGAACAGCTGCTTCAGTTTGCTGCCGCCTCGCAGCCCCGGCAGGACGGAGACGTTGTAATTGAGCGTGTCTTCGAAGGCCACGATGTATCCGGTATCCACGATGTACTCGTCGGTCACGTCGACGGACAGGATGGCTCCATATGAGTTAAAGAAGATTTCTCCGTCGCCGCTGGCCTTCAGCAGAACCAGTCCTTCGCCGCCGAAGAATCCTTTGGCTCCCTGCCATTTGCCCGTCACTTCCACTCCTTCGCTGTGCAGCATGAAGGCACCTCGCTGCAGCATCAGCGTGTTGCCTGTCAGAGTGTAATGAGCGGCGTCACCGGTGGCTCCGGCCGCGAACGTGACTTCGCCGGGGCCTTTGTCGGCGGTGAAGGTGTTGATGATCATGCTCTCTCCGCCGAACGCTCGCCCCAGAGTTTTGCCCAGCCCGCCTTTGAATCCGGCTTTCAGCGAGACTGTGGGAGTCATCGATGCCATGGCGGATGGTTCGGCAAAGACTTTCTGTCCTTCATCCAGCCGAATTGTGACCAGAGCAAAGTCCGGCCGCTGACTGATTTCATAATCGAAGTGCGGCGTGGAACCGGTCAGCACTTCCGAGGCGCCGACATCCTGCGGCTTTTTCCGCCGTGAAGATGTCGGGACCGGCGGCGGTTGCGGACTTCGTCGGGCAGCCTGCGGAGCGGCGGCGGGGGATGCGGGCTGAGCACTGCGCGGTGCAGGAGCAGGGGGAGCAGATGCTGCGGGACTGTCAGCGGCCGCCGGAATCGGCATCGGAGACTCGCATTCCTTGCAGCGAGCCGTCTTGCCGGCGAAGCTGTCCTGAACTCGATATTTTTTGCCGCAGGACGGGCAGGAAAATTCAATCATGGCAGGTTCGCTTACAGAGGTTTCAGTTTCGGACCGAGCGCTTTCCCGAAGCTCGGCGGATTGTGGCTCTGACAGAACAGACGGCCCTGTCCGCTGAAGCGACACACCAGACCTTCTCCGCCCAGCAGACTGCCGATCAGGCTGGCTCCGGCTTTGGTTACGGTGAACTGCAGAGTGTCTTCGAAGGCCACAATGTGTCCGGTGTCGACAATATGTTCACCGTTCACTTCGACTTCGTAGATGGCACCGAAGCTGCTCAGAAACAGGTCGCCCTCGCCGGAACACTTCAGCCAGAACATGCTTTCGCCGCTGAACAGAGCCTTCCCCAGGCCCTGCCAGGTGGCATCGATATCAATGCCGACGTCAGAAGCCAGCCAGCTGGATCCCTGAACAATCAGCGACCCTCCCGTCAGCGGAAAGTGCAGAATGTCGCCCAGCATGCGCGGCCCGATGATCAGAGACTGACCGTCATCGGTGGCGGTGAAATGATTCAGAAACAGGTTTTCTCCGGCGAACATGCGTTTCAGAGCCTTGCCGAGCCCGCCACCGCTGGATCCCTTCTTCTTCGTGGTGGTTTCCACTTCGAATTCGGTTGTCATGGCGATCATTGCACCGACTTCGCAGGTGACCGATTCGCCGCCGTCCATGCTGAGCTTCGCGACGGAAGCGGCCGGACGGGAAAGGATTTCATATTGCATGTGTGTGCTCAGCAGAAAATCCGGACGTGTTGAATCCGCAGTCGGACCTGACCACCTGCCAGGTTCGATACGCTACCACAGATGGGAATTCGTCCACGCCGCCAGGCCGCTGAACGAACGTGATTGCATATAGATTCGGCCAGGCCCAGTCACCCGAGTCACCAGACCCTCACCGCTCAGCAGACTGGACAGAATTCCGCCCGCCATTCCGATGCGGATTCCGATCGACGGTTCGTAGGCCACCAGATGGCCGGAATCCACAATGTATTCTTCGTCGATGTCGCGAATGAAGATCCCTCCGTAGGCTCCAAACCAGACTCGACCTTCACCGCTGACCTTCAGGCGAAACAGTCCTTCGCGGGCAATTCCCATCTTGATGCCGGCCCAGCCCAGTCCGAGTTTGATTCCGGGGTCGCAGGCGATGAAAGCTCCCGGCTGCAGAAACATCGTCGTGCCCTTCAGATCGATGCACTCGATGTCACCGGGAAACGGCTGAGTCAGCACCAGTTCGGCCTCTTCGTCCTGAGCGGTAAAGACGTTCACAAACATGGACTCACCACCAAAGACGCGTTTGGCAATGCCCTTGAACATCCCGCCGCTCCACTGAGTCGTCATGCGGATGCTGGCGCTCATGCTGGCCATGGCATCTGCTTCTGCGATGACGGATTCGCCTGGTTCCAGTGTGATGCGGATATTGGCGAACGACGGCCGGTTGCGAATTTCTGATTCCATCAGCTGCTGGCCCTGAAATGGCAGGTGAAGATGCAGGAAGCCGGAAAATGCCAGCGTAGCCAGCCATTCCAGGCGGATCAATCGAAAGTGATGCCGACGCAGACAAATGGAGCATTTGTTGACGGACGACCGTACCAATCACATTCTCAGGTCGTGAGTCAGGACACGGAAGAACTGAATCGCCTGGACGTTGACCGAGAAAGATGAACGCGCAGTGCACGAATCTCTTCTGAGCGACGCAGTCGCGTTGCCAGGTGACAGCTCGAATGGGGTGGGCACCACCAACCATAGTCCTCGTTGTTCAGGAAAGTGGCACCTCGCTCCGCGAGGACAGCCCGGCAGCGTGGGCACTGCCAACGTTAGTCCTCGCTGTTCAAAGCCTCCTGAACTGCGGTCCAGTCGATGTCCAGTGGCTGATAGTCCTGAGGTGCGAGCGTCCCTACCTGTTCGCGAACGGCAATGATGCGAGCGTCGTGGTCGGGGTGAGTGCTGATCCAGCTGAGTCCTGCGGGCAGATTTCCATCCTGCTGTTTCATGATTTCAAAGAACTGAGCCATGCTG
>JAWKTY010000007.1:0-296433 GCA_041398865.1 Planctomycetaceae bacterium
GTGGTGATGACTTCCGGGCCGGCCGGACCTTCAATCGACGTCAGTCCACCGAAACCGTGAGATCCCGATGGACCGACCACCAGTTCTCGCCAGTAGACAATCACGAACAGAACGGCGGTGACTGCTTCGATGATCGGGTATCTCGGTGTAATCCTGCTGCCGCATTTCCGGCAGCGACCGTGATTCAGCAGCCAGCCAATCATCGGCAGATGATCTCGACCGGAACACTTAGTTCCGCAGCGCTGGCACACTGTCCACGGGTGGAACAGCGACTTCAGCTGGTCTCGCAGCAGATCAGGTTCGGGAAACCGATCGATGCAGATGTTCAGGAAACGTCCGATGGCTGCTCCGACACATGCCAGCAGCGGAATGATCAGCCACAGCGGCAGTTGCAATGGATTCATGAATCGCTTCCGTTCTCCGGAGACCACACAGCCATAACGATGAATTCCACGATCTGCTGTGGAGTCTGGTTTTCCGCGTCGATGATCAGCGAGGCGGCGCCAGCGTACAGAGGTTCACGAAACGTCAGCACTTCGGCCACTTCGTCAGCAATGGACTTCCCGGTCAGGCTGGGACGACGGGCAGCTGAGGTGACATCGCCGGTGATACGGGCAGCCAGAGTCGCGGGCGATGCCTTCAGCCAGACAACCGGTCCGGCCTGACGCATCCGTTGTCGATTCGCTTCTGACAGAATGGCTCCACCGCCGGCGGCGATCACCAGTGACGGCTGAGTCAGCAGATCATTCAGCACTTCACTTTCGAGACTCCGGAAAGCCGGTTCACCGTCTTCTGCGAAGATCCTGGCGATTGATTTTCCGGCTCGCTGCTCAATCAGCAAATCACTGTCGGCGCACCTGCAGCCCAGTCGATCGGCCAGCAGCGGCCCGACGCTCGACTTGCCGCAGCCTCGATATCCGATGAGTGTCACGATCATCGTGGAGCGTCCTTACCGAGCCGCTGACAGATATTTGCGAAGCGATTCCACCATATAGGCAACCGGCGCATCCTGACCGGTGAAGAGTTTGAACTGACGAGCTGCCTGACGAACAAACATTTCCAGTCCGCTGGCCGTCGCACAGCCTCGCAGCTTCGCATGCTTAATCAGCAGTGTGTTCTCCGGCGTGTAAATCGTGTCGAAGACCAGCATCGATTCTCGCAGCCAGTGCTGAAGGTAAGGAGTTTCATCGACCTTCGGATGCATCCCGACGGATGTGCAGTTGATCAGAATATCGACGCTTTCAGCACCTCGGTTGGACCAATCCACGGTCAGGCAGTCGAGTTCCCGAGCCAGAATTTTGGCTCGTTCACGGGTTCTGTTGGTCACGACCACCGCTGCGCCGCGGCTCTTGAGCGCCATCACGGCTGCTCGAGCAACTCCGCCCGCTCCCAGAATCAGGACCCGGCGATTGGCCAGGTCCGAGCGAATCTGTGGATTGGCTTCCAGAGCTCCGATGACGGTTTCTGCGACCGCGTCGCAGTCGGTATTGGTGGCATGCCAGATTCCATCCTTGATGAACAGGGTATTCGCGCGCCGATGGTGTCGGACAG
Source organism: Planctomycetaceae bacterium (assembly GCA_041398865.1). Classification (GTDB taxonomy): domain Bacteria; phylum Planctomycetota; class Planctomycetia; order Planctomycetales; family Planctomycetaceae; genus Fuerstiella. The sequence goes on from JAWKTY010000007.1 coordinate 1,552, forward strand.
CGTGTCCGGCTGATCCACCAGATCCAGTACCTCTTCCTATGCGGAATGGTGACGCTGTAGCCGCTGATTCCCAGTCGTTTGTATTCCTCAAGCGAGGACTCCAGCAATTCTGCCGGAATCTTCAGGGGAAGATACACACCGTCAAAGCCGACCTTCCGGAAGGCCAGGTTGTGCAGGAAAGGGCTCAGACTGTGGCCGATGGGATCTCCGATAACACCGAAGATCTTTGTCTGATCCGTGATGTGGTTGAATCGATACAGGTTGCGAACTTCCGCATAGGTCAGCTGCCCCGGAGCCATCTCGCGCGAGCTACTGAAACCGGCATAGGTGAATGGTGCTCCCATCTTCCCGCAAAGAATACGACTGATGGTGCCGAATTCTCCCATGCAGAATGCCACCGTGGGAACATCGGCTGCTCGCAGCATCTCCAGCACGCGAACGTTGTCCGCCGGAGTCTTGGCCATCGTCACAATCTTGATGATATCCGGATTGCACTGAGTCATCTTCGAGTAAATGTCGTACAGCTCAATCGGAGTCTCGTTGAAATTGTGATAGCTGACGATGCGTTTGGTCTTACCGAACCGAGGAATGGATTTGGCAATGTCCCATTCCAGATCGACATATTCGGCACCACCGATGATGGCTTCCCGCAGAACAGCCTGCCGGGTTTCTTCGTCGCCGGACCAGCGTCCCTGATCTTCCGGACGACGGCAGGTCACGACAACGGGCGTGGGGCGGTCCTTCAGCAGCCGAGTGACATCGGGGCGCTTTCGCAGCCAGTCGACTCGCAGTTCCACCAGTTCGGCCTTCTGTTCTGCCAGAGCCTGATGGCCTTCCTGAAATCCTGAATGACGGGATCGTCCCAGACTGACACAGATCATGTGATGGAAATTCAACTGCTGGCAGGACTGCCGCTGAAGCGCCCCGATGGCCCTGCAACACTCCTGTATTGTTTGAGGATTCTCGCGAGAATGGGATTCTGCACGAGTTCTCAATTCTAATCACAACCGAATACAATGCAGCCGGGACCGCGTTGAACTTTTTGTGGTTGCCGAAAAACAGCGTCTGTGAAGACCGATTCTGCGATGCCGTTCCGGAAAGTCGTTCTTGATGGCTGCGAAAACGTGGGAACAGGACTTTCGATTTCCGGCGATTCAGGCGTCGATTCGCCGCCTGCGGGCCGAACAGCTGCAGGATCCGCTGCTGTGTGAGGCTTCGTGGTGTGTACCTGTTTCTCAGAAACCGGCTGTGGGCTGGACACCGGGCCGCATTACTCTGCTGTGTCTGATCTTCGGCTTCGCACTGCTGGGCGGAGGAGCGTGGCTGGCATCACTGGCGGAAAAACAACAGGCCGCACCGCACAGTTCGTGGCTGCTGGCGGCAGGAGTCTGCAGTTCGCTTTCGGGAATGCTGCTCTTCTTCATTCCTTCACAACTGGACAGGCAAATTGTTCGCTGTCTGATCGGGCAGCGAGCCGATCATTTGTGCGTAACTTCTCCGTCGCAGAAGCTTCTGTGCTCAGAGCTGTCTCATGCAGATCGAGCCAACGTGAAGATCTCAATCGATGGGGACGATCATGTTCTGATTCTGGCCGATCCGGACAAAGGCGAACTGCTGATGGAAGGCACGGCTGCTCGGTACCGAATTCGTTCACAGGATGTGAGCCTTGTCGCCCCTTTTCAGATCATGAACTATGTCGGTGTGGAAATCACCTGCCGAATTGACGACGAAACGACGTTGAACTTCGCACTGGCTCGCGTTTCGATGCTGACCGAACTGATCGCTCAGCTGCCGCTTCTGTTCTTCCTGCGATCGTGGGTGAAGAATCCTCTGCTGGATGTCTGTCGGCAGACGCTGCAGACGGGGGAAGCCGAGTGACATCAAAGCCCCACACCGTCACAGATTCACGTCCGAAACACGGTTCTCGGCTGCAGGCGGTTGGCTCCGGCAAATTCTCCGAGCGCCAGCAGACGCCGGTCGTCGTCGCTGATCATCGCGACCGGGTCGCCGGATTGACTGTCAACACAACGCAGGCGGTCAGGACAGATATCAACCTGGCGGCCAGCGTTGACCAGCCATTCATCATCCGGCGTGCATCGATACTGATTCAGGTCGCCGACCACTTTCATCGGGTTTACGATGTGCTCGTCGAGACTTTCTCTGGTCAGTGTCGACGCATCGATCGCGGATGTTGATTCGAAGCGGCCGATCGCGGTTCGCTGCAGAGCACTCATCAAAGCTCCGCAGCCGAGCTGCTGCCCGAGGTCGCGGGCGATCGAACGGATATAGGTGCCTGATCCGCAGACAATCTTCAGATTCAAAACCGGCCAGTCATAGGCAGGGATCTCGATCGACTTCACGGTGACCGTTTTCGCCGTCAGCTGCACGTCTTCGCCGCGACGAGCTTTCGCGTAGGCTCGCTGACCCTGAATTTTCACCGCGGAAAAGGCCGGCGGAACCTGACGGATTTCGCCTTCAAACTGCCGAAGTGTCTGTTCCAGACGCTGTCGATCAACCGGCAGCGGAGCCGTTTCCGGTGTTTGAATCTGTCCGGTGGCATCATCGGTGTTGGATGTTTCGCCCAGACGGAATTCGGCAACGTAGGTCTTGGGAGCTTTCTGCAGCAGCGGAATCAGACGAGTCGCCGGGCCGAGGCAGACCAGCAGAACTCCTGTGGCCATCGGGTCCAGCGTTCCCGCATGTCCAACCTTCACCGGTTTGACCATTCGCTGGATGACGTTGACAACGTCCCGCGACGTCACTTCGGGCGGTTTCTGCAGGTTCAGCACACCAAACATAGGGAACTCAGCACTGAGGTCTTCCGGCAGCTTTCAACAATCGAATCCCGTGCGGGAGAAAACCGAAAAGCTGCGATGACGACGTACGACAGATTCGGCCGAATTCTCACGGATGCAACCACTTCGCTCAGAGAAGAACGCTGAAAGATGCACATGATTTTGAGGCGAAGTCTGATACGATGCCGCGGAAATTGCCCATCATAGCCAGCTGCGTCCGCGAGACCCTCACGGCAACACACCGAATCCGGTGACCGAGCATTGGTGGCTGCATTGTCTGTCCTGTTGTCCGTTTGTTGTGAAGAAGTGATCCGCCCCCATGGCCGTGCTGCTGCAGATTCTGGATGGTGTTAAGAGTTATGGTGATCAGATGCTGCTGGACGGAGCCAGCGCCACCATTCACGACGGCATGAAGGTGGGATTCATCGGCCGCAACGGAGCCGGCAAGTCGACTCTGCTGAGAATTCTGCTGGGTGACGAAGAACTGGACAGCGGTGAAGTGATTCGAGGCGGACACCTGAAGGTCGGCTACCTGCGGCAGCATGATCCGTTCGAACCTGGCGAGTCTGCTCTGCAGTTCACGGTACGCGAACGGTGGCCAGCCGGACTGGAAGTGCGGCGAAGTTGCCGGTCAGTTCGAACTGAAGGGCGACTATCTGACAGGGCCGGTGAAGGATCTGTCCGGCGGCTGGCAGACTCGAGTCAAACTGGCAGCGCTGCTGCTGCATGATCCGAATCTGCTGATGCTGGACGAACCGACGAACTTTCTGGACCTGAGAACTCAGATTCTGCTGGAACACTTCCTGCTGAACTTCCCGGCCGCGTGTCTGATTGTTTCGCACGACCAGGCCTTCCTGACAGCCACCTGCGAGCGAACGCACTGGATCTGTCGCGGCAAGCTGACGCTGTATCAGGGCGTATCGAACCGTACCTTGAGAAGATTGAAGAAGACCGAATTCGCGATGAACGCACCAACGCGGCGGTGATGGCCAAACAGAAGCAGCTGCAGAGGAGATTCATTGACAAAAACAAGGCTCGAGCCACCACCGCCAGCCAGGCTCGTTCGAAACAGAAACAGCTGGATCGCCTGCAGACCATCGACATTGAATCGGATCACCTTCGGCATCCATCAGGCGCCCGGTTGTGGAACCTCGCCAGGGACCGGCCGTTCGCTGTCACGGATCTTTCGATCGGGTATCCGGATCACATCGTCGCCAGCGGGATTGATGTCGAAGTGGACCATCAGCAGCGAGCCGCCATCGTGGGCGACAACGGACAGGGCAAGACGACTCTGCTGCGAACTCTGGTGGATTCGCTGAAACCCATGGCGGGACAGGTGAAGTGGGGTTATGGCTGCAGGATCGGAACCTACGCTCAGCACGTCTACACCACTCTGCCGCAGAACCAGACAGTGATCGAATACCTGGAATACGTTTCTATGGCCGGCATCACGACTCAGGACTGCCTGAATGTCGCCGGCGCCCTGTTATTCCGGGGAGCTCACGTGAACAAGCCGATCAAGGTGCTGTCCGGGGGCGAACGAGCTCGACTGTGTATGGCCGGCCTGCTGCTGGGCGATTACAACATTCTGATTCTGGACGAACCGGGCAACCATCTGGACGTCGAAACCGTTGAAGCTCTGGCAACAGCTTTGCTGAACTACAAGGGAACCGTTCTGTTCACCAGCCACGATCGTCACTTCGTGAAACGCATCGCCACGAACGTGATTGAAGTCAGCAACGGTCGAGCTCGCAATTACGGAGGTGACTACGATGCTTATCTGTATTCGGTGAACCGGGAAATCGAAGAAGGCGAACGTCAGCGAACCGGCAACAAGCTGTCGGCTCCACCGGCGGCGAAGGTCGCCGGCAAAGCGAAATCAGCGTTGTCCGGAAAAGATCAGCATTCGGCTCGCAAGAAGCTCAGGAACCTCGAAAAGACAATCGCGAAGCTGGACGAGCAGAAAAAGGAGCTGAACGCTGAAATGCTGAACACCACAGACGCCAAAAAGGCTCTGGACCTGCACAACCAGATTCAGGCTGTTCAGGTGGAAATGTCCGCGGTCGAAGAAGAATGGTGCGAACTGTCGCAGGAACTGGGTGACTGGTAGGAATTCGCAGCCGGAAGATCGGCGTTCCGTTTGGTTGTGGCGTTCAGGGGCAGCCGTGTTATACTTTCGGTCCCCCGAATAACTTCGATCCCGCCTGCCATTTTCCTGCCGTTGCTATGCGAACAGGTTTCAGAATCCTGAGCCTCATGCTGCTGCTGCTGCTGTGCGTGCTTCACGCGGCAGGGCTGCCGCACCATTCAGTCGGTGCCGCAGAAATCGACTTCGAAAATGACCTGCTGCCGATTCTGACTCGCCACGGCTGCAATTCAGGTCCCTGTCACGGGAAGGCCCGCGGGCAGGGTGGCTTCCAGCTGTCGCTGCTCGGCTTTGATGCCGACTTTGACTACGACGCCATCGCGAAGGACGGGCGAGGTCGGCGAGTCTTCGCGGGCGTTCCGGAGCACAGCCTGCTGCTGACGAAACCTGCCGGTGCCGTGCCGCACGGCGGAGGTCGCCGGTTTGACCTGGACAGCTCGGAATACCGTATCCTTCAGCAGTGGGTCGTTGACGGAATGCCGCGACATGCGGAAGGTGCTCCGAAGCTGCTGACTGTTGAAGTGGCACCGGCTTCCGTTGTGCTGAAGTATGGCGAACAGCATGCCCTGAAAGTGACAGCCCGATTCGATGACGGTTCCAGTCGCGATGTCACTCAGCTGTCAGCTTTTCAGTCCAGCGAAGCGCCGATTGCCGCGGTTGATGATGCCGGACAGCTGACCGCGGGACAGATCACCGGGGACGCCGCCGTGATGGCTCGGTTCATGGGACAGATTGCTGTCTGCGACATCACCGTTCCGCGGCCGGATGAGATCAGTGAAGATCTTTATGCGGCACTGCCTCGGGAACATTTCGTGGACGACCTGGTCTGGCAGAAGCTGCAGCGACTTCACATCACGCCGTCCGAAGGCTGCAGCGATCAAACCTTTCTGCGACGAGCAACCACCGATATCTGCGGGCGTATTCCTCGTCCTGCCGAAGTCGCGGAATTCCTGAACGACACGGCCCCGCAAAAGCGCGAGCAACTGATCGATCGCCTGCTGCAGGAACCGGAATTCGCGGATCACTGGGCCAACAAATGGATGGATCTGCTGAGACCAAATCCCTACCGAGTCGGCATCAAGGCGGTTCTGAATTATGACCGCTGGATTCGTGAGCGGTTTCATCAGCGAATGCCCTGGGATCAGTTTGCTCGGGAGCTGATCACGGCCAAAGGCAGCAGCTTTCGCAATGGGGCTGTCACGCTGTACCGAGACCGGCGAACTCCTGACGAAGTGACAACGCTCGTCAGCCAGTTGTTTCTGGGGATCCGCCTGGAATGTGCGAAGTGTCATCATCACCCGTTCGAGAAATGGGGGCAGGACGACTTCTACAGCTTTGCGGCATGGTTCGCAAAAATCGGTCACAAGGGCACAGGAGTGTCTCCGCCGATTTCGGGATCAGAAGAGTTCTTTTTTGCCGGTGACAAAGGCAGCGTCAAACATCCGGTGACGGGTCAGGAACTTCAGCCCCGACCGCTGTGGGGGGCAGCCGCAGTCACAGACGACGTCGAGGACCCTCGGGATGTTCTGGCCGACTGGATCACGTCGCCCGAAAATCATCAGTTCGCCGAAGTGATGGCAAATCGAGTCTGGGCTGACCTGATGGGCCGCGGGCTGGTCGAACCGGTTGATGATATGCGCGCCACCAACCCGGCCAGCAACCAGCCGCTGCTGACAGCTCTGGGGCAGCATTTTCGAGACAATAAATTTTCACTGACGGAACTGGTTCGAGTGATCGCGACGTCCCGAGTCTATCAGCTCAGTTCACTGCCGAATGGCACGAATGTCGCCGACACCCGCAACTATTCGCGTCACTACAGAACTCGTCTTCGAGCCGAAGTGCTGCTGGACGGCGTCGCGCAGATCACGGGCATTCCTCAGTCCTTCGACGCCACCCCTCCGGGAACAACGGCCAAACAGATCTGGACACATCGATCAGACTCGCTGTTTCTGGACACCTTCGGTCGTCCGGATCCCAATCAGGACCCTCCGTGTGAACGAACGACCGATTCAACGGTTGTCCAGTCGCTGCACCTGATGAATGCCGAACGGCTGCATCGCGATCTTGTCAGCGACAAGGGTCAGGCGGCCCAACTGGCCGCATCTGATTTGCCTCCTGCAGAATTGGCCAATCAGATCTATCCATTGATTTACGGACGACCTCCGACAGCAGACGAACGTCAACTGGTGGAACAGCTTCTGACGGCGGATGGAGCCAACCGTCGGCAGACGATCGAAGACATTATGTGGGCCATGCTGAACACACCCGAATTCGTTTTCCAGGACTGATCAATCATGACAATCCATCATAACTGCAACGGAGTCTCCCGCCGCGACTGTCTGCAGTTCGGACTGGGCACACTGCTGGGAACCGGGCTCGTCGACGGCTTGCGCATGCGATCTCAGGCCGCCGAACATGCGACGACCGGTCCTCAGCCAACTGCCAGTCGCTGCATCCTGATCTGGATGGATGGCGGACCGACTCATTTCGAAACCTTCGACCCCAAGCCGGATGCTCCTGCTGAAATTCGAGGAGAATTCAATCACACGAAGACCGCTGTTCCGGGAACACTGTTTTCCGAACACATGGTGAAACTGGCTGCCTCGCTGAATGACTATGCCATGATTCGGTCGATTCGACATGATCAGGGAAATCACGGAGCCGGCAATCATTACATGATGACCGGCGCACCGCCTCGTATTCCGGTCGGCTGCGGAGCGTTCGTCAGCTTTCATCCCAGTATCGGATCGGTGGTGGCTCGGGAACTCGGTCGGGACAACGGCCTGCCGCCATATTTCAGTATGCCTCAGATGTCGCGCAGCGGCGGGCCGAACTTTCTCGGAGCCCGGTACGCTCCGTTCGTCGTGGGAGACGACCCCAACAACAATCGTTTCAAAGTGCGAGACGTCGCGCTGCCTCGAGACCTTGCGACGAACCGATTCGAAACCCGCACGGATCTGAGGTCAAAGATCGATCAAATGGTTCGCCTGAATGATGAAGCCGCTGCGGATCCCGTGGCAGCGTTTGACGAATACTTTCAGCAGGGGCACCGTCTGGTCACGTCCGCTGAAGCTCAGGCGGCTTTTGATATCGACAGGGAATCACCCGAAACGCGAGACCGCTACGGACGCAATTCCTTCGGGCAGCGCTGCCTGCTGGCTCGCCGACTTGTGGAAGCCGGAGTTCCGTTCATCACGGTTTATGACGGTGGCTGGGATCATCACAGCAATCTGTTCGGAGCTCTGCGAACCCGGCTCCCCGAATGGGACAATTCCGTCGCCACTCTGATTCAGGATCTGAAGGAACGCGGGCTGCTGGAAACAACTCTGGTTGTTGCGCTGGGCGAATTCGGACGCACGCCGAAGATTTCAACTTTGTCCGGCCAGAACGCTCCTGGTCGTGACCATTGGGCCAACGCGATGTCGGTGCTGATGGCGGGCGGCGGAACCCCGGGCGGAGCCGTCGTCGGAGCCACCGATCGCAAAGGTTATTCGGCCGTTGACCGAGTCCTGTCGCCGGAAAACTTTGTCTCGACGATCTACCACAAGCTGGGAATTGATCCGAACAAGGTTCTGTACACACCGCAGGGGCGCCCCGCGCATCTGGTCAGTGACCCCACGCCGATTCGGGAACTGATCTGATGCTGGCCAGAATCAGCACTGTGCTCGCAGCGGCGCTGTTCTCGGTCATTGGCGCCGCCGCTGCAGCAGCCGACCCACCCAAAATTGAACGACTGTTTCCGCCCGGCGGTCAGATCGGGTCAACGGTGACCGCGAAAGTCATCGGAGCGGGCGGAGACGGAGATCTTCAGGTCTGGTCAGATCGCCAGCAGCTTCATCCGGCGTTCAACGAGAAACGGGATGAAGTCACCATCACCATCCCACAGGATGCCGCGCCCGGTCTGCATCGGCTGAGATTCTGGAATCAGCATGGAAGCACCGCTGTGCGGCCGTTCGTTGTGGGGCTATTGCCGGAGGCCACTGAAACGGAAGCCGGCAACAACGTCGAGGATGCGATCAAAATTGACCAGATGCCCGTAACGATGAATGGAGTCCTGGAAAAGAACCAGGACGTTGATGTCTTCGCCGTCTCACTGAAACAGGGCACAACATTCGTCGCGTCCGTGCAGGCTCATCCGGATCTTGGTTCGCCGATGGATGCTTCGCTGCAGCTGCTGAACGCCGAGGGAACAGTCATCGCGTCGAACGACGATGACCATGGCAACGACCCGCTGATTGCCTTTCCAGTGACTCACGACACCACCGCGTTCGTTCGAATCTTCGCCTTTCCGGCCAGTCCCGACAGCTCAATCCGTCTGGCGTCGGGAGCGAACTACGTTTACCGCCTGACACTGACAGATGGGCCGTTCATCGATCACGTTGTTCCGCCGATTGTCGCTCGATCCGGGCAGTCCGCAGAAATCGTCGGCTGGAATCTCGATTCAGCAGCCGTTCAGATTCAAACACCTCCGTTTGAGGGCGATCGAACTCGGCTGCACGGCCTTTCCGGCCTCGCGCTTCAGCTGCGAGCATCCGGCATCGAAGGAAACGTCCGGACAGAAGACGTGAAGAATTCGCCAATTGTGCTGCCGATGGCCATCGGGGGAGTGATTTCAGCCAAAGGCGAGATCGACGAATTTTCATTTGATCGAAAGAAGGATCAGAAGGTGCTGATCCGAGTTTCCGCGGCTGAACTCGGTTCGCAACTGGATCCGGTGCTGACGCTGATCGCTCCGGATGGAAAGATTCTCAAGGAAGTTGATGATCAGAACAAAGACAACGTCGATGCAGAACTGGACATAGCACTCAAGAGCGACGGCAGATATCGACTGACGATACAGGATCGCTTTGCGAGCGGCAGCTGGCGACACTTCTATGTGCTGATGATGGAAGAATCCCGGCCGGACTTCGACGCCACGGTCGGGGACGGAGAGTTTGTGCTGTCCACCGACAAAGATCTCGAAATTCCAGTGACGATCATTCGGCTCCGAGGCTTCCAGAACAAAATCACGGTGACTGCCACCGGACTTCCGGAAGGCGTCACGGCTGCACCGGTAGTCTCCGAGAAAGAAGGAGACTCGACGAAGAAGGTCACACTGAAGATCACGGGAACGCAAAAACAGCCAAGCTGGTCCGGCCCGATCCGAATCATCTGCCAGCCGGAATCGGACCTGACACCTCGCACCGCAACACTCGCAGTCAAGGACACCCGCGACCGTGTCAACGACCTGTGGCTGACCGTCCTGCCGAGAAATCCGGACGAATCGGCACAGGAACCGAGCCCGTAGACAAACGTCACACCCATCGCCGGAAGTCGAAACTGGCAGTTGCGGATGTGTGTGGGTACAATCAGCCTACGCGGCGTTTGCTTCGCCGAATTCCCTGCAAAAACCTGTTCGCTTCATCAGGAGTTTTCTGAATGCGATTTCCCAGTCGTCTGTTGTTCGCTTTTGCTCTGCTGACTGCGATGACCTTTCAGCTTCCGTCGGCCGATGCACGTCCCAAATATCTCGCGGTGTTGAGTTCGACGTATCCTGACCTTGTCGCGAAACACGGCAAACTGAGCTGTGCGGTGTGCCACCCAACCAAGTCGAAGAAGGACCGCAACGACTATGGTCAGGCGTTTGGAAAAGCACTGAACGCCAAAGACTGTAAGGATGAAGCAGTCATCACGACAGCGTTGAAGGCCGCAGAAGCCTCACCCAGCTCTGTTTCCGGTAAAACCTTTGGCGACCTGATCAGCAGTGGTGAACTTCCCGCCGCAGCAACAGCAGGCGACGACTGGAAGGTCATGTTCGATGGCAAAACGTTCGATGGCTGGAAGAAGGTTGAGAACATGGATTCATGGAAGATTGTGGACGGAAATCTGCAGTGCGATGGAGAACGCAGCCATCTGTTCTACGTAGGAGACGATCAGCCGTTCAGGAATTTCGAATTCGAATGTGAGGTTCGAACTCAGCCAGGCAGCAACGCCGGCATTTACTTCCACACCAAAGTCCAGGAAGAAGGCTGGCCAAAGTATGGATTTGAATGTCAGGTAAACGTGACTCATAAAGACCCGAAGAAATCGGGCAGCCTGTACGGCGTTGTCAACGCGAGCGCCGAAGATCTGGAAGGCGTCGTGAAGGATGGTGAGTGGTACAAAACCTACATCAAAGTCGATGGTCGCCACATTATTATTCGGATCAACGACAAGGTCACGGTTGATTATGAAGAGCCCGAAGGTCAGAAGGCCTTCGATAACAACTTCGAACGACGGCTGGGTGAAGGCACGTTTGCTCTGCAGGCTCACGACCCCAAAAGCGTGGTCGCCTTCCGCAACCTGAAAGTCCGACGACTGCCGTAGCGGCGGGTGCCTGGGGTGAGAACAGCACCTGAATCGTGATTTCACTTCACATCCCGGTTCACGGCTGAACCGGGATGATTCTGTTTGCAGAACGTGCCCACCACAGATTCCTTTTGAAAAGGGGCAAACGAACGTGGCTGTCAGAATGGAACTCAGCCGAGTGATCGTATCGGAGATCAATGATCAGCAGGCCATCTACCTGCGCGAGGTGGACGGAACCCGCATGTTTCCGATTCTGATCGGAGAATTTGAAGCCGCCATTATCAATCGACGGCTGCTGGAGGATCCTCCGTTTCGCCCGCTGACTCATGACCTGATTCGAACAATCATTCAGGAACTGGGCGCCGAACCTCAGGAAGTGGTCATTACCGAGATGAAGGATCATACCTACTACGCGGTCCTGAAACTGAAGCAGAAAGACCGCACGCTGGACATCGACTGTCGCCCCAGCGACGCCATTGCTCTGGCCGTCCACTATGATCCGGCGCTGCCGATCTTTGTGTCCGAACAGGTTCTGCAGGAAGTCAGCTGATGCCGTTCTCTGTTGCCGACTTCGCTCAGGTTCTGCTGGTCATCTGCACTGTTACGTCCGCCTGCAGTGCTCAGCCGACAATCTGGGGCCTGCAGCCGGGAGATCGGTTTCAGGCGGAGATTCAGGTTTCCCGCAGAACAGAGATCCGGATCGGTGATGCGGTCGCGACAAAGTCGGACAGCATTGACACACTTCTGCTGCGTTACACCGCCGAAAATATTCTGCCCGGTGGCGACCTTGCGGTTCGGGTCAGTGTGATGGATGTCACTCGGCGGCCTGGTGAAGTGTCAGATTCACCGAATCTCACCGGCGTGCAGCAATTCACGCTGAAACACCTGACCGTCGTTGCGGTCGTAGATGTGGACGGAGTCGTCAAAGGAATCTCGGGCTGGCAGGAAGCACTGCGGGAACTGACGAATGCCGGTCGAGCGGAAACCAGCCTGCTGCTGAACGCTGTCCCGGAAGATACGTTCGCAACATGGATTGCCTCTCCCTTCTGGATTCCAAAGTCCGTCAGTCAGATCAGGTCGGATGACAAATGGGAACGGATTCATCAGTTGTCTCTGGGCTGGCTCGGACAGATTCGTACCATCGCAACCTGTCACGCAAAGCCCGTCACCGGTGACTCAGACGACACATCTGAACTCGCCTCCGATCGTTCCATTGTCGAAGTGGCGATCACGGGGAACTGCCGTCACGTGACTCCTCAGCCCCGCACAGAAGCCACCCAGCCGACATTCGGCGACTTCGTTCCGGAAGGCATGACATTTTCCGGGACAGGAATTCTGAACCCTGCAAAAACTGCTGCGCCTCCCGATTCTTCCGATGGAGACGACGATACGAAAGATTCGTCGTTCGAACCGTTGCTGACGCCGATTCCTGGCATTAATCGGGCTCGCCCCGGGCAGTCATGCCCTCTGAAGTCGCTGACATTATCAATCGACTGTTCCGGAACAGCGACGATGACACTGGACGATCGCCAGACCCCCGTCCACTTCCGGCATTCCCAACAGCAGACAACCCGCATTCTTTCAAACGCGGTGTACCGCTGATCTGCATTGATCGTCCGAGCTTTTCGTTATGAATGTCATCCCTGCAACTCTTCGTTCACTGTTCGCCGGAAGCTGCCTGCTGTTCTGCGGAGTCGTGTCCGCAGGCGACTGGCCTCAGATTCTGGGTCCGTCCCGCAACGGGACAGCATCTGCTGAAGCTCTGCTTCCGAAATGGGATTCCGAACTCACCGTTCTGTGGGAATCGCCGGTGGGCAGTGGCTTTGCCGGTGCCGCCGTCTCCGGTGAGCGGGCAGTGATGTTCTTTCGAAACGATGAGTCAGAAATCGTCCGCTGCGTTCGAGTCACTGACGGAAAAATGATGTGGGAAGCTGTTGGCGAATGTCACTACCGAGGCGGAGTTTCGTCCGACAAGGGACCTCGCTGTGTGCCGCTGATTTCTGAAGACCGAGTTTATGTCCTGGGAGTTGAAGGACTGCTGCGATGTCTTCGCCTGTCTGACGGACAGGAAGTCTGGAAACAGGATCTGCAGACTCGTTACAACCCTTTGGCAGGGTATTTCGGAGTTGGCAGTACTCCGGTCATTCACGATCAGCATCTGATCGTGAATGTGGGTGGCCGCGGCGAAGATTCCATCGTGGCGTTTGACATCAACACCGGAGAACCGACGTGGAAAGCGTTTGATGACAGCGCCAGCTATTCGTCACCGGTGATCGCTTCCGTCGATGGCGAACCGATTGCCATTGTGGTGACGCGGCTGAATCTGGTCGGATTGGATCCGCAGACGGGAAGTGTCCGGTTTTCATTTCCGTTCGGAGCTCGGGGCCCAACCGTCAACGGAGCCACTCCGATCATCACGGGAGAAAGCGTCTTCGTGTCGGCCAGCTATCACATCGGATCTCTGCTGGTTCAGCTTCCCACAAAGACATCAGCTGCTCGGGAAATCTGGCGCGACGCCGATCTGCTGGCAACTCAGTATGCAACTCCGGTCGCTGCCGCCGACCATTCCGAAATCCTGTTCGCCGTGGACGGTCGTCAGGACGGCGGCCCCGGGTCCGCCAGTGTGCGGTGTCTCGATGTGAAACATCGCAAAGTTCTGTGGGAACAAACGGGATTCGACTATGGAACACTGGTGCGAGTCAGTGACGAACTGCTGCTGCTGACGTGCGGCGGTGATCTGTATCGGCTGAAAGCATCCGTGGACGGTTATCAGGAAGTCGCACGCAGAAAGGTCCAGAACGAAACGGATCGAGGATATCGGCTGCCGGCTCTGGCCAACGGCCGACTATTTGTGCGGGACGATGATACTCTGAAGTGCCTGCATGTCGGAACAATTCAGTCGCCTGTCGAATCGCGGTAAAAGCTTCCCCCTGCGGCGGCCGTTCATTACTGCTGTGGCAGAGGATACGGGTCGGCAAAGGCCCCGAACGCTCCAAGGCCGCCGTCCACTTCCAGATCCGTCGCAGTGACGAATGATGCCGCCGAACTGGACAGCCACAGAACGGCGGCCGCAACTTCTTCGGGGCGACCGATTCGGCCGAGCGGGTGTCGGTTGGCCAGCTGAGCTTCACCGCCCTGCTGCTGCAGCGATGCTTCAACCAGCGGAGTCCGAATTGCACCCGGAGAAACCGACACGACGCGAATTCCGTGACGAGCGTATTCGACGCCCCATTGTCGAGTCTGCTGAACGTTGGCCGACTTGATCGGTCCGTATGCGGGAACTCCGCGAGCCGTTCGATGAGCCTGTCCGCTGGCCAGATTGATAATGACGCCACAGCCCTGAACCAGCATCTGCGGCACCGCATGTTTGGCCAGAAGAGTGTATCCGGTCAGATTCACATCCAGCATCTTCTGCCACAGTTCCGTTGCCAGTTCATGCAGCGGCACATACGACGCGGGCGGCTGAATGGCGGCATTATTGACCAGAACATCCAGACCGCCGAATCGACTCACTGCAAACTCAACGGCGTCCTGACACGACGCCTCACTGGACGTATCACCTTCAAAGAATTCGATCCCGTCCGCAATCCCGGCAGCGGCGTCAGGATCGACATCCATGCAGACCACCTGAGCTCCGGATTTCCCAAACGCCTCGCAGATCGCCCGCCCGATTCCACCAGCCCCGCCGCTCACAAGAACGACGCGACCCGAGTTATCAAAGCAGACGTTTCCATGGGGGCGTTTGGCTGTCATGCAGAGCCTTTTCGCGGGAGGTGAACGGACTTCAACTTCACGGAACGTCCGGCAATATGGAGTCTTCGGTGCACGACTGCAAGCTTGCCGAACAGCGTGCTGTCAGTGTGCCGCGTATACCGGCAGCCCGATGGCCCGATGCAGGCGGAACTGAGCCTGGTTGTATTCGGAAACAGCCAGCAGGTATTCCATGCGCGCATCCTCAAGTGCCCGCGTCGCCTGAAGTGCCTCGATGGGAAGTCCCTGGCCGTTGCGAATTCGGTCCAGGTTTTTGTGAATGGACGCTTCCGCGGATTCAATGCACTGCTCGGCCACAGAGATCCGCTGATGCCGGAACCGAGCCTGAGCGTGAGCTTCGCCGACTTCCCGAGCAACCTGATCCATTCGCCGAACATGCTGAAAACGAGCCTGTTCAAACTGAGCAGCCGTGCTGTGTCGAGCGGCATGTTCTCCGTAGCCAAGTCCTCTGAGTTCCCATGTCAGCGCTGCATCCAGATCCATTCGGTTGTTGAAACTCGCACCGGTTGTGCCCTGCCCTCCGCCGAATCCGGTCTGGCTCATCCCCAGCAGCACACTGGGAACAAAGGGAGCATACTTCTGTCGCTGAAAACGCTCACTGGCGGCAGCGACAAGGCACTGAGCTTCCTGAAGTTCCGGTCGGGCGTGCAGGGCCTGATCGATCAGCAGTGCCGGGTCGTCGGAAATGTTGACCAGCTGCAGAGGAACCAGAGTGTGTTCCGCCGGAACGATTCTCAGCCCTGGTGATGCACCGACAGTCTCAACCAGACGAACCCGGGCAACTTCGGCCTGTTCTTCTGCCGCGATGACTCGCGATCGGCACAGGGAAACTTCCGCCGCCATGCGATCAGCGTCTGAATGCAGTCCCTGACCGGCTTCCGCGAAGTCCTGAGTGATCTTCTTCAGCTGCACAAGCCGCTCCTGCGAATCGGCCAGCAGAGCGATTCGCTGTTCGGCCGTCAGCAGGTCGAGCCATGCCTGTGAAGCAGCCAGAAGCTGATCATTCATCGCGGCCGTTGCTGCGTGGCTGGTCGCCCAGGAATTTTTTTCCGCAATGGAGGGAGCAAAAATGGCGTCGGCCAGGTGAAACCGAGCCACAATGCCCGGGTTCGGAGTTGTGCCGGCTCCGACGGCGCCGGTTCCCAGACCGGCCTGCAGCGACGAACGATTCACGTCCTGAATGCTGCCGTTGCTGGCCTGAAGATTTCCGTCATGCTGATGAAAGCTAACACCTGCCTGGATCGATGGCAGCCAGAGGGACTCTGCACGGGTCTGTTCCGCATAGGCCTCCTGAACCCGCCAGCGAGCAAACCCGATGACGGGATGCTGACCTCCAACCATTGACAACACAGTCGCCAGATCCATCGGGAGGCCACCGGAATCTTCGGGTTCATTCATTTCGCCGCTGATCAGCGACGGAGAGAGTGAAGACACTTCTTCCTGATGAGCGGTGGTCAGGAATGATGTTTTACGGACCGGTGGACCGGTTTGGGCCGCAGAGTCGTCAAAACAATCAGATCCTGCGTCTTCCGGACAGGCTGCAATCGGGCTCACATCCGCCAGGGAGCACGGCGGGGAAGGGGCAGCCGAACAGGTGTCCACACAGCGACCGGTCGAAGTACATCCGGAAAACCCGCTGATCAGAGCCGTCAGCAGCCAAAGCAGCGAAACGTGATGTCCTGTCATTCCGGGCATTTGCTGTCGACTCCATCCGACTCGGAAATCCGTACTGCCGGTCCATGGCAGTTCACCTTCGTCATCGGCCCGCTGAGCGCACTGACTGAGCCGCAAATGAAGGCCGTGTCAGGCAAATGCTGAGCCGTTGCGTTCGGTAGCGGAAATGCCGCCGAGTCCGGTCGTGCAGGTACGAGCGACTGGCAGCGAAAGGAGCAATGGCCCTGGATTTCCGGAAGGACGATTTATTCGTATCCGGCATTTTCAGACGGTAAACTGGTGGGCCACGAAATCCCCGCAGCGCTGACCACCACACTGACCGGATCAACATCAATGTTACTGACAAACATCGAGTCTGCCTGTTACGACAGGTTCCGCCGCTCTGTGACATTGCTCGTCGCTGCCGTGACGACTGTTGGCGGACTGACTTCCGCTTCGGCTCAGGAAAAACCTTCAGCTGAAGTCGTTTCTGTTCGAGCCGTCGTGGTGGGTCAGGATCAGGTCCAGCGCACCATTACTCAGCCTGCAACGATCGAACCCTATTACCGTGCCGAGATTCGGTCGCGGCTGACGGAGTACGTTGAAGAAGTGTGCGTCGACATCGGTGATTCTGTTGCTCAGGGAGATATCCTTGCCAGACTCAGCATCCCCGAAATGCAGAAACAGGCCGACGTGATCGCCGCGAAGATCGGTCGGCTGCAGGCGGAAGAGCGACGCGCAGAAGCCGGGGTGGCACTGGCAACGGCAGCTGTCACATCTGCGCGAGCACTGCTCGAACAGGCTCGATCACTGGTAGTCGCAAGAGACGCCGAACTGAAAGCCATTGATGCTGAAACCAGTCGGGTCCGCGATCTGGTCGGACGTGCAGCGGTTGAGGGTCGGCTGCTGGATGAAGTAACCGCCCGACGCGACGCGGCGGCTGCCAATCGTCAGGCCGCGCTTTCTGCCGTCGGATCTGCCGAAGCAGACACGGTTGTGGCGCAGGCAAAACTGAAGGCCGCGGAAGCCGATGCAGACGTCGCCAGGGCTGCAACGGATGTGACTCGAGCGGAACTGGCACAGCTGCGGGTCCTGATGGGCTTCGCTGAACTGAAAGCTCCGTTCGCCGGAATCGTTACAAAGCGAACCGTCAACCCGGGGGAACTGGTCGGTTCTGCCGCCGGATCGTCGTCGTCCGCGTCGCTGTTTGTGGTTCATCAGATTGACCGCGTTCGCTGTCACATCTCAGTTCCCGAACGTGATGCGGCGTATGTGCGACCAGGAGATAGGATTGTGCTGACATTTCCTTCATTCTCCGGTGAGCAGATTGATGCTGCCGTCACTCGAACATCTCTCAGCCTCGATCCGGAAACCCGCACAATCCTGGTCGAGGCGGAACTCCCCAACCCACAGAACAGACTTGTTCCCGGCATGTTCGGTCAGGCAGTGCTGTCGATCAAATCATCGGCGACGGTCAGTATCCTGCCTTCCCAGGCAGTCCGCTTTGACGGCAAAGGTGCCGCTCAGGTGTTCGTGATTCTTGATGACAGCACAGTCGCCGTGAAGAGTCTTCAGGTGCTTTCGGACGACGGAAAAACACTTCAGGTGAGCGGAGTGGATCCGGGGCAGCGAGTCATTGATGCTCACCTGCAGCGTTTCACGGATGGCCAGCGGGTCCAGGTTCTGAATCCGTAGCCAAACAGGCGCGTGGTATTCCCGAAGCTCACGTCACTGCCTTTGAAGTCAACGCCGAACATGATCAGTTTTTCGCTGCGTAACCCGTTTGCTGTGCTGGCTGCGACCATTGCGTTATGCCTGCTGGGAGCGGCCGTCATCCCCGGAATCACCGTCGACATCCTGCCGGATTTCAAAAAACCGGTCGTTGTCAGTTTCTTCTCCTACCCGGGGCTGCCGACTCCCGAGATGGAAAAATCCGTCACCGCTCGAGTCGAACGGGCACTCACACTGGCCGGCCATATCGAACATCAGGAATCCCGGACGATCTCAGGCGCAGCGGTCATCAAGGTATTCTTTCAGCCGGGCACAGATCCCGGTTCAGCGATGAACGACATCGTGAACCTGGAAGCCAGTGATATGTTTCATCTGCCACCGGGAATCGAATGGCCGTTTACGCTCCGTAGTGAACCGGCCAACCTGCCGGTGGTGCTGGCTGCCATTTCCGGAGAAGGGCTCTCGGAAACCGAGCTCTACAAAATCGGTTATTACGCTGTACGCAACAGGATGGGCGGGCTGCGAGGTGTTCAGATTCCGCATCCGTTCGGCGGAAAGTTTCGCCAGATGATGGTCTACATCGACCCGGCCAGACTGATGGCGCATCAGCTGAGCGCCAGGGATGTTGTCGACGCCATGCGGAAGGCCAACCTGGTTCTGGCGGCAGGCACGGCTCAGATTGGTGACATTGATTATCAGGTGCATCCGGTCAACACGCTGCCTACCACGGCAGACATTGAAAACATCGTCATCACGGTGCGGAATGGGCGCCCTGTGTTCATTCGTGACGTGGGTCGAGCCGTGGACGATGCAGCACTGCAGTACAACATCGTCCGAGTCAACGGGGTCCGCAGTGTCTACTGCCCCCTGCTGCGTGAGCCCGGAGAAAACACGATTGAAACCGTTGACCGCATCTATGACGGCATTGCCCGGGAAATTCCCAAAATGAAAGCCAGCGGGGACATTCCGGAAGCCACACAGATTGCACTGGTCGCTGACCAGTCCGGTTACATCCGCAACGCCATGAAAAATCTCTACAGTGAGATCCTGCTGGGAGCCGCGCTGGTAGCTGCTGTTGTCCTGCTGTTTCTGCGACGGATCGTGCCGACAATCATCATCGTTTCGCTGATTGGACTCAGTATTCTGATCGGTTCGCTGGGTTTTGCACTGACCGGCAACTCCATCAACGTCATGACCCTGGGCGGACTGGCTCTGGCAATCGGCACGGTAGTCGATGCCGGAATCGTTGTTGTCGAAAATATCATTCGCCACCAGCGAATGGGAAAGTCTCCACTGCAGGCGGCCACCGAAGGAACTCAGGAAGTTTCCGGTGCGATTCTTGCCGGCACCGCGACAACTCTGGCCGTGTTTGTGCCTGCCGTCTTTCTGACCGGCATCATTCGCTATCTGTTCGAACCACTGTCGCTCGCAGCCACGATGACAATCGGGGCGTCGTATGTGCTGGCTCTGACCGTCGTCCCCGCTTTCTGCGCAGCATTTGTTCGCGAAAAGGTCCGCGATACTCAGCACAGCGAAGATTCTGAATCGGAAGAAGCGAAACCCCGAGGTGTCTACGGACGTCTGTTGTCTGCTGCACTGAACGTTCCGACTCTGGTTGCCGTGGTGTTGCTGGCCGCGACCGGCGCCGCGGTCCTGTTGTGGCCGTCTCTGGGTTCCGAACTGTTTCCTCAGGTCGATTCCGGTTCGTTTGAGCTGCGAGTCAAAACGCTTCCGGGAACCCGACTTGAGAAAACAGAAGAACTGGTGATTCAGCTGGAAGCCGCAATTCAGGAAATCATTCCGCAGGAGGAAATCGATGCGGTAATTGCCAACATTGGATTGCCGGTTGGGAAAGGAGCCGGATTCTCCACGGTGCTGAGTTCAAATTCCGGACCGGACACTGCCTATCTGATCGTCAATCTGAAACAGCAGGGGCGAACAACCAGCACCAGCACCTATGTGGATCGTCTGCGAACAAAGCTGGCGAACGAGTTTCCGCTGGAACAGTTTTTGTTTGTTTCGGGCGGCATCGTCAACATGGCGCTCAGTGAAGGCGTTCCGGCTCCGATCAGTGTCCAGGTGTCCGGAGGTTCGTCGACAGCCATGCGGGAAACGGCGGAAAAGATCGTCGATCAACTGAAGAAGATCGATGGAGCCGTGGACGTTCAGATTGCTCAGGCGCTGGAATACCCGCAGTTTGATATTCAGGTAGACCGCACGCGAGCTCAGTTTCTGGGGATTGATCAGGAGCAGGTGGCTGAGACGATTCTGACATCGCTGGGATCCAGTCTGGGGTATTCCTCAACCATCTGGATCGATCCCGGCGGCACGGATTTTTTCATGGGAGTGCAGTACGAAACCAACCAGCTGGAAAGTCTTGACGAGATCCGAAATATCCCGCTGTCGCTGCAGAGCAGCGAAGGTCCCGTCACCATCCCGCTGTCAAACATTGCGGAAGTAAAACGGATCACGATTCCGGGAGAGATTGCTCGATACAACATCAGTCCGGTTTACGACATTCACGTAAACACCAGTGGTCGCGACGTCGGTTCTGTCGCACGGGACGTCGAAGCAGTTCTGGCCGAACTTGAAATGGGTAAGGGCGTCAACACCCGCATCCGCGGACCTGTCGACACCATGAAGTCCGGCACTCGAATGCTGGGGACAGGACTGGCGGTCGGAGCGTTTCTGGTTTATCTGGTGCTGATGGCTCAGTTCCGATCATTTGTCGACCCATTGATCATCATGCTGGCAGTTCCGCTGGGAATTGCGGGGGTGCTGGTTGTTCTGTCTCTGACAAAAACCACCATCAATATTCAATCCCTCATCGGAGTGCTGATGATGATTGGAGTTGTGGTCAACAACTCGATTCTGCTGGTGGAATTTGCCAATCGCCAGATGTCCCTGGGCCTGACATCCCGCGACGCGGCATTGTCCGCAGCCCGGATTCGCCTGCGCCCGATCCTCATGACATCGCTGACTCTGGTGGCGTCCATGCTGCCGCTCACCATTCAGTTTGCCCCCGGAAACGAAGCCATGATTCCGCTGGCTCGAGCACTGGTCGGAGGAATGGTGGTGTCGACCGTCCTGACACTCATTCTGGTGCCGTGCGTTTACTCGATTGTTCACAGAAAGCGCGTTCAGTCGAACGCACCGGACACTGTGTGATCAGACGTCAATGAAACATCGCGGGACGGGGTTCCGATCGGCCTGACAGACAAAAGGGACGAGGAATTCACCTCGCCCCTTTCGGCGATCTTCATCAGTGAACTCGATGACCAGGCACACTGCCGTCATCGGGACTCAGCAGGAAGACGTCCTTCCCGCCGGCACCACTGGCGCACACCATCCCCTGGCTCAGGCCGAATTTCATCTGCCGCGGCTTCAGGTTGGCAACGCACACCACAAGGCGACCGACCAGGGTTTCCGGGTCGTAGGCGGCCTTGATACCGGCGAAGACGTTGCGGGTTTCTCCGCCACCGAGTGACAGGGTCAGCTGCAGGAGTTTGTCAGCCCCCTGAACATGGTTGGCTTCGATGATCCGTGCAACTCGCAGATCAACCTTCATGAAGTCTTCAATGGTGCATTCCTCCGCCAGTGGTTCTTTGGCCAGAGCCTCACCGCTGTCTTTCCATGCGTCCGCCACATGAAATGCGGGTTCACTGTCGGCGGCGGCGGCTCCACCGGCATCGGCGGCGTTATCTTCTTTGCTTTCTTCGATCATGGTCCGGACCTGAGTTTCCTCGATACGCTTCATTAAGTGCTGAAATTCGCTGACGGACGTTCCGAGCAGCGGTGTCTGGAGTTCGTCCCAGCTTTGAATCGGGACATTCAGAAGTGCTTCCGTCTGTTCAGCCAGCTGTGGCAGCACCGGAGACAGATACACCACCAGCTGCCGAAACAGATTCAGAGCGACTGTGCAGACCGCCTGGAGATCGTCCGCCCGAGCCGGATCCTTTCGCAGAACCCAGGGCTGAGCATCTTCGACATACTTATTGGCCTTATCCGCCAGCAGCATGATTTCTCTCATGGCCGCGCTGTACTGACCGTCTTCGTAAAGTTCGGCAATGCGATCGGCTTTGGCGGCGGCGTCCGCGAACAGCCCGCCGTCATCCGGATAGACATCGCTGAGCTTACTGCCGGAGACGAACTTCGCAGAACGTGATGCCAGATTCACGACCTTGCCCACCAGATCTGCGTTGACTCGTGCCACGAACTCGTCGAGGTTCAGGTCCAGATCATCCAGCCCGGAACTCAGCTTGCTGGCGTAATAATATCGCAGAGCTCCGGCGGGAAGGTGCCGAGCGTACGTCGAAGCCATCACAAACGTGCCCTTCGACTTCGACATTTTCTCACCACCCACGGTCAGGAAACCGTGAATGTGTACCTTTGTCGGAAGGTTGCAGCCCGCTGTCTTCAGCATGCCGGGCCAGAACAGCGTGTGAAAGTAGGTGATGTCCTTCCCGATGAAGTGATGAATCTCTGCGCTGGAAGTTTCTGACCACCAGTCGTCGACGTTTTCACCATGCCTTGCGCACCAGTCTGCCGTGGACGCGATGTAACCGATCGGAGCATCGAACCAGACATACCAGTAGTTGCCGGGGCTGTCCGGAATTTCGAATCCGAAATACGGTGCCGGACGACTGATGTCCCAGTCCCGCAGTTCGTCTCCCAGAAAATGTCCCTTCAGATAATTGGCGACTTCGGGCTGCAGATGGCGGCCGTTCTGTGTCCATTCGTTCAGGAAGTCGTGGAGCTGTTCCAGTTCAATGAACAGATGCGGAGCGGACCGAACTTCCGGAGTTGCACCGGTCAGAGTGCTCTGGGGATCAATCAGATCAGCGGGAGTGTAGCGCATCCGCAGCTGCTGCAGTTATCGCCTGGCTGGTCCGGACTTTTGCATTTGGGACACGTCCCGCGAACAAAACGGTCGGCCAGAAACGTACCTGCCTGAGGATCAAACAGCTGAGCAACGTCCTTTTCCTTCACCAGACCGGCATCCCGAATCTGCTGCCAGATCCGATGACAGGCCTGTCGATTGGAATCGCTGTTGGTACTGCCGTAGTTGTCGAAGGCGATATCAAATGCGGAGAAGTCGCGCAGATGCGATTCCTGCATATCGGCGATCACGGCGTCTTCCGGGCGGCCTTCGCGGCGAGCTCGAATCATGATCGCTGTGCCGTGTGTGTCGTCGGCACACACATAGACACACCGGTGGCCTCGCAGTTTCTGAAACCTCACCCAGATGTCGGTCTGGATGTATTCCACCAGGTGGCCGATGTGAATATGGCCATTGGCGTAGGGCAATGCTGACGTGACAAGAATTCGACGCGACATGAGGACGGATTTCGATCATCTGACGGGAAACGGACCGGACGCGAATTGGACCTGACTTGGAGGTTGCGGTCAACACGGGCACAAAACACGGAATTCGACCTGCCCGGACATCGGTGGTTTTCCGGAAAATACGCCAGAATGCGTGACAACGGAACAACCGTTTATCCAGACAAAGCCACTTCCCGAGACAACATTTTGACCGCTGTCCGTCGGCGCACTAAGATGGACAGCATGAAGGGTGCGGGGTTCGCTGCAGAAATCCTCTGCTCCCTCATAATTTTCCCTTCTTTCTGACAGGACACTCACACTCGAAACAGCCCCGGCCGGCACAGTTCAGAACCGGCAGGCTGAAGTCCGCTTCGCAACGACGGTTCGGAGCTTCCTCGAGTCACGTTCTTCCTGTCAAATCCGGCGAAACAGCCCGTCATGACCCAGCAATCCAGCGTTGAGATCGAGCCGACTCGGCCGACTGAGCACGATGTGCCGCTGTCGGACCGGCCGCTCGTCGCCGACGAGGAAAACACGGTCATTTCGCAGGGCAGTGAAAGCCAGCCGCTCCTCCCTGAAACAACCCTGACGGCGACCGCTCAGGAAATCCGCGACCGCCTGTTTTCACTGCCGGATGCCGGCGATGCTCCTGAACAGTCCGTTCGAATCGGTCAGCTGCAGGTGGAAAGCCGCATTGGATCCGGAGGCATGGGGGCCGTGTTTCGAGCCGTCGATCTGGAACTGTCTCGAACCGTTGCTCTAAAGATTCTGCACCCCACCATCGCCGCCGACCCGGCTCTGCGAGCTCGCTTTCGCAATGAAGCCCGAGCCTGTGCAGCTTTGAATCACGACAATGTGGCTCGCGTTTTCTTCAGCGGTGAACAGGACGGTGTTCACTACATCGTTTATGAATATGCCGATGGGCAGACCATCCGGCAGCTGATCGATGAACACGGAACGCTCAGTCCCGAAGAAACCGTCAACTACGCCATTCAGGCAACTCTGGCTCTGATTCACATCAACAGCGCCGGGATTGTTCACCGGGACATCAAACCGTCGAACATCATTCTGACGACTGCCGGCCGCATCAAGGTCGTGGACCTGGGACTCGCCCGACGTGATACGACAGATTCCACCGGTGATCTGACGGTTGCGGGAACAACTCTGGGAACCTTCGACTACATCGCTCCGGAACAGGCTCGGGATCCGCACCTGGCCGATATTCGCAGCGACATCTATTCGCTGGGATGCACGGTGTATCACATGCTCACCGGCCAGCCCCCGTATCCGGAAGGAACAGCGCTGCAGAAGCTGCTGGACCATCAGGGCAAGTCTCCGCTGGATCCGCGGCTGCTGTCACGGGACATCCCCGAAGCCGTCGTTGCGGTCCTGCAGAGAATGATGAATGCTGATCCTGACGAACGCTACCAGGATCCGGCTCAGCTACTGCATGATCTGATCGAAGTCGCTTCAGAAATGGGACTTCGCAGTGTACCGGCAGAAGGGATTGTCTGGCGGCGTGTCCCCGTGACACGCGTTCGCGAACTGTCCGGTTCGCTGTTTCTGACAGGCGCCGTCGCTGCGATTTGCGTGACAGCACTCGCCATGCATTTTCTGCCATCGGGAAATTCCCCGGAATTCGCCGAAAGCATCGCGACAAACTTCTTTCCCCGAGCCACCACGGTCGCTCCGACAGAACCCGCGGCGACCGTGACCGCAACGATCCCCGGCGACCCGGTTGACCCTTCTGACACGCAGAGCTCCGGTCGGCCGGAGGAATCTGAAACCGGACTGACGGTGACGCCGGCATCCAACGGAGCGAATTCTTCGGTGAAACCAGCCCCCTCAGACTCAGAAACGGTGATGCCGGAAGCGCTGTCACGTGAGCCGGTTGTGGTGTATTCTCCCGACGGGACAGAACAGCGGTTCATGACTCTGCAGATGGCCTGGGCCGGGGCGGCCAACGGCGACGTCATCGAACTGGATTTTGACGGCCCCATGGACGCTCCCACCTACCGACTGGGCCCGCTGCAGTCACAGGATTCTCAGCAGATTACTCTGCGAGCTGCTCGGGGACGATCGCCGGTCCTTGTGTTCACGGGAGACGACCGCAACAACCGAGCTCATTCACCCGGCGAGCTGTTCTTTCTGAGCGACAATCTGTCACTGAATCTGTCGGGAATCGATTTTCAGGTCCGGGTCCGGGAAGACGTGCAGTCGGATCAATGGGTCCTGTTCGAATGCGGAGCCACGAATCGTATCCAGATGGAGTCGTGCTCGATCTCGATCGACAACCCGGTGCATCGAAACGTCGCCGTGTTTCGGCTCAGAAGCAACACATCCGAATCTCAGACCATCCGACTTTCCGAAATTGAACTGAACGGAGTTTCTGTGCGGGGTTCATGCGACCTTGCTCTGATTGCCGGTCAGCTCGACAGTCGCATCTCAGCCGTCAACTGCGCTTTCGCCCTGAACGGTTCGCTCGTTCACACGGTCGGCAGCACGGAAATGATTCCCCAGGGATCCGTCACTGTCGAACTGCGTCATTGTACGAGCCTGCTGGCCGGCCCGGCATTTCTGATGGCAGACAGCGACGTGCTCGACCGCAGCGAACCCGAACGAACTCTGCCGACGCTGGATATTCACAGCACCGCCTGCATTTATTCCGCCGCAGGTCCCGATGTCTGTCTTGCAGAATCTCGCGGCAATGCTTATCCGGAAGTTCTGCAGGACCTTCTGAGCTGGACGGGGCAGGAGAATCTCTATCATGGCTATCGCAACTTTTGGGTGATCAACAGCGGAAATATGGAATCGTCCGCGACACCTTCAGATTTCGACACATGGGTCTCCACCTGGAATCGCATCTCCATCGCAGAGGAAACCCTGGCCGAGGAAATGGCATCCGACGTCTGGAAACGTCGCAGGTCAACACTGGCACCCGATGAACTGACCGAGATCTCGCCGGAATCTTTCGAACTGGATCGACGGTTCTTTTACGGCACGGAAAACATGCCGCCTCGACATCGACTGGATGCCAACGGACAGCTCCCGGGCGTCGATATCTCAGCAGCCGGGTTTCGCCCATGGTCAGCAGCCCGGGAGCCGTCGATTCAGCCGGCACCTCTGACGCCAGCACCGCCCGCAGAATCCGCAGCATCGGTCAATTCGTCAAACTGACCACCGGTGTGGAAGTTTCGCAACGATCAGGAATTCAGTGCTTTCCCGACCCTGGTCGCGCTGCTAAGGATCTGAATTCGGGGGGTTTCCGAACTTTGCCGGCAAATCCGGACGTAAGCTCAGGAATCTGTGTCCGCTTATTCACCACAGCCCACTGTTGCTTCCCTCATATGCGACTGCACTACCTGGACGCGATGCGCGCGACGCTGATGATTCTGGGGGTCGTCCTGCACACCTCGCTCGTGTATTCCGTTCGGGGCGGATGGCAGATTCACGACCAGTCAACCAGCCTGATTTTTGACGGTGTCGTTGCGCTGAATCGTCTGTACCGAATGCAGGCATTCTTCATCATCGCCGGCTTCTTTTCGATGATGACGCTGCAGAAGTACGGACAGAGGATTTTTGTTCAGCAAAGACTTCTGCGCATCGCCCTTCCGTTTGTCACGGCGGCCCTGACGCTGAATGTCGCGCAGTTCTGGCTGCAGGATCATTCGCCTCTGTTCGCTCATCCCGCTCAGTCGGAAGTTTCGTTGATCGGGCATCTCAGAGACGGAACATGGCTGCAGCATCTCTGGTTTTTGAACGTCCTGCTGATCTACAGTGTGATTGCCATTCCCATTGCTGCTGTCCTGCAGTGGCACGAGGAACACCGGCTGATTCCGGGCAGGCTGTCGCTGATCGGACTGGTCTTGATGGCCACAATCGCTCATGTCGGCGGCGGGGCCTTGATGCATCTGTTTCCGTCAGTGGCCTATGAGCAGCACCTGATCGGGCTGATCAACACGCCACTGCTGCTGTTGCATCTGCCGTTCTTTGTCGCCGGTATGCTGCTGTTCAGAAATCAGACTGTCCTTGCACAGTTCAGTTCACTCGGCCGCCCCACCGTCTGGCTTGGGATCGCCACCGGGGTCCTGCATTCGCTGAACGCGGAAGGTTTGACAGGAGGAGTTCTGGCATTTGCCCGCGATGCTGTGACATTCTGGCTGTCATGTCACCTGTGCTTCGTTTTCTTTGCCGCCTACTGTTCTCAGGGTACTCAGTTCTTTCGCTACTTTTCGGAAGCGTCGTACACGATCTATCTGTTTCACCATGTGCTGGTCGTGCTGTTCGCCGGCCTGCTGACGACATATCCGTGGCCCGCCGAACTGAAATTCACCGTCGTGTGCATTTCGGCATTCGCAGTCTCACTGGGAATTCATGAGTTCGCCGTGCGTCGCAGCCAGATCCTGGGGCTGTTTCTGAACGGCCGCGCCATCAAACCGCGACCCGCCAGAGTTCAGGAGCCGCTGGCAGCGATCGGTCGCACGGAACTGTCTCCGGCGGAGTGAGTCGCTGCAAACTGATAGGACTTCGGAATAACGACGACGCCCTGTTCAGACACGGTGAATCGTCGCCGATCGGAAACCGGATCCAGACCGATGATCTCTCCGGCAGGCACATTGACGTGCTTGTCGACAATGCAGTTGCTCAGTCTGGCGCCGGCGCCGATGCGGACTCCGTTTTCCAGAAGACAGTCCGTGACCACAGCCCCTTCGTCAACTCGAACATTGCGTCCCAGGATCGAACGTACGACCGAACCTCCGGTGACGATTGTTCCGGAATTCAGCATTGAGTTTTCGAACTCCGGACGCCGACCGGATTCCCCGGCGACCACGCGAGCCGGAGGACCCTGGCCTTCGACGGTCCGAATCAGCCAGTCGCGCTGATACAGGTCCAGCGGTGGCGGAGTCTTCAGCAGATCCATGTTCGCCTGGTAATAGGCGTCCACCGTCCCCACATCGCGCCAGTAGCCGTCGGTCGTGACTCGACCTTCCCGGCCGCCGAACCGATAGGCATAGACATCGTGCGAGGAAATCAGTCGGCCGAAAATGTCCTTTCCAAAGTCGTGACTGGAATTCTCCCGGAGGTGATCCTCTTTCAGCAAATCGCACAGAAGGGAACGGGAAAAGATGTATATCCCCATCGACACCATGGACTCACCGGGATGACCGGGAACTGACCTGGGACTGGCGGGCTTCTCCTCAAAATCCACGATTCGCATGTTCTCGTCAATCTGCATAACGCCAAACGCAGATGCTTCTTCAATCGGTACCTGCATACACGCGACGGTCGCATCGGCAAGAGAGTCGCAGTGAAATCTCAGCATGGCAGCATAGTCCATGCGATAGATGTGATCGCCGGAAAGGATGATGACCTGATCAGCTTCACTGCGTTCCAGCAGGTACAGATTCTGATAGACCGCATCAGCAGTCCCGGTGTACCACGATTCTCCGGTGCGCATCTGAGGCGGCACCGGAGTAATATATTCGCCCAGACTCGGGTTGTAGATCGACCACCCGTCCCGCAGATGTTTCTGCAGAGAGTGCGACTTGTACTGAGTCAGCACAAGAATCCGGCGAAGGCCCGAGTGGTAGCAGTTGGAAAGTGTGAAATCGATGATGCGGTATTTACCGCCGAAGGGAACAGCAGGTTTGGCTCGTTCCTGCGTCAGCGGATGCAGACGCGAACCCACTCCACCTGCCAGAATGATGGCAAGAGTTTTGCTTAACATGTTTCTTTCAGTTTCCGATCAGCCTGCCCGCGTCAGACTCCCGTCGTCGATGGATTCATGAAACCCGGATCAGGAATTCACCAAACGTGTGCCGTCCCCCATTTCAGCAAAGGTCGCGCCGAATGAGACGGATTTCCGAAGCTGGATTTCCGCCCCGATCCACCCCACCGTAGAAACCGAAAATGCTGAATGGTCTCCCAGGAAGACCGGAAACGAGCCCCCATCCGAATATTTGCAGGACAATGCGGAACAAAAGGACGTCTCCGAGCCCGTCGAACGCCTTTGTCTCGACAGACATGACCTGCTAGCATCCTTCAAAGGGACTTCCCGGCCTGTTCAGGCTGTTCGACGCCAGCGACTGCGGGTCTTCTGAGACCTGCCTGACGATGGGGCGAATCTGCAGAAAAAAGAGGCGGGATCCCGAATGTCTGTAAAACCGTGATCCGTTGTCCCGTCACTCCGGCTCGTGTGCCGTTCACGACCAGGACGTGACATCCGGTGGATCACCAGTTGATGACAGACCGTCAATTCTCTGAAGTCCAGTGTTCTGTTGCTGAAACCTCTCCCGTCGTGCCCTCCCGCTGCTACACCGATGTGCGAATTTCACCCATGCTTCCGGCATGGTCTGAACTGCTGAACAGCGATGCTTTGGATCAGGCTCGGCTTTCAGAACTCCGCCGAACCGCAAGAAAACGGCTGGTTGACAGTGCAGAACAGTTCGTCCTGAGACTGAACACCATTGCCGACGAAGCCGGCCTGCCTCCAAATCACCGTCCGCTGCTGACCGGTGATCCGGGCACTCAGCCGATCGTCATGACCGGCCACCAGCCGGTCCTGTTTCACTCGGGGCTGACCTACAAGTACGAAATCACGGAATCATTTGCCGCGGAGCACAACGCCATCGCGGTGGCTGTGATCATTGATACAGACCGAGGCGACGCGGGGCAGTTCAGCTTTCCCGAAGCGTCGCAACGGACGGAGGCACAGGGCGTTCCTCGAACAGATCGAGGCCTGCTGCCGCTGAAGGCTCAGCTGGCCATCGACTCAACAGCTCAGTCCAACAATCTCTTCGGCCATGGGCGTCTGAAGACCTCGGACGACCTGCGAGCGCTGTCAGAACGAGTCACCCAGTCACTCACTCAGCTGGGGAAACCTGCGGCCGCAAACCATACGGCCGATGTCTTCTCAGCGTTTGCTCAGCTGTCCGCGGCAAAAGCTTCGGCAATGGAAGCGAATACCGTCATGCGGTGGCTGTATGGAACCGGCAGTCAGATGCTGGAGCTGCCGCTGTCCGCCATCGCGTCGTTTCCGGAATCACTCATGCTGACGGTGGATATCCTGAAACAGCCGCGCCGGTTCGCCGCGGCCTACAATTCCGCCCTGGCATCATTCCGCGAAGAAAACGGTATTCGCAACACTGCCAACCCGTTTCCGGGCCTGAAGACCGACAGCCACGGCTGCGAACTGCCATTCTGGGTCATCGATCACAATCGCGGAACCAGACAGGTTCTGGAGGTCCAGGTCGACGGAAACGTAACCCGACTGCTGGCAAATGGCCGAACCGTTGACACTTTCACCGACAGCATCGCCGACGATTCGCTGGAACCGATGATGCTTCAGAATCTGCAGATCGTGCCCCGCGGTGCGCTGATTACGGCTTTTCTGAGACTCCTGTTCAGCGACCTGTTTGTGCACGGGACCGGTGGTGGCCGCTACGATCGCTTCACAGACGAATTCATCAGATCGTGGTGGAACACAGAACCCCCGGCATTCACTGTTGCCAGCGCGTCACGATATCTGTTCTACGAACAGCGATGTGAAGTGCAGCGACTGGAAAGCATTCGCTCACAGCTGCGGGAACTTCAGTACAATCCTCAGCGTCACTTCGGACAGGGACTGTTCAGCGACGAGCTGGAAGAGCAGCTGGCCGAACTGGTCCAGCAGAAGGACACAGCCGTCAGCCGCATGAAACAGGCTCATGCCAGCGGCGATTCTGCCCGGGAACTGGGACGCGACATTCAACGCCAGACCAACCAGATTCGTGATCTGGTAATGAGCGAATTCGAATCACAGGTCAACGTCCTGAACGCCATCTCACCGGAACAGCACGACGCCATCAACTGCCGGACCTACCCGTGGTTTTTCTTCCCGCCGGCAGACAGTCGCCCCTGATGACGAACGTCGAGCTCACCGCTGGCAACTCGGGGAAAACACGCAACGTGGGAGGCAGTCCGGCGACAGGCCCGCCGAAAATCGTGAATCGCCGCTTTTTCCCGCGCATTCGGTGCAAATTGCCGCAAATTTTCCCATTCCCCCTGGTTGCTCAAACCGGGCGCATTCCTGTGAACTGTTGAATCTGGAAAGACTCATCCTTGCCAAACCGAATGCCAGCGATTCCAATAGTGGTAGAGAATCTCTTGCTCTGACGCGTTTTTTCACCTCCGGCGCTGTTTTCGCGCCCGGAATTCCACGCGTGGAAGGGATTGAGTTTTCTTCGGGTCGGTGCGAAAGGGCAGTCGCACCAGTACAGCGTGCCTTGTGAACGGTGCGACTCCGGCGCTCCAGTATGGCGTGACCGGGCAGATGGTTGCATCTGTGAAGGTTCGTCAGTTATGGAACACGATCAATTCCTCTTTGTGAACGTGCACAGCCCGCAGTGGCTGCTGTACGTCTCGGTGCTGCTGATCGCTGTCTTCTTCCGCTTCTCGCGTCTGATGACGGTTCGGAACCTCGATCTGGTTCTGATGCTGTCACTGTCAACAGCGCTGGTGGTATCAGCCGCATCACGTACTCTGGACGCCGTTGATGCCAGATTGTCACAGCCGATTTTGCAGAATGATCACGCTTCGGAATCCATGGTTGCCGACTCGGATGTCTCGTCCGTCGAGATTCTGAACCCGCTGCACCGCTGGAGTTCCATCCTTGTGCTGGCGTTGTCAGCCCTCGTGATCCTGCGGCTGATGTTCGACGAATCTCTGACCCGCCGCCCTCGGCTGGAACAGAACCTGAATCAGGCGGGGCTCACGTTCCTGCTGATACCGGCATTCTGCATTCTGATGATGGGTGTGTTTCTCAAGGAACCGCCCCGACGAAATCTGGCGGCTGTGGAATCCGGAGTCGCCCTGCTTCAGCAGAAAGAGTCCGCTCCACGGGACGCAGAGCGACCACAGCCTCCCACACCCACCGAAACCATCGTGGCGGCGACGGTGACCAAAGTCGCCGAACTTTCAGGCCGAGTCGACAAGTCACAGGTGCAGTCCGATCAGGAGCAGTCTCCGATGGAGGCCCTGATCGCCAGAATCCTGGTCGTGCTGGCTCATACGACCGTCGTGCTTGGCCTGCTGTTTATTGGTCGGCGTCATTTCTGCAGCGTTCAACTGGGCGTTTCGATGTGCGTTCTGTACCTGCTGCTGCCATGTACCGCCTACAACGTCCATGAGCTCAGTCATGTCGTCCCCGGCGCCTGTCTGACCTGGGCATTTGCCAGCTATCGACGCCCCGCCGTGGCAGGCATTCTGCTGGGACTGGCCTGCGGGACCCTGTTTTTCGCGGTCTTTCTGCTGCCGCTGTGGGCAGTGTTTTACGGTCGAAAAGGTTCCCTTCGCTTCGGACTGTCGCTGGGAGCCGTTGCCGGACTGGTCCTGCTGACTCTGGCTTTAACATCAGAAAGCACCGATTCCTTCATCAGCAAACTGGTCATGGCTGCAAACTGGACCGCTTATCGCCTGTTCGACGCTGCCTCCCCGATGCCCCGGACCGCGATCGGACACGTTTTTCTGAGAACAACGCTGGCCGCGCTGTTTTTCGTGATGCTAGTGGCGATGACAGTGATCCCCCGAAAACGGAACCTGGAAAACCTGCTGGCAAACTCCACTGCTCTGATCGTTGCCGCGCAGCTGTGGTACCCGGAAGACGTGGGAAGTTACGTTCTGTGGTATCTTCCGCTGCTGCTGCTGGTGGTCTTCCGGCCGCGTCTGGATCGATTTGTCCCTCCGGAAGATTTTGAAACCCCGGCGGCCTCGCGACTTCCCGAACAGCACGCTCAACAGTCCAGCGGAACGCTTTCGAGAATGACACTTTACAACTAGAACCGACCGTGACATCCAGCCCCGCTCCCACTCGTCAGGAGTTCACAGTCGCCGAAAATGCCGGCGACACTGTTCTTGCCGCTCTGCGAAAACACCTGCCCGGCAATCTGTCGTGGTCTGCTGTTCGCAAACTGCTGCAGGGGCGTCGAGTCACCATCGGGGGCGTTCTGTGTCTGGATGAGGATCGTCGGCTGACAATTGGTGAAACCGTCGCCGTTGCTCAGCGCCCCGTGCCTCCGCCGCCAACGGATGCAGATGTCAACATTCGATACGCCGACCACGATGTCCTGATTGTCGAAAAGCCATCGGGCATGGTGACGCTGCGGCGAAAGTCAGAATATGCATGGCCATTGTCCCGTCGAATGCAGCAACCGACGCTTGATGAATGCGTCCCGCGGCTGCTCAGAGAACACGCTGCACGTCGCAACAGATCAGAAAAGATTCATCAGCGGATGCCGCGCCTGTTTTCGGTGCACCGCATTGACCGTGACACCAGCGGCCTGCTGGTTTTCGCCCGTACCGAAGACGCCCAGCAGAAGCTCATCGCCCAGTTTGCCGCTCATAAGGCCGTCCGCAAATACTTCGCTCTGGTCCCCGGAACACCGGCCGATCAGACCATTGAAACCAATCTGGTTCGAGACCGGGGCGACGGGCTTCGAGGAAGTTCCGCGAACGAGACCGGTCAACAGGCCATCACTCATATTCGCCTGCTGAGAAAGATCGGAGCCTTCAGTGAACTCGAATGCAGTCTGGAAACCGGTCGGACAAACCAGATTCGAATTCATCTGGCCGAAATCGGTCACCCGGTCTGTGGAGATCTCAAATACCGCGGTCCGCTGAGCAACCCGAACATCAGCGATGACAGCCAGGCACCTCGACTGTGTCTCCACGCCGCCGAGCTCCGACTCCAGCATCCGTCCACAGACGAAGTCCTGCATTTCACGACCCCCTGGCCTCAGCAAATGCAGCACTATCTGAACCGACTCGCCGTCCGCAAAGATTCATAGCGCTGTGACGGAATCCGTCAACGCCGGAATGAATTCACAGCAGTCAGCAGCTCGGCACGGAAAACCCCTCACGACTCGAAGAACATTCCCGCCACTGATCCCGGAAAGAAGTTTCCATGAAGCGTTCCACCAGACCAGATCCGATCCGCCTTTGCGGCTTCCTGAGTATGATGGCTGCCCAGGGACTGCTGTCGACTGCACCGCTGGTCGCTGAAATTCAGCGCAACCTGCTGATCATCACCGTCGACGACATGAGCTGCGATTCGCTCGGAGCATTCGGATGCCGGCTGGCAGACACGTCGCCGCACATCGACGCTCTCGCCATGCAGGGAATGCGTTTCAATCGAGCTCACGTTGTGGTTGGAAACTGCTTCCCCTCGCGAAACGTGATGTGGTCGGGCCTGTATCCACACAACACAGGCGTGGAAGGCTTTTATCAGGTCCGCGATGCCAAACATCTGCACCTGGCCGATCTGATGCAGCGAGCCGGCTACTACACGGGAATCCTTCACAAGGTTTCGCATTCAACACCTTACCACCCCTATCCGTCATGGAACGTGAATCTCGACACCGACCGGGGCGGACAAAAACGTGACGTTAAAGCCCCGCAAACCTACGGCGACGGTGCGGCTCAGGGCATGGAAGAAGCCAGACAGGCCGGCAAGCCGTTCTGTCTCGTACTGAATGTGGCCGACCCGCACAAACCCTTCTTTGCAGAAGGAAAAGACGGTGCCACAGTGCCGGACAAAAATGTTCCGTCACGAGTTTTCACACCGGACGAAGTTCCCGTGCCCGGCTTCCTGTTTGACGATCCCGTCGTTCGCAAAGAGCTGTCTCATTATTATTCCAGCGTTCGGCGAGCGGACGACTGCGTGGGACGAATTCTGGAGTCTCTGGACGCATCCGGTCAGCGGGACAACACGATCATCGTGTTTCTGTCCGACCATGGAATGCCGCTGCCCTTTGCCAAGACTCAGGTCTATCATCACAGTTCGCACACACCGCTGTTCCTGATCGTTCCCGGTGTAACTCGACCTGGATCATCGGACGGCACTCACATGGTTTCCGCCGTCGATCTCCTGCCGACTCTGCTGGAACTGACCGGCATTAAACATCCCGACCGAATGGACGGCCGTTCCTTTGCTCCACTGCTGAAAGGTGACACGCAGCCGGACCGGGACTTCGTGATCAAAGAATACAACGAAAATGCAGGTGGCTCGCGAGACCCGATGCGTTCGCTGCAGACGGATCGATTTCTTTACATTTTCAATCCCTGGTCGAATGGCACGCGAATCATGGCCACGGCGACCACCGGCACACCCACCTATCGCCGGATGGCTCAGCTGGCCAAAACCGATCCCATCATCGAAGCACGGCACGATCTGTACCAGCATCGGGTTCCCGAAGAACTGTATGACATTCAGAACGACCCCGACTGCCTGCACAATCTGATCACTTCCGCCGAACATTCGGCAACCGCGAATGAACTGCGAGCCCGTCTGGAAGCATGGATGATTCGCACCGAAGACGGCATGCTGCCGGTGTTCCGTGACCGCAACAACCCCGCCGCCCGCGAAGAGTACGTCGCCGCTCAGGAAGCGGAAGCAGAAGCTCGCCGAACCGGTGGCCGGAAAGGAGAAAAGAAGAAAAACCAGTCGAAAAAGGCTCCCGCAGGAAAGACTGACGGAAAGGCAGGCCAGGCTGCGAAGCTGATTGAATTTGACCTGCCGGAAACGTTCGAATCCGGTAAGCCGGTCGCAGTCAGGATCCGACACCGTTTCCCCGACGATGTTCAGCCCCAGACACTCACTGTGACGCTGAAGTCAGTTCCTGAAGGCAAGCGTCTGGATCGAAAAACCATCGCCGTCACGGGAAGCGGAACAACGACCGTCACGTTCGACACTCACGTCCATGCAGGCAGCGAAGTCAGCTTTGCCGCATTCGTTGGGGAAGATTTCCAGTCCAGTCGCCAGCACATTCAGTCCCCACCTGTCAAACTCACGGACAAGCAGCCGGAATAGTTCAGCCGGCACACACCAGTCGTCATCGGATGCATCCGTCAGACAGTCCGGTGAAGTGGTGACAGTTTCCGGCTTCCAGGCCCGCCAGTCGGACGCCGACAGAGCTGCAAACATCCGCCACCAACTCCTGAAGTGATTTCCGGGAAGGATCCTGATTCCAGCAACACGTTGAAAGAAAAGTGTCATGGAACAGTTTTTGTGCCGATTGTTTGCTGTCTGTATCCTGTTCACCGTGGCGACGGACGGGAACGTCTTCGCTGATGAGAAGAGATCGCCGGCCGCCGAACAATCAGTTCCACCGGAACCGGCAACAGCGGCCCCCAACGACCCGAACTCCTCAGGTCACCAGAACTCCGGTGGCTTTCAGCGATCTGAATTCTTTGGAGCCAACAATTCAGGCGTTCCGGGAGCCGACACGATCAGTGCCGTCCCCATGGGATGGACTGTGAATCGAAATGAACTTCCAGCGATTCTCTGCTGTGACAGAAACGCATCCGGATTCGTTTCCTATGACCTTGTGAACTCAGGAACGCGGATCTATTCGTACACAATCAAACCGAGGCAGGCCCAGGTTCTGAAAGAACAGGGCTGGCAGATCCGCTACCGCCCCACTCCGGAATCCCCCGCGGTCATTCACAGACTACAGAACGGACAGTTCTACCAGTTCCGCCGGGAAACCGATGGCTGGCGACTCTTCCAGGTCGCCGAAAACGTTCCCTGACCCGAGCAAAACGCGCTGCTGTCGAAAGTGTTCCAACAAGCGGCAGCTTGCGTGGGGCGATGAGTACTGCCGGCGCGGTCCACGTCACGGCTTCTTTAGACGGCGATTTGTCCAGTATTCCGGCCAGACGATTCGGCTGGCTTCGTAGCGTGGCCATTCCCAGGCAGGCCAGGTTGGAGCTTCTTCACGAACGTCGACATACATGTCCGTCATCATCTGCTTCATGGACATCAGCACATCCGGGTGCTGCTCCGAAACATCGGCTGACTCGGCAACATCCGAACGAACGTTGAACAGTTCGAAGTTGACCAGATCCGCCGTCTTGATCAGCTGCATTTCGTCGGCTGCGATTTCGCCGCCGCTGGATGGTGACAGTGGATTCAGGCCGGCGACAAGTTTCCAGTCACCGTGACGAATGGCCACCTTTGCTTCCGATTTCGCTCGATTAAACTGCCAATAGAGCGGCTTGCGGCGTTCGATCGGCTGTCCTCGAAACAGCGGCAGAAGGCTGACACCATCCAGCGTTCGATCCTGAGGAACCGACGTACCGACGATGTCACATAATGTGGGCAGCAGGTCGACTCCGCTGACAGGAACATTTGAAACCGTTCCCGGAGAAACCTTTCCCGGCCACTGCACGATTCCGGGAACTCGAATGCCACCGTCATAAATCGCCCCCTTCTTATCCCGCAACGGACCTGCCGACCCATGCGGATGCATGGCCGTGATAGCCGGACCATTGTCGCTGGTCAGAATGATCAGCGTGTTGTCGCGAAGATTCTGGTGGTCCAGGCAATCCAGCAGGCGGCCGAAACCGGCGTCCAACTGAGAAATGTTGCCGTGATGAGCTGACCAGGAAGGATCACCGGACGGGTACAGATCCGTGAATTCCGGCGCGGACGCAATCGGTTCGTGAGGTTCATGGAAACAGGCAAACAGAAAGAAGGGCTTCGATGCATCACGTTCCGAAGTCAGCCATCGTTCGGCTTCCGCCGCCACCAGCAGCGCCGAATATCCCTGCAGTTCACCGACCGGGCGACCGTTGCGAACAAAATTGTCGGGGTTGCGATGATTGGGCAGAGCGTTGTTCTGAGTCGAAAACCAGTGATTGAAACCGCGGTCCCACGGTTGTGGCTGAGCCGGAAGATTCAAGTCTCCGTTCAGATGCCATTTTCCGACATGGCAGGTGTCGTAACCGGAGTTTCGCAGCAGCGTGGCAATTGTGATTTCCGAACGCTGAACATGCATTGGAGAAAACATGGGAATCCAGTTGTAGATGCCGACACGAAAGGGTGTCCGCCCCGTCATCAACCCGGCTCGCGATGGTGAACAGTTGGGATGCGAGGAATAACAGTCCGTCAGACGCAGACCGTCTGACGCAAACTGATCAATCCGGGGCGTTTTCACATCCTTCGCTCCGTAGCACCCCAGATCTCCATAGCCAAGGTCATCAGCAAGCACGACGACGATGTTCGGACGAGGTGTGGGTTTTTCTGAATCCTGTGCGTGAAGAGCAGGACCGGAGAAAAGTGAACAGACAAAGCCGATGAATCCGGCTCGGACCGCTTTGCCCCGTTTTGCTCGAAAGCTCCTGCAGCCGAATTCGAACATTCGCGTTACCGGTGGTGCCGTCAGCCAGAATTTCATAATGAACGAACTCCGTCAGATGATCGGGGCGTGATCGTCGGCCGGAGCTTAGGCACAGCAACTCGCCGTACCGCAACACTTTTTGGCTGCCATGTGAGCATTCTGAATTCAGACCCGAAGATTCGGAATCAGCGCAGCCGCTTCCGGCACAGCAGTTTAAACAATCCGGTCCCGCAGACGTGTTGAATGAGTCCCCGGTTTTCAGAAACATCCGATTCAGAACGGCACACTGACAAAAGCAATTTCTGACTGACCCCGGACACATCACACAGACAGTGCAGAAGCATTCCGGGGTGAACGAAGGTCACCCTGATGAATCTCCGGCTGGTCCTTGGTTGGGCTGACGAAGACGGCTATGCTTCTTCCTCCGCTGACCTGCTGATCCCGGAAGGAGAGGACTTCATGGCGTCATTTGTTCTGGCACTTGATCAGGGAACGACCAGCTCCCGGGCCATCGTATTTTCCGAAGATGGCTCGATTGTGGCTGTCGCTCAGAAAGAATTCGCTCAGCATTTTCCTCGGCCCGGCTGGGTGGAACATGATCCCGAAGAAATCTGGACAACTCAGCTGGCGGTGGCCAGAGCAGCGATTCGCAAAGCGGGGCTGAAGGCATCAGAAATCGCCGCCATCGGCATCACCAACCAGCGGGAGACTGCGATCGTATGGGACCGGCGCACCGGCCAGCCGGTTCACAACGCCATTGTGTGGCAGGATCGCCGCACCGCCGAAATGTGCGATCGCCTGCGCCGGGGAAAACAGGCGGCCGAATTCCGTGAACGAACCGGTCTGGTGATTGATGCCTATTTCTCCGGGACCAAAGTTGCATGGATGCTGGAACATGTCGCCGGTTTGAAGGAACGTGCGAAGGCCGGACATCTGGCGTTCGGAACAGTTGACTCATGGCTGATCTGGAAACTGACCGGCGGAACAACAGAGGCCGGAGCCGTCCATGTCACGGATGTTTCAAACGCGTCACGTACGCTGATGTTCAACCTCCGGACGCTCGACTGGGACGCGGATCTGCTCAAAGTATTGAAGGTTCCGCGAAACATGCTTCCGGAAGTGCGTTCGTCGAGCGAAGTGTGCGGTGAAACCAAAGCTTCGCTGCTGGGACATTCCATCCCGATCGCCGGCATTGCCGGTGATCAGCATGCAGCGCTGTTCGGCCAGATGTGCACGAAACCGGGCATGGTCAAAAACACGTACGGCACGGGATGTTTCATGCTGATGAATACCGGCACGAAACCCAAACCGTCTCAGAACAACCTGTTGACGACAGTCGGCTGGAAAGTGGGCCGACAAACGGAATACGCTCTGGAAGGAAGCGTGTTTATCGCGGGTGCGGCGGTCCAATGGCTGAGGGACGGTTTGAAAATCATTCGTACCGCGGCGGACGTTGAGAAACTGGCTCAGCAGGTCGATGATAACGGGGGCGTCTATCTGGTGCCGGCCTTCGCGGGCCTTGGAGCACCTCACTGGGATCCTTACGCTCGCGGAATCGTTGCCGGGCTGAGTCGGGGATCAACGGGAGCTCACCTGGCCCGCGCAACCCTGGAATCCATCGCCTATCAGGTCGCAGATGTGCTGGATGCAATGCGAGCCGATTCGGGGCTGAAGATCAGAAGTCTGCGAGTCGACGGTGGAGCGGCTGCGAACAATCTGCTGATGCAGTTTCAGGCTGACATGCTGGGCGTCCCCGTGGTCAGGCCGAAAGTCTTTGAAACAACGGCACTGGGTGCTGCTTACCTTGCCGGTCTGGCGGTCGGCTTCTGGAAGAGCCAGGACCAGATTTCGTCGCAATGGCAGGTCGATCGGGAATTCCAGCCGGAAATGAAAAAGACTCAGGTGGAAGAACTCCGAGCCGGGTGGCGAAAGGCTCTCGAACGGTCCCGAAGGTGGGCCGAATGAGGATCGTCCGGAAATGCGAACCGGAAGCATATCACTAACCGGACAATTCAGTGCCTGCCGTGAAACAGCGGCTTCTCGCCGTACAGATCACACAGACAACATGAAACTGATTGCTGTTTTAAAATTCCCTGAGGAGATGCTGAATGTCGATTTTTGCTGCTGAACTGCTGGGCACCTGTCTGCTGATCCTGCTGGGGAACGGGGTTGTGGCCAATGTGGTTCTGGATCAAACAAAAGGCAACGGTTCAGGCCTGATTGTCATTACCTGGGGCTGGGCCATGGCCGTCTTTGTCGGCATTGTGACGGTCGGTCAGTACAGTGGAGCTCACATGAATCCCGCGGTGACCGTTGCACTGATGGCCGTGGGCAAACTGGGGATGTCAGAAGCGGCCGCATACTTCGGTGGACAGATCTGCGGAGCAGCCATCGGGGCGGTTCTGGTCTGGCTGCAATATCGATCGCATTTTGCAGTCACCGCTGATGCCGATGCCAAACTGGCTGCCTTCTGTACCGGACCCGCCATCCGACATTCGTTCAACAACCTGCTGAGCGAAGTGCTGGGAACAGCTGTCCTGATTCTGGTGGTCCTGCTCAAAGTCGCTCCGGACAATGAACTCGGAGCTGTGGATGCTCTGCCGGTAGCGCTCACCGTTCTGGCTGTTGGGCTGTGTCTGGGTGGAACAACCGGCTATGCCATCAATCCCGTTCGAGACCTCATTCCGCGACTGGTGCATCAGCTGCTGCCCATCCCCGGAAAGCGGGACAGCGACTGGAGCTACGCATGGATTCCTGTTGTCGGTCCGATTCTGGGTGCTCTGCTGGCCGTCCTGATTTTACAGGCAGCAGCCGGCGCGTAAGCCCGGTTGGGTTTCGAAACTGCCGTTTCTGACAGCCCCTCGTATACGCATCGGGTTCCGCGCCCTCACGTCAACCCAGACTGACACGTTCTTCCGGATAGTCATAGTGATCTGAATCCGAAGGAGCAGCCATTGCCAGAAGCAGCGTGATCGGACCGATTCTTCCCAGAAACATCACCACGCAGATCAGCAGCTGCGAGTGGATGGACAACTGACCGGTCACACCGGCCGAAACGCCAACGGTTGCAAATGCACTGGTCGCTTCGTACATCAGATCGATAAAATCGAACTTCTGACACTCCGCCTCAACCGCTGTCGTTTCTTCGGCCCTGTGGGACTGACTGACGTTAGTGACTTTAGTAACACCCGTTGAACGTTCAAAAATGACCAGCAGCCCGGTGGTGGCCATCACGATGAACACACCGACCGCAATCATCGACAGAGCTCGAGCCACCTGATTCGTCGGAATGCAGCGACCAAATACCTCAATGCGATCCCGGCCTCGAAACACGGCCCAGATATTCAGCAGAGTAATGGCCAGCACAATCGTTTTCACTCCGCCACCGGTCGAGCCGGGCGCCGCTCCGATAAACATCAGAAAGATCGCCAGCAGCTTGGAGACCGGATGCATCAGCTTGTGTTCAACGGTGTTAAACCCGGCTGTTCGAAACGTGACTGACTGAAACCAGGCATCGGCTGTCCGCTGCAGAGCACTGCTGTCGTCGGGTGCTTCCAGCGATTCAAACGTAAACCACGCCACTGCGCCGCCGATCAGCAGAACAGTCGTCGTCCACAGCACAAGCCGACTGTGCAGTGTCAGATGAGGTTTCTTTCCGGGCTGATGGAACAGCGGAGGCACTCGGCGCCGTTTCAGCCATCGACGACCTGTCAGCCAGATGTCCTCGATCACCGGAAAACCCAGGCCGCCCAGAATAATCAGCATGGTGACGGCTCCCCACACCTGCCACCGTCCGCCCAGATTCAGGAAGCCGTCATCGCTGAGCGAAAATCCTGCGTTGCAGAATGCACTGACGGAATGGAAGACACTCCACCAGATGCGATCCCCCGATGAAAGTTCAGGCCAGAGCCCCAGCAGACTCACGGCGCCCAGTCCTTCAAGACAGAAGGTGAACAGAAGTATCGTCAGCAGCAGACGCCGTGATCCCTGAACGGATTCTGCATCCAGCATGTCACGCAGAGTTCGCGCTTCCCGAAACTGCAGTCCCCGCCGACCACTCAGGACAGCGATGAATGCTCCAAAGGTCAGAATTCCCAGGCCACCAATCTGAAACAGACAGAAGATGACAAAATGCCCCGTTGAGCTCCAATAACTGCCGGTGGGTTCCACAATCAGTCCGGTGACACAGGACGCGCTGGTTGCCGTGAACAAAGCAACATTCCAGTCGGCAGCTGGCTGAACGGTTCCGTCTGCGGCAAGTGCCCGGCAGGACGGCAGCTTCAGCAGCAGCGTTCCCACCAGAATCATCACGGCAAAGGAACCAACCAGCAGCACAGCGGAGTTGTGGGTGCGGCGAGCCAGCAGTCGACAGACATTCAGAACACCGACAACAGCCGTCACAGCCAGCCAGAATTCCGTCCAGCAACTGTCGACGAAGTCTCCGGATCTCCGAACAGACCCACAGCGCAAAGCCTGTCAGCCAGATCAACGGCAGCCAGAGATTCGCCGCGTGACCGCCGAGAACACTGACGGGGCTTTCGGATTCAGACGCCACCGAACAGCTCGGCAGCCGGTCAGGATCGCCATGGCTGCAAACAGTCCCCATGACAGCTCCTGAACAGTCTGAGTCGACAGGCCGACGTGCATCAGCAGGACCATGACCCCCGGACCAGCGTGATGATTTCGGTGGCTCGCAGCCGGTCAATCACTTCCTCGTCCAGCGATGGCGCGACAGCTTCAGGCAGTGTGGTTGGATCAGATTCAGTCAGCATGAGATCAACATCGGCAGCAAAACACGGTTTCTGCCGGGAAACCTGTGGCAGCGCAGGTCACACAGGTTATCGGTGTCGGCTTCACTTGTGTATGCCAACCTCAGCCTTTTTCGCTCACAGGCGAACACGACTCTTCACCGTCGTGAGGATGAATTCAGCACCATGGCGATTGCCAGCAGCAAAGCAACCACCCAGCCGATCATCGCAGGCAGCACCGATTCGCTGAACGCCTTCCCCGATCCGGCCGGTTCGTTTGATCGAC
Source organism: Planctomycetaceae bacterium (assembly GCA_041398865.1). Taxonomy (GTDB): domain Bacteria; phylum Planctomycetota; class Planctomycetia; order Planctomycetales; family Planctomycetaceae; genus Fuerstiella. The sequence continues at coordinate 45,489 of JAWKTY010000007.1, forward strand.
GATGTTCCCCGGTGATGACTTCCGGATGCCGGAATGACTGCAGCAGCTTCAGCACATGACGGTGTCCCGCATAAGTTTGTCGAATCACGACGTACTGCCCCGTCCAGGAAATAGTTCCGCCCTCTCCGTCCAGCATGTACCAGTGAAGAGTCGGCTGAGTCTGGTCCACAATCAGCTGAATCAGATTCTCTCCCTCGGGACCTGGATCGAAAGTTCGGGCAGACGACACAGTTCCGCCGGAATCGTCCCGACCCGACATCAGCAGTGGCAGAAAGTCAGTCTGCCGATATACGCGTGTTTCCAGAGCATCATCTGATTCAGCCCAGGAAGCCGTTGTGACCAGAATGCGGCCGGCTTCAGGGATGAACACGAGCTCCGCATCATCAAGTTCCCGCGTCAGGTCATCAAGGCAGTCCAGAATCGTCTGAGATCCGCCTGGAACATAGAAGTTATGCACCAGCACGCTGTCCATATCGACAACGCTGTTCAAACTCAGTTCTGACGTGTGGAAGACAAATCGAATCTGAGTGTGTGTTTCTGTCTGAAGAAATGCCTTGATCATCTCCAGAATCTCCGGCAACGGTGACTCACCTGGAAAATCGAGTTCCGGGCACGGCCGGTTCAGAATCTCCTCCGTCTCCTGTCGCGACAGTCGATTCAGGCGCACAGCATCCGACTCAGCCCGCACACCGCAGACCGTCAGACAAAAGAGCACGGAAGAAATGAAAAGGCGCGACATGTTTTCGTTCCAGGGCGCGTCCGAAGCGGTGATCCGGACAGAATTCGCCCAGCGTATCGCCAGGAGTTACCTTATTCCACAGAAATGGATCAGCCGGTTGACGCGATTGGAGTCAGCCTGGACTCTCGCGTCCGTCTCGCACGCCCGCTGTGGCTTCCGAATTCAAAAACCTCTATTCTGCCAAACGAAGCACTTGTGCAAACCGAGTCAGGGCGCCCTGGAAATCAGCCCCCTCAGGTTTCGGCTGACGGCTCATGGCGGTCACAGGCCGGAAGCATTCACCACAAACACCTCGATGGATCATCTTCCGTTCGGCAGCGGATCTCGTTCAGGCTGCCCGTTTTTCCCGTAAGCCCGGCTGCCCTATGTCTGCATCCTCACCGCTGCTTCAGATGACTGACATCCGGAAGTCCTTTCCTGGCGTGCAGGCTCTTTCCGGAGTGTCGCTGACTCTTCACCATGGAGAAGTCCTGGCTCTGATGGGAGAAAACGGAGCGGGCAAGAGCACTCTGATTCGCACGCTGGGTGGAGCTCACAAACCGGACGCCGGGCACATTCGCATCGACGGTGCCCCCGTCAGTCTGGACGGCCCGATCGACGCGATTCAGGCCGGCATCGGTGTCATCTATCAGGAATTCAATCTCGTCCCGGCTCTGACCGCATGGCAGAACATTTTCCTGGGCCGGGAACGATCTCGATTTCTGGTCGATCGAGCCGAAGAACGACGCCGGGCTGCCGAACTGTTTCGGCAGCTGGGAGCCGACGTGCCTCTGGACATCCCCTGCCGTCATCTGTCGGTGGCTCAGCAGCAGCTTGTCGAAATCGCTCGAGCCCTCTCGCAGAAAGTCCGCGTGCTGGTGATGGATGAACCCACCGCCGCACTCACACCTCAGGAAGTGCAGAACCTGTTTCAGATCATTCGCCAGCTGCAGAAACAGAAAATCGGAATCATTTATGTCAGCCATCGACTGGATGAAATCTTTACCGTCGCCGATCGCATCACCGTTCTGCGAGACGGCCGCTACGTCGGCGAAGCGCCCGTCCGGCAGATGACTCGATCCCAGCTGATTGAAATGATGGTGGGCCGATCCATTGAAGACGAATTCCCAAAACAGCCCGCTCAACAGGGCAGCGTGCGACTTCAGGTGGAAGGCCTGACTCGCGGGACGGCTGTCCGAAATGTCAGCCTGCAGATTCGAGCCGGGGAAATCCTCGGACTCACCGGACTGGTCGGCTCAGGCCGAACCGAACTGGCACGCCTGATCTTCGGAGCCGATCCCCGGGATGCCGGTCGGATTCTGCTTGATGGAAAAGAACTGTCAATTGACGGGCCGCGGAAAGCCATTCAACAGGGAATCTGCCTGCTGACCGAAGACCGCAAGTCTCAGGGCCTGGTCCTGTGCCGCAGCGTTCAGGACAACTTCGCTCTGCCCAACCTGCAGTCACTGTCGTCATGGGGCATGGTCCGGCAGCGTGCCCTGGAAACAGCGTTCGGCAAATACGTGTCTTCACTGCGGATTCGCATTCCCGACCAGTATCAGCTGGCTCGGCACCTGTCCGGAGGCAATCAACAGAAAGTCGTCCTGGCGAAATGGCTGCAAAGAAATGCTGAAGTGCTGATTTTCGACGAACCGACTCGCGGCGTGGATGTGGGAGCCAAGCACGAAATCTATCAGCTGATAAACCAGCTGGCGGCCGAGGGAAAAGCCATTCTGATGATCAGTTCAGAACTTCCGGAAGTCATCGGCATGAGTGATCGGATCATCGTCATGCACGAAGGCCGAATTCGCGGCGAAATCACAGACGTCGGCCATGCAACTCAGGAACAGATCATGGATCTGGCGATTGGTGATCAGCGAGCAGCCAGCGTTTCCTGAAAGTGCGTGCGGATATCCCGCAGGGTCGCCGGCTGAAAGGCGGTGGCTCCGAATTTCGTTCCCCGAATCGCGGCATTGACACGCTCACGATCTTCCCGAGGAAACACGGCCAGACAGGGGACCTTCTTCGACCGGCCATAAGCCTGCACCTGTGGATATCCGGCCAGAATCTCTTCCGTGAAGTTGTCGGCCAGAAACAGAATTCCGTCCGGAGGAGTATTTCCCTTCAGACGCTCGATCGCGACCTCCGGGTGCGCCACAAACGAAACTTCGAACCCGTGCTTTGTGAAGTATTCCGTCAGCGAAGCGATGCGCTTCCTGATGCTGTCCACAATCAGAAGTCGTGTGGGGACAGACTCAGCGGTTTCGATCGTGACCGGCTCATCATCCGCCGTCCATTCTCCCAGTTCAATCAGTGCTTCCTTCAGATCAGCAATCACTTCCGTCGCGGACTGGTAGCGATCATTCGGACTGATCTGCATCAGTTTGCCGACGATCCGCGTGACACAGCCCGGCAGATTCGGGCGAATGGATTCGGCGGGCGGAGTGTTGGTGTAGCGACTCAACTGCTTGCGTTCTTCACGATCCCGAGTTCGTTCCCATGCGGGTTCACCGGTCAGCAGTTCGTACATAATTGCCCCGGTAAAGAACAAATCACTGCGAGGATCGTTGTCGGGGGCATTGGTACCGCGTTCCAGTGATGCATATTCCAAAGCTCGATGAACATCGTCGCTGGTGCCGACCTGATGCGGGTTTTCGGCACCAGCAAGGCCAAAGTCCACCAGCTTTGCCACCCCGGTACTGCTCATCAGCACATTGGTCAGCTTCAGGTCCCGGTGAGTCGCGCCCATCTTCAGCGCATACTCCAGTCCGGAACAGATTTCATAAGTACATCGAGCCGCCTCCGCAGGTGACAGCGTCTTCCGAACTTTCATGAAGTCGCGAAGATTTCCACCTTCAATAAATTCCATCGTGAAGTAGTGGAAATTGTCCTGACTGCCCACATCATAAATCGGGACAATGTTCGGATGCCTGAATCGCTGACAAATGCGAGCTTCGCGATGAAAGCCCGCCACCGCATCCGGATCCACCGCCCAGCGGTCCCGCAGCAGTTTCACCGCCACCGTGCTGTGATCGTCAATGGCTTCTGCCCGGTAGACCCGAGCAAAACTGCCCGACGCATTTCGATACATGAGTTTGTATCGTCCCAGCACCAGGCCTTCCGTGTCTCCTTTCAGAATCCGCCCCGTCTGCAGACTGGTCAGAATCTGCCGACGTTCCATCAGGTCCAGGATTTCAGCAACTCCGGCGCTACTGTCCAATCCCGGCTGGATTTCCGTCCACTGGTCCGCTCGAATCAACCGACTGGTGATCAGAAAGGATTTCAGTTCGTTGGATGACTTCAGTTTCACCATCGGATTGGCTTGATTGATCCGTCCAATCTGCGTTCGACGGGAAGAAGAGCTCGCAGCCGGAATTTGTTAATTTCAGATGAAGTCGAACCTCAAACGACGCGGCCGTTTCTGCCGAAGGACCTCTTGATGAGCTGCGAACAGCAACCTCGGCCCCCCAACTCCGGAGAACCCATCCGGAAACCGGACCTCAGTAGTGTCGGCCACCGAAACGCATTTCGTCAGCGAATCCGGTGCCGAGCGGGCACTGATTTCCGAATGAATCCGCACAAAAACCGGCCACCAAAGGCCGCGGCGCCGATTTCCAACCCTCAGACACCCCAAATCCCCCCCGGACGGAAGCCCGCTTCCGACCCACCGTGGTCCAGCTGCTGACATCAACAGCAGAACTGCGCGGACAATGTTATCACTTGCCAAACCTGTTGCAATGAGCTCCAGGTTGGGGAAATCGACCTCCCGAACCCTCGTTTGTCGACCGAAAAGAAAATGCCGTTTTTGCGGACTGCGTCAGGAACCACCATATTCCCGTCCACGGATATAAACTTTCTGCGGCCGAAATCGGGACCTTCCGCCTTCCGGATCAGAGCCCATCCGGAAAACGGTGAGTGTTGCGAGAGATCCGGCACGCAGATCGCTGATCGGTTCATTCAACAGGCGACCGGGATTGCTGGTCGCCATCCTGATCGCCATCGAAAGAGAAACGCCGCACGCGCGCATCATTTCTGCGACGCACTCCCCGGTTGTTGCTCCGCTTCCTGCCAGAAACTGCCGCTGACCGGCCACAACGATACGACCATCCTCCAGCACTTCAACTCCGACATCCCCTTCCTGATAAGTGCCCGGAACGCAACCGCCAAAGCCGGAAACATCGCACGTTAATATGATCCGGTCGGCCGTTTTGCACTTCAGCACACATTTCAACACGGACGCCGGAACATGCCAGCCGTCCGCAATGACACTGGCCCACAGGTGATCGTCGGCCAGCTGGTCCCACAGGTAATTGGGATGTCGGGGCATGACTCCGTGAGCTCCGTTTCCAAAATGAGTGCTGAGCTGAGCACCTGCGGCAACAGCCTCCTGAATCTGTCCGGTCGTTGCCGCCATGTGTCCCAGGGCAACGGTGACCCCGGACTGTCGGCAGAGCTGAATGAACTCCACGGCTCCGGGTGATTCCGCCGCCAGAGTCACCAGTCGAATTCGCCCGCCCGCAGCCTTCTGCAGTCGCTGAAATTCGTCCCGGTTCGTCGGTCGAACATGCTGCAGCGGATGAGCTCCCCGGGGACCATCGACCGCTGAAATGTACGGACCTTCCAGATGAAATCCGGCAACACAGTCATTGACCAGTTCGCTTTCGCGACAGGCCGCCTGCAGAGTCTGAAACCCATGCTGCAGCGCTTCGAATGATGCGGTGATCAGCGTTGGGAAACAGCGAGCAATCCCCTGACGAACAAGCGACTGGATGATTTCAATGACACTCTCCACCGTCAGCTGCTGACTGCTGAACCAGCTTCCCCCGTAACCATTGACCTGAATATCAAACAGCCCCGGCCCGACAATGGGCAAACCATCAGCCTCCGATGGTGAACATTCATACGGCTCAGCCGATGCAATGTGTTCCCCGTCGAACTGAAGGCAGACCGACTGCATCGTCTCAAAGTGTCGTGCATACAACGTTGATGTCATCGCGATGTTTCCGATGGATCGAAAATGAAATCCGTGCCGAAAGTCTCCAGCCTGTGTCTGACGTGAACGACGCCGTGGCAGTTTACGCACAGACATTGCCAGCCTTCCGCTTCGAAAGCTGCCCGAACGCGTTCATTGTTGCACAACAGTTCCAGGATTTCCCGCAGACCATCTGATTCTCTCCGGATCTGCTTTTCGCCGTGAACACCAGCCGTTAAAGTTCGAACCGGTCTGTATGACCTGACATTTTTCGGTCGCCAAAACACGACAGAGCTTAGAACTCTTCACGGCACTCAGCCGTGCCCCCTGCTGGAAAAGTCATGTCAGCCAACCACAACGAAGACGACCAGCGAATGATTCGTCTGCAGGGCGGTGAAACGGCCGCCTTCGATGAGATCGTGGCCGCATGGCAGTCGCCTCTGTTTGGTTTCTTCATCCGCCGTCTGCACGACGCTCAGCAGGCCGAAGACCTGGTCCAGGAAACACTGCTGCGTGTCTTTCGGAAATCGTGGAACTTCATCCCCACCGGCAACTTCCGAGGATGGCTGTTCCGGATTGCTCACAACCTGCTGGTCGATGATGTTCGGAGGCGTTCCGGAGACGCACTGGTTCGACGAGTCACCTCGACGATTTCCGTTGATGGCGATCCCGTCGATCTGCTGAGCCTCATGCCGGACGATCTGGTGCCGGTGGAAGATCATGTTTCCCGGCAGGAAACCAGTGAAGTCATTCGGGAACTGATTGAGCAACTGCCGGACGATCAGAAGCAGACATTTCTGATGCATCATTTTGATGGCCTGACTCTGTCGGAAGTTGCCGATGCGATGGAGACGGCTCTTCCGACGGCCAAAAGTCGTCTGCGGCTGGCTCGCGAAAAACTCAGGTATCAGCTGGTCTGCCGCGGCATTGTTGACGAAGTTGTGACGGATTCCACATGATTTCAGAATGCTGTGATCCGCTTCTGTCTCCGTCGCGTTGGTGCGACGTCAATTCAGTTTTACGAAAACGATCTCATGCCACATTTCAGTCGTCTGACGGACATCATCACCTGCAGCCTGACGGAGATTCTGGAATCGTCAGAAGATCCCGAGACGACTCTGCGGGAAGTTCTGCGGGAAATGCAGGAAGGCCTGTCCAGTGCTCGCCGAGTTGCCGGGACATCAGCCACCAATCGTGATCGCCTGCAGCAGGAAGTCACCGAACATCAGCAGCAGGCCGAACACTGGTTCAGTCAGGCTCGCACCGCCCTGGCATCCGGCGACGAAACAGCTGCCCGCGAAGCTCTGACCCGCAAAGTGGAAATCGAAGATCTGATCGACGGCCTGAAACCGGAACTCGACGCCGCAATATCGACCTACAACAACATGCTGCGAATTCAGAAAGCACTGGAAGCCCGCTACGCCGAAGCCAGCCGCCGCATGGCCGACCTCACCGGCACCGCCAACGAAGTCCCTCTGGAATCAGAAACCGCCATCCACGCCATCACCCGCTCACAATCGGAAAAAAACAGCGAAGTCGAAGCCGAACTGGATGCCCTGCGAAAACAGCTGAAATCCGACTGACCTGGCGAGTTATCCCGGGAACAGCCAGGCTTTCGTCTCAACATTTTCTGAGCGACAAGGTCGCATTTCCGATCATGAGCTCAAATCCGGTGTGAGAAAGACAAGAAGACCGAGGACAGGATGATGCTGGCTCCGACGATCTTCATGTCCTCAGTTTTCCTGTCTCCGCCCCTGCCCTGAATGATCGACAGCTCTGCTGAACGTGGTGATCAGCTGTTGCTGAAGCTGACTCCATGCTGGTCGAGGCTGGTTGGGAAACTTCTGGCTGACTTCCAGTTCGATGCCGATGTACCGGCTGGCGGTGAAGCGTTTTCGCAGGTGAGTGACGAAGCCGTCGGCAATGCCTCGGTATGGAGCATTTCGGTGGATGGTCAGGCCGGGCTGAGCCTCAACCAGCAATGACTGCCAGCGGTGGCAGAAGGCCTTCTCGCCGGATCTTGACGGATCGTACAGCAGACCGATGTCTGTGCGTCGAGGGATTCCCTGCCAGACAGGCGTGAATGAATGCACGGACAGATGAATCACACAGCCCTGCTTCTCGATGGCCTCTGCTATTTCCGCTTCAACCCGACTGCGATACGGGTACCAGTGCTGATTCAGAATCTGTTGTCGCTCTTCTGCCGACAGATTTCGACTGAATTCTGAAAACAGAGCCGGATGGTGCAGCGACCGGTTCAGCTCAACCAGCAGCCTGGTCACAACCGCAACGTGCAGAGGACACTGCAGCGCCGCGGCGAACTGTTTGGCAAGGACCAGTGCTCCCGGGTCCCACGCTCGATGGGTCTCCAGAACGTCACCACCGTGCTTAAACAGGTGCTGCCACTGAGCCGGAACTCGATTGCCGCCGTGCTCGCACGTAATCACAACCGCAGGGCAATCGGCGCGACGCAACCGAGCTCGGCTCATACCATGCGACCCGCACCAAAGGACTGGCCATTGTACAGACACACAGCCAGCTGATCATAAATCTGTTTCAGGTCTTCCCGAGTCGGATCAGCCGGAAGCCGGTTGACAATTCTCCGAGCCAGAGGACCGTGTTTCAGAATCACATCCAGAGCGGGAGCGGTCAGCGAATCTGTTTCGGGAGACGTGGAATCCGCCAGCTGCCGCCAGACCTCTCCCACCGTGGCAGATGACTTTCCGTTGCAGCCCAGCAGCTTCAGATAGCCCGAGTTCGCAATGACAGCCTGATCACCATGGCGAATCGCTTCCAGCAGGACCGCAGACAACGGTTCAACGGGCATCGCCTGCTGGTCAGAAATCGTGCTGAACCGTTCTGACGTCAACGCCTTCAGCACGGCGGTGCTGAGCTGCAGCACCGCGAGGTCGGCAGCCGGGCATTCCTGAATATCGATGACTCGAATTTCAATGGAACCACGACCGAATCGAGCAATCGCGCCGCGAGCATTCAGGAACTCATCCTGCAGCACGCCATCCGGATCCAGCGGCGCGATTTCGGCGAACATCGGCTGAAAGATCAGTCGATGATAGTCGGCTTCGGAAAACGCCTGTTCCGGAATGACTCGTCCGCAGACCGATGGTACTCGGGACGAATTCTTCCGATACACTTCCAGGCGATTATCCAAAAGCCCCGTCAGCCGACCGTTCATCACCGGAGAAGACGCCGCCAGTCCTGGCAGCAGCGGAAGAATCAGTCTCACCGCCGCATGGAGGCGTCCGAATTCCTCGTCACCGGCAAACGGCAGATTCAGATGAACACTCTGCAGATTCGCCCATCCATGACCTCGACAGTCGAAAATGCGATTGAATGCTTCGTAAACTTCGCTGTATTCATGAGGCCACAGTCGCATTTCGCGGTCAGGGTCCATCCACGGATGCATGGCCGAAGGCAGCAGAGCGGCTTTCATGGCGGCAAGGTGGCCATCGAGCCGACGAATCTGCCCCTGAAATCTGGCCGCCAGATCTTTCAGAGCCGGCACGGGCTGAGGCGTCTTCAGTTCCAGAACATGCAGCACCAGCTCGTTGGACCAGCCGATATCGCCCACCTGTATCTCGGATTCGATGCGGCCGCATTCCGCTTCAATCAGCTGGTCGACCGCCGGAAAAACATCCAGCGACGCCTGGCGAACCAGCATGTATTCCAGTTCGACGCCGTAGCCTTCGAACAGATGCAGACGCGAGCGGGAGGAACCTGTTTCAGTCATGGTTTCGAGCCTTGGCCGCTTCAATGCGGCGGACAAATACATCAATCACCCGGCGGTACAGTTCATCCTTCAGCAGCGCGTCTTCGTATCCCGCGTTGATGTTGGGATTATCATTCACTTCGATAATCGTGAAGGAGCCGTCCTGCAGTTCCTTCACGTCAACTCCGTACAGGCCGTCGCCGATCAGGTTGGCAGCTCTGACAGCCAGCTTCACGGCCTTCGCCGGCGCGGTTTCGATCGGCAGAGTTTCCGTTTTTCCGTAACGACCCTTGCCGTCCTTCTCCTGCTGAATGATCTGCCAGTGCCCGGGCGCCATGAAATACCGACAGGCAAACAGCGGCCGCTTATCCAGCACACCAATTCGCCAGTCAAAGGCCGTGGGCAGAAACTCCTGAGCCACCAGAAGTTCAGAATCGGTGAAGAATTCTTCCAGCCGGCTCTCCAGATCTTCCTGGCTTTTGACTTTCACAACGCCCTGAGAAAACGAGCTGTCAGGCTTCTTCAGCACACAGGGAAAGCCCAGTTCAGCGCCGATGCTTTTGATGTTTTCCTGATGAACGACAACCGTTTTGGGAATGTCCACCTTGTTGCGCCCCAGCAGTTCGGCAAGGTAAACCTTGTTTGTGCAGCGGGAAATGGACAGAGGATCGTCGATCACAACCATGCCTTCCCCGGCGGCTCGACGAGCGAACCGGTACGTGTGATGATCGACGGCCGTGGTTTCGCGGATAAACAGGGCATCGTATTCCAGCAGACGTCCGGCATCTTCCTTCGTGATCAGCTCGGCATTGATATCCTGTTCGGCGGCAGCTTTGACGAACCGTTTCAACGCAACATCGTCGGACGGAGCATTCTGTTGCTCCGCAGGATCGTGCAGGATCGCCAGATCGAAGCGAGGGCGTTTCCTGGAACGAGCCCCCGTGCTGCGACCGGCAAAATATTTCGTGGCCGCTTCGGTCACAAACTCTCGGTGGTTGTCGGGGACATCAGAACCGGAAATCGCCTTGATCCGCCGAACCGACCAGACGCTGTCGCGTTTCTGAAAGTCAACTCGCAGCAGCGGAGCCGGAAACTGATTGAAAAGATTCAGCGCCAGTCGCTCGTACCGCTGAGCCATATTGCGGCCAAAGTAGATGCTGAGCGTGAACTCGACCGACTGCAGCGGTGCCAAGCTGTGCTGGATCTGCTTTTCCAGTTCGTCCGAAGCAAGGCGAATAATTGCTCGGGTTTTCAGATCCTGCAGCGTGGTCACCGCCGGCAGCGGCCTGTGACCTCGGGCTTCGGCCAGCAGCGACACATAGTACCCCGTGCTCTGATAACGATAAGACCGACACAGGTTGAAGACACGTGTCCTGTTGGTCGCGGCAATATCCGGCGACGTCAGGTAGGTCCAGGCGTCGACGGTGTCGACTCCCGGAATCTCAAAGGGCCAGTCGCGCGGGTCGGAAGTGACGATGATTGTTGACATGTCTGCAGCCGGATTCGTGAGAACGGGAGGACGTTCAGAAGTGACGTCGAAACAGAAAATACACCGCTCCACACATGCAGAGGGCAGCCCAGAGATAGTCAACCGTTGGCTTTTCCCGAAGGTACCACACCGAAAACGGCAGGAAGACACTCAGCGAAATCACCTCCTGCAGGATCTTCAGCTGGCCGACACTCATCACCTGATGGCCCGTTCGATTGGCCGGCACCTGCAGCAGATATTCCAGTAAAGCGATGCTCCAGCTGATCAGTGCCGCCACAATCCACGGCCTGTCTTTCAGTTCCCGCAGATGGGCATACCACGCAAACGTCATGAAGACATTGCTGAGACCAAGCAGGCCAATCGTAATGAAGTAAGGTTTCATGAAACCCGTATCAAAGAAGGAGGACCGTGAGCGCCGAGCAGGTTACAGATGAAAACAGCAGCTCAGCGGGGCCGAATGATCAGCAGGTTGGCGTCGTAAGTGACGATCCCCAGCAGAATGGAACAGATGGCTCGATCAAGCGCAATGTCATAGTGGTGCTGGCGGGAGGGATTCATCAGGTGAGGGTCCGCCACAGTCACAGTTCTCTCAACGGTGTCGTACCCGCTCAGCACAACAAAGTGCCCGGTGGGCTCACCATGCACGTCGTCGGGTCGGCAGTCGCTGCCGACTTCCCGGGATTCCTGATACAGATACGTTGAACTCAGCCCCGCCAGAATCGGAACCGATCGAGTCAGGTATTTTCGAATCAGCGACGAATTCAGATCCGTCATCCGAATCGATCCGCCCAGCGACAGAAAGTCGATGTATGCAGAACAGGCGGTCTGCAGCTTCCGGTTCTGCTTGACCTCCATCTGTTGTCTGAGCCGATCCGCCAGATTCACAGTTCCCGACGAAAACCAGGTCGGATCAAAAACCTGCAGATTGAAGGTGTAGATGCGGGCGTCGTAGCCACGTTTCAGAGCATGGCAGCCGAGCATCACCGCCAGAGTTCCGCCTTCATCAAAAGACTTCACCTCGCCGATGATGGTCTGCAGATCTGCGTCATCGCCAAAATATCGATAGACGGCCTGCAGACAGGTCGGGCCGCAGGTGGTCTGATTCGGCTGCTGATCGATGGAAAACCGCAGACGATGGTCGCCGGGTGGAAGGGATGGCTGAGTATTAATCTGAGCAGTCCAAACAGACCTGAAGGTGACGGAGTGCCGTCACTGCAATCCCCTGCTGAAATCGGACCGACAAACCGACCAACCGGAGCGCGCGAATAATACTCAGACGGCCATCTTTGACAAGATCACATTCAGCCGCATTCCCGCGAATGATTGACGGCACACTTTCGGCGTCGGATCAGCCCCCAACGCAGATCAGATGGCCGTGGGTCCGAAAATAGATCCGCCCGTTCGCCACAGCCGGTGTCGCCATGCTGGGCTCGCCCAACTGACTCTTCCCCAACAGCTGATATTCCGCCGAAGCGGCAAACACCCAGACCGTTCCTTCTTCATCGACACAGTAGATCCGGTTGTCAATTCGCACCGGCGACCCGGACAGAGCGGCGTTGGTGCGTTCAATCCAGTGAACTTTTCCGGTACCCGCATCAATGCAGCTGGCAAACCCGCGGTCGTACATGCAGAACACCAGGTCACCGTCCGCGATCAGACACGGAACATAAGGAGCTTTGAAGCTGCTGCTGTTGGCAATTTTGTATGCCACTTCTGCCTTTGGACCGGGCTTCACCGCAACGATGTAGTTGGCAGAATACGCTCCTGATCCCGTACTTCCGAAAATCAGGCCGCCCGCCTCGATTGGCGATGCCACGGTTCTCATGGAAAACAGACCGTCATTCACAGACCAGTTCTCCTTCCCCGTCTTCGGGTCGAGACTGAAGAAGCCGTTTCCGGTGCTGCAGCAAACCAGTTCCTCCGGACCTCCGTCCTTCGGCTGATGAATAAACGGAACGCTGTAACAGACATTCTTCGACACCAGTTCGTGCCGCCATCTTTCCTCCCCGGTTTTCCGGTCGAACGCCATCATGAAACTCTTGCCGGGCGATTCTCCTTCCTTCAGCTGATCGGCCTGCTGCGAGTCATGCAGGATGACCAGATCACCGTAAATAATCGGCGACGTCCCGAAACCATGCTGACTCTGCCACGTCCCCAGATTCAGACTCCAGGCTTCCGACCCATCATGCTTCAGCGCTTTGAACACCGTTTCCTGCGGCGTGGACCACGCCACGTAAACACGTTCTTCGTCAACGGCCGGCGTGCTGGAAGCGTAGCTGCTGCGAGTATGCAGATGGTGTGGCTCTGACCTGTATTCCTTCTGCCACACGACGTCACCGGAGACTGCGTCGATGCACACGACATACCGAGTCGCATCTTTTGAGTTGGCGCTGAGAACAAACACTCGATCGCCAAACACGACGGGTGATGAACAGCCGGAGCCGCCAGGCAGCGGCGTGCGAAACCGAATGTCAGCATCGGTGAACTCGACGGGAATCGAAGTACCTGAAGCAGCGCCCGTTCCGTTGGGGCCCCGGAAACGAGTCCACTCGTCAGCATTCACAACTGCAAAGATCGACGGACTGCAGGCAAATAGGCAGAGTACGGATCGAGCAAACATCAGCAGATTTCCGGGGAAAGTCAGGAAGGATTCATCAGCGGGCAAACATCAGCCCGCCATTATTTCGATTTTCGGGCCGCTGTGCCACTATCGGAGTCCGGGTTTTACAGGTGACTGGACTACAGGAGCGAACCGATGTCAACAGCTCGAATTGGTCCGGCACTTCTGCCGTCGTCCAAAAATCACCGGAGGCTGCTCTGGTTTTTGCGTTACACTGGTTGCGGCAAACTTTCATGACCAATTCGAAAACTCGCCCTGTTTGCTGAGGCAGAGCGAGTTCTTCGGAGTGAGCACATGCAGAAATGGTTCTATCAGCAACGAGGCGCTGAATTCGGGCCACTGTCTGGTCCTGAACTTCAGTACCTGGCTTCGGTGCGAAAAATCTCGGCCGAAACCCTGGTGCGCAGATCAGACTCGGCCCAGTGGATCACCTTTCGCAAATCGGAATTGTGGCACGTTCCGAGTCGCCGTGCGCGATCAATGCCGATCTCACCGCCAACTGCTGATTCGAAGACATCCCCGCAGACAATCGACACGCCGGCTCCGATAACAACCGTTCTCACAGATGAACACACGAAACCGGCCGAGGAGAGATCGCAGCCACCCGAAATCCCTGAGTCTCCGGATGATCGCCATTCCGGGACCATCACGGCGGCGGTGTGCTCAGTTGTCCTGCTGCTGGTGCTGAGCTGGCTGATATCTCTGTGGCAGAACACCGCTGCGCGATCGAAGACCAATCCGCCGGCACCACAGGTTGCTCAGGCACCCGCAGCAGTTCCAGCACAGAAGATTGCCGCCCCTCTGGTTGATGAAGGTCAGCCAGCCCCGGCAACTGTCCCCTCGGACTCCAGCAACGCAGTCGACACAACTCCAATCACTGACAGTGACCAGCCAGAACCAAAGGCCGATCCGGAACTGCCGAACAGCGACGAGACACCCGTTCCCGCCGAGATGACTATTCCTGAATCTCAGGAAACTCCTCCACCACCGCAGGTGGTCAGTGATCCCAAACCGAGCGAGTCTGACGAAGCTGCGCTGGCAGCAAAGTTCACCATCTCCGTCCCGGAAAAGAAAGAGCCGCGACCACGAACCCGTCCATCCACTCGGTTGAAGCCCATCGAACTTCACGCATCTGACCTGACGGCTCGTTCAGGCGAGGAGCGACAGAAGGCAATTGAGGAAGGAGGTGGAACAGCAGAAAGTGAACGGGCAGTTGTTCAGGCCCTGAACTGGCTGAAGCAACGGCAGCAGGAAGACGGATCATGGGATTTTCAGGCTGCCGGGCCTCAGGCTCAACCCGGCTCCCTGCCTTCACCGCTGGGAGCGACCGGAATGGCGATGTTATGCTTTCTGGGAGCTGGCAATACAACTCGAAACGGCCCGGAACAGGATGTTGTTCGAAGAGCCTTCAACTACATTCAAAATCAGGAAGGTCGCAGTGCATCGCCGCTGGACACGATGTATGTCCATGCTCTGGTCACGATGTGCCTGACCGAACTGGCTGCAATGGAACCCGGCGAACGGGCCGCTCGGGATCTCGCAACGTCGGCTGTGGAATTCATCCGGACCGCTCAGGATCCCCGAAGTGGCGGCTGGCGTTATCTGCCGCGTGAGTCTGGAGATACCTCCGTGACCGGCTGGCAGATTCTGGCTCTGCAGAGTGCCCGAACGGCCGAAATCCCGATCGATGCATCCCTGATCGCCGGAGCTGATCGGTTTTTGGACTCCGTCAGCAGCTCGCAACCGGGAGTTTTCAGCTACCTGCCCCGAGGCGGAAGATCCCCAACCATGACAGCTGTTGCACTTCTTTGCCGCATGTATCTCGGCCATCGTTCGACAGAACCACAGCTGCAGAAGGGGCTGGAGTATCTGATGAAAACCGGGTGCAGCCCGCGTGACATGTACTACAACTACTACGCCACGATGGCTCTGCATCACGCCGGCGGGACCGACTGGGCGAAGTGGAATTCAGTCATGCGCGATCAGCTGATCAATTCTCAGGTGAAAGCCGGCCCTGCCGCCGGAAGCTGGAATCTTACGGATCCTCACGGCGGCCCAGGCGGCCAGATCTACCAAACCGCGTTGTCCGTTCTGACTCTGGAAGTCTACTACCGCTACCGACCCATCGCTCAGCGATCAGCCGAAGACGTGCGACTGACGATCCCGGATCCCGACAAACAGACTCCCGCCAGCAAACCTCAGAACAGCGAACCGGACTGACACGCTGACGCACCGGTGGAACTATGACCGGCCGTTGGAAAGATACAGTCGCTGGATGTCTTCCAGCGTCACGGTGATCACACGGGTAAAACCGGTGTGAGTGCGTTCGTAGGCGAGATTCGCAGCAGACTGGGGATGACGATGAATTTCGCCAGCCACCCAGCGTCTGTCTTCCGCTGACAGTTCGCCCACACTGGCATCCCACAGTGTGCGGGTTTCAACAACCAGGCTGTCGATTCTTGGGTCAAACTTCGCCATCAGCGTCACTCACTTGAATCAGTTCCGGGGCGAATGCGGCGTCACGATCATCCTGTGCCGAACGTCCGGTCACAAAAAGTTGACAGGTTCCACGCCCGAATTCTGCCTCGCCGCAAATCTTTAGTCAATGGTGGCCATGCTGACCATCTTGCGAGCTCGGTCAAGCTTATGAGCCAGAGCTGACATCTGCTCGTCGGTCGACGCTTTCTGGTTTCTCGCGTCTTCCAGCTCTTTGGCCGCGGCAGCTCGGCTGATCTTCGACACCGGCAGAGCCGCATTCGTCAGGACCGACACCTGCTGACCTTTCACCTGGACGAACCCGTTCTCAATGAAATAGGATTCATTTTTTCCGTCCGGCGTCTCCAGCCGCAGCTCACCAACTCCCAATCGCCCAACCAGCGGAGCTCGCTTCGGATAAATCCCGATGCTTCCGTCGAACAGGGGCACCCGAATCGAGACCACTTCGCGATCGAAGAGAGTCTTTTCGGGAGTGACAAGGATGAGACGAAGGTCGGCCATGATGGTTGCGAAACGTCAAAGGGCAGAATGCACCAGGCAAAATGCCGGGGCATTCGGAAACTTAGTTGGCCTGAGCCTGCATTTTCTTGTGCTGTTCTTCAGCCTCTTCGATCGCCCCCACATACATGAAGGCCGATTCCGGCAGGTGGTCCCACTTGCCGTCGCACAGTTCCTCGAAGCTGCGAATCGTGTCTTCCAGCGGCGTGATCTTTCCGGACTTCCCGGTAAAGACTTCCGCCACAAGGAACGGCTGAGACAGGAAGCGTTCAATACGTCGAGCTCGGTGAACAACCAGCTTGTCGTCTTCGCTGAGTTCGTCCACACCCAGAATCGCAATGATGTCCTGCAGTTCGCGATAACGCTGCAGCGTCTGCTGAACCCGTCGAGCAATGTTGTAATGTCGCTGTCCGACGTACTGCGGATCCAGAATTCGACTGGAAGACGCCAGTGGGTCAATCGCCGGATAAATCCCCTTCTCGGAAATCTTTCGTTCCAGATAAATGAACGCGTCAAGGTGAGAGAAGGCAGTCGCCGGAGCCGGGTCGGTCGGGTCGTCAGCCGGAACATAAACGGCCTGCACAGACGTGATCGCTCCCTTGTTTGTCGACGTGATTCGTTCCTGCAGTTCACCCAGTTCGGTGCCCAGAGTCGGCTGGTAGCCCACCGCGGAAGGCATTCGTCCCAGCAGAGCGGACACTTCGGAACCCGCCTGAGAAAACCGGAAGATGTTGTCCACGAACAGCAGAGTGTCCGATCCGGTCGCATCGCGGAACCATTCCGCCATGGTCAGAGCTGACAGAGCAACTCGCAGACGAGCACCAGGCGGCTCATTCATCTGACCGAACACCATGCAGGTCTGTTCAATGACCGAACGACCGGTGTTGCCGATCTTGGTTTCCTGCATTTCCAGCCACAGATCGTTCCCTTCGCGTGTTCGCTCACCCACACCGGCAAACACCGAATAACCGCCGTGAGCACTGGCGATACGGGCAATCAGCTCGGTCAGAATCACGGTCTTGCCCAGTCCCGCTCCCCCGAACAGTCCGGCCTTACCACCGCGAACGAACGGCGTCAGCAGGTCCACAACCTTGATCCCGGTCTCGAACAGCTCCGTCTTCGCTGACAGAGTGTCCAGTGCCGGAGGGTGGCGGTGAATCGGCCATCGCTCGTCATACTCAACCTCACCTCGGCCGTCAATCGCGTCGCCGGTCACGTTGAAAACGCGGCCCAGAGTTCCTTTGCCGACAGGAACCGACAGAGGTGCGCCGGTATCGGTGACCGTCATACCACGAACCATGCCGTCCGTGCTGCCCAGAGCCACGCAGCGAACCCGGCCACCACCCAGATGCTGCTGAACTTCCCCCGTCACGCTGATTTCGAGCCCCTTGTTGGTCTCTTTAATTTTCAGTGCGTTATAAATCGCGGGAAGATGACCTTCCGGAAACTCGGCGTCAAACGTCGAGCCAATCACCTGAGAAACCTTGCCTGTTGTCGTGTCACTCATTGTCTTTTATTCCCTGGCTTTCGCTTCGGGGTCTGTCGTCGAATGATGGTGAATCAGAATCTTTCGTCCGGTGAACGGCCTATCCCAGAGCCGCCGCACCGCCAATAATTTCAGCCAGCTCAGACGTAATACCCGCCTGACGTGCTCGGTTGTACTGCTGTTTGAGGTCGCCAGCCATTTCGTCCGCGTTCTCTGTCGCGCCCTTCATGGCAACCATCCGAGCAATCTGCTCGCTGACCGCCGCATCCAGGAAACACTTGAACAACTTTGCTCGAAACGCGGCCGGAACAATTTCCTCAAGAATTTCCTGAGGAGACGGAAGAAAGTCATAGTCCACACCGGACTCATCAGCGCCCGCCCGAATCACCGGACAGACTGGACAGCGGCAGAATCGATTCCACCACAGCCGCCTGACGGGACATCGTCTCGAACGCTGTGTAGATCACATCCAGACGATCAATTCGGCCAGCGATGTAGTCCGCCACGTAACGGCTGCCAAGTTCA
Organism: Planctomycetaceae bacterium; assembly: GCA_041398865.1. Lineage (GTDB taxonomy): Bacteria > Planctomycetota > Planctomycetia > Planctomycetales > Planctomycetaceae > Fuerstiella. The sequence goes on from JAWKTY010000007.1 coordinate 64,020, forward strand.
TCAACTTCGCTGAACGTGGGCTGATCTTCGAAATGTGTGTAACTGCGATCGACCGGAACCTTCTGAAAATTCAGAAACTTGATCCCGCGTTTCCCGGAAACTTCCAGCGAGTACTCAATGTTTTCCTCGTTCAGCTGTCGCAGATGCCGCAGAGTGTTCCGCAGGACAGATCCGTTATATCCACCGCACAGACCTCGGTTGGAAGTCAGTACCAGAACGACGGCCTTTTTGGTTTCCGTCCGCTTTTCCAGCAGAGGATGCGAGAACTTCAGATCCGCCCTGCCCAGGTCACCGACGATTTCGGAAATCTTCCGAGTATACGCGGCGGCTTCGGTGGCACGGTCCATGGCTTTCTTGAAACGGCTGGTCGCAATCAGCTCCATCGTCCGCGTAATCTTGCGGATGTTGCGAACTGCTTTCAGGCGTTTGACAAGTAAGCGAGCGTTGGCCATGGGTCAGAGAATCGTCTGAATAATGGACTGCCGGGAATGTCCCGTTTGACTGCGAGCACGAAACAGAATCAGGTGCTGGAAATTCGGGTCCTGAAGGCTTCGAGCGCACCCTTCAGAGCCTCTTCCACCTCACTGTTCAGTTCAGCAGACGCAACCAGCTTATCCCGAGTATCCGCATGCTCCGTGCGAATGAACTCAAGCAGCTGGGCTTCCGTTTCCTGAACCTTCGCGACAGGCACCTTGTCGAAGTAACCTTTGGCACCCGCGTAGATCACAATCACCTGATCCGCAAAGTGCAGCGGCTGATACTGTGGCTGTTTCAGCAGTTCGACCATTCGATAACCGCGATCCAGCTGCTGCTGAGTGGCCTTATCGAGTTCAGTGCCCAGCTGAGCGAACGCTTCCAGTTCTCGAAACGCCGCCAGGTCCAGTCGCAGAGAACCGGCAATCTTTTTCATCGCCTTTGTCTGAGCATTACCACCCACGCGCGAAACAGAAATCCCCACGTTGATCGCGGGACGAATTCCTTTCCAGAACAGATCGGGCTCCAGATAAATCTGCCCGTCCGTAATGGAAATCACGTTGGTCGGAATGTAAGCGGAGACTTCGCCTTCCAGAGTTTCGATGATCGGCAAAGCCGTCATCGAGCCGCCACCCAGTTCGTCGCTCAGCTTAACCGCTCGTTCCAGCAGACGGCTGTGACAGTAGAACACGTCGCCGGGAAACGCTTCACGACCCGGAGGTCGCTTCATCAGCAGTGACAGTTGACGGTAGGCAATCGCCTGCTTTGACAGGTCGTCGTAAACAACCAGTGTGTCCTGACCGTTGTACATGAAGTGCTCGGCCATGGCCGCTCCGGCATACGGAGCGATGTACTGCAGCGGAGCGGCATCGGCTGAAGTTGCGGCAACAACGATGGTGTAATCCAGAGCACCATTTTCGCGCAGAACTTCGACCACCCCGGCGATGGAAGCGGCTCGCTGACCGCAGGCCACATAAACACACTTCACGCCTGAACCCTTCTGGTTCAGGATGGTGTCCACAGCGACGGCCGTCTTTCCGGTCTTGCGGTCACCGATGATCAGTTCGCGCTGACCTCGGCCAATCGGAGTCATCGCGTCGACCGCTTTGATCCCGGTCTGCAGCGGAACCTTCACCGGCTGACGTCCTGCGACGCCCACCGCTTCGTGCTCGACAGGGCGAGTCTCGCTGCTGATGATCGGACCTTTGCCGTCCAGTGGATTGCCCAGCGGGTCAACCACGCGGCCAAGCATACAGTCACCGACCGGCACCGACAGCAGTGCTCCGGTGGAACGAACTTCATCACCTTCGGTGATCTTCAGGTAGTCTCCCAGAATCACCACGCCGACACTGTTTTCTTCAAGGTTGAAGACCAGCCCGCGCGTGCCGTCAGAGAATTCCACCATCTCGCCGGCCATGGAACTGGACAGACCGGTGCACTTGGCAATCCCGTCCCCCACTTCAATGACTCGGCCAACTTCCGCAGTCTGAATCTGACCGCGAAAGTCTTCAATCTCCTTCTGGATGACTGAAGCGATCTCGTCCGCTTTGAATTTCATTGAAAGTTCTCTCCGTCAAACGACCCGCCAGTGTCTTCAGGCGAGTTCGCAGAGATGAGTCGTAAACAGTGTCACCGACCTGAATGACCAGGCCGCCGATCAAAGATTCGTCCACCGATTCCTGCAGAATCGGGTCAAATCCGAGTTTGTCTTTCAGCTGCTGAGCAATCTGCGACCGGGAGCCTTCTGACAGGGGACGAGCCGACCGAATCTGAACTCGACGCTGCCCTGCCCGCTCTTCGCGCAACTGCCGAACGACCTCACGAATCTGTTCGACCAGGTCAAGACGACCGTGACGAATCAGAACCTTCAGGAAGTTGGCGAAATACTCCGAACACTGCGGAGCCAATGCCCGATCCACAACACTCAGCTTGTCATCGCGACCAACAAAGTCCGAAACCAGAAGAGCCCGAAAGTCAGGATTCTGCTTCAGCACATCGTCAATAAAGCTGTTCAGCTCGTCGACGTTGTCGTCATTGGCCGCACCCAGAAACGACCGTGCGTACAGACTCGCAACGGCCTGCGCACCGGGATCTTCCAGCACGTGGTCGGGACGAGTTGTCGAACGCTCAGCCATATTCAAAACCTCAGGTACGAAAAACGTTGGCAAAGATCAGCCGGAAATTTCTGCCAGAGCTTCCTGAATCAGACGATCCTGATCCTGATCACTCAGTGCCCGACCAAGAACGCGTTCCGTTGCCGACGCAACCTGAGCATTCACAGTCTGGAAGACTTCATGCAGAGCCGTATCCTTCGCCTGAGCAATCTCCGCCTTCGCACGCACTCGCATTGCGTCCACGTCGGCCTGAGCCTTTGCCGCAATATCGCGACTGGTGCGTTCAGCATCCCGCTTCGCCTCGGCAACCATATCCGCTACCGTCTGTTCAGCACCCCGAAGCTTCGATTCATACTCAGCCAGCATCGCATGACTTTTCCGCTGATTCTCCTCAGCCTGAGCAATCGCAGCCCGAATCCCGGCTTCGCGCTGATCCAGACCACTGATCAAAGGCGACCACGCCAGCTTCTTCATGACGAACAGAAAAACCAGGAAGGTAATCAGTGACCACAGCGCCAGGTCCGACTGAAACGTCAGAGGCACACTGGTATCATGACCACCCTCGGCATGACCTTCTCCATGCGAATCATGACTTCCATGAGCCGCCGGAGCACCATGTTCCGCCTCAGCCTTCTCCGCCGTGTCACCCAGCGCGAACTGAGCCGCACCAATCAACACGAAGCACAGCGTCAGGCAGCGAAAGAATCCTGTTGTCATTTCGGCAACCATTGAACGTAAACCAGAAAACCAGAACGCACAAACCGTCGGCAGAACTAGGCAATAATACAGACGATCAGACCAATCACAGCCGCACCTTCGATCATCGCCGCAACAATGATCATGCCGCCGCGAATGTCACCGGCAACTTCCGGCTGACGAGCCATGCTCTCGAAAGCAGCGGCCGACAGGCGTGAAATCCCCAGACCAGCTCCGATCACAACAATCCCGGCGCCAATCGCACCTGACAGATTGATCCAGGCGTTTGGTCCTTCCTGAGCCATTGCAGGGGCTGACATCATGATGAACGCACCCAGCAGCAGAAAACAGTACTTCAGAAACTGACTCACGAGAGTAACTCCTCTTTTCATTAAACGTTTACAGAAACTGTAACTTCAGAAACTCACCCGAAGACCGAATGAGCCATCGCGATTTGCATCAATGTTTGTGAATTGAACCAGCGATAAAAATTGTCGCCAGAAACGAAAACACATAGGCCTGCAGAACAGCCACAAGCAGTTCCAGAATTCCAATCCCCACCTGCCCGGCGATACTGCCGACCGTCACCACCCCAGAGACCATTGCCGCCCTTCACAGCCTGTGCAATAAAGGCCAGCATGACACCCAGAGCAGTGTGGCCGCCCATGATGTTTCCAAAAAGTCGCAGAGCAAGGATCGTGTGTTTAATCACGAAGCCCATGCCTTCAATCAGAAACATCAGAACAGCAAGAATCAGCCCGCCAACTCCGGAAACGCCGGTATCGGGAATTAAATTTCCGAAGAAGCCGCCGACCCCCATCGCTTCGACACCATAGATAAACGTCGCACCGAAGGAGCACAGCGCGAGTACCCCGGTCACGTTAATATTCCCGGTCGCAGACCCCAGAAACGGCAGAGCTCCCAGCAGATTGCAGATCAGGATGTAGAAAAAACAGCTCCAGATGAACGGCAGATACCGATCAGCAGGATGAGCGGTCTCGTGCGAGCCATGCCCGTGAGAATGAGCATGACCAATTTCACCGTGGTTATCGGCGGTCTCATCTCCGTGATCATGATGCCCGGCTCCAATCGTCGGACGAACAATCTCGTCACGAACAAACAGAGCAATGAACTCCCAGAAATTCCAGAATCGACCGGAAGCCGGCTTCCCGGAAGCAATCCGCTGCGACAACCCCCGAAAAATCAGAAACACAATCCCGGCCGCCACAACCTGCAGCACCATGAACTTTGTGATCTGAAACCCCATGATATTCGGAAGCTCCAGCTTCATGCCCCGTGGGAGCTCGAAGAATGGAAAATCACGAACGTGATGGAAGTTATCTGTATGCTCGGCACTCATGGAAGTGCTTCAGCTTTCCTCAGGTGAACTCGAAGGCACCGACGATGAAGGTTTCAAACGCCCCTTCAACTGCTGCCCCACAAAATAAACCTCTGTCACCAGCGACAGCAGATAGAACAGAATCAGCCAGCCGTAAAACAGCGCGAACCCCAGATCCGGCCGCAGCCACTTCACAACCAGAACAACACCAAACACCGAAACAAACCGGACGGTCGTCTGAAACGCCATCAGCCGGATTTCGTCCCGAAAAATAGCGAACTGGCCTAACAACACAACAAACCAGCCCGGCACCAGCGAACAAAAACACGCAATTGTCATCCAGTGCACCCCTTCGACTTCAGACAGAAGTCGCGAGGGCCAGAAGCACACGACCCAGCCAACCGCCAAAACCACAGTCAGCCAGACAGCCGGCTTCCAGGTGACAGCCAACCTTTTATTCGGAGTGACCGTCACCGGACTGCGAGCCTTCACGAGAACGTTTTCGGGACTGCTGATCCAGTCTTCGCAACAGTGCACGAAGAGAAAATCCACAGGCCAGAAACCCAAGCAGCGTTCCCGCCACTACGAAAGCCGGACTGCAGCCGAACCGCTGATCCAGCCACCAGCCACCGCCCACGAGAACACCCAGCGTCAACCCGATCGCCATCGTTTCATTCGCGGTCTGATATGCCTGAGCAATCTGACTGGAACCACGACGCCTGGGGTTGTCCACCATCAACACCTCCGCTCGACTTCGCCTGCAACCGGCTGTCTCCAGGGTCGCGGCGTCGGTGCCGAGCCGCAGGAGCATACCCGCGCCAAATCGTCAGTCAAAGAGCGGGTCATTGACTGTTTTTCTTTCCCAGTATCGGGACGTTTCTGTCCCGACCGTGGAATCACTGGACGACATCCGGAAGGCCTCTACGCCTCTGCCTCTGCCGTTGCCACATCAGCAGGACAGCTGCTCCAGCAACAGGTTGTCGGTCGGATGCGGGTGCCCTTTGTACTGCCGAAACCCTTCGCCGTGCGAAACACCAATACCCCGGCCTCGTTCGGCACTCCAGCGACGACACGCATCCAGGTACTCATCAACTCCATGCTGCTGCCTCAGCCAGTTCCGCTGACTGGCATGACAGGCCAGCGCCTCAATCTTGCGTTCAAACTGTTCCGTGACATCCACCGTAAAATCCACCGGATGTCGCTGACCGTAATGATCAGTACCCTCCACCGCATCCACATAATACAGGTGCGGGATCTTTGTCAGCGGGGCTGCCGGGTCCCATTGTCGAGTTCGATAATTGGGCACCGACGCATTGAAGCAGGCATCGCGGACCAGCATGCTGGTGATTTCATGATCGTGCATGTAGTCCACGGGTGGAGCTGTCAGAATGATGTCCGGCTGGCTGCGTCTCAGAAATTCCGTCATCCGCCGCCGACTGTCGTTATCGAACACAATGGACAGGTCCCGAAATTCCAGACACGTGTAGTCCGCCTGCAGAATTCGAGCCGCAGCAGCCGCTTCCGCTCGACGCACCGCCGCAATTTCATCCTGAGTCATCTCCGCACTGCCGCAGTCGCCCGGTGTCATCGTCGCCACAGAAATCCGACAGCCCCGCTCCTTCAGCCGCAGCAGAGTCCCCGCACACTGAAACTCGATGTCGTCCGGATGAGCATGAATGGCAAGAATGTGCGGAGTGTGACTGGTTGAGCTCATGCGGGAATCCAACAAAGTGAAGGCGATGTGTCAGCACGCCGGAGTCCGCGATATCCGCGTTCCGATCTTCACAAGGTTTACCGCACCAGCTCACCATGAGCAAACGTGCAGGCCTGCAAAGACAGGGCTCTGTCACCTCCCCGCTTTGCTCGCACTGCCTGGACCTTTTGACTCCCGGTTCAGACGGCGGGAATTGTTGCGCTGGCAACGTCGCTCCACGGACCTTTTTCGAGATCCAGGCCGGCAACAACGAGTTAGGAAACGTGAAGCTTTCCCCTGATCTGTTCAAGAAATAGTTGATTCGTCTCCAGGCTTTAGGCCGAACCATCACATACGCAGGAGTAGCGAAGGCAAGCGAATTTTGGAATCAACATTATTCTCCGCCACCCCGTGAAGGCGGGTGTTATGTCCTAATCACATGCGTGTCACTCTTCGCCTTCATCGACAACGTCACTGTCTGTTATCTCCATACGGAATGTGTCCGAAATTCCTCGGAAGCGTTCCGCCAACCGCAAAACTCTGGAGTGATCACGGCGATCCCAGAAAATCAACTCCGGTGACACGCCGCCAAGTACCAACCCCACCGTGATTATCACCGTTGGGAGCACAAATGCCTGATGTCCAAACAAAAGCAGCCCAGCACCCACCCCGCTCGCAATCGACGCCAGATTTGAAACCCGTCGGGACAGACTCCCGCCGCAGACGAAGGCACTCGCAGCAAACACCATAGCACTGCTGATCAGCCCAGCGACAAACCCACGTAACCCAAGAATGAGAAGCCCCCAAACTCCTCTCAGAAAGAAGCCGGTCACTGTCCCGCCCACACCAATTCCGATCCAGCATCGAAACCAAGCCCGTCCCGTGCCTTGACTCTGCTGCGGGATTTGTTGCGACTCAAACTGCATTGATGGCGGTGAGTAAGGATCTGTACTTTTCATGCCAAACAAACGCAGGGAGTGCGCACTTGGATCAATAAATCCCCAAAGTCCCATGCCATGCTCGTGAAATCATGCGCACGCCCAACCGCCAGCACCGGTGCCAGCCCTCAGTCGCACCCACCGCAGAAGCCAAACCCTCTCATTGTCGCCGATCCCAGCCAAGCCGCCTCCTTCTGTTCAAATGCCAGCACCGAAATGGACGCAATCTCCCTGACCTGTCGAGTGATATGACCAAATCCCCCACGGATCATGGAAATCGAAGAGGGTGAAAAGGCATATGGCCTCGGTCGTGACAACCGCGGCCACTTCTCCAGGCCGAGCCATTGCAAAAATCAGTTTGAAGCGAATTCAACCACGATGTGTTTCGCGTCGAACGAAAGTCGGTCGTGAACTCCTACAGTCAGCTCGTACTGGTTGTTGCCATCCTGGTCTCTGGGAAGCGTTGACGCCAGAACAGCCGCCGTTGTCAGTTCACCGGTTTCACGATCGATTTTGAACAGGGACGCGTCTCTGCCGGTTAATGAGTACAGCAGATCCTGTGCGACATCACCGTCGGTTGCATCAACGTCCAGGATAAAATTCTGACCATCCGGAATGACAAGCACCTGATTGTCCACGACATTTGTCAGTACAGGAGTCTGGTTGCTGAATTCGTTGAAATTGACGACGCGAATCGGAACGAAGACATCCGTGATGGCAACGTCGTCGTCACGCTCCGAGTAACGAGGCACAGTCCATGGAGGCTACTTCAGAAACAGGAACTCTTTGGAGTTCAGCAGGATGTGGCAGATTTCTGTGAGGGTTTCCGGAGTGAGCTGAGGTGTTGACTGGTCGGCAGATGGCGACAGGAATTCCAGCAGGGCCTGCAGTTCGGTGCTGTCTGCCGGGCGACTGAAGGCTTCGTACCATGCCTGTTTGAGAGTTTCTTCGGCTGATTTTTGCGGGCCATTCAGCAGTCGTTTGGCCCAGATCTGGCTTTGCTGATTGACGAATTCGTTATTCAGCATCATCAGGGCCTGTGCGGGAACGTTTGACGTGTTCCGGTCGCCGGTGGTCGTGACGGGTGCCGGGACGTCGAAGGCCAGCATCAGAGGTGACAGGAAGTTCCGGTTCACCGAGATGTAAATACTGCGGCGTCCGTTTCCATCCAGCGGACCGCCTCCCGGTCGACCTCGGCCCTGCATAAATGACGTCAGATAGACGGGGACAGGTTCGCCGAACTGAGTCCGGTCGAGTCGGCCGGAAACGGTCAGCAGTGCGTCCCGAACCGCTTCGCCCTCGAGCCGCCGAATGCGAGCTCGATGCAGCCACTGATCCGTCGGATCCTTTGTGTCCGCGACATCGTTGCGCTGACTGCTGAGTCGATAGGTCCGGGAGACCAGCAGACTTCGAATCAGTCGCTTAAACGACCAGTTGTCGTGACGAAAGCGCGACGCCAGATGATCGAGCAGTTCCGGATGAGTCGGACGCTTCCCAAGAACGCCGAAGTTGTCGGTCGACCCGACGATCCCTTCTCCGAACAGATGATGCCAGATGCGGTTCACGGCAACTCGAGCGGTCAGCGGGTTGTCATCGCGAACCAGCTGTTCCGCAAGATAGCGGCGACCGCTGCTGTGACTGAGATCCGGCACAGCGCCGGCAGGCCGGAGAGCTGCAAGGATGGCTCGCGGGGCCGTGTCTCCCAGGTTGCGATGGCTGCCGCGAATGAAGACATGCTCGTCTTCCGGAGTTCCTTCCGTGATGGCCAGAGCCGGGATCGGGGCGGGAATTCCCGTCGCCTGAACTCGCCACTGTTCCTGCAGCTGTCGCAGACCGGAATTCTCCGACGACAAATCATTCAGCGCCGGAACCGGCACGGCAGATGTTCTGATTCGGGCGGCCCAGGCATCGATGATCGAATCCCGAGTCAATTCACGGTTCGAACTGTCCGTCAGCGTTGCCGCCAGTTCCAAGTTGAACGGATGGGGCTCATTGGCGGGTGCGGGTGCTCCTGGACGATTCGCAAAACGCACAGCCTGAACAGCAAACCATCCGGTTCCTTCATCCAGAAACTCAAGGTACGCCTGATGCCCCTGATACCGATGAATGTCGCCTGCCATGCGCAGCCACTGGAATTCGCCGTCATCCGTATTGATGTCCTGCTTTGTCCCTCCGAACAGCAGACCGCTGAATTCAAACATCAGGTAACCGTCAATCACCAGACGAACCCGGCAGTCCTTTCCGGCGACTCGGACGAGGATTTCCGGAGCATTCAGTTCGAATGTCGGACTGGTCAGCGTTCCCCGAAGTTCGGACGACAGGCGAGCCGAATGAACAGATCCGGCAGCGGCCACCTGTATTCCGTCATCATGCCAGCTCAGCATCGTATTCTCATCCGTCCGCGCGCCGTCGAATGCCGGGCCGGTGGTGAACCAGTCTGCAGGAAGACCCTGGCTGAGATCGGCAAACAGAGTGGTGTCGGGCGTTCGGTTCGGATCGCCTGAATCCGAATCGGCTGCCTGACGAATCGACTTTGTCCAGCGATCAACGACTTCCCGCACCTGCCGCTGAGCCTGCTGAATATCTCCGGACAACTCAACCGCCGCCAGCGCCGCCGGCAGTGAGACCGGACTGTCCATGGCCCGACCGGCATCCGACGTCAGCAGATTCAGCCAGGAGCGCAGACGATCAGCATTCAGGCCCCGTTCGGCAGCCACCACAGACACGCTTCGGCGGACACCGGATTCAGCACCTGAATTGGTGAAGACGATGTGATCCACGTTGATATGTCCCCAGCCTCCGGAATGGCGATCTACGATTTCGATCACGGCATTCCGGTTGTGCAGATCACTGACGTCCCAGGTATGCGGCCTGAGCTGTTCCTGGTTTCGGCCCGTCACCGTGCGTACCGGCTTTCCATCAACCAGCAGATTCACGCATGTCTGGCCGCTGTGTCCTCCGCCGCCGACCTGCAGTGTGATCAGGTTTTTGTGAATCTGAAACTGCGGCGAACGCAGCGTCCCCTTTGCACTGTCGGTGTTGACCCACGAGTTCACCAGACGTCGTCCGTGATATCCGCTGACAGCCTGCTGTCCCGGTCGAGTTCCCTCAAATGGCCCACCGGCAAACGCTTCTCCTTTGGCCTGCCAGTCGCCGAAGTCGTCACCTTCGAAGTCTGCAAAGACAATGTCTTCATCAGCAGACATATCAGCACTCACCGGCTCGCCGTACAGGCATTCCAGCACACCAGCCAGTTCGCGTCGAAGCAGTTCCGTTGTCCTGTCGTCCTGACCGCGAGTTTCCGCCAGAACATGTTCCGTCCGCAGACGTACTTCCTGCAGCGCGGAAACTCGCTGAGCAATCGCCTGATGCGGATCGAGCCAGGCTGTCTGCCTTCGGGAACTCTGCAGAAAGCCCGCCAAAGAGTAGTAGTCAGTGGCTGAAATCGCATCGAATTTGTGATCATGGCACCGAGCACAGGCAACGGTCAGACCCAGAAACGTCTTGGAAAAAACATCGATCTGATTATCGATCTTCGCCGCTTCTTCGGCTCGGACATCCACCGGAGCATGTTTGTCCTCGTGAAGAAACCAGAACCCTGTGCCCAGAATCGATTCGTTGTAGCCTTCAGTGGGATGTCGCCGAGGCTGATCCAGCAGGTCTCCGGCCACGTGTTCCATCACGAACTGATCGTAAGGCACATCCGCGTTGAATGCTCGAATGACATAGTCACGATAGCGCCAGGCGTTGTGGAGGGGATAATCGAATTCATGTCCCAGGGTTTCTGCATAACGAACAAGATCCAGCCAGTGACGTCCCCAGCGTTCGCCAAAGTGCGGGGACGCCAGCAGTTCATCGGCAAGCTTTGCAATCGCCGTATCATCATCGGCGGGGTCGTTGACAAATGCTTCGACCTGCTGAACGCTCGGCGGCAGCCCGATGGTGTCGAATGACATACGGCGAATCAGAGTCCGTCGGTCGGTGTCGCCTGCAGGTTCAATTCCCTCAGACTCAAGTTTCGCCAGCACAAACGCATCGATCGGATCACGGACCAGATCCTGATGGCGAACCTTCGGCACCTGAGGATCCGTGATCGGCCGCCACGCCCAGTGCTCAGCCTTTCGAACTTCCAGAGGGAAATCAGTTTCCGCCGGCGCGGCTTCGTGATCGAGATCGGCCGGCCAGACAGCTCCGTCCCGGACCCACTGTTCCAGAATCCGAACCTCTTCAGCGGGCATCCGCGTTCTCGGCGGCATCTCGAAGCCTTCGTAGCGCACCGCCTGAATCAGCAGACTTTCATCCGGTTTTCCCGGCACGATGGCCGTGCCGCTGTCGCCGCCCTTCAGCATTGCCCGACGACTGGAAAGTGTCAGAGCTCCTTTGTGTTCACCGGAACCGGCGTGGCATTCAAAGCAGCGAGCTTCCAGCAGGGGCAAAACTTTCGACCGCACAAACTGCAGCTGAGCATCCGTGGGCGGAGTCTCGTCGGGCTTTGCTGTCGCCGCATCGTCGGCTCTCAGAATTCCCGCAGTCAGCAACAGCGCAACCATCATAAGAGACATTCGAAACATGAGAATTCTTCAGGCGGGAAATCGAAGGGAGGGGAGCGACGGTGTGTGACGATGCCGAATGCCTGATGGCAGCACATTCAGCTCAGCGAAACCAGCATTGATGTCTCCTGGCGGCAGCTGTCATCGGCTGCAACACAAGGTCTGTCAGACACTGGCCCCGAACCACAAGTATCCGCCACCAGCCACGATGAGGCAAGCATTTCGACAGGACAGAACACGTCCGCAAGTAACAGTTCGACAAGCTCCCGTGCGGAATGTGCGAATTGTGAGCCAAAGAAGAATTCGCGGAACTCAGCATTTTGTTCGCCCGTCGCCAATGGATACTCTGGAAGGCGTCCGTCCCGTTTCCACCGAACCCGCATGGAAGCCTTTGATGAAAGCCGCACTGATTACCGCCGGTGGAGCCGGGATGTTTTGCGGGTCGTGCATGCAGGACAACACTCTGGTACGGTCGCTGCGCCGAGCGGGTCTGGATGCCGTGCTGGTTCCCACCTACACCCCCATCACGGTGGACGAAGAAGACGTCAGTACCGACCGAATATTCCTCGGAGGCATCAACGTCTATCTCGATTCCACGGTGCCCGGCTGGAAGCGGCTGCCCGGCTGGATGACGGGCTGGCTGAATCATCCCGCTCTGGTCCGCTGGCTGACTCGGTTCAGCGGCGGAACGAACGCGGCTCATCTGGGGTCTCTGACACTGGATATGCTGAAGGGCCGCCGAGGTCCTCAGAGACGCGAACTGATTCAGTTCTGCGACTACCTGTGCAACGAACTGCAACCCGACGTCATCATCTTCAGTAACGCTCTGCTGTCGGGAGTCATGTCGGATCTTCGTGATCGGTTTTCCGGCCCGGTGCTGTGCCTGCTGCAGGGCGACGATATCTTTCTGGAAGGCCTGACAGACCGATGGAAGCCGTCTGTCATGAAGCAGCTGAAAACAAACTGCCAGGCCTTCGACGGCTTTCTGGTTCACAGCAACTACTACCGGGAATTCATGTCCGGTTATCTGGACCAGCCGCCGACAAAGTTCCGCGTCATCCCGCTGACAGTCGACACTGTCCATGACGAGCTTCCCGCTGAATCGTCGGCTACAGAATCAAAAGCCGACCCGCGGCGACTGCGATTCGGCTATTTCGCTCGGATCTGTCCGGAAAAAGGAATTCATCACCTGCTGCAGGCGGCGAGCCGAATTCTGCCCGACTTTCCGGAAGCAGAAATCTGCGTCGCCGGTTGTCTGCCTCAGGAACATCAGGCGTGGTTTCAGCAACAGCTTCAGTTGGCTCAGCAGATTTGCCCCGAACAGATTCACTGGCTGGGCAGCCCGCCGACTCGCGAAGAAAAACTGCGGATCATTGGAAGCTTTGACCTGTTGTGTGTTCCGACCGACTACCACGAACCCAAGGGCATCTACGTCCTGGAAGCCGGACTCCTGAACGTGCCATCACTGCTGCCGGATCACGGAGCATTCCCGGAACTGATCCGGTCGCTGGGAACCGGACACCTTTATCAGCCCACGTCCGATCACAGCAGTGCTCTGGCCACGGCCATTCAGGAACTGTGCAGCAACAGCCGAGCAACCGGACAGTTGTTCGCAGTTTCCGAATCCGATGAAACGTCGCTGGCGGATCGGGTTCACCGCGACCACGGAATGGACAAAACGGGACAACAGGTGGCCGATCTCCTGAGAGAAATCGTGGCTCTGGGAAGAACTTCGGGCTGACCCGCCGCTTCAGCCGGGGCGAACCCGCAACCGCATGTTCGGTGCCGACAACCTCTGTCTGAACAGCAGGTCCGTCCGATTTTCGCCGACGTCCTTACCACTGCCGGGCGATCGCGATAAACTACTCGTGAACGATCAATTTCCGGCCAACACACTGACTTCCCGATGACTGCAACCTCGGACGTTTTGAAACTCGGACGAAACATCACCGTGCTGCCGGTGATCCACGGCAGCGGAGATTTTGCCGTGGAAGTGCGGCGACTGATGCTGGCCGAATCATTTGACTGCGTCGCCGTACCGCTGCCGCCGTCGTTTCAGAACGCTGTTGAAACGGCCGTGCTGAACCTGCCCAGGATCTCAGCCGTCCTGCAGCAGGAGCCTCCGGTACGGTTTGAGGGAACCGGCGAGTTTCAGCCCGATGCCGACAGCGAAGACGAAGCGGCTTCGCCTGTTCAGGGCCGAGCCAGTTATGTTCCCATTGATCCCTGCCAGCCGGTAATCGCCGCGCTGCGAATTGCTCTGCAGGAACATCTGCACCGTGAATTCATCGATCCCGAAGACGAACACTACCTGCCGGTGGCCGCCAGTCTTCCGGACCCCTATGCTCTGAAACGAGTCAGTGTTGAACGGTTTTCTGCGGCCGTTCTGCCAGCACTGAAGACTCCGGAAGAAGCCAGCCACGTCCGTCGAATTCACTGGGCCGCCTGCGAACTGTATCGACTATCGAAGCTGCATCAGAATGTTCTTTACATCTGCAGTCTGACAGACTGGCCATGGCTGCGTGACGCGTTTCAGTCAGCTGTTGACCGACCGGAACGCGGACCGGAACCTCTGTTCGAAGCTCAGATCTATCCGGTCGCCCGACGAACTCTGACGTTCATGCTGGGCGAACTGCCGTTCATCACCGCCTGCTACGAACAGGCTCGAGCTGAACTGGATGATGACGAAAATCTGTCCATCGACGGCATCAAGTCACTGCTTCTGGCGGCTCGTGATCGCTATCGAGCGGAATTCAAACGTCGAGCTCGCCCGATGACGCCGCAGCTGCTGAGTGTCATGCTGAAGTACATTCGCAATCTGTCGCTCATTGAACGCCGCTTCACTCCGGACCTGTACACTCTGGTCGTGGCCGCAAGACAGATCGCGGGTGATCAGTTTGCCATTCACCTGGCCGAAACCGCGCGAGACTATCCGTTCGCGGATGAGGATGAAGGTGGCACAGTTCGCTTCGGCATTGATCGAGTTCTCCTGCCGGACATGACGCCGCTGACCGTCGTCAGCCGCCTTCCGGGACATCCGGTCGTCTGGCGCAGCTGTCAGCTGCAGGCTCGCCCCGATCGGCAGGAACAGATTCGCTGGCAGAAAACCTGGAATCCGTTCGGTCAGTGCAGCTGGCCGCCGGAAGACGTCGCCATTGAACGCTTTCGGACTCATGTGAAGGATGTTGCCATGGAACTGATCGGCAATGACCTTGCCCGCACAGAAAAGTTCACGGCCAGTATCAAGGACGGCCTGGACATGCGCGAGACTCTGCGCAACTGGCACACCGGTGATCTGTTTGTGAAAGTGTTTCCTCCTGCCCGAGGCAGGCTGGACTGCGTTGTGATGCTGTTCGACAGCCCGGCAGACCCGCGGGATTATCCCTGGCGCATCACCTGGCATGCCGAGCATCACGACGAATCAACGCTGGCTCTGTTCGCCACCGACTTTACAAAGGACATGGTCGGACCGGGAATCGCACTGGCTCGTTACGGCGGCTGCATGTTTCTGTTTCCACCCCGCCCCGTGCGCGACATCTTTCACGACCCGCAGTTCGACTTCACCGACACACTGGAAGAACGCATCATCGCCGCAGCACTCACTTACAGCCACGAAAAACATATCGCTCTGCTGAGTCATGCGCCGCCCGGCGCCGGATGGCGACGCCTGGCTCAGAAATACAAAAAGAAAATCGTCCATGTGCCGATGTCACGCTTTGGCACCGCCACCATCGAAAAGCTGCGAATGTTTCACGTGCTGAACGGAAAACAGGTCCGATCATTCGCCGCGGAATTCATTCGGAAGCCGTAGTGGAAAATGTCCAGGGCCGTCAAGGATCTTGAAAAGAGAGAACATTGGCTTTGACCAGCCGGGGCAGCAGCAAAAGCGAATGGCCCCATGCTGACACATCGGGCCACGTTAAATCATCAGGACAGAATCCTCATCAGCTGTCTGAGTTCATCGTCAATGTCATCCATTGAATCAACGGTGGCCGCGATTTCGGCTCTCAGAATTTCCCGGTAACGCACTTTCATTCGCCGAACGGCCTGTTTGATGGCATCTTCAGACATGCTCAGCTGCGGACACAGTTCGCATAGGGAACTCGTCCGGGCTCCTGGTTCAGATGAGGTTCCAGCAGTTCATACAGCGTTCTGTGGTTGCGATCTTCGTATTCGTGACGCAGCAGGGCTGTCGAATTCTGCAGCAGCGTGAGTGCCCAGCGGCGTTCGAACAGCTGATCGGCAGAAACATCTTCACCGGCCAGCTGAAGGTATTGATGTTCACCGTCGGTCATATCCAGTGACAGCACACACGTACTGCCTCCGCGTTTGTCTGCAGTCCGATGGCGATGATCTGCGTTCAGAAAGTTTGACACCGACTTCAGCAGATAACTTCGAAACCGTCCGCGATCACGGTCCGCCGACTTAACAAAGGCGGTTTCCAGAAGATGCACGAAGAAAGCCTGAGTTAGATCGTCCGCGTCGGCAGCGTGATGACCTTTGCGTCGAATAAATGCATAGACGGGAAACCAGTAAATGCGGCACAGTTCTTCGAGTGCTCGGCGAGCCGTCCCCTGACTGTCCTGACCCGCCGCGCGCACGATGCTCCATTGAGTCGTCGCGAAACGTCGGTGACCGGAATGATTCATTCAACGAACTCTGCAGAAAGTCCAGTCGGCAGTGTCGGCACCTGCCCGTCACAATGCGAAGGAGACGATTTTCTGATGCGGAAAACGCTGCGATGACGGCAGCGGCGACAGGACTGACCTGCGGCCACGGGTTTATCGGCTCAGAACTTTTTTCGGGAACGTGACATTCATCAGCGGCGATCTTAAAGCGTCCGTCTGCATCAGGATATGGCATTTTCCCAAAAAACTTTGTCACCTTTCACCGGCAACCGCTTAGTGATGGATAGCATCATTTTTCCCTCCGGAGTCGACGATGGCTGACAGCCCGAAAACCTGTGCTCAGTGCGACGCCGAACTGCCGGCAGACAACCTGGCATCATTATGTTCCGCATGTCTGCTGCAGATCGGCTTCGAAACCCGACCAGAAGCCTCGTCGCCTGGTCAGTCTTCGTGGGCCTATCAGCCGACCTTTGTTCCGCCGACAGCCGAAGAACTGGCTCCTCATTTTCCGCAACTGGAGATCCTGGATGTTCTGGGTCTCGGAGGCATGGGGATCGTCTACCGAGCCCGCCAGATTGAACTTGACCGTATTGTTGCGCTGAAGATTCTGAGACCCGGCATCAGCAACGACGCCGGTTTCGCCGAACGTTTTCAGCGCGAAGCTCGAGCACTCGCGAAACTGAATCATCCCAACATCATCACGGTGTACGACTTTGGCCGCCGCGATTCGCTGTACTACTTCATCATGGAGTACGTCGACGGCACCAACCTGCGGCATCTGGAACGATCCGGAAACCTTTCCCCGCGCGAAGCTCTGCAGGTGGTGCCTCAGGTTTGCGCGGCGCTGCAGTATGCTCATGACAACGGCGTCGTTCATCGCGACATCAAGCCGGAAAACATTCTGATTGCTCGCGACGGCAGTGTACGCATTGCGGATTTTGGACTGGCCAAGCTGGCAGGAGCCGCAGACGACGTTCCTCTGACCGGAACGTGGCAGGTGATGGGAACGCCGCACTACATGGCTCCGGAACAGTTTGAAAAGCCGAACACGGTTGATCACCGAGCCGACATTTATTCCCTGGGAGTCGTGATCTATGAACTGCTGACCGGCGAACTGCCCATTGGTCGGTTTCGGCTTCCGTCGGAAAAAGTTCGAGTTGATGTGCGGCTGGATGAAGTGGTTCTGAGATCGCTGGATAAAGAACCGGAGCGACGCTATCAGCGAGTCACTGACGTGGCGACCGCTGTCGAAGATGCTTCCAGCGATGCTCCGGCAGCACGCACGTTGGCAGACCTGCGAGCTCGCGTCGATCAGACCGGTCAGCAGGCCAAAGAATTCCTGCGGAAGGCAGCCGGGCAGGTACGAGACCACGCCACAAACCTGAAAAGTTCGGCCTCCGGCTGGGAACCGCTGGTGCG
This sequence comes from Planctomycetaceae bacterium, assembly GCA_041398865.1. Taxonomy (GTDB): domain Bacteria; phylum Planctomycetota; class Planctomycetia; order Planctomycetales; family Planctomycetaceae; genus Fuerstiella. The sequence continues at coordinate 81,871 of JAWKTY010000007.1, forward strand.
AAGAATTCACGGCTGGCTGGGAGATCGACACCGAGGTCTCGGCCTGCTGCTGATGATCGTCGGCGCTTTGGAATTTCTGACGGCCGTTGTCTGGCTGCCCGATTCCCGGTCGGGCGATCGGTTGATTGCTCAGGCCGTGGGTGGCGTCTTTGGAGTGCTGACTTTCTGGTTTGGCAGAGAACTGCGTCGCGGACAACTCTCCGGCAAACGCCGCTGGGTGGCTGTACTGTGTCTGCTGCCGTGGCCGCTGAGTGGCGAGCTGCTCAACTTCTGCCGACTGCCGCTGACGGTGCTTGGCCTGTTGACGTCACTTCATCCTCGAGCCGTGTTGAAGGGCGATCAGGCACCGGAAGCTGATCTTGTGGATGCGGCCTTCCGGATTCTACGTCAGGCGAAACAATCAGTAACTCGCCGAATGCTGGGATTCACCATTCTGGGAATCGCGGGCTGGTGTCTTCTGACGGCCCTCATCTTCACAGCCATCCACCTACTGTGGTTCGAAAGCTTTGTGCCGTCGCGATGCATCATTCTTGATTCGTCTGCCGCGCAGATCGAGCCACTGTCGGATCTGAGGATACAAATCACCATCGAGGCATCGGAAGACGTTCGCTCGCGGGGAATGGACGCAGCGTCAATCACACCAGAGAGAAATTCGATGCGTCTGACGGGCAGTTCTCCGCATGGGCATGCTGATCTGCTGATCAATCTTACCGGGAAGTCCGCGACTCTGAGTGACCGGGCCGGCGTCGTCGCTGAAGGCCAGCCCATCAATCGAACAACGATTGAATCGTGGATGTCTCAATTCACACGGGATGTTCATTCCGAACAGACTCAGCGGGAAATCGACCACCTGAGCGACGTAGTCGGCGTCATGTTTTCAACTCAGGGAGTCACGCATCGGTTGGGACCTCTGATCGAAAAATGGTACCCCACAACGCAGCAGCAGATTCACGAGATTCAGTCAAATCACCGAGTGATGGCAGGAAAGGTCATTCCCGTGGGGCGGCTGCTCAATCCAGCGCTGTTCCGCAATCTCACCGCAGATTCACGAGTCACCTGGCACGTGATCGCCGATCCTCTGGTCGTGTATCTGTACCTGCTGATCATGTTTGCCGTCTGGCTGTTCGGCATGGTGCGAATCGTCCGCATTCTGTATCGCTGTCTTTGGGCTCCAGCCATCGCACGGAATTCGTCGACCGCCGAAGCATTGCAAGACACGGCTGTCTCGCCGACGGATGCCCTGCCAACAACGGATGCCCTGTCATCGACTACGAAACACTGGAATCGGTGCTGTCTGTCGCTGATCGTGTTCAGTCTGGTTGCGATGCTGATGATTGCATTGCTGGCTTCATGGTCAGGACTGTTTCACCTGCACAGTCCACTGCTATTTGATCGGTTCTCGCTGCAGATTCCGGCATGGACGATCGAACCGGCACTGCTGGGACTGACCTTCATCGGAGCCCTCATCGCCGCATCAGCTCTGTTCGCTCGCCCCGTCCTTCGCACCGTCGGCCGAAGTCTCGGCCTGTTGAGCGGAACTCTGGCCATGGCAGCTTTGCCCATCAGCCTGCTGACCTGGCCGTCCGGACTGGCCGCATTCATCCTGCTGACTGATCCTGCTACGAAACAGTTGTTCGCAAAGAAGCAGCGTTCGGATTCACTCACGTCCCTGTAGGAACCGACGTCTCACTGATCCGCGAGGTTGCGTCGAATTGCGGCATCGAACCTGAAGGCTCGACACAGGAACGAGTCTGCTGCGATGGAACGGTCAGCCTCGCAAGTTTCTGGACTGAGCAAGATCGGGGCTGGGGAAGGTCTCGGTGGGCTGTTGAAACAGATGACACTGTCGGCAGTTGGTTCGTTCTGTGTGAGTACACCGGATATCCGGACGGGCTGACGGACCGGAATGGCAGGCCGTGCAGTTTTCACGCATGAGTTCCGGGTGAGGAATCATCGGCGGAGCTCCCGGGAATGCACGCGGAGCTTTGCTGATCCGCTGCGGGATGCCTTCAAACGCAGAAGCTACGAATGAGGCTTCTGTGGTTTTGAACACGTGGCACTGACGGCAGTTCTGAGTTGCTCCGGCGTGACGCGAACCCTGATGAGGATTGGCGGCTGCGAAACCCATGTTGGGCACCTGCTGTCCGGTCTGAGTGTGGCAGGTGATGCAGGCTGCTTTCTGCGGAGGATGGGGTACTACCGGCGGAGCCCCATCGTAAGCTCGGCGAGCTGAACGAACTGCAGTGGCGGTGATCTCACTGGGCGTCGGCAAGTCGGACCGGCTACAGCCACTGGCGGCCAGAACGAAGACACACAGAGCTGCGGTTAGAAAATGTGGTTGTCGATTCATATTGCCCCACCGAACCAAAAGAACAACGGCTGTTTCTGTGATGAGGGCTTCAGGCCTTCTCTACTTTCACGGCGCATTTCTTGTAATCGGGTTCCTTACTGATGTTGTCCATCGCGTCGAGCGTCAGTTCGTTGATCAGCACAGATTCGTCGAAGAACGGAACGAAAACGCTGCCGCGCGGCGGCTTTCCTCGATGATCGATTTTCGCGGGCAGCACCAGCTCGCCTCGACGGCTGCTGATTTTCACACGATCACCATCAGCCACATTCAGCACCATGGCGTCCGCTCGGTTCAGTTCGACGTAGGCTTCCGGCATGGCCTGATGCAGCTGAGCAACTCGGCGAGTCATCGACCCGGTATGCCAGTGCTCGAGGACTCGTCCTGTACACAGCCAAAACGGGTAGTCATTGTCCGGAACTTCCGCCGGAGGATGATAGGGTCGCAGCCAGAAGGCCGCCTTCTCGCCGTTGTCTTTGGCTTTGTAGAAGTGAACACCCTGTTTTTTCTTCACATAGGGATCGTGGCCGGCGGCGTATCGATATCGAGTTTCCCGGCCGTCGACGACCGGCCATCTCAGCCCGCGAGCCTGTTTCAGGTTCTCGTAGCTCGCAAGGTCCTTGCCGTGGCCAAGCGTAAAGCTGCGATATTCCTCGAACATCTTCTGGTGCCAGTCATCGTCGTCCGCCCAGGGAAACAGGTGTCCCAGATTCATTCGTTTGGCAACCTGCATGATCTGCCAGGCATCTTCCCGGGCTTCGCCGGGAGGATCGACCATTTTGTTCCAGTGCTGAGTTCTGCGTTCGGTGTTGCCGAACATTCCCTCACGTTCGACCCACGCTGCGGACGGAAGAACCAGATCAGCAACTTCGGTTGTCGGCGTGGGATAGATGTCGCTGACGATGATGAAGCGACCGTCTCCCGGCCGACGTTCGAACCGATGGAGATTGGGCAGTGTCACCCATGGATTCGTCACCTGAATCCACATCACTTTGACATCGTCGTCGCCGCCCCGCGCCAGAGAACGAAACAGATCCACCGTGTGCAGACCGGGCTGAGGATTGATGGTGCCTGGTTCCAGCTTCCAGATCTCTTCCGCTTTGGCTCGATGTTCAGGATTATTGACCACCATGTCGGCGGGCAATCGATTCGAAAGCGTGCCGACTTCCCGGGCAGTCCCGCAGGCGGACGGCTGTCCCGTGAGACTGAATGGGTTGTTGCCCGGACGGCTGATCTTTCCGGTGATCAGATGAATGTCGTTCAGCAGGTTGTTCATCCATGTGCCACGAACATGCTGGTTGACTCCCATGCACCACATGCTGACAGTGTTTTTCTGCCGGTTGCCGTACATCATCGCCAGTGCCTGAATGCTGGCTCGGGAAACGCCCGTGATGTCAGAGACCTTTTCCGGCGTGTAATCCGCCAGAAATTCCCGCAGTTCGTTCAATGAACTTTCCTGGGCCTTGTCTTTGAATTTGTAGGAAGCGGCCTGGTCATCGTAACAGCCGTAACCGATTTCCTTCAGGTCTTCGATGCCTCGTTTGAAGACGAGGTTTTCCTGGATGAAGCCGTGGTCAATCTGATCTGTTCGCAGCAGTTCGTGAAGAATTCCGTTCGCCAGAGCCAGGTCCGTGCCGGGTTTGATCTGAATGTACAAATCCGCGTAGTCGCTGGTGGGTGTCCACCGGGTTCCAATGTCCACAATGCGAACCTGTGGGTTTCGACGTTTGTTTTCCAGCATCCGGCTGAACAGCACCGGATGCATTTCCGCCATGTTGTTACCCCACAGGATAAAATCATCAGCGATGTCCAGGTCGTCATAACAACCCATTGGCTCATCGCTCTGAAACTGTGTCATGAATCCCATCACAGCGCTGGCCATGCACAGACGAGCGTTGGGGTCAATGTTGTTGCTCTTCATGCCGCCCTTGATCCATTTGTTGGCAGCGTATCCGTCGAAGATCGTCCACTGACCCGATCCATAGATCGACACCGCCTGCGGGCCGTGCTGGTCGAGGGCTTCCTGATACTTCGATGCGATCAGATCCAGAGCTTCATCCCAGGAGATTTTCGTCAGCTTCCCGTCGGCATCACGGCGCAGAGGATGCGTCAGGCGATCGCTTCCATACAGCATCAGCGGAAGGTGGTAGCCCTTGGCACACAGCAGCCCTTTGTTCACGGGACTTTTTTCATCACCACGAACTGCCACGACCTTATTGTCTTTGACGGCAACTTCAACACCGCAACCCGTTCCGCAGTAGCGGCACGGAGCTTTGTCCCACAGGACGTTCAGCAGTGATGCCGTGGTCTCACCTTCGCCGAAGGCGGTCTCACATCGACAGTTCAACGCCGCCGCAACACCGGCTCCGGCGGTTGTCAGAAAATCCCGGCGATCCATGTGGCTGTTCCTTCTTCCTGCGGAGCGAGTCTGATCTCGCGTCGGTGCTTTGTTTCAGAGACGGGAATTCCCTGTCATCAATACCACCGTTCCGGAACGAACACCGACAGTTTCACTGCCGACGTCGCTCCGACGAGACGGTCTCTGAATGAACGTGAAATTATTCAATCCTGTTTCGAACCGTTGTCAGCTGGATCTGCTGGTTTTGAGTCCCCAGCCCTGTCATCCGAAGCGGTTCCCGGGGCTGCGTCACCATCGGGCTGTTTGTCGCCTGATGAATCGTCGGCTGCCGAGACAATACCTTCCGGCGTCAGTGACGATTTGCCGTCACCGGCCAGCTTTTTGGCGTTCTCGAACCATTCGTGTTCCGGCCGAGCCAGAATGTCGTCAATGATGGTCAGCACGGCTTTGGCTTTGTCAGCCTCTCCGGCTTCTTCGGCCTGATGAGCAATCTCGCGGGCCTGCGGGATCAGCTGCTGATAGAAGCGTTCCGCGACTTCGTACATGCCGTGCCAGTGAGCATAGTCAGGAGCCATCATGGAAGCTCCGTGCCGAGCACGACGACCTTCGTGATGCCACAGGTAGAACCATGTCCACTCGATTTCCTCGTCGAACTGAGTCTTTGTCAGCAGCTCGTTGTCCTTCAGGGCGTTCATGATCTTCGTCCCGGGTCGGGCGAACTTTTCGTTGTAGTTGATGATGAAGTCGTCGTACTGTTTGTAGAACGCATTGACGTAGTTCTGAGTATGGCAGTGCAGGCAGACATCCTTCATGGACTGACGCTTGTCCTGCCATGAACTGACAGTCTGCTTCTGACGTTCGACAGGGTCCGTTTCACTGATAACGTTGCCGTTGATGTCCGTGTCCATCAAAGTGCTGATCGGCGGTCGGTTCGTCCACGAAATGCGCTGACCGGGGTCATGAGTCACCTTGCCGCCGTTGCGGGAATGGCCGGACATGTGACAGGTCGCACAGGTGGGTGCCTGCGTGTAATCGGTGCCCAGCACCCAGTGTTTTGCATCCAGATTCATGTGTTCCTTCAAATCGCGGAAGGCCACACCGTGCTTGGATTCCTCGTAGATTTCTTTCTGAGGATGATCGGGGCCCAGATGGCATTTGCCGCAGTTTTCCGGCTGACGAGCTCGACGCGGTGAAAAATCATGACGCGAGTGGCAGGCGGAACAGGAACCTCGGGAACCATCCAGATTCAGCCGTCCAATTCCGGTGTTGGGCCAGCTGCTGTTGTGCAGGACGGGACGTCCGTTCTCGTCCTTGCGGATCAGAGCCAGGGCGTCCAGGCTGGTTGGAATTCCGTTCTCGTCCGGTTTCAGTTCATCAACCGTGATCAGACTGCCGTCGGTGCCTTCGATGGCGACTTTGCTTCCGTGACACTGTCGACAGCCGACGTTCGCGCTGGCCATTCCGTTCACCATGTCGACTTCCATGCCTGGAGTCTTCACATGAGGATTGAAGGGAACTCGTGACCCTTCGACGGTCTCGGCCAGAAAATTATCCAGAGACGCCAGAATGTTTCCGGCTTTGGCATGATGGCTGGCCATGAATTCGGCCGTTTCCGTCTTGTGACAGCGGCCACAATCTTTGGGAGTCACAATGGTGGCGATGGTCGCTCCGTAGTGATCGAAGGCATCGACATCTTCGTGAGCCGCCTGATGACATTCAACGCACCCGACGCCCTTGTTCGCGTGAGTACTGCCCTTCCAGTGATCAATGATCCCGGGCGATGTCTTCATATGACATTCCACGCACGCTTTCGAACTGGCCGGAGTCACTGCGTGAGCTCCGCGCGGACCGGATTCAGCCGTTCTGCGAGCGACCTCCATCGCCTGGACAAAAATCAGGGACGCAAGGAACAACAGTCCCAGGAATCCAACCAGATACTGCTTCGTTTTGACTTTCATGCCCTGTTGATCCATTTCAGAGTTGGCATTTGTGGATGAATGTGTTTGTCTTGTGCCTGCGGCAGAATCAGAAAGCTCAGTGGGCGACGGAGGCTTCCCAGACCGTCAGGCCGATCAGCAGAAATGTGGCAACAATGCCGATGTAAACGCTGATGTCTTCGTTTCCGGTCAGCTTTCGCAGAACGCGATCGATCCAGGGCCACAGAAACATCGCGGCCACAATGAATCCGGTACTGAGCACCGCGAATGTCAGTGAGAATAGCTTCAGCCAGCGAAACGAAACGTAGAAGAACCATTCCGGCTTGATCACTTCCGGAGTGGTCAGCGGGTCGGCCTTCGGGCCCATTGTCGCCGGAAAAACGGTTGCCAGAGCACTCAGCACGATCATCAGGATCAGGCCGATGGTAATTTCCGTCAGCAGGTGGTCCGGAAAAAAGTTGAAGTGTTTTGGCCGGTCGTCAGCTTCGTCCTCAAACTGCAGTTCCGTCACACCGTGCAGACGAATGAAGGCAATGTGCACAGCGACCAGCAGGATGATCGTCGTTGGCAGCACGGCCGCATGCAGGATGTAGAACCGGGACAGCGTTCGATCGTTGTAGGTGTCTCCGGCCAGAAGCATTTCCTTCGCAATCGGCCCCACCACCGGTACCGCATCGCTGATATTGGCAGCAACCGTGGCCCCCCAGAAACTCAGCTGCTCAAACACCAGACTGTAGCCGGTGAAGCCTGTCAGCAGAGTACACATCAGCAGAGACATGCCGATCACCCAGTTCAGTTCACGGGGACGCTGATACGCCGCCGTGAAATAAACTCGCATCTGATGCAGGATCACGGCCGCAATCATCAGTGTGGCTGCCCACTTGTGCAGACCCCGCAGATACCAGCCGAAGGCGGCTTCCTGAGTGATGTAACGAACGGATTCGTAGGCGGTCTGAGCCGACGACTGATAGTAAAACGCCAGCAGAATGCCCGTCACGATCTGTACGACAAACAGATAGGCCGGAGTTCCTCCCAGAGCGAACCACCAGCGCTTCAGATGGTTGGGAACCGGTTCATTGGTCAGCTCCTGAAGCTGAGCGCCGCTGATCGGGATGCGTTCCTGCAGCCACTTCGAAAAGACGCTCATGCGGTTGCCTCCGAGCCGGATACATGAACGGAATTCAGCGGCACCTGAATCATCAGCAGGTTGCCTTCGACCGTCAGTGGATAGCGAGTCAGATGCTGATTGGCCGCTGCCGGCGGACCTTCGGTCGGTTCTCCCTGTGCATTGAACGCTCCGTTGTGACACGGACAGAAAAAGCGGCTGTTCACGGCTTCCCAGTGAACCTTACATCCCAGATGAGGACACACGCTGGACAGTGCGATGAACGCATCAGCCGTTTCGCCCTCCTGCTGTCGAGCGACCACGATCTTTGCCCCGGACGGCAGTGTGTATGGCAGCGATTCGCCCACCTTCAGCTGATTCAGCGTGCAGACAAACTGCGTGATTGTCTGCCCCGCTTCAGCCGGATACAGATACTGAGCGGCCTGAAGCCCCAGCATTCCGTACCCCGCCGCCAGGCCACCAGCCATCGACAGATTTGCAGCGTGCTCCAGAAAGCCGCGCCGCGTTGTCGGATCCGACTCCGGCAGCTCCTGTCCACCGTCCGACTCGTCCATCAGTTCTGACTCCACCATCACTCGAACAGGACCAGACCAAATTGCCAACACGTCACCGAATGCTTTCAGCACCAAGGGACTCCGCTTTCCGGCCCCATCGCACACCACAACCGCACACACCACGTGACAATCTGTCACGCTTCTGCCCGGCAACTGTGCGCGAAGGCCGCACATTCAGCTCACAGCAAAGAACCCGTCTCGTCGTGATGCAGCAGCCGTGCCAAAACACGACACACATATCCACTTTAGCTGAATTCCGGAATGAGAAGCCAGCCGGCGGCACCGACAGGGCGTCAATCGTCGTCTTTCAGGAAGTATGTGCGTTCAAGCACGCCATGGAGCCGAGACAGAGTGTTATTCTGTGGGGGCTTCACTTCTCAGGCGTTCTTGACGACGGATCTCTGCGTTGAACCACGACATCTACGAAAACCCCCTGATTACTCGTTACGCATCTCGTGACATGGCCGGCATCTGGTCGGCTCAGACGAAACATTCCACCTGGCGTCGGCTCTGGATTGCTCTGGCCGAGTCTCAGCAGGAGCTGGGACTTCCGATCACGGACGTTCAGCTGGCTGAAATGCGGGCCACGGTGGATGACATCGACTTTGACCTGGCAGCCAAGTTTGAAAAAGAACGCCGACACGACGTGATGGCTCATGTGGAAACATGGGGAACTCAGTGCCCGGCCGCGAAGCCCATCATTCATCTGGGAGCCACCAGCTGTTACGTAACCGACAACTCGGAACTGATTCAGATCCGGGACAGTCTGCTGCTGATCCGCCAGCGGCTGGTGCAGGTGATTGACCAGCTGGCGGCATTCGCTGCCGAATACCGTGATCTGCCGTGCCTGGGGTTTACTCATCTGCAGGCAGCTCAGCCAACCACCGTCGGCAAGCGAGCCACGCTGTGGTGCTGGGATCTGCTGCTGGACCTGGAAGATCTGGAACATCGCATTCAGACAATTCGTTTTCGAGGCGTGAAAGGGACAACGGGAACTCAGGCCACGTTTCTGACTCTGTTCGAAGGCGATCATGCGAAGGTCGAGCAGCTGGATCGGCTGGTCACAGCCAGAATGGGCTTCACTTCCCGTCATGCCGTCACGGGCCAGACCTATACCCGCAAGTTCGACTCACAGGTGATGGCGGCGCTGAACGGAATCGCTCAGTCCTGTCACAAGTCGGGCAGCGACATTCGCATTCTGCAGCATAAGAAGGAACTGGAAGAACCGTTTGAATCAAAGCAGATTGGTTCGTCGGCCATGGCCTACAAGCGCAATCCGATGCGCAGCGAACGCATGTGTGCTCTGGCACGTTTTGCCATGAGCCTGCAGGCCGGAACGGATGCCACAGCGGCGACTCAGTGGATGGAACGAACTCTGGACGACAGTGCCATCCGCCGCCTGGCCGTGCCTCAGGCATTTCTGGCCATCGACGCGTGCCTGATTCTGTACCATAACATCACCAGCGGAATGGTCGTGTATCCGAAGGTGATCGAAAAACATTTGCAGGAAGAACTTCCGTTCATGGCGACGGAAGAAATTCTGATGGCCGGTGTTCGAGCTGGCGGAGATCGTCAGGATCTGCACGAAAGCATTCGAGTCCACAGCCAGGCCGCCGGTGCCGTCGTGAAGAATCAGGGCCTGCCCAATGATCTGATTTCCCGCCTGCGGAACGATCCACTGTTTGCAGCCGTCGATCTGGAATCCACTCTGGACGCGAAGAAATACATCGGTCGGGCTCCACAGCAGGTGGAAGAATTCATCGCCGAACACATCAGGCCGTTACGGGAACGGTTCGCGGACGTGCTGACGGCCGCAGCAGAAGACCTGCGAGTTTGAACTCAAATGCCCGTGATTCAAGAGCTGGACCCCGCAGCTGCGTGAACAGCACGACGCTCAGGGCAGGAAGGTATTGTGTTTGTTGAAAAAACTGCCTTTCGACGTCACAGCTTACGGCTGAATCTCGTGCGACAGATTGCCCATCAATGATTCCTTAAGTCTTTGAGCTTGCTCAAGCTCTTGTTTCCTGGATGGATCAGCTTTCAAGACTTCAATGAAGCGTTTCCAAACATCGTCAGCTTCTTGCTGATTGCCGTTCTTTGCTAAACACAATGTCAGGAGTACCGCAATCCGTCCGTGGAGGCGGTTTGGTGTGGTCTCATTAACCTTGTTGTTTGCCTGCTGAAGAAGTGAAATGGCATCTGATAGTCTCCCCTGCTTAAAGCGAACCGTTCCCATACGGTTGTGTTCCTGTTCGCGACTTTCTCGCCCGTCACTGACTGGATGAGTCTTGCCCCTGCTGACCCTTGGCCAGTTTCCGCTTGGCCAGCTCACGATACTTTGCAAGTTTTTCGTCGTCGAAAGTCGCGACCTGCTTCAGCAGCTTTGACGCTTCCTCTGAATTCTCTTTCAGCTCCGCAGCCCGGATCAGGCAGGCAGCCTGAACGAAGCGAAACTCTGCAAACATGTCTGCATGTCGCAGCAGCTCTTCTACAGCGGCTTTCGGATCCGATTCTTCAGCCCCCAGACAGTTCAACGTGTAGGCGTCCATCACGACATTTGCCAGAATAATGTCGCACTGTTCCAGCGACTTTTTTGCTTCGCCCCCCGTGGCGTATTCGTGTCGCAGTCGATTGTGAAGAGCCCAGTCGAACGAATCGGTAGCGCCGGTTGGGCTCCCATTCGCGGGCGCTGGTGGTGCAGCAACTGCTTCTGCTGGTGGAGCCGGCGGAGCTGGGACCGAGGCCGGCGGAGCTGGGACTGAGGCCGGCGGAGCTGGCATATCGAGGGGCTCCTGCGGTCCCATTGACACTGCTGCGGGTGCTGGCATTGCAGCCGGAGATGCTATGGACCGAATTACCGGGCCGACTGGCAGCTGGAATCGGGTTCTGCTGTTCGCCGTCTTTTTCAGATTCCACAACAGAATCGGGCTGTTGGCGTTCTTGTCGAACAGTGTCAGCGTTGACAGATCCGGATTCCAGCCGGACGTTCGAAAATGAAAACCGCTGGCCTGCGGCTGCGTCAGAATGCGGGCGATTCGAGGTTTCAGGTCGGGGAAACCAAGTGCTGCGATTGAGCGGTCATCGGAAGCAAGCTGCTGAGTCCATGGCAGAACCTGAGCGGGCGGGAGCACTCCATCGGGCAGAGTCTTTGTTCCGTCGAGAAACACTCGAAGCTGCTCGACCGCCCATCCGGACGTTTGAGACATCCGGCTGTTTGGGATCGTGTCCTGTACCGGTAGCAGGTATTTGCCGTCAGCAGAGAATTCGACAAATGTTTTGAGAGGAAGATTGATTGCGTGAGTCAGATCCTGAGCATCCAGCAACAGATGCTTCTCCTGCTGGTTCACACACGCGACCAGTAAACCATCGGGACTGACAAACAGGACCGAACGACCTATGGACAGCCACCTGCCGAGGACAGACTGATCTATGGAAAGCTTGCGTGACTGCAGCAGTTTCTGATTTTCAATATCCCAAATTGCGAGAGTCTGAGTGGAATCCAGAGTCGCCAGAATCGGAGCGTTTGTGGCGGCCGCTGACGCAACCAGGCGGGTGTGTCCTTCGCCGAACCGATTGATCAGTTCTCCGGTTGCAGCATCACGGATCGACACAGAAACCCGTTCACTGGTCGCAGTTCCGCCGGCGACTCCCGCATCGGGCGTGGGAACGCCAAGGTCTGCGGTGGAGCCGATGGTCCCCGCGACAATCAGATGACCGGAATCCGGATGAAAGTGAACTCCGGCAACGGCTTCGTCGGCCAGATTTCGTGTCCATGTTTCGCGGCCAGTGCGGCTGTTCCAAACGGTAATCTGACTGATGCCACATGTATGACATTCCGAGTTTCCGGAAACCGTTGCAACGGCCACCGACTGTCCATCAGGGCTGACGGCTGTTCCGGTTACTTTCATATCTGATTTTGACCGGGTCAGTTCGGTCACTGCATCAGGAAGCTCTGCGGCTCAGCACTTTGACAGCACCAGCTGACTGGTCGATCAGCATTCGGTTGCCGTCCGGTGAAAAGATGGCGAAGTTGCGGTTTTGGCCGATGGATTTGCAAATTGTACGAGTGCCCCCGTACTGCTCCTGGTACGGAACACTGACCGTGTATGTCGTTTCTGCGTGGTCAATGACCGTCTTTTTGACAATTACCGTGGCGGTGACCGGCAACGATTTGATGGTCGTCGAATCAAATTCGACAGCCTTCCTGCGGTCACTGTCTTCGAATAGCGCGTAGAGCTGTCCATCGTCTGTGTTGGTAAAGTATTCCCGATCGCTATCGAGACCTGGAGGTAAATTGGCGGCACTGACTTTCACGGAATTCAGTGTGGAACCTTCGGGGAGCTTTTCAGAAAAGGCAACAATCAGGCGATTTGGTGTCCCGTTTCCGGACAACTCAATCGTTCCGGAGTACGGGACACGTTCGGAGACAGTTCGTGGGACGTCCACTGAGCGAGTCCTCGTTTCCTGACGGCACTTCGTCACCAAGTATGTATACAGTTCTTGCATCACGTGATTCCGCATCAGTCCCGGCAGCGTCAGCAGCAGTCGGCCAGTGGGAGCGTCTCGAATTAATAGCTCATCGGCGGAAGTTAATAATCGCTGCCCGTCTCGGCTCACGTCGATCGCCGTGATCGCCGCCGAATCGGATGAGAAAGCATATCGAAGTTCATGCGAATGCTGATTCCAGACTCGAATCGTCTGCTGTTTTGAAAACTGTCCGGGCTTCGTCGAACAGGGTTCTGCCATCAGCACAGCCAGGATGCAGTTCCCTGAGGCCAGTTGATACGGAACCAGTCCGTCCGTCGAATATTCATGCGTCTTTTCACCATCAGCGGTGGACCATTCCAGCAGTGAACCATCTGCTGCAGCGGAAATCACCTGCCGACCATCACCGGAGTCAGTTTCCAGAGCCGCAGAGTGCCCTCGCCGTCCGTCGTCGCCAGCCACGGCTGAGACGGATGAAAATCGACGGCATAAACACCGTTGACATGTCCGGGCAGCAGCATCAGCCCCTCGCCGGTCACAGGATCCCAGACCGGATGCGGTGCACAGGGCAAGGCCGTGTCGCTGGCTGTCTTTGCGGAAAGGGCGTTCGTCGCAAATCTGTTGTCAGCACTGCAGGCCACCGATGTGAATTCAACGCCCTCTCCCGCACATGATGCAAACGAGAAGAGACAGCCGTCGTGAGTTCTGGTGTCGCAGGGCCAGATGCGAATTTCACCGTTGCTGTCTGCTGTGGCAAAGCACCGACCGTCAGGACGCAACGCCAGACACGTGATCGTGCTGGTATGCCCATGCAGCAGTTCGGAGATCCCATGTTGGCCTCCGACCTCGTCTTGATCTTCCGTTTTCTGCATTGAGGATAGGACGAACTGTCGTGCCGAAATGGGAAGCCGCGCGCCATGCGAGGCTGCGGAAGGATCGAGAACGTGGGTCGGCATGAAACGGCTTTCCATTCCATGCGGCTGATTGCTCATCGACGATTGGGAAGGTGTCGAGCGAACTGGCCTCGACCGCTAACGTGTGGCGTGCTGCCGGGCGACGCAGGACTTGTTGCTGCGGCTGAAGCAGACTCGGCTGTGCGTCACCCCGGCGTCAGCATCTGATTCCCGGGTGTCACACTTCCGTCGACAGGCGAATGTGAGGGAAAGTTTCCCGGTGGAGTTGCCGGGGACGTGTTCAGAACTGAAGCGATGAAACTGTGAGTGACGGGCCCGTTTCGGGGCTGCTGGAGGTGTTTCAGCAGGTTCGATCCACGCGGGTGTGTTGTTTGCCGACCGGAGTCGGACGACGTCGTCATCGTTTGACCGCCATGCTGGCGGCCCTGATTTGTGCAACACTCTGCGGCCATCAGGGGCTGCGGCAGACGGTGCGGTGGCTGAAGCTGCACGGCGTTCAGATATGGCATTTGCTGATTGTCGGTGATGCGGCCTACCGCTGCCGCGACATCTGCGAGACGATCGTTGACTCCGGTGGTGGCGATTATCTGGTGACGGTCAAAGCAAATTAGTTCAGCTGGGCGTGGGATGTCGAACAAAGCTTTGCGATTTCACAATGCTTCCCCCTACGCAGTTAAGCAGGAACACAAGCGTCGACAAACTGCCACGACGAAGGAAAAGAGTCGCGGCCGCATCGAAACCCGGACCGTCACGACGACCACCAACATCATCGATTCCGCATATCTCGACTGGCCGGGCGCGAAACAGTCATTCGCCTGGAACGCCACACTCTGGAAAAAGGCAAAGTCCGCCAGTCGACAACGTACGCCATCACCAGCCTGCGCCGAGATCAGGCCGATGCCGATGCGCGTTGCCGTCGCTGCCGCGAGGCCGCTGGCTGATCGAAAGCCGCTTCCATGTGCTCGACGCCCATCTGCGAGAAGGCCACTGCCGCATCCGCACCGGCCACGCCGCTCACGCCGTCAGCTCAATCCGCCACGCAGCCCTCAACATGGCCCGAAAACTCAAATGCTCCGCCACCGCCATTTGCCAGGAACACGCCGCTCATGTTTCCCTACTCTGCCAAAGACTCCACATCATCAAAAAACAGCCAGCCGTGTGCCGGGCAGGCATGGCGTTTGTGAATTTCTGATACCATGGAGATCGCGAGTCTTCAGAATTCACTTTCTGAATGCTTCGAGCAACCACCGGAATCCTGAACGAGGTCTGCCGGGTTTCCCTTTCGCACATCTGAAACACCAGAGCTCCAATGCTGCAACGAACACAAGACTGCGTGCCGTTTCCGGTTGGCTGGGTGATTCTCCTGTTTTTGATTGGAAATGCAGGCAGCCTCAGTCACACCACTGCTTCTGAAAATCTTCTCCGGCGTCCGAACATCATCGTCATTCTGGTTGACGACCAGGGCTATTACGATCTGGGATGTTACGGGGCGACGGAGGTGAAGACGCCGCATGTGGATGCGATGGCGGCGGAAGGAGTGCGGCTGACGGATTACTATGCAGCAGCACCGATCTGCAGCCCGTCGCGGGCGGGATTGTTGACCGGGTGTTATCCGCGCCGGGTAGGGAATCATGTGTGGGTGCATCGAGCGGATTCTGCATTCGGCATTCATCCGGACGAGCTGACTCTGGCGGAACTGTTCAGGGACAACGGCTACGCGACCGCCTGTATCGGGAAATGGCATCTGGGGTTCCACGAACCGTTTCTGCCGCACAGCCAGGGATTCGATCATTACTTCGGACTGCTGCATAATCTCGATCCGGTGGAGACCGGGTACTTTGAACAGCAGGGCGGCGTGCCTCTGATGCGAAACGGCGCCGTTGTGAAGCGACCGGCGGATCCCGCCGAACTCACCCGGCTATACACCGACGAAGCCATCCAGTTCATGGAAAACAATCGTGACAAACCGTTCTTTCTGTATCTGCCGCACTCAATGCTGCATGTCCCGCTGGGTGTCAGCGATGAATTCAGGAACACTTCTGACTGGGACGAATACGGGGATGCGATTCAGGAACTTGATCATCATGTCGGTCGTCTGTTTGAGGCTCTGAAGCGACTGCAGATCGACCCAAACACTATCGTGGTCTACGCGTCCGACAATGGTCGCGGCCCGGGGCGAACGCCGGATCAGCAGATTCGCGGCAACAAGCTGTCGACATGGGAAGGTGGCCTTCGAGTTCCCGCAATTGCATGGGGACCGGGTGTTGGAATTCAGTCCGGGATGGAATGTTCGGCGGTGGTGCGGGCGATGGACTGGTATCCGACTCTGGCAACTTTCGCGGGCATTCGAGTTCCCGACAATCGAGTCATTGATGGTCGCGACGTCAGTCCGGTGCTGAAAAGCGAGTCTTCCGTCGTTCCTCCGCCTGGCCTGAAAAAATCGCTGAACGCCGACGTGCCTCTGCGCCGACGCTGGGATCCGCCAGCCGAATGGGCATCGATCATCAACCGTCATGAATACAGCGAGGCCTTCTTCTATCATGGCAGCGAGGGAGCTCTGTCCGCTGTTCGCTGGCGCAGATGGAAGCTGTTTCTGAATCCGAATCCTCAGTTGTTCGATCTGGAAAAGGATCCCGGTGAAACTTCGCCTGTCCGCGATCCGGAAATCATCCGAAAGCTCCGAGGCATGGCGATTCTGTTTCAGGAAGAAATGCGCCGAGACGCTCGCCCGGCCGGATTTGTGTCTGTCCCGCGGCCGGATGGCCGAACGGAGATCCCGGCTCAGACTCTGGATGCGTTGAATTCTCAGCTGAATGTCACCTATGCTCGTTATGGCGATCGTACTCTGGAAATGGACATTTATCGGCCGAAAGCCGAATGGGGAAAGCTTCCGGCGATCGTTTGTATTCACGGTGGCGGCTGGGCAAATGGCAATCGCTCCAGCCACGCAGCCATTGCGCAGGGATTGGCGGCTCGCGGATTTGTTGCCGCCACCATTTCGTATCGGCTGAGCGGTGAAGCTCCGTTCCCGGCGGCGATTCACGACTGCAAGGCAGCGGTCCGCTTTCTCCGAGCTCACGCTGAACAATACGGCATTGACTCCGATCGAATCGGCGCGATTGGTCTGTCGGCCGGCGGGCATCTGACGGCACTACTGGCGACTTCGGCCGGTGTCAAAGAACTGGAAGGTGATGGCGGCCATTCAGAATTCAGCAGTGCAATTCAGGCCGCGGTTCCCATGGGAGCTCAGACCGATCTGCTGTCGGAACGCACGCGAGACATCTCTTCAACAGAAGACCGCGGAAAGATCTGGCGACAGTTTCTGGAAGGCTCCCAAACCGACCGGCGCGAAACCTATCAGCTGGCATCGCCCCTGTTTCACTTCGACCAGACCGACCCGCCGTGCTGGTTCATCACCGGCGAACAGGACGATGTCAGCACTCATGCGGACGAATTTCGAACACGCTCACAAGAACTCAACATCGCCACCGGTCTCACCGTCATCCCCAACGCACCACACGCCTTCCCCGGGAAACAGGTCTGGTTTGACGAAATGCTCAACGTGGCCGATGAGTTTCTGAAGCTGAGCCTGCAATAACAGTGAGGGCAGCATCTTGCCTTCAGCTGTCCCGTAAATTTCGATGCAGGCCTTAAAGTTCGTTGTCGCGAATGCCGGGAAGAGTCAACTGATCACTGATGAAGAACGGAAGCGAATAGCCTCGCAGACGCTGCCGGACGCTGTTCATGACAGCGTCATGAACATCAGCCTCGCTGCTGGATCCTTCGACTGTCAGAACGATCGGGTCGACTTTCAGTTCTGACATCCAGACCGGTTCGTCGTTCCCGGAGATCATCAGCTTCAGTTTGATCAGGACAGCCGTTGACTGAACGCCAGGTCCTCCGATTTTGGGATCAGCGATCAATAGCGGGGAAGCACCCCGTCGGTAGAGAACTTTGCCGCGAGATTCCGAGTAATTCGCGTGGAGAGTCATCGCCGCCCTGGGTTCCGGAGATTCCAGGCCCGTTTTCCTCAACGCTTCATCCAGTGTGGACCGAATTTTTTCTGTTGTTTCGGCTACCTCACCGAATCTGAGTTCGTCAACCTGGACAACGACCTCAACATCAGCCGACGAGGCCGCCGAACGCGTGTCGCCGAACTTCAGACCAGCCGTTTCCACAGTTTCCTTCGGCCAATCCAATTGGAGCAACTGCGGCGGATCATGCTTTCCGTTCTTTGCCGGTTTCAGTGCAGACTGCGCCAACACTGATTTCTGCAGGACCAGGCGACGATTGGATGTTGTGTTTCCCTGAAACCTCATTTCCCACACCTGCCGTGCGATTTTTCGATGAACAATTCGCTGGCCAAACAGAATCCAGCCACTCTGATCCGGCAACCACTGAATTCGTGGACCGTCGTATGGTTGCGTGCCCGAGTTGTTCTCCGACAGGCCGATCTCGGTCACCCGCCCGTCCTTCAGCGATGCCGTCACAATCTTCGTCTCTGTCGCATTGGACATCATGCAGGCGATCTCAGTTCCGTCCGGACTGAAAGAAGTTCCCGAGAATCCATTTTCCAAAACGGGTATCGGAATTGTCACTGCGGTCTCCAGCGTGGCGGACTCCAGTAACTGCAGCTGCCCCGTGGATAAGAGGCGAGCAAGATATCGCCCACCGTCACTGACAGTAAAACTGTCAGTGTTCGGCACGTCTTCGTCTGGCGGCACAGTCTTCAGTAACGTGCCGGATGATGTGTCAAATAGCTTCAGCGACTTTCGGAATCTGAATTTTTCCACCTGTTGCTGAGTTCCGGTAATCAGCCTGTCGGCCGTCGGGAGAAGAAAACCTGACACGCGCGAACTGCCCTCCTCAACCTTGATCGTCTGCAGGCGAGTTCCGGTTTCATAGGACCAGATTTCGATGGACTGGCCGGCTCGATCCAGAAATGCGATATGTTTCCCGTCCGTCGAAAGCGAACGATGAATTGCTGACCCTCCGACATTGGGAATCTCTCCGATCTTTGTTCCTGAAGCCAATTCCCAACACTCACTCTGAAAGGTGGCCCCTGGAAACCCGAACGCGAGAACCGGAGTCTGGCCGCAGGAATGCTGGAAATTGCAGACCAGGGGCAGTGTGGGGAGCCGAATCTGACTGGCCCAACGAAGCTTCAGAGAATCGGGAGGCAGCGGAAAATGTCCTTCCGCACCTTTCGTGACCGATCTCCCTGCAGTGTCGGTTTCGGCAGCAGCGGATTCCAATGAACTGAGGGAAGAGGATGAAGCCGACATTGTTTCGGCAGAACCACTCTCGACAGTACCGATTTCTTCATCTGTGGCGCACCCAGTCATCCCGATAACAAGGAAAACCCAAAGGACTCCGTTCAGAAGTCTACGGAATTGATCCCAATGGAAGGGCATTCTGAACCTTTCTGTGAGGACCTGCTCAGGGACCCGCCCTGGTGAGAACCAGCGCCCGCTATTTTCAGGTTGGCCGTTTTGCCGCCTTCGGCTTCCTGCCGAAAACACCAGAACGAATTGAATCCTTGAAGCTTAATCGCGGACAGAATTGCTGTAAAGCTACAAATACCTGCACCCCCAGGCCACATAATCCAATTTCCACATAAGCATTTTGAGTTCAGCCAAGTCGGATATTCTTCGGAAACCCCAAGCGTCGACAGAGGCTCACTTGGCGATGCCTCCCCGCGGACAAATCAGAGAGACCTGCGGCGGATACACCGGCTTCAGCCAGCGAATACGAATTTCGGTCCTCTGCTCCGAGAAGCGGAAACAACGGAACAACCGACGACGCATATGACCGCGGAAAGAATGACTCCTGAGCCTGGCCCCAGGGCGATTGACAGCAGATGCGCCATTGGCACTCCGATGATGGACATGCCGATGGTCAGGGTCAGGCAGTGGGCATGAATCGATGTTCAGGTCTGTTCCGCAACTGCGGTGATGATCGCCGGAATCAGAACCAGGTGAAAGAATTCCGCAGCAGAATCGCGGCTATCAGACACATGGCGGCATTGATCAGTCGAAGCGACGTCCGCCAGATCGATTGTGGCTGCATTCGACCAGGAAACCTTCGACCCACATCAGGTCTTCCGCCCTCAATGATCGAAGGCAGCCGTCCCATGCCTTTGCGAGAGATGCGTGTGATCCTGTGCTTCCCGTTTGACTGCTTGCGACGAAAGTCTGCTTCCCCGTAAACTCCGGCGGTGTGTTGTCTGAAGATTGGAGTCTGCCACGAATCCCTGGTGGCCGTGGCAATGGGACGGCCTGCGGGTCAGACTCCTGCCTGACAGTTCCGATTAGATTGTCAGGCGGGAGCCTGACCGACAGAGATTTCCAACTGTTCACGGTGCTTGGCGATCTCCTTGTTGAAGGTCAGTTGAATGTGGATCATTGCAATCGTTGGAGCGTTGTTCGTTCTGGCCGTTTATGATTTGACTCAGAAGAAACACGCCATCCTGAGGAACTTCCCCATCATCGGGCATTTCCGGTACCTGCTGGAAATGATTGGACCGGAACTTCGGCAGTACATTGTCACGAGCAATAACGAAGAGCGTCCTTTCAGTCGTGATCAGAGAACGTGGATTTATGCTTCTTCAAAGAAGCAGAATAACTACTTCGGTTTTGGAACAGACAATGACCTTGAACAGTCGCCCAATTACCTGATCATCAAACATTCGGCATTTCCACTGCCTGAGCTGCACAGGGGCGACCCGGGATACGACGAAAGGCACCGGGTGCCGTGTGCAAAGGTTCTTGGCGAGCACCGCAACCGCCGTCGTGCCTTTCGGCCGGATTCGATCGTGAACATTTCCGCGATGAGCTACGGATCGCTCAGTGGCCCTGCCGTGGAAGCAATTAATCGCGGTTGTCAGCTCGCGGGCTGTCTGCACAACACCGGGGAAGGCGCCATGGCAGCCTGTCATCAGCATGGTGGAGGATTGATCTGGCAGATCGGAACCGGATATTTCGGCTGCCGCGACGAATCCGGAAACTTCAGCCTTCCGCGATTTCTGGACACCGTCCAGAAGAATGATGTCCGCGCGATCGAAATCAAACTGAGTCAGGGGGCCAAACCCGGCATGGGCGGTGTCTTACCCGCCGCGAAGGTCACTCCGGAGATTTCGAAGATTCGTGGCGTTCCCATGGGGCGAGACTGCGTCAGCCCATCGGCACACACGGCATTTCGGGATGTGGATTCGATGCTGGACTTCGTGGAGAAACTTGCCGATGAATCCGGATTGCCCATTGGGATCAAATCTGCCGTTGGCGAACAGACCTTTTGGTCAGAGCTGGCTCAGCAGATGGCCGCGACCGGGCGTGGTGTCGACTACATTGCTGTCGACGGTGGCGAAGGCGGCACCGGCGCCGCACCGCTCACGTTTTCCGATCATGTCGCTCTGCCATTCAAGGTTGGTTTTGTTCGTGTCTATCGGGAATTCTTTACTCGCGGCATTCAGAACAATCTGGTGTTCATCGGTGCGGGGAAACTGGGTTTTCCGGAAGAGGCCGCCATCGCATTTGCATTGGGCTGCGACATGATCAACGTCGCGCGGGAAGCGATGTTGTCGATTGGTTGTATTCAGGCTCAACGATGTCAGACGGGGCACTGTCCCACGGGAATCGCCACGCAGAGTAAGTGGCTGATGCGGGGAGTCGATCCAACCAGCAAGTCAGCTCGACTGGCAAACTACGTGGTGGAGCTGCGAAAAGAACTGCTTCAACTCGCTCACGTATGCGGTGTCGTGCATCCCGCACTGATGACGCCGGACCAGTGTGAAATCCTGAATGAAGTCTTCAAGTCGCGGACAATTCGCGAAATCTTCGACCTCTCGGATGACTGTCGCTGGGGACTGCCAACTGCTGCTCAGATTGAATCCATCACCGATGTGATGTCCCAGCCTGTCGGATAACAGCTGAATAATACTGCCTGACGCCAACGGACTGCACCGGGCGATGCTGAGCCTCTCGTCTCGATGAAATGGACGTTTCAGTTCAGCCAGTTTAGCCTGGGAGCGGTCGGGACCGGTTGCACATCAGTAATGCGATTTGAGAATAAGAGAGCCGACTCATGGACAATGAGCCGGATCTCGGCTTACCTTTTCGACGTTGCTTGGTGTGGAGCTTGCGGATGAAGGCCACCGGGAAATTCGCTACAGACTGCGGAAACTTCTTCGAATGCCGCATCAGTATCCTCCACTATTCACGAACGCTATCCCGCCGCCGTCTCAGGCTGGTGAGAAAAGGTCGCGAGATGCGCGGTGTGATCAGCCGGAGAGTTCCGGTCTGGAGAAGATCAAATAGAAAAGCTCCGGCAGGGATTGACCTGCCGGAGCCTGTTGAGTTTTCCCAATGATCAGCCGAACCGGTTTCTGCGATCAGATTGAGTCGTTGTTGTCAGCTGCCGGACGGCGTCGGCCCTGTCGGCCACCTCGCTGGCCGTCGCCTTCTCCACCGGGACCACCCTGTCCGCCTCGACCGCCGAAGCCGTTCCGTCCGCCCATCAGAGAACGCATGTCAACTTCAAACGGCTTGCCCTGCATTTCGGTCAGTTTGGCTTTCTGTTCATCGGTCAGGATGGCCATGACGGCGTCTGTGGCTTCCTGACGCATCTTTTCCATGGCAGCTCGAGGGTCAGGGCGGTCGCCACCATTGTTCCCGTCATCTCGATTGCCGCCATCACGGAAGCGGGCACGCATGTCTTCGAAGGCTTTCTGCTGAGCTTCCCGGGCTGCTTTTTCTGCTTCCTCCAGTTTGGCGAGCTGTTCATCCTTCAGACTCAGCTTCTGCTTCATTTCGTCCGATTTCACCAGAGCTGCCAGGCCGAAGCGAGCTCGCAGCTGCAGTGCGATTTCGTCCAGTCGTTTGACCTGATCCTGATCCAGCAGAGCGTTCAGAACGTCATCCGTTTTCTGATTCAGGGCTCCTGCTTCCTTGCGCATCTTGTCGAAGGCTTTGTTTCGGTCTTCCTCGGACATGTCACGAAATGATCCGAAGTCCGGACGGTTGGCTTCGCGTTCTGTCTGATAGGCTTCCAGGGCTGCCTTGACGGTGACTGACTGAGCATCCGTGATGCCGATTTCCTGCTGAACGTCGTCAGAGCGGAGCAATTGAGCTCGACTGACGGTCATTTGCCCGCCACCGGGACCGCCAAAACCTCCCGGACCTCGCTGGCCGAACCCGCCCCGCTGACCGCCACCGCCGGGTGGCTGAGCGAACACGGGAGAAGAGAGAAGAAATGCTGCGGAACAGACCGCACCGAAGACGCCGGCTGATCGAATGAAACTCATGATGGCTCCTGAAAAGGTTCGAGACCGATGGGACGGGGAGGGCAGAATCGAGTCTGCTTATGCCATTGAACCCGGCGGAAACTTTCCAGAGTCGCGAAATGATGGAATTTCCGAGAATTTCAGACTGCTCGAAAACTCACTGCGGCAGTGGAAAACGGGCCGACGGCAGGGCTTTCAGGATCCGGCCGGTCAGCGCGGCTGCATCGCAAATGGTTTCCTGGGAGTGCCCGGAATCGGGGCTGGCGGCGTCCACCAGGAGAATTCGCTGCGAATGGTTCGTCGTGTGCGCGGTCAGGTGACTGCCGCTGAACGTTGTGTCGGAATTCAGCCAGCTGCAGATTTCCGGACCGGACAGAAGGCGTCCTTTCCGACTGGTGACCGTCAGGCAGCGATCATCGTCAGCGATTTCGAATGTCGTGGCGATTCGTCGGAACGGTTCACTGCCGGTTCTGCAGGGCAGCAGTTGCAGGTTCGACCCGAAGGCGGCCGAGATTCTGTGGAGTCGACGAAACGTGTGCGGGTTTTCGGCGATCACAACCACGGTTTCCCGGACCTGATTCGGCCACCAGCTGCTCAGCCATGTCAGATAGTCGTCTTCCAGTGCAACGGATTCAATGCACCCGCAGGCTCGACCGGTTCGCAGCATCGGTGTTCGGTTCGCATCGTTCAACGGTGGAAGATGAAGTTCGGTTGCTGAAGTTCCAGCCGGATGAGTCAGTCGATCGCGTACGGATGGTGGAGTCTGTCGGAGGGAAGTTTCGTGCGAAATTCGAGCGGCTGTCGTGACGGTCACGCCGAACTTCTGCCAGGGAACGCTGATGGCTCGACCACAGCTGTCAAAAACATCCAGCCCCACATCTCCGGAAGGGCTGCCGGAGCCTGTGACAAACATGGCCGCTGCAGCTTTGGGGCGACGTCGCATCTGGTACTGAATCGCGGCTGCCGAGGTTTGTCCGACGGCGATCACATCACATCCGTTCTGCAGGACGGCGGAAATCACTCCGCTCATCAGATCAGCGGATCCATGCCGATCGTCGCATCCAATCACGAACGTAGCCTTCGGAATCATCACGCCATTTGACGCGGCTCGGTTTGCGGAAGCATCCGGGAACGGCGCGGCCGGCAGATGCATCTCAGCAGCTTCAGCGGCGGCAACACTGTTCAGATGAGCGGAAAAAATGGACGCCAGCTGAGCAGCTCGGAATCGATCGATGGCATTCAGGTAGTTCCCACGGACTCCGGATTCCGTTCGACGAATCGTGTCCCGACGACCGAAGGAGGTTCCCGGCAGATCCGTCGTCTTCCAGTGACATTGCCGACATGCGGCCCATCCGGCGGCCATTCGTCCCAGATGCACAGCTTCCGAAACGGGCTGATGTTCGCCGGGACAGCAGTACTCGACCGGCTGTTCCGCATCCGCCGGTGCATTTTTTTCAGAGCGGATGTCAGACAGCCGGATTGAAACCGCCAAACGCTGAACATGATCTTCATCGTCGGCAGTGAGTCGTGCTGATCCTTGTCGCGGGGTGTGCATTGCTCGAACAGGCGGCTTGTTGAAAACTCGGGAGACGATGGAAAAAGTCGCCATTGAAGCAGCGAATGCTGTCGGCGGATCTGCGCTTCTTCAGGAAGTAGCGATGCTTCTCTGTTCCAGAGCCTGTTGGTCGCAGGAAAATGCCTCAGTGCGAGCTGCGGATTATGTTCGTCATCGAAAGATGGTGCGAGACCAGAACCGACATTCGGCGCGGTCCACTGAACGGAATTCTGAAAAAGTTTATGTTTTGTGCGACGATTGAGCAGCCTCTCAGGGGTTTGAGACGTAACGCCGCTGTGCCTGCATCAAGTCGGCCAACATCACATACGGGCACAGGCCGTCGTCTGGCTGTTTATCCGAATGTCGTCTCTTCGTGCTGTCCGGGCACTGCAGGACCGATCCCATCCAATCCTCATTCAGGAGTCAACCATGAAACGAATTTCCAGTACTCTTGCTGTCGCGGCTCTGATGTATGCTGCCAGCCATGCCTCCGTCGGAGCTCAGCCGCCTCGGGAAGGGCAGCGTGGCGAAGGCCGTCCACCGGAAGGTGGCGGTGTTGTTGAACGGATGATGAATCTGGATGCCAACAAAGACGGTAAGCTCGGCAAAGACGAAGTTTCAGAACGTTTGCAGAGCATGTTTGCTCGAGCTGACCGGGATAAGGATGGCTTCCTGACACCCGACGAAATTCGACAGGATGTTGCGGGTCGCGAAGGTGGCCGTGACGGCGATCGTCGACCGCCGGAGGGAGGTCGTGATGGCGACCGTCGACCGCCGGAGGGAGGTCGTGATGGCGACCACCGACCGCCGGAGGGTGGTCGTGATGGCGACCGCCGACCGGAAGGCGATCGACCTCGTGACGGTGAAGGTCGCGGATTCGGTGGTCCGCCGGACGGTCGTCGTCCGGAAGGTGGGCCTGGCCCCGGCGGCATGCCTCCGTTTCCGGTCCTGATTGCTCTGGATGCCAACCATGATGGAGAACTGTCTTCTGACGAAATCAATAACGCAGTTGCGGCTCTGAAGTCACTCGACCACAATCACGATGGCAAACTTGATCGCGAGGAAATGCGGCCTGAGTTTGGTCGAGGCTTCGGCGGTCGACCGGGTGAGGGACGACCGGGTGACGGACCGGGATTCGTCAACGGGATGCTGGAGCGACTGGATACCAACAAGGACGGAAAGCTGTCCGGCGATGAGATCCCGGACCGGATGCGCGAAAACCTGGCTCGCATCGACACCAACAATGATGACGCTGTCGATCGGGCAGAACTGGAACAGATGGCTCAGCATTTCGAAGGTGGCCGTCCTCCAGGCCGTGAAGGTGATCGAGGTCGCGAAGGTGATCGAGGTCGCGAAGGTGATCGAGGTCGCGAAGGTGATCGAGGCCGTGAAGGTGATCGAGGCCGTGAAGGCGATCGAGGAAGAGGAGAAGGCGAACGTCGTCGACCGGAATCGGACATCTGACGTATGAACGGCCGTCTGATGCTTCCCGGTCGGAATCATCGGAATGAGATGTGGGGGGCTGGTTGTCAACACCAGTCCCCTTTTTTCGTGTTTTACGGTTCCACTCATCACAGGCTCCGATTCAAGGATTGGTCACATGAGAAGGCTTCTGGTTACCTGCTGTCTGGTTTCTGTCACAACGTCCATGGCTTCAGACTGGACTCGGTTTCGTGGTCCGAACGGGTCCGGTGTCAGCACGGATTCCACCCTTCCACCCACGACATTCAGTGAGACCGAAAATCTGCAGTGGAAGACTCAGCTTCCCGGACCGGGACTATCCTGTCCGATCGTGATCGGAGATCGTGTGGTACTGACGTGCTGGACGGGGTATGCCGCGGGCAGCACCGAATCGGACCGGCAGGAAGATCTGAAACGCTGTCTTGTCTGTCTGGATCGGCACACCGGTGAAACAATCTGGTCGCATGAAGAGCCCGCGATTCTGCCGGAGGATTCCTTTCGAGGCATGTTTGCCGAAAACGGCTATGCGTCTCATACGCCGGCGACGGACGGTGAACGTGTTTATGCATTCTTCGGGAAGTCAGGCGTGTTCGCCTTCGATTTGGGCGACGGACGAAAACTCTGGCAGCAGGACGTCGGTGACCGTCTGGAAAACCGAGGCTGGGGGTCTGCGTCCAGTCCGATCGTTTCCGGAACAAATGTGATCGTCCCCGCGTTTATTGAAGGCGATGCTCTGGTGGCCTTCGACGGCAAAACCGGGGAACGAAAGTGGGAACAGAAGGTCAGCGGATACGAAAGTAACTGGAGCACTCCGATTCTGGTCGAAGCGAATGGTCAGACGGAACTGGTGCTGGCCGTTCCCGGCGAAGTCTGGGGACTGAATCCGGACAATGGAAAGCTGCGATGGTACTGTGAGGTTCCTGGTTCGGATTCAGCTCGTGCCAGTGTCATTGCTCATGGCGACATTGTGATCGCCATGGCGGGAGGCCGAGGCTCAAGTTCTTCCGTTGCGATTCGGGCGGGAGGCAGGGATGCTGTGACTCCTCTCTGGACCGGTCGAGACGCCAGCGGGATCGGCACACCTGTTATTCACAACAACCGTCTGTACACCGTCAGCAACAAAGTGCTGACCAGTGTGAATCCGAAGACCGGCGAGCGAATCGGGCAGGTGCGGCTCACCGCAAGCGCACAGAGCGGCGCGGATCAGCCGACGGCGACAGATGATCGGGACGAGCGTTCTGACCGAGGCGATCGGTCCGGGGGCCGAGCCGGATTCGGAGGGCAGGGTGGTGGTCGCGGCGGTCAGGATTACTCTTCTCCGGTGGTTGTCGGCAATCACCTGTACTACGTTTCACGAGCCGGAGACATCTTCGTCATCGAACTTGGAGAAACTCCACAACAGATTGCCTGCAATACCTTCGCATCAGACCGAGGCAACTACAGTGCAACCCCGGCGATCAGTAACGGTCAGCTGTTGATCCGGTCATCAAAATCTCTGTACTGTGTGGCGGCAGGGAAGCGATGAGGCTGTGGGGTGCCGAAACTCCACAGACAGGAATGTCTGTGCCACCTGATACTGATTGACAGCCTGACCTGCGGAGTTTGTTTCCGCCCGTTCAGCAGCTGGCTGGAGGCATGTCAGGGCTTCGATTCGTGCGATCAGTCGATGAGTTCGGGCTTGACCGCAGATCGACAGGCGGGGAACATCCGCGGGTTCATGTTTCCTCGTGATGATTCAGGCCCGATGATGTTCAGACTCTTTCCACTGCTGTTGGTTGCTTCACTGTACGGTTGCGGAGCGGCTGTTGACGGGCTGGCGACGGCCGTCCTGCCGGATGGGGAACAGAAACCGGATGCTTCTGACACAGCCAACCCGATTGCAGACAAGGATTCAGGGATGACCTGGGAACATGCCGAATTCGGCAGGACTTCTGACGGTGAAAAGATTGAGCAGTACACTCTGCAGAACCGCAACGGGATTGTCGTCAGGCTGATCAACTACGGTGCCACCGTCGTTTCCGTGGAAACCAAAGACAGGGACGGCAAATCGGAGAATATTGTTCTGGGGCACGCTGATGTCGACCACTGGCTGAAAAACCCCTGCTACTTCGGCTGTACTGTGGGTCGTTATGGCAACCGCATCGGCAATGCAGTCTTCGGGTTGAACGGAAACATTTACAACCTGCCAAAGAACGATGGAAAGAACCATCTGCACGGCGGGACCGGTGGCTTTCACACGAGGATCTGGGAGGCTGAGGCGACTTCTGATGATTCGTCGGTCACCGTCACCTTTCATCGAGTCAGCCCGGATGGTGAAGATGGTTATCCCGGCAATCTGGATGTCACCGTGCAGTACACTCTGAACGATGACAACGAACTGAAGATTCACTACGAAGCAACAACAGACAAGCCGACTGTGGTGAACCTGACTAACCACTGTTACTGGAACCTGACCGGCAACGCCGCGGAAAAGGACGTCCTGGGACATGAACTTCGCCTGTTGTGTAATCATTACCTGCCGGTGAATGACCAGCTGATTCCGACCGGAGATACTCTGGCAGTCGCCGAAACTCCGATGAACTTCACTCAGGGAAAGCTCATTGGCCATGATCTGCCGGGTGTTGAAGGCGGATACGATCACTGTTTTGTGATCGCCCGTTCCGTTGACGGTCTGGCACCGGTGGCTCGGGTTTACGATCCTTCAACCGGCCGTGTGCTTGAGATCTCAACGACAGAACCAGGGATTCAGTTCTACAGTGGCAACTTCCTGAACGGAGAGAAAGATTGCGGGGGATTCGGGAAGCATCACGGGTTCTGTCTGGAAACTCAGCACTATCCCGATTCGCCCAACCAGCCGCATTTTCCTTCGACCGAACTGAAGCCTGGTGAAAAATATCAGTCGACCACGGTCCACAAGTTCTCGGTGTACAACTGACGCACTCGAGGCTCAACGGCCTTCCGGCGTCGTGTGAATGAAAGGCGGCGTGCCAGTGTTCTTTCAGACTTCAGTGGACAGGGCACTGGCAGAGCCGGATGGGACTCGGGAACGAGCTTGTTCCCGGCGCTGCTGACCACGTCAGGGAATCGCGCCCGGTTCCAGCAGCGTCATCGCCCATGACAAGCCCAGTCCCAGGGCCAGAGCAATCGTCAGCTGGACCTTGTTATGCGCGTGGAATTCCATTTCCGGCAGAAGGTCGCTGAGCGCAATGCAGACGAAAACTCCACAGGAAAATGCGAGTGCTGTGCCAAGGATTTCCTGATGGTAGCCCGAAAACTGCCGCAGTCCGACCAGAAACAGGATCGCTCCCAGCGGGCACATCATTGAGAAACCGCCGTTCACCAGGTTGATGGCTCGGCGCCCCCAGCCCTCGCGGAGCATGAGCGACGTGATGGATACCGCATCCAGAGGCTTGTGCAATAGAATCGCCAGAAACGTGGCAGCGCCGGGAAGCCAGACGTTCGGGCCGCGCTGACTGTCTGTGCTGGCGGCCAGAGCCAGTCCGTCAATGAATGTATGCACACTGAGTCCCAGAGCGATGCCCATCCAGCTGACGCCGTGAGCGTGTCCATGGGAGTGACACAGCGCAGCAGAATGACTTTCTCCTGTGGCTGTTGGTTGAGTCAGCTGAACCAGAATCTGCGAATCCGCCCCAGGTTTCTCGGCTGAATCGTGGTCGTGATCATGGTCATGTCCGTGGCTGCACGTGACCGACACCGGATGCCCCGGCACTGTGACCGGTTCGTGATTGTGAAAGTGAAACAGTCGGATCATGGCAAAGGTCATCACAATTCCCAGCATCATCCACTGAGACATCAGATGAGCATTCGCCAGCTTCTGCATCGCATGGGGCAGCAGGTGGAAGACTCCGATTCCCAGCATCAGGCCTCCCACGAAACTGATGACGGTCTGCATGCGCGTATGTGTCAGCTGGATTCCGCCCGGCAGCCAGCCACCGATCAGCGATCCCATGACGATCAGCAGGCAGTAAACCGCCAGCAGAAACCGTGACCACGATGTCATCGGCGCCCGGTCAGCTTCCGGAGCTCCGCCCTCAGTCTGTTCAGAGGAATTCGAACCCAGAATCCGAGACAGATTCACGGGCTGTTCGATATTTACATCCGCGGAAGCTGCGTTTTCCTGCGTGGCACCCGTCCTCTGCTGATCCGGATGAATCGAGGCGGGATCCGGACCGGCAGCAGACTGCATCAGCGAAACGGAAAGCAACAGGGCCAGAAACATCAGGAACAAACCGGTTTTCAGGAACGGTGCGACAGAACAGGTGGTGTCTGAAAATACCGATCCGGCTGGTCGGGTTCGAGTCGGTAGGAAAGCAATTCACAAGTTGTCTGCAAGTTGTGGCTTTGACTTCCGGTTGTTTGTCCGGGTTCTCAGGTGTCGGACAGTCGGCAAGGTGGTATCGGGAGCGACTTTCGAGTGAAATGCCCCGAATTCCCGCTCCAGTCTGCCTGCCATGCTTTTGTTCCTTCCATCAAAGTCTGTTTCGCTGATTTGTCTGGTGACCTTCAGCGTTGTCGCGTCGAGCCAAGCGAACGCTCAGACGAATTCGCCCTCTGCCGAACAGGTCGCTTTGGCGCTGGATCTGGCGGATTCGGCAGCCAAAAGCGGACTGATGGAACTGTCGATGGAGGCTGTTTCGCGAGCACTGGCCTATGGTCCGCCTCGACATTCCACCGCGCTGCCGGATGGACCTCTCCTTCATCAGGGGGCTCGAATCGACACGACTCGTCCTGTCCCCGATTCACCTGTGACCGCTGTCCGGAAACGCATTCCACGGGCGGTGCTCGAACTTCAGCAGCGATGGACAGGGGCGTCGGAAGTTCGGGTCTTTGAAACTCTGCAGAAGATCGTCATCCCACCGGGACAGGATCGAATCCTTCTGTACAGTCTGCCGATGCAGGTCGATGATCGGCGACCGGAATCACTGCCCCCGTGCGGCAGTGTTGCAGCGGCCTGTGTTGATGCCGCCGCTCGGTGTCAGCGACTGACGGCTCTGAGAACCGAAGTGTCTCGCCGATCGCTGGCACAATCAGCGGAAGGAAGACTGCTGATGCTGATGTGTTCTTTTCGTCAGGGGCACCTCGAACAGCTAGGTGAAGACTGTCGGCAGCTGACGGTGCTGATCGGGCAGGGGTGTGAACAGTCAACTGCCGAACTGGCTGCAGATGTCGGCCGGCAGTTGCTGAACACCGCTCAGCAGACGGAATCAGCTGCGGGTCTGCTGAAGGCAGCGGCTGATCGAACGTTGGCTTTGGGTCCGTTTCATCCGGAACAGCGCTCACCGGCATTCAGCATGACACTGGTGGCGCTTCGAGCACTCCTTGCCGCTGACGATCACGCGGCGGCTGTGGAGCTGATTCGTCAGCTGCTGAAGGCTCAGCTTGATCATGACCCCGCTGCAAATCGCAGAGCGGCGATTCGAGCTCTGCTTCGAGCTCGCGCACTGACTGATCTTGCAAACCAGCTGCCCGAGCTTACTGAACCGGCGGTCGCTGCCGATGTGCCGTCGGCGAAGGCGCTCCTGAATTACGAAAACACTGCTGTTCCTGATCCGGATCTTTCCGGATTGATCTGGTGTTGTCGACTGGCACTCGGCGGCGAAGGCACAGAGTTCGTGATGGCGTTTCCGGATTTCCAGCATGTGTCGTCGATGACCGTTTCATCGGACGGGACTCACCTGCTGCTGGCGGCGTCTCGTCCGGGCGAAGTGATGACATCCGGTGCCCGAATCTACGTGGCAGAGACATCGACAGCCCAACTGCGGTGTCTTGGACCTGGAACTCATCCGTCATGGTCACCGAACGGCAGACGGCTGGTTTGCTGTTCGTACTCGCCGAACAAAGGGATCTGGATGATGAACGCAGATGGGACAGAACGTCGGCGACTCGATGAAAACGGCTGGGCTCCGAAGTGGTCTCCGGATGGCTGCCGACTGGCATGGTCACGCAGCGACGGTCCTTCACGGCTCTGGCTGATTTATGATTTTGCTGAAGACTCATTGATCTCCGTCGGAACATCGCCGAAGAACGGAAATCAGGAACCTGTCTTCTGCTGGTCAGCTGACAGCCGCCAGCTGCAGATTGCCACTGAAGATTCCGTCGGTGCTCAGAATGTACTGCGAGTGCTGGACATTGCGACCGGAACCGGCCACGACACCGGATTCACGTCCGACGTCCCGATCACGGATGTTGTCTGTTTCCCGAATGATCCCGGTCAGCTGCTGATCAGCGGGAGAGTGTCGACCGGGACTGAGCAGTTGAAAGTCCTTTCCGTCGATCACCTTCATCCTTCCGCATCTCCGGACCAGCCCGCCAGCCGTCGCAATCGGTCGCCTTCGCTGACAGCGGAGAGGCAGATCTATTTTCTCAGCCGCCCGGGTCGCGATGAGCCCCCTTCCCGATGACGTCTCCATTTCCCGCGGTCGGTCCGCAGACAATTTCGATGCTTTCTGAATTCAGGACTGTGCTGCGTTTGCTGCAGACGGTTCTGGCAGTGTTACCTCTGCTGCCTGTTGCGATGAATGCGGCACGCTGCGAAGATTCGCCGCCCATTCATGACATCGTTCGGCTGAATCTGGCCAGTGGTGAGACTCAGGTTGTTGTTCAGGGACGTTCGGGAGATGTGTTCGAAGGAGTTGCCTGGAACAGTTCGACCGAGCGAAT
This sequence comes from Planctomycetaceae bacterium, assembly GCA_041398865.1. Lineage (GTDB taxonomy): Bacteria > Planctomycetota > Planctomycetia > Planctomycetales > Planctomycetaceae > Fuerstiella. Next base: position 114,570 of record JAWKTY010000007.1, read on the forward strand.
GGCCGTTGCCGTTCAGCGCCGCTCTGATGTGAATGAGGAGGCTCCGCCACGAATTGTGCTTCACGACCTGAATCGATCGTTGATCACGGAAGTGACTTGGGGGACTCAGCCGAATTTTTCTCCTCGGGGGAACCGCCTTCTGCTGACTCGATCCGGCCGTGAACGCGGAGTGTGGCTGACGACGTCCGACGGTCGCGACCAGCATCTGCTGGATTTTCGAGCTGCCCGCGCGACGTGGAGTGGTTCGGGCCGTTATCTGGTGTGGATCAGGACCGTCGATGACGGAAGTCAGATGATGCTCAGCGACCTTGCCGAAGACACCGTCCGTCCGCTGACATTGCCTTCCGGATTTCAATCGGCAGACATCATCACCAATCTGGCCTGGTCAGCCGACAGCGCTCAGGTGACGTTCGTTGTTCGTCAGAAAGGTGAATTTCAACGAGTTCATTCCGTTTTCGTGGATGATCGGCCACCGGTTGACCATGGTGAAATTCGTTCCGGAGCGATTGGGCACATTTCCTGGCTGAATGATCACGAACTGCTGGCGACGGTCGAACATCAGCCGGATGGTTGGCAGCTGGCGGGGGTCAGAATTCCCGGCGAGCAGTCTGCGGAGCCTGCTCTGAGTTTCCTTCGGCCGAACCAGTTCTGCGACAGTGCCGAGTTCTGTTTGGATGCACGAGCTGAGTACGCCTTCCTGATCAGGAAGCACGTTCCGTGAATTGCTGCCTGGCGAATCACCGAGCTTCCGGTGTTTCTTCCAGTCGCCGATACAGGGGCAGGTGTCGGTAGTAGACTTCCAGTGTCAGGATCGAAAGTGCCGTCTGATACAGCTGCCCACCGGTTCGTCCGTGCGGATCCGTGACCGGCCAGCTTCCGGCGGCGGGGCCGGATTTGATCTGAGTTCTGACCAGATGTTCTCGCATGGGAAGATTCCATTTTTCCCAGAGATCACCGCCCCAGTGATGCATCACCTGAGCGGCATAGTAGTTGTAGTAGATGTCGTTGCGGTCCGGTCCCTGTCGCGAAAGGTATTCAACGCCTCGAATCAGCCCTTCCTGATCGTGTTTCCAGCCGAGATACATGCGACACAGCAGGCCGACCGCTGTCATGGACTTGCGGCCTCCCTGTCCCGGAATATAAGCATACTGGCTGCCGTCTTTTTCGCTCTGAGCCGTCCGAAGGTATTCGCGGATATCCCTCAGAGTATCGCTGGCAACACGGACGCCCCCGGCACGGGCACTTTGGACGGCCATCACCTGCCAGCCAACGACCGATGTGTCGCTGGTGTCGTCCCGAGGACGGTATCGCCAGCCACCGCTGATCGGGTCCTGAGCTCGTTCGATGAAGTTCACGCCTGCTTCCGTCAGCCGCAGCAGATCACGATTCCTCGGATCGAGGGCATGAGCTTCGCTGATACAGATGGTGGCCAGTCCCTGAACATACATTCCCGAATTGCCCTCGAAGCGTCCTCGCAGGTCAGCCGTCCCCTGAATCACCTCGGCCTGGCTGCCGATATAGGCTAGTCCTTTTTCGACCGCGGACTGATAGGGGCCGGGATTCGAATGAGTATGTCCGGCTCCCAGAAAGCACAGCAGCGCGAGGGAGGTTGCACCGACTTCCGTGTTGCGGAATGTGCCGGCTTCAGCACCTTCTCCGACCTGACGGAATCGCCATGCTCCGTCCGGCTGCTGCAGCTTCTTCAGCCATTCCAGTCCCAGCGAGACCGCTCGTTCGCTGTCGGCCGTTCCACCGTATTTTTTCACTGCTGCTCGTTTGCCTGCCTGCGAACGCCCGCCGAAGTCTCCCTGACGAAACAACTGCTCCATTTCCGCATCGGTCGGCTCCAGGTCGACGGCCACCAGGCGGTCTTCCGGACTGTCATACTGCTGAGATTCTTCACCCAGATCCAGGTTGGACAGCAGCTGCTTCAGGTTGCGGTCCAGCTTTGACGATTGCAGTGATTCCGGCTGCGAAACATTCTCGACTTCGATCAGTTGGACCTCTTCCGGACGCTCAGTCCGAGTCACGACGAGATTCATCAGGAACATCGAATCGCCAACAGGGAAAACCCACAGAGCCATCAGCAATGTGACCACGGCCATGATGGTAGCGCTGGTCAGGCAGCTGAAGATTTCCTCCCGATTGTTAACGAACAATTCCGGAAGTGTCGTTGAGAAAAACGTTCGGCTCTTTCCCGACTGGCTTGCCAGCCACACAACCCATCGCGGAGGCTGCCCATGCCGACGTCGGCGCAGACGCTTCCGCTGTTCAAGATCGGTAAGGACTGAACCGGACGGACGTTCGTCGTCATTCGGAATGACTTCACTCCGAATCGAACCTGTTCCCTGACGAAATGAAGGCACCTCTGCACTCATCAAAGATATCTGTCCACGTTAGTCGAATCGCCGACCGCTGTGAGTGTTCTTTCTGTCCGGGCGGCACACGTCAGTGAACGAGTCGACGTCCGGAAACGCTGCGTTAGTCGTTTCAGCAGGCTGATTCAGCGTCGACAGGTGTCCCCGCCACACCACAGGCCGCATACCGCCGCTTCCATCGACTGAATCAGCTTAGTCCTCTCATCATAACGCAGAAAGCCCGGTTGACTCCGAAAGAATTCAGGACACCCGCCAAACCCTGCGAGAATCGTGGATCAAGTTCCGGCTTCTGCGTCGATCTTCTCAGCGGTCTGTTTGAGGAAACTGCGGCTGGCGGACAGAAGTTCGTCATGAGCATCTTCGAAGACGTAGTGTCCTGCTGATGCAATCGGGTGTCGGACAGCGTGTGGAAATCGGCGGCAGAATTCCTCGTAGAACGCCGGAGTAAAACACCAGTCCTTCATTCCCCAAACCAGCAGCATCGGTGCGGACCGGAACTGCTCCAGGCCGTCTTCGACCTGCTTCAGAACCTGATAGCTTCGATGCGACGATCGCAGCGGAATGTCATGGACAAATTCCCTGACGGCTCGACGGTTTTTCCAGCAATCGTAAGGCGCCACCAATCCGCGCCGCGCTGCTTCGGACAGAGGTTTCTCTGCAGCCATCTTCAGAGCCGCCAGCGAAAACAGATTCAGCCCCTGCATTCCCAGTGTTCCCAACAGAGGAATCCGGCAGACGGCGATTCGCAGAGGAATCTGCTGACTGCGAAATGCAGCGGTGTTCATCAGCACAAAGCGACGAAACCGATCGGGAAGGCGACCTGCAGTTCCCATGCCGATGGCTCCACCCCAGTCATGCGCGAACAGAGTCACGTCGCGCAGGTCCAGGCATTCCACCAGACCTTTCAGCCGCTCGATATGCTGATTCAGAGAATACACATCCGCCTGCGGTCTTGCAGAAAAGCCACAGCCGAGATGATCCACGGCGATGACCCGGTAATTCGGACTCAGATCCCGAATCAACTGTCGCCACGCGAAACTCCATGTTGGGTTTCCGTGAACCATCAGCAGAATCGGGCCCTGACCTTCGTCCACGTAGTGCAGGATCTGTCCATTGACTTCGATCCAGTGTGATGCAAACGGATATTCCGCGGCAAAGCCGTCACGAGCCGCCGCGCGTTGGCGCAAAGATTCCGGGACCTGATCACCGGAGAGTGTTTTTGCAGAGGTCACGAGTGCGAAAATCCAGCTGTGAGACGATCCGATCAGAGTTTTCCGGCAGTGTACTGCGTCTGATCGAACGTGTCGCCTCCCCGCGTTTTCCGATTTTCCGTGATCCGGCAAATGCAAAACATCATTTCAAATCGGAAGCCAGCCGTCTTAGACCTTCCTCCACCGAAACCACGGGGGCAAATCCGAAGTCCCGTTCGGCAGCAGCGATGCTGTAACTGTGAGAACCCGCCAGCTGTGCGGCTACGAAGCGAGTCATCGGAGGTTCGCCGGACAGACGCAGCAGCGACCAGGCGGTTTCCATCACATGACCGATTCGCCAGGCCGCCTGAAACGAAACTGACTTGCGAACCGGAGGAATCCCGGCCAGCCCGAGCAGTTCATCGATCCACTGCCACAAATTGACGGACTGGGGTTCGTTGATAAAGTAGGCTTTGCCCGCGCAGGCGGTTCCATGACGCAGTGCCAGTTCGGCCTGGAGGTGGGCCACGGCAGCATTTTCGACGTTCACCATGGAGACCACGTTGTCTCCGCTGCCGACTCGACGAAGCCGACCTGAGCGAGCTCGATCGATGAGTCGAGGAATCAGATGATTGTCCCGATGGCCCCAGATCAGGTGGGGCCGCAGGGACACTGTCCTCAGTTGTTCGTTATTGTTTGCCTGCAGAACTGCCTGTTCGGCAAGTGCTTTGGAGTGAGGATAGTGACACAGCCATTCCGTGGGATAAGGCAGAGACTCATCGGCGTTGACGTGATCTGTTCCGTCAAACACCACACTGGGGGAACTGGTGTAGATCAGTCGCCGGACTCCCTGGCTGCGACATCCGTTGATGACGTTCAGCGTTCCCGTTGTGTTGATGCCGTGAAACAGGTCCCATGGTCCCCAGATACCGGGAACGGCGGCGACATGAAAGACCGCATCGATCGATTCGCACGCAGCACTGACGGCGTCAGCATTTCGCAGATCCCCCTGCATTACCTGAACCTGAAGTGCGTCCAGAGCCGGATACTGACCACGACAGAAAACTCGAACCTGGTGACCGGAGCGGATCAGCTGCTCAACGATGTACAGTCCCAGAAACCCGCCGCCACCGGTTACGAGTGCGTGCATGAATCGAGTCTCACCGGGTCACTGTGACTCTATTGGCTGACGGCTGCCGTATGCACCGCATCGGCATACTTCGCGGGAGCCGCCACAAACTTCTGCATCTGCTCAGCGCTGGATGTCAGCCACAGCTGGTTGCGAAACATGGCCGCGTACTGCAGCTTCCCTTCGACACGACGTCCTGATTCCACCAGTGTGACGGGACAAATCCCGCTTTCCGCCGGCCAGTATTTTTCCGGGTGGGACTGGAATTCTGCCATGCGTTCTTCGGAACTGAAGTAGATCGTCTTTCCTTTGTAGCGAAGAGCAAACTGTGGCAGACCCCGGACAAGTGAGCGAGTCTGGCTGACTCCGGGCAGGCACAAGCCGTCGAAGGACGGCGCTTCGAACACGGCCGGCGCTTCGGCCGCGGGAGCTACCATGGTTGCTGCGGCGAAGGATGGTGATGCCGTCGACGGAGTAGACACAGGTCGGGTGGCCGCAGGAGCGTATCCCGGCGAAGCCGCAATGCCGGCTTCCGGGGCTGCGGTCTGGCGATGTTTCGCAGATACTGCGCTCAGAACCGGCAGCAGTTTCTCCTCGGTCTGGTAGCCCGAGATTCGTTCCAGAATGACCATTTCCGGCGATACGATCAGAATCGCAGGCAATCCTTTGATCTTCAGGTGGCTTACCAGGCTTTTGTGTTTGTCTGCATCAACAAGTACGGGGACAAAATTCTGATTCACTGCCTGAACGACCGCTGGACGTGTGAATGTCTCGCGTTCCATCTTCTTGCAGTAGGTACACCAGTCGGCAGTGAACTTCATCAGCACCAGTCGGCCGGATTCATTGGCAGAACGCAATGAGCCTTCCACATCAGCTGACCAGTTCACTCGGTCAGCCGAAGCGGCTGTCGGAATGACCAGAAGCAGCATCACAAACGCTGAAAGACCCGTACGCATATTGCACTCACTTCATCGCTGCAGAGAATCAGTTCGTTCCGCTCTGGTTTCGTCACTTCCAATTCCAGCTGTGCCGGACGTGATTCCGGAAACGGACCGACCCGGATTCCAGGAGACCAGTGCTGAGATCGGCTGGTGACTTTGACGGCTGTGTCGAATTGAACGGATTTCCCATCCGACACCGGATCAGGGGATGTCGAACGGTCCTCAGAGCACGCATCAGTTGCACATTGTTCCGCATGGCATCGCTGTTCGGCGAATCCTGCCCCTTCTTTGTCGGATCAGGCGACATTATTCGGCTTCGCGTGAATCGCTGGCAAAGCGCACGGATGCAGCATCACCGACATCGGAACGATTGCCGAAGGCCACGGTGGTCGGCAGCTGACGCCGCTGCATACCGGCTGGCCGTGTCTGTGCCTTCGCGATATCACGCTTCAGAGAACCACTCTGAAAGGGCCCAACGCCCAGAATGTATCGATTACTGTCGTCGGCCTGAGCCATCGATACGCCGCCTTCACCGAGGATCTCACGGGACTTCGCGTCGTAGATCATCAGCCCGATCTTTGCATATCCAAACTGAGACTTGCGTTCGGTGAGATGGACTTCAGGAATGGTCAGCATCCCGGGCAGCGCAATTTCCGGGGTTCCGATATACGAAGCGGTAGTGTCCGTTCCGACTCCGCCGCTGCGAAGTTCCATCACAACGTCCGCACCATCAGCGCTGTCGACAAGGTGAGCTCCGGCCCGCATGGCTCGGTGACGGACTGAACCGACAATGTACGGCTTGTCCACGCATTCAAGATATTTCTCTTCGAGGAAGACCTTCTGGTCATACAGCGGAGTGAAATCGACCTTGTCGAGAGACTGATCAACCGCGTTTGAAAGCAGCATCTGTTCCTTGGCGGTGCGAGCTGTGTTTGAGGTTACGGTTGAGGCACAGCCGCTGAAAAGCAGGCTGATCGACACCGTCAGAAACGTCATTCTGAGAGCAAGCATTCCGTCATTCCTTTGACATTTTCATTGCGCCCGCATGAAAGATGCCCGTAAACTACGGAAATCAGACGCTCAGCCACAAGAGGGGAGTGACCGTGAACATGGCGCAGTCCGGCGAAGGAAGTGGCAGATTCCGTCCTGTTCGGCAGAATCTGCGGTTGGACACGGAGGGAAGCGGCAGAATCTGCCACCGCATTCTGATGCCCACCTGGCGCAGGCCTGCGAGCGAGGTCATCCCTGTCGGAGTGCAGGCTTAGCCTGGCGTCAGGAGTCGTTGTCGGCGGCGTTATCGGGCAGCAGGTGGCCCATCTTTTCCTTCTTGGTGGCCATGTACCCGCTCCGGCAGGCATGCGGCGGAGCGATAATCGGGACCTGCTGCACGACTTCCAGATTGAAGCCGGAATAGACAAATGCATCCGTCTTTTTGGGGTTATTGGTCAGCAGGCGAATTCGCGACAGTCCCAGATCCTTCAGAATCTGCAGGCCCACCATGTAATCCCGCATGTCGGCTTTGAATCCCAGTTTGTGGTTGGCTTCAACGGTATCCAGGCCTTCGTCCTGCAGTCGATAGGCTTTCAGCTTAGCAAGCAGACCGATCCCGCGACCCTCCTGAGGCAGGTAGACCACCGCGCCGGCTCCTTCCGAATGAATCATCTGCATTGCCATTCTCAGCTGATCACCGCAGTCGCAGCGCAGTGAATCCAGAACATCGCCTGTGAAGCATGATGAATGCATTCTGACCAGCGGGGCTTCAGCTTTTGACAAATCACCCCAGACCAGGGCCATGGGTTCCTGGTTTTCATGGTTGACCTGATATCCGATGATCCGCGGCCGTCCAAACTCGGCAGTTGGAATGTCGACTTCGACAACCCGGCTGACCAGCTGTTCGCGGACCCGACGGTATCGAATGAGATCTTCGATCGAAATGATCGGAATGGAATGTGTCCGGGAAATCTCGTTCAGTTCGGCCAAGTCAGCCATTCCGTGGCCGTTCTGACTGCAGATTTCAATCAGCACGCCCACCGGTCTCAGCCCTGCCAGTCGCATCAGATCGACGGTGGCTTCCGTATGCCCGGCTCGTCTCAGCACGCCTCCATCCATGGCCATCAGCGGCGACATGTGTCCGGGGCGCACGAAGTCTTCCGTCCGGGACCGAGGATTCGCCAGCTCCCGAATGGTGATGGCTCGGTTGAATGCGCTGACGCCTGTCCCTGCCGATACATGGTCGATGGTTGTCAGGAAGGCCGTTTTATTGGGAGCAGTATTGAAAGTGTCGTCGATGACCGGCTTCAGATGCAGGCGAGCGGCGTCTTCGGCCGCCAGCGGCACACACATTGTGCCCCGCCCGATTTTCAGCATGAAGTCCACCTGAGCTGCCGTGATGGATTCGGCGGCACAAATGAAATCTCCTTCGTTTTCACGATCTTCATCGTCCACGACGATGATCATGCGACCTTCCCGAAGAGCCTGAAGGGCGGTGTCGATGGCAGCAAATGGCACGTTGGGTTCCTGATTCAGCGTAAGCGTCCGACCGATGGAATCTTATCCGGCGGTTGTTCCATCTCCCAGTCTTTAGGATTTTGTGTTAAACTCATGTGAAATTGGGGAATTGATGGCTGAAAAACCTTGTCGATGGTCGAAAAACATTGAAGAATCCAGTTCGGGAAGGCGTATTCCCGAAATTGGCTCTCTCCTCCAAAATCTCACCTCCCCTGGCGGCGGCCAGGCAAAGCACAGGATGATGCTTTGTGAATGTCCCCTTTCAGGGAAGACAGAAATGAAAAAGAATTTCCAGCCAGGCGATCTGGTTATCTACCGCAAGACAAAGCACAGCAACCATCCTGGTCCACGCGCTGCCAATGTCCATCCTGCATCGAAGGGTGAGACCTACTCGTACACCGTTGACAAGTTCTGGGTGGTCGAGCAGATTCTGGACGATGGTACCGTTGTGGCGACGACTCGCCGAGGCAAACGCAACTTTCTGAAACCGGACGATCCGTTGCTGAAACGCCCGAATCTGTTTCAGCGGCTGCTGTACCGTGGCCGATTCGCCAGTCTGCCGGTTTCCACCTCAGATTCAATGATGGAATCTGCTGTCCACGGTTGAGCCGTTGACAGTGATTTAATCAGACCAAATACAGCGGGCTTCGATTCCCCCGATGATTCATCAGGGAGGATCGAAGCCCGTCTTTCATTTGATGAGTTGTTGTTGGTTCGAGGCAGACTATCCCGCAAGGCTGCCGAAATCAGCGAAGACCTGAGCCAGCAGCGAGTCAGCAGAAGCAGAACCGGATGGAGCGGGAGCTGCTGTCAGCAATTGCAGGTCCGCATAGTAGGCCGGGGTGAGAGTCGCGACCAGCGGACCGGATGCTGTGTGTGCAGTCCCGTTCCACTGATACAACGAGCCGTCTTCCACAATGAAGTACCAGCCATCTGTGGCTCGCAGCCATTTTTCACTGCGGCCACCCCAGTTCAGAAAGTCGTTCGGTGCTGTCTGAAAATTCAGCCCCTGATCAAGAGCATACGCCGCTTCTTCGGGCGACATGCCGGCGATGGCGTCCGTCAGCAGAGTTGGATCAGCATGGAACCGGGAATCCAGAGCTGCCACCAAAACTCCCGAGGCGCCGGACGAGTGATCCCATTCATAAAGATCGCCCGAGGGAGTGATGAAATACCAGCCGGAGTTGCCTTTGACCCAGCGTTCTCCTTCGCCGCCCCAGTTGTCATAGTAACGCCCGTCTGTGTTCAGCCCGAGATCCAGGTCCAGGCTGGCGGCCGATGCGGTCAGAATGCTGTCGGCAATCAAACCGGACTGAGGCACCCCGGCATCGTAGAGGGCAGTCGGGTTGTCAAAAAATGAGACATCCAGAGTTGCGATCAGAGTTCCGTTTGCTCCGGTGCCGCCATCCCAAAGGTACAGCGAACCGTCCGGTGTGATGAAGTACCAGCCGTCGCTGCCCTGCAGCCATTTTTCCCCCAGTCCGCCCCAGTTTTCGAACATCGCACCGGATGTCTTCAGCTGCAGGCGATGGTCCAGATCGTAGGCTTCGACTTCTTCAGAATGTGATGCGTCGGCCAGACGGCCCGTTCCGACAACGGTTCCGGACAATTCGGTCCCGACTGAAATCTCCGTGCCGTCGCTGATCCCCGGCCAGTTCACCGGAAATGCTGCCACACCCGTTTCGAACTTCAGTCGCCCGAAACCTCGAGGATTCACAACGACTTCCCCGACCGTCACGCCTGCCACCACAACGCTCAACCGATCGCCGGAGACACCGTTCCACACTTCCACGGAGAATTCATGCACGCCGCCGGACGACCCTTCGAAGGTGACTCGACCGGCAATGCTGCCGTTTGAAACCAGATCCAGCCGAAGATGACTGCCGTCGGAACTGCCGTCGTCACCACCGGTTGCCGGGTCACCGTTGGTCAGAGTACCGGTGTACTCTGTGCCGATCGTGATCTGACTGCCTGACAGGATTCCGGAAAAGCCGTCCGGGAACGCCGACTGTCCGACGTTCGGCAGATCGGAAAGCACCAGCCGCCCGTAACCTCGCGAATCAACGCTCATTGAACCCAGACTGAGTCCATCCGCGCTGACCGCCAGCGACTGACCCGCCGTCAGTCCATACACCTGCACCGCGAGTCTGCGGATGGTCTGACCGTGTTCGACCTCAGATGTATACCGGGCCGCACCAACAGTTCCGGTCGCCCCCGTGACCATCCCGTGAAGCTCAACGCCGTTGTCATCGTACTCGTCGTTCAGCCCGTCGTTGTCATTGTCGTGGTCGTGTGCGTCATCAACACCGTCATGATCACGGTCGTGTGAGTTGTCGGATTCACCGTTCTCGAAAGCACTGCTGCTGACCTCGGAAGCCGCGGAAAGGTCTGCACCGCTGTCGTCGATGGATCCGGTTGCTGTCGCGAGGCTACTGCCGGTGTCGTCAGTCCCGGAGGAGTCGCTCGTCCCTGAATCATCATTCGCGGATGTTCCGGCTGAACCTCCGTCGTCATTCCCGCCGTTTCCGCCGTCGTCTGAAGCTCCGGACACATGGTTTTCAACCTCATTGCCTTCACGTTCACCGCTCTCATTTTCGCGGCCTTCCCGTCGTTCATTGCTTTCGCGTTCAACGGCGGCTTCCTGCGAATCAGCAGAAACATGAACGAGTTCTGTCAGTTTATTGGAGGCCGATAACAGCTGCCGAGTTTCCAAAGCATCGACAATCCCGGTCACTGTTGTGGTCGTGCGCGGACGGCGTGATCGTGGGCAAAAGAATTTCATGACAGGTCCCTTGAAAGGATCGGGTTCAGACAGGCGTCCCGAAAACATGTCATCATTTGCTCGACGTCTTCGGAATTGAATCACATACCTCCGCTGCCACCAAACCTTGCGCGGAATCCTGGAAAATCTCCGGGCAGGGGCTCAGTGGAGAATTCCACAGTGATTGACCGATTCGATGTTGTCGCCAACGAACAGGGGGGAAGCACCCGTCCTATTCATCCATCTCGCGGGCTTTGGACAGCGCCGATGCAACCAGTCCGGCGGGAACGGAGACGACGCCCAGGCCGATCAGCAGGACGACAAATGTGAAGATCCGGCCTCCGGTCGTGACCGGATAGACGTCTCCGTAACCCACGGTTGTCAGTGTCGCCACGGCCCACCAAAGGCTGTGAAAGACCGATGCGAACTCATTGGGCTGGGCTTCGTTTTCGCAGAAGTAAATCCCGACGGCCGCGAAATAAAGCAGCAGCAGAGTTACCAGCAGATAGAGGATCAGTTCCTCACGAGCAATCAGCAGTGCACGATGAAAACGACGAATCGCTTTGTTGTAGCGAATCAGTTTGAATGCCCGGAACAGACGAAGCAGTCGGAACGCGCGGACGGAACGGAGATCGATTCCCGACGCGATGTAAAATGGCAGGATGGAAAGCAGGTCGACCAGGCCGAAGAAGCTGAAAATGAATTCGAACTTTTGGTCGGCGACGGCGATTCGCAGCAGGTATTCGATCGTAAAAACGACGACCGTTGCGATTTCGACATAATGCAGCCAGCGCTGAACGGGTTCCGAAAGATCGGGCAGGGTTTCAATCGAGAATGTGACGAGGGAAAGAACGATGAGTGACTGAATCGCGAAGTCAAAAATCCGCTCATGGCGGGTGTCGTTGTCTTCAATGATCCGTTTGAGTGTTCCCACATTCTTCCGTTTCTTGTTGAGCCGTCTGTTCGCCCGATCGCGACGGACGCACGGAGCAGCCATTTTCCCCGGGCATCCTGCCGGAACTGGTCTGTGTCAGGTTGGGGCGGAGCCGGGCAGACAAACGTCCGGAGGTCGCAGTGCGGATACTTTCGCCGAACGTGGTTTCTGAAGCGAGCGTCAGCTGATTCCTGACTGCTTTTTGCCGAGGACGAGGCGACGAGTGCTCACCGTTCGACAGGTGCATGGAACGCGCTGAGTCGTCCACGACGGGAGGCGTCGGCTTGTCGCAGTGTCAGGCTCAGGTGAGAAGCCGCGAACGGCAGGCGAATCGTTGGCTCACCTAAAATGTGCGTCAATCTTCAAAATCGAACGCTGCGGCGAATACGGCGGGCAATCTTTTTCAGAATGACCTTTGTTTCCGGCGGGCGGGATGACCAGAGACTACTGGCGGCCGCTGCGGCCACAGCGGCCCAGACGAGACCACTGCTTTCCGGAGCAATGGATGCGTGGCTGCTGGCGGGTTCGGCCAGTGTGATCGGATCACCTTCGGACAGTGGCAACCGAATGTCCCGCTCGAACAGACTCAGGCCCGACCCGAACCGAATACCCAGCATGCTGACCGAAATCTGCATTTCAGGTTGAGCGAACGTTTCTGCGATGGCTGCTTCTGTCGCTATTGAGGTCCCGTCAAAGACGTCGGCTTCCCGGACGTCCTGCAGCGCATCCCGGGACTCAGCGTCGAATTGCTGGTTGGTGGATGCAGCAACCTGCGGACTTCCGACGTCGGATTGGGCCGTTGCAACCGAACGGTCGGACTTCGCGACATTACCTGATGCATCGAACCCCGCGTCCGGTAATTGCTCGCCCTCCGGCATCGGAATCGAGTCTTCAGCAACGTCGGGGGACGTCACTGCAGAGCTTCCGGACGTCAGGACCGGCAGCGCGAACGTGGATGGGGAAGCGGGAAGATCTTCACTGCTTTCATCTTCAACCGCCGAGGACACGGTTGACGAGGACGATTTCTGAATGGCTGGTTCGTCGTTATCCGAAACCAGCGTCAGCACTGAGGGTGTCCCGGCAGGGGGGACAATTCTCTGCAGCAGTTCCGCCTGGTCGACCTGAAGATCGCTGGCCACATGCGGAATGACATCATTCAGCAGCTGGATGTCGTGATCTTCGATTCTGACGAACGAATCCGAGTGGTGGGCGTCTTCAATCAGCGATTCCAGATGCTCGAATTCTTCAGATTCTTCGTCTGAAGCGTGACTCGATTCTGAAGACGACGAAGACGACTGTGTGTGAGCTGTCAGGGACAGCAGCTCCGGGGACACTGTCGACAGGTTCAGGCGAACCTCCAGGGTCTCCGAAAGTCCGCGCGACCGCGAAGCTGCATACCTTCTGGAATTCTGACGGAATACCATGACAGGTCCTCAGGACGATGGGTTTTGAACAGTTGCAAGCCGTCGAGTGTACTCTCTGATCGGACTCGGAAAAGACCAAAGCTGATCAAAAGTGCATCAACATGTGACTCAGCGAGTTTCAGGTGTCGATTGGTAAAAGACTGGCCAGTTCTGCGAGTCGATGTGGAAAGAATCTTTCCAGTGGGTGCGTCTTAGTCGCTGATTCGAGCTAGGTTGTCTCGAAGTGCCTTGAGCTGAGCTTCGGTAAACTTCTGCCGGCCGCTGAGGTGTTCGACACGTTGAGTCAACTCAATGACGGCCTTTTGAAGATAAGACCCGTCGTGCGATGCAAGCTGCTTCAGGTGAACCAGCGCGGATGTTGTCTGGAAGATGGCGGAGGTCTGAAGCGGCGATTCGTCAGAAATCTCCATCATGAGGTCAACGGCCGTTTGAATTTCGCGGGCGAGGTCTTCATCTGACGACAGCAGGTTGGCTCGTTTCAGACGAGCAGATGCGAGATCAAAGAGAAACTCGTCGGACAATGGCTCCATGATTCGGCAGCGTTCCAGCAGCTCAAGACTCAGATCAACAAATTGAAGATTCCCGGCACGGTGTGGTTCATCCGTCGCGGATACTGAACCCGCATCCGCCAGTCGCAGCAAAGCCACTGCGTGGGAATGCAGGGTGACCGCTGGAGCAGATCCGGATTGTTCCAGAGTTTCGCAGGCCCGAACCACTTCCGAATAAAGCCTGATCCCTGCCTGCTGATCGGTGCGGCTTTGCAGGTCACCGCGGCAGAGAGCCAGCCAGATGCGGCACTGTTTCGCATCCGGATCGTCAGCGAGAGATTCAGACAGCGACTGCAGTCGGTCTTCGGCCACCTTCAGGCAGGCTTCTGATTCCGCAATCCTGTCGGACGCGAGCAGACGTTCGGCCAGCCGAATCGTGGCCGTGATCAGAGTCAGGCCGACCGGAGAATCGGGGCTGACTTCGGAAGCCAGTTGCTGCAGATCGGAAATCGATGCCTGGAGAATTCGTTCCTGAAGTCGAGGCTGACCGGCCAGAGCATCCTGAACTTCGAAGGTCAGTCGCGTTAACACGCGATACGCCAGGTTGGCCTGATGATCTGCTGCGACCGCATGATGAATGGCTCGTTCACGTTCGGCAAGGATCTCACTGTTGGCATTCTGCAGCTGCTGATTTGATGCCTGCAGGTCCATGTTGAATTCGCTCAGAGTATTCCGAGCCTGCCTCAGCTGCAGTGTGTACCAGAAGCCCAGAGCGATCAAAGTTACGATCAGCGCTGTGATCACGGCAGACAGATTGGCCGCGACGGGATTCCTCGCCTGCCATCTCAAAAAACGTCCCGGCCAGCCAACCGGACGAGCCAGCACGGGAAGTCCGTCCTTCCAGCGCTGGAGGTCATTCAGGAATTCGACAGCGCTGGGATAACGCATGGCAGGGAGCCGGGCAGCCGCTTTCAGGCAGACGGTCTGCAGATCGCGGGGAATGGTGTCATCAAGGCTGCGCAGGGAACGCAGTTCTTCATGAAGTGCCTGATGCAGCACCATTCGGACTGAACCCTGAAACGGAAGTTCACCCGTCAGCAGTTCATACAACACAATCGCGCTGCTGTACACATCTGACACCGGCGATGCCGCATGGGCATCGAGAATCTGTTCCGGAGCGATATAAGCGGGGGTCCCGGCAAGGACGCCGGGTGATGTCAGGCAGATACTGTCCGCTTCCAGTCTCGCCAGTCCGAAGTCCACAAGTTTGATGCGACCGTCTGCGTTCGTGACCAGAAGATTGGCAGGCTTCACGTCACGGTGAATGACTCCGCTTTGATGAGCCGCCTGAATTCCGGTCAGTACCTGGATGATGATTGAGACTGCCTGCCGATGTGTCGGTCGAAAACCGGAATCGAGCTTCTGCTGAAGTGATTCGCCTTCGACAAACTCCATCACCAGATAAGGCGGATAGTCATGGCGTTCACGAGCATCAAAAACGGAGACGACATGATCACTGGTCAGTCGGGCAATCGCGCGGGCTTCCTGCAGGAATCGACGTCGAGCCGTTTCCGACACACACAACTCGCCTCGCAGCACTTTCACGGCAACCGGGCGATTCAGTCGGGTATCCAGAGCTCGGTACAGATGGCCGGTGCCGCCGCTGGCGATCTTTTCCAGAATCTCGAATTCGTCCAGTCGACCCAGAGAATCCGTGCGTTCCGACACATCGGGAAAGACCAGCGGGGCTGCTTCTCCGGTCGGAACAGTTTCAGTGTGAGTCGCTGAACATGTCGGAGCCGGACGGGAAGCCACAAAAGCGAGGATGTCAGACATCCAGGGAGGAACGTCATCCTGCAGTGAACGGACCGCACCTGGCCGCGACAGGTGTTCGTCCTCAACAATCAGTTCCTCCAGAATCTGCTGGCACTCAGCACAGCGGTTGACGTGCCGAGCGATCGCGGAACTGCTGCTTAGCCCGTCGGCGTTTTCCAGGAACTCACGAAGCTGCGTCCGCGACAGACACTCTGTCTTCCGGATCACCTGATCAGTGCTCACGAGAATCATCTCCGAGGATCAACGGATCCAGCTTCTGCACTTCCTCGGTGATCATCCTGCTGATTCGGGACCGAGCAACATAGACATCGGTGACGGCAATATTCAGTTCGGCCGCCGCCTGAGGAGCGGATTGCTGGTCTCGCACCGTCAGGTACCATGCTTTCCAGTTGGTCGGTTTGACTCGCAGGCGTACCCGAGCTTCCGCTTCCCGCAGCAGCTCAATTTCGGCCTGTTTTTCCAGAGCATCTGACAGCCCGTCCACGGTGGAAGGATCGCTGACGGCATGCAGCAGGCGACTCACCGCCGAATCGCCGGACCCGATGCCGGCTCGCTGATGATGTCGGACGAAATCGCGGATGGCATTCTGAGTCACCGTCTTCAGCCAGCCGCGAAATCGTCCCTTTCCCGGCTCGTAGTCAAAGCTGCGCATGGCGATGACCAGACGTGTCAGCACGTCCTGAACGACATCCGCACAGTCGGATTCCTGAAGTCCCTGCCGCTGACACCATCGCAGAATCTGAGGCCCGTAGTCGCGAACAAATTCCTGCCATGCCTCGACATCCGAGATATCCCGGACCCGCGACAGCAGGGTGCGGCGAGTTCGATGCTGACGTTCGGATGATTCGGAAAGCACAGCTCAGGTTCCAGCAGAAAACGGATCACGTCCGCCTGGCTCCTCACGGCCATCGCAGACTCGGATGTCTCAGAGATTGCACCAACGTCCGGCGACCGTCAAGCCTGTTTGAGTTAAAACAATCTAATGATCTGCTGTGGTTCCGGAAGGATACGGCCACGGTGCGACCAAATTCCCGGGTCGCCGTGGATTGTTGGTCTGCTCGACAATCGAGACATCGCTGACCAGAATTTCATTGCCGAATCGCGGCCGGAAAGTTTGACTTGTCAGCGGGGAATGATGATGGATAGGTGCAAAAGGAGAATTTTCTTCGGGATTCCGGTCCGGCTGGGCTGGTCGCTGATGGTGTCTGTCGGGTGGGGCATGAACCTTTCAGGACCTGCGGCTGCGGATGATTCTGCTGAAGTCATTTCCACCGTGGCCGAACCTTCGGGTGAAGTCACATTTCCGGAACGAATTCTGTTTCTGGGCAACAGCATTACCTTACACGGACCGGCACCGCAGATTGGCTGGACCGGCAATTGGGGCATGGCAGCCAGTCGTCAGGAATATGATTACGTCCATCGGCTGCTGTCCAAAGTCATGGAACAGACCGGGCACCGTCCACAGTCGATGATTCGCAACATTGCCGACTTCGAACGGACGCCGACGGAATTTGACATTCCGAAACAGCTGGCGTCGGAAGTGGCGTTCCGGCCGGATCTGATCATCATTGCCATCGGGGAAAATGCAGCTCGCCCTGAAACCGACGCAGCGAAACAGAAGTTTGCGCAAGACTTCCGCAGGCTGGTCAGCACGCTGGGGCAGGGGACTTCCGCAAAGATCTTTGTCCGCAGCCAGTTCTGGCCGGATCCGGTGCGGGACGGGTTGATGCAACAGGTCACGAACGAACTCGGCCATCACTTTGTCGATATCAGTGCTGAAGTCAACGAGTCATGTTATGCTCGGTCTGAACGAGCAATTGAACACGCCGGAGTTGCCGCGCATCCTGGAGATCAGGGAATGCAGGTGATTGCGGAAGCCTTGTGGCGGTCGATTCAGAAATCCTGTTGTTCGGAGAAGAGTTCTCGATGAATGTTTCCGTTCGATTTTCAATGACCCTGGCTGCGGCGGCTGCGGCTGCGGGAATCCTGTCCTTCAGCCCCGCTTTGTGGGCTCAGTCAAAACACGCAGAAGTCCCCGCTGAAATCCCGGTTCTGAAGGATCAGGTGGCTCGCCGCGAACAGCCGGTCTTTGCGGTGTGTTCCAAACAGGGAGCACGTGTTCTTGTGTCGCGTGATGATGGTCGGACATGGAAGCAGACTTTCCTGGCGACGGACTCACTGGAAGACGGTGGCTGGCACGGCACATTTGCCGTCTACGGCATGGCTTCCACAAACGGAGTCATTGGTGTCTTTTCCGGCTGGGGAACTCCCGGAGTTTATCTGGGCACCGTTGATGGAGTTCACTGGGGACACCTGAACGATCGATCACGGGACGTCGGCAGTGTATGGGCAGCCGCGGCCGGGAACGGAGTCATGCTGACCAGTGCTGATCAGTGGCGAGGTCTCACGTCACGGGGTGGTGCGTCACAGGACTGGCAGCAGCACAGTCTGAAGGACCTTCTGAACGGCGGAAAGACTCATCACATCATCTGCACCTTCGGTGTCTATGAAGGTGGTCGGTTTCTGGCGGTGGGAGATAACGGACACGTCTTCTTCAGCGATGCCCTGGGACAGAACTGGCAGCACAGTGTGATTGCCGGCGTTCCGGAACGAGGCCAGGATGAAGTGGCGTTCGGGAATGGCGTGTTTGTCGTGAGCTACAAGGACCAGGTGGCTCGGTCAGCAGACGGTGGCCGAACATGGACTCTGCATGACCATGGTCTGAAAGGCCGGGGGCTGTCGTGGCGCGGGCTGAGCTTCGTGCGTGGCGAATTCTGGCTGACGGCTCAGCAAGGCAGTCACGGTCGCCGCAGTCGTGACGGCATCACGTGGCAGGATCTCCTGAAATCCACTCCCGGCGGACGATTTGTCGAAAGTGATTCGGGGACAATCATCAATGTGGAACGACGTCGGTATGACATTCGGCGCAGTGTCGATGGCGAAGTCTGGGAATCCGTCTTCACGGCGCCGGAAGAAACGGTCAGCTGGGACACCGTGTTCGCCGTTGCGGAAAAGATCAACAGCCTCAGCGAATGATTGAACTGTTTTTCACGCCATTCAGACTGCAATCTAGGCCGCCTGACGTTTACTGCCTGCGTCCTGAATCGCTGCGGGGGTGGTTCCGATTGGCAGTGTTTCCGGCCAGATGGTTTCCTGTGCTGCGGTGGCAGGGGCCGGGCGACCGAACACCCATCGACTGCACATGACAAAGTTCACAGCTGCTGCGGCCACCGTGCCGCAGGCCGCGGCTGCGACCGGAACGAATCGGAAGTAGGACGACGATTCAATCAGGACGAGTGTGGTGCCCCAGTTGATGACAGCTCCTGTCAGGCAGGCCAGACAGAAATTCAGATATCCGCGCACAGACGCATCGCCTGTTCGATCCGAAAACGTGACTCGACGGTTCAGTTCATAGTTCCAGGTCATTGCGAGTGCGATCGCCACTGTTCGAGCGAACCCGATTCCCAGGACGCTGATCAGTGAACGAAACGTCAGCAGGTCGACGACCATTCCGCTGACTCCGACGGCTGCAAAGAGAGCGAACCGGGCAGTGCCGGAATAGCGGAAAGCATACAGTCTCAGCAGGTGCTGAACATAAAGTCTCTGTTCACGAAAGCTCAGCTTGCTTTCGCCATGCCGACGGTCAGCAAAGCGAATCGGAATCTCGACGACTCGTCGGCAGTTCCTGCGGACCATCAGTTCCAGTCCGATCTTGTATCCGCAGGGATTCAGTTCAGTGAGATCACCCAGCAACGATCTTCGAAATGCAAAGAAGCCAGCCATCGGGTCCTGAACCGATGTCAGTCCGGCGGCCATCAGCGTTGCAACTCGTGAATTCATGTGACGCCACAAAGTCCATGCCTGATCGACCGAACCGCCTGGGACGTATCGGCTGCCGACAACAAAGTCGACATCTTCGGACTGCAGGCAGCGAACCAGATCCGGGACTGCAGCGGGAGGGTGCGACAGGTCCGCATCCATGACGACGACGTATTGGCCACGAGCTTCTGAGAAGCCTCGGATCACGGCGGTGGACAGTCCTCGTTCATGAATTCGGGTGACAAGTCGAACCGGGTATTCCTCAGCCAGCTGGTCACACAGTTCGATGGTGCCGTCACTGCTGTTGTCATCGACAATGACGATCTCGCAGGTCTGCTGACTGGCGGTTACAGCCTGAACCACTCCACAAACCAGCTCCCGCAGATTTTCGACTTCCCGATAGGTCGGAACAACCACCGTGATTTCCGGCTCCGCCGGTCGGAAGGAAAACGTCTGTTGGCCTTCGGTCATGATTCGCCTTTTTCGCAATCCGTTGCGTATGGTGTCAGCTGTCGGGGAAATCACCCTCGACGCCTGAATCTACAGTTTAGCAGATGAGAATTTCGTGAGAATTGCAGTTCTTTTTCAGCATTTGTTTCCTCATTTCCCGGCCTCAGCCGTCTTCGGCTGTTTCGACCGAACACGGCCCGGAGAGCGGGCGGCGATGCTCGTCATTGCCTGAGTCAACTCGGCGATTTCTGAAAAGTTGCTCAAAAATCAATTCGGCGCGCAAGAAACGTCTGCGTCGCCGGTATCCGCTGGAATAGGTCGCTTTTTCTGCGACGGACCGGTGAACGATGCTTTTGAGAACCAGTGATATCGGGCGGCCATGCGAGCTCTTGTGATTGATCCGGACGCGAATCTGCGGACAGAAATCATTATTGCCCTGAGCGAAGCGGGATTTGCGACGGATCAGACTCCGTCCGGTCGTGAAGGCCTGTGGTTTGCAACGAACTCGCAATACGACATTGTCGTTGTGGATTACGACCTTGCTGATTCGCAGGGGGCGGTGATTCTGCGGCATCTGCGGCAGGCCGGTTCGGATTCCGGAATTCTCATGCTGAGTGCCCGCAGTTCTCTGCAGGACCGAATTCGGGAACTGGACGCCGGTGCCGACGACTTCATGGTCAAGCCGATTGCCTGCGAAGAACTGGTGGCTCGGGCGCGCGCTCTGGTCCGTCGGCGATACGACCAGCGTGACCCGGTGCTGCGAGTCGGCAACCTGCAGATCAACACTATCACCCGGCGAGTCAGTCGAGCAGGTGAGGACATTGAACTGACCGGTCGCGAGTATTCTCTGCTGACGTTTCTGGCCATGCGGCAGGGGCAGGTGGTGTCGCGTTCTGAGATCTGGGAGAGTCTGTATCATTTCGAATCCAGCGCTCTGAGCAATGTGGTTGACGTCTATATCAACTACCTGCGAAAAAAGATCGAACGTCCTCACTGGGCAACACTGATCCATACGCGACGTGGTCACGGTTACATCATGGAAGACTGTTCTCAGGCATGAACGTTTCGCAGGCAACCGGCAGGCGGGCTGTGGGAACTGTCACACAGATGTTGTCTGTTCCATCTGTGCGAGCCCCCAACAGCAATTCGTATACGTCTGCTGCAGACGTTCCGGAATCAGAACGATGCGGCCCAGCGAACACCCACAACGTCCACGTCGCTCAGACCATCCGGCAGAAACCAGTGTTCCATGTTGAACATCAGCAGGCTGCCGCCGGGTAGAGTCCAGTTCACTCCGTATGTCAGACGATTCACGTCAAAGACAGCTGACGGCAGCGTCCCTTCAGGATCAAATCCGCCGTAGTGCTGGTGCTGCTGATCCCATCGTCCGATGGCGCTCAGTCTGGCTTTTCGTGAAAGCAACAGCTCGCTTTCGACATACCAGCCTGCTACTTTGTCGGTCGCATAGAACGGAGTTTCCAGGTCGTAAAACGCATCTGTGTTTCGCTGAGCAAACTCGGCCTGAACCCGGAGAATATCTCTGTACCGCCAGGTCACGTCAGCACCGTAAATCAGGTAGTTCAGTTCACGTGCATCCGGTGATGATTCATCGTTTCCGTTGTACTGACCGCCCATGACGGATGTTCCCAGTCGCAGTGTGGGATTGCCCAGAGTGAGCCGGCCACCCACTGACGGCGATCCGTTGTTGTCCACATAGTCACGACTGTCGTCCAGATTAATATTGTTGGTCCCCTGAAGGCCGTTGACCACGTAGGCGTCCATGTTCAGCGAAACCGTGTCAAACAGCGGAACCACAACGTTCAGATTGGCTCCTTCGTCAGAAAATGGCATCGGCAGAACCGGGTCTCCCAGATCTTCGTCGTAAACCCGCTGTCCCATATTGAAGATCAGCGGACGAGTGACCGTGCGATAGACCCCGGGATTTACCTGTGACGCGAACGCTCCGAACGGAACGACCATTCGACCGGCCTCAAGGAATGCCTCTGTTCGACGTTCCGGAGGACAGCGCATCAGGGCTGACGGTGGCAGGCAGGAGTCTTCAGCGCAGCCGGTACACATTCCTCCTCCACTCCGTCGACGTGCTCGGCTGCCGCTTTGGCCCTCCTCTCCCCGCACAAGTTTTCCCAGGTCCAGGGTTAAGGTTGCCTGAACGATTTCCAGACGACTGAGGTATCCTTCGTCATGCTCGTTATGACACGAAATACAGGCCACCATTTTGGCACTGATCGGACCGCTGGACGGTTCCCATGCCACTCCGCCCCAGACATCGCCAAAGAATCCGGGGTTCTGAATGTCCTCGCCGTTGGTTCGCAGTGTGGGTGATATGGTTCCAAACACAGTCACCTCAGACACCGTTCCCATATCTCCAGCCGCATCGTCAGCATCGCTGCCGTCGTCGTCTGCGGAAGCAGCACCGCCTGCCGTTGAAGCAGATGAATTCAATGATGCCAGGTAGACGGCAATCACTTCCCACTCTGACTGGGGAATTTCTGCGCCGTCCTGTCGAGCCATTCGAGCGATCGTGGCTCGCCACGCCGACAGACTTTTCTTCTTCTGCAGCGACTTGTCGGCATCG
This sequence comes from Planctomycetaceae bacterium, assembly GCA_041398865.1. GTDB lineage: Bacteria > Planctomycetota > Planctomycetia > Planctomycetales > Planctomycetaceae > Fuerstiella. The sequence goes on from JAWKTY010000007.1 coordinate 137,024, forward strand.
TGACACTGGACGCAGCGATTCTGAAATGCGGACTGTCCACTGGAAATCTGAGCTGTCTGTTCCTGCCGGCGTTGAGTCCGGTCGGTCTGCTTTTTCTGTTCGCTCCTGTCCGTCTTCTTCGAATCACCTTTCGAAGTTCCGCTCGCCTTTGGATCCTCGCTGTGTCCGGATTCACTGCTTTGAAGCTTTTCGTCTGCGGTTTTCGCCTTCGAATCCGCTGACATCGGCGCCGGTGTCAGTTCCCGGGTCGGACCATCTTCCGTCACGGCGATCCGCAGTGACCGAGCACCTTCCGGAGGAATCGGTCGAGGATACGGATAAGGAAATCCGGTCGACGGATACGGCGGTTGAAATCCACCGGACTGCCCGTTGACGGGATTCAGAAAACAGAATCCGGTCATGGCAGTCAGAAACAGTCTGAAGGCAGATCGAAACTGAGAATTGTGCAACGACATCCGTGTCATTCCTTTTGAGGTGCAGAAAGTTTTCCCGTGCTGAAATTATTCCGAGATCAATCGCGTTCATCCGTCCGTGTCTGAACGTCGTGCCGGCTGTTTTCCATCGTGGCTGCCGAACATGGTCCAGCAGAATTACGGACGTAGTCAGTTCAGTCTGCATTCATCGTGGCCTCACCAGCTGCGTCCTTGTATCCCGCGCCGATAACTGCAAACAGGTGAGCCGGATGATTTCCACAGGTCTCATCGAAAGCTCATGCGGTCATCGAGCCTGAAAACGGTTTTCATCAGCAGTTCATGCTGCTCATAATTTCCGGATTCAAACGGCTCATCAGGCTCTCATTGATAGTGGCATGTTTCCTGTCACAGTGATCAGAATCTGATCCGGATTCCGCGATGTTTGCTCCTGTTCGAAGCGGCAAACCGGCCGGGCTTTGACTGATACCGTCACTTCCGGAATTCCTTGCGCGGATGAATCAGACTTCCGGAGGCGCCTGTCCTGCCGACGAGCGCTTCCATTGCAGAGCAGGGTAATTATGATCTTCTACAGGTGGGCCGTCCGACACGTCTGCGAAAGAGCATGGTTTCATGATTGCCTTTGATTACCTTCCCAAAGGGCTGTGTGCTCTGGCTCGAGCTCATCAGGTCAGTGCCATGTCGGGGCATCTGGGCGCGGCTGTTGTGGCCGGTTATTTCATCGGTGAACGCCATCCGGATCTCGACGATCGCGTCTCAACGGGAATCGAAGCAGAACTGGACCGGATTATTCGCGGTGAGTCTGTTTTCAGCCCGAAAAAGAATGCCGCGATCAGCGCGGCCGCGATGTTTGAGCCGTTTCCAAAGGAAGTACCTCAGGAGAATCTGATTGACGCAATCGCCGATGCGTTGTCCCGGAATATCGATCGAGCTCGGGAGTCAGGGCACAATGTGATTTTTGCTTCGATTGCCATCCGGGCTCTGAAAGATCATTCCGACCTTGCGACGCCTTCGATTGTTGATGGCATCTGCAAACTGATTGCTGCGTTTGATCATGTGTCTGCCGGCAGCGGGTATTACGGAAAAGAAAAGGGCCGCATCAACGGCCGGGAGGTGGTACTGCCGAACGATGACGGAATCAAACCGTTTCCGGATCTGCAGGCTGTTGCCAATGCCGTCGTTGACGACCTGATTCAGCACGTCGCGCAGCGTCGGGAAGGATTCGGCGGGCCCTGGCACATTATCAATCATGCCGCTGCGCTGGCAGAACTGGCTCAGCAGGGGTATCGAGACCTGGCCATCAAAGGACTCCCCGCCTTTCACGAACATTTTCGACTGTTCCACACTGTGCCGGACATTTCAGAAGAAAAAGGACCGGAAACTCCGACCTCTGACAGCCCGTTGACGGCCGCATTCTGGACACCGGAAAAGATTCGACGGGAACGCGCTCACCTGACACATCGCATCAAAACCATTTACGGTTTCGACGAACTGTCAGATCTCATCGAAAGCGATTCCCGACGATCTCAGGGAGCCGACAAGCTGCGTTACCTGATGTAACCGGCGAGCGCCAGGAAAAACAGTCGTGAATCGCCGTTTGTTCGCCCGGAGTACGGACAACCGGCGGAAACGCTGAGACCGCCTATCTCAATGGGATCAGGTCCGTTGAAATGTTCCCGTCCGCCCACGCGGCCAGTGCAGCATCCAGAGCAGCAAGGTCGTCTTCGGCTGCGATGGATTCGGCAATACGAATGTCGCGGTAGCGGCTGCCTTCGAGTTCATCGTAGCCGGTTCCGCCGATCAGGATGTTGCGGCCGCGTTCATCTTCGATTTCATCACGGCCCGCTCCGCCGACCAGGACATCGTCGCCGCTGCCGCCTTCAATGTGATCGTTGCCGTATTCGTCGTTGCCGTCGCCTGCGACCGCTGAAAATTGCCGACAAACGGTCGCGGAATGTGGTGGCGGATTGATGTGAACGTGCAGATCCTGCTTTGGGCGGCATGGCGGTGAACTTTCGGCGAGGTAGTTGTGGAGAACCCGAATCGATAACTGTTTCTCAATACTTCGCCCGGCAGCAAATCTTGCGCGGCGTTTATTTGGTTTCCGGTCGTCTTGCCATCATGGGTCGTTCAGTGACAGAGGATCAATCGAGATGGCGTCCTGTTGCTCAGGTCAAAAATTTCGGCTGCTGAATGAGTTTTCACAGCCTGAGCGAATCATCTGTTTTTCTGTGCAAGGTTTTCGAGGAGTTCGGGTAATTGGTTGAGACGGAGGCGATGGACATCGACGTTCCGCTGGGAATGAACCTTAAATGTCCGCGCCCTTCGGACGCTGACGACATGCAACGACACAATGAGAGGACGATGAAATGAATGGCCTGAAGTTCCTGCTTCCGACGAGATCTCGAAGTCACCGGGTGACTGGATTGTTTGCTCTGACTATTGCCGTGTGCGCGACGTGTGTTGTGTCGCCCGAGGTGAATGGTGCCATCGGTCGAGCTCAGAAAACGGCTCTGAGTCGAAGTGTCATTGTGCATGCCGATGGGGCCGTCGAAGATGTTGCGGCGGTCGTTCGCAGTTTTCTTCTTTACGCACAGGACGTCCTCACGACTCAGGCGGTGAGCTCCACCACGTCGACCGCGAGCTCATTAGAATCGACAGGCGTCAATGATTCGGATGATTCCACGACCACTTCCGGAAATGGCAGTTCGGGTGACGAAGGCAATCATTCCGAGGCATCGGAAAATCACACTCAGGGCACTCATTCGGAAAACCATCCCGAAGAAAACCACAACGAATCGCATCACAGTGAATCACATCACTCTGAAGGTCACCACTCCGAATCGCATCACTCAGAGGGTCATGGCGGCGATCACGACGATTAGTGGATGTTCATTTGGCCGGGCAGGTTTGTCGGGCTGTGTGGATGTGACACACAGGTTCTCCGGGTGCGGCAGGTATCTGTTTCGGTGGAAATCCGGGTGCGAAGCGAGGTGGGAGTATGAATCGGAATCATCAAATCGACCGCAGGCTGGCGAGCAATCACTATGGACTGCACCTTCGACGCGGCTTCACTCTGCTGGAGTTGCTCGTCGTGATTTCGATCATTGGCGCTTTGATGTCACTGATTGCTTCGGCGATTGTTTCCGCCAGAGAGCAGTCGCGACGTGTTCAATGTATGAACCGTCTGAGGCAGGTGGCTTTGGCGCTGCACGGGTTTCATTCGGCTCATCGAAAACTGCCCGAAGGAAATCTGCCCGGGCGGCTCTGGACGTTTCAGTCACAACTGCTGGCGTATGTGGATCGTGTGGATCTGGCGGACCGCATCGATTTGAGTTTTCCGGATTACTGCTTCTTCTACGGGCAATCAGTTCCGCCGGATCAGGATCCTCGCCCGATTTCCCTTGAATCCTTTGCCTGTCCGGCCGACCCGAACGCCGGGCTTGTCTGTTCAACTTACGAAGCGACTCATGGGCGTCACGCGACCAACAGTTATCTGGGGGTGAGCGGGACGTCGCCGGTCGCGCACGACGGATTGTTGTTCAGCGGCAGTCGAGTCAGACTGGACGCCGTTCGCGACGGCACCTCGAATACTCTGATGATCGGAGAACGCGGAATTCCTGACGATCTTGAAGCAGGCTGGCTGTTATGTGCAGGAGGCGAACTTCCCGACTATTCCGGCAATCGCGACAATCTGCTCAGCACCGAACGATCCCTGGTGACGACATCTGGCCCGGACAACGGATACTTCTGGAGCCATCATCGTGACGTGGTTCAGTTTGCGTTTGCCGACGGATCGGTGACCGGCCTGAATCCGTCGATTGATCATATTCTGCTGCAGTCACTTTCGACTCGAAGCGGTTCAGAGCTGATCTCATTCTGATCGCAGCCATCAAACGGACAGCAGCTTCCATGTGGATTCACGGCAGGAGCAGCTCGTTACCGTCCTGGTCGATGTTCGACTTCTGTTTGGGTTTGGTCAGCGTCCTGAGCCAGCGTTATTTGGTTGAATCGTTTTCTGTCGGCCGCAGTTGAAAGTTTTCGGGGCTGTTCAGGACGTTGTTGTAGACGCGTGCGGTTTCGGAAAACGCCGCCTTCGCTTCGGCTTCTGTCAGGACCTTGCCAACGGGCGAGACTGGTGCTGTGATTGTGAGTTTGCGCGGAGCGATCAGCGCGGCAATGTCGGGGATGTCGCCGACGTCGCGAAGAATTCCCGGGGCCAGCAGGCCCAGACGCTGATTCCGGTAGGGCACATCGGTGACGTAGGTAGCCAGACTGTTGATGACTTCGACCTGAGTCACGGCGGGATCAAGGGCCGCTGCACACAGGGCGATGGTCCCACCGGCGCCGTAGCCGATGACTTTGACGTTTGTCGGCAGACCAAATTGATGTCGACAGGCCCGAATGGCGTTTCGGACATCTTTGACCCACTGACCGAGCAGAGGCCGTCCGAGCCACAGCGACCATTCCGCGGAGTTGTGATCCGCTGCATGCCCGACCTGATCTCGGGCGACGGAGTGTCGTCCGCAGGCTCGCAGTTCACAGATGACAACATCTGTACCAGCGACCAGAAGTTCCTGCGTCCGCGTCCGGACGTCCGGTGACAGACCGCCATCCGGATGAATCAGAAAGGCAATCTCAGCCGCCTGGCGATCCTCATGGAAATGTCCGACCGCGCTGAGCTTGATTCCCGGCTCGGGCGAGAACTGAACGTGCCTGGTCGAGATCAGCGGGGCACCGGCATTGGGAGGAGTGGGCTCTTCGGCCACCTGAATCTGCAGCTGAGAAGGGGCGGTTGGATCGGTGTTGCCCAGAACTTTGTCGTGAAGCCGAGCCGCTGCGGCCGCCTGGTGAGCCTCCCATGCGGTGGCATCCTGCGGTCGGTCGTGTGCTGCCAGAACCTTCCGAGCTTCAATGGCGGCAAACTGTGGCAGAGTCAGCCAGCTGTCGGGCCGGGATTCACCGGGAAAGCACCGCAGGGTTTCCGGGTCTTCGGTTTCAAGGGCCGGCTCCGAAATCGGAGAACCGTCACCGGTGCCTTTCAGAAACCGAGTCATCCAGCCGTACATGGCTTCCCGCATTTCCTGGTTATAATCATGCGGTGATTCAAAGACGGCATGTCGAAGTCGGTCAGATGTCTTCAGAAGGTCAAAGATCGGCTGTGACTGAGCGATGCTTTTTGCTGCTTCGGCGACAGAGAACTGACGAGCATCCCGAGTGGCATTCACCACCATGAGTGCTCGCGGCGCCGTGAGACTCAGGACGCCCCATTCTTCCGTGAACGCCAGCGCGCCGGGAATGACTTCGCACATGCAGCAGGCGGCTCCCAGATAGGCCTGATAGTTGCCGACTGAGCACACCGGAACGACGGCCCTGAAGCGCTCATCCCACGCTCCGGCGTACATCGTCTGATTCCCGCCTCCGCTGGCTCCGGTGATCCCGATTCGGCTTCCGTCGACTTCCGGTCGAGTCAACAGGTAATCAACGGCTCGCTGATTTTCGTACACCTGTATGCCGCTCAGTGGTCGACCGACCGGCAGCAGAGTCGCGGCTGTCATTTCTCCGTGGTATTCTCCGAGCGCCTTGCCGATGGCTCGTTCACCGGCTCCGAAGGCATCCACGGCCAGCACAAAGAAACCCAGTTTTGCCAAACCGATGCAGCGAGCCTGCACGTGCGGATCCTGCTTGGCGCCCTTCCAGTGTCCATGCACGCACAACACGGCGGGAACCGGTGAATCTGCTTCGGGAACGTACGCATTGGCCGTCATCCAGACATCCGGCAATGTCTGAAAAATCAGTTTCTCAATGTGGTAACCGTCACGCTGCAGAGTTTCGAGAACTCGCGGTTCGAGGTCGGTCGGATGTTCCGGAAAACCACCCCACGCCTGCAGCAGTTGTGTTCTGAGCTTCGCGGAGTCCTGCTTCCACGCTGCTTCAGATGCCGGAGCTGTCTCCCCGGATCGCAGCTGTTTTGCTGATGTCTGAATGAAGCTCAGAAACTCGGGGCTGCCTTCGTGAGGTGCGGGCTGACCAAAGGAAGAAGGCGTCAGCAACAGCAGGACGCAGGTCGTGAGGCCGGTGGAAACAGCGGAATTCATGAGGGATGACTCCATGCGGAAACGGCAGAGGCAGAATGGAAGCTTATCCGGACGGCACCGGATTCCAAGCAATCACGATGTGTTCGGCAGGGAAGCGGAAGCTCAGGCCGAAGAAAACATGAGCAGCAGCGGCTGTTCCCGGCATGGATCAATCCTTAAGATGGTTTCATCACAACGGAGGGCCGCTGCGGCATTTGACTCGTCTGAGTCAGCTGTGTTTCAGTGCGTGCGGCAGATGGATGCCCGAAGGTCCGTTTGAATCGGTGTCGGGCTCTGTCCGGATCAGCGTGCCTGCCGGGAAAGGAAACAGAATTGCATGATGAGTTCGGAAGTGCCTGTGCGGAATTGTGCTGCCGGAACCCTGTGCGTCCTTGCTGCGTTTGTGCTGGTCGGAACGGCTCCACTGATAGCTCAGCCGCCCGATGCGGATTCTGCGGAGGGACAGAATTCTCTGTCGAACGGACTTCCTCTGAATCGCCGAACGGCTTCAGCGGTTGAACAGCTTTCGCGACATCTGGATGCCGGTGAGTTTGAAGAGGCCGACCGGGTTCTGCGGCTGCTGCAGGCCGCGGAACCGGAGGTCATCGTTCCGTCGCAGCCGGATTCAACGGTTTATGTTCCGTTGTTTCGCCGAGTTCATGAATGCTTCCATCGTCTGCCGTCGCCGATTCGTCAGGCAGCCATTGAACGGACTTCTGAACCGGCCGAACGTGCACTGCAGAACGCGCTGGCTGATGGTATTGCATCGCATGCCGGTGGAATCGTTCTGCGGTATCCCGGAACCGAGTCAGCCGGTCAGGTCCAGCTGCTGATGGCTCGTCTGCATCAGGATCGCGGGAACCGCCTGGCAGCGATCAGCTGGCTGAATCCACTGCTGCAGGCAGGCGTTGCTCCGGAACTTCGTCGTCTGGCTGAGAATCTGCTGAAAGGTCTTCAGAGCCACGCTGCCAATTCTGTATCAGCGTCTGATGTCGATGGAGATTCGGCAGACGATGCTTCGCTTCCTGTCATTCCGGAATTTCCCCGCTGGCAGCAGCGTCCGGATCTGGCTCCTCAGCTTCAGCAGGCGATGGAAACGTTTCTGTCGGCGGCGGCTGATGCGAATGCGACTCCGGCAACGACATGGAAGGATCTTGTCGACGGGACCACGCTGTTTCGGCGGACGTCACGTGGAATCCTGGCGATGGACCCTGAGTCCGGTGAACCACGCTGGCATCTGCCGGATACGTCTGTTCGTGCCGAATCTTTTCTGCCGGATCCGCGAGCGCTTCGGGCGGGGCTGGCGCCGGACGGGGCTGCCGAATTCGGAGTGCTCGAACACTCATTGCTGTCGAAGGTTTTCTGTCAGGACACCATCACGCCGGGACTGACTGTGGACAGTCACCGGCTGTACTTTGTCCAGGCAGTCAAGGGCACCGACCCGATGTCGGTTCGAGCAATGGCCAACCCCGTCTTTATGGCTCGCAATGGAATTCAGTCGCCGGAATCGCGTCTGGTGGCTGTGGATCGCGCCACCGGTCGGCGATTGTGGACGGCGGGTGCAACAATGGCTGCTGAGGACGCGGGACAGGCGTCTCTGCCTGTCTGGTTTGCCGGCGCACCGACTGTGAGTCGACAGCAGGTCCTGATTGTGTATGAACGAAACGGCGAACTGAGACTGGGCTGTCTGGCGGCTGACCGTGGAGAACAGCTGTGGTCTGCGGTTTTAAGCTTTCCGGAAAACAGCATTCAGAAGGATCTCTTTCGTCAGTTGTGTGCATCTCAGCCCCTGGCCGATGAAGGGCTGATCTGGGTTCAGACTCAGACCGGCTGGCTGATGTGTGTGGATGAGGCGATTCGTGGCGTGGTGTGGGCCTCCAGGCTTTCGGATTCATCTCAGCCTCAGCAATCGCAGAACTTCATCCGTCGCGGATTGTTTTCTGCCCGTCTGCCCGCCACACCGTCACTGCGAGAGCACTGGAACACATCAGCAATTGTGCGTTCGGAGAATCGTCTGACCGTCCTGTCCCAGCAGGGGCGAGCTCTGGAACTGATGGATGCGATTTCCGGACAGCTGTTGAAAACCGTGCCGGTCGGCTTTTCGCCGATGGTCATTCACGCTGACGATCAGTGTCTGGTTTCAGCGGAACGCGAGGGAGAAGTGAACTCGGCTGCGACACGTCTGATCTGCCGCGATCTGCGAACCGGAGAAACCCGGTGGGACATTGGATTGCCGACAGAAACGGGTCGCCCGACGGGATCGGGCACTGAACGAAGCGGATGCCTGTTGATTCCCATGTCGTCCGGAGCCGTCATGGCCGTCCGACTGAAAACCGGAGAAGTTGCTGCTCGAGTGGAACGTGTCCTTCCTGTCAATTCATGGGGGTGTCTGCTGGATGCTCGGGACGAGCGAGCTCTGCTGTTTTCCGCTCCGGATCGCCTGCTGCGAATTTCCGACCGGGCCAAAGAATTACCAGGTCCTGAAGGTGTCCTGGAACTGGCATCGGCACTGGCCGCTTCGGGCAAATGGCTGGAAGCTCTGAAACTGGCCGACGGTCTGAAGGAATCAGGTCGCCGAGCGACGGAGCTGAAGGCGCTGCAGTTCGAGTGCAGACTGCAGCTGGCTCGGGAGACCCCCGAAACCTACCTCGCGATCCTGAAGGATTCCGCAGAAACCGGTGAACAGCGCCGGGAGGCCGCCATTGTGGAGGCGGACATTCTGGTGCGACAGCAGAAGGATGCCGAAGCCGTTCCACTGCTGTTGTCGCTGCTGAATGATTCGCATTCCCGTCAACGCTCCGACGCGGAGATTTCGAAGGATCTTTTGTCGGCCGTGGCCGTGAATGATGAGCTGAATGTTCGGCCCACAGTTCAGGGATGGGCCGGACTTCAGGTCGGGCTGGCCATTGATCGACTCGCTGAAACATCCGATTCATTATCGCCGCCGCTGGATGAGCAACTGAAGCAGCTTTCCGTCGGAGGCCTGCTGAGTCTGCAGAGTCCGACGGTGATTCCTGAACTTCATCGCCGGTTGACTGAAGAAACTTCTGACGAGAATGCTCTGCAGCTTCTGCTGCACGTGATTGAACTCAGGCTGGCCGGCGCGTCGCCGGGGGCCGTGGATCTGACTGCTGAGGCTCGACTGTTTGGAGACCGCTGGCTGACCAGAGCAGCTGAGAAATCGGCCGACAATCATTCCGTGGCGGAACGAGCCGGGTTTGTTCTGCTGAATGTGGTGGCTCAGGAACTGCCGTCGGCATTCCGAGCCGCCCTGCAGTCACATTCCGGTTTTTCAAAATCCGGCCTGAAGACTCTGGATGAACTGAGACAGGAGCACCGTGAGACCGTCCTGAAGAGTTTTGAAGGCTGGGCCGGGGTGTCGTATCAGACAATTCCGGTGGCTCGGACGCTTTCGTACCGGCACCCGTTCACTCTGCTGACTCCGGCGGAATCTCAGGATCCGTTTCTGAGCCAATATGACTGGCGCGGCTCGGGCGGAGACCTCGGCCGAATTCAGGCGTCCGAGCTTCCAGCCGACCGGCGGCGGACGTGGTCGCTTTCGGGCAACTTTCATTTGTTTGCGGCGTACAGCAACAGTGCGGACGTGCTGTATCGCTGCGGAAGCGTCGTTGTTCTGAAGACTCAAAAAGGACTGACGGCCATGTCGGTGCTGGACCGTCGAGTTCTCTGGACTCGTGATTATCCCGCCAGTCGCAGTGGAGCGGTTCCGTACGATTCGGGGAGGAATTTTGAGGTCTTTCACCGAGGTCAGCAGCCGCTGCCTTCAGAACAGAACACAGATTCCGTGTCCGTTGTGGGGCTGGGGAGGAACTGGCTGGCAGTCGCATGGGGCAGTCACTGCGAAGTAATCCAGGCAATGACCGGAAGCGTTTTCTGGACGGCAGATGTTGGAAACGCGTCCGCGGCATCATCCGTCACAGCCACGAATGCCGGAGTCGTCGTTCATCAGGACGGAGCTCGAACGCTTCTGAATCTGCGGACCGGAGCCGTGCTGAAAACGGAAGCTGCTGCTGACAGTGATCTGCAGATTGTCAGATCGCAGGGTGATCACCTTGTGTGCTGGCAGCGAGGTCGCGATGGAGCAGCAACAGAACTGCAGTGGGTGGATCCGATGTCCGGGGACGTCACCGATCGAATTTCGTTGAGCAACCTGAACGAATTTCATTTTGTGGATGACGGATTACTGGCCGGATTCGGCAGTGACGGCCTGGTCAGGCTGATCAACCTGCGGGAACAATCACTCAGGGACTATCACTGTGATTGGGGGCCATCACAGAACCCGGCGTCCGGCGCGTCTGCGGAAGGACCCGCCTCGGAATCGGATTCAGATAAGTCTCTGCCGTCGGCGGAATCACCTGACCATGCTTTCCCCGGTCTGCAGGTGGCTGTGGACAGCGTGATGATTTATCTGAGTGTTCGCCCTGCCGCTCCGATGCCTGCGACACTGCCGCCCGAACGCCGGCTGGTGGAATGCGACGGACGCGTCATCGCTCTGGATCGAGACTCAGGAGAAGTTCGCTGGCAGCTGAAACGGTCGTCCCCCGTGCTGCTGGCCACCGATCAGCCGGATTTTCCGGTTCTGGTGGTCATTGAGTCGCAGGCAGTTCCGGCCAATGCCGCTGCCGGACAGACACAGAACACCTTCCTGGGCATTTCGCGCACGACCGGTGAACGGCTGTTCGAGCAGAAAGTTCCAACTCAGTACGGCCTGCGGCAGCTGTGGCTGACGGCTGACAATTACCGGACCGTCGACCTTGGCGTGCATGGCCTGCGACTGCGGTTTGACGGCGCATCTCAGAAAGCTGCGGCTGAAGATCCCTGAGGGTCAGTGGATCATGACGAATTCGCTGCTGTTGAGGTAGGCCCACATCATATCTTCGATCGCCGAGGGCATGGCGACCGTGGGATTTTTTCGAGCAAGGCGGCGGTAATGACTGCGGAAGACTTCTTCTTCCTTTGATGTCGGGTGACGAGTCAGCAGAGACAGCGAGACGCGGTCCAGCACACCGGTGGCCGATTCATTCAGTCGACCGGTGTTTCCGGTCAGAGTCTGAGCGACCTGGTGGATGGCTTCATCTACATCGACGCCATTCATCATTACCAGGGCCTGAGGAATGGTGCCTTCGAAATCCAGGCTTTCATCGTTTTCATCCGTGTCGTACGCGGTCGCGAACTGTCGGACCCAGTCTCGGCGATGCTGGGTATGCAGAGACGGCTGTTCCGTCGGCTGATCGGCTGTGGAACGAATTGCGATGCGGATGGATTCGTAGACCTGTTCCGGAGTCATTCTTCGGACATAGACTCGGCTGAACGATGGAATATCGCCCACAGCGGGATCATCCGCTGATTCCGAGTCGGCGACCTGACTGGAAAGCTGCCACGCCTGACACCGCCCGATCCATGTCATGAGTCTGCGGACGCTGTAATCTGACCTGACGAATGCTTCCGCCAGCAGCTGCAGCAGTTCCGGGTGGCTGACAGGAACGTGGGGGCTCATGTCGTCCACGGAACCAGTGAAGCCGTAGCCGAAGAAATGAGCCCACATCCGGTTGACCATGGCTCGTGCGACCCGGTATTCCGAGTCCGTTTCCAGAAGCTCTGCCAGCGCCTGACGACGGCTGGAGGCGGCATCATCGTGGACAACGTGCCCATCGTATGCCGGTAGCGTTGCCTTCCGAACTCCGCTCCGGTTCTCGTAGTAGGTCATGGGCTCATCGATCGGCCGATCCACCAGCTTCCACGGAACGTCCTGGATTTCTGACTGAGCTGACGCGAATGCCACTGTCACCCGATCGGTGCTCTTGAAGAAGGCATTCAGAGCCCAGTAGTCGTGCTGCTTCAGCCCGTTGGCGAACGGATGGTCGTGGCACTGTACGCAGCTGATCTGTTCGCCGAGAAAAAGACGAGCTGTGACTGCGGTGGCGGGCGTCGCTTCGTTGTTCAGATGGGCCAGCAGAAAATTGGTGGCTCCGTTTTCGTCGTTGCGACCTGTTGCGGTAATCAGTTCCGACACTGTCTGCATCCAGGGGCGATCGTCAGCGAACTGCCCGGTGAGAAATTCAAACAGCTTGTCACGGTTCACTCCTGACCGTTCTGTCCGCCCCACCAGCAGGTTGGTCCAGATCACGGCAAGGTTTTCTGCCTGTTCGCGAGTTGCCGAAAGACGTTCGATCGCTGCGGCATGCTTTCGAGGACTGTTGTCACTGAGAAACGCTTCCGATTCGTGCAGCGTCGGAATTCGCCCCAGAAACGTCAGGTAGATTCGGCGGACCCATTCGGCATCGTCGGCCATCGACACGGGCTGAATCTTCTGTTCGTGCCAGGATTTCGCCAGCAGACGGTCGATCGCATCGACCACGTGCTGATCTGAAAATCCGTCCGGCAGCTGATGACTGATGGCCGGCGGTCGACTGTTCTGCGCCACAGACGGACCAGAGGAATGGACATCGGCAGGCTGAGGCGGAGATGTCTGCAGCGGGACGGGCACGGGAAGCGGGACCGGTGTGACGACGGCAACCTCGGCCTTCAGCGGATCAGCTGCGGGCATGTCGTGATGGGGCTGAGGAACATCGGTGCCTTCGTCGATCACGGGCAATGTGTTTTTCACCACCTGCTGTTGCGGCTGCGGCGACTGCCGGACCAGCATCCATATTCCTGCCAGCGCCAGCACGGCGGAAGCGACCGCAGTCATCCCTGCAGCTGCAGAAGTCCGGCGTGGATCAGACGCAGAGGGGCGATGGGTGGGTTGGGCAGGTTCCGCCGCCGACATCGCAGGAGTCGGCGACATTCCGGCGTCCCAGTGCAGCTGAGCGTGCAGACACAGCAGTCGAGTATAATCGCGGACCAGATCGGCATCGCTGTTCAGCAGCGCAGCCAGCTGCTGTTCGTCTGCCGAACTGAGACGATCTTCAATCTGAAGGTTGACGAGATAAAACAGTTGTTCGCGAGGTGTCATGCCTGCAGCCCTGTGTCTTCATGCAGCTGCCAATCCGTCAATCGGTGCTGAATACATTCCATCAGAACCCGACGGATCCGTCCCAGTGACTGATACACAGAATTGGCGGGGCGGCCCAGTTCCGTGGCGACTCGATCTCCGTTTGCTCCCGGAGCGTATCGCATCTGGAGTAGCTGTCTGTCTTTGGGACGCAGCTGGTCCACACAGATGGCCAGAGCCTGACGGCGCAATTCGGCCTGATCACTCAGGACCTCGGCTTCTTCTGCGATCAGCTCCAGAACGCCTTCGTTCATCAGTCTGACTCGCTGATTTCGACGACGAAACCGAAAGTATTCCAGCCGGGCAATCGTACGGCCCCATGCCAGAAAGCTGGTGCCTGGCTGGTACTGCTCTCGTTTCTTCCAGATGACCAGGTTTGTTTCCTGCAGCACCTCTTCCGCATCCACGGCGTTGCCTGTCAGTGGCAGCAGATACAGAAACAGCGGCCGCTGAACCTGAGTGAACTCGCGAATGAACTGCTCATCAGGATCGCCGGTGCCTTTGCCGGACGAGATCTGCGATTTCGGATTCTCGTGTGTCATGCGGGAATCATTCTCGCGAAAGCCTTGATGAACTGTCCCGGCAAAAAGCAGGCCCCAATCCGCGGATTGGGGCCTGTCCGGAAAACGTGTTCGCGGGTGACGATTTGATCCAGGTGATCTGTCAGATCCGAATTGCTCAGCCGAGCCACACGGACCGTGCGGGTGTTGTTCTGTTCGGGCGGCACCGGCAAAGCCAGTCGCACACACATCGAAACCCGCTCGGATGCGTTAACTGATCAGTTCCTGAATCGGTGTTCCGCCGTTGGCCAGCTTCATTGGTCGGCCACGCTTGGACGTATGCACTGTGTTCAGTGGAATACCCATCGCGTGAGCGACGGTGGCCCAGATATCTCCGGGCAGATACGCCTTGCTGTTGTCGGCAATTCGAACTCCATCAGGATCGGTCGCCCCGACTGCCTGACCGTTCTTCAGGCCGCCGCCACCCACCATCACTGACCAGCTGGCTGCCCAGTGGTCGCGACCGGTGTTCTGGTTGATCCGCGGTGTCCGGCCGAATTCGCCCATCCACACCAGCGTGACATCATCCAGCATTCCGCGTCGCTTCAGGTCCGTGACCAGACCGGAAATTCCCTTGTCCAGAACCGGCAGACGCTGATTCTGCAAAGTATTGAACACATCGTTGTGCAGGTCCCAGCCTCCCAGATCAACTTCGATGAACGGGACGCCGACCTGAACCAGTCGACGAGCCATCAGGAGGCTCTGGCCGAATCCGTTTCCGCCACCCATTCCCATTCCTCCGCCACCGCCGGGAGCCGGTGAATACAGAGCCTTGGTTTCTTCGGTTTCGGCTTCCAGACCCAGTGATGGTTCGGCCTTGTTGACGTTGAATGCTGCCATCTGTTTGGACGTCATCAGGTTTACGGCGTTTTCGTAAACGTTGCGATGATCCTGAGGCAGTTCACCTCGTTTTGACTTGATGAAGTTGTCTTCAACAGCGTCCAGCATCGCCAGTCGGCCGGGCAGACGCTGAACGGCCTCTTCGGACGGAGCATTTCGAATTCGTCCGTCGGTGCCTACCACGAACGGAGCATGGGACATGCCGAGGAATCCGGCCTGACCACCGCCGCCGCCGATCGACACAAAAGAAGGAATCTCAAGTGCCTTGCGATGGCGACCAATTTCGTAGCTCACCACAGAACCAAATGTCGGGTGAACAACGGTGGGGTTGGGAACATATCCCGTGTGCATGTAGTAGCGACCGCGTCCATGATCGGCTTCCCGAGTGCTCATGGATCGGACCAGCGACAGATCGCCGAACACTTTGGCGGTTTCCGGCATGTGCTCGCTGATCTGGACTCCGGAAGCCGCGGTGTCGATCGGCTTGAATTCCCCGCCGTTCTTGGATTCAGGCTTCAGGTCCCAGATGTCGATTGTCGGAGGCCCACCGCTCATCCACATCAGAATACAGGCTTTGTTTTTCGCCTTCACCGTGTCGGCATTCGCCTGAATGTGAGACAGAAAATTCATTGCCGGGATGGTCGCTGCAGCCGATGCGACGTGCTGCATGAAGTGTCGACGTCCCATGCCGTAGTTATTCCAGATACCCATAAAAGTTCTCCCAAAGAGTGTTGGTGATTTGATTGATTGAAGTCCGCGAATGCGGCAGATGGCCGGAATTCCACAGGCCGGTTTGAATGGCCTGTGCTGTCGAAAGTTTAGTGGACAAAGATGAACTCATTCGAATTCAGCAGTGCCCAGAACAGGTCCTGGTAGGCCTGAATCTTGTTGGTACCGTATTTTCGAATCAGCTGAGACGCCTTGTTCACTTCGCCGCGAGTCGGCTGACGGGTGAGAGCGGCCATGTACAGGTCCTGCATCTTCTGAGCTTCGGACGTTGAACTGCTGAAGATGTCGTACAGGAAACTGCCGCGGTCTGAATTCACCGCCTTATCGATCAGTTCACTGTTCATCATCATCAGTGCCTGAGGGATGGTGCCGTTGAATGTGGTTGCTTCGTCGTTTTCGTCGTTGTCGAAGGCCACAATAAACTGCTGCATCCAGCGGGCTCGCTGTTCTTCCTGAGCATCCCAGCCGCCACGACCGGCCTTGTGAGCATCGGTGGCGGAAATCAGCGAATCATAAAGCTGTTCGGCCTGCATCGACTTGATGTACATGTGGCTGAACAGCGGAACTTCTCCGGCGGCCGGGTTGTCCACTTCGTTTTCGCTGTTGAACTGGCTGGTCAGCGAATACGCCTCTGTCGAGGCAATCCAGCGGACCAGCTGCTTGACGTCGTAGTCTTTGGCCACGAACTCTGCCGACAGACGTTCCAGAACTTCCGGATGCGAGGCCGCATTGTGCGGACCCATGTCATCGACAGGACGAGTAAACCCATAACCGAAGAACTGACCCCACAACCTGTTGACGAACGCTTTGGCGATCAGCGGCGTTTCGCCATTGTCTGCAGCCACCAGCAGCTTGCCGAACTCCTTGCGACGGTCGAAGACATCCGGATCGACATCAATTCCGTTGTATCGAGGATAAGCGACCTGCATCAGGCCGCTGCGTTTTTCGAAGTAGACAGGGCCGTTGAAGTCCCGAGTCACCACTTCTGAATAATCGTCAACCTGTCGACCGGTGTTGGGGTCGAATTTGCGATGGTCAATCTTGTTGACCTGACGGAAGAAGCTGTTGAATTCCCAGAATTGTGCCTGCTGCCAGTTGTTGAACGGGTGGTTGTGGCACTGAGTACACTGGACCTGCATTCCCAGAAACAACTTCGTGGTTTTTGCCGTCAGCTGGACAGCTTCGTCCGGCATCTGCAGTTGAGCCAATGTGTAATTGACGGCGCCATTTTCTTCATAGTGACCTTCTGCCGTCACCAGATCCACGACCACTTCGTCCCATGGACGATTCTTCGCGAAGGCTTCGCGGAAGAATTTCTCCATGCCCGTCCGGCTGACTCGACGAGGCGTCCCTCGGCCGATGCAGTTGTTGGTCCAGATCGTCGTCTGATATCGAACGTAGTCAGGACTGTCGACCAGAGTGTCAATTAGCACTCCTCGTTTTCGAGGGCTCTCATCATTGATGAAGGCTTTGGCTTCCTCCAGAGTAGGGATGCGGCCGATCAGGTCCAGATAGATTCGCCGAACCCACTCTTCGTCAGACGCCACGGCTGACGGCTTGATTTCATTATTCTCGTAGCCCTGACGAATCATGTGGTCCACGAATTCGACCACAGACATTTCTGCCGGGTCACGTTCCGTCGGCTGTTCGTCGCACCAGGCAATGTCTGCAATCAGAAACGCTGCCAGCAGTGCTGTCAGTCTTCCTGCAGTTCCTGATTCCGTTACACGCTTCATTCAATTCGTCTCCTGAGATGACGCTGATACTTCTGAGCCCTGTCGGACATCAGAAAAAGATGGAGTCTGTGGCCCGGGATTGCGGGTAAGTTCCCGTGACCACAGTCAGTTGTCTTCAGACCGCCTTCAACGACGGACGGAACACGACCGAGAATACTCCTGAGAACGTACACCACTGACTTCCCGTTGTGTTCGTCAGTTTTTTGGCTCGAACCCCGTGAACGGCAGAAATTTTGGGGACAGGAAGCCAAAACCACCCATTTTACGGGCGCCAAAAACCTGAGAACATTGACCGGACCCGTCAATATGGTACAGAGTCCCACACAGAATTGACTCAGTTTTTTGTCCTGTTTTCTCCGGGGAACTCCTGTTATGCGACTCACATTTCTGGGGGCTGCGGGTGAAGTGACGGGCAGCCAGCACCTGATCGAGACCGATTCCCGCCGGATTTTGCTGGATTGTGGTCTGTTTCAGGGGCGGGAATCGGAGACTCGACCGAAAAACGAGACTTTTCACTGCCGCCCACGGCAACTGGATGCCGTGATTCTTTCCCACGCTCATATCGACCACTGCGGCAATCTGCCCGGATTGGTGAAAGCCGGATATGAAGGTTCAATTTTCTGTACTCGGGCCACTGCGGATATTGCCGGACTGATGCTGCGCGACAGCGCAAAGATTCAGCGGGAAGATTCCCTGTACCGGTCAAAAAAACGCCGTCCCGGATTACCGCCCGTCGAACCTTTGTACACGGAAGACGATGCTCGCCGAGTCACTCAGCTGTTCGAATGGGTGGATGTCGGGAAATGGGAACAACTGGGAGATGATGTCCGGCTGAGGTTTCATCATGCCGGGCACATTCTGGGTTCTGCAATTACAGAACTCGAACTTCTAGATCAGGGTGTCTGGAAGCGAGTCGTGTTTACCGGCGACCTGGGTCGCCGAGACCAGCCTCTGCTGTTCGATCCGGCGACCGTGGGACGCTGTGACGTTGTGATCACGGAATCCACGTATGGTGATCGAGTTCATCCGCCGGCAGCCGATGTGAAAGCGGAGCTCCAGCGAGTCATCTGTGCAGCATCCCGCAGTCATGGAAAGGTCGTGATTCCTGCCTTCAGTCTCGGACGAACTCAGATGATCGTCTATCTGCTGAACGAACTTCGCAACGAAGATGCTCTGTGCCGGGTCCCCGTTTATGTCGACAGCCCCCTGGCGACTCGCCTGACGGAAATCTATCGGGATCATCAGGAAGAAATGGATGAAGACGTTCAGTCGACTCTGAAGTTCGATCAGGACGTCTTCGACTTTGACGGCCTGACGTACATTCAGTCTCAGGACGAAAGCATTGCTCTAAACCGCCGCCCCGGACCTTTCGTGGTGATCTCGGCCAGCGGAATGTGTGAAAACGGTCGAGTCGTGCATCATCTCAAACACACCGTTTCCGACCCGGAAAACACAATTCTGATTATCGGATTTCAGGCTCAGGGAACACTGGGCCGACAGCTGGTTGAACGCCATGGACACGTCAGCATCCACGGACGCCGCTACGACCTGCGAGCTCGAGTCGAAACCATCAACGGTCTGTCAGCGCATGCCGATGCTGCTGACTTCAAAGACTGGTTTGATGCTCTCAGAAAGCAGGGGGGCTGCGGCCACGCCTTCATCGTCCACGGAGAAGAGCGTTCTTCAAATGCTCTGGCAAAACTAATCGAAGACGCCTGCGACGAAAAACCCATCGTTCCGCAGTTTGGGGAGAGTTTTGAAGTGTAAACGGCGGTTCGGAAGCAGGCTGTGAGTGCTGTTGATTCCTCAGGAGCGTTAGAAGAATGCAGGACAGGTGGTCTCGTCCACAACGTCTCGTCGGAAAGCAATGGTCAATCACAACCTCGAACGGAGCGTAGCGGTGTTACGCGACGACGCGTAGAAGAATGAACCTCCTGGCAACATCGGGTTCGCGGTACGCGTGTCGTAGGTGCGTTCTCACCTGGACAAAAAAATGACGGTTTTCTTCACCCGCATTGAGCAGGAAAACCGTCGTTTTCATTTCACCGCTGAACATTGGAACTGATCAGTATGCGCTCGCTTCACCGTGCCGTCGTTAGCCGAAAATCTCACACTTTGAAAGCACAAAACCGCCTTTGTGTGCGTAAGTCATTGTGACAAAGATTTACAGCAACAGCAGGAGGCGGTTTTGTGGTGACAGAGTGTAGCAGACGAGTTATTGTTCGAGGTCACGGGCGGCGGAAGTTTCGGCCGCGTTTGATGGTGGAAAGATCACGTCAGACGGTGGTGGACTGTTGCTGCGGGAAGTGGAAGAACGGTTCGGTATCCTTCGATCCTTCACAGCAGGCTTCACCGATCATCGCAGTGAGCACGTGAGTTTTCTGTCGAAGAACTGCTGCGGCAGCGAGTCAGGAATCGCTCTGGGGTGAAGACCTGAATGATCACGAACAGTTGCGGCATGATCCGCTGCTGGCTTTGATGTGCGGGCGGAAGGACATCACCGGACAGGACCGCGTGGCCGAAAGCAAGGCGTTCCGCTGGCCGGGAAGAGTACGCTCAATCGACTGGAACTGACTCCCGTCGGTGCGAACAAAGACAGTCGATACAAGAAGATCGTCGCCTCGATCGCGACGCTGCAGAACACACTCGTCGATGTGTTTATCCGCTGCGAGCAAACGGTGTGCCGACGGAACTTGTTCTTGATCTGGACGCCACCGACGATCCTGTGCACGGTAATCAGCTCGGAAATTTTTCCACGGCTATTACAAAGCTACTGCTTTCTGCCACGCTGTATACGTTCTGCGATGGCTGGCCGTTGGGAGCCTCTTGCGTCCTTCCGACATTGACGGGTGTGCGGGCACGGTAAGGAACTCGAACGTATCGTCCCGAAACTGCGGGCCGCCTGGCCGTCCGTGAAGATCATCATTCGCGCGGACAGTGGCTTCTGTCGCGACCATATTCTGGGGTGGTGTGAGGAAAACAACGTCGATTACATCATTGGGCGGCTAAGAACAAACGCCTTGTGCGAGCGATCGGCGGCGAACTTCAGCAGGCCCGTGAACAGTTTGAAGCCACAGGAACGGCAGCTCGGTCTTCAAAGATTTTCGGTACCGCACAAAGAAGACGTGGTCCTGTGAACGTCGAGTCATCGGCAGGCCGAACATCTTTCAAAGAGCCAACCCGCGTTTCGTGGTGACCAGTCTGTCGGCCGAACGAGTGGACGCACGCACGTTGTACGAAGATCGTTATTGTGCTCGCGGCGACAGGAAAACCGCATCAAAGAGCAGCAGTTGTATCTGTTCGCCGACCGGACCAGTACACACAACATGCGTTCAAATCAGTTGCGGCTTCTGTTCTCGACGATGGCCTACCTGCTGCACCATGTGCTGCGAATTCGGTCTGGCGGGACGAGATGCAGAACGCTCAGGCGCGATTCGCTCAAAGCTGCTGAAGATCGGTGGTAAGATTCAGGTGAGCGTTCGGCGAGTGGTGATCAGCCTGTCGAATCATTTCCGTATCAGCGACTGTTCGAACGGGTCCTTGCCAACCTTCGCGTCCATGAAACGCAGGTCTTACAGATGTGATCTCACCCAAAACACGACAGCCCGCAACCAGCTCATCGCGTGCCTGGCGATTCTCTGCGCACGTTGCGAAAAATCAGGCGCCCGGACAAAATCTGGTCCCACAACATCAGAAATCGATCAGGCTCCAGACACAACCTGAAAATCCTCCCGACAGCCAACTCAGTCTCGATGCTGTGAGACATCCGGGTTAGACGTCACACAGTTCCACCGCCTGAATCAGACCAGTCAGCGGGTCTCGCGTCGGAATGAATTCGTGGCCGACGAAACCCTTGTAGCCGATTTCCACCAGCTTTCTCATGATGGGCGGGAAGTTGATTTCCTGATTGTCATCCAGTTCGGCTCGACCAGGATTGCCGGCGGTGTGGATGTGACCGATCACGTCCTTGTTTTCTTCGATGCGACGAATCACATCTCCGTTCATCAGCTGAACATGGTAGATGTCGAACAGCAGCTTAACGCGAGGCGATCCGACTCGCCGAACAATGTTGGCCACATAGTCGATGTCGTCGCCCTGATAGCCGGGGTGTCCCTTCATGGGATGAGAACCATCACGTGTGTTCAGGTGTTCCAGGCAGATCGTAACGCCTTTCTGTTCCGCATGAACGGCCAGCTTCTTCAGTGCGGCGACACAGTTGTCGGCTCCTTCTTCAAGCGAGATCTCACCGCTGTTGGGGTCTTCGGCGTCGTGCCATTTGTATCCGGTGAAGGCGATCACGCTGGGAATTCCGGCTTCCGCGCACTGGTCAATGGTCTTTGTGGTGACGGCCATGACTTCTTCCTGATAGGCCGGATTGTTCAGGCCTTTCATGAAGGGAGCCCCCGGCATGCCGTTGGCTGCCAGAGCACAGGTCAGACCGTATTTCTTCAGCGTTGGCCATTCTTCCGGCCCGCAGATTTCAACGGATTCGCATCCCAGCTTTTTGGCGATGGCACATGTTTCATCAATGTTCCATTCGTCTCCCGCGATGTTGAAACACCAGAAGATGACGGAGTGCCGGATGTTGCCTTTCAGCGAAAGTTCCTTTGCCGCGGCCACTGCGGCCTGCTGCTTTTCACGCTGTTGAGTCTCTGACATGACTGTTTTCGGTATGCGTTGGTGAATGCGGATGAATGTTGCACAGCCGGTCACAGTAATCAACCACCGGAACGATCGCAAGTTTCGCGCCCGGAACGTCGGCACCAACCTCGCAGTTCCGTAGCTGAATACGGTAAACGGCTGAATTCTAAATCCCGTGGCCGACCACATTCAGCGGCGAATCACAGCAGCGCGGGGGCTCTGTGGAGTCCTGATCCGGCAGAATCTGAACAACCGGACAGGTTTCGCTAACCGAAAAGTTCGCCGCACAGCCCCGATCTTCTGCAGAAGTTCCATGTGAAGTTCGGCAAGTTCTGCCGCAGACCTTCGATCTGGCCTCCACACCTCGAAGCGCTCCCCGTACAGACATTCTGCGCTTCAGGCAGAGCACCCTCACTCTGAACGGAGCCACGACGTGGAAGGTCTTGACGAGATTATCAGCGAATTCCTGGTTGAGAGTTACGAGAGTCTGGATCGACTCGACCGGGATCTGCTGGCACTGGAAGACGCGCCTGAAGACCGAGCCCGGCTGGGCAGCATTTTTCGCACAGTTCATACCATCAAGGGAACGTCCGGCTTTCTGGCGCTGTCAAAGCTGGAGAAGGTGGCACATGTCGGTGAGAACCTGCTGGTTCCGCTGCGTGATGGCGAACTGAATCTGAACAACGAGATCGCGGACGGCCTGCTGGGCATGGTCGATGCGATTCGCAGCATTCTGTCTCAGGTCGAGGCCAGTGGGACGGAAGGTGATGAAGATTACCTGGAGCTGATCAGCCGACTTGAGCAGTTGCGGCATTCTCCCATTGCCGTTCCTCAGGTCGAAAGTGCTCCCGACGCAGATGAGCCGGTGATCGCAGACGTTCCGGCGAGTCCCGCAAAAAAAGCGTCTGCGCCGGACTCGAAGAATGGTGAATCCGCGAACGCCAGCGCTGCGGTCAACGATCAGACGTCAGGCTCAGCAACGGCTTCAACAGCGAAGAAGCGCCGCAGTCCGTCTTCGAAAACGCCCTCGCGCAATGCTCCGAAGAAGTCGAGTCGAAAGACCACGAACACGCCAGCACCATCCGAGGTCCTGACCGATCCTGTGGCGCTGGCCTTGCCCGCATGTGATCATGCAAACGATCCTGCTGTGGCAGCCGTTCTTTCCGAAGCAGACACACATCGCGTGCCCGTGCCCGTGAACGCTCCGTCCGTTCCACAGGCGATGCTGCCGACAGCGGATCCCGCAGCAGCGGAAACCGGGGCGGACCGTGGTCCGTCATTGGCGGATTCCAGTGTTCGCATTGATGTGGCCCTGCTGGACAAGCTGATGAATCTGGTCGGCGAACTGGTGCTGTCCCGCAACCAGATCCTGCAGTTTGCTCAGAATTCAGATGATCCGGCCATCGCCGCCACATCGCAGCGGCTGAACCTGATCACCACAGAACTGCAGGCGGGTGTCATGAAGACACGAATGCAGCCGATCCGCAATGCCTGGGCAAAGCTGCCGCGCGTGGTTCGCGATCTGTCGAACAGCTGCGGCAAGCAGGTCGAGGTGCAGATGGAAGGAGCCGAGACCGAACTGGACAAAACCATCCTTGAAGCCATCAAGGATCCGCTGACACACATCGTTCGGAATTCCGTTGATCACGGGATCGAATCGCCTGAAGTTCGCGTGGCTGCCGGAAAGCCCGAAGAGGGGACTCTTTGGCTGCGAGCGTACCATGAGGGCGGCCAGGTGAATATCGAGATCGCTGACGATGGCGGTGGTATCAATCTGGAACGTGTTCGCAATAAAGCGATTGAAAAGGGCCTGATTACTCAGGAACAGGCGGCGGCGATGTCCGATCGCGAGGCTGTTCAGCTGATCCTTCTGCCGGGATTTTCGACAGCCGCAAAGGTCACCAATGTGTCCGGTCGAGGCGTCGGGATGGACGTGGTGAAAACCAACGTCGAAAAGATCGGCGGCACTCTGGAGATTCAAAGCGTCTTCGGGCAAGGTACAACGCTCAGAATTCGCATTCCGCTCACGCTGGCCATCATTCCTGCTCTGATTGTCACGACCGATGGCGACCGTTACGCCATTCCGCAGGTCAGTCTGCTGGAACTGGTTCGGCTGGAAGGTGAACAGGCGAAAAAGCAGATCGAGTACGTTCACGGAGCTCCCGTGTACCGACTGCGAGGCAAGCTGCTGCCGCTCGTGTATCTCAGCAAGGCGCTGGGCACGTCCGGTCAGCGCAGTGCAGGGCATTCGGAAGGTCAGCACAGTGCTCTGAATCTGGACTTCATGGTGGCTCGCAGCAGGCATCTTGCATGGAAGGGCCGTCTGAGGAACTTTCTGGATGGTCGCGAAACCATGAACGTTGACGAGGCCGTTTCTCCGAAGGCGTGTTCTCTGGGGAAGTGGCTGTATGCCGAAGGTCTGCAGCAGTTCGGGCATCTTCCGAAAGTGCATCAGCTGGAAAAGGCGCATGCTGAGATGCATGCCACCGTCGGAAAGGTCTTTCAGAAACATTCTCAGGGCGACATGGAAGCTGCCGAGCAGCTGGCGAAGGAAGTCGAATCGCTGTCTCACCGGACCGTCGCACTGCTGGATGATCTGAAGGAAACCGCAGAAGGAACGGATGCGGTCAATATTGTGGTGCTGCGAGCCAACGACAGGCAATACGGCCTGGTTGTTGACAAGGTGAATGATTCCGCCGAAATCGTCGTGAAGCCGCTGAGTCGTCAGCTGAAAGGGCTGTCCGAATATGCCGGAACGACCATCATGGGAGACGGGACCGTGGCTCTGATTCTGGATGTGATGGGAGTCGCTGTGGCTGCCGGGCTGTCAGCCGAACATCGGGATCAGATTCATACCGCAGGTCTGCGCGACACGGGCCGCTCAAGTCAGGGGACTCAGACACTGCTGGTTGTGGACCTTGGAGATTCCCGTCGATTCGCACTGCCGACATCAATGGTCGCAAGACTGGAGAAAGTGGCCGTTGATACCGTTGAGCTGACGGATGGCCATGAAGTCATTCAGTATCGCGGTGAGATCATGCCCATCGTTCGACTGGCGAACATTTTCGGCGGGACCGATTCCGGAGATCCCGAGTCTTCGGAACTGCAGATCATCGTGTATTCCGAACAGGACTTCAGCTGCGGATTCGCCGTGAACCGCATCGTCGACATCGTGGAGACGGAACTGAACCTGCAGAAATCGGAAGGCCGTCACAACGAGTATCTGCTGGGCACCACGGTCATTCAAAACCGAGTGACCGATGTTCTGAACCTGTGCAGTTTGGCTCGAAACTGACATCGCGCACCAGAAACCGGAAACCAGAAACCCATGAACGAAGAACCCAGAAGTCCTGCGGGACAGCAGCACCAGTACTGTACTTTTTACGTCAATAACCTGTTTCTTGGAATCAGCGTTCAGCAGGTTCAGGAAGTCATTCGTTATCAGGAAATGACTCGCGTCCCCCGGGCACCGGCGTCGATTCGAGGTCTGATCAATCTGCGAGGTCAGATCGTAACTGCGATTGATCTGCGATGCTGGCTGGGGATGCCGGAACGGGATTCTCAGGAACTTCCCATGAACGTCATTGTTCGTGACGGCAGCAATGCGGTCAGTCTGCTGGTCGATCGAATCGGCGACGTGATTGAAGTGGACGAAAGCCTGTTCGAACCTCCTCCGTCGACCGTTGAAGCCGGACTGCGGGGGCTGATTGAAGGGGCTTACAAACTGCCCGACGGCCTGTTGCTGCTGCTCGATACGGAACGAGCTCTTGATGAGTGCGATACCAGATCCTCGCAGACCGCACGTGCAGCCGGATGAAGTTCGGCATCGGTTCCCTGCCTTTCTTGGTCGTCCGCTGCGGAAGGCCATCATCGTTTCTGTTAACACATTGACTCACGGATTCACTCCATACCCTTTCACAGGATTTCTGCAATGACTCGCCCGAGTAAACTGTCCCTGCTTTCCCCAAATAGTCTGAAAGGAAAGCTGGTTGCTTCGTTCCTCGCTATGGGGCTGATTCCCATGGCTGTTGTCGGTTTGCTGGCTTATCGCAGCGTTTATCAGGCGCTTCACGATCGAGCCGGACAGCGAATGGAATTCATGGCTGCAGACGTGGCCGACAAGATCGATCGCAGTCTCTTTGAGCGATTTGGCGATGTTCAGGCTTTTGCCTTCAATCCGATGGCTCAGGAATCTCCGGAACGAATTACCGCTGCAGCGAATTTCTACACGGAATCCTATGGATGTTATGACCTGATGGTCATTACGGATGCGGAAGGCAGGATTACTGCCTGTAACACGGTGACGTTTGACGGACGGCCACTGAAGTCTGAGCGGTTGGTCGGACAGAGTGTGAAGGGCCAGGAATGGTTCGAAAAATGCATCAGCGGTCAGGTTCCGCAGGGCAACACCTATATGGCTGATGTCTGTGAAGATTCACAAACTGCCGAAGTTTACGGCGGCCTCGGGCTGACACTGAACTTCTCTGCTCCGATTCGAAATGCCGACGGCAAGATCGTGGGAGTCTGGTCAAACCGAGCGTCCGTTGAGCGAATCCTTGGCGAAATCACTTCGGAGCAGATGGCCGCTCAGAAGTCTGCTGGAATCGATGTCGATGTTCAGGTGATCACAGCAGAGGGTCTGGTTTTGACCGACGGCGATTCTGAAACGGTGATGAAGACCAATCTGATTGACGCCGGGTACGAATCAGCGAAGCTGAGTGCCGACGGACACAGCGGTTACATTGACGAAATCAATGTCCGGACTCATCAACTTCAGGTGAACGGCTACGCCTCCCAAAAAGGCTACGGGGCATTTCCGGGATACGGGTGGTCCGTGATTACTCGCTGGGATGAATCGCAGGCTATTGCCGCTGCAACTGCGATCCGCAATTTCGTCGCGATGACCGGCCTGGTGGCTGCCGCCTTGATTGCTGCTGTTGCAACATGGCTGGCAAGAGGAATCGTTCGCCCGATTCAGGCCACCGCGGCCGCCATCGATGCCCTGGCGAAGGGTGATCTGGCTTCCAGACTCAGCATTTCGGGCTGCGACGAAATCGCTCGCATGGGTGAATCACTGAATGTCGCGATGGACGGCATCAGTGAAGCTGTTGACGCTCAGCAGGTCAGCTGGAGTCAGGTTGGTCAGCAGCGACGCGACATGGTTGAGGCAAATGCCAAGATTCAGGCAATCGACAAAACACAGGCTGTTATCGAGTTTGCCATGGACGGAACCGTTATCTCCGCCAACGCGAATTTCCTGAAAACGCTGGGCTACACCCTGGATGAAATTAAGGGGAAACACCACAGCCTGTTTGTTGAGGAAACATATCGCAGGTCATCGGAATACCATGAATTCTGGGCTCGGCTGAATCGCGGCGAAAATCTGCCTGGTGAGTTCACTCGAATTCGCAAGGACGGCCGGCCGGTCGTCATCCAGGCGTCGTACAATCCCATCCCGGATCAGTCCGGCAGGCTGGTCAAGGTCGTCAAGTATGCGAACGACGTCACGGAAATGGCTGCCACTCGGGAGGAAGCAGCGAAGATTTCGTCCATGTTGGAGCAGGCTCCGGTCAACGTGATGTTTGCCGGTCGTGATCTGAAAATCAGCTATGCAAACCCGGCAACGATCCGCACGCTCAAGACCATTCAGCATCTGCTGCCGATTCGGGCTGAAGACCTCGTAGGGCAGTCGATTGATATCTTCCACAAACGTCCCGAGCACCAGCGTCGGCTTCTGTCTGATCCCGCAAATCTGCCGCACCAGGCAATCATCCAGCTCGGACCGGAATCACTGGATCTTCTGGTCAGCCCGGTCTTCGACAGCCGCAAGAACTTCCTGGGTGCCATGGTGACGTGGTCGGTGGTCACGGAAAAGCTGAAGCTTGAGCAGGACGTTAAGTTGGCTGCAGAGCGAGACCAGAGAAAGGCAGCTGATCTGCAGCGAATGCTGCGGATGATCAACGAAAGTGCAGCGACTCTGGGGACATCCGCAGAAGCGCTGACCGTTGTCAGCACTCAGATGACATCGAATGCCGACGAAACGTCGGCTCAGGCCGGAGTTGTTTCTGCCGCGTCCGAGCAGGTCAGCCAGAATGTGCAGACTGTTGCGACCGGTGTGGAAGAAATGAATGCAGCCATTCGGGAAATCGCAAAGAACGCCAGCGATGCTGCACGAGTGTCTCAGGAAGCTGTTTCAACTGCCGCGACCGCAAATTCTTCGGTCAGCAAACTGGGCGAAAGCAGTCTGGAAATCGGCAAGGTGATCAAGGTCATTACATCGATTGCTGAGCAGACAAATCTGCTGGCTCTGAACGCCACCATCGAAGCGGCCCGAGCTGGCGAGGCTGGCAAGGGGTTCGCTGTGGTCGCAAACGAAGTGAAAGAGCTGGCCAAGGAAACCGCCCGAGCGACCGAAGACATCAGTCGCAAGATTGAAGCGATTCAGGGCGATACGGAAGGAGCCGTGGCTTCGATTCGTCGAATCACCGATGTGATCGGTCAGATCAACGACATTTCCAACACGATCGCCAGTGCCGTGGAAGAACAGACGGCAACGGCAACGGAAATGAGTCGCAACGTTGCGGAAGCAGCCAAGGGCACGTCCGAGATTGCTCAGAACATCACCTCGGTCGCCATGGCAGCTCAGAGTACCACTGAAGGAGCGGCAAACTGTCAGCAGTCAGCTGCTGAGATGGCTCGACTGGCTGCCGAACTGCAGACACTCGGAGCTTCCAGTTCCGGAAGCGAATCGGCTGAAGAAACGACCTACCGCATGATTGAGGAAATCAGTCATGACGCTCGGGGCGGACATGGTTCGGCTGATCATTCGCACCATGCGTCCCGAGGGCGTGTCGGCGGCCGATCTCAGTAACCACCGTCACTCAGGAACTGCGAGACGATCCCGTTGATCTCTCGCAGTTCCCGTTTCCTCAGGGTTCGATCGAACGTCATTGAGTCCCGGAGGGACACGGCGGCGCATGGTTTGAAAATGTGTCAGCCGTAGGGTCTGACAAGCGCCGCGCAGGCACACCGTTTTGCTCCGAATATCCATTTTTCCGATTACGGATTCAATCTGTCATGAGAAAAATTCGAGTCCTCATTGTTGATGACTCCGTTGTCATTCGCCGACTTCTTTCAGGAATCCTCGAGCAGGATCCGGAGATCGAAGTGGTCGGAACGGCTGCCAACGGAAGCATTGCTCTGGCAAAGCTTCCTCAGGTCACTCCGGACCTCGTGACAATGGATGTTGAAATGCCGGTGATGGATGGCCTGGCGACTGTCGCAGAACTCAGGAAGGCTTACCCGAAGCTGCCTGTCATCATGTTCAGTACGCTGACGGAACGCGGAGCCATTGCCACGTTCGATGCGCTGGCTCGCGGGGCCAATGACTATGTTGCCAAACCGGCTAACGTCGGCAGTGTTGCCGCCGGGATGGAGTCCGTGAAGTCAGAACTGATTCCTCGAATCAAGGCTCTGTGCCCGTTTCATCAGTCTTCCGGTCACAGCGCCGTCCCGGCTGTCAGACCTGTGGGAAGAGTCACAACTCAAAGCCGTTGTGACGCCGTCGTCATCGGCTCGTCAACAGGCGGCCCTCAGGCTCTCAGTTCAATTCTCAGCAAACTCCCCGGGGATTTTCCCGCCCCGATTATTATCGTTCAGCATATGCCGCCTGTTTTCACAAAACATCTGGCAAATCGTCTGAATCAGGAATGCCGCCTGTCGGTTTGTGAAGCAGAGTCCGGAGAGGCAGTCGAGTCCGGCAAAGTCTTCATTGCTCCCGGCGGACTGCACCTTGAAATCCAGCGTCAGGGAACAGCTGTTCGCACGAAGCTGACTGAGAGTCCTCCGGAAAACTCATGTCGGCCGGCTGTGGACGTGCTGTTTCGATCCGCTGCAAAGGTTTACGGCGGAAACCTCCTGGCTGTGGTGCTGACCGGCATGGGGCAGGATGGAAAACGCGGGGCCGAAGCGATTACCGGTGTCGGAGGAACGGTGATTGCTCAGGACGAAGCGTCATCCGTTGTCTGGGGAATGCCCAGAGCGGTCACGGAAGCAGGTCTGGCTTCCATCGTTGTGTCATTGAATGGAGTCCCATCAGAACTGGTTCGAATTGTCAGTCGTCAGAATCGGCGAACTCTCGCCGGGATGACTTCACCGCACTGTCTTACACCTCAGGATTAATGACATCGCCGCTGCCTGCCAACCGCAGTCATCGCCGAAATTTCATACCAGCAAGAAGCTCATGTCCGTCTCGACACTCACCCCGGATTGCATCTCCTATGTCTGCACGACTGTTCGCGAGCGATCAGCGATCGAACTGGACGGCAGCAAGGGATATCTGATTGAAGCCCGCCTCGGCCCGGTTGCCCGGAGCCATGGATTCGGATCCATCGACGAATTGGTTTCGTCACTGCGTTCCCGCCGCCAGGTCAAACTGGAAGCTCAGGTAGTGGAAGCGCTGACGACCAACGAGACCAGTTTTTTCCGCGACCTGCACCCGTTCGAAGCCCTGAGAAAAGTACTGTTTCCTGAGTTTCGTGATCGGAATTCCGGCACAAAGTCTCTGAATATCTGGTCTGCGGCATGCTCGACCGGGCAGGAGATCTTTTCCATCGCGATGTATCTCCGTGAGCATTTTCCGGATCTGAACAGCTGGAAAGTTCAGTTGCTGGGAACCGACCTGTCGGATGATGTTCTGGTCCGCGCGACAGAAGGAAAGTTCTCGCAGATCGAAGTCAATCGAGGAATGCCCGCCCCGCTGCTGGTGAAGAATTTTGATCGAGTCGGACTGCAGTGGCAGCTGAAGCCGGAGGTCCGAAAGATGGCTCGATTTCAGAAGCTGAACTTCATCGAGCGGTGGCCTCCGCTGCCGGTCATGGACATTGTCTTTCTGAGAAATGTGCTGATTTATTTTTCACCGGAAACCAAACGTTCCATTCTGGAAAAGATCCGTCGTGTGATGGCTCCCAACGGTGTTCTGTTTCTGGGGGCCGCTGAAACAACGATCGGGCTCGATACCTCATTTGAGAGAGTGCAGGCTGACAAGAGTGTGTTCTATCGACTGAAGTAGCTTTCTGCTTACATCGCTGAATGCGGACATTGATCTGAACAAGAGTGAGAAATAACAGCACAAGGAGATCAAAAATGGATGCACTGGTTATTGACGATTCACGAGCAATGCGACGGGTCCTGCGACGCATTGTTGAGCCGATGGGCTTCAACGTGCTTGAGGCGGAGCATGGACAGGACGGCCTGGAAAAACTCGACGAACACGAAGACAGTGTCGGTCTGATTCTGGTTGACTGGAATATGCCGGTGATGGACGGGCTTCAGTTTGTCAAAACGCTGCGAGCTGACAGCGAACGGCGTCGGATTAATATCGTGATGGTCACGACGGAAACCGAACCGACCCAGATGGCTCGAGCTCTGATGGCCGGCGTTGATGAGTTCGTGATGAAGCCGTTTACCCCGGACATTCTGACCGAAAAACTGAAACTGATCGGTGTCAGCCTGCCTGCGCAGGAAAATGTCACCGGCTGATTAACTCCACCCCGTTCGAGCTGTTGCTGCGAGATGCGGCTGCGTCGCTCAGAAGAGATGTTCGCACCCTGTGCGCATCTTTTGTCAGAAACCAACGACCCGGAACTCACCGCCCGAATCAGTCGGGATTCAAGATTGAGGAATACAGTCAATGTATGTCGACCGTGAAACGATGGACCAGATCATCGGAAGTGTCTTCGAAGAGATGCTGACGATGTCAGCTGAATTCACCTGCGAACAGGTTCTGGCGCCGGGCACACAGCGTGTGATCGCATCAATCAGTATCTCAGGAGAAATTGACGGGATCGTCGTCGTGGAGGTGCCCATGGACACCGCAGTACTGATTGCGGGAACCATGTTCGCCAGTCCGCCGGAAGACCTGCTGGAAGAGGAGATTCACGACGCCGTCGGTGAGATCGTCAATATGCTCGGCGGCAACGTGAAGGGGCTTTCGATCGGCGATTCTCAGCTGTCGCTGCCGTGCGTGTCGTGTGATGCAGACTCAATCGAAATGGAAGTTCCACCAACCGGAACCAGTTGCGTGCTGGTCGGTGGCCAGCCGATGAAGGTCAGCTGGTATCAGCCGGTGCGGGGCACATCGAGCAGCTCGTGCTGAGTGGCACCACTTCACACATCAGGATGTCGGACTGTCATTCTGTTCTTTGATTTTCGGATTTGATGAAAGCAGGGTTGAGACTATGAAAGTTCTGATCGTTGACGACAGCAAGGCGATGCGGATGATTGTCGGGCGGACGCTGAGTCAGACAGATGTCGGAAAATGTACTGTCGTTGAGGCCGTGAACGGCGCTGAAGGTCTGCAGAAACTGCAGGCTGAACAGCCCGATATTGTTCTGTCTGACTGGAACATGCCTGAGATGACGGGAATCCAGTTTCTGCAGAAGCTCAGGGAATCCGGATCACGCGTCATCTTCGGGTTTATTACCTCCGAGACAGGTCAGGAAATCCGCGACCTCGCCATAGATTCCGGGGCAGATTTCATCATTCGAAAACCGTTCACAGCGCAGACACTGAACACGGAACTTCAACCGTGTCTGGCGAAGTCCTGATGATGGAGCTGCCCTCCAGAGTCATTTGCAGGAGCTGTTTTGGACGTCAGCCTGTCTGAGGGCAGTGACGTTTGTATCTGTCGGGAGATCCCGGATAAGACGCGAGCACCGTGCCTGCGTCGCTCTTGAACAACAAGAACGTGTTTCCAAGCGTCAGCTCAATTCAAGTGTGGGCCGGAGCCCACGTCAGGAGTTCAGAAAATGATGTCAGCGTCACTGTCAGGGGCTAAGACACGCGAGTCTGTCGAACTTTTTCACAGTCTCTTTGGTCTCGATGTCAAAGCGGCGAAGGTGGCGGCCTTCGAGCCCTATTCGATTGCTCGATACGTTGATGAGGATGGCGTGACAGCGGCGTTCCTGAGCTGCGATCTGGCGACGGCGTGTCGGTTGGGAGCAGCGCTGACACACATTCCCTCTGGTCGGGTTTCTGAGGCAATTGCGGAAAAAAAAATCCCGGACGTTCTTGCTGAGAACCTGAGCGAAGTCTTCAATATCGGAGTGTCGCTGGTCAGCCCTCCGGATGGCCGCAGAATCGTTCTGGATCGAGTCGTGCACGGGCCTGAGTCCGCCCAGTTTGAGAGTTTTGCCGTTGAGATGTCGCTCCGGCCGCAGTCTGCTGCAGCTTTTGAAATTTCCAGATATGGTAATTGCCAGTTGATCTTTGGTGTGCAGCATGGGTGACAACCCTTACCTAGAGGGCCAGTTTTACTGTACGGGCGTGTATTATTTTTGACTTCTCAAGAATAATCACATTTGAGCCAACTCCTGTTCGATATAGTACCAACGTCATCGGTTTGGGACCTCACTGGGCGTGCCGACGTCCGTTGGGGGGCATCGTGGTGTTCCCTCAATACAGACGATGGGTGAGTTCGGCCTGGCGTTCACTCGTTCACTCGTTCACTCGTTCGGTCCGTTATCGGTTGTGTTGGAACGTGAGTACAGACAGAGGGCCGCGATGAAGTATCTGGATCACGACACGATCGTTCGCATTGCAAACTCGTTGCCTCCGCTGCCACAAGTCGTACTCCAGATTACGGAGATTATCTCCAATCCGGATTACCTCGTTCGCGACATCGTCAATGCCGTTCAGCTGGATCCGGTCGTCACGGGTCAATTACTCAGAATGGCAAACTCACCGCTCTACGGCGGGGGGCATGTGAGTACCGTTCATGAGGCGGTCGTTCGTCTGGGCGCGGGGACAGTCCGATCGATTGCGATTTCCCGAAGCGCCCGGCCGACGGCCAATCTGGATCTTTCGGCCTTTGGCGAAACCCCGCTCAGTTACTGGCGGCATTCCGTCGCGGCTTTCAGTTTCGCTGAAGAACTGGCTTCGCGCCGGATTGCTCGATTTGGTCATGACTTTGCGACGGCCGCACTGCTGCACGATTTCGGAAAGCTTGTTCTGGCTCGCCATCTGACCCCTGATCACGCGGAAGCCATTCGGCTGCTTTCAAAAGAGATCCCCGAGGTGGCAGCCGAGATGCAGATTCTCAGCATGAACCATGCCGAGGTCACCGCTGTTGTGCTGCAGGCATGGGGGCTGCCGGATTCACTGGTTCGAATTGTTCAGCATCACCACAATCCTGCGGATTATGAACACCCGGCCTGTTTCGGCCTGACTCTGGCGAATCATCTGGCCTGGCAACTTCAGGATCGAAGTGCAGCACTCGAACTTGAATCCCACGAGCGGCAGGCGTCCATCGACGCTCTGGGGCTGACGGACGCCCAGATGGAAGCCGTTCTCGAATCCGGCACTCAGCGTTTCCATTCCGCAATGGACGTCTTTGGAGCCGACCTGAAAGTGACTGCCTGAACCGGGGACGTTCACGCACGTTTCGAATGGTCTGCTTTTTCGTGCTGCGGAAACGCGACGACCGCCTGAACTTCAGTGTCCGACGCGAATTGCCCGCTGAATTGTTGTGACTCTGAAGTCGCCCCACTAATCTGTCTGACATCTCGACACGTGACTGACAGGAAATCTCACGCAGGTCGAAGCCATTGAGCAGTGGCCGATGGCGGATTCGCTGGATGAGCATGACTGGGGAATACGCCATGAATCGGCTGGTAATGCTTGCGATGCTGCTGGGGTCGGCTTTCTTCTCACTTCACGAGACCTCGGCCGCTGAGCGCGTTGACTTCAGTCGCCAGATCGCACCGATCTTTGAGCAGCACTGCATTCGTTGTCATTCACCCGAGAACCGCAAGGGTGACGTTTCTTTGGCGACGATCGACGACCTGAAGTCGAATGAGTATGTGATCGCCGGGAATCCCGACGGCAGTTACCTGATCGAGTTGGTCACATCGCAGGCTGGCGAGCCCCCTGCCATGCCGAAGAAGTCAGCAGCCCTCTCTGAAGCAGATGTGACTTTGCTAAAGCAATGGATTGAACAGGGAGCCAAGTGGCCCGCTGCCGTTGCTGTCAAAGAGCGGGCGAAAGCAGACGCCTCGTGGTGGGCGTTTCAACCACTACGGAGATTTCCCAACCCGCCGGATGGCAACGAGGCTGACGTCTCGATTGATGATTTCATCGAGAGAAAACTGTCGGAGCACCATCTCACATTGAGCCCTGAAGCCGATCGTCGCACGCTGATTCGGCGTCTGACGTTTGATCTGCACGGTTTGCCCCCCACGCCGGAAGCGGTCGAAGCGTTTGTCAGCGATTCTGATCCACGGGCCTATGAAACACTCGTCGATCAACTACTTGAGTCGCCTCGTTATGGTGAGCGATTCGCGCAGCACTGGCTCGACATCGCTCACTATGCCGACACGCATGGGTTTGAACGCGACCAGCGACGGGACAACGCGTGGCGGTATCGGGACTACGTCATTCGCGCCTTTAATGAGGACAAGCCGTACGATCGTTTCCTCCTGGAACAGATCGCCGGCGATGTCCTGTGGCCGGACGATGAACAGGCTGTCATTGCGACCGGGTTTCTCTCCGCGGGCCCGTGGGATTTTGTCGGGCAGGTCGAGACGAAGAGTCCTGAATTGCGCCATTCCGCGAGAGCGCTTGACCTCGACGACATGGTCACTCAGGTCATGACGGCAACGACGGGACTGACGATCAATTGTGCCCGTTGCCACGATCACAAGCTCGATCCGATCACGCAACAGGAGTACTACCAGTTGCAGGCAGTCTTCGCCGGCGTCAAACGCGAAGACCGAGTGGTCAGTGACGCGGCGCTCAAGGCCTACGAGGAACGCAAGAGGCTGCTGATTGCCCAGCGGAATGCCATCGACTTTGACGTCGGTCGTCTCGAAGGAACCGGGCTGAATCTGGCTGACATTGTGGGTGGCGGGAACGGACTGGGGACCGGCAGGTATCGGGACGCCATCGACCCACGGAACGCCAAAGTGCAGACTCGCGACTTCGGGAAACTTGGCAATGTGGTGACGAACAACTTCTCCGCCTCTGAATTTGAATTTGTCGACGGTGTCTTCATCCCCAATGGGGAGGACGGTCAGGCGAAAATCGCGATCAGCTCGACGGGCCTCAACGTCACCGGCCTCCCCACAACTTCGGGTGATGCGTGGGACATGATCCGCAACGGCCCAGTCGCCAGTCAGCATTCACCCGAACTCGGCGGCATCGATTTCACTGAAGATGGACACAGCCTGCTGGGGCTACATGCCAACGCCGGCATCACTTTCGATGTCGCAGCCATGAGAAAGGCTCTCATCGGGCACGATTCTGTCGCCACGACGCAAGAGTCGGCTGATGACAGCCAGCCGCAACCACCCGAGTTGAGATTCACTGCGCAAGTCGGCTACTTCGGAGCCAGCGGAGGACCGTTTGCCGACGCCTGGATCTTCGTTGACGGAACGCGGGTTGCCCCGTTCCCGAAGCTGCGGCGCGAGGACGGCCTTCAGACCATTGACGTCATGTTGCCTGCCACTGCCCGCTTTTTGACACTCATCTCGACCGATGGCGGTAACGGTTTCGGTATGGACCAGATCGGGTTCGGCGATCCACACGTCAAGTTCGCGACGCCAGCGGAACTGACGGAAGCCGACCAGAGCCGCCTCGCGGAACTTCGTCGTCAGCGTGCAGAGGTTGGCGCACAACTGGAATCACTGGGCCCGCCGCCCAGGTTCTATGGCGTTGTGGCTGAAGACGCGATGCCGGAAGTCCGGCTGCTGACACGTGGTGATCCGGAATCGCCCCAAGGCAACCCGCTCAACCCGGCCGCACTCTCCGTGCTGACGATGCTCCCGCCAGAACTCGGATCGATCGATTCACCTGAAGACGAGCGGCGGGTAGCGCTGGCGCACTGGATCACGCACCCCGACAACCCTCTCACGCCGCGTGTCATTGTGAATCGCTTGTGGCACTGGCATTTCGGCAGAGGGATCGTCGACACGCCGAGCGACTTTGGCTATGGCGGCGGCCGACCATCGCATCCGGAACTGCTCGACTGGCTGGCGGCGGAACTCGTTCGGCGCGACTGGTCGCTGAAAGAAATGCATCGACTCATCCTCAACAGCCGGACCTATCGACAGTCGAGTTACCCGGCCGACGAGCAAGGAACGACGGCCGCACAGAATTTAGATGCAGACAACCGATTACTCTGGCGACAGAACCCGCGACGACTGGAAGCGGAGTCGATTCGTGATGCCGTGCTGTTCGTGAGTGGAAAGCTGAATCTGGAGCAGGGAGGGCCGGGGTTTGAGGACTTTCGCTACCAGGAAGCGTATGCACCCATCTACACCTACATCACGGCTGATGAGCCGCCCCTGTGGCGCCGGTGTATTTATCGATACAGGGTCCGCACCACGCCGAGTCGCTTTCTGACAACTCTGGATTGCCCCGACCCGGCCAACTTCACATCGAAGAGGCTGACGACGACTACGCCGCTCCAGTCTCTGGCACTCTACAACAATGAGTTCATGCTGCGACAGGCGCAATATCTGAGTGATCGCATTCTGGCGGAGGCTGGCCCTGAGCCAGAGATGCAGGCAGTTCGAGCCTTTGAACTCGCGTTTGTGAGACGTCCCAGCGATCAGGAACTGCAACTGACCGTGGACCTCATCCGTCAGCAGGGGCTGTTCGCGGTCTGCCGTTCGCTGCTCAACTCAAATGAATTCGTGTACGTCGACTGAGGTATTTCCATGAGAAATCATTATTCGCGTCGTGCCTTTCTGCAGGCGGCCGGTGGAGGTATCGGTGGCTTGGCTTTGTCTGCCATGCTGGCCCGCGACGGAAGTGCCGAGCGGCATCATGCGCCGCAGGCAAAATCTGTCATCCAGATTTTTTGTCCCGGCGGGATGAGTCAGGTCGACACGTTCGACTACAAGCCCGAGCTTGTGAAACGGAATGGGACACCCTTTGATCCGGACGGCAAATTGCAGTTCTTCGCTTCCAAGCCGGGGAACTGTCAGGGGAGTCACTGGAAGTTTCGCCAGCACGGGGAGTCGGGCCTGTGGGTAAGCGACCTGTTCCCCAAGCTGGCGACCTGTGTCGATGACATGGCGTTCATCTACTCCATGCACAGCAAGACCGCTCTGCATGGTCCGGCCTGCTTCATGATGAACACCGGTTTTACGCTCCCCGGATTTCCCAGCATGGGAGCCTGGGTCACCTATGGATTGGGCAGTGAAGCGGACGACTTGCCCGCTTTTGTTGTCCTTCCCGATCCACGCGGTCTCCCGCCGGGCGGTGTCATTAACTGGGGGTCGGGATTTCTGCCGGCCGAGTATCAGGCGACAACGCTCGACACGTCCAACGTAAAGCAGCCCATTGCCGACTTGTTTCCTCCGGATGATTTTTCCTCCGCGAGTGTTGATGCTGATCGTGCAGGCCTCGACTTCCTCGCCAGACTGAATGAACTGCACCAGGAAACACGCGCTCAAAACAGCGAACTTGAAGCGCGCATCAAGGCCTACGAAATGGCTGCCCGACTGCAGTTGAGCGCCCCCGAAGTCACCGATGTCAGCGGTGAGTCGGAGCAGACGCTTCGACTCTACGATGTGGATCATCCCGAGACAGGACCATTTGGACGCCAGTGCCTGCTGGCCCGACGAATGGTGCAGCGCGGCGTGCGATTCGTGCAGATTTACTGTGGAGCAGAGAACACGACTGCTAAGAAGATTCGACCCAACTGGGACAGTCATGAAGATCTGGTTCGCGATCATGGTTACTGGGGGGCCGTTCTGGACACTGGAGCCGCAGCGCTGATTCAGGACCTGAAGCGGCAGGGTTTGCTCGACGAAACGCTGGTGATCTGCACAACGGAATTCGGTCGCCAGCCTGGAGCCCAGGGAGGCGAGGGCAAAGGACGCGACCACAACGCCGGTGCATTTACAGCGTGGATGGCGGGTGGCGGCATTCGTGGAGGCATCGGCTATGGCGCCACCGATGAGCTGGGCTTCAAGGCCGTGGAGCATCCAACCTATTGCTACGACCTGCACGCGACAGCGTTGCATCTGTTGGGCGTCGATCACACCCGACTGACGTACTACCACAACGGCCTCGACCGCCGTCTGACCGACGTGCATGGCCACGTGATTGAGGAGATCCTGACGTGAGTGTTAACGTAGCAGGCACACTCCGTGTGCCGTCCGCGATTCGAATCCTGGCTACGGCACACGGAGCGTGCCTGCTGCTTTTGCTCTGCGCGCCGAAATCAACAGCGGCGGAAATCCCCAAGCCAATTGGTGAACTCATCCGGCACACCTGCCTTGACTGTCATGACGGCGCGGCGGCGGAAGGCGGACTCGATCTTGCTTCGCTGGCCTTCACGCTTGACGATCGAGGCTTGCGCGACCGCTGGATTCTGATTCACGATCGCATCCATGCTGGTGAGATGCCGCCCGAACCAGCGGCGATGGCAGACGGAGATCGTCAATCACTGGTGAATGCGCTGCGCGACACGATTGCCAGAGCAGATCGGGCGGACGTAGTGGCGAACGGTCGCGGTCCGTTGCGACGGCTCAACCGTGACGAATACGAACAGAATCTGCGAGATGTGCTGCAGTTGCCGCTGCTCGACATTCGTGACATGTTGCCGGAAGATCGCATTGTGCACCGGTTCAACAGGACTGCCAGTGCGCTCGACATGTCACGAGTACAGTTGGCCGCATATCTCGACGCCGCCGAAGCTGCTCTGCGACAGGCAATGGCCGACGAACCGAAGCCACTTCCGGTCACAAAATATCGCGTCGGTGGAACACGGTTGTTTTCGGCCACCAGTACCTTCGGCGAACGGGAGGCGATGTTCTTTGCCAAGGACAACAAGGCAGTCGGCGCGAAGGAACTGGAAGCTCTCAAGGACGATTCCGCACTGGAACTGGCGCTGTTCCGGTCGGCTCACTGGCCCTATTTCGGATATCCGCGTGAATTCGTTGCGAAACTCCCGGGCGAATACCGGGTCCGCTTTTCGGCGCGGGCCGTCTTACAGACCCAAGGGTATCAGCTCGAGCCGGCAACCAATCCGGTGCCGATGACGTTCCGTTCGAGGAAACCCTCCGGCCCGGATGTCTCTGGCGATGTTCGGGCAACGGGTGGAATCATCGACATTCAGCCCGAGCCCGCCGTTTATGAGACGACCATTCGCTTACTTCCAACAGAGACATTCGAGTACAGCCTGTTAGGTCTGCCAGTTCCGCTGGCACGTAACGTCAACGGTGGCCCGCCGACGTATCGCTATCCGCCGTTTCCCGATGGTGGCCAACCGGGTGTTGCCTTTCAATGGCTGGAAGTCGAAGGTCCGCTCCCGCCGGAGTCGTGGCCGCCGCCGTCACATCGCGTCTTGTTTGATGATTTTGGAGCGGACATTCAATCCACCAACCCGCAAGAAGACTCGCGGCGTCTGCTTCGGCGCTTCGTAGAGTCCACTGCTCGCGAACCTGTACCGGAAGAAGCACTGCTCCGGTTCGAGCAACTCATTCTCAAGCGACTCGAGCAGGGGAGCCCGTTTCCTGAGGCGATGCTCGCCGGTTACAAGGCGTTCCTCTGTTCCAGCCACTTCCTTTATTTGCGCGAACCTTCTGATCCAGCGACTGGCAATCTCGATCAATACGCCATCGCCTCGCGGCTGTCGCATTTCCTGATGAACACGCGGCCGGACCCGGCGTTGATGGAACTGGCCGGCGCGGGAAAGCTCCGCGATGCCGACACCCTTCGCCGCGAGACCGATCGGCTGATCAACAGTTCCGGCTTCGATCGGTTCGTCGAGAATTTTACTGACTACTGGCTCGACCTGCGCAACATTCGACGCGACGAACCTGATATACGTCTGCATCCCGAGTACCGCTTTGATGATTACCTGATCGAGTCGATGGAGCGCGAGACTCGCGCCTTTTTCACGGCGATGATTCGCGAAAACCTCTCAGCGAGTGTGCTGGTCGATGCCGACTTTGTTTACGCGAACGATCGTCTCGCGCGGCATTACGGGTTGAAACCGCTCAGCGGATCCCAAATGCAGAATGTCGTGTTGCCGGGCGACAGCCCCTACGGTGGCCTGCTGACCCAGGCCGCGATCATGAAAGTGACCGCCAATGGCACTTCGACCTCGCCCGTCGTTCGCGGGGCGTGGATTATGGAACGTTTGATCGGCCAGCCACCCCCGCCTCCGCCAGCGAGCGTCCCCGCTGTCGAGCCAAACATTCGTGGCGCGAAGACGATCCGCGAGTTGCTGTCTCTGCACACCAAATCAGAATCCTGCGCCAGTTGCCACGCGAGATTCGACCCTGTCGGCCTGGCCCTAGAGAACTTCGATGTCCTGGGCGGCTGGCGAACTCGTTATCGAGGCATTGAACAGGGAGAATTGGTCACCGGTATCGACCGCGCCGGCCACGATTTCGCCTACACGCTTGCCGAGTCCGTCGACGCCAGCGGCCAACTCCTCGACGGTCGCCGCTTCCGAGACATTCACGACATGAAAACCGTACTGGCGAGCAATCCCCGTCTACTGGCCTGCAATCTTCTGCATCAGTTCACGCTGTATGCAACCGGAACACCGGTCCGGTTCTCGGATCGTTCGGAGATTGAGTCAATGCTCGATGCGTGCGAATCGGACGGGTATCGAGTGCGCGATCTCATTCACTCACTCGTGCAGAGCCGGATCTTTTTGGGACAGGAGGGTTGCCGATGATACCTCGCACACTCACTCGTCGTCGCTTTCTTCGCGGAGCCGGAGTCACGCTCGCACTGCCGCTGCTGGAGAGTATCCGCCCTGCGTTCGCCAGGGACATCGAGTCAGCCACTCCGCGGCGGATGCTGTTGATCTCAAACAACCTGGGCGTGTTGCCGAAGCAGTTCTTCCCGAAAACATCCGGGCGGGATTACGAACTCTCACCCTACCTGCAAGACCTTGCCGAGTTCCGGAATGATTTCACGGTGATCAGCGGCCTCTCGCATCCGGATGTCGATGGCGGACACAGCACAGAGAACTGTTTTCTGACAGCGGCTCGCGGACCGACCAAGAGCGGCTTTCGCAACACGATCTCGCTCGATCAATTCGCCGCCGAACGACTGGGGCCGGTGACGCGGTTTCCTTCGCTCAATCTGGGCGTGAACATCGACAAGGCGAACCGCAGTCTCTCCTGGACTCGCGACGGCGTGCTGCTGCCGGCCGAAGACAGTGCGTCGGTCCTGTTCCGCAAGATGTTCGTTCAGGGCGATTCGGCAGCGGTCCAGCGGCAGTTGCACAAGCTCGATGAGCGGGCCAGCATCCTCGACACGCTGCTCGATGATACGCATCAGTTTCAAAAAGCACTCGGTCGCGATGATCAATCGCGTCTCGATCAGTACCTCACTTCCGTGCGCGAGATCGAACAGCGCCTGGATGTGGCTCGCCAGTGGGAACTGCGTCCCAAGACGAGTACCGATGAACAACCGCCAGACGACATTCGGGACCAGAAGCAGTTCTTCGAGAAGTTCGACCTGATGTTGTCGATGGCTCGCCTCGCGTTCGAATCCGATTCCACGCGCATCATCACGCTGATGGTCGATGCCTTTGCGACTCCCCCCTTCAAACTGCATTCAGATCAGAATACAACCGACGGCTACCATAACCTCAGCCACCATGGGCAGGCCGAATCGAAAGTCCAACAACTCATCGACGCCGATCATCAGCAGATGGCGCTGCTCCACAAACTGTTCTCACAGCTTGCCGAGACTCGTGAAGACGAAGACCGACTGCTGGACCGCACGATGATTCTGTTCGGCAGCAACATGGGAGACGCGAACACTCACGACAACACGAACTTGCCCATCCTGCTGGCTGGCGGCGGCCTCAAGCATGGTCAGCACCTCGCCTTCCGGCGCGATCACAACAAACCGCTGTGCAACCTCTATGTCACGATGCTTCAGCACCTCGGTATCGAAGCAGACACGTTCGGCAGCAGCGCTGGCACATTGAACGAGATCGCCAAATGAAAACGACTTTTGCATTTCTGTTACTTCTGCTGCTTGCGAGGCCGGTCAAACTTCAGGCTCAAGGCGTGAACTCGGGCAGCGAAGACCGATTGAAACTCGCGGCTCTCTTTGCAAAAGCGGCGGACCATGGCGGCACGGTGACGATTCCTCCTGATGACTATTACCTCGATGGTGCCGAACCAATTCCGTTGGCTTCGCGCACGACGGTGTTTGCGTATGGCGCTCGGTTTCATCTGCCGGAGAAGCTCGGTGATCAGGCTCGAGTCGTTGTCTTCGCTGGTGAGAACGTGAGCGACTTTCGCTGGTTCGGCGGTCACTTTATTGGACGTGTATTCGACCCGGACAGGACAGACAATTCCTGGGAACCGAACGCGAATACTCGCGGCATCCTGATCACCACCACTTCCGGCGGCGAAACAACCAACCTGACCTTTCGCGATGTCAGTTCGGATGGCATGGCCGGGGCGGTCATCACGGTTCTGGGCGGCTGCGAAGCCGGGCGGTGATCGCGAGATCGACACCTATGCCCTGTCACCGTAGAGAACTGCACGCTCGAGCGCAGCGGAAAGTTCATGTGGGACTACGGCTTTCTCTGGCAGAGGATGGTCTGGCCCGAGGACTACAACGACCAGCAGCGGGCTCTCGCAACAAAATACTTTCCACCTGAATACGTCCGCGGGCCGGTGAGCATGAGCAAGGGAGACGACCGCGTCTTCTTCGACAACACGCCGCCGCTTCCGGTTTCGAAACGGGACTACCGAGGACAACAGTCACTCTGTTTCTACCATGATGACCTGCCGTCGAACGTCATCCGGGGTCGGCAGTATTTCATTGTGGAAAGCAAACCGGACTTCATCCGTATTGCCGAAACAGTCGGTGGAAAACCGATCCGATTTGCCAGCGACGCTGGTGCAGACACCCGGCTGATGTATCCGCTCTTCCACGCTCACCTTGCTCTGTACGCCCCCAAAGGAAGCGGGCCGGGTAAGGGAGCGATTGATCTGGTGGGCTGTGAGGACGTGATCGTTCGCGGCTGCCGGCTCAGCGCGCTCGGCGATACCATGCACATTCAGAAGAGCCGGGACATTGCCTTCGCAGGCAACCACATCACCGGGTCGCGGATGGGCGCCTTCTTTCTCGCCGAGTACTGCCGCAGCGCGGTCATCACTGGCAACACTGTCGATGGCACCAACGGCTCGCGCATGATGAGCATCGAGAAATCCTGCGAAGACGTGACCA
This sequence comes from Planctomycetaceae bacterium, assembly GCA_041398865.1. Lineage (GTDB taxonomy): Bacteria > Planctomycetota > Planctomycetia > Planctomycetales > Planctomycetaceae > Fuerstiella. Next base: position 181,277 of record JAWKTY010000007.1, read on the forward strand.
TCGTCGGCAACACCTTCCGCAATGGCGGCCGCGGCTCTTGGATCAACCAACCGAGGAACTTCGTGCTGGCGGACAACGTGTTTGTCAATAACACGACGAAGTGCGAACGGTATCCTCTTCGCGGAAGACGCAGCTTTCTGACCGGCGATTACGAAGAATACGCCGAACTTTACTTCACCACTTATGAGCCGCAGGGCCGCTACAGCAATGTCACGGTGAGGGGCAACATCTTTATCAGCGGAGATCATGCGTCTCACGCCATCACGTTCGCTCCTGGCGGCGACACGCTGCTTGTGTCAGACAACATCTTCCGGGGCAATGTCCGCACGATCGCACCAGCCACCGGTTGCACGAACGTGACGATCCGCGGAAACGTTGGGGCGGATCGGCCGAACGAGAAAGCATCACCATGACAGACAACAAACACAGATTTCCGAGCAAACACGTACTTGCATTCTTCACCGCCCTGCTGCTCGTGCCGCTGGACTCGCTGCATGCCGACGACTTCGTAGCGAAGAAGCCCAATGTCCTGTTCGTGGTCTTCGATGACTTGAACAACCGGCTCGGTTGCTACGGCGATCCGATTGCGAAGTCGCCAAATCTCGACCGGCTCGCCGCGCGCGGAACCGTGTTCACACGGGCTTACTGCCAGCAGCCGATCTGCGGCCCATCGCGGGCTTCGTTCATGAGCGGACGCAGGCCGGATTCGCTCGGTATCTGGAGCATGACGAAGTATCTCTACGATCTGCACCCGGATGCGGTCACCATTCCGCAGTGGTTCATGCAGCACGGCTACACGGCCATGAGCATCGGCAAGGTGCTGGGCGGCTATGGCAATCCGGAGCACTTCAAAAAGCTCAGCGTGTGGGATCGTCGCACCGGCGGGAAAACGAAGGATGAGTTCGCGATGCCGGATGGCGCGGCATTGCCGCCGAACCTCGCGAAGGATCTGCTCTGCGAAAATCGCGACGTGCCGGACGAAGCGTGCTTTGACGCCGTGTCGACCAACCTCGCCATCACCGAATTGCGGGCGCTCGCAAAGAAGCCGGAGCCCTTCTTCCTCGCGTTGGGACTCTTCAAGCCGCACACGCCTTACAAGGTGCCGAAGCGCTACTGGGACATCGTCATCATTGGCGACAATGGCTTCCATCTGGGCGAGCACGACACGTGGGGAAAGATGACGCTGTTCGGCTGGGACGCCCGCGTGCCGCTCATCATCAGCGTGCCCGGCATCGGCAAGGGCGGCGCGAAAACGAGCGCCATCAGCGAGTTGATCGACATCTTCCCCACGCTCACGGTCCTCAGTGGATTGCCCTCTCCGCCTCAGCTCGACGGCACCAGTCTCGTGCCCGTGCTCAAGGACGCCGGCGCCACCGTGAAGACCACCGCGCTCACGCAGCATCCACGACCCGCCCTTTACTGGGGCGGCGGTCCGCAGGCCTTGCCGCAGGTGATGGGTTACGCGCTCAAGACCGATCGCTGGAGCTACCATGAGTGGCGCGACTTCAAGACCGGCCACATCGTCGGCCAGGAACTCTACGACGAGCAGACCGATTCGCTGGAAACCGTGAATATCGCCGGAACCGTCGAGGCTGCGGCACAGATTCCAGCAGCTCGCTGAACAACTCGATGCGCTGGTGAAATGAGTCAAAAGGAACAATTCCGAACCATGAGATACATACTCGCCTTCCTCACCGCTCTGCTGTTCGCGCCCGCTGGCCGCGCTCCACGCCGCCGAACCGGTCACGATCGATCTCTCCAAACGCACCTGGCAGGGTATCCCCGGCCTCGAGCCGCCGCTAATGGCCGCGTGTTCGTCTCGTGGTTTACAGGAGGAACCAAAGAGCCCCAGCCTGAGAATACCGTTGTGCTTTCCCACAGCGACGATGGCGGCAAGACCTTCTCCGCACCGCAGGCGCTGGCTTTTGCCGCTGAACGATGGCACGCCGGTGCTACGACCCGTGCCTGTGGATCGACCCGAAAGGGCGGCAGTATCCTCTTCAACCGCAGCGTCAAGGACAGCGCCCGGCACGGAGTCTATGCGCGCATTGCGATGCGCCCGGATGCTTCGCCACCAGTGTGGGGGCGGAGTTTCGCGTCGGGTTCGACAGCCCCTTCAGCTTCCGGATGAGACAAGCCGGTCGTGCTCTCGAGCGGCGAGTGGATCCTGCCAGTGGTTCACGCATTGGAGCCCTTGGCGGGCTGGGCGGGCTTCGATCCGAAACAGGTCTTCGGCGACGGTCTCTACTGATGAGGGTAAGACACCGGAACCTGCATGGCGCGGTGAAGACGGAGAAGGCGGGCCTCGAAAACATGATCGTCGAGCTGAAGGACGGCCATCTCTGGATGCTCATTCGCACCGAGAAGGTGCTGTGGGAAAGTCATTCCTCCGACAAAGGCCGCACCTGGACGCCCGGGAGGCCGACCACCATCGCTACTCCGCATTCGCGCTTCTTCATCCGTCGTCTCGCCTCGGGCCATCTGCTGCTCGTGAACCATCACAAGTTCACAGGCCGCAGCCATCTCACCGCGCAGATCTCGACCGACGACGGCAAGACCTGGAACGACGGCCTGCTGCTCGATGAACGCGGCGGCGTTTCCTACCCCGATGGCGTGCAGGACAAGGATGGCCTCATCTGGATCACCTATGATCGTGATCGCGGCGGCGCAGGCGAGATCTTGCTCGCGAAGTTCAAAGAAGAGGACGTGGCCTCAGGGCGGAACGTCTCCGGTGCCGTCAGCCTGAAGCAGGTGGTGAACAAGCTCGACAAGCCAGCCATCGCGCCGAAGCCCGCCGTCAATGTCACGCAGGAGCTTCTCAACAGCATCCACGTCACGCCGAAGCTCATCTTCGATCCGATGCCCGCCTATGGGCAAAAGTATCTGCCCTTCGCGATGGCCGCGAGCATGGAGTCCACGTCGAAAGGAAGGCTCTGGACCTGCTGGGCGGGCGGACAGGACGGGCCGAATGCCTATCTGCTGGCGAGCTACAGCGATGACCAGGGCAAGTCGTGGCGCGATCCGGTGTTCGTCATCGATCCGCAGGCGCACGGCTTGAAGATGGGCACGCGGCTCGGTTCCTTCTGGTGTGATCCGAAGGGGCGGCTCTGGCTGTTCTTCCATCAGTCGGTCGGCATGTTCGATGGCAGTTGCAGCAATTGGTTTGTCCGCTGCGACGATCCCGATGCGGAGAAGCCCGTGTGGATGGAGCCGGTTTATATCGGCTTCGGTGCGTCGCTGAACAAACCCATCGTGCGCAAGAACGGCGAATGGATTCTGCCCGTGTCGTTGTGGGAACGCTGGCATATCGACAAGCCCTTTGCCGATTGCTACCGCAAACTGGACGCAGTGCGCGGCGCGAATGTGTTTGTCTCCGACGACGAAGGTGGTCACTGGCGGTATCGGGGCGGCATCATTTTCAAGGACAGTTGCTTCAACGAGCACTCCGTCGTCGAACTTCAGGACGGCCGGCTCTGGATGCTCTCGCGAGGCATGAAGGAAGCCTTGCAGAGCTTCTCCGACGATGGCGGCAAGACCTGGCAACTCCAGACCACCGCCTTCCCGCACGTCAACACCAAGTGCATCTTCCGCCGCCTCCAGTCGGGCAACATCCTGCTCATCCGACACGGTCAGGAGATCGGCAAGGCCACGCCCGCTCGCCAAGAACTCACCGCTTTCCTCACCATCGACGAGGGCAAAACGTGGTCCGGCAAGCTGCTGCTCGATGAACGGACCGGCGTCTCCTACCCCGACATCGCGCAGGCCCCGAACGGCGACATCTACGTGCATTACGACCGCGGTCGCACCAGTGCGGCGGAGATCCTCTTCGCCCGCTTCCGCGAGGTGGACGTGACGACCGGTAAACTGGTCTCAGCGGACGCCTCGTTAAAGAACCTGGTCAAAAGCAAGACCGGCATGAACCGCGGCGGGGCGAATGCCCCCACGACGTTCAACGAATGAATTCAAACGCTTCCAGCCAGAACACTGCAACCATGAAACACACCCTCACACTCATCACCGCCCTGCTGCTCGCATCAGCAACTGTCGCAAATGGGCAGTCGGTCGAAATCGCTGATCTCGAAACGCGCGTCGTCGCCAAAGAGGAGGGTCGCTGGTTTGGCCGGGCGACCGTGGAGCGGACTGGCGAAGGGACGCTGGTTCTCTGCTATCGCGGCGCTTCGAGACACACTGGGGCGGACGGCGTGATTCATGTGCGGTTCTCCAACGACGGAGGGCAGAACTGGTCCGAGGCGGATCACGCGCTCGATGGCTCGCCGGTTCCCGGCTTCCCCGTGTCGTTTGAAGGCGACGACGCGTTCGAACCGTATCTCTACGTCGCGCCCAATGGAAAAATCATCCTGCACATTTGGCGGACGACGGGACGCGATCATCGCGAGGGCAAGGGCACGTGGCAGACGGATTCCGCTGATGGCGGGCCAACGTGGAGCAAGCTGCGCCAGGTCGATTTCGTCGGGATCGAGAACGACGATCACTGTTATGCCACGGACGACCACACCACGATTGACGGCAAGATCTACACCAGCCTGCGCCAATACGTCGGTGGCAAGCAACGCTGGCGATGCCGGTTCATCCAGTCGCCGGACAACGGAGCGTCGTGGCGGGTCGCCAGCGAGCAGGTCAATGTGCCGGAACACAACTCCGTCGAGAAGGGGTTTGAGTATGTCGGCGGCGACCGGATCGTCAGTGTCGGTTCAGACGGCCCCGGTCGGCGTTTCGTCCTGCAAACCCATTCCGAAGATCGCGGCAAAACCTGGCAACGCTGGAAAGACGCGCTGCCGCAAACCGGTGTGTGGGATCGTCCACGCATCTGGACGCTGGCCCATTTGAAAGGCGAGGCCGAATGGTGGACCGACCACACGCTGCTCGGCGTCGGCAACACCACACCGAAAGCGGGCAAGAAGTTTCCCCGCGCCAATGCGGTCTACCTTTCGACCGATCGCGGCGCGTCCTGGCAAATGCTCGGCGGCAAACCGATCGACGAATTCTACCCGGACGGTGGCTACGGCGATCTCGAATACGATCCGACGACCGGTTGGTTTGTCTATCTTTCCTATCGCGGCAAGGGACTCCATGGGAACGCCGAGATTGTGCAGTATCGGTTTCGGCTGAAAGGCCGGAAGGAGTGATCGAACAAAAACTCAACCCGGACTACCCGAAAACCACGCTCAAAGGCGGCACGGGCAAGGGCATCTGGATTCGCTGAATTATGGAAGACCACATGAAACACAGCCTCACGTTCTTCATTGCTCTGCTGCTCGCGCCGCTGGCCGCGCTGCATGCTGCTGATAAGCCGGTTGTGGCATCCGACGACTGGGCTCAGGAAATCTCCACCCGGCGTTCTGAGTATCTCCACTGGATCGTCGAGAATTTTGGCAAGCTTGAACCGACCATGGACCCGCGCGACGGTCGGCGGTGGGGGCTCAATCATGCGCGACTGGTTCTGAACCGCGATGTTGCCAAGGCGAACGAGTACTTCGAGTCGTTCACGCCACCGGGCGGGGACAATGACATCTACCTGATCCGCTTCCTGCGCACGCTGCTCGATTTCCGCGACTCGCCGCGTCTCTCTGATGCGGCCGAGAAGCACATCATCCGGTTTGTCGAGACATGGCCCACCAGCAAGAAGCACCTCGCCGACCGCGCTCACTGGCCGCCGGGGTTCACCGAGAACCACGACCTAATGTACCTGACCCTCGCCCTGTTCGGCGAGCAGTACCGGGGTGGGGATGGCAGCGTGCAGATTCGCGAGATCAAGAAGTTCATCGCGCATCGCATGGAACGCGGCTTTGTGGAGTGGAACTCGAAGTGTTACCAGTACCACTTCTCGAATCCGCTCATCATCCTGGTCGATCATGCTCCCGATCTGGCGCTCCGGAAAGCTGCTCAGGATTTGCTGAATATCATGCTGGCCGAGCGGGCTCTGCTCAGTGTCAACGGCTACCTCGGCGGACCGTCGCTCCGCTGCCGCACCGCCGACGTAAATCATTCCCTGACCGCCCGCAAAGTCGCCTATCTGACCGATGCGCGTTACGACGGGTTCCTACCCACCGTATGGCTGGCGCTGGAAATGGGCGAACCGCGGTTTAATTTCGAGACCGCGCGAGTGCCCGGGCTGGAGCCAGCAGGTATCTACATCGCGAGCGGCAACGAACCACGACTGAAACAGGACGAGGGGATGTTCTTCGCCTGTAGCCAGTTCGTTCCGCATCCGGTGGTACAGGCGTTGGCGGACGAAGCGCGGACGCGCAAGGCGCTCGTTTATCAGGGCCGACGTTTTACCGGTTGGCCCGGTGATGAGTTGTGGAAGACGCAGAAGTGGATGCCGGCAGCGCTCCATTACTACAACACGCCGCATGTCTCGATGGGCTCGGTGCATTCCGACGGGTGGATTCATCAGTGCCGATACAACAGCGTCATCTTCGGAGCCGATCCATCTCAGGCCTTGCGCGTGGAAACGATCGTGCCCGGCGTTCCCCCTCACAAACGCCGACGAGAAGCTCGCGGGCGCGTGGTCCAGCACGAAAACTGGCTGCTGGGTCAGGGCACGTTGTTTGAAGACGGCGGTGCGAAGGCGGAGCGAGTTGGAGAGTGGAATGTCTATCAGGTTGGCAAAGGGTTGTGTGCGCATTTCGCATTAGGCGATGACTATCACGTGTTACAGGTCTCTGACCTCGACACGTTTTCCAGTCCAGAAGAGTTCGTCGCAGCACTTACCATCCCGGAGCGTTCTAATGAGAAGGTCAACGCAGTCACCATGAGCGGCGATCGCGTCTCGGTTGACCTGACGAACATGAGTATTGCAATCAACGGCGAACCGCGCGCTCATCCACCAAAGATGCTTCATGACTGCGGCCCGATGAAGTCGGTATACGGCAGCGGCAAAATCACTATCACGTCCCAATCGGGCTCCGTCACGTTCGACAGTGCCGCGTTCCGCCCCGAACCCGTCGGTCTGCCAAAACTGCCCTCGGGAACGACGCGCTGGGGTAAGCCGGAGTCGGCGGATTTCACGACGAAAGCGAATCATGCACGGGCGTTGGGCGGCATGTCGCCGGATCACGAGACGCTGCTGAAGGCGGTCTCGATCCTGCTTCCCGTCAACGATGGTGGTTCGGTCCGACTCGCGGTCTACGCAGGCGGTCAGCTCGAGGGCGGACCGCATGCCGGTTCGCCGGCAAAGCTGCTGACCGATTTTGGGCAGACACCCAAAGGACAGACCGGCTGGAACACGCTCGAACACGCCAAGGGAATTCGCATCCCCGCCAACACGCCGATCTGGCTCGCCTGGAAGAGTTCCGGCGGGAACGTGGAAGTCGCCTACTTCGAAGAACGGTCAGGGTCGAGTGATTTCCAAACGGATCGCGGGCGGTGGGACAGCAAAGCCATCAAACTCAATCCTGCGGAATCATGGCCGCGCGCCTGGCCAGCGAACGATGCCGGCGAATTCGATTCGTATGAGTTCTCCTGCTTTCTGACCCTCGAGGAACTGCAGTGAGACGATTACGCTCAATCCTCGGAACCAATTCCATGAAACCTACCCTCACACTCCTCATCGCCCTGCTGCTCGCGCCGCTGAGCGCCGCTCATGCAAACGAGACGCTGTCGAGTTTCATGCATCTCGTCCGCAATGAAACCTGGACGGAGAAATGGCCAAATGAATCAGGCGAGATCAGATCGCAAAAGGTCACGGCTGAAATCTGGAAGGCCGCGATGCAGGCGGCGCTCGATCAAACCGGCAAGCTACACATTCCCGCGAGCGACAAGCCGTATTACCTCGATGGGCCGCTCGTTCTGAAGTCCGGCCAGAGGCTCACGGCTGATGCCGAAGCGGAGATTCGGCTCAAGCCCGGTAGCAACACCTGCATGGTGAGAAATGCGAATCTCGTCGGGTTCAAAGACGGCCCCGTGCCGGACGAAACCAATCCTGACACGGACATCCACATCGAAGGCGGGATCTGGACGACCCTGGCCACAGCGAAGAACGAACTCAACGGCAACGCACGCGGTCATTCGTCGCGACAGAACTGGGCCTTCGGCACACACGGCGTGATTCTGCTCCAGAACGCCCGGCGCATTTCCGTGAAGAACATCACGGTCAGGAAGAGCAAACCCTTCGCCATCCATCTCGGCAACGTGCATGACTTCGAGATCGATGGGCTCACCCTAGAAGATCACTATCGCGACGGCGTCCATGTGAACGGACCGGCGAGCCAGGGAACGATTCGCAATATTCGCGGCGTCTCCCACGACGACCCCGTCGCGCTCAATGCCTGGGAGTGGAAGAACTACGCGCCGAGCTACGGACCGATTCGTGATGTGTTCGTCGAGAATGTGACCGGCGCAACAAGCGGCACGAGTTCGATCCGTCTCTTGCCCGGCGTGAAGCGATTCGATGACGGAACCGAACTCGACTGCCCGCTGGAAAATATCACGCTGCGCCACATCACTGACATTCGCGAGTTCAAGATCTACGACCAACCCAACTTGGAAATGGGCCGCGACAAGGACTTCAGCATCGGCGTCGGCTCGATCAGGAATCTTCGCTTCGAGGACCTCGTCTTCAATCGACCCGGCAAGATTGAACTCCACACCAACACCGACGGCCTGGTGATTCAAAACGCCCGAATCAATCACCCGACCACCGACGACTGGCATCTACTCGCTATCGGCCCGAAGTCGCAGACCTATCAAGGTGGCGGCTCCGATAACCCGGCGCGGTGGACGGAAATCTTCTCGCCCGATCTTGACTGCACGGTTCGGAATGTGGCCGTGTCAGGCGTCCGCACCCGCGACTCACAGAACGACCTGCCCATTGACCGCACGGTGAAGGTGATCAAACTACAACCCAACCCCGACTACCCAAAGACCACGCCCAAGGGCGGCACGGGCAAAGGCATCTGGATTCGCTGAACAATGAAACAAACGATGAAACACTTAACTCAATGGATTGCGATCGGTTGCATCGTAATCTCGACCTCCGCTTTCGTTGCCGCAGATTCCCCTTCCCGGCCGCAGACTCCGGTCACTCCCGAGTTGATTGATCTGTCTGCGTATGCCGAGTGGGTGGACGGCGTCGAGCGGTCGCTGGATACACAGCAGCGCGAGTTGGCTCCGCAGTGGGTACTCTGGACGAACGCGCAGAATGTTCAGCCCGGTCACAGTGGTGTGTCATTCGGTGATTCGAAAAACGCGGGAGCGCGGCATTTGCGGATCGGGTTCCATGAAGCAGTCCCGGTTGGCTCGGTCGTGGTGCGCGGTGGTGGGATGCTCAGTGTGCTCAAATCTGACGCGGCTTATCCGGGCGATCTCGATGACGACTCCCAGTGGATTCCCGCTCAGCGGCTGGTGGACGCAGAACCGACTCGGGAGCCGATTCTGGAAACTCGCGTCGGGAGAGCGATTCGACAAGGCGTCGGGCTGTGGACGTTGCCGCCCGGAGTGAAGACGCGAGCGATGCGGTTCACCCATGTGGCTCAGCCGGCGGATGAGAGTTATGCCGGGCGGCTCGGCGGAATGATGGTGCTGACTCAGCGGCTCACGAATCTGGCTCCACTGGCAACTCCGTCTTCCTTATCGAATCTGAAGCACATTGCCAAGATCATCAATGAAGAAAATGACCAGTGGGGAGAATGGGAGAACGTCGACGGGCGGACGGCGACGGAATCCGAGCGACCTGTGATTTCAGGTGACAATCCCGAATGGGTCATGCTCACCTGGCCGCAATCGGTACGGATCGATCGGCTGCTCACGTTGTGGACCGGCTTCGGCGCGGTGGAAGTGCTGGCGTATGTTGGCCCGGAGTCGCGTCATCCGCGCGAGGCCGAAGAGGGCGACTGGCGATCGGTCGGCGTCTATCGCGGGCTGGAAAATGGTTATCCTGTCCAGCTCTGGCCCAATGCGATGGTGTTTCCCGAGCCGGTCACAACGAGGGCCATTCGGCTGCGGATGATCGAGCCATCGATCGGGCGGCATCCGCATACGGCAGACCGGCCGGCTGGCGGGAGACGCGTCTGGCTGGGCGAACTGCTGGCGTGTCACAACCTTGGCAACGCTCCGCTGAATTCGCTGCCCGATCTGAAGGCGACGACAACTCCGGAGTCGGTTGCGCATGCTCCGGTTCCAGTGCGGTTTCATCTTCCCGAAGACGGTTTTGTCACGCTGGTGATTGAAGACGAAACGGGCCAACGCGTCCGGAACCTGGTTTCAGAGACACCGTTCCCGGCGGGCGACAATGTCGTGTGGTGGGATGCGACCGACGACCTTGGGCGCGACGTCGAAGCCGCGCGGCACGGCCTCTACAACATTCCCGCCCAGTTGGTTTCACCTGGCCGGTATACGGCTCGCGGTTTGTGGCGGAAGGAGATTCAACCCTTCTATGAATTCGCGGTCTATGGCACGGGGAATCCACCGTGGAGCACGCCGGATCACACTGGGGCGTGGCTGGCCAATCATTCGCCACCATCGGCTGCGGTCTTCGTACCAGCAGAAGCCTCACCGACCGGCGAGCCGAGCGTCTTTCTGGGGTGTTACGTCACCGAAGGTCCGGATGGATTCGCCTGGGTCGATCTCGATGGAACCAAACGGGGCGGGCTGAAGTGGATTGGCGGCAACTGGACTGCTGCGCCTTATCTCGGTCGCGACACCGGACCGAAAGCTCCGGCGGATGTCGCGGCTTATGTCGCTTCGACATGGGAGACCGACAAGCAGTCGGGAGTTACCGAACTTCGCGTGACCGCGCTGCTTCGATCTGGCAGCGGACTCAAGCCGGAGCCGGTGGTGACCCATCGGCTCGAATCTTCCAAGACTGAGGAAGACCGGTTTGAACAGCTTGGCGGTATCGCAGCGCATAACGGCGTGGTCGTGTGCAGTTTCCGGCAGGAGGATCAGCTGCTCTGGGTCGACGCGGTCGCGGGCAAGGTGTTGGGGACTGCCAACGTTCCGAGTCCGCGGGGAGTCGCCTTCGATTCACACGGTCGGCTGCTGGTGCTGTCGGGAACCAGACTGCTGCGATTTGCCGAGGCACGTGATCCGAAGACTCTGTCGAAACCGGAGACCGTGATCAGCGAGGGACTGGACGATCCGTTTGGCCTGACACTGGACTCCGACGGCAAGATCTACATCAGCGATCACGGCGGGAGCCACCAGGTCAAGCTATTCGCAGGCGACGGCAAACCAATTCGCGCCATCGGTCGTCCCGGCAAACCCAAAGCCGGCGACTACGACGAACTGCATATGAATCATCCGGCCGGCCTGGCCGTCGATTCCAAAGGACAGATCTGGGTGACCGAGCATGACTATCTTCCCAAGCGAGTCAGCGTCTGGTCTCAGGACGGTGATCTGGTCAACGCTTTCTACGGCCCGGGCAAATACGGCGGCGGCGGCGCTCTCGATTCCGTCGACCCGTCCCTTTTCTACTATGCCGATGAAGCCCGTGGTTCGCTGGAGTTCGCTTTGGATTGGAACAAGGGGACATCGAAACTGAAGCGGGTTCTCTACCGTGCTGACCCAGACTTTCCCCTGCCGTTTCGCGCGGCCGCTCCGGAGAGATCTCTTTACCACAACGGACAGCGTTACTTCACCAATTGCTACAACACCAATCCGGTCGCCGGTCACTCGACGGCGTTTCTCTACCACGATCGCGACGGTGTTGCTCAACCCGCGGCAGCGATGGGGATGGCCAATTCATGGGAGTTGCTCAAGACAGAGCCGTTTCTCCATCTGTGGCCCGAGGGGACGGATCCGCAATCCAAAGACATTCATGGTCACGGCGGCAAGAGCCAGGTCTTCTTTGCCTGGAGCGACCTCAATGCCGACGCCCGCGTGCAACCCGACGAAGTGTGGATGGAGCAGGCTCGATGTGGCGGCGTCACCGTGATGGACGATCTCTCGTTCTGCATTGCTCGATTGAACGACCAGGCAGTCCGGTTCGCTCCCGCACGTTTTACCGAGGCGGGTGTTCCCATTTACGAACGCTCAAAACAAGTCGTGCTGGCGGATGGCGTGCTGCGTCCTGGTTCGTCCGGCGGCGATCAGGTGCTGGCCGATGACAGTGGCGAAGCCGTGATCACGCTGGGATTAGAGCCGTTTCATCAGCACTCGCTCAGCGGAACCCGCAATGGAAGGCCGTTCTGGAGCTACCCCAGTCCGTGGCCCGGTCTGCACGCCTCACATGAAGCGGCTTCGCCCAGCTTTCCGGGGCAGGTCATCGGCAGTACGCGACTGATGGGCGGACTGTTCGAGGTGAAAGGTTGTGAAGCCGGCCCGCTGTGGGCCGTGAACGCCAACATGGGCAATTTTTATCTGTTCACCCGCGAGGGCCTGTTCGTGGCGACCGTGTTCGAAGACGTGCGACAGGGCAAACTCTGGAAGATGCCGGTCGCAAGACGTGGCATGTCGCTTAAAGGGATCTCGCTGCACGACGAGAACTTCTGGCCAACCATCACCAGCACGCCCGCAGGCAAGGTCTACGCCGTCGACGGATCCTACAGCAGTCTTGTGAGACTGGACGGTCTGGAAACGATCCGCCGCATCGACTCCTTCCCGGTGGAAGTGACTGCGGAACATTTGGTCGAAGCTCAGCGATGGGTGCTCAACCGCGAAGCGGCGCGTCAGGCGGAATCCGGTCGGAGCGTACTCTCGGCCGTGATCCATCCAACCGGCCAACTCAAGACTGACGGCCAGGCGGATGATTGGAGCAACGCCAACTGGGTAGACATCGAGAACCGAGGCGTACGTGCCAACTTCAATTCCAACTCCCAACCGTTCAACGTCAGCGGTTCTCTGGCGATCAGCGGCGACCGTCTGCATGTGGCGTGGCGAACGACGTTGAAAGACCTGTTGCGAAACTCGGGCGAGATCCCGCACGCCCTGTTCAAGACCGGCGGCGGCCTCGACCTGATGCTGGCCACCAATCCTGAGGCCGACCCCCAGCGGCGATCCCCCGTGGCGGGCGACCTGCGTCTGCTGGTCACTCAAGTCGATGGAAAGCCACGGGCAGTGCTCTACGAACCCGTGTCTCCGGGAACAACCGGCGAAAAGGTTCCCTTCAGCTCCCCGTGGCGAACCGTCACGTTCGATCGCGTCGAGGACGTTAGCAGCCAGATTGAACTGGCCACCGACGGACAGGGGTTCTACGAGCTCTCAATTCCCTTGAAGACGCTCGGCCTGAACGTCAGTGATGGCCAGCGCATGCAGGCCGATATCGGCATCCTCCGCGGCAACGGCACGGAAACCACCGCCCGCTCCTACTGGTCCAACAAAGCCACCGGCATCACCGCCGACGTCCCCAGCGAAGCCGCATTGACGCCTCACCTTTGGGGAACGGTTGAATGGACCGTTCCGTAAAGACGGCGAAGGAAACATGCGATCGCGAATTTGGCAGGCCTGCTGCCTGCGGAAACAAGCGACGATCTTGTCCGGTGATTGGTTCTGTGTTACCGGTCGCTGCGTTTCGTTGACGTTTTGGCTGACTTGACATCCCGCGGTGGAGGGGCTGAACTGTCGGTTGACGGCTGTCATGCTGAGGTACCGCTTTTGTCCTCGAAGTGGAATCGCGTTTGTGAAATCCTGTCGTTTTCCTGTCCCGCTGGTGTGTGTGCTTCATCAGCTGACTGCGAGTGCCTGTCTGGTCATTCTTTCCGCGATGTCTTCTGCGGATGTCGTTCGTCCGAACGTGATTCTGATCGTCAGTGATGACCAGGGTTACCACGATCTGGGCTGCCTGAGTCATGATGCCATTCTGACTCCATCGCTGGATCGGCTGGCAGCGGAAGGCGTTCGCCTGACGGACTTTTCGGTTGCCTGGCCAGCCTGTACTCCCAGCCGAGGCGCTTTTCTGACCGGGCGGTATCCTCAGCGGAACGGCATCTTTGACATGATCCGGAACGAGGCTCCGGATTTCGGTTATCGGTATCGGCCTGGAGAGTACGACGTCAGCTTCGAACGGATCGGGGGAATGGATGTCCGGGAAGTGCTTTTGCCTGAGTTGTTGGGACGGGCTGGGTATCGGTCTGCCATCTATGGAAAGTGGGACCTTGGTTCCCTGAAACGCTTCCTGCCGACTTCACGCGGGTTCGATCATTTCTTCGGGTTCGTAAACACCGGAATTGATTACTTCACGCACGAAAGATACGGCGTGCCATCCATGTATCGGGACCGGCAGCTGACTGATGAAGGCAGGGGGATATGTTGTACGAAGCTTTTCGGCGAGGCTGCGCGGCAGTTTATTTCCGAAAACCGTGACCGGCCGTTCTTTCTCTATCTGCCCTTCAACTCGCCGCATAATGCCAGCAGCCTCGATCCGCGCATTCGCGGAGGAGCTCAGGCTTCCGAATCATTCCTGAAACTGTATCCGGAACTTCAGCAGCAGGCGAAATTTCAGACAGGAACCAAATACGGCAAACCTGCGGAAGTCCCCAATCCGGAGATGCGTCGGCTGTTGTACTGTGCGGCAGTCAGTGAGATGGATGCTGAAATCGGTCGGATTCTGGAGCAACTGGACCAGTCGGGCATTGCAGACCGCACACTGGTCATCTTCTTTTCCGACAACGGCGGAAGCGGAGGGGCAGATAATACGCCGCTGCGAGGACACAAGTCACAGATGTGGGAAGGGGGCCTGCGAGTGCCGTGCATTGTGAAGTTTCCGAATCGCATTCCTGCAGGAACCGTTAATTCCGAGTTCCTGACGTCGCTGGAAGTCTTTCCGACGATTCTGGCTGCCTGTCAGGTGGAGCCACCGAGCGATCTGGTTCTGGACGGTGATAACATGCTGCCGGTACTGCAGGGAACCGCACCGTCGCCGAGGAAAGCGATGTTCTGGCAGCGGCGGACGGATCGAGCGGTCCGGGTCGGATCGTGGAAGCTGGTGGACAGTGCCAGCGGCTCCGGACTGTTTGATCTCAGTCGTGATATCCACGAAGCTCAGAATCTGTCCGGCGCCCACCCCGAAAAAGTCATCGAACTGGAACGTGCGTTCGAAGCCTGGAAAAGCGAAATGGACGCTGCCGAGCCGCGCGGACCCTTTCGCGATTTCTGAAGACGTCGCGTGAGCCTCACACGGGACGGGCGGCTGACCATGCAGAGGTCGTTCAGCCAATAGCGCTCAGAACGGTGTCATCAGACGGAGCCCAGACGCTGTCCAATCGCAGGGACACCTTGGGAGTTGTTTCGGAAACGATTTTCAGGGTGACTGCCTGATTGCCGCTGAGGTGGTTTTTGATGTCAGCCAGCTGGTTCTGAATTGATCGGCAGGAATTCATCAGTTCGATTCGCCAGGTTGTCAGACATTCGTGACTGAAGGCCCATTCATCATCGGGATTGGCTTCTGCTTTTGCGTTCAGGGAGCTGGCGGGAGGAAAAATCGTCGGGGAAGCCAGGCGAGACATGGTTTGCCCTGGTTGGGGGGATGGATGCAGGGAAGAATGCTGCTGAACGGGGGGAAACCCGGATTCAAAAATGCGTTCGGCAGAGATTTCGATCGGCAGAAGATGCCGGTCGGGTTTTCCCAATCCTTCCAGAATACCACTGATCACAACAACGCCGTTTCTGCCAGCTGCGTAATCGGCACAATCGCGTTTCGACAGCGGTGGCCGAAACCGGAAGTTCAGGAATCGCCCAGATTGAACAGGCGGCGGATGGCATCCAGCAGACCATGAGGCGTGCCGGCCCGAGCTTCATCCTTCAGGGTTTCGAGAGGTGGGTGCAGCAGCTTGTTCACAATACGGTGGACGGTCTTCTCGATCGCCGCTCGCTGCTGATCGTCCAGTTCCGGGTTTCTGCGAAACAGAAGGTCCAGCTCACTGCGGCTGATCGTCCCCAGCTGGTCGCGCAGTCTTTGAATGACCGGTCCGGTCGCTCGGTGATAGATCTCCTGCATGAAGCGTTCGGTCTGCTCGCGAATAATCTGCTGAGCCTGCTGGATTTCGGCTTTTCGAAGTCTCCGATTTCGGTCGCACGTCGCCTGCAGGGCATCGATGTCGTACAGAAACACGTTGTCATCGATAGTGGCGATGGAATGAGCAAAATCGCGAGGAGCACCCAGATCGAGAATGAAGACGGGCTTTCGATGTGCAGCATGGCGAACGGCTTCGAAGCGAGCGTGATCGACGAGGGTCTGCGTTGCGCCGGTGGTGCTGACGATCAGATCTGCGGCGGCCATCCACTGATCAAGGCGATCGAAGTCCTCGACTCGTCCTCCGAATTCCCCGGCCAGCGTTTCAGCTCGATCGCGATGTCGATTCACCACAATGATATCGGTGACACCTTCACTTCTAAGGTATCGCAGTGTCTCTTCGGCCATTTCACCGGCGCCGATGACAAGGACGGTTTTGTTGTCGAAACGATTGAAGATGTTGCGGGCGAAATCACCGACGGCAACGCTGGCGATGGAAACTCGACCTTCGGACAGCCGTGTTTCCGTGCGGACCCGGCCTGAAACCGCGAGTGCCTGCTGGAACAGGACATTGGTGAGCGGACCGCATGAGTCGTTTTCCTGAGCGACTCGATAGGCTTCCTTGACCTGCGTGACAATCTGCGGTTCTCCCAGAACCATGCTGTCCAGGCTGCAGACAACTTCAAACAGGTGTTCCACGGCTTTGATGCCTTCGTGAAACAGCACTGATCCGGTGAAGGCGTCGGACGGAAGATTGTGAAACCGGCTGACGAATTCCGTGATCTTTCCGGCGTCAAGACCTTCAGACCCGTCATCGGTGGCCGCATAGATTTCAACCCGGTTGCAGGTAGACAGCAACACCAGTTCCGACTGCGGATGTTCCGTCCGCCACTGCGCGTAGGCTCGGGAAAGCTGTTCGCCGGAAGCGAAGGCCAGTTTTTCCCGCAGTTCCAGACCGGCGTGGTGATGGTTGCAGCTCAGGACAAACACATTCATAGGAGTCAGCCCGCAGCCCCTTCCGCCGGCGAATTCGGGACGTCAGCGTCCGGTGATTTCGCCGCTGAGGAATCCGTCGATTCTGACTGAGCTTCGCTCTTGCCGTGGACGCCGCCGGTCAGCAGCATCAGGCCGAAGATTGTCAGCAGCAGGAAGGCTCCGGCAACTGCCGTCTGTCGGGCGACCTGACGACCGGTGTGTTCGGGGGCTCGTAACAGCCAGATCAAAGTCACCAGCATCAGGCCCCAGACGACGAACGAACCGATGACGACGGGATCGGTCCACCGAAATTCACTGCCCGGAGTATCGCGATGGATTTCTCCCAGAATCACGCCGGTGACGAGGCCAAGTGTCAGCATGGCGAAGGCTCCGACCACGAACCAGCGATTCAGGCTGGTGAGCCGCTCAAGGCTGGGCAGCTGCAGGCGATGCAGCCAGGAAGCTCGGCCCTTCAGTTTCTGAAACTGAAGCAGAAACATCAGAGCGCAGATTGTTGACGCCGCGACGCTGGCCATGCCGATGACGAGGCTCGACGCATGCAGCATCCCCCAGCGATAGGTGGCCAGCTGATGAATCTGATGTGGGGATTCTTCGACCAGCATGGCCATCACGACCAGGCCGATCACTGTCGGCAGCAGAAAGAGTCCCACAGCGAGTCGCTGTTGAGCGACGACGAGCACCAGATAAAGCATGGCTCCCAGCCACGCCAGCACCAGCATCCAGTCGTGGCTGCTTCCCACCAGCGGCGGCAGTCCGGACCGCTGGCTGCGATTGATCAGGTAGATCGTGTGAGCGAACAGGCCCGCGGCGCCAAAGAGAACGGCCAGGCCCCGGGCGAAAAACAGCTTCCGGCGCAGCACCCGACCGATCTCGCAAATCAGCGCAACCAGATAGCTCAGCAGAAAACAGAAAAGGTGAACCTTTGCAAGACTACCCACGCGGGACCTCGCCGACGGAAAAACTTCGTGGCCGGGAACGGAATTCCGGCCCGAACGAAGCATTCTACTCGCGGGGCAGGGCAATCTGTAGTGTGCCTGGGACGAATCCCGTCAACGAACTCACCGGATTCCGATTGCGCGGAATGTGGGAACTGCTCAAGGTGTCGACACGTTCACCAGTGCGGTCGTCACAGCTGACGGGAAAGTGTGCATGATTTGGAAATCGTCATTCCTCCGGAGAATCTCAGCAGCCCCCATGAATTTTTCGACACCGGGACGGAAATCGTGACGGTCACTTTGGTGCCATCGTCCTGAGCATCAATCGTGACATCCTGAGTGGCTCCGACGGATCTCAGCAGTCGCATGGCTTCCTGACCGGCATCGGCCGCCGTCCCGCCGGGGACAATCATCTTTCGAGCGGCCTCATACGACGCGTTACCAGCCGTGTGTCGGATCAGATTCAGGCACGTCATTTCCAGCCCGCCGAAGAACAGCAGCAGAATGATGGTCGAAACCAGCGCGAATTCCACAGCCACCGTACCACGGCGACCAGGCTGGTTGAGTTTTTTCGTTCGGGATTTCATGGGGATACGAATGGTGACTGCAATCTTCCGGGAAGCGTTATTCGGTCAGGACCACAGGCAGGGTTCGGGCGAGTTCATAGAAGGCCTGTCGCAGCTGATCGGTATCATTGGCAACGTAGGAGCGACCACCGGTGATTTCCGCAATCTGCCGCATGGTGCTCTGGTCAGTACTGAGCATTGAGACGGTATGAACGGTGATGTTCTTTGCTCTGGCGTCCTGAGCTGCCAGAAGCGGGTCCCGGCCTTCGTTCCACACTCCGTCGGTCAGCAGGATGATGATCTTGTTGGCATACGATGACGACTGAGTTCCGGTGACCTGAGCCACTGCGGCATCCAGTCCTGCGGACATGTTCGTGCCACCCATCATCGGCTTCGATCCCAGGGTGGAGACTGAACCTTTGACGGATGTTGTTTCTGTTGACCAGCTGGCATTTGTTTTGGACGGCAGCTTTGAGTCGATCGTTGCAGCGGAATACTTCGTATACGGACTGATCGGCATGGTGTAGTCACTGCCCCAGGTGACCAGCGAAATCCGCGGAGGCTGACGATAATTCCCGGCTTCCGACAGAAACAGATCGACCGCTCCGGCCAGCACGGCCCAACGGCTTTTTGTGGGATGCGGAGCAGACAGGTGATTCTGCCAGACAGGGCCCCAGGCTGTGAATGATGAGAGTTTGGGGTTGCCGGTCGGGTACGAGTAGTCCACTCCGCTCATATCGAAGAGCATCGATCCCGAGCGGTCCAGTGCCAGGCAGACTTCCACATCCTGCTGAGCAGCGACGGCAGATTGCTGAGTGGTGAAATTGTCCTGACCCAGTGCCGGTGCAAAGAACAGAGGAACGGCATGAGTCGCCGCATCGTCGGCCAGTCGGGCGGCGACTCGGACTGAATTGGGCGGAGTTGCTCCGGCCTGGAACTGCCATTTCCCGTCTGTGCCTTCGACAATACGACCGAACGTAACATCCGAATCGGCAATCTGCAGCGGAGCACCGGCGACCTGATTCAGCGCTGCGTACTCCTTCGCGGCCGCCAGGGCCAGCGAGGCATCTTCGGTTCGCGCAAGTGTTTCAGCGGCAGCCTGAGCCGCCGCGTCGGTTGCAATGCGGAGGTCCGTGCGGATCAGCTGCATGTAGGCGACGTCGACAGTCAGGGCTGCCGAGACCAGAAACACGAACAGCATGGCCACGACCAGCACGGCTGCGGCTCCGCGTCGCTGAGAATTCCTGTGAAGTGTTTGCAGTTTCATTCCGTTGTCTCGCAGAGAAGTGAACGGGAAAATGGTCCCGAGTCAGAGTCGAATCATGGATGCGGTTTTTCCCAGAGTTGCATCGCTGAAAAACCACATCGGTCCGATCAGTGATGAGTCAGCATCCACGGTCAGAGAAACAGTCACCCGTGTTCCCGCAGCCGTCGTTGAGCTGAGATTCTGAGGCGTGATGGAAAGCTGGTATTCCGTGATTCCTCGGGACTGCAGGACTTCGCGACATCGGAGTTCAGCAAGTGCCGGATCTCCCTGAGGACTCGCGGCAACCTTGACGGCTTCGTACACCGCGATGCTCATGGACTGTTTCAGGAAGATCGCGTTGGCGGCTTCGATGGACCCGAAGACAAGTGCGACAAGAAGCGGCAGCGTGACAGCAGCTTCGACCGCGGCCACGCCGCGTCGCCGATTGAGGAATTCTGGATTCTGACAGTGTGTTCGCAACACGACAGTGTCCGTTCTGAAGATTGGCCCTGAACAGCCGACGGATCAGATGAGAGTCTGTCGGCCGCCACTCATCAAAATCTAAGTCTGCAATCGGGCCATGCCCGGAAAATCCGTGTCGACGGCGCGGATCACAGTCTTCGCTCGGAAACGACCGTTGCCGGATGACCACGTTTTTGGAGTTTTTGTGATCCGTGGTTCGCTTTACCTCGTATTCCCGGCTGGAAATCCCGAATGTTTTCACAGATTGAGGGACTGACTCTGGCAATCGTGCCTTAAAATCCGGATCTAACGTCGACAGCCGAAATCTTTTTCCGGCTTGCTGCGCAATTGTGGTTTTCCCCCTATCGACCTGGTGTTTGATCGCCTGGTAATCGGCGATTCTCAACTCCGTGAGAACTTCAAAATTCGGTCGGCTTTCCTTCAGGGGGGACAGTTTGTAGCCTACAGGGGCACTGGCCTTTTCCAGGCAGTTGCGTAGCTTCCAATGCCCGGCCTTCCCCACTGAGTTTTCTCAGCCGATTTTCCTCGCGAGTTTGTTATGGGATCTGTCACTGTCTGCTGTCCGGAATGTGATCACGAATGGGACGTGCCCCTGTCCAGTGTGGGGCGCAAGGGAGATTGCCCCGAGTGCGGCGAGGAAGTTCGAATGCGCCGGGCCGAACGCAGCGGGCGTTCGGGGTCACACAGTCGACCAACAGCCTCCGGTTCAAAGAACGGATCGATGGCGGGAATCTTCCTGCTGGGAGCCGTGGTGTTTCTGCTGGGAGTGTCCGGAATGGTGGCTGTCCGGCTGATTCAGACCTCAGACGATCCTGAGATCAGTTCCGAGTCGACACCTACCGGACAGTCAACGGGTTCGAGCAGTCCGACGGACGGCCGGTCTCCCGAAGCCCCGGAGGGCACTTCGGTGGTTGTTTCCGACGTCAGCGGGAATTCGCAGGGGACCGGAACCACTCAACCTGCGACCGGTGGTGACGCGGACGGCGGAACAGGGAACGCGATGTTTACGGATCAGGGTCGTCGTCTGATGGCAGCCATGACGGAGCTGGGGCTGACAGTTTCGGCATTCCCGGAGGACTCGCGCGGAGCTGTTCGGGATGCGGTACTGGCATCCGTGCAGGGAGCCATCGAACAGTGTCGGCTGACCGTTCGCGCCACTGCGGCCGAGCCGGTTCTGGTGGTGCAGCTGGGAATGAAGGAGCAGAATCTGGTGATGACAGCTCGTCTGATGGCCACCGACGGGGCACAGTCGGTCAAAGTGTGGGAACGCTCGAGCACAATTTGCGAACTGAATGCTCAGGCTTTAAACAGCGGCATTCTTCCACCCAGTCTGCAGCGAGGCGTGACGACGTTTTTCAACAGCCTGCGAGCGGAATTCAATGATGCTCGACGACAGTTCCAGTAAAGGCCGACTGCCGGATCAGCCCTGAGCTGAATACAGTTCGGCGAATTCCAGGACCAGTGTGTCGATAACCTCCTTCAGGCTGTCGACACTGGCATCATTGAGAAATCGATAGTTGTTGCGGTTCAGAGATTCGCGATTGCGGATTGTGCCTCGAGTGTGGATCTCGACAATGTGAGCATCGGAGAAGGGTTTGACCAGCATTTCCAGTCGGCTGTACAGATTCCGCTGACTGCCTCGATTCAGGTTGATATCGTCACGAGTGATGCGCGCCCCCCAGCCCTCTTCATTGACGATTGTCGAGAAGTCGAAGCCCGGGAAGTGGTCACACAGTTTTCGCAGGCAGTTCTCGATGTGTTCACTGAGTGCAAGTTTCAGTTCCGCGTGAAGACTGCGCAGCTCTTCCGTGGTCGACTGCTTCTGTCCGACGGCATGGCCTTTCGCGTCTCGTGATTTCTGGCCTCGGCTGATCGCCTTCTGCAGTCGTTCGTCAAAATCGGTCATGATCTGAGTTTTCCGGGAACGAAAAGTCGAGTCTTCAGTGATGCGAATGTTCGCTGTCAGGGAATACGCCCGCGCTGACTTCGTGAACATAATTCTGAACGGCTCGAACGGCTTCGTCTCTTAATGCGGCAAAGTGTTTCAGAAACTTTGGCTTGAAATTCGGTGTCAGACCCAGCATATCCGGTCCAACAAGGACCTGGCCACTGCAATGCGGCCCTGCGCCGATGCCGATCGTGGGAATTGTCAGAGCTTCCGTGATTTGCTGAGCCGTTTCGGCGGGGACCAGTTCCAGCACAAGCGCGAATGCTCCGGCATCCTCTGCGGCGCGTGCATCGTCCAGAAGCTGCTGTGTGTCTCGCTGAACCTTTCCCATGCCGCCCAGATGTCGCACGGCCTGTGGCCTCATTCCGACATGAGCCATGACCGGGATTTCGGCTCGCATGATGGCTCGAATCGTTTCCTGCTGAACACATCCGCCTTCCAGTTTGACAGCGTCAGCTTCGGTCTCCTTGATGATCCTCCCGGCACTGCGAACGGCATCTTCAGGACTGATCTGGTACGACAGAAACGGCAGGTCAACCACCACCATTGCCCGTCGCACGGCTCGGGTGACAATGCGGCCATGATAGATCATTTCGTCCAGCGTGACCGGCAGAGTACTGGAATGACCCTGAACGACCATGGCCAGGCTGTCACCGACCAGAATGCTGTCGACTCCGGCTTCGTCCATGATTCCGGCCCACAGATAATCGTAAGCTGTCACCATGGACAGGCGCTGACCGTCTGTTGCCTTTTTCACAAAGGTCGGCACTGTGAGTTTTCTCACCGACGTTGAATTCATGATTTTTTTTGCTGAAAGATTTCTGTTGAATAATCAAACGTGGGCAGTGGTCACCCGCGACGCGCACTGACCATCGGAAACGCGATAACGTTGCTCAGAAAAGATACCTGCACCATTCCGCTTCTTGCTCTTTCAGAATCCAGATGGTCAGAAGACTCGAATCCCTGCCGGCAGCGATTCACCGTAAATGCGGTTGGCCTCTTCGGTCTCCAGCTGTCCTCCGTCCAGAACAAGCGACTGCAGCCTTTCGGAAGTGTTTGCCTGTCTCATGACCGCGACAACCGTTTTTCGGACAGGTTCGCTGACATCCCGATATCGATCGCCCGTTTTTCGACACATCTGCATCACGGCCAGCTGAACGACGGGTTCTGTCAGATCGGACATTTTGAGAAATCGGCTGACCCATGATTCGACCGTGTCCACCGGCAGAACATTGTTCAGCGGACCATAAACGGGAACTCGGGCAGCGATGCGTCCCAGAGCCCATGTGAAGGCCGGCTGCAGAGCTTCAAATCGGTCGCGCGACCAGAAGTCCAGAATCATCTCTCCCATTTCCGTGCGCAGTCGCCGATCGAGGTGTTCGAACGATCCCAGCATTCGCCAGATTTCCGAAGCTTCATGGTTGGTGGCCGCGTATTTTCCACCCCTGCCGCGCCCGGTCAGAATCTGTCGGTGCTGCTGCCGGATGATGGCAAGGATGGGAGTGGCCAGTTCGTTCTGCTGGCCGCTGGTCAGTCCTCCGGCAATGCGCCGCGAGACGATTCTCCATTCGGCGACAATTTCGGCACTGTTGTGAACCAGACGCCCTCGCAGTCGGCTCCAGGTTTCTGCAACGCGCCAGTCATCCGCCGCCAGTCCGTAGCCGGGACGCAGCGAGTAGCCCAGCAGATTCAGCCAGCGATGTTCATGAGCCTGGCTTTTTCGTCGACCGGCTTCGTGATCCATCAGGCAGGCCCACAGGTTTCGCAGAAGTGACGGAGGCCATGTGTCGCGATTCTGTCCGATCGCGTCGGCCAGATCCTTCATCAGGGAACCCGGCCTGCGGGTTCCGTCCGGAGCGAACACTTCCGCGATGATCCGGCAGGCATGATCAACTGCTTCCTGATCAACGATTCCTGCCGCTTCCGCCTGTCCGGTGTGAGCCTGTCGGTCGGTCTCTGTCGCACTGCGCACGTCAAACTGCAGTTGCCAGCGTCGCGACTGATCGGTTTGATGGCACCAGACTTCCATCGTGCCGATTTCCGTGAGCGTGGCGGACAGGTTCGCGGAGATCACTGTGTGATCATTCTTTCGGGATGTCTGCAGCACAGTTCGAATAGGCGGCAGCGCGGTCATCTGTTCCGGATCCACCGGAAGCAGTTGTGAAGGCTGATCTGTCAGCCGCGTTCCGGAGACATAGATCGGAAACTCCACCGGTTCGCCGGTGCGCACCTCGAACGTTCGGTCGATGGAATTCGTCTGCCCCGGTTCCGCTCCTGCCTGGATCAGGCAGAGTGCCGACGGCTGCCCCTGATGTTCGACTCCGACGTAATAAGTGCGAGCCAGGCCGGCAACGATCCGAACTCCCACGCCTCGACGCACCATGCCGAAGTAGGCGGCTCCCCGAGCAACCGCAAGATCCAGCCGGTCGTTGTCCAGCACCTGTGGTGTCCAGTCGGCTCCGAACCAGCCGGACAGAATCCGCAGCAGCTGATCCTTCAGAACCGTTGATGCGAAAAAGCCTCCGTTAAACAGGACCGTGTCAGGGCGAGCAGATGCTTCGTCGCTGTCAGTCTGATGAGTGCGAAGGAAGGCGGCAAGGTATCGGGTGATGGCGGCATCCGCGGCGAACGGCAGTCCGAACTCCTGAAACCCGGACTGCTTTCGAACCGGACGATCATTCAGACTGACTTTGGGCAGAAAGCCGTCGACCAGCAGCTGTCGGACGTCGTCCCGTCGAACGACAGCCTGCAGGCTGCCACCAATCAGTCGCGAACCGCTGCCCGGTACTGTGACGGTCAGTGATTCCGGCGCATCGTCGGCCAGCAGCACTTCCTTGGCATGTCGACATGCCGGGACCAGCATGCTGAACTGACGAGGCTCAAGGTGTTCATCGCCCTTCAGCTGACGTTCAATGTGATAGGCCAGTGTCAGGTCCAGATTGTCGCCGCCCAGGATCAGGTGGTCGCCGACAGCAACGCGATGAAACTGAAGCCGCCCGTCCGTTGATGCTCGAACATTGATGAGAGTAAAGTCTGAGGTTCCGCCACCGATGTCGCAGATCAGAATCTTCTGACCGGCCGTGACGTACTGTTCCCAGTCATCACGATGGGTGTTGACCCAGGAATAGAATGCTGCCTGAGGTTCCTCGATCAGAACCAGCCGGGGCAGGCCGGCCATCCTCGCTGCACTGACGGTCAGTTCCCGGGCCACTTCATCAAAGGATGCCGGAATCGTCAGCACGACGTCCTGTTCGGCCAGCGGATCATCCGGATGTGCGGCGTCCCATGCTTCCCGCAGATGTCGCAGGTAACACGCACTGGCCTGAACGGGAGACAGCAGTTCGACATCGGACGCACCGTGCCATGGCAGCATGGCCGACCGCCGATCAACTCCGGGATGACACAGCCAGGATTTCGCTGATTCGATCAGTCGTCCCGGAACCATGCGGCCATGATCGCGGGCGTACGTTCCGACGACGACATCGGAAGGTCTGTCTGACCATGGAAGCTGCAGAACATTTCCGGAACGTTCTGCAACAGCGGGTTGATAATGGAATGAGGGCAGAGTCGGGCGGACCTCAACCTGACCCGGCGCAACCAGCTGAGGAACTTCGAAACAGCGGATCTGAGAAACAGACGCTTCCGTGTCCAGATAGCAGACGGCGCAGTTGGTGGTTCCCAGGTCGATCCCCACAACAAACCGGCTGCAGCTGCCTGCCGTTGATGTCTGCTCAGACGTACTCACAACGTTGTCTGCCTGCGAAGATTACAAAGTCGGCGGAGGTCCGTCGTCTTAACTCTTCCGTTCGTCCGCGTCCGAAGCATCGTCAGTGCTTGTATCCGATCCGGAGATGGTGTCGGATTCAACCGAAGCATCCTTTGCATCGCTGTCAGCAGGCTTCTGATCTGTCTGCCGCTTTCGCACGGCCTGAGCCAGCAGCTCTCTGGCTTCTTCTTCAGTTTCACCGGCACGCGGGCCGAGAATCTGTCGCACCTCGTACTGTTCCAGATCTTCGTGCTCGAGCAGTGCTTCGGCCAGAGCATCCATCCTGTCGCGATACTGAGTCAGCATCTCAATGGCTTTGGCGTTGGCCTCCTTCAGAATGCTCTGCACCTCGATATCGATCAGCCGAGCTGTTTCCTCGCTGAACTCACGATACGAGTGCATTTCCTTGCCCAGAAACGGATGCTCTTCCGACTGTTTGAATGAGACCGGTCCGATGGATTCAGACATCCCCCAATGAGCCACCATATGTCGGGCAATTCGAGTTGCCTGCTCGATGTCGCCGGAAGCTCCTGCTGAGTACTCGTCGAAGACAATTTTTTCCGCAGCCCGCCCGCCCATTGTCATGATCAGGCGTTTGAAGAAGGCATTGCGGCCAACGTTGGGCACTTCCTTTTCCGGAAGAAACCGAGTGACTCCGCCGGTGCGCCCACGGGGAACAATCGACACCTTGTGAACGGGATCCATTCCTTCCTGATACCATGCCAGAACCGCATGGCCGGCTTCGTGCCATGCGGTCAGGCGGCGTTCCTGTTCGTCAACGTGTTCATCGCGGCGAGCTCCCATCGCGATCAGGTCTTCTGCGTAATAGAAGTCCACCATTTCGACAGAGCGTTTGCGTTCTCGAGCGGCTTTCAGAGCAGCCTCGTTGACCAGCTTCTGAAGTTCGGCGCCGGAATAGCCCATCGTGCTGCGTGACAGCGCATCCAGATCGACGTCGTCTGCCAGAGGCACTTTTTTAGTGTGAACCTTCAGAATTCCCAACGCCCTTCCCGTGACGGACGGTCCACGGTCACGTGCCGATCAAACCGCCCCGGACGCAGCAGTGCCGGATCAAGAACATCAGCGCGGTTGGTGGCGGCCGTGACGATGACGGCTTCGGTCTGTTCGAAGCCATCCATTTCGCTCAGGATCTGGTTCAGTGTCTGTTCCCGTTCGTCATGTCCGCCGCCGACACCTGCCCCGCGAACGCGGCCGACGGCGTCGATTTCGTCAATAAACACTATACAGGGGGAAGCTTCACGAGCGGTCTTGAACAGGTCTCGCACTCGTGTGGCTCCCACACCCACAAACATCTGGATGAATTCAGACCCGTTGATGGAGAAGAACGGAACTCCGGCCTCTCCTGCGGTTGCCCGAGCCAGCAGAGTTTTGCCTGTTCCGGGAGGCCCCACCAGCAGAACTCCCTTGGGAATCCGAGCTCCCAGTTTGGTGAAGCGCCGAGGGTTCTTGAGGAATTCGACAATTTCCTGAAGGTCCTGTTTGGCGGATTTCAGTCCTGCGACGTCGTCGTAGGTGACCACACTGTCACTGCGTTCAAATCGCCGAGCCTGGCTGCGGATGAACCCGCCCATCATGCCCCCGCCGAAGGGGTCTCCACTGCGGCGCATCATGAAGTAGATGAAGAAAATGAACAGCAGCGGAATCGACAGGTAGGTCAGAAACTCCATTCCCCGGCTCATTTGCTGAGCCCGGGTGGTCAGTTTCAGCTTGCCGGCTTTGGCCAGGTCTTCCAGTTGCCGACCAACACCGCTGTCCCCCGTGTATGGTGACAGCAGAACGGTGTTGAATTCCTTCTGCATGGTTCCCGTAAAACCTTCAGGAAGGTTTTCCGGAATCGCATTCCATTCGCCTGTAATGTGTTCCCCGGAAACATCGGCGCTTTTGACATTGCCGTTTGCCAGTTCTCTGAGGAAGTAGCCGTAGTCGACAGTTGTGCCAACGCTGCCTGCTCCCTGGAACATGAAGAACATGGTCAGCAGGACGCCGAAAACGAGAAGCAGGGCCAGCGGGCCTGGATTTCGACGCTGGTCATCCGGCCGTCGGCCCGGTGGCGATTTCTGTCCGGAGTTTTCCCCCGAAGGTTCTGACATCTGGCTGGATTTCTTTTCTGCACCGGACGAGGATGCCCATCCGGATTTCTGCCAAAGCACCAATTCTGCGAACTCATCCGGTTGCCCGAACCGTTCGTAAGCCCCGCAGGTTAGCCGACATTTCGGCTCACTGCAATTGGCACTCTGTGACCTTTAGCTGGTCTCAGATCAGGAAATTTGAGTCCGAGGGAATTTCAGAAACTCCCGAAACTCCGGCGTTGGTAATCTGAATGGGGAGGACTATCATTCCGGCTGTCCGGATTCTCTGCCGCTCTCCTGCCTTCTCGCCATTCAACACAGTTCGAGAAGCCGCTTCGCCGAAATCGACCCGTCAGGCATGGACGAACTTTTTCATGAATGCGGCATCGCTGCCGTTTATCATCTGCCGTCAGATTCGCCCAGCCCCAACGTGCCCGACTCAAGTCCGGGGCAGACTTCGCGACTGATTCCCGGGATGCTGCTTGATATGCAGAACCGAGGACAGCTGGCGGCCGGATTCACCACGTACAATCCTCACCGGCTGCAGCTGATCGATACTCACAAGGATGTGGGCAGCGTTCCGGAAGTCTTCCGCATGAATCATGCTGAAGAATATCTGGGACTGATGAAAGAGTACGCGGGCGAAGCGGCCATCGGCCATGTCCGGTATGCAACCTGCGGCCGTGACGACCGCAGCTACGCGCAGCCCTTCGAACGCCACCATATTGCTCGGTCCAAATGGTTCAGCTTTGCCTTCAACGGTCAGCTGGCCAACTACATCGAACTGCGTGAGGAAATCCTCAAAACAACGGATTTCCACCTGTCGCGGGAAACAGACACCGAGGTCCTGAATCACCTGATTTCGCAGATTCTGTCCGAACAGCAAGGCATCAGTTCCATCGATATGCTGTCCATGCTGGCGAGGCGGCTGGATGGGTCATGGAATATTGTTTACCTGAATGCCAATGGAGAAATGTTCGTTTCCCGCGACCCGCTGGGTATGCGGCCGCTATGTTATGCCGTCAATGGCCCGCTGTTTGCCGCGGCAAGTGAAAGTGTGGCTCTGACACATCTTGGCTTTCCTGAGGAATCCATTCAGAACGTGCCGCCGGGTCATGCTGTGCTGGTTGATAAGACGGGTGTTCGAATCAGCCGGTTTGCAGAATCGCCCCGGCGGGCTCATTGCTTTTTCGAATGGATTTATTTCGCCAATGCCGGAAGTCATTTTGACAACGCCGGAGTCTATCTGTCACGTAAACGTCTTGGCGAAGAACTTGCTCGGCGTGAAACCGTGACGATTGACGAGGACACCATTGTTGTGCCGGTGCCTGACACCGCAAAGGCAGCTGCCGACAGCATGGCGTTTGAACTGAAAGTTCCCTCACTGGAAGGTCTGATCCGTAATCGTTACATCGGTCGCACGTTCATTGAAGGTGCCAACCGAGCCGACAAAGTTCGCATGAAGTACACTCCGCTGCCCGAAATCATGGACGGCAAACGCGTGCTTCTGGTCGACGATTCCATTGTTCGGGCCACCACTCTGCGAGAACTGCTGAGGCTGATTCGTGTGCGGGGACGAGTTCGCGAAATTCATGTCCGCATTGCCTGTCCTCCGATTCTGGCGCCGTGTTATTACGGGATCGATATGTCCAGTATTCGCGAACTGTTTGCTCCCGGATTCATTCAGGGAACGACCGTGACCGAAGAGGACGAACGCAGAATGGCGGCGGAAATCGGAGCCGACAGTCTGAGATATCTGCCTGTCGAAGCCATTGCCGACTGCGTCGGGCTGCCTCGGGAGAATCTGTGTCAGGCCTGCGTCAACGCTCAGTATCCCACTCCGGCCGGAGAGCACCACTATCAGAAGGCTCTGGTGGAATTTCAACAGGGCACCGGAACCTGCAATCGGATATTCGACACCTGACGACCTCGGTGTTTGCACTCAGTCGATTGCCTGAGCCTCATCGCTTCAAACGGAGTGTTGCCGTCTCTTTTGCATGAGTTTCGAATCCGAGTGTGTTAAAGTGGCATCTGTGGATCCGGCCGTCCGGTTTTCGGGTGGCGGGTGTCGCATCCGGCAGCTGATTCTACTGACGCTGACTCGAAAGGGGTTCTCTGTGAAACGCACCTTCTGTTGCCTGATGTTCGCTGTTGTTCTGACGTCTGCGGTTCGAGCTGAGAAGAATACAATTCTCGAACCCTGTCTGGGAAAGCTCACCGGTCAACCGGAACAGTTCAGCTTTGATAACCCCGTCGATGAGCCATTTCAGGCCATCAAAGGTGCATGGAAGGTCGTTGATGGAGCTCTGGTTGGAAAGGAACTGGCGGCTGACAAACACGCCGCCGTGCTGAATCTGGCGAAGAAGAACCGCAACTCAGTGATTCGATTTTCCTTCCGGACAGGCGGCAGTACCGATGGTCTGCACTTCAGCCTGAATCATTCCGGAGGCCACCTGTTTCGCATTGTGGTGTCGCCCCAAAATGTGGTTCTGAATCTGGACAAGGACAAGAAGGATCCAAAGTCAAAGGCAAAGACGCTGGCTCAGGTTGAAGGCAAATTTGAATCCGGTCGGTGGTACACCATGCAGGTCGAAATGGCCGGTGAAAAGGTTGCCGTTCAGACAGACAACGGCTTGCGGCTTGAAGCTTCGCATCCTTCTCTGGACACAGACAAGCCGGGGTACCGTTTCGTGATGAAAGGCGAATCGCTGTCCATTGATGACATATTTGTCTGGGAAATGCCGTAGTTCAGGCAGGTCGCCGGGAATTTCTGAAAAGCCTGTCACATTCGCATCGGGATTCCGCTCAGTCAGCAGTGGCCTGCATTGTGCGGGCCGTTCCAACTGCAAATGACCGGAAAGAATTCCCATGAACGACCTGATTCAGCTCCTGACATTTCTGACGATCGGCGGCCTTGCCGGACTGATCCTGATCCGCTTCGCTCCTCACCTGTGTGCTCGCTTCACGGCCTACAGTCTCAGCCCGGACCGCAGCACGCTGTTTCTGATTGCAGCGATCTTCTTCAGCATCGGCAGTGTACTCGGCTTCGTCGAAGGCAACGTCGTCACCGGAACCCTGTGCCTGCTGCTGTCTGTGCTGGAAGTCACCGCTTTGATTATGGCACTCCTGAGAAAACGTTCTGTGTAGGGTATCGTCGGGTGGGCTGGCGCTCACTGCCTGAGCTTGTTTCGCCCGACTCAGCTTCCGCGTGCGTTCCACTGAATGCCGGTGTTACGGCATCCACCGCCGAGAACGGGTCTTCAGTGGTGAGTCCATTCATCAAAACAAGCCAAACCATTTCCTGTGTTTGCAGGCGTTGGCTCGCGCGACGTCGATGAGATCTGTGGCCCGGACGGAATCCAGTTTGTTTGTGAGACCTTCGAGTCCCCTGGAAAGCTTGTATTCGGTCTCTTTAGGATGCAGTGGCATCACGGAGTAGAAATTGACCATTCGCGAGTCACTGAGATCCAAGCGTGAAAACCCGTCCGGAGCGCTTAGCGGCGGCATGATCAGCGCACAGGAAAACTGAGTGTTTGCCGCATATGGTTCCGTCGGGTCTCCGTTGGGAATCGTGTGGCCGATGCCGAGCCATGTTTCGTACTCATGCGGAAGGCGAGCGAGCATTTTCAAAAGCCGAACCGGCCAGTAGTTCTATTCGTCTTCAATGGTCTTCTGCGAAATCTTCCATGTTCGAGGAAGACAGTCCATCAGCTCGGTATATTTAAACTCCTGACATCCGCATCCACCGCGACACCATCGACAATGCCCAGCGGACCAGGATCGTTGTCCAGCGAAATGGCAATGACGTGTTGAGGCGTCCCTGACGGATTGTCTCGATCGTACGATCTGAAGCCTCAAAGAACGACACGGCAAACATGGGACGCTGATCCGCAATGTGTTCGAGCATGGCGGTGCGTCGCTCTGCTTTTTTCTTCGAGAATCAGAATCCACATTTGGTCTTCTATCGCAGGATTACGGGACGCGATCCGTCAAACGGGAAAAATCGTACCATACGATCGATAACGCTGCAGCTCTGGCTCTCCACGCAAGTCGCGATATCAAGAAGGCCTTTTTCATCATCGCACCAAAATGAGCCGGACAAATTGGTGAGTCCTGTCACGCGACCGTCTTCGGCGCGTGCGTCTCAGGTTTCTTCCTTCAGTTTGATCATTGATCGAAGGAATACCCGGAAGCTGGTTGATGTGTTGTCGTTTGGGTTGGTGCTTAACTCGGCTCCAATTCGTCTGGAGCCGAGAACTTTTTGATAACCTCTGTTGGTAATTCGATACAACTCCATTGCCGGATTAGCGATTTGATCGGGCACTCGAAATGCTTGTCTCCGTGTGAAATCAGCCAAGCCTCGAATGTTGAGTGCTCTTTCTACCGCAGCGAGCTCTCCAAAGTACCAGCTTTCGAGTTCGCGACAGGCCAATCGCACAATCGCATCGGATTTGCCGGCTTCATGGCATTTCTGCACCAAAGAATTCTTCACAGACTCGCAATCTGGATTCGCATCGAGGTCGCGCAGTACAACGAATGTTGTCTTGGGTTGCAGCCATCCGCGTAACCGACGTGTAAGGTTTTTTTCCAGATCCTGTTTGCCTTCGAACACAATGAATCGAAATGAAAAGGAGTCACCCATCAAACGAGGGAGTAGTCCCTGCAGCATTTCTCGGGCCGAAGGTTCTTCAAGCAGGAACACGATTGTTTTCATCATCGGTGGCTGGCTGCTGGGTCCGCATCGACGAAAAACCCCTGCTTCCACAGGTGTCCCATTTGATCGCCGTCGTTCATATACCTGGAAACCTGCTCATCATCACTGGCTCTGCGAATGCTTGTGTAGCCGTCCTTCTTGACCAGCCAAAAGACTTCGTCAAGTTGAGTTGCATCTCAAAAAATCGGGCGAAGTGTTGAGACAAACACTTGCCCGCCTTGTTCGGCGTAGTTTCGAAATTCCTCGGCCAGTTCCCAAAGCAATGTTGGGTAAAGCTGATTCTCCGGTTCTTCAATGCAGAGCAGTGGATGTGGTGCCGGGTCATAGAGAAGCACCAGGTATGCGAGCATTTTTATGGTTCCGTCGGACACGTATCGGGCCAGAAATAAATCTTCGAATGCGCCGTCCTGAAACTTCAACAGAATTCGCCCCTCTTCAGTCTGCTTCGACTCAACATGGGACACACCGGGAACGCGGTCCTTAAGTTTTGTGATAATCTGACGGAAGGTATCAGGGTGGTGTTTGAAGAGAAATTCAACCACGAGTGCGAGATTCTCGCCTTCACGTGACAGATGCTCGGCATACCCCGCTTCCTGTTCAGGGCGGGCACGACTGATGTGGAAATCTGAGATGTGCCAGCGTTCGATCAGGTTCGCCAAGCCGCGACTGCGGCCGGAAACTTCTCAAACTGGGCAAGACCCTTGATTGCAAGGATGTCTGGAGCTTTTAGAGTTTGGGGCTCCCTTTCAAGATCGCTGACATCATTCACATCGTCGACCTCGTTCGTAACGGCTTCACCAACGCCCTTGGCGAAGTCGAGGAAATGCCACGGTTGCCCTTTGCTGCCTCGTCTGTATTTGAGTACCTCTCTCTCAACATAGGCACGCCCATGCTGCTCATTGATCTGCAACAGGTAAGTTACAAGCTGCGGGCGTTGATGTGACTCTCGAAATTTGAGTTCAATTTCGATTGGGCCACTGCAGTCTCGACTTCGAACCTCTTCGAAACCGCGACTGCCTCCAAGTTTGGCAAGTGCTGTATTGATGTTTCCTGACATTGCGTCACGCAGGAAACCGAAGACGGAGAAGAGTGTCGATTTCCCTGTGCCATTTGCTCCAACGAAGACACAGAATCTCGGTATTTCCCTGAGTTCGACGTCACGGAACGCACGGAAATTCTTAAGTCTCAGATACTCAATATGCATGAATGATTACCAAGTCATGTGGAGTCGTATGTCTATCCCTTCGCCAGCTGTCGAAGCACGGTGTGTAAGATGCCGCCGTTGCGGTAGTAGACGACTTCAACTGGGGTGTCGATGCGGCAGGTGGTGACGAAGTGAACTTCGTCGCCGTTGGCTTTGCGGGCGGTGACCTCCACGGCCTGGCGTGGCTGAAGGTTATCATCCAGGCGGATGTCGAAAACTTCAGTGCCATCCAGATCCAGGCTTTCGCGGCTTTCGCCTTCGCGGAACTGCAGCGGCAGAACTCCCATGCCTACCAGGTTGCTGCGATGGATACGTTCGAAGCTGGTGGCAATGACGGCTCGAATGCCCAGCAGGTACGTTCCCTTGGCAGCCCAGTCACGAGACGAACCTGTGCCATATTCGGCTCCGGCCAGAACGACCAGCGGAGTTCCTTCCGCCTTATATTTCATGGCTGCGTCGTAGATGGAGGTCTTTTCGCCGCTGGGGAAATGAATGGCCACGCTGCCTTCGGAACCCGGAGCAATCAGGTTCTTCAGGCGGATGTTGGCGAAGGTTCCACGTGTCATCACGCGGTCGTTACCTCGGCGAGCTCCATAGCTATTGAAGTCAACGGGCTTGACACCATTTTCCTGCAGGTACTTTCCGGCAGGCGAATCGCCTTTGATGTTACCGGCCGGGCTGATGTGGTCGGTGGTTGTGGAATCTCCGACCGACACCAGACAGCGAGCACCTTCGATGGCGGTGATCGGGGCCGGTTCAGCAGGCATGTCGACAAAGAACGGTGGTTCCTGAACGTACGTGCTGTTGGTGTCCCATTCATACAGGTCGCCGTCACTGCTTTCAATCTTCTGCCATTCTTCGGGACCCTGGGTTGCCATGCCGTACTGTTCGGTGAACATTTCGGGAGACATCGAAGCTGCGATCGTGTCGGCGACTTCCTTCTGGGTTGGCCAGATGTCCTTCAGATAAACATCCTGACCGTCGCTTCCCTGGCCCAGCGGTTGAGTGGCCAGATCAATGTCGACGGTTCCGGCAATGGCATAGGCCACAACCAGCGGAGGACTGGCCAGGTAGTTGGCTTTCACCAGCGGGTTGACTCGACCTTCGAAGTTGCGATTTCCGGACAAGACGGCAGAAGCGATCAGATCGCCGGATGTCACTGCTTTGGCCACGGGTTCGGGCAGCGGGCCGCTGTTGCCGATGCAGGTTGTGCAGCCATAGCCTACGGTCTGAAAGCCCAGTGCATCCAGAGCTTTGTCCAGACCTGACTTTTCGTAGTACTCCGTCACCACTCGACTTCCAGGAGCCAGACTGGTTTTGACCCATGGCTTGCGAGTCAGGCCTTTGGCAACAGCGTTGCGAGCGAGCAGCCCCGCGCCGATCATCACGCTGGGATTGCTGGTGTTGGTGCAACTGGTGATTGCCGCGATGACAACGGCGCCGTCCGTGATTTCGGCATCCGAACCTTCGACTTTGACGGGAGCCGCCGCCGCTGTCTTGCCGAACGTTGCGCTGCGGTCTTTGGTCCACGAGGAAAGCATATCCTTCAGCAGGATGCGGTCCTGAGGTCGCTTGGGACCCGCCAGCGAAGGGACCACATCGCCCATGTCGAGTTCCAGCTTGCTGCTGAAACGTGGTTCCGGCGAATCGGCAGTGCGGAACATGCCCTGTTCTTTGTAGTACTTTTCGACAAGTTCGATGACTTGTTTCGGCCGGCCTGTGCGTTCCAGGTATCGCAGAGTTTCGGCGTCGACCGGGAAGAAGCCCATCGTTGCTCCATATTCCGGTGCCATATTAGCCAGGGTGGCTCGGTCGGCCAGGCTGAGTGCATCCAGGCCGGGTCCGTAAAATTCGACAAATTTGCCAACGACTTTGTGAGCTCTCAGCATCTGAGTCACGGTAAGTACCAGGTCGGTGGCGGTTGATCCTTCCGGCAGCTGGCCCGACAGTTTGAAGCCGACCACTTCGGGCGTCAGCATGTAGATGGGCTGCCCCAGCATCACGGCTTCCGCTTCGATGCCGCCGACACCCCAGCCCACGACGCCCAGGCCGTTGATCATGGTGGTGTGACTGTCGGTGCCGACAAGGCTGTCCGGGTAGGCAACACCGTCGGTGGTCATCACGACATTGGCCAGGTATTCCAGATTGACCTGATGTACGATGCCGGTCGCGGGCGGGACAACTCGGAAGTTATTGAAGGCCTTCTGTCCCCAGCGCAGAAACTGGTAGCGTTCCATGTTGCGTTCGAATTCGATTTCGACGTTATGCTGAAGTGCCAGTCGAGTCGCAAATTCATCAACCTGCAC
This sequence comes from Planctomycetaceae bacterium, assembly GCA_041398865.1. Taxonomy (GTDB): domain Bacteria; phylum Planctomycetota; class Planctomycetia; order Planctomycetales; family Planctomycetaceae; genus Fuerstiella. The sequence goes on from JAWKTY010000007.1 coordinate 217,441, forward strand.
GCTGTGGTCGACGACCAAATCACAGGGAACCAGCGGATTGATCTTCTTCGGATCACCGCCCATCCGAACCATCGCGCTGCGCAGGGCGGCGAGGTCCACAACGGCTGGCACGCCGGTGAAGTCCTGCAGGACCACTCGACCAGGCTTGAACGGAACTTCCACTTCCGCCGGTTTGGCGGCGTTCCAGTTGGCCAGATTGGTAACGTCGTCGGCACTGACAACAAAACCATCAACGTTACGCAGACAGGCTTCCAGAAGAACTCGGATGGAAAACGGCAGGGTCTGAATATCGCCAATGCCATCCTTCGCCAGTTTTTGCAGGCTGTAGTATTTCAGGCTTCCGGCGGAAGTTGTCAGAGTTGCTTCAGCACCAAACGGATTGGAGGCGGTCATGAGTGATTCTTTGGTTGATTGAAGTGTTCAGAGAACGGTGACCGAGCAGGTCAGGGGAAATTCCGCAACAGCCGGACACGCAGGTCGCGGATTTTCCACATTAGCGCAAACTGCGCCGAATCCAGATTCGGGGTGTATTGTAGACAAAGCCGACGAAGTCTCAATTCGACCGCCGCAGCTGCCGTCTCGGATCTTCGCGGCGGGGTTTCCCGGTCGCCGGGGTCGCCGGTCGGTCCGGTTGCGTGGCAGGAACGGGCTCGCGACAATTCGTCCATGAACGTCAGAACGGAACTTACTTCGGATTTCACCGAGCAGCTGAAGGATGCTCTGAGTCGCCATTGGGGCTTTGAGGAATTTCGGCCGCTGCAGCTGGAGGCGATGCTGAGCGTCATGGACGGTCGGGATTCGCTGGCAGTTCTGCCGACCGGAGGCGGGAAATCACTTTGCTACCAGGCACCTGCCATGTGTATGGACGGGCTGGCTGTTGTCGTGTCGCCTTTGATTGCCCTGATGAAGGATCAGGTGGACGCTCTGACAACCGCCGGAATCCCGGCAGCGGCCGTCAACAGTTCCATGTCCGTCAGTGATCGCCGCCGAGTGATGGACCGCATTCAGAGCGGCGAACTGAAACTGCTGTATCTTGCTCCGGAACGGCTGCTGATTCCCCGCACGATTGATTTTCTGAAACAGCAGCAACTTTCGTTTTTTGCCGTTGATGAGGCTCATTGTATCAGTGAATGGGGACACGATTTTCGTCCCGACTACCGCGGACTCAGTTCGCTGAAGACTCATTTCCCGCGCGCTGCCATTCACGCCTACACCGCCACGGCGACTCAGCAGGTCCGTACTGACATCGTCGAACAGCTTGGCCTGAACAGTGTGGTGCCACTGGTCGGCAGCTTTCTGCGGTCGAACCTGCAGTATCATGTTCTGAAACGCGAGTCCGGCAACGGTCAGATCCTGGAACTGCTGGAACGCTTTCGCGGTCAGTCCGGGATTGTGTACTGCCTGACTCGGGACGATGTCGATCGAGTCAGCGGGCAGCTGAACGATCAGGGGTTTTCTGCTCGGCCGTATCATGCAGGGATGAGTGATCGTGAGCGCTCCGTCAACCAGGAGGCGTTTCTGGCAGAACACTGCGATATCATCGTCGCGACGGTCGCCTTCGGAATGGGAATCGACAAGTCGAATGTTCGTTTCGTGATTCATGCCGCGATGCCGCGATCGCTGGAGAACTATCAGCAGGAAAGCGGTCGGGCGGGGCGGGACGGCGCGGAAGCGGAGTGCTGGCTGCTGTATTCCGGCGCGGATCTGATGAAATGGAAACACATGACTTCCGATCTCAGTGGCCACGCGCTGCAGTTGGCACTGCGTTCACTCGATCAGATGTACGGTTACTGTACCTCGCATCGCTGCCGACACGCGTCCCTGATTGAGCATTTTGGTCAGCAGTGGGAAGCTGGTTCGTGCGGCGCGTGTGACGTATGCCTGGGAACCGTGAATGTGATGGATGACGCTTTGATTATCTCTCAGAAGATTCTTTCCTGCGTAGTGCGAGTCTGTGAAAACTTTGGTGCCGACTATGTCGCCAAAGTGCTGACAGGATCGCGGGATCAGCGGATTCTGAACAACGGCCACGATCAGCTCAGCACCTACAGTCTGCTCAGTGAATACAGCTTGAAAACCGTTCGCCAGTGGATTGAGCAGCTGGCGGGGCAGGGCTTTCTGAGTCGCGAAGGTGAATACAGAACTCTGGCTGTCACAGAATCCGGCCGTCGAGTCTTTCGCGGTGAGCAGGTTCCTGCACTCGCTCGGCCGACAGATGGCGTCACGGCTTCGTCCGCGAGTGGGCGTGTTGGCCGTAAGGCTCCGGATTCCTGGGAAGGTGTCGATCAGGAGCTGTTTGAGATTCTGCGAACGCTGCGGCGTGAAGTTGCGGGCGATCGTCGAGTCCCTGCGTATGTTGTTTTTGGTGATGTGTCTCTGCGGGATATGGCGCGCCGTCGACCATCGACAGACGAAGCCTTCCTGCAGGTTCACGGTGTTGGACAGCAGAAGGCAAAGCTGTTCCGAAAGGTCTTTCTGGACGCCATCGTCTCCTACTGTCGCGACAACGGTGTGGCGACGGATGCGACAGGAGCCTGAATGAGTTCTGAAGGTTCATTCAGTCACGAACTTCGAACTATGCCACAAAGAACACGTTGTCCTGAAGTTCCCGAACGCCGGTGTTGCGTTCAATGACATCCGCGAGTGTCGTGGATTCAATCTGCTGCAGCCGTTCGCCATCGAAGATGTTCTGATACCAGAACCGGTCACCATCACGCAGGCGTATGAACTGATCGGAAATCAGCGTCAGGAATGTTTCGCCCAGGTTGCTGCCGGACACGTGATCTTCGGCCAGACCGCCGACCCACAGATCGATGTTGTCCACTGAGCCATACAGATCTTCCAGTCGAGCCTGCAGTTCCGGATCTGAAGTGATGTCGGCGAAGCTGGTGACAGGTGTCAGGCCCAGGTCGGCTCGAACCTGATTGTAGTCTGCCAGCCCATGGTCGCGGCCTCGCTGAATATTCAATGAAGCCAGGTCAAGGCCGCCGGAACCCGGAGGGCCGAACAGGAAGTTTCGCACATCGTCAACGACCTGATTGTCCAGTTCATTGGCCTGTTGTCGAGCCGCCCCCAGCAGCAGTGAATCGATTCCGTGATCAATCACTTCGGCCGGGTTAAAGAAGGCATTTCGCAGCGCCAGGTTTCCTGCATCAATCAACGTTCCGTCATTGTTCAGCCGCTGCAGTTCGCCGGACAGCATCGAATGCCCCAGCCGGTAACCTGCAGCCGAAAACTCGTTGGCAATCGTCGGGTCAACGTCGGAGTGATATCCGGAGTACTCAGGAATCACATCTGACCCCAGCAGAGCCGGAAGGAACTCATTGAATGTGATCGCCTGAATCTCCGCGATCACAAGTTCCCGCGACTGCTGGTAGATTTGCTCGTCGGAAAGCTCCGGCTTCGCGGCTGCCAGTGTGTCTGCAATTCTGTTGTGTTCCCGCATCCACAGAGTATGCATTCCGGTCAGTGCTGCATTCTCGTTGGCTCGAACATCTCCTGCCAGGAACAGACTATCTTCCGGTGCGTGAATGTCGTTGGCATTGGCCAGTCCGACATCATTGAAGGGCAGCAGATTGCCGTCTGATGTCTTCAGATGTCCACCTTCGAAGGTTCGCAGAGCATCAGCTCGCACCTGATCGGAACCGTACACCATGCTGCCGTCAATCCAGGCGGTGATCTCGTTGACCTGCTCGCGAGGATTGTCCGGGCTGTCTCCGGTCGCGGAATCGTAAACAGAACGGCTCAGGGGAATTTCGGCATCGCCTGTGTAATCGGGATCAAACAGGGCATCCCCGGACGGAACCTCGACGTTGAATGATTCCCGATCAGCGCCCTGGGCTGGGGGAGTGATGGAAATGTCATGATCGATGAACTGTCCCCACAGCCAGGTGATGTCACTCAAACCGCGAGCGTTCAGCTGAGTCGTGTGCTGGGCCGCAAGCTCGTTACTGATTGTCCTTGCATCGGGACGGTCATCGCCTGCGGGAACGGAAATGCCGTCAGCGTATTCCGACTCAGAAATTCGACGCAGCTGTTCATGGGTGCTGCCGAGTTCAACGTTGCTGAGGTTATTGCCGGTGCCGTCGATGGATCGGTATTCGTGACCCGGAGGAAACAGGTCGCTGACGGCGACAGTTCCATCCTTGAAGTACAGATCTTCAGCGTTGCTGATGTCGGTGGTTCCCTGAGCTGTCGTGACCTGAATCCGGCCGTCCGTCAGCTGTGAAATCTCAACATCAGCGCGCCGAATTCCCCAGAAGAAGACCGTGTCATGACCGTCTCCGCCATCGACATGGTTATCGCCCCGCAGGACAAAGATCAGGTCGTTTCCGTCGCCTCCGTTCAGTGTATTCGAACCGGCGAGTCCAAACAGCAGATCGTTGCCGGCAAGTCCGTCGAGCGTCTGGCCCTGTGACAGAGCCAGCAGGATATCGCTGCCTTCTGTTCCCTGACCGAGAAAATCAAAGCTGCCGGCGGACATCAGCAACATCGCTTCGAGTGTTTCGATGGAAGTTCGAGTTCTGCTGTTTCTGCGAGTCATGACGATATTCCTGTTTCGATACCGATGCCTGATCAGACGTTATCACCGCATTCTTCTGTGCGACGGAGCTTCCGTTTCGGAACATTTCTGTCGAGCTCAGACGTTGATCGATTGGCGTTTCCTCAGCCTTCCCTCCTTTTGGCTCGGATTCAATTGGCTTCTTTGCCTGAGAATCAGGATCGCCTGTTACACCGGTTGAAAAAGCCTGGCAATCACTTTTGTTGCCTTCAATCATCAGGTCCGGTTATTCCGGTTATGCAGATTGGTCGTTTCGAAGCTTCCGATTGTTCCGATTATTTGGATTCGTTGTGTTTCAGAATCATTCGGGCCTACGGAGACTCCTGATCTCGCCAAAATCCGGCCAATTGCACGGACAAGCCGTTCGTGGCGGATAAGATAAGCCTGCTTTGGAAAATCATTGGCAACAGTGTCCGGCTGGCGTTCACGTCAGCGCACGCCGGAAGCTCTCGCCACACACGACATTACAGAAATCACCGCTGATGCCGGATACTCAGACCACGCTTGCTTCAGGAGCGACACCGCCCGAAGCTCGTCACATTGACCAGCTGCGAATTGAAGCGGCTGTCCGCGAGATTCTTGCCGCTGTGGGCGAAGACCCGCAGCGTGACGGACTGAAGGAAACTCCTGCCCGAGTTGCCCGGATGTACGCCGAAATGTTCGGAGGTCTGCACGTCGAACCGGGGCGACATCTGCACAAGGTGTTCACGGAAGAGTATGACGAAATGGTACTTGTGCGGGATATCTCGTTTCACAGCATGTGTGAGCACCATCTGCTGCCGTTCATCGGGTCAGCTCACATCGGGTACATTCCCCGTGGCAAAGTCACGGGGCTCAGCAAGCTGGCTCGCGTTGTCGATGAAGTTTCCCGCAGGCCCCAGGTTCAGGAACGGATGACTCATACCATCGCCGATCTGATTGAATCCGAACTTGACGCAAAGGGTGTCATTGTTGTGTTGGAAGCTGAGCACACATGCATGACAATCCGAGGCGTGCGGAAGCCCGGTGCGCTGACCATCACCAGTGCGGTGCGAGGGCTGCTGAAGAAGGATGCGTCCAGTCGAGCCGAAGCGATGGCGCTGATCAATAAGAAGTAGATCCAGCAGGCGCGCTTCCTCATGATTGCTCTGTTTGTTCTGAAGCTTCCCGCCGGTATCTCGCTGATGTGGTGGCTGATGCCGCGACGTGATGTCACGGACGGCTTTTTCCGAATTCAGATGAGACTGCTGCTGGGTCTGACCGTTCTGTCGTCTCTGCTTCTGACTGCCGGAGCAACATGGACTGCCGATTCACCCGGCACAACTGTCGGTGACACTGATGGCGCGACCGTCGGTGACAGCGACCTTCGCTCGTCAGAGTCCGAAAATCTCCCTGCGGATCGCCTCACCGCGGACCGGTTGAAGATGCTGGATCTGGTTGCGGCCGCTGTCGCCTATGCCGGGTCCGTGTTCTGGGCTCTTGGACGACGGCTTCCCGGAAATTTATGCATCCACCTGCTCGCGCTTCTTTGCTGCGGAGCACTTCTGCTGCATTCACTCAGCATCCCCGGACCGTGTCCGGACGCTGTCCAGGTTCTTTCCGATTTCTCTTCCGCGGCAGTGCTGGGCGGCATGCTGACCGGAATGCTGCTGGGCCACTGGTATCTCACAACACCCACGATGAGCATTCAGCCTCTGTGGTGGTTCAATCGAGCCATTGCGATTGCGGCGATGCTGCGTCTGTTGGCGTCTGCACTCAGTTTGTATCTGAATGCGTGGCCGCGCGAAGGAACGCAGCAGATCTGGCTGGGAATCCGCTGGACAGGAGGCATCGCCGCTCCGCTGCTGGTGACGCTCCTGGTCTGGAGAATTCTGGTCCTCAGGAATACTCAGTCAGCCACGGGAGTTCTGTTTGCCGGACTGATTCTTGTGTTCATGGGAGAGATGACGGCTGCCCTTCTTGAGCGTGATGCCGGTTTTCCGTTCTGAAGGCAGAAGCGATTGCGGCGGATGGAATCCGCCTGTGACGTTACGCTCCGGCGGAATCTGCCGTGTTGCGCTCGACGCGAAATGTGAAACGGATGTCCGAACGTAAATCCCTAAGGATTTTCTGTGCGGGGTGTTCGTCGTGCGATTTAGACTTCTGACCGGAAGCATGTGCACACGGTGTTTGCATGTTTCCAAAACGAGTACATCGCAAGCCCGAACGTCCTCTGAGTTGCGCGGACTCACAGCGAGGTGTTGCGGTTGGCGCTGGCGGTTATCGATCACAAGTTCGTCATGGCAGCTTATCGAGAACACATTACTGTCAGCGGAACTCTGGGCATCGCCTGCGCTGGTGCTGCAGTTTTCACCTTCGGATTTTCGGTCGCTCAGGCGATCGTCTGCGGAATCCTCACATGGATTGCCGGGATGCTGCCGGATCTGGATTCGCAGAGCGGGAAACCTGTTCGGGAACTGTTCGGTGTCACCGCGGCGCTGGCCCCGCTTCTGCTGCTTCAGCATACTCAGACGCTGGGAATCAGCCAGGATCGTGCCATGCTGTTTTCGCTGTTGCTTTACGGCGGAGTTCGCTATGGCGGGGCTGCACTGCTGGGAAAGCTGACAGTTCATCGAGGCATGTTTCACAGCATCCCGGCTCTGCTGATTGCTTCCGAGCTGACGTTTCTGGGTTATTACAATCCGGATGTGCGAGTTCGGCTGCTGATGGCGGTGGGCGTTGGCATCGGATTTCTGTCGCACCTGATTCTCGATGAACTGTACAGCGTTCAGTGGGACGGAACCCGGATTAAGCTGAAAAGCTCGTCCGGAAGCGCTTTGAAGTTCTTCGGCACCGAATTCCTGCCAAACGGAATGGCCCTGGGGCTGCTGATGTTTCTCAGCTATGTGAGCTTCGAATCGGCTGGCATCATTACATCGCCCGCCAGCCAGCCAGCACCGGAAATGCTGGAAATGACAGGAGAACTCGAAAGCGCCCCGAGTTTTCGGATGGCGGACGAGCCAAAGGGCACAGAGATTCGCTAAGCGAATTCTCATCGTTTTCGGTCCTCGGCGACCGTAACCCAGCCATAGGAAAACTCAGAAAAACGGCCTGTTTCTCCCGGACAGGCAACGTCGTCACGGTCGCACCGAAATTTCCACGCACGGAAATTTCCCCCAACTCGCCCCGCAGATTCTGCCGAAAGACGGCACGGGGCCTTCAAATTCAGGGATTTCACGGGCATTCGCGCTGGATCTGCTAACAGTCACCGTAGAATGGCGAAACAAAACAGACAGCGAGGGCTGGGGTTTTGTTTGGCCTCTGCCTCCACCAAATTCCCGAGCGACCATTTTCTGTTTGGTTTTGAACGGCTTTCTTGTTGGAATGCGCGAGCATTTCCGAACCTTCAGGGACCTCCTCTCCGTTTTCTCTGAACCGTTTACTGTCACACTTCTGGGGACAAGATGTACACACTGATCACTGGGGCAACGGGACTGGTTGGACGCTATCTGGTGCGTGACCTGCTGCTGAACGGCCATCGTCTGGCAGTCGTGGTTCGTCCTTCTCGAAAATGCTCTCCTCGTGAACGGATGGAGCAAATTCTGCAGTTCTGGGAAGAAGAACTGGGACGGTCACTGCCTCGGCCAGTCGTCCTGGCCGGAGACATCGCTGAACCCGGATTTGGAATGTCCGAACAGGACCGTGAGTGGGTTCGCGGGCATGTGGATTGTTTGATCCACAGTGCCGCGATTCTCGAGTTCTACGGGGAAGATCGCAGCGGGGAGCCTTGGCGAACGAATCTCGGAGGAACCCGGAACATGATCGAGTTCTGTCGTGAGCTGCAGATTCACGACATCCACTATGTATCCACGGCCTACGTGGCCGGCATGCAGACGAAGCCCATCATGGAAGACGCTCTGGAAGCTGGCCAGACCTTCCGAAACGATTATGAAGAAAGCAAGTACCTTGCAGAACAGGAAGTCCGGAAGATTGACTTCGCGGACCACGTGACGATTTATCGTCCGGCCGTCATTTCAGGCGATTCCGTCACTGGTTACACAAATACCTATCACGGGATTTACCTGTACCTGCGCCTGATGGCCATGACCATCCCGAACATCCCGGTCGCTGAGGATGGTTTTCGTCATACGCCGATTCGTCTGGCGATTACCGGTGAAGAGCGCCGGAATGTCATTCCGGTGGACTGGATCTCGGCTGTGATGGTCCGACTGTTCGAAACCCCCGAAGCCCGCGGCGGCACTTATCACATGGCGCTGACGATCCCATGACCGCCGGAGAACTTCTGGAGTGGTGCGGTGAATACTTCAAGTCAACCGGCGTTCAGCTGTGTGGACACGATTTCGTTCCGGATTCCAGCCGGGAAGACGACGAAGACCAGTGGATGCTGGAAAGCATGCTGCGGGAAAACATGGGCACATATCAGCCGTATGAATCGACGGACAATGTGTTCGATATGACTCAGATGAAACGCTTTGCCGGTGATATCGCCTGTCCGAAAGTCGACCGGACGATCATTCACCGCTACATCCGCTTCGGCGAAGAAGACCGCTGGGGTAAGAGTCGACCACGGCCGATTTCCAATGATACCTGGGCGGCGGACCTGCTGTCTCACCTGCCGGTGGTCACGGCTGCCGAAGGTGACTATGAAGTGGGGCTGGATGTTCGCGGCCCGGGCGGCGGCCAGTGGACACTGAGCTTCAGCAACGGCGGTGAATGTACGGTCAGCGTCGGCCTGCCGAATGAACCCGGTCAGGTTCTGCGGATGTCCCTGGAAGAGTTCCTGAATTTCGCCGAAACAGGCACTCCTTCCGATCCTGAATCTCGCAGCGAGGATGTCAGCGAATCCCTGATCAATCGTCTCCACGATGCACTGACCCGATCGTCTCAGTTGACGTCTGCCAGCTGACCCCGGCCGTTCAGAAGCGAATCCTGCAAACGGCGAACACTTCGGTGTTCGCCGTTTTTTTCTTTTCGACCAGCAGGGAATGATGAGGGGCTGTTTCAGTCGATAATCTGCGTCATTAATATCACGACGACGTCCGGTTCAGTCTGAGCTGACCGCAGGCGGCGTCGATGTCGGCTCCTTTGCGTTTTCGGACGGTTGCCTGGATGCCGCGGGATTCGAGGATGGTGCAGAAGCGGCGGGTCATGGGTTCGCCGGGGGCGGCCAGCGACAGTTCGGAGACTCCGTTCATGGGAATCAGATTCACGTGGGCGTTGCGACCTTTCAGAAGGCGCGCCAGTTGTTCTGCGTGTTCCGGCTGATCGTTGATTCCGGACAACAGTACGTATTCATAGCTGACTCGGCGACCGGTGATTTCGAAGAATTCGTCAGCAGCCGCAATCAGTTCACTCAGACCAATGGCTCGATTGACGGGCACGATCTGAGTTCGCAGTTCGTCGTTGGGAGCGTGCAGGGAAATTGCCAGGTTGTACTGTTTGCCTGATCGAGCGAACTCGCGGATTTTTTTCGGAAGTCCCACAGTCGATACTGTGATACGGCGGGTTCCCAGGCCGAAACCGTCGGGTGATGTTAAAAGTTCCAGAGCGGCCATCAGGTGATCGTAGTTGGCCAGCGGTTCCCCGATGCCCATCACGACGACGTTGGTGATTCGTTCGTCGTCTTCCATCAGGCGATGCAGTACCAGCACCTGTTCGACGATTTCTGACACTGTGAGGTCGCGTTTGACTCCCAGCAGCCCGCTGGCACAAAAAACGCAGCCCATGGCACAGCCGACCTGAGTGCTGATGCAGACAGTGCGGCGGTCCGGGTCTCGCATCAGGACGCATTCGACGAGCTCACCGTCATGCAGTTTCAGCAGCAGCTTTTCTGTCCGGTCCGTGGCTGTCTGATGCCCGACACGTTCGAACGCCGAGAACCGGAAACTGGTGTTCAGATGTCGACGAAGGCCTGCCGGCAGGTCCGTCATTTCATCAAATGACTGGATGCGTCGTTCGAACAGCCAGCGGCGGATCTGACCGAGCCGAAAGGGCTTTTGCTGAATCGAACCCAGCCATGCCAAAAGCTCCTCGTTTGAAACGCTGAGAATCGGCGGCCGTGCTTCGGGATTGCCGAGGCGGGTTACGATGGGAAGGTCCTTGTCCGTCACGGGCTGTCCGCCAGTCGCTGTCGTGGTTGTGTCCGTCTGAAATTGATCGGCGCCGAAGTCGTGAGTCCCGGCACATTGACCGACGGAAGTCGCTCTGATCGTCGCCGCAGATATCCCGGGTCAGGACTTCATTCGAGCCACGATTTCGTCAACCACACGATCGGCCGGAATACGTTCCTGCTGCAGGCTGTCCCGATCTCGAATCGTCACACTGCCGTCTGTCATGGTTTCACCATCGACCGTGATGCAGTACGGCGTGCCGATTTCATCCTGTCGCCGGTATCGTTTTCCGATGGCTCCCTGCTGTTCGTACTGACAGGCAATTCCGGCGGCTTTGAGGTTTCCGAAGATCTCGGCTGCTTTTTCGGGCATGCCTTCTTTCTTGATCAGAGGGAAGACAGCCGCCTTCACCGGGGCCAGACGCGGATGAAATCTCATGACGACGCGATCCTGCATTTCACCGCTGTCATCCGGCTGCTGATCCTCGTAGTAGGCTTCGCAGATGAATGCCAGTGTCGCTCGGTCTGCACCTGCGGACGGTTCGATTACGTGCGGGATAAAGCGTTCCCGGGCCTGATCGTCGAAATAGGTCAGGTCCTTTCCGCTGCCACGATGTTTTGGCTTGCCTTCAGAATTCAGTTCCACGGCCAGTTCGCCTTCCGCATTGCGAGCGAGCTTGCCTTCCATATGAGACCGCAGGTCGAAGTCGCCTCGATGAGCGATCCCTTCCAGTTCGCCGTATTCGCCTTCATCGAGGAACGGGAACGCGTATTCAATGTCTGCCGTTCCGACAGAATAATGAGCCAGTTCTTCGGCATGGTGGTCTCGAAGAATCAATCGCTCTTTGCTGACACCGAGGTCCAGGTACCACTGATATCGGCGGTCACGCCAATAAGTGTACCATGCGGCCGATTCATCCGGTCGACAGAAGAACTCGATTTCCATCTGTTCGAATTCCCGCGATCGGAACGTGAAATTGCGAGGCGTGATTTCATTGCGAAAACTCTTGCCGACCTGGCAGATGCCAAACGGCAGCTTGACACGACTGTGATCCACAACGTTCCGGAAATTCACGAAGATGCCCTGAGCTGTTTCGGGGCGCAGAAAGGCGGCGTCCTCCTCTGTTCCCAGAGCTCCGATGATGGTCTTCATCATCAGATTGAATTCTCGAGGTGCTGTCAGAGTGCCGGCTTTGGTGGCTCCGGGACCGACGACCATGGAAAAGTCGGCAACGTTGATCTTGTCGAGAGTCGATGCGTCACCGTGCCAGATCAGCTTGTCGGCATACTTCTTTTTCTGACCGAAAGCTCGCAGCGCTTCTGAGGCCAGATCGGCGTCGAAGTCTTCGGCGGTTGTGGCGACATAAACTTCGGCGAGGTCTGTGCCGGTGTCCGCCTGTTTAACAGTCTGGCCCTCGAAGCCAACTTTTCGAATGCGGACCTGGTCGAGTCGAAATCTGGCTTTGGTTTCCCGGCAGTCGACCATCATGTCGTGAAACAGATCGTAGTGGCCGGAACATTTCCACACCTGCGGGTGCATGATCAGTGCGGTTTCGACACCGACCATCTGATAGCACGCGGGGGCGGATTTCGGCTGCAGCAATTCATTATGAGCGGACACCATGTCGTGGTACCAGGTGTCTCGAACGTTGCGTTTGAGCTCTGTGCCCAGCGGGCCGTAGTCCCAGAAGCCGTTCTGGCCACCGTAGATTTCGGAATTCTGAAAGATAAAGCCTCGCCGTTTGCACAGCGAAACGATTTTCTCCATCGAACGAGTCATGCCTGATCCGGATTCTTTTCGGGCTGCAGAAGTATCTCGGGAAAGTCGTTTCCGACAGGGCGGGCATTGTAGGTGGCCTGATGCATCGCGCAAAGCAGAACCGAGGCGCCCGTCAAACCTGAGACATCTTTCACCCGTCTCACGTTCGCCGTTTGACGTGCAGTGAGCACGCCGTCCGCGGAGAATTTCATTGAAAGTCGAATCGCGTCCGGGATTTCACCTGAAAATCTGTGTTCTTTCAGCGTAGACTCAGTGCCCGACCTGTGCTGCACCTTTGCCTGAAGTGAACCGCCCATTGACTGTTTCAGCTCCCAGACTGAACACATTTGTCATTGCCGCCTGTTTGTTGGCGGGGTGTACGTTCTCTGCGCCGCGGGCCGCTGCCAGTTGCGGCGATTATCTGCATACTCGTGACAGTCGACCTGCTGGATTGAAGGTCGATCCTGGAGCAGCGACGGAGACAAGGCCTCAGGGTACGGATGTTCCGGTTCAGCGATCTCCGTGTCGGGGACCTGGTTGCCGGCGTCACCCTGAACGCCCTGCTGCTCCGGAAGGCTCCTCTGATGTCCGTTTTCGCTTCCGAGCCGAAGCGTTTTCGGATCTCGTAGCGACGGGAACCGTGCCGTTGCCACTTTGCGCGGTGGTCTGCGGTGACATTGGGGCGCCGTGTTCCGGGTTTCCGCTCGGTTGCTGGAGACCTCCTCAGGCAGTGTGAGCTTTCAGGCTGTGGGGTCGTCGTCCTGCGGAATCAGCTGGAATCTCCATCCGTCAGTGGCCGTGGCTAAACGGACTGGTCAGCTGATTGCGATTTCCGGAAGAGTCTTCCGAAGTGGACAGACAGCCCAGCACAGCGGGAATCTTTACTGGTCTCGGGTTGAGCCTGATTTGACAGTGCTCCCCGTGATTCCGTCGTGTCTGCTTTTGAGGTGATTTCGGATGACTGATACTTCTGCTTCTGCTGCGCTTCCGGCTGCGCAGGGAGATGGTGCCGGCCGGGTTGTGCGGCGAGCGATTGGGCCGCGGCTGCGAATTGTCTTCAACATTATGCTGGTCCTGCTGGCTCTGATTGCGGCCAACAGTCTGTATCTGCTGGGTGTGAAGGTGCTGGAATGGTGGACGGCGCAGACTTACCAGGACTACTTCTACATCTGCATGTTTCTGATGCATATTGTGGTTGGTTTGCTGGTGGTCGTGCCGTTTCTGGTCTTCGGCCTGATCCACATGCGGAACACGCGCGATCGAAAGATCCGCCGGACCGTCAAAATCGGCTATGCACTGTTTACCGTGTGTCTGATTGTTCTGCTGAGTGGTCTGGTTCTGGTTCGAATCGAGGGATTCTTTGACCTGAAGCATCCGACAACCCGGGCCGTCATTTACTGGGCTCATGTCCTGTGTCCCGTCGCGGGCCTCTGGCTGTACTGGCTGCATCGGCTCGTCGGGCCGAAGATGAAATGGAAGCAGGGCATCGCGTACGGAGGACTTGTCGCGGCTGTGTCGCTGGTCATGGTTCTGCTGCAGTCTCAGGATCCAAGACAGTGGAATGCCGTCGGTCCGAAGGAAGGGACGCAGTACTTCCAGCCTTCGCTGGCTCGTACATCGTCGGGGAATTTCATCCCGGCCAAAGTGCTGGATATGAACCAGTACTGTCTGAAATGCCATCAGGACTCGCATAAGGAATGGTCCGAGAGTGTGCATCGTTTCAGTTCCTTCAACAATCCGACCTATCTGGCCAGCGTTGCGGAAACTCGTGACGTGGCCATGGCTCGCGACGGGAATGTGAAGGGGTCGCGTTTCTGTGCCGGTTGCCATGATCCTGTCCCGTTTTTCAGTGGAGCGTTTGATGATCCGAAGTTTGACATGCTGAAGCATCCCACTGCGAATTCCGGGATTACCTGCACGGTCTGTCACGCGATCACTCATGTGAACAGCAATGTCGGAAACGCGGACTTCACCATCGAGGAACCTCAGCACTACCCGTTTGCTCACAGCGAAAACCCCGCATTGCAGTGGATTAACCAGCAGCTGGTCAAAGCCAAGCCTTCCTTTCACAGGAAGACATTTCTGAAGCCTCTGCACACGACGGCGGAATTCTGCAGCAGCTGCCATAAGGTGAATCTGCCGTTTGAACTGAATCACTATCGCGAATGGCTTCGAGGTCAGAACCACTACGACACGTGGTTGCTGAGCGGAGTGTCCGGCCATGGTGCTCGGAGCTTTTACTATCCTCCATCAGCACAGACCAACTGCAACGAGTGTCATATGCCCGTGCACGCATCGACGGACTTCGGAGCAAAACCGGTCGATGACAGCGGGCAGCTGAAGATTCACAATCACCTGTTTCCGTCAGCCAATACAGGTGTTGCATGGCTGCGAAATCGTGAAGAGACAGTGAAGGCTCATCAGGACTTTCTGCAGGGAGTGATGCGGGTTGACATCTTTGGTGTTCGGGAAGGAGGGACGATCGAAGGCAAGCTGACGGCTCCGCTGCGTCCACAGGTTCCGACGCTGACGCCCGGGCAGAACTATTTGCTGGAGGCCGTCATTCGGACTGTGAAAATGGGCCACCATTTTACTCAGGGCACAACCGATTCGAATGAGATCTGGCTGGAGGTGATCGCGACCTCGGGAGATCGGCAACTGGGCAGCAGCGGACTGCTGCAGGGCGAGGATCGGCATGTGGATCCGTGGTCGCACTTTGTGAACAACTTCATGCTGGACAAAAACGGCAATCGTATCGATCGCCGGAATGCTCAGGATATTTTCGTGCCGCTTTACAATCATCAGATTCCACCGGGTGCCGGGCAGACGGCTCATTACGCTCTGCAGGTCCCTGAGGACATCACCGAGCCTGTTCGCGTGAATGTGCGTCTGCTGTATCGCAAATTTGATTCGATCTACATGAACTATGTCGACCGGCAGCTGACAAAAATGGGGGCCGAGCCGATTCGGGGCCACAGTGAAGCCGGGTTCTGGAAAAACGATCTGCCGATTACGGTGCTTGCCGAAGACAGCGTTCTGTTCCCTGTGGCCGGTCAGGAGGTCTCGGTCACCAATTCAGAGGTGACGACTCCGGAATGGATGCGATGGAACGACTACGGCATCGGGATGCTGCTGAAAGGCAAGGCGGAACTGAAACAGGCTGCTGACGCGTTTCGAAAGGTGGAAGAACTCGGGCGATACGATGGACCTCTGAATCTGGCTCGAGTGCTGCTGCGAGAAGCCGGAGCAGGGCAGCTGGACGAAGCCGTGGACGCCATTCGTCGAGCGGCTGAACACACTGATCCGGCTGCTCCGCCATGGACGCTGGCGTGGCTGAGCGGTGAGCTGAATCGGCAGCAGGGTTTTCTGGAAGCGGCCGAAGAGAACTTTCGACAGGTCCTGAACTATCGAACCGAGGAGACCGTCCGACGCAGGTTCGATTTCAGTCGCGATTACGATGTAAACAATTCTCTGGGGATGACGATCTTCGACCGAGCTCTGCAGATTCGAGGTGACCAGCGACAGGCGGAACGTCAGGGGCGACTTCAGGAAGCCGTTTCCGTCTTTCAGCGAACTCTCGAGCTGGATTCTGAAAACGCTACGGCTCACGCAAATCTGGCTCGGTTGTTTTCGCTGCTGAGCAATGCTGATGCTGCGGCCGAGCACGAACGTCTGCACGCGAAATACAAACCGGACGACACAGCTCAGGGCCAGGCATTCGGTGCAGCTCGGAAGAAGTATCCGGCGGCGGACGCTGCTGCCGAACCACTTGTTATTTATCAGCTGAACCGACGTCCCGCGGAGAATGAACAATGACACATGATTATGAAACGCCGGAGAATGACGACGTCGTTGGCCGTGCTCTCCGATGGTCCAGTGCCCTGTTACTTCTGGCGGGAGTGTGCCTGCGGTTGTCCTGTTGCTGCGGCGACCGGAAGCTGTCGACGTCCCGCAGGCGGAAGTTCAGTCCGCACTGCCGCAGACTCGGGACCTGCCTCCGCTGCAGGTTCCTGCCATGCCGTTCACCGACGTGACAACGGCTGCGGGGCTGGATTTTGTCCACGAAAATGGTGCCGATGGAGAAAAACTGCTTCCTGAAACCATGGGCGGGGGCGGTGCGTTTCTGGACTTCGACAATGATGGTGATCAGGACATTCTGTGTGTGAATTCGGCAGAATGGCCGTGGACGGAACCCTCGGCTGAATCTCCGCCGACGATGGCTCTGTATGCCAATGACGGCAGCGGACATTTTTCGAACGTGACTGCGGGTTCGGGGCTGGACGTTTCGTTTTACGGGACCGGCGTTGCCTGTGGAGACTACGATAACGACGGGCTTGTCGACATTTATCTTTCGGCCGTCGGATCCAATCATCTGTTTCACAACGCAGGCCAGGGCAGGTTCGTTGACGTGACCGATTCTTCCGGCACCGCGGGTCCCGAACAGGCGTGGAGCACAAGTTGTGGCTGGTTCGACTATGACCATGACGGCGATGTGGATCTGTTTGTGTGCAACTACATTGAATGGAGTCGCGAGAAGGATCTTTCGATGGAGTTCACTCTGGACGGAACTTTGCGAGCCTACGGGCGCCCGACGGATTTTCGAGGCGACTGGCCTGTTCTGTATCGCAATGACGGTGACGGAAAGTTCACTGATGTCTCGGCCGAAGCCGGAATTCAGACCGTGAACCAGGACACCGGCGAGCCTCTGGCCAAGTCTTTGGGGCTGACGTTTGCTGATGTCAACGGCGACGACTGGCTGGATGTGGTGATCGCCAATGACACCGTTCAGAATCTGCTGTTCCTGAACCAGCAGAACGGAACATTTCAGGAAAGTGCCGCAGTGACGGGCGTGGCATTCGACAACAATGGAAGTGCTCGCGGAGCCATGGGAATTGATTCTGCCTGCTTCCGAAATTCGGACTCGGTCGGGATCACGATCGGAAACTTTGCCAACGAGATGACCGCGCTGTATGTCTGCCAGACGCCTGGCGCTGCTGTTCCTGTCTTTCGAGACGAAGCAGTCAGCAACGGCCTTGGTCCTGTGACTCGGGTTGAGCTGACCTTTGGGGTGATGTTCGCGGACTTCGATCTGGATGGGCGTCCGGATTTATTCGCCTGCAACGGGCATCTGGAAGAGGACATTCAGAAAGTGCAGGCCAGCCAGCATTATGCTCAACCTCCACAGCTTCTGTGGAATTGTGGGCCCGACTACGACAATGAATTCATGGTCGCCGGGCCAGATCAGGTTGGTGACGATTTTCTGAAGCCCATGGTTGGGCGCGGAGCAAGTCGAGCAGATATCGATGGTGACGGAGATCTTGACCTGTTGCTGCTCGCGTCCGGAGGTGCCCCCAGACTTCTGCGAAACGATCAGCAGACCGGCCACCACTGGCTGCGATTTCGGCTGATCGGAACCGACTGTGGAACCGATGCCATTGGAGCCACGATCAGGCTGACCATGGCAGATGGAACTCAGCAGGTGCGAATAGTCATGCCAACCTGCAGCTACCAGTCTCAGGTGGAACTGCCGCTGACCTTCGGACTGGGGGCAGCTGCAGCCATTCACAACGCCGAAGTTCGCTGGCCCGGCGGAGATTTTCAACCACTGCCCGAGCTGACCGTGGACAGCCTGATCAAAGTTCGGCAGTCTGAGTAGTGGTCCTGCTTACCGCTGACTGGTTTCATTCATGCGGTACAGAGGCAGAAGGCGGTAGTAGACTTCGAGTGTCAAAGTTGACAGGGCTGTTGAATACATGCGTCCGCCGTAGCGTCCCCATGGGCCGACCGGGTCCCAGCTGCCTGCGAACGGACCGCTGGAGACCTGCTGACTGACCAGCGTGTCGCGGACGACATTGTTCCATTCTTCCCATGACTGTCCGCCGTACTGATACATGGCCAGAGTTCCATAGTACCAATAATACATGTTCAGTTCGGAAAGCTTCGGCATGTTGGTCAGCAGGTATTCAACGGCTTCGCGGCTGGCCGGAGATTCTCGGGGGTAGCCAAGCATCTGCTGACAGAACAGCGCTTCGGCCGTCATGACGGGCGTCACGGGTTCGGATTTGCCCCCGTCAACATCAACGGCCCGGCGATATCCAAACAATCCGCCTTCCTTCCCCTGACGGACACTGTTCAGAAACCGAATCATGCGTTCCCGCACGGTGGGATTGATACGGACGCCCGCGATGGCGGCACTTTTCAGCGACATCATCTGCCAGCCAAACATACTGACGTCGCCTTCCTGCCGAAATTTGTAACGCCATCCGCCGCTGCCGGGATCCTGCTGGCTGATGGTAAACGTGACGGCTTTCAGCAAAGCCGACCTCAGGCGAATGTCATCGACCTTTCGAAGTCCGTATCCTGTGAGGTCGGAATGGGTCCGAATGGTTGTGGCGACTGCCGGTGAGATGGCGATCGGCGCGATGCCCTGCTGAGTCATCAGGGCGGCGGTGATGGTCTGAGTCAGCAGGCTGCCCATGGCCAGGTGATCGGGATTGACGATCGGCCCCAGGACCATTTCTTCCTGCATCCCGAGCGCTTCGGCGAGTGCATAGGTCGCCATGGCATGGCAGTACATTCGAGCGTAATGTCCGGCGGCCCCGGCGAGACAGCCGTCTTCGTCCTGCTGCCGAATGATCCAGTCCAGTGCCCGGTCGACCGTCAGAGCATAATGTCCGTCTTCGTGGGTATAACCGGCTCCCAGAAACGACAGGCTGACCAGGGCAGTGATTCCGGAATCGGCATGCCGTCCGGCGTAGTCCCGCTGAACACCGTTTTCATCGACGGCGATCTGTCCGGCTCCGTATTCTTCGGCGTCCCAGTGGCCGTCTTTGGACTGAGTTCTGCTGAACCACCGCAGGCTGCGTTCGACCGCCGCTTCGGATTCCCGGGTTCCCCCCATGCGAGCCGCAGCTTCCTGACGCTGTTCGACATCACGAAGTTTGTAGGTGGCCGAACGTGATTCGCGTCGGCGGATGGAATGAGTTTCCGGTTCGACCAGCGATGCAGCCGACCGCAGCGCATCTGTGATATTCATGCTGGTCTGCCCGGTCCGCACTTCGTCGTAGTCGGAAGTCAGTGGAATGGGTGTCGATGCTGTGAGTGAGTTCTGCCGAACCGGACGTTCTCCAGGTGTCTCACTGCGCATGGTTCGGGCAGGCCGCTGAAGTCGGGATTCGAACGAGCGCGAAAGCTGATTCTGAGGCCGACTGCGTTCGGGGCTGAGTCCCGCAACGTCCAGAGGTTCCGGAGTCGTCAGTGGAGCGGTTCGCTGAGAAATCCGATCCGCGGTATCTGCGGCTGGCAGCGGAATCGCTCCCGCGATGTCACTGGTCGCGATTGGCAGCGAGATGTCTTCCGCGACGACCTGCGGAGCAATCTTCTGAAAGCTGCCCGGTGAGGTCGTGCGTTCCAGTGGCTTTTCAGACGGCAGCAGATCACCTCGCTGAGTCCGGATTCGCTGCGTGTCCGGGACATAGACGTCGGCCTTGCTGAGTTCTGCCATGGTCGTCAGATCGGCGGGTGTGTCATTCGCCGCGGAAACTCGCGGAGCTTCCCGACCGGCATCCATCCGGATGGACACTTCAGGGACGTCAGACGGCTGAAATTGAGAAACGTCCGGGGCCAGCGGATCCAGACTGTCCAGCACTTCCCGCCGCCGATCGGGCGCCTCCGGGATTTCCATCAGTCGCCCCTCAAAAGGCAGTCGACTGAGATCAGCATCGGGCGGAATCATCTGATCTGCGACCGGAGTGTTTCCGGATTCCGGCATGGGGACCGAATCTGAACTCTCCACCAGAATCTGAGTTTCGATTTCCGGGCGCGGCTGTTCCTGTCGGGAAACTTCTGCTCGAGTGAGATTCAGGGGCTCGAAGACTTCCAGACCCAGCAGGCACACCGCATGCACCAGCAGTGATGCCAGAAGTGATTTCACTGCCAGATGACGGTCGCCCCAGCGCGTCGCCAGCATGGTAATGAGGTGCGACAGTGATGCCACCATGGTCAGCAGCAGCCCAAGAGCGACCAGGTCATCACCGCTCAGACTGGCTCCCTGACCAAGCTTCGTAAACAGCTGACGCAGCGCGTTCACGGTGACGATCCCTCCGCAGGCTGGAATGCCAGCGAGAACCGATGACTCTTTGCGCGGTGGCAGAAATCCATCACGTCGATGATTGACTGATAAGTGCCTTCTCCGTCTCCGCGAATCAGAACAGCCTGTTCTGCGTAATTCGCCTTTGCCGCTTTCAGGCGACTTTCCAGTTCTGACATCGGAATTCGTTCGCCGGCAAACATGACGTCACCATTCCGGGAAACGTTGATGATGATGGCATCCGGCTGACTGGTCATCGGTGCGACAGCGCCCGCGGTGGGCAGCTCGATGTCGTACTGCTGTTCGATCTCACTGAACCGTGTCCCCACCATGAAGAAAATGATCAGCAGAAACACGATGTCAATCATCGGTGTCAGGTTCAGCTGAGGTTCTTCAAGGGATTCAGTTCGCAGCGGCATGTCGGTATCGGACGACGTCGGAAGCAGTGCAGGAAGTCACATTCGGCCGCCAGTATACCGCCGTGGCTGGCCTGGGACGAAGACGGATTCGTCGCAAAGAAGGGCGAATTTCCGTGTTCTGCTGTGAATCGGCGAAGATTCGGCCGATTTTTGACCGACCCGGCAAGGTTCGCAGGCAGGGCGATTCGGGCAGAGCGAACGTACATCGTCACTCGCTGCTGATGAACCGAACTTTCGAGCGCCCAGCCAGCTCCATCACCGGAAGAAACAGCGAGACGCCACTGGTCATTGAGTCCGGCAGGTCGGAATCCGCCAGTCGGATTCGGATCACTCCGGATGATTCAGGCGCAACTGTCGAATCAAACGGAATCCAGGTGTCATTGATCTGAGCTTCCACCCACATGTGTCCGACGAATCCGTACTGTTGGTTCGTGTAAATCAGTCCGGAAGCGACACGGGCCGGAATGCCCCGAATTCTCATCAACGTGGCCAGCAGAACGGCGTGTTCCGTGCAGTCTCCCTGAAGGCTGGCTGCGATCTGATCGGCGGTCTGCAATGTTGTGGAAAAGGCCGATCGGTGCATCTTCCTGTGGACATACGTGGTCATCTGTCGACAGAGTTCATCAGGCTGAGTCTGTCCGGTGGCAGCCGCTGATGCCATCCGTTGCAGTGAGCTGTCACTGGTTGGCATCCATCGAGTTGCCGGCAGCGGAGTGGGGTGTGTACTTTGCGACGGGGGATTTTTCGGTGTCGCAGGTTCGGGGCGCAATAACGTCAGTCGCGCCTGCTGATCACTGATCTGTTGAACCTGTTGAAACGGGGTGGCGGGCAGTGACGGCAGGAATCCGTCCGCGACGGACAGCTCGAGAACAATCTTTCCGGCACTGGCGGAGGTGGGCAGCAGCCGATCGATCGGAATTGTCGACCGCGCTGAGGTCCAGCGACTTTCCCTCCACTGAAGACAGGGCGACGTCCGGCGACACCGCCATCCGGGTGAGGTTGCCGCCCAGCAGAAGTTTTTCCTCCCGCAGCACGGTCTGGTCCGAATCTGTCGACAGCACTGTAAACCGGGTTGGTTCATTGGCGGTGTGGAATTCATAGCGGTGAATTCGAATCAACGGGGAATTGGCCAGACGCAGCGTGCTGTCCGTTTTTTTTCGGGCCACGATGTCCGCGACGGCGGCGGTTTCCGGATACATGACCGGAAACGTCGTTCGAGTCGGGCTTGTGCAGGCCGCCGGCAGCCACAGTCCGATCAAAGGGGAGTGAGCGGGATGCGGCGCTCGAATGTTGTAGTCACGCCGAGTCGCAGCGACTCGTTCGGAGATTCGAAAGACGCTGTTTTGAGCGTCAAAGGTGCCGGTCCGATCGATTCGGTTTCCACCCGCGTCGACTCGCTGCAGGTGGAATGACTTCAGAATTCCGGCAGCGGTTTGAGTCGTTGTCAGAGTCGATCGCGATGTCTGATCCTGTCCCAGGCGGTTCAGTTTCATTTCCAGATGCTGAGTGCATGCCAGAATTCTTTCACTTCCACTGGTGATGTCGCGGAATTCCAGATGTTCGTAACCGACCGGTCGGCCATCGAATTCGATCTGATACCAGTGCTCACCGCTGGCCGTTTCAGTCAAGCCAAAGGCTGCAGGCCCGAGCGGCAGAAGCAATACGCTATTGACGAACATCAGCAGGCACAGACGCCAGGCGATTGGCAGACGCGAGGGGGCATGTGATTTTTTCAGCATGATCGATCCTGACACTGCCTGATGGAACCTGTCGGGCGTCGGGTGGTTGATTGCGTGTTCGATGAGTTGGGTTGTCACATATCAACGGAATTTAGCGATTCGCATGAGGAAAGACTCGGCTAACTTCACCGATTGCACGGAAGAGTCGGATTCTTACTCTGCCCGAACAGTTTCGCAGGACCGCATGTTCGTGTCTGCGCCGAACTGAAATCTCAGGATTTATTGCGTTCCGTCAAAACATCCTCTACCCGCCCTGTTTCCATGCTAGGTTTGCACCGAGCAATCGCTTCTGAGTCGTGTTCATGCCCGGAGTCAACCGCAGCCTGATGAGACATGTGAGGATCTGATGGGGTTCCTGAAAAAATTCCTGAAGTCAAATTACCGTGATACGGATGCACCTCGTGGCATCAGCAGCTTCCGCAATCTTTCTGAAGATCAGCTGGAAGAGCACATGAGCGTGGCTCGTTACGGCGACTTCACTCTCACGGATGCCGTGCGACCTTCATACAACCTGGATGTGATCCCACGCACCGGTTACCGCCATGAGTGGTACGTTGATCAGGAATCCGGGGCTCGCATTCCGGTGTTGATGGCGTCGGTGACACGGGAACGCCTGTTCGACGTGTTTCTGTCTCTGCTGGATCAACTGGGGGAAACCGTCGACGTTGTTCTGGAGACCAGTCACGACAAGAACAACGGCGAACACACAGATCTTTACCGCGAGCAGATTGATATGCCGGTGCTGCAGAGCATTCTGTATGACTTCGAAGATCTGCTGATGGACGATGGCTGCTGCGGGATTGCTGTGCTGAATCCTCGAAAGCCGATGGAAGTCCAACTGGACGAACACAAACTGCTGTTCGTCTACGGGCACGAAAATTCTGAATACGAGTGGGCTCTGAAAGACAACAGTGTGATCTGTGATGAAGACATGCGCTTTATCACGGAAGCGGAACACGTGCATTCGTCGAGTGATGAATTCCAGCAGCGTTTTGAACAGCTGTGCTATCAGCTCGGAATAGATGACTGAATTCCGAAGTCACCGTGGGCCGGACGGGATGTCCTGGCTTCGCAGCGATTCTTCCGGCGACAGGTCTCTGACAGACCTCCGGAATGCGGAGAAGGGACTATGTCCACAACAGAATGCCGAAGTCACCAGGCTTCGCGAAGAATTCCCCTGATTGCTTCGGTTTCCTGCCTGCTTTTCTGCGGTTGCGCGTGGGGACTGAACGCCGGTGCGCTGTCTCTGCCGTCTGAACAGTCTGAAATTGTGGCTCAGGCAACAGCTCAGCCGGTCCCGATTCCCGTGTTTGAGTCGGGCGAATTCGATTCCGGCGACACCAGTCGTCCGCAGCGGATTGCCAGCGCCGCGCCTCAGCGACTCATGGCTTCCCGCTCCGAACCCTTCTCGTGGAAAAATCTCGGTGAGTCTGCCGGAGGACGTGCGATTCGTGGTCTGACGATTGGAGCGAGTGGCTACCGCACACTGGTTGTTGCCGGTCTCTCCGGAGATGATCCGGCTGCTGTCACGCTTGCGGAAAAGCTCGCGGAAAACCTTCACAGAGATCAGAATATTTTCGGCGGATTCCAAACCACCCTGATTCGCTGTCTGAATCCGGATGGTGAATTCAGCCGGTCTCGAGTCAATTCGCACGGCGTCTATCTGAACCGACAGTTTTCCGCTGAAGAGTCGTCCGACGGTGCTGCAGCCGAACCGGAAATTCAGTTTCTGAAAAGGTTGCTTGTCGAAGGCCAGCCCCAGCGTGTCATCCACCTGCGCACGATTGATTCTTCAAACGGCATTGTTGCGGCCAGCTCGGGAGCAGCCTCGGCTGCCGCAGAAGTTGCTGAGTGGCTGCACTTTCAGTCCGTCTCCCTCCCGGGGAACTCTGCCGATGGCACTCTGGAACGCTACCTGTCGGAAAAAGCCACCTGCGACATCGTCACTGTCGCTGTTCCTGTCGCTGTCTCTGCGACCGATGTCTGGGAGTTGTATGGAGACTCGGTGCTGAACCTGCTTCAGAGTGAAGACTATCAGACTCGCGTTCTGGCTCGTCGCCAGCACGAAGCGGTTGCCGCTGACCGTCGCGGAAACAAGGTTGACGATCATCTCAGTAAAGACGACGACTGACCGCTGAAACTGCAGCAGACTTCGAAACCTCTGCCGCTCCCGATACACTGATGCAGTTCTGATATCACAGCGTCGATATCTGTATCAGTATTCTGTGTCTGCCGATCCGGGGGCGAGTCATCCATGGCTGATTTCTCTGTACGTCTGTTTGCGTTGATTGTCGGCGTTGTCGTCTGTGTGCCGGCGTTCGGACTGGATGATTCCACCGCGTCCGGCCTGCCGCTGGTATTTACTGAAGATTTCAGCTCGGGCATCGATCACTGGGAGGTCACCGACCCGAAGGCGTGGACGCGGCAGGACATCGACGGGAACTTTGTGTTCGGCCTGAACAAACGAGTCAGCGACTATCAGCCGTCAGTTCGCAGCCCTCACAACATTGCTCTGATCAAAGATCTCCAGCTGAGTGATTTCGAGATGACGTTCAGAGTCCGCAGTACCAAAGATACAGGCAACCACCGTGACTGCTGCGTGTTCTTCTGCCACGCCGATCCGACCCACTTCTACTACTGCCATCTCGGAGCAAGGCCGGATCCTCACAGCGGTCAGATCATGATCGTCAACGATGCCCCCCGGAAAGCGCTGACTGAAAACGAAGAACCAACGCCGTGGACGGATCAGTGGCATCAGGTGAAAGTGACTCGTACGTCAGCAGACGGCTGGATTCGCGTCTATTTTGATGACTTCGAAAAGCCTCTGATGGAAGTTCAGGATTCGACATTCGGGAAAGGGCGGATCGGCATTGGATCGTTCGACGACATGAACGATTTCGACGATATCCGTGTTTACGGACGCTGATCAGCCTTCAGGGCCGCAAGTGTCGGCAAGGCAGGCCAGTCCGTGCAGAGCCAGGCTGTCCACATAGACGGATTGATCAAGGTACCGAGCGAGCTGGCGACCGCCACCGCCGGTCAGAAGATGCAGCGGCTTTGATGTTTCAGCAAAACGCTGTCGAGC
Source organism: Planctomycetaceae bacterium (assembly GCA_041398865.1). Classification (GTDB taxonomy): domain Bacteria; phylum Planctomycetota; class Planctomycetia; order Planctomycetales; family Planctomycetaceae; genus Fuerstiella. The sequence goes on from JAWKTY010000007.1 coordinate 243,181, forward strand.
TGCGTTTGCCAGCTGCTCGCTGATTTCCCGAATTGCCCCCAGCTGTCCCCAGAAAAGCCCGGATCGCATGGCGTCTGTCGTATTGCGACCAGGCAGTGGCGCGTGGGCGGTTCCTTTGCTGTCTGTCAGGCTGTCAGTGTCAATGCGAGGCAGTCGTGCGGTGTAGTCATGCATCGCGTGAGCGGAAAGTCGCAGGCCCGGAAGAATGGCTCCGCCACGAAAGACGGCATCGGTCGTGGTCAGATTGATTGTGGTGGCCGTACCGGAGTCCACCACGATGAGAGGCTGACGATTTCCGAACAGACGGAGTCCTGCCAAGGCGGTCAGCAGGCGGTCGATGCCCACGCTGTGAGGTTCTTCCACATCCATTCCAAGGGGAATGTCTTCGCAGGACTGGATGATTCTGACGGGAATCTGCAAGTCCTGCCACCTGCCGAGAAGCTCGTCTCGCTTGGGTGGATTGGAAGCGGCAACCAGACCCTGCCGCAGCGCACTGACCTCCAGCTGATCCAGCCATAAACTCAGTGAGTCGGCGATGGATTGGGTTTGATCGAGCCGAACGGCGGTGATGGCCTGGACCTGAGGACAGCAAGCCTGCCCTGTTTCGAAGATCCCGAATTTTGCTCGAGAATTGCCTATGTCGACGGTCAGAATCAGTGCCACGGCTGGTTCATTCGGGAATCTGTGTCGGGACCTCTGGATGAGAACAATCTGTTCCACTGAACAGGGTTTCAGATGAGACATGCCGATCGCGAAATATTCGACTCGGCAGACGGGTCAGTATTCCAGCGAATCCAGCTCGTCCATCAGGTCATCGAATTCGTCCCGTTCTCGCGGACGGATTCCCACGGCCATCCCAACGGCTTCGCGCCCGTCCAGAACCAGTTCGCGATCACGTTCTCGCACAGCCATTTCCAGAGGTGATGTTCCGTCGTCTCCCCCGAATAGTTTGGAGAGGTCGATCTTGATTCCACTGACTTCACCGTCCGATCCGGCAATGGCTGGCGCTTTGTGCTGAGGAAAAACGATGGCGTTTTCGGGGCACACTCGGCTGCATGCCGGACACCCTTTTTTACAGTTGTCCTGTTCTTCAACAAGAATGCGATCCAGTGCATCGACACCGTAGACTCCAAACAGGCAGAAGTCGATGCACTCCATACAGTTGGTGCAGCGGCTGTAGTCAATGACGGGATACCAGCGGCGACGAGTATCTTCCGGCAGGGCGGCGTGGTCAGCGGCAGTGGCTGCTCCCTGATCGAGAGCTCGACGAGCTTCCAGTTGACGATCGGGCTGCAGGTACCGCTGCAGCTGGTCGGCTTTCGGACTGCCCTGAATGAAGCTCATCAGATCCACTGTGGCCACACTGTTTTCTCGCACAATGCGACGAACTTCAGCCAGATACTCGTTGGCAGATTCTGTGCTGCGCAGGTCGATACAATAGATGCGTCGATCCGGAATATCGATGCTGCCGATGCCTCGATACTGTTTCGGAGCTTCATCCATATCCGAATCGTCGTCGTCGACTTCATCTGCTTCATAGGTCAGCAGTGAGGTACCCACCTGACCTCGCACATGAGCACGATCAAGAGTCCAGCGAATCGCTCGCTCGTACATCCAACTCAACACCAGCAGATCACCGGGAACGGATTTTAGAAACAGGGTGCCGGTATGATCATGCGGCATGTCGTACAGATGCGGGATCAGAGAAACGTCAACTCCAGGCTCACTGATCAGCGCCGTGAGAATGTCTTCTTCCAGCTGGCGTTTGACAGGGTTGCGTCCCTGAGCCTGCGAGATCACAACGGTGAGTTTTGAAGGGGCCATGAGCTTCGTTACGTTTGGTTCGGCAATAGTCTCCGCTGGTCGGCAGCGTCAGCAGTGCAGGCTGTGTTTGGCGAAGTCTGGGATCAAACCATGACCATCGCTTCGATCCCCAGCTTGCCCTGGACGGTACGGCTGAGTGTTTCTCGGACGACTTCGACGGGGATGCGGTCGTAGACCTGCTGGAAGAAGCCTTCCACGATCATGTGCATGGCCTCTTTTTCGCTGATGCCGCGGCTTTGAGCGTAGAAGACCTGCTCTTCGTCGACTCGGCCAGTGGTGGCTCCATGAGTACACCGGACGTCGTCCGCTTCGATTTCCAGACCGGGAATGCTGTCACATCGAGCATCTCGACTGAGCATCAACGCGTCGCTGCGCTGGTAGCCGTCAGTCTGCTGAGCGGCTTCGTCGACCTTAATCATGCCTCGCCAGATCACTCGGCTGTCGTCTCGAAGAACTTCTTTATACAGCAGGTCGCTGTGAGTTCCCTGAGCTTTGTGGTGCTGCTGAGTGTAGTAGCTGATCTTCTGACGATTGCTGGTGAACGTGACGCCGTTGACTTCAGCCGTCGCGGATCGGCCGTTCAGGTTGATGTCCTGATGAATGTGGCTGAGCTTGCTGCCGAGTCCCACGACTGTCCACTGCAGGTTGCCCTGCGATTCAACATTTCCGCCCTGATGAGCAAGGTGCCAGGTGTTTTGATTCCAGTTCTGAAGCTGCACGTATCTCAGGTTGGCATGCTTTCCAACGATCAGTTCCACGCAGCCCACATGCAGTCCGCAGATGCTTTCGTCGGCCGAGGTGGTTTCTTCCAGCAACGTCGCGCGAGCTTCGTCTTCCAGAATGATCAGCGTGTGGCCAAAATCCGCCACGCCGTCGGTCGAGTGAGCGATCAGGCTGTGCAGCGGCAGATCAACCTCCACGCCTTTCGGAACGTACAGCAACGTCCCGCTGGTCCAGAAGGCCGCATGCCACGCACTGAAGCGATCGGCATCAGGACGGACGGCCTGCTTCATAAAGTACGGTTCCAGCAGTTCGCGATGTTCGGTCAGCAGAGTCTGCAGGTCGCCGAACAACACGCCTTTGGCAGCGATGTCGTCGTTGACGGACGAGTGCGTCGTCTGCCCGTTGACATGCCCGATGCTGCCGCCGTATTCGGTCTCGTTGGCCAGCAGCGTCCCAATCTGCGACGCATCGGCCTTTTCAGCCGTGGGCCGGAACTTGGCCGCGTTAAAAATTCGCAGATCAACGCGTTTGAATTCTTCCGGGTCCAGGTCCGCCGTCAGCAGTTCCTGATACTTCTCAAACGCAGCTCGTCGAGCATCCGTGATCCACGCGGGTTCGGTGCGAGTGCTGAGGAATTGTTCGAAGGTGTCGGCGTTGTAGCCGGTGCGTGTGGTGTTCATAGATTGTGCCTTGAGTGCAGACTTCAGATTTCCAATTCCAGTTCAGTCGTTGATTCTCCCTGTTCGCCGCTGAATATTCGCACGATCAGTATCCTGGCATCCTCGGTCCTGAAGACGGCTCGGTATTTTCGACGACCTTTGCCGACGAGTGCCTCGCGCATCTGAACTGGATAATCAACTGTGGTTTGAAAGAAGGGATAGCTTTCCGGCGCAAATCCAATTTGCTTGAGCTGCCTCGTTACCACTTCTTCCCATTCGATGGCAGCCAGAACAGAGTGATGATCGGCCCACCAGACCGCGTTTCGAACCATGTCTCCCTTTGCTCTGCCGGACAGTTCGACAGGGAGGCTCATCCCTCAAGCCTCTCTTTGAGCATCGATTGAATCTCAGCAGACACGTCTTCAACAGAATGAGTGCGTCCGGCGGCCAGGTCTGCCAGCCCTTCCATGATTGCCAGACGTTCAAGATTCGCTTTGTGCTGCTCTGCATCCACAATCAAGTAATGACGGTCCACTCCGGGAACCTCGATGTCGACCGGCTGACCATTCGCAGCCCGAACTGCTTCTGCCACTTCATCACTGACTCGAACCATTGATGTTCCTCCCCCTAAGGCAATCACCCCACCGAACCTTCCATCTGCAGTTCGATGAGTCGATTCATCTCAACCGCATACTCCATGGGCAGTTCCTTGACCAGTGGTTCAATGAAGCCGGTGACAATCATCGCACTGGCTTCATTTCAGTCAGACCACGACTCAACAGATAAAACAACTGTTCTTCGGCGATCTTGTTGACGCTGGCTTCGTGTTCGATGGCGACGTCCTGTTCTTCAACTTCGATGTACGGGCAATGTGTCGCTTTGCTGGCGGGATCCAGGATCAGAGCGTCGCACACCACGTTGCTCTTGCAGTGGTGAGCTCCGTCTTCCACTTTCACGAGCCCTCGGTAGCTGCTGCGGCCGCCGTCCTTGCTGATGCTCTTGCTGATGATGCGGCTGCTGGTGTGAGGAGCACAGTGAACCATTTTAGCTCCGGCGTCCTGATGCTGGCCCTTTCCGGCGAAAGCGATCGACAGGGTTTCTCCGCGAGCACCGGGTTCCATCAGCCAGATGGCCGGATACTTCATGGTCAGCTTACTGCCCAGGTTGCCGTCGACCCATTCCATCAGCGAATCGCCGTAGGCCATGGCTCGCTTGGTGACCAGGTTGTAGACGTTGGCCGACCGTTTGGATAGTCGTATAACGGAATCGCCCGCCGCGTTTCACGATGATTTCCACCACCGCGCTGTGCAGACTGTCGCTGCTGTAAGTGGGAGCCGTGCAGCCTTCGACGTAATGTGCCGAAGCACCCTCGTCCACGATGATCAGAGTGCGTTCGAACTGACCCATGTTCTGGCTGTTGATCCGGAAGTACGCCTGCAGTGGAAATTCGATGTGAACGCCCGGCGGAACATAGATAAAGCTGCCTCCCGACCAGTTGCCGCTGTTCAGAGCGGCAACTTTGTTGTCTTCCGGCGGAACTACCATGGCGTTTCGCGAAAGATCTCCGGATGATCTCGCAGAGCTTCTCTAAATCCGTGTCAGTGAACAGCACGCCCTGGATTGGCAAGGTTCCTCTTTCAGGCTGCCGTAGACAACTTCGGATTCGTACTGAGCTTTCACGCCGGACAAGATACTTTTCGGCTCGGACCCCAGTCGGTCATAGTGGGTCTGCGGATGTCTTCCGGAACATCGTCCCAGCTGCGTTCCTGCCCCTTGGACGCCTCTCATGTAATAGAAGATGTCGTTGAAGTCCAGTTCTGATACATGTCGCCACCCCAGTTCGGCATAAGATCTCCAGCGACTTCAGCCGGAAGTCCCGCATCCAGGCAGGCCCTTTTTCATCTCGAAATCTGACGACGATCTCACGATCCAGACCCTTGCGGCTTTTTTGAATCGTAGTTGTCGGTCGAATCGTGGAAGCCGAACTGGTAGTCGCCAATGGCCCGTTAGTAATCATGCCCAAGGATAGAGAAAAGTTTTGCAGGTGGCCAAAGTTCAATGTCAGTAGAAGATGACGACGCACCATACCAACCATTCGTGCAGCCAGAAATATCGTGGAAGTTCGCCGTTGCCAGCCGAAGGATGACGACTCATCGAAATAATCTGCCGCCAGAACATATCCGTTGATTGCCAGGGACGTTTCCATCGCACCATGTCCGATGCGTTTGTTGCCATCCAAAAGGGTGATTGGAGACCAGGGAAAACACAAAGCTGCCGCCTTGTCCGCCAGAGTCGGATAGAGTTCCCGCCCGCCGAACATTGTCTGTGGCTGGAGCCGCAAGCCGATTCCGCCTCTCAGTCCTGGCGACCCACCGGATTCATCCACGATGCGCTGATGCAGTCTGATCAGGTCATCCCACTTCAGAAACCTCATTATGCCAGCCGCTTGTACAATTCACGGTTCTTTCTGCACAACGAATTCGATCGCTGTATCAATGTCCATTCCGGCTGTTGACTCGTTCTCCCGGGACCTGCTCAGAAGTCCCTGCATCGCCGTCGTGAGTTCTTCTGCCGTCTTTCCCAGTCCCCGAGCCTTCTTTCAAGAATCCGAGTTTCAGCTTCGACAACTCAATCTCTATGTCACCGCCTCCTTTCGAGTTGCTTGACCGATTATCAGACAGCCGCTGCTTCTCGCGTTGTGACGTCTGCTGCGGCATCCGGGTGTCGTTCTCGGATCGACGCGTAGCCGTTACTGTAGTTCCTGAGCCAATGACGCATCGCCGGTTTCGACAATGCGTCCGCCCAGCATGACGTGAGTAAACTAGGGGGGTTGTACTCCAGCAAGCGTTCGTATAATGATCGGCACGCCCATTTCAGGGGCCGCTGAGTTTCGCCAAGCCTCGCTGACGACTCGCACCGCATCGCTGTCCAGACCGCTGGTTTCGTCAAGAATCGCGAACTTCGGCTGCAGCATGGCCATCTGTAGAATCTCCATCCGCTTTTTCGCCGCCGGAAAATCCGTCGTTCAGGATAGCGTCGAGCGAACTTCGACATCCATCCCCAGCTCTTCCATTTTCGCTTTAATTCCTTTGCGGAACTCACGTTATCCCGACCAGACCTTCACCTTCTTTGCGATCCGGCGAATGTTGCTGATCGCGTGACGAATGAAGTCCGCCACTTTGACTCCGGGAATCACGACCGGGTACTCGAAAGGCCAGAAACATCCCCGGGCGAGCCTGTTCGTCAGCCGCGAATTCCCGTGATGTTGACTCCACAATTTCGATGCTGCCACTGGTGATCATGCCTCGGATGCCCTGGCCAATGCATAAACAGCGCAAGTTTTCCCGAACCGTTGGGGCTCCACCAGATGAATCTCGGCCTGACGAATTTCCATGTTCGCCGCCTCTCAAAATGGGCGTATCAGCAACGTTCACGCAGGTCAGTGATTTTGAGCAGGCTGCTCATGGCGTTCGCAATTCTGTCGTCGAATCAGACACGCTGGCAGTGCCGTGCACCTGTCGTTTGCGCTGGCAAGGCCTTCAGTCACGGAGGATTCGGGATTCAGTCAAACGGGTTTTGAAAAGTAAGTCGGGCTTTGAAGTGGCGGTTCAAAGCGGTCCGCCTGCCCCCTTCAGTCAGGACGGCAAGCTGTTGGATCAGATATTCAGAGGCCGAGTACCCGCCGTGATGCGGAACCAGCATTTGTTTTCCTGACCTTTGGTCAGTTTGCGAGCTTTCATTTTGTCCTGAATTCTCATCAGGCCTTCCAGCAGAGCTTCCGGTCGAGGTGACAACCGGGGACATAAACGTCCACGGGAACCACCAGATCGACACCCTTCACAACGTGATAGCCGTACTTGAAATAGGGCCCGCCACCGACAGTGCAGGCTCCCATCGCAATCACATACTTCGGATCAGCCATCTGTTCGTAAAGTCGACGAACTCGACTGGCCATCTTGTAGGTCACGGTTCCCGCCACAATCATCAGGTCGGCCTGACGAGGTGTGGCTCGAAACGCGCCCGCCCCAAAGCGGTCAATGTCATACTTGCTGGCACCCGCTGCCATCATCTCAATCGCACAGCAGGCCAGACCGAAGGTCATGGGCCAGATGCTGGACTGGTTGCCCCAGTTCATCGCGTCTTCGATGGTGGTGGTGATGACGTTTTCTTCGAAGCGTCCTTCAATCCATGTCATGATGTCAAATGTCCCGTATCATGTGCCTGAAACTGTCGCAGTTTGACTGAATCCCATGACGCCACATCATGAGAATTGCGAGCCGCAAACTCTAACAGGCGATGTACTTAATTCAAATCTCCGATGCTGTTTCCAGCGATTAGGATTCACACAGTTTTCTGGACTTCAAATTCACAACAGTGATGTCCGTCGCGACACCGGTTTCGGAATTCCACCGGAGCTCCCAGAACCTGCTCCAGCACCTGACGTTCGACGTGACAGATGGTCTCGTCCACGTCCGCCAGCATCGGAAACGGGCAGTTGGTTTCCCGCAGAATTGGCAGCAGAGCCGAATGGTCGCTTTCGACATTGAACCCGCTGGAACTCATTTCATCCGCCAGCTGGTCCAGCCTGTCGTCCAGACAATCCGATTCTGTCAGTTTCCGACGAAATCGCTCCGCCAACTGGTCTCGGACCCCGCTAATCAACTGTTCCTTCACGTCTGAGTCTTCCAAACCGACGATGGCTTTCCACAGCACAACCGCCAGTTCCCGGTAATCTTCACCCAGAGAATGCAGGCCTTCGGCGGTCACTCGGTAGACGTTTTTGGGTCGTCCCCGAGCCTGAGACTTCGAGTCTGCCACCAGCAACCCACAAGCCTCCAGCCTCTGAATTCGCTGTCGGATCGCATTCCGAGTCACACCCAGCAGGTCGCACAATTCCTGAACATCCGCCCCCGACGTGCGGTGCAGATGCTGAAGAATGTCGCGATCTTTGCTGTCGATAGAAACCACGGAAACTCCCTGAACGAACACAAAACTGTCCTCGGCATCGATGATACTCAGGGAATTCATTTTGGCAATTCCGTCTGCCAAAATGTCCGTCATGAGATGCAGTCTCAGTTTCTGAGGGCGCGTCAGCTCGTGTCGAACGTCCCGGTTGGTACTTGCCTAATCGGTTTCACTACCCAGGGGCCGGGGCGAAGTACGTCGAGGAGTGGATGCTGATCGTGCGGATTTCGCAGTTACTGGGATCGACTGCTGTCTCCGCCAAGCAGGGCAAGTACTGAATTCTGTGGCCAATCCGCGGGTGGTTGCCAATCGACCATTCTCCTCCAGTTTCTGGCATACTCCGCAGGAATTGGTCTGGTCTCCGCATCACTTACCCCGCTTTGAGGTATGGCTTGAGTGCTAAAGAACAGCTGTTTTATGTGGTGTGGGCTCAGTTGTTGTGTTGGATATGCTTTTGGCTAGGGTGCGGAGGTTCCCCGGCAGGCTGTGTGTCAAGAAATTTCCGCTGTCTTAGGGCAATGCTTCTCTTTTTCTCAAAATTGCAGACAGAAGGCATTGACGAAGCGGTCAGTAACTACACACTACACACTACACACTACACACTACACACTACACACTACACACTACACACTACACACTACACATTACACACTCGCTTTCGGGAGCTCCATGAAGATGTGCAAGATGTTGCGAAACCATGGGCTGGCGATTTGTGTTTTACCCCTGTTCGTGGTGGGGTGTGGCGCCGGGACTCGGGAGGGTCAGGATCAGGTTTGATGGTTCTAGGTGGACTTCGGTTCTATCAACAGGCTGAGCCGGTGATATTGACAATGGAATCCTCCTCTGTTGTGTCGCAGCTGTTTGAGGTCAAGAATACAACGTCAGAGACCGCCTGCTTTACTGGGCTTCGGACATCCTGCGGCTGTACGAAACCCGAGATTGACAGAATGGTGCTGAGTCCAGGTGAGATTGCGAGGCTCACGCTGAGAGTAAATGGGCGCGGGCGAAGCGGTAAGCACAGATTTACCCGTGATCTGGAGCGGGAAGATGATTTCGCCCCATGGCGATGTGAGCTTGTGTGTCAGTTTGCACACCATTCGTTGAATTTACCCAGCGGGAAGTCACACCTGTCGTTACTTCCGCATTCGCTGAAGCAGAGTCGACTCTGTTGTGAGTATTAGGCCGGGTGATCCACTGCCGGAGATTGTGGAAGTCAAATGTCCGGATGGCTGGAAGTGGCACTGTGAACCCTGCGGTCTGCCGTCAGAGTTCACTCAGGATGTCTTGCAGCACGAAATTCCTTTGAAGTTGACGTTTCCCGAGCAAACCACCGAGCGCGCGTGACAGTAACCGTTAAGTCTGGTGCCAACTCTGGTACCGCGAGTCTGCGAATTTCCCCATAGCTTCGGCCGGTTATCAAGTCACACCTACACGGATCTTTGTCCCCGGAGATTTCACGGGGCAAGAGTATGTAAAGTCTGTTCAGGTTCGACGGAATGATGGGCAAATGTTTCGACTGGACGACTTTCATTGTTCCAGTCCCGGCGTGTCTGCTGTCTTCAGTGATCAGTTGAGCTAGGTCCAAGAGATTCATATTCGGATTCAGCACCTGACAGGCTCGAGTCGACCCCGCCAGCGGTGTCAGGCGCGTTTCTCAGTATTTACTGAAGCCGGGCAAAATCAGGAGCTTGCTGTTCCAGTAGCTGCAATTCTCCACGACAGGACAGGTCTGTAATGACTGTTGCATTTTGGCCACGTTTGTGTCGTTCGATATTGGTTTTCCTTACGTTCATTGGCGTGCGTACCGCATATGGTGATCATGACGAAGAAACACGGAGCCAGCTTGGGGCTATCGCGGAGGCGAGCCTGGCAAATCGGGAATCGCTTCGACCGTTCACGATGCGTTTTCATTATTCAAAAGGTGAAGCCAAGAGCCTTCAAAACGCAAATGTATGGGGCGGTTTCAGCAGTCCGCCTGCCGTGGCAGAGTGTGGGTTGTGGGAAGACTCCAGTCGCCGACGATTCGAGCGTATCGCGAGAGAAGAAGTCGATATTGGGGCGGAAGTGGAACGGCAGGGGGTTGGAACGATCAGCGTTCCTTTCACAGTCGAAAGGTTCTTGAGTTTCTTGGTGATATCAAGGCAAGCTATTCAACCGGCTTAAATTGTCTCGTGGTTCGCCGCACCGACAGTCGAATTGGAGCTTCAGGCACGCCCTTTGACGCTGCATGATGGGAAGGAGAGTCCGGCCATCCTGCAAGAAAAATACTGGATGGAGTTGAGGGCGGCTTAGGTGTCGTTTTTGCGGGAGAGGTGGAAGTCGATGACGAAGTGTTGCTTCGAGTGAAGCTGATTCCTCAGGTTACGATTGCGATGTTGACTTTGATCCCAATCACGGCTTTCTGCCTGTTCAGATGGATTATCGTCAAATCAGACGCGCCTCCTGGCGTTTCGGCTGATGATTGTTCAGATTGCTGAATCAGACGGTTCATTTTTTTCCCACCCGAGTCAGGCGGATTGGTGGTTGGCCCTCAGGCAGAGACGCAGTCCTGTACGCTGGAAGAATGGAGTGTGGCTGAAATGCGGGCCCACGAGTTGATTCCCGACACTGATTTTATGATCGAAATTCCAGATGGAGTCAGAATTCACAATGGAATTAACCCACGTGGTCAATTTGGTCTGAAGTCTGGATGCCTTCGTCGGAGTCGCAGAACTCCAAAAAATGAGCGAAAGTTAGAAGCCGAAGACAATTTCGCAAAGTTGGAGGAATCACGTCGTCGACCCGGTAGGCAGTCCTCAAAATGCCGCAGCCGGATTCCCTGAGACGTCGCAGCGATTGTTGAGCATCTGGTACTGGCATGTCGCTCTGATCGTTGGGTACATCGTTTTTCTGATGTGGAGACGTCGTTCGAAACACGTCTCGGGTTAATCACTGTTCGAGTCCGTGAAGAAGAGGAGATGAGTTAATGAATTTTAAAACGTTTTTGTTGTGCGCGTGCTGCCCATTGCAGCCTGGACTTTGCTTCAACCGCCGGCACCGACATTCGGTCGAATGAAGGAGAGGAAGACTCCAGTAAAAATCAGGAGTGTGATGGGATGGACTACGCTGGACACCGTAATAACGGAGTGTACGGGTTGTGCCAACACCGTTGATTGTACGCCGGGGTTACTGCGACCGTCTGCGAATATGGTCTCGACGTTGTCGCGTTGGGAAGTTGTGTAGAGAGTGAGGGAGATCCAAGTGCACCATATCATGTACCGCATTGTATATGGTGCAATGGTCCAATTCGTGCTGAAGGGACGGGGTATGCTGATGAAGAGGCGTGCCAAAACGATATCGAAGTGTGCCGTCTATCGGACGACAACCAGCGGTCAGTGCCATGATACGGAATGGATTGAGCCACTGAGTCTGTAGCGAAGATGGGGCGGGAGAATCTTTTGATTCCAATCGAGTGGAGTGCGTCCACCTCTCAAGCAACAAGCATTGCCTGTTTGGGTATGTATTGCCGTCTCTCCGCCTTTTTGCTGGTTAGAATGTATTCGTCGATCCACATGACGTGAGTTATTGACTGTCCATTACCACCAGTGGAAATCATGAGTGGCTCCTCGTTAAACAGTCATTTACGCCCATCGGGTTTTACCATCATTGAACTTCTCGTTTCCATTGGCATCATTTCCGTCCTGATCGCGTTACTGTTACCCGCCGTGCAGCAGGCTCGGGAGTCGGCTCGGGGTATTGGAGTGTTCCAATCACCTGAAGCAGCTGGCTCTGGCGATTGATCTGCATGAGAGTACTCATGGCTGGTATCCCACTGGCGGCTGGGGCAAGAACTGGGCTGGGCTGCCGGGATTTGGATATGGGAAGCAGCAGCCGGGCGGATGGATCTACAATGTTCTGCCGATGATTGAACAGCCTGCGGTCCGGGAACTGGGCAACGGCAGCACGACGACACCCGATACGTCAGCCAACGCCCAACGTCTGGGAACGCCTCTTTCCGTTCTGAACTGCCCCAGTCGCCGCAACGGGTTGTTTCTGAATATTCGGCAGCCGCATGAATGTGATCTGGTGACTCAGGTGGCTCGATCAGACTACGCCATGAATGGCGGCCATCTGCAGATTTCTTAACATGGACTGGGCCGGATTCACTGGCAGCTGCTGATGCACGTCTGGCCGGATATGTCGCTGAATACTGGACTGACTTTTCGTTGCTGTTCGAAATCCAGCAACCGACGGGCTTAGCAATACGTATCTGGTTGGTGAAAAACATGTCCGAGTGATCGCTACAACGAGGGGATTGATTTGGGCGACAATGAGAGCATGTATAGCGGCGACGATCGACATTGTGCGATACACGGGGGCGGAAAATGACCGCACCTGGCGTCCACTGCATGATCGATTCATTTTGCCTCAGGAAGGCGGCATTTTCGGAAGTGTCCACGACGGAGGCTTTCGGACGAGCCTGGCAGACGGTTCCGTCCGTATCTTCAGTTATTCTATTGATCAATCCATTCACAGTCGCCTGGGGAGTTGCAACGATGGACGACCGACGAACCTGGAATGAAGTTTTGCCGGGTAATTCGATTCGGAATCCGATCGCAGCTTCGGCGATTTTTCGGTGGCTGCTTGCCGTGTCGGGCTGCATCACTGTGTTGGCAGTTTGGATGCGGTCAGAGTGCCTGTTCCGGCAGATACGAAAGTGATGTGTCGTTCTCCCAACAAGCCGGATGCTGATCCCACGCCGATTCAGGAATGGAAGTACGACATTGTCAGTGCGGCGATTCTGAAGGCGGTGGGTGGAACACTTGAAGGGCTGGATCCCAATGAACTTGTCACACAGGTTGACACGCAGATTTCAGGAAGAGGAGAAGGGGCGATTGGGGAAACTGGAGCTGGCTGATCGAAAAGGTTCGACTGGAAATGGAGGTTCGAGGTGACATCCAGAGAACCACTCCTCCCGAAGGGCTGTTTCTGCTGCATTTACCAAAGAAGGTCGGGACAGCGGCGGAGCAGGCTCCATGACCGATGCGGTCGATGAACCCGGTGATGCTGCGGATCTCCGCACGGTCCAGTCATCTTCCCATCGGATTGCCATTTTGTCTTGCTGGGAGTTCATATCGGCCTGCTGGCATGGGGTGGATTGTGGCACACTCCTGTCGTTGACGAACCGGCTCATCTGGCAGCCGGACTTAGTCATCTGCAAACCGGGGACCACACACTGTACTGCGAATCCGCCATTGGTTCGCATGGTTGCAGCCTTACCTATCCGATGGCTGCATCCCGTTGTGGACTGGTCCGGATGGCGAGACACCCCGGAAACCTCGCAGCGAGTTCTTTGTCGGGCGTGACCTGATTGTTAGGAATGGGCCGGGTTCATTCCTGCTGTTCACCTTTGCACGGTGGGGCTTGTATCCCATTCAGCATTGCCGATGTATTGTCCGTTACCTGTTTGCTCGTGACCTGTATTCTGGAAAGGCTGCTCTGGCGGCATTGGCTCTGTGGTGTTTTTCACCAACCGTTCTTGGTCATGGCCAGTTGCTGACCCCCGACGTGGCAGCAGCCGCAATGGGCATTCTGAGTGCTTATACATTCTGGAAGTGGCTGTCGGGCTTTGAGTGGTCCTACGCCATCCCGGCCGGGTTGATGCAAGGGCTGGCGCTTTCGACCAAGAGTACATGGGTCATTTTGTTGCTGGCGGCCGCCGCTGGCCAGTGTCGTTTTTGTTTTCCGGTGGTACTCGGGTTGAAGTTGCGAACTCTGATACCTGCCTGGGTGGTATTTTCGTCATTCAGCTGTTGGCACTCTATACGCTGAATTCGGTGTATGAATTTGATGGAACGTTTCGGCGGCTTGGTGATTTTGAGTTCTTTAGTCGCACTCTGGGTGGCGATTCCGGGAACCGGTTTCGAGGTGGACCGCTTGGAGACATCCCGGTTCCTTTGCCGGATGATTTTGTTGTGGGGATCGACGTTCAGAAGTGGGATATCGAGAAGGTGAAGCCGTCGTACCTGCGAGGCGAAGTGCGACGGGGGCTGGTGGTACTACTATCGTATGCGATGGCCGTCAAAATGCCGCTGGGAACGCTGGCTCTGATCGCCGTCACCATCCCGAGTCTGTTGTTGGACGGTGCCAAACGACAACTTCGATTGGGTGAGGGCGTTTTGATCAGTGTGGCGACTGTCTTGCTGGTGGTTGTCAGTTCACAAACGCATCTGAATAAACATTTGCGCTGCTACGTGTTGCCTGCGTTCCCTTTTCTGTTTGTGCTGTGCAGTCGTTTGATGACACTTGGATCTTCTCCTCAAGGCGGTCGGCCTGGCGGCCAACGATTGGCACAGTTTGCCGCAGTCGCGGTGTTTCTATCCGGGATGAGCAGCATGAGAGCGTTTCCGCACAGCATGTCCTATTTCAACGAAGCGGCAGGCGGCATTCGCACCGGTGGTTTTCATCTCTTATCCAGTAACGTTGCATGGGGACAGGATCTGATTTATCTGAAGGAATGGCTGGAAGAACATCCGGAAGCAGGAAACCCGGCGATGGCCATTCATGCCAGCTTTGACCCGCGCATTCTGGGTTTCGAATTTGCAGTCCCACCGATGCTGAGGTGATTCAGATACGGATGTAACACCATCAGCAAGGCCGACAGGCTGCCGTGGATGCAAACCTGTTGTATGGATATCCGTATTATATACCTGACGGGCAGGGCAGTTCTGTGAGAGCTCATGACGGTGAATTTGCCTGGTTTCAACGCTTTACTCCAGTGGCCATGGTTGGCGGGTCCATCTTTGTCTATCGATTAGCCGCTGAAGATTTGAGAGCCGCCGGGTTTTCGGTTGAGTCTGTCTCAGTGGCAGGCTCCAAAGACAAGTAAACGCTGAGCCTTCGGGCATCTTTTGTGTAAGGCCAAAAATGAAACTTGTGATTCAGATTCCTGCGTTCAACGAGAGTGAGCATTTGCCGATCGCTCTGGCGGCGTTACTACGATCGTTGCCCGGTGTGGGGCAGGTCGAAATATTAGTGATTGATGATGGCAGCACAGACGGAACTCGCGAAACAGCCCTGAAAATGGAGCTGACCGGGTCATTCGATTTCCACGGAACCGGGGTCTGGCGGCGGCATTCAGAGCTGGGTTGGACACATGCCTGGGGCTCGAAGGGGCAGATGTCATTGTGAACACGGATGCTGACAATCAATATTGTGCAGAGGATATTGTCTGCTTGTTGAACCGATTCTCGCCGGGAGGGCTGATCTTGTCATCGGTGATCGTAACACTGACTCGATCACACATTTTTCTCCCGTAAAACGCTTTCGCAGCGGCTGGGCACTCGTTGCATCGCCCGAGTATCGGGAATCGCTGTGAACGATGCGACCAGCGGGTTTCGAGCAATGAACCGTTCAGCCGCCGCGCGTCTGTTTGTCCATAACCGGTTCACGTATACTCTGGAAACCATTCTGCAGGCGGGCGAATCAGGGCTGATCGTCGAAAACGTTGTCGTGCGTACCAACGATAACCCGGGATTCTAGGCTGTTTCGGTCAATTCCTCATTATCTGTCAAGGACCATTCCGGCCGTGTTGCGAGCCTGTTGGATGTACTGGCCTCTGCGAACGTTTGCGTGGTTGGCGGCAGTCCCAGCGGTGACGGGATTTTTGTTGGTCGGGCGTTTCTTCTGGTACTACCTTCAGCAGCCAGCCAGTTCCGGTCATGTTCAGTCGTTGACGCTCGGAGTGATCTTTTGATCGTCGCCATGGTCGTTTTTCTGCTGGCTGTGCTGGGCGATCTGGCCGCCTGCAACCGGCGCATACTCGTCGGAAATTCTGACGCGCGGCCCGTTTAGGACATTGATGTCAGTGAGTGCAGTTGCGGAACATTTACGGCTCATGGGCCACTGAGTGGAAGATGTCTCCGGTCGTTTACCCGTCCAATTCGCAAGATAAAACGGCCGGTTTAGTAATCTGCGGCTCGCGTCGTCGGCTCATGTTATGAGACAGTTTCCGGCGTCCCAAGGCTCACAAGGTGAAGACATCACCGCGGAACGTCACCGTTTTCATGTGTTT
Source organism: Planctomycetaceae bacterium (assembly GCA_041398865.1). Lineage (GTDB taxonomy): Bacteria > Planctomycetota > Planctomycetia > Planctomycetales > Planctomycetaceae > Fuerstiella. The sequence continues at coordinate 259,405 of JAWKTY010000007.1, forward strand.
CTACTGGACACTTCGTTCGCCGAATTTTGACTGTGATTCAGAGGTTCGAATCTGCGGCTGGTGATTGGCTGATGTCGGTGGCACGGGGACTGTGTCGCTTTTTCCGGCAGCGATGTGTGGATCGCTGCCGGTTGGGGCCCAGTTGGCGACGGACCAGATGGGATGTTCTTCGGCGACGCTGACGGCCAGATCCTGCAGAGCTTCCGTCAGCTTCTTTGTGCTCATCTGTTCGTTCTCAATGACTCGCTGCAGAACGAACCGTTTGTTGGCGGGTATGTACGCAAAGAATTTTCCGTTCCCGAGCCGATCGTTGGCCGCGAGCAGTCTGAGCAGAGCGGTTCGGGGGACCTGAGCGGACTGATCGGGAATCTGGTCCAGCCATGCCATCACCCAGACAGATTCACTGTTGCGGCTCAGCACTGCCGACATGCTGAACTTCCATTCTTCACCATGGATGCTGGTCTTGAAGGCGAAGTCGTAACGTTTGTCGGTCTTCAGAGGCTTCAGGCCGATGGCGTTCAGCATTTCGCCAAGTGTTTTTTCACTGACGGCACCCGGAGGCAGAGCCGCGGCTTCCTGAGCCGACAGCCGGCCACAGGTCAGGCAGGCGAAAGAGAGACCAAGGGCAATCAAAATTCTCATGACAGATCCTCCGTGCGCGTCAGGCGAGATCAGGAGGAATGATGACTTGATCCGCTGCCTGATGCTACGTCGCTTTTGGACGGGTGCTCATTCCGTTCCGCTGTCCTCGGCCGCAGGTCTGCTGATTCAGCACATCCTGCCGGTTCTGTTGGCATCAACCGGCAAAGAGTGCCTTCAGGCAGATCTGCGACCATGTTTCAAACTGGTCCAGTTCGCGCAACAGGACATCCTGCGGCGTGAACCCTGCCTGAATCATCGACTTTTCACGTGGGGTGACTTGTGGCGCTTTCAGTTCAAAAAGGTGAACAATCCCCAGATGAACCTGCCCCACAGGTGATTCATCGTCGTTAATCAGGCCCACGCAGCGTTCTGTCCATTCACAATCCAGGTGAACTTCTTCTTCGATTTCGCGTTTCATACCTTCCAGGTAGGGACTTCCCTGCCGGTTCAGGTCCAGCGTGGAAACATGACCGCCGACTCCGATGGATCGTTTGGAGTGCAGGCGAGTCTCACCCTGATCTGTGCCGCGCGTATATCCGAACACCTGGCCATTGCAGTGGAACACACAATAAGGAATCAACTGTTTGAATGACGGGTCCTGTTCCATATCGGGGCGTGGCCGATAGCTGGCATGCACCGGATCCAGGATGACGTCCAGATATCTGTCGACATCGCTGCAGAATCCCTGGAAGTATCCGACATCGCGAAAGACAGCTGTGGGAATCACAAGGACATGTTCGACGGGTGAGTCTTTCAGGTGCGCGGAGTTCGTCATCTTGCTGCTGTTTGTTCTGAAGGATGTGCTGATAAGGGTTTGTTGATTGAGAACCGGGTTTTCGGGAGGCGTGGTCGTATTGTGATCAGAAGAAGACTCAACTTCGCCCCGGTCAGGACGTCGTGTCTGCTATTCGCCGGTCATCAGCTGTCTGACGGCGACGGCGATGTCGGGTTGACGCATCAGTGATTCTCCGACCAGAACTGCCCCGACGTCGGCATCCCGAAGGCGTGCGATATCGTGAAAGCTGCGGATACCGCTTTCACTGACCAGCAGGACATCGTCGGGAATCTGCGTCCTGAGTTCGAATGTGTGTTCCAGCGACGTGACAAAGGTTCGCAGGTCGCGGTTATTGACTCCGATCAGCCGAGCTCCGGTGGCGAGGACTCGTTCCAGGTTTTCACTGTCATAAAGTTCGACCAGCGTGTCCATTCCCAGTTCGTGAGCGTAGCTGTGCAGGTCATGCAGCTGGTCGTCGTTCAGGCATTCGGCGATCAGCAGCACACAGTCTGCGCCCGCAACGCGAGCTTCCAGAATCTGATAGCGATCAACGATGAATTCCTTCCGCATGACGGGAATCGTCACAGCACTGCGGATCTGTCGCAGGAAGTCCAGGTGTCCTTTGAAGTATTTTTCATCCGTGAGGACACTCAGGCACGCGGCCCCGGCGGATTCATAAGTTGTGGCGATCCCAACCGGCGAAAAGTCTTCTCGAATGATTCCGGCTGATGGAGATGCCTTTTTGACTTCAGCGATCAGCGCAGGACGAGCGGATTTTTGCAGTGCCGACAGAAACGCTCGCACGGGCGGCGCCGATTCCACGGCGGATTCCAGCGCAGAAAACGGAACTCGAGCCTTTGCGGCGGCTATTTCCTGAAGCTTGTGTGATACGATTTCGTCTAGAACTGTCGGCACGTGGCCAGGCTCCTGAGGGCCGCTGTAACGATGGGTTGACGAACGACTGTCGCAGGATGATAACGGCCGCAGAAATCGATACAACATTGACGCCACTGCGGAAAGACTGAGTGGAGCAGAGTACTTGCCGCGCGTTGTTGCCTGGGGGGGCGCGGCCCGTCGGGAAAGTGCTGTTGTCGATCAGGAGGGATTTCTCACAGCGGGACGCTGACTTTCTCGGCCGAACCCAACGGGGAGTCCCTGTCGTTTCCTCTGATTCGATCTGAAGTTCACTTCAGCGATGTGATTGCAATATTAGATGTCCTGGAAATTCCACCTGAAAACTGTGGTCTGCCTTGGGCAGGCAGCGAACGAGCTTCCCGAGGTCACTGCCGGACGGTTTCTGGTCGGCTGCCTTGTTCTGATGACCATTGCTGCCAGTCTGACGATGATGTCCATCTGGTGGCTTCGATTCCGGGACACCGGGGCTGCTCTGCCGATGGCGGATCGGAAGCCGCTTCGATGTCCGCCTCCTGTCACGGCCGCCGGCGTCGTTCTGATGAGCCTGATGGCGATATTGGTCACGCTTCAGGGACGCGGTGAGGCTGATCAGGCCGTGGCGACATCCGAGACCGCCGCGAACGATCCGAATGAAGCCGCCAGTCAGGCAGATTCGCCGCCTGATTCTTCAGCGTCGGATGCCCCGGGAGACGAGCCGGACAGAACGGGGGAAGCATCGGAAGACACGGCTGAAACTGTGTCCGGTCTCCCTGGTGCTCAGCCTGCCGCGGCGACGGCTGAATCTCGATTCCGGTCGATGGTGACGGGAACACTGATGTTCAATTTCGTGCTGTTCGCCATCTTCGGTCTGATGCTGTGGTCTTCGCAGCAGCATGTGACTCGAGCACCAGGTTCGAGCGACGTGGTCGACGACCTTCGCTTTCCGAATCCGGATGTACAGGTCACCGGTACCTCGACGATGTTTGAGGCGAATCTTTTTCCTGATCTGGATGCCGTCCCGGACCGAACGTTCGATGGTCGCCCGTTCAATTCCGTGCCGCGGCCCGTGGCGGAATCGATTTCAGCGGGATTGGCCGAACCTGTTGATGAGCCGGAGGAAACAGAGTCGGCTGCAATTGCCGAACCATGGGATCTGCGCACGGAACTGCGAGTTGCCGGCGAAACTTTTCTGGTGGCCTACCTGCCGACGGCACTTCTCAGGATTCTGATTGTCTCGATGCAGCCGGAATCCAAATCTCATCCGTTTCTGGAGATGATGGAGGACGGAATCAGCTTTTCCATGATTGTGCTGATCGGTCTGATGGCTGTCGTGGTTGCTCCGCTGGTCGAGGAGCTGTTGTACCGAGTCACGATTCTGGGGGGAATCTGGCAGTCGACTTCGACGCTGCCGGCCCTGGTTGTGTCTTCTGTCCTGTTCAGCTTTGCTCACGGATTTCCGGACAGTATTGCGCTGCTGCCGCTGGCACTGCTGATCGGCTACACCTATGTGAGGCGTCGCAGTTATCGAACGGTAGTGCTGGTCCACTTTCTGTTCAATGCTTTCAATCTTATGCTGGCACTGCTGTCGATGGTGTAGCCACGATCTGAGATTTTAGTCGTTCCATTCTGTCGGTTCAGCGTTCTTCTTCAACGCTGATGCCTGAGTCAGACGAAGACGCTGATCCAGTCTGTTTCCCGCCAATCTGTTTTCTCGACGTCCTTCCAATCGTGTTCGGTCGGGACTGCCGATAAAAATCCAACTGTCGACGGAACGTCTCGATCTGTCTCAAACCATGCAAACAGATCAGCTCTCTTTTCCTGCATTGGGTTTGCCCACAGGATGCCGGCTTCGACCGGAGAAGCGGATGCTGTCTCGATCACAGTGACATTCTGTTGTTTGGGTGGACCGGCCACCAGCGCTGGCACCGCGCGAGGTAAAAAGATGGCGGCAACCGGCACTTGCGGCTCATCGACCGATATTGAAGAATCGGGGAAGGCCGGAGCTGTCACGACCTGAGCCGTCGACGGCGGGGCATCTCCGATGACAGCGTTGTTCACCTGGTATCCGATTCGCTGGATCGAGCTGAGTGCTTCCAGAGGTGTGACCACGCCGTTGCCATCAAAATCCGAAGCCGGTGAATTCAGGCCAATGGCGTGGATCGCGGCGAGTGCTTCCTGAGGCTCAATGACGCCATTTCCGTTTCCATCCCATGGGAAGTAAGTGATATCGTCTCCATCGATCAGGTGACCGCGATTGGAGTTGTTCGCTTCGCTGATTTCGGTGACCTCGTTCTGAGTATCGATGACCAGCAGGAGCCAGCTGGTTTCGGATGAGACTGTTCCCACGGAAAGCCCGGCCGCAGTCTGAGTGGCGGCGTAGGCGAACAGAGTTGCCGCATCCAGCTGAACGCTGATGGTGCGGCTGACATCTGCTCCGGCGGCCAGGCCGACGAAGGTCTCGCTGGTGCCGGCGATGACAACGTCATCGGAATCGCCGGCGATCTGGTTGGGTGACCAGACCAGATGAGTCTGAAACGTGGGGGCATCCGAACCTCCGATGTTGGAGATTCGAAATTCGACATCGGTCCGGGCATTCAGCACATGGTCGGTGACTGCATTGAAGCGGGTGGCGATCAGGTCGGGCAGGCCGCTCACCAGGACGGTGGTGTCTTCGACTTCTCCGTCGCTGGCCAGCCCGGTCGGGCCGACATCCGGGTAACTGCCGAAGCGAAAACGCATAACGGTGGTTCCAGGGACGGCATCGACCGGAACTGTTAAATCAATGTTGTTTGTTCCGGTCGTCAGTGCCAGGTCATGCGTGAACTGTTCACCCGAATCAAAAAAGTCACCATCGTGGTTCAGGTCAATAAAAGCATTCAGCAGACCTGCGGCTGATGCTGAAACGCTGATCGTTGCCGTTGTACCCGGTGTGATCGTCGGGGGCAGCACGATTCCGTCTTCATCGTCCGTACCGCTGATATCATCGCCGGTCGCGGCTGGATTCGGCTGTCCATCGGGATCGGAGTCGGCCAGGAGACCCAGATAGGGGCCCACCGTCAGAATATGGTGAGCTCCGGCTGCGGCCTGCAGTGTCGGATAGCTCGCAGGCGCGTCACCATAGTCCACGGGCGCATTGCTGATCACCATGGCGTCGAATGCGTCGAGTGAGGAAGCAGCAGCGCCGCTGTTCAGCAGAAACTGATGAAACAGCGGGAGGTCTGCAATGCTGATCAGACCGTCGGCGTTGAAGTCTCCTGCCGGATTGAACTGGCTGCCGTTTGCCTGATACACCGTTTCGAACAGATTGATGTCCGCGATATCGACATCCCCGTCGAAGTCCAGGTCCCCCAGTCCGGCTCCGAAAATGGACGATACGTTCAGCCCCGGGATTCGCTGGATGCTGTAATTCCCCGTCACTTCATAGGTCACGACCGTGGCGACGTGATTGCCGCTTGTTACACCTGAATAGTTTCGGCTGAACAGATTGCGGTCAATCATGTCCGTCTGGCTTCCGGAACTCAGCATGGCCAGAATCTCGGCATCGGTGAGGCTGGCGGGCAGATCCAGAAACGTATGCACGCTGTTTGCGGTCAGGTCGACACTCTGAATTCGCAGCTGACGGTTCTCGTTGATTCCCGGCACAATCGGATCGAAGCCGGCCACTTCCGAAATCGGGGCCAGCCGGTCGATGTAGATTGTTTTTCGGAACGGCGTATAGATGGTATCACCTTCGCCGGGTTCGCGATGCCTGTAGGCCTGAACCTCCAGAAAGTGCTCACCTTCTGAAAGCTGAGTCGTATCAATCGTTTGAACGAACAATCCGTTGCCGTCTGCTTCGAAGTAACCGGGCTGATGGACTGTCGTGAACTGTTCAAATCCGTAGCTGACGTTGCCTGGTGCCGTGAAATCAACGGCGGCGTTTCCGTTCAGGTCGATTCCTCCGTCCAGGCGCAGCAGAGCATTGTCGCCATCGGCAAACTGGTCCCGAATGCTGCCCAGATGATTGACGACGCTGGTTGCCAGAGTCACATCAAAGCTGTCGCTGCTGATGACGCCGATTTCCGAAAGCCGGGCTGTTCCGTTGGTTTCGGGAGTTGGCGTTTCCGGTGCCAGTGTTGTGGTCACGTTGGACAGGGACAGTGTTCCCTGAGGTCCGGCCGGGCCGTAGATCAGGTATCCGGAATTGTGCTGAGTTCCGTCGGGCGCGACGTTGCGGGGGACTCGCAGATTGACTGTCCCGTCCCCGTTGACGACCAGAACCTCCGGAAAGTCGTTGAACGGGTCAATGACCGGATTGGCGGCGTTTCCGGTGAGTTCCACTAATGGCGTTCCCGGCAGGAAGTTCGTCTGAATCGTCCGGGAATCAAACCCGGCGTCCATTCGATTGCTGAGCACGACCAGCGACGAGGCACTGCGTTCGAAGATCAGCATTTCCTTCTCGTCTCCTCCGGGCGTGCGGTCGATGTAGTCGCCTCGCCCGTGAGTATTCCGAATGTTCACGAGCGTGGGAATGGCATCGCCGAACTGACCGCCCAGAGCATCGCCTCGTCCGTCTTTCGGGAAGTCCCGCCCCTGTCCGAATTCTTCCGCGTTGAAATAGACAATCGCGTTTCCGGGGCGCATCAGAATATACGCATGAGCGATGTTGCTGAGTTCCGGGCCCTGGTTATCGTGGCTGACTGCGAATGCAACTCCCTGGCTGCCATTGTTGGCAAGGCCGTCATCCTGAATGTCCTGACTGGCGTTCTTAATGTTTCGCCAGTCGTTGGCGAATCCATTTCCCGTCAGGTTTGCCTGCATCGCGAAGAACAGCGGAAAGTCCAGAACATCGCGGTTGCCTCCGATTCGGCCCGGGTCGGCGGGATTAATGTCCTTGCGAATCTTTGTCTGCTGAAAGGCTTTGTCCCCGTCGAAGACTTCAGAAAACGAAAAGACCTGCTGAGTACTGCCATCCAGCAGCGGGTCGAGAACTGATCGATAAACGGCCTGGTCGAAGTATTCCATCACGAAGTTGTCGAAGTGCTTGGCGGCATCCAGTCGAAACCCGTCGACTCCGATTTCCTGAACCAGCCACTGAGCGTTTCTCATCAGCAGGCCCAGAGCGTTTTCCATTACGGGATCGCCCTGAAGCGGATCGTTCGTGTTGAATGGATAAACCGGAATGTCTGACTGCCCGGTCAACGGGTTGAACAGCATGATGGGCGTGAGTTCGCGGTCCGGGTAGAACCGGGCGTTGTTCGGGTCGGCAACATTGTTGACGGTCCCGGCCGGAATATTGTTGGGGTCAGACGGATCGACGGGCTGTCGAATGAACTGGTAGTTCTTTTCCTGAGCGATATCGATCAGGCCCGCAAGTCGGCCATTGATGTCCCCGGAATCAAAGGCACCGTGGAAATCCCCATCAACGTCGAAGCCCAGAGTCACAGCGAAGCCGGGGTAGCCGCCGGCATCCACGAAGCCCGGCGTTCCCGCGTCGCTGAACCCATTGTGATTCAGGACGAAATCGACATAGACATTCACCCCGGCGTTGTGCAGCACATCAACGGTGGTCTTTAATCCGGTTTCCGTCCCGTAAAGCGTGGGGGCGCCGGGTGACCCGAGGTCGAACCGGTTGAAGACATCGTAGCCGACGGAAAAGTTTCCACTGTCAGCTCGGCCGGTCGGAGGAATCCAGATCCCACCGTATCCTGCGGCGAAGATGTCGGCCGCCCGGTCTTCGATATTGAAGTACGTGCTGTCGAACACCTGCAGAATGGCTGGCGCAGACACGTCCAGCACAAGTCGCTGTTCCAGAGACTCAGTTGTCGGAACGAACCGTCGCCTCATTCCTGGGTGCTGACGAACGGGCATCGTGGATGATCTGCCGAAAACGTCTCGGTTCGCGACTGCCTTCAGCGCCTTCAAACCTGTTCGATACCAACTCGCCATGGCTTTGACCTTTGCTGCAGCCCCAACCTCGACCCATCCAGAGAATTATGCGCGCACGGTGCACGCATCGTTTCTGAGCGTGCATTCGAATGCGGTGTGAGCAGTGCCGACGTCGGGAATTACCCTTCCACGTAGGCATCGAAGACTCGAACGGTTTCCCAGTTCGGTAAACCTTCAGCGATAAATGCAAGGTGGTTTTCGGACACCTGATAGGCATCGTGAGACGCTTTTGTGTCGAAGACCACGTGCAGAGCGACATGGAAAGCTCGGTCGTTGACGGGGCGATCGAATTCGGGTGCCAGAGTCCCCGCAGCGAAGAACTGAATGCCGTCGTGTGGCTTGAGATACTTCTGACAGGCGTCCACCAGAGTTTGGCAGGCAGAGTCAGAAGAATCTTTCAGCGTGAAGTAAACCATGTGAGACAGCATATGCGGAGGACTCCTGCAGTAATCATTTCCCGGAAAAATCGGCGATGCTCAGCCATCAGCGGCTGGTCGCGGACTTCCGAGTATGACATCCCACGCAGGCTGCCTCAAACGCCCGATCGCGATTCCTGACCGGATTGCGGTGCCAAAGGTGAACGGACGCACTTTCTGCGGGCTGTGGCAGGCCGAATTCTCGCTTGGGTCCAGCCGGTAATGAGGCCCGGACGTCGGTCTGCCTTCCGGGAAAATTGCTTCAGGCAGCTCGACGTCCGGGCGCGAGCGGATTGTCGACTCAGAGGGACAGATCCGGTTGTTCAGCCACGGCTGGGACGGCGATTCCCTTCGGGCTTGCTGATGCCTCCGCCAATGGTCCCGTCTTCGAACTCTTCAATGGTGCGTCCCAGAACGATGTCGAAGTTCGCTGACAGTTCGCCGATTTTTGAATTTGAAATCGGCTTGAAATCGACGAGGACAGTTTCGCGAGCCAGTGGATCAGTGACGCCGCGAAAAACGCCGTCGCCTTCGTTCTGAGGATGACCGTTGATCAGCATCTGAGTGGTCAGAATACGTTGACCATTTCGACTGACGGCAAAATGAATGTGCGGTGTTCGACCCGGATACGGGACGGGTTTAATCGTGCGAAAGTAGTATTGACCAGTGCTGTCGGTCAGAAATCGACCATATCCCTGAAAGTGGCTGTCGCGGTTATCAGCACCTCCGCTTCTGCTGTGAAGATAGACTCCGTTGGCATCACACTGCCAGATTTCGACAAACGCATTGCGCAACGGCTGGCCGGATGCCGTGAGGATTTTTCCCGTCAGATGCGTGACTTCTCCGAGGGAAGGGTTCGTCGAATCATTGATCAGCAGCAGATCGTTGTCGGTGTCCAGTGGAAGATGGTCCGGGTAGAACGGGCCTTCGGTCATCGCCGGTGTTTTCAGCAGTTCTTCAGCAAACAGTCCGGGAGTCATCATGGCTGCAGCAGCGAAGGCGGATCGGTGAATGAGCTGACGTCGATTCAGCATGGAAGAATTCCTTGATTGAGACATGAAACGAGAGATGGGGAGTCCGCGGCCAGTCTCGCGGCACAGAGACCTCGGCCGAATGGCTGCAGGGGGCAGAACACCGCACCTGGCGTTTCGAATCGGCAAATTCTGCCATTTTTCGTCAGAATTCGGGCCCGAAAGCCTGTTCTTGAGCCTGTCTGCGAGATCCTGGCCGCGCTCAATCTGCGAAGCGTTGCTTCTGTTAAGAGTGCGGGGAGCAGGTGCCGCGTTGTTTGAATCATGGTTTTTTTCCTTGAACGTGTTCGCTGAGGACTCTGATTTCGGGACGGTGTCTGCCCGCGCGGCCACTGTTGTCGAAGAGTGTTCGATCAGCGGTAATCTGCGGAAATTCACTTGCCAGATGTTCGGCACAAATCACCGTTTTCGCGGGTGTATTGCAAACACCACCGGTTGAATCGCTGATTCTGTACCCCTGAATCAGACTTCGCAAAAAGGTCTTCCAAATTTCCCCGAAATCAGCTCCCTGCGATTTGTGGGCACCGCTATACCTCGCGCTCCGAAGCTCCGTCATCCGGCGGGGGACCGGCTTGTTGTTGGCATCTCGTAACCGGACATCATGACTTTTCCGATGGTCCAGGAAGGCAGAAGTCCCGGCCGGTACGGCTCGATCGAGTGTGTTGAACTCTGTCGAGGTGAATTGAACCTCTGTTTAACTCAATGAACATTATGCACATGCCCGGCTACTATTCCGTGTGCCTGATGGCCTTTGCCAGCCTGCTGACCGGCTGTGCGCAGCCTCAGTTCCACGCAAAGAACCTGCCGCAGCGGTATGCAGCTCGGCCCGTTCGTGATTTTTCCACAGTGGATCTTGCCCGCTATGCTCAGACCACAGCACCCAATCGCGAAACCATTTTACCGGGAGATCGGCTGACGGTTCGGCTGGACGACGGGACGCTGGGGAAGGATTCACTGCATACCTGGACGGTCAGTGTTGATCGAAACGGTCAGTCGTCTCTGCCGAATATCGGTTCCGTTCACGTGGCCGGATTGTCCCGCAGCGAAGCCGAGAAGCAGATCGTTCAGGCGAGTCTGGAGCGGGATATCTTCCTGACTCCATCCGTGGAAATCGGGGTTGAAGATCGGCCGGAGCGGCTGGTTTTTGTGACCGGAAGCGTACGGAACCCCGGCCCCGTGAAGATTTCACAGGATCAGGTCAGTCTCGCAGATGTGATTGTTCGAGCAGGCGGAATCACCGAAACGGCTTCGGGAGTGGTGTCGGTGAGCGGCAGTGAAATGCCGCCCGGAATGCATTCCATCGAACCGGACAGCATGCACGCGATCAGCGATACCAGAGTTCGGCCGATTACTCTTAGTCTGGACGAATCGTCACCTTCGGAATTCGGTTCAGTCATGCTGTCGGAAGGAGCTCTGGTGAACGTGGAATCCGTGGCTCCGAAGTTTGTTCGAGTCATGGGGGTTATCCCTGACAAATCGATCGATGTTCCCGCCGGTCAGAACCTGAGAATACTGGACGCACTGGCCCTGGCTGGTGGTCAGTCGTATTCCAACTGGATCTCAGATCGCCTGACGATTACCCGTCGAGACCCTGTGAGCGGCAACACCATTCAGATCCGAGCATCGATACGGGCAGCCCAGCGTGATACCGCAGAAAACCTGCTGCTCGCCGCGGACGATGTCATCAACGTCGACGAAAACCTGCTGACTTTCACGCTGTCCACGATCAGCGGCTTCCTTGGCGCCGGATTCAACGCATCCCGCATTGCCATGTAACGGCAGCCATTCCTTCAGGTCATCAAGAAACTTTTCACCGAGAATTTCAATGGATCCGTATACGACAGATTCCATCGAATCCAGCGAACCTCAGGGACTGCATGCACTAATGCGTTTCCTGAGAGTCGTTCGGCGACACCAGACGATTTTGATCGGCATGTTGGTGGCGTCGATGCTGCTGGGCGTCGTGTACTACAAGCGTAAGCCGAAGGAATACGAATCTTCAGCCAAGTTGATGATCCGAAAGCTGGCAGCAGATCCGGAGAAGGAAAATAATCGCTCTGATAGTGGTTTGCTTTCGAGTTACAGGCAGTTGCTTCTGAGTGACCGCGTGCTGACGGACGCGATTTCAGAAATGAGTGATCTGCCGCCGGAGCTGTCCGGAGAAACGGAGCGATCCATCTGGCCTCAGATACTTCGCGCCCGTCTGCTGAAAGTGTCGTTCGAGGAGGACGAGAATGTCATTCAGGTTACCTGCCGGTCTCGTGATCCGGAATCCACCGTCCGGGTGATTCGAGCACTGGTGACAGCCTCTCAGGCATTCATGTCCGAATTCCAGAAGAACGACGCGTCGGACACGGCCGAGCAGCTGGAGACTCAGCTGGCTTCGGTGAAGAAGCAGATGGCGGAACGAAATGAAGAGCTGCTTCGTGAGCGGAAAAGCAGCGGCGATATTGTCATGAATGAAGGTGCTCGAGATTCGCATCCGCTGATTCAGCGAGTCACACAGCTGAACGATGAACTTACGACAGTTCGCAGCAAGCGTCTGGAACTGTCGTCTATGCTGTCGTCTGTGACTCGGCAGGTTCAGGAAAACGGTGATCTGACGCTTGCGTTGAGAAAGCTGGAGTCGATCGCGGGGGAAAAAAAGCTTTCTGAGCTTCCTGTTGCCGGAGTGGCGAAGCCTGAACGAATTCAGAAGCTGCAGGATGAGCTTCAGTTGCAGCGAGCCGAACTGGAATCACTCCGAAAGCACTTCGGATCGCAGCATGTGGAGATTGTTCGTCGCGAAGCGCTTGTGAAAAGTCAGGAAGAGCGAATTCGGTATGAACAGCAGGATCTGCGGCGACAGATTGGGGTCGGCGTTCGGGATCCTCAGATCGGTCAATGGTTGCTGACGACGATCCGGTCTGAATTGACCACCGTGCTGCAGTATGAGGGTGCGCTTCAGCAGGAGTACAACGTGGCCGAGCAGGCCGCGCAGACTCTGAGCGACAAGCTTGCTTTTATTCAGATGGCTGAGCGGGAAGTCGATACACTCAGAGAAGTTCATTCAGCCCTTTTGAAGAGACTCAGTTCGATTGACGCAGGGCCATCCGGAGGTCTGTTCAAAGTCGCGGTGTTGACAGAACCATTGGTCCCGGACGGTCATATCTACCCGATTCTGGTAAAAATCCTTGCAGCGTTTGGAGCTTTGGCCATTTTCTGTGCTTTGGCCATCATTTATGTCATTGACCTTCTGGATGACCGTCTGCGGTCTCCCGAGGAAGTTCGGGAAGAGCTGGGCCTGTCTGTTCTGGGTGTGATTCGCCGATTGCCGGAAGACCAGGTTTCGCAGGCGAAGATCTATGTTCATCAGTTCCCGCAGACGCCTCAGGCTGAGTGTTTCCGGACGCTCAAGACGTCCCTGACGCTGTCTGCCGGCGAAACCAAATGCATTGCAATCACAAGTTCCGAAGCCAGTGAAGGAAAAACGACAACCACTGTCAACCTCGCGGCTTCGTATGCTCAAACGGGTCTTAGGACTCTGCTGATCGATGCCGACATGCGTCGGCCGGGGCTGTCCCGGCTGCTGGAAGTTCGAGGTCACGGCGGCCTGTCGGAAGTGCTCCGAGCTGATTCCGGAATTCAGGAGATGTGCGAAGAGCGAGTCGTGCAGACGGAAGTTCCTCTGCTGCATGTGCTGCCCTGTGGCCCGCGTATTCTCAACGCGGGGATGCTGCTGTCCATGCCCAGTCTTTCCGAGGTTCTGGACTGGGCCGTTTCGCGTTACGACCAGGTCATTGTGGACTGTCCTCCGACTCTGCCGGTCAGCGATGCAGCCATCGTCGGGCGCCTGGTGGACGGCCTGCTGTTTCTGATGAATCCGGATAAGACACATCGCCGCAGCGTAGTTCGAGCTGTGGACCAACTGAAAGCCATGGGACTGAAGGTTCTGGGCATCGTGGCAAACACCAGCCTGAACGAAGAAGACGGCAAATACGGTTATCAGTACGGCTACGGTTACGGGTATTCGTCTGACTATTCGTATGGCCACGACGATGAACTTGATCACGAAGACAAGTCGTCAGCGTCTGAAATGGGAAGAGCGGCCTGATGTCTTTTACAGCAAACTCGATTCGCATGTCGCGAAGTCGACGTGCTGCTACAGCGCTGCCTGCGGGAGCAGTGGGAACTGCGGTCAGGCTGCTGGATGGGGTTGGTCAGCTGTGTCTGTTGACTGCCGTGCTGATTGTTCCGCTGACAATGGCCGGGATTCGGGAAGTCGGAACGGCCCTGTTCATTGCCGCCAGTCTGACGATGGGCGTTGCGTGGTCGATTCGGCAGTTGCTGAAAGCCGATTCGGATTCATCGTTCAGTGGTGCGGAAATCATCATCCTGCTGGCGATTGTACTGGTCGTCGTGCAGATGATTCATCTGCCGATATCCGTCCTGAACGCGGTGGCACCGTTTTCGCGGGACTATCTGCCGATGTGGCGTGAGAGATCCGGCGAAAGCCTGGCGTTCGGAACCTGGTCGACCATTTCTCTGACTCCTGCAGAAACCCGATCCGGCCTGGTTCTGCTGATGGCATATGGGGTATTCTTTCTGACTCTCGTTCAGATGATCAGAAAGACCGAAGACGTCGACCGCATCATTCGTCTCCTGGCGATTTCCTGCGTGTTGATGGCCTTCATCGGGCTGGTTCAGCTCTTTTTCGGCAACGGCCTGTATCTGGGATTCATTCGACATCCGTACCGCAGTGCTGACTGGCCTGCGAAGGGAACGTTCACAAATCAGAATCATTTCGCACACTTTCTGGCGCTGGGGCTGGGGCCTCTGATCTGGGTCTGGCATCAGCGCAGTTCCTCGGGGCAGTCCGCGTCGTTTTCCATGAAGTCAGGGAGGTCTGCGGCCGGATCCGAGATGGTGCTGAAAGTCCTGATCGGCGTTGTGGTGCTCGCCGGCATTCTCAGCTTTTCGCGAGGCGGAATACTGTCAATGCTGCTTGCCTGCGGTTTGACGCTGCATGCCTTCCGAAAGCACGGTACCCGGCTCCTGCGACTGCTCCCGTTCGCTGCTGCCTTTGTTGTACTGGCTGTCATCTCGTTTGGGACGGGTGCCCTGAAAGCAAAATGGTTAACGATTTCTGATGCGCAGTCATTCAGTGACCTGAGTTCGGGACGGTTTGCACTCTGGTCCGCGCTGTGGAAGGCATTGCCTCACTTTTGCGCCGCCGGATCGGGACTGGGCAGTCACGCCGAAGTCTATCCAACATGGATGAAGCAGCAGTTTTTTGTTCGTTTTTCTCACGCGGAGTCCGGCTATCTTCAGGTTCTGCTCGAACTGGGAATCCCTGGTTTGTGTCTCCTGGTTTCCGGCATCGGACTGGCTGGCTTTTGGGTGATTCAGGCGTGGAGGTCCAGTGATCTGAATGGACAGCGACGAGTCGCCGTGCTGGCGTCAGGACTGCTCGTCAGCGTCGTTCATTCAATTGCGGATTTTGTCTGGTACATCCCGGGATGCATGATTCTGACACTGGTGTGCCTGGCTGCGACCTGCCGGTGCTTTCAGATCAGTCGGCAGCGCGACAAAGAAAAAGCTCCGTCAGGCAGACGGCCGTGGCCGGGATTCCTGGCGTACATCCTGATTGTTCTGTCGGTGCCCATGGCAAAGCTGTCGGCTGACGTGGCAGGACCGGATGCGTATTCTGAGGCAGACCGGATGGCGTGTCGGGACGGTGAGTTGCTGATCGGTGATCGAATCACCCATCTGGAAAAAGCCGTGAGAACCGATCCCGCAGATTATCTATCCATGGCGACTCTGAGTGCCCTGTATCTTGACCGATTTGAAGAGCGACGAGTTGACTCTGCGAATTCAATGTCTGTGCTGGAAATCCGGGCAACGGTTCGATCTGTGGACTTCGAATCTCATCGGGAAATCGCTGAGTGGCTGCTTCGAGCCTTCGGCGAGGATGCGAGGGATCTGTATCGCTCCCTGAAAACGGCTCGCAGCTCATTGCGGGGCCAGCCTCTGCGACCGGAGCCGTATCTGATCCTTTCGCAGCTGGGCTTCCTGATCGGGATCTCCGACGCAGACTGCAGAACGCTGCTGGACCAGGCGCTGTTGCTGCAGCCATCGAACCCGGCCGTTCTTTTCCGGGCTGGGTTGTCACGCGCTGAAGCGGGTGAACTGGATGAGGCCTGTGAACTTCTGAGTGCTGCAAACGCGGCAGACTATCGTCTGCGGCCCGTTATTGTCGGTCAGATGGCCCCCTACCTCTCCGCCCGTGAATTCATCGAACGGATTCGCCCCGGTTCCGATACTCTGTGGTTTCTGATGGCTGCCTACCGGAGCGGACATCGTTCCGAAGATGCCGCTTATGTAGCGGCCTGGTTCTCAGAACACTTTGAAGAACTGCGACAGGCCGACGCCGAAAGCGATCATCAGTTCTGGCGCCGGGCGGACGAGTTCTTCACGGCGAACTCCGAACCGGACCGTGCGATCGCATGCCTTGAACGTGCTGTTGAGCAGTTTCCGCGTGACTATGGTCTGAGACGCAGATTTGCACTGAATCTGAAAGATTCCGGCGAATTTGAAGAAAGTCTTCGACAACTCAAGTGGTGCCAGCTTCGTCGGGCTGACGATCCGGAAGTACTGGCCGCGATCTGCGAACTTCAGCCCCGCCAGACCACTCGAGGGCCGCAATGAAAACTCAGACCAGACTTTCACGCTTTCCTGATTTATCAGGGGGCAGTCGATCTTCTCTCCACGTCCACATTGGGAACGAAGTCGATGCATGCTACGAGATCGACTCGACCCGACTCAGGAAGCCGATTGGCAGGTTGTTCAAACGGCTATTCGATCTGACGGTTTCCATTCCGGTTGTCGTCATTGTCCTGCCGCCCCTGTGTGTCCTGGTGAAGATCATTCACCTGATGAATTCGCCCGGGCCGCTCTTTTTCCGACAGGTTCGATGCGGCCGTGACAGCCGACCGTTTGTCATTATCAAATTTCGGACGATGCATGTGCCGGCCGAAGGCGAGTCGGAGATCGAAGGAAACGTCGCCAGTCGTATTTTCCCCATGGGGAACCTGCTGAGGGTTTCGAAAATTGACGAATTCCCACAGTTCCTGAATGTCCTCGGAGGCTCGATGAGCATCGTGGGGCCGCGTCCGCATCACTTCGATGACTGCAAAATATTTGCGGGGCGAGTTCAGGACTACGCTCAGAGAACGGTGGCCAAGCCGGGAATTACCGGTTTGGCTCAGTACACGGAATACCGTGGAAAGTTCCAGTGGAACTGTGTCGAGAGCCGTGTTGCCGCTGACCTCAAGTACATCCGCCGATGGACTCCGATTCTGGATCTGCTGCTGATTCTGAAAACGGTTTCTGCTGTCGTGCTTCGAGTTCTGCGGGGACGGCCCGCCGCCCCCGCAAAAAGTGTCCCGAGCATCATCCAGAACGATGCACTGGATGCAGCTTCGGTCGTTCAGCTGAATGCTGAAGTCGGCGAGTCTGACCAGACCCCGATTCGAACGGCCGCCTGAAAATGTGCCTGGAGACCTGTCTTCAATCGCCCATTGCCTCCGGGGGGCGGCGTTTGCGGCAGAAACTGCCGCATTTGACCGCCAGTTCCGTCTGGAGAACCTTCTGCTCCGGTATTCCCCGGATCTGCTCTAGCAGCGTCTTCAGAAATTGCAGTAGCCTCCCACGGACGGGGCGGTGGTTTCTCAAGCTCGTCGCGGACCGAGCGTCAGGATGGCCGGATGGTGTCACCCAAAGGAACGGAGTCCGCGCCTTCCAGTCTACAAGCGTTATGTCACACCCGGAAAAAACCCGAGTACTCTTTCTGAATCGGTCCTACTGGCCCGACACGGAGGCGACAGGGCAACTGCTGACGGAACTGTGTGAGGGATTGGCCAAAGACTTCGACGTGCATGTACTTGCCGGTAGACCCAACGCCACAGCAGGCGAAGTGTCATGGAAAGGCGTGCATCAGCGAAACGGTGTGACAATTCATCGGGTTGAACACTCCGCTTTCCCGAAGAGCAACATGTTCCTGAAGGGGCTAAACCTAATATCTTTTGCTGTAGCCGGTCGTCATCAGATTCTGAAGCTGCCGATTCCCCATGTCGTCGTTTTCGAAACAGACCCTTTCCTGCTTCCATTCGTTGCCGATCGTCTTCATGCACGACACGCTGTCCCGATGGTTGGCTACCTGCAGGATATCTATCCCGACGTTGCGGTCGCGCTGGGGAAAATCCGAGACTCACTGCTCGTCAGAACGCTGCGTAAGAAACTGTTTGAAGTCTACCGGCGATGCACCCGCATGGTAGTGTTGAGTTCTGACATGCAGAAACTCCTGCTGACCAGCGGCATCGCGCAGGACCGGATTGATGTCATTCCGAACTGGGCCGATGCTGAGCGCATCCACCCAATACCCAGAGACGAAAACATTTTCCTCAGACGAGAGGGCCTGCTGGACAGATTCGTCGTGATGTACAGCGGTAATCTTGGCTTAACGCAGCGCCTCGAAGATTTTGTTGAAGCGGCGCGCTTGCTGAAAGGCATGGATCATATTGAGTTTGTTTTTATCGGACGGGGCGCACGTAAGGCGGTACTTCAGAAGCTGGTTCACAGTAGCCGCCTGAAGAATGTTCGGTTTCTGGATTATGTACCTCAGGAAGAACTGGCTCACAGTCTGAGCGCAGCTGACTTGCACCTTGTTCCTTTGGCGTCCAAGCTGACAGGCTGTCTTATGCCAAGCAAACTTTACGGAATTCTGGCTGCCGGCCGCCCATATCTCACCAATGCGGCAGACAACTCTGAGCTTTACAGAATCACTGCCGCTTACAGAATCGGGTTGACGGTTGAGGCGAACTCCCCGGAACAAATCGCTGATGCTCTTCGTTCGGCAAGCCAAAGTCGTGACGTGCTTAATCAGATGGGAAAGCGTGGGCGAGATCTGGCCGAGACCTGTTTTACGAGGTCGGCATCTACGACGGCTTTCCAGAAAGTACTTGAGAATGCTGTGAAAGAACACAAGGAAGTAACCAGATGTTGATACGACTTGCAGAGCGTTTGTCGCGAAGGATTGCATTTCAACGCCGACTGCCGGCCGAGTTTGGACGTCGTCCGTTTCTGGTGTCACCGGATTCGGCTCTGGCCTGTCTCATGCCAGGATTTGCCGACTTTCTGATCTGTTCTCTGTCGCGAGAGACTGTGTGAACCAGGGCCAGTGTGTCAGGGATATCGGCGGCAACCTTGGAGTCTTCAGCTTTCTTGCTGCTCATCGGGTGGGAGAAGGAGGCCATGTTGTTGCGGTCGAGGCAGATCCGTTCCTGGCTTCACTGATTCAACGTTCAGTATTGTTGAGTAATATCCGCGATCGAAGGATCGACGTGCTGTGTGCAGCGATCGCGAATCGATCAGGAGTCTCTCAGTTTCCGGTTGCAGAACCTGGACGATCGTCGAGCTCACTTGAAAAGCCTGAGCACCGATCTCAGGCGGGCGACACGAAATGCTCTTGGTGTATTTTGAAAATTGCCCTTAATCCGATACTGGGCAGCTTTCCCAAGCCGGACCTTCCGAAGGTTGGTGTTGAGGGCGTTGAACTGATGGCACTGAAGGGCGGCTCCCGACTCCTGAAAGAAGCTCGTTCACGGATCTGCATAGAGGTTGGCGATGGACAGAAAACCGGTGTTACAGCTCTGGTAAAGACGGCGGGATACGCCCTATGCAGCGGAAGCGTTAGATTGAACAGCTGGGTTCCCGTTTCGGAATGTGTCTTCAATACTCTCCCTGTTCCCTCAGAACAGGATTGTCAGACGTTGCACGCGGCGTAACTCAAACCGCTCCGTCCGCAGTTCGGTTTCTTATTGCCCGAAATATCGAGGTTTGAAGGGATCTGAGTTCCTTGATACTTGGTTCGTCATTTCGAAGGAGCATCTTACACGGTGCCTCGTGGAGCACGCTGGGAACACTGGGAACCCAGGTGGTCAATACCGGATTGTTTCTGGTTCTCGGAAGATTTTATATGCAACCCGAGGACTTTGGCGTCATTGCGATCATTCTGCTTCTGACTGGATTCGCCTCAATCTTCGTCGAGCTGGGTTTTACGGCAGCGTTGATACAGCGCAATGATTTGGAAGAGTCACACAGGTCCTCAGTTTTCTGGCTGGGTCTGCTCGTTGGAGCTGCAGTCCAGATTCTCTTTTGCGTCTCTCGAGATAGGATTGCGGTTTTCTACGCAAGGCCTGAACTGAGTTTGATGATCCCGTGGTCATCATTCGTCTTTCTGCTTAGTTCCCTGAGCTCGGTTCATGTTGCCTTACTCAAGCGTGAACTGAATTTTGCTGCGATCGCCGTCTCGAACGTGCTGTCTCAATTGACCGGAGCTATCGTTGCACTGTTTCTTGCCAGTTCCGGAGCCGGTGCGTGGTCGCTGGTAGCGAAGACCGTACTCGCTCAGTTTGTTCTTACGGTTGCTGTCTGGATCGCCTGTTCGTGGCGACCTAAGCCTCACTTCAGCCGAAAAGCGTTGAACGATGTCTTTGCTTTCAGTGCTGGCTGCTTCGGGACAAGACTGTTTTCACATCTGGCAGTGAAAGTCGATGAGCTAATTTTGGGAAAATATGTTAGTGTCTCAGCCTTAGGTCTGTACAGCAGTGCCGTACGAATTGTCATGCTGCCGATTTCGCTTGTGAAGAGTCAGATTGTGTCCGTCTTCTTTCCGGCATTATCGAGCATTCAGAATGATCATCAACGCGTAAAAAGTATAAGTCTGCGACTATCGTCAACCCTTGCGGTCGCCGGATTTCCGGTGCTGTTCTTTCTGGCCGGTGCAAGCCGAAGTCTGATCCTCGCACTACTAGATCCCAGCTGGCTCGAAATGCAGCATGTTCTGATCATGCTGTCCTTGATTGGAGCGATGGAAATCTCGATCTTCCCCGGCGTAATCTATATGAGTCAGGGGAACTCGGAAGGTTACTTCAGGCTGATGATCGGGGCAAAGTCTGTGACGTCGGCCGGAATCATTCTGGGAGTGATGTTGGGCGGTCTGAACGGCCTACTTGCAGGAATGCTTGCAGCGTCCGCACTCAACTATGTTCCATACCTTTATTTTTCGGGGCGCTTGATTGGAATGACAGTTTGGGAGCAGCTCAAGGTCAACGCTTTCCCGTATTTTGCCTCCGCGTTCGCTGCAGTTGTCGTCTTTCAGATTGAGTGTAGCGAGCCCAACCAGGCGGTTTCTGCGTTGCTGCTTCAGCTATTCGTGTTCGGTGGAATCATTGGTGTTGCGTATGTGCTTGCACGACCGTATCCAATTCAGCCTTCGTTGACATACACCCTTCGACTGATCAGGCAGACCGGCCCATGAAACTTTTTTCTTCGCCCATCTACTCCTACGTCTCCCGAAATCGCAGATCAAAAGTTGCAAAAGCTTTGGTGCGTTTTTCCAATCTCGTGCGACGTGCCTATTTTAACTCCTCGAATCATGATATTCGAACGAATGGTGAAGCGTTAGTTTTAAAAAGGTGTTATGACGCCTGCATGAAGGAAAATGGGCCGTTTGTATTTTTTGATGTTGGCGCAAATGTCGGTGACTGGACGACGGTAGCCCTTGAAATTTGTCAGCCTTGTCAGGCCCATCTATTTGAAATCGTTCCTGAAACCCGCCTTTTGCTGGAGAAGGCTCATGGTGACAGGAGGAATGTCACCATCAACAAATGCGGCCTCTCAAACTGCAGTCAGTCGATCAAGATTCGCTTCTATCCGTCGGCCAGCACGGGCAGCAGTGAGTATGCACTTCCCTGGGGTGTTGATCATGTGATGATTGATGCCGACTGTATGCGGGGTGATGATTACATGCAGCAATCCGGTTTGTCTCGAGTTCACTTCCTTAAGATTGACGTTGAGGGCGGCGACTACAAAGTTCTTCAGGGATTCGAAAGATCTCTTTCCGAGGGCAAAATTGATTTCGTGCAGTTTGAATACAACAAAGCGGCGGTGCTGTCTCGGATATTTCTGCGCGACTTCTATGAGCTGTTAGAGGGTTTTGGGTACGTTATTGGCCCGATTCTGCCAAATGGAGCGGAGTTCAAGAAGTACGATCTGTTTCATGATGAATCTCTGCTGCAGAGCAACTTTCTTGCGGCACGCAAAACGTATGAGAGCCTGTTCAATGACATTTAAATCGCAAGTGAAATCTCAGATAAAAAAGATCGAGTGGGTGAGTCGTCTGGTTCAGAGCCGTGCGTTGCGGGTTCATGAAGCCAGCTTTGCTCGCAGTACCGGATGGTTCGAAAGTGCCCGAACCGGTACCTCGGTGGACAGCAATGATGATCCGATTCCCTGGATCACGTACAGTGCTCTGCATTTTCTAAAAGGACGAATTCGAACCGACCTGAAGGTTTTCGAGTTCGGCAGCGGGAACTCAACTCTGTGGTGGGCGGCCAAAGTTCAAAAAGTCGTTTCCTGCGAACACGACCCTGTCTGGCACGAACTGGTTCGCCATCGGATACCTCAGAACGTGAAGTATCTCCTCCGCTCGCTGGATGACGAATCGTACAGTAGAGCAATTCTGGAAGAAGATGACGCTTTTGATGTTGTCGTGATTGATGGGCGTCGGCGTAATGAATGTCTCATTTCAGCAATGCAACGACTGAACGAAGAAGGCGTAGTGATCTGGGATAACAGTGACAGAGCACGATACGTCGAATCCTTCGACCTGCTCGCGAACCACGGCTTCCGTCGAATTGAGTTCCGTGGAATGGGGCCGGTTGGTATTGCTGAATGGGAAACCTCTGTATTTTATCGTTCTTCAAACTGTTTGGATATCTGATTGAAGATCATTTTCGGCACGCTGACCGTAATATCGAAAACGTCATGTTGAGAGTTTTATACTTCCATCATGCTGTGGGGCCTGGCGGGGCGCCTCGCAGTCTGAGTTACCTGATCGGAAGTCTGGACCCGTCGCAGGTTGAGTCTGTGGTGGTTGTGCCCGATCGTCCGGGAAACGAAGCTGTTTGCTCTTTGTTCCGCAACGCCGGTGCAACCGTCGTAACGGAAAGAAATATTCGCCCGTTTGATGGATCGACTGTATCCCCGTGCCGTGGACTTCGAGGCAAAGCATACGCGTTTTACGGTTACAATTCGACCTGCACCGCCAGCCGAAGCCTGGTTCGGCACTGGCAGCCGGATATTGTTCATCTGAATTCCACCTGTCTGGCAGCGGCCGCGAAGGGCGCGAGGCAGGCGAATCCCCGGGTTCCTGTGATCACTCATGTTCGTGAGCCTTTACTGCCCAATCTCTGGGGACGCATGTTGGCCGCGACTGTTCGCCGGTACACGAATTGCTTTATTTCGATCGACGCAGTTGGGCTTGAGTCGCTCTTACTTCCGCCAAACTGCCTTGCCCATGTGATCCCGAATTTTGTTGACGAGAGTCGCTATGTTTCCAGTGTTGAAACGCGTTCGAGGTTTCGGCGTACGCTCGGATGGTCTGATACCGATGTCGTCGTTCTTTCGTTATCTCGTGTGAGTGAATCGAACGGCGCTCTGGAGTTTGCAAGGCTTATAAAGGCGTGCCATGGCCAGTTGCCGGAGCAGGTGAGATTTGGCTTTGCAGGGTTTTCCAGTGAACCCAGACCCTATGCTCGCGAAGCTGCAGAATTGCTGCAGATACTTCCCCGGTGTCAAACAATACCGTTCACTGATGACGTTGTTTCACTGTTGAACGCTGCTGATGTTGTCGTTGCCCCGTTTGTGACTTCACATAGCGCGAGAAGCGTGATTGAAGGAGCGATGATGGGGAAACCCGCCCTGGTAACTGAATTGCCCAATCTGATGGAGCAGATAGTTGTCGGCCAGACCGGCCTGACCTTTTCTCTGTCAGACGAGGCAAAGTTTGTGTCAGCGCTGCGATGTTTCTGTGATCCGTCGAATTTGGGTCGAATGAGCCAGAATGCGGAAGAGTTTGGGCGCCGCAGATTCGGGCAGATTGCCAATACTGCCCGGGTGCTTGACATCTACAGAGACATGGTTCGTTCGAGACGATTTGCTGCATGAGCCTCTGAAGTGGGCTCTGATTTTCGGGCCACTGCTGTCTAAGCTTATAGTGAATTTGCTGTGGTGGCATGTTGTCAGCGCGTCCTGTTCCTTGTGGACTGAGCGGCCTTCCCGTCGTTTCTCTCGTCGTGCATCGTGAGTACCGGAGCGTTCAGGGACAAAGTTGCAACCTTGAAAGCAGTCGTTGAAGTTCGCCCCGACCTCTCATCTATTGTTCGACCATGTTTTACTTTGAAGGAAATCCTATGTCAGGGTGTGAAGTCGATTGTCCAGTTTGTGGGGCTGAAGCTCGGGCAAGATTGACTGTGACCGCACGGGAAGCGGCGGCTAATTTTGTTTCAATCAGCGAAGATTGTGACCGCCATGAACAACTTGTCGAGCACATTGAAAACCTTTGGGGCAGCACCTTCGCTCAGCTGATGGAGTGCGAAGATTGTGGTTTCGGATTCAGTAATCCTTTTGTGTCTGGAGATCCGGAGTTCTATCGGTTGGCGTACGTGAGGTCTGCATACCCGACTGCAAGATGGGAGTTTGATCATACACTGGATTGCCTCGGTGGCAGGCTTTCGAGTGTACGCAGTGTGCTTGAGATTGGCGCAGGCGACGGAGTCTTCCTTGATCTGTTGCGTCCTCAACTCGGTTCGGATGTGGAAATACATGCCACAGAGTTTTATCAGGGGGGATTATGCAAACTTCGGGAGAAGGGCTACTTTGCTCATTCCGGCGATTTTCGGTGTTTGCCTGAGGTGGCAGAACGGACTTTTGATTTGATCTTCATGTTTCAGGTGCTTGAGCACCTCAATGATGTCACTCAAGTGTTCGAGCAGCTTCGAAAAATGCTGCGGCCAGGTGGAGAGGTTTTTGTTGCTGTTCCCAATAAGCGCAGGACAACGTTTAATGAAGAGAATCACTCACTCATTGATATGCCGCCCAACCATGTGGGAAGATGGGAACCCAGAACATTCGATAGGCTGGCTGAGCGGACCGGGTTCGACCTTGTATCACATCGATTTCAGGATTGTTCAGTTCGTCAGTTTGTGAAGACTGATATCTATTACAGCCACTGTCGGCGTGCGCAGGAGCCTGGTTCGCTCGCCGGTTGGCTTAGGTCGATCGAACGCGGCGGGCTCCGAAAAGCAGCGATCATTTCTGAAATGTTGCTGTTTGCGCCAACCCGTTTAGCTGTCTGGCGTCGTGCCGCGAATCGCAATGACTTGGGTGGTGCCCTTTGGGCTCAGATGCGACGAGCGGGCTAGTCCATTTGGAGCGAAGTCCGTCAAGCCCTGCATTTCGCTCGCTGAAGCGTGTGCAGGACGCCGATGTTGTTGCAGCAGTGCATCAGCCAATTATTCCGGCAGCGAAGCAGAGTTCTCCTAATGAAGCCCCTTTTTCATAGAGTCCTGAAATCCTATTGGCGGGTTCGAGCTGAACTGACGTTTCGACTAAACCGTGTTTCGCCCCCGCGGGGGCTGACGGTAGGAGGGGTTGTGGGATTGAGCGTCCAGTCCGGAGCCTCATTGAAGCTCGGTGAGAACCTCACTTTGCTGAACGATTCCCGATATAATCGTGCTGGAATCAATCACGCTGTTCAGCTTGTCTGTGTTCGGGGAGCTGCATTGACAATTGGGAAGAATGTCGGGATTTCCGGCGGTGCGATCTTTTGCACGACCGCCGTCACAATTGGAGACAACGTCTTGTTAGGCGTGAACTGCAGCGTATTTGATACAGATTTCCATGCCATGGACTACCGCGATCGGCGGCTTGGGCGGCCTGGGAAATCCAGTCCTGTCATCATTGAAGATGATGTGTGGCTAGGTGCGAATGTGACCGTTCTAAAAGGAGTAACCATTGGAGCACGTTCCGTGGTTGGTGCCGGCAGTGTGGTTACGACCAGCATTCCCGCGGATACATTTGCCGCCGGGGCACCGGCCCGGGGGATTCGTAGTTTGGCGGCCTCAAAAGCAGCATGAAGGCACTGATCTTTGAAGCGTATTTGGCGGGACATCGTGGCCAGTATGCAGGCCTGCTTGCTGCCGAGCTGGTGAGGCTTGGCGTCGAGACAAAAATAGCAATTCCCGCGAATCAGTACCAGACCCCGGAATTTGATGTTACGTTGGCTCACCTTCGTAAGTCAGCCGAGTTTGTGCTGCTTCCCGAATTGCATCATCGACCGGGACGTCGCCTTTCGTCACCGGAGCTGATGTCATTGCGGGCCGCTGTGAAACGTGTCCGTCCCGATCACATTTACATTCCATTTGCTGACGCCATTTGTCGGCAAATCGCGTTGCCCTGGAATCGTTTTGCGGGAAGGTTGGCTGACTGTCCGGTTGAAGCATTGGTGATGTTTACTCGCGGGGCCTACCCTTCCAGCGGGCTCAGAGACAGGCTGCGATCCCATTGGGTGGATCATTGTGTTTCTGCGGCGCCTTTTGATCGCATTCACACGCTGGATGCGATTTCGCATGGATATCTTAATCGAAAATCGAGCCGCATCTGCCTGATGCCGGAAGCGATCGCTGAGTCTGATTGCAAGTCCATGATTGAAGCCAGGCGGCTCCTGAATCTGCCTGCTGACAGGGTTCTCGTGTGCTGCCCCGGGGGCGTGCAGGAACGAAAAGGGGCTCACTTGCTGATTGAGGCAGTCAGCCGTATGAAGTCTGGTGATGTCTCTCTCGCGTTGATAGGACGTCACTCGCCCTATATGCGTCGATTCATTAGCGAGAATTGTAAAAACCTTATCGTCGATAAACGCCTGATTTCCAAAGATCAATTCAGTACAAACGAGGAGTTCGATCTGCTGTTCAGTGCTGCAGATATTCTTGCGGTTCCCTATCCCGAGCATCATGGTTCGGCCAGTATATTGATTCGAGCGGCCAGGTCGGGAAAAATGGTCATCACCTCGGACAGGGGCTGGCCAGGGCAAATGGCTATTCGGCACAGTCTTGGAGTGACAGTCGATGTTTACAACTCTGATCATTTTGCCGCCGCTCTCGATTCTATGATGCTGACGAAGGCGGCAGTGCCCTCGAAAAGCTGTGAAGACTTTTTGAGATTTCACACGGTTGAAAATTACCTGGCACACTGGACTCGTTTGTTGGGAGAACTGCACAGCATCGAAACGCGGAAAACCCTTGCGTGCTCTGATGTTTCTGAAGATAACTCGACAGACGACTCTTTGAGAATCGCGAGCTGAATCAATACCAGCGATGTTTCATCTCATTTCCTGCGTTGTCATTGTTGCGTTCTTCATTCTCGTAATGAAGGCAAGGTCCAATAGTGGGGTTGCACTGGGGCTGGCCTGGTCGACGTTTGCTCTTGAACAGGTCCTGCAGCAGGCTTTTCCAATCCTCTGGACCCATGGTGCGATCGTCAACGTTTCGATTGCAGCCGTTATCACGTACTCCGTATTGGGTGCATGGCTGCGAAAGAACCAGTCATTGGAAGTCCCGGATGTTCCACTGTTGGCGATGTATCTTTTGCTCGCTCTGACCTTTCTGTCATATTTCTGGAGCGCGGCTCCTGCATCGACCTTACAGTATCTCATAAAGATGGCACCCTATTTGTTGGTGTTTGTGGTGATTACGCCGCTGTGCGCCAATGAGTCTTCGTCGGTGAGCACTGCTGTCAAAGTCACGGTATTCTTCGGTGGGCTGGTGATCTTCAATCTGCTGTTTTCGAATTTTGGCCGTCGAAGTGTTGTTCTGGAGCTCGCTGGCGGTCAGCAGGTTGAAGGAAACCCGCTGGCGATTGCGGATTATGCATCGACGGTGGCCATCTGCGGCGTTTTTATTCTGTTTGGAGGGCAGGTCAGGAAGCTTCACGCGCTGGTGATCTCTGCTGTGGTTGTTACTTCCGTGTATCTGGTCATGAGAAGTCACTGTCGAGGACAACTGATTGCTGTTTTCGCATCGTTGCTTGTTTGGCTGCCGGTGACATACCGCGAGCTCAGACGAAGATCATTCTTTCTGCCTTCGGCTGCGATTTGCTTTCTGTGTTTGGCTGCCGTGTTTTTCATGCAGCAAAACTCGATGGCAAACCGCTGGGAATCCCGGTTTGTGACTCAGGCCGGTCAGGATCGATTCGTGATGGTCTCGTCGCTGTTAAGGCAGTTTCAGGAATCTGACTATTGGGTGTGGGCCGTTGGTCTCGGTAATTCATCTTCCTTTCGGCTGGTTGGCTACTACCCTCACAACGTCCCTGTGGAAGTGCTTTGCGAAGAAGGCCTGATTGGGTGTTTGTTGTTGGCCGCCTTTGTCGGCGGCACCCTGAAGATGAATATCCAGTTGCTCCGGCAGAGACGAATTCACAGGACCGCGCGATTCAATACTGGATTACTTTTGGCATTGTTTACGTTTCACGCCATCCTGTCTTTGAAACAGGGAAGCTTAATTGGTTCCTGCTTCATGTTGTCCTTCGGGGCCTGCCTGACTCTTGCTGGCAGGCGATACCGCGCCTCATTCGACCATCCCGTAATGAGAGATTCAAAGGATTCCAGTCGGGCATTGGTTTTTCAGCCGATATCGAAAAGGGCCGCTTAGATGTCTGAGGTTGTTTCATTGTGTGGACAGAAGAGTCTGTCGAGCGTCCAGATGGACTCGACAGGGGGGGTTCGCGTCGCGGTTTGTCAACCGTCGTTGCCACACTACCGCGCTCCGTTCTTCCAGATGCTTGCAGCCCATCGTCGCATTCAGTCCGTTACGTTGTTTTGTGACCGAAACAGGCACGGGATGCACTCTGTGCCTTTGAGGCACGTTTCCGTTGTTGAAGGGCGAGTCGCTCCGACATCGTTTCCTCCCGGGTTTCTTTCTCAGTCGGCAATGCTCGACGTGTTGAATCCAGAGAAGTTTGACGTTGCGGTCATGTCGTGGAATGTTCGTTACCTCACGTTGCCTCGAGCGATCGTTCGAGGAAAGCGGAGAAGGATTCCCGTCTTGTTGTGGGGGCACGGTACCAGCAAGACTCCGAATTTTGCGACGGATTTGCTGCGTCGGATATATGGTCGGCTCGCAGATGGAGTGATTCTATACGACGAACACACTGCTGCGGACCTGAAGACAATGAACGGATTCTCAGAACGCAACGTTTTTGTAGCACAGAATGCACTTGATCAGAGCTCAATTCTGTCAGCAAAGGAGGCATGGAGTCGGGACGCTTCAAAACTGCGGGACTTTCGCGCCGAGCATCGGCTGATCCCGGAGAAAACGTTCATCCTGGTGTCTCGCCTGTTGCCGGAGAATCAGGGTCATCTGCTTGTGGAAATGATGACGGAATTGCGCAAAGAGTGTCCTGAAGCAAAATTCATTGTAGTGGGGGATGGACCTGATCGGCCAAGACTGGAACGATTGACTCAGGACAGCTGTTTGGGGCAGAGTTTTGTGTTCACCGGGGCGATTTACGATGAGCAGCAACTTGCGCCGTGGATGTTGAGCAGCGCAGCTCTTGTGTATCCTGGAAACATGGGATTGAGCCTTCTGCACGCCTTCGGATATGGCCTTCCCGTGATCACCGGGAATCGAAAGCAGGGGCATGGACCGGAGATTCACGCCCTTCGGCACGGATGGAATGGGCTCTTTTTTCGCGACGGCGACGTCACCGATCTCCTGAATCAATGTCGCAGTGTCATTGCCTCACCGGATCGGAGAACGCGAATGTCACAGGCTGCACTGGCGACCGTCACAAACGACTATACCATCGATCATATGGTGGCGGGGTTCGTTGATGCACTGGAACATGCAGCTTCAGGAATCCTCACTGACGGGATGAGAGTCGCTGCGTGACCAGTTCGCCGAGCTTGTTTCAGGCTGCAGCTGTCTGTGAACACGCAAGATCATTTCGGATGAAGCCGAATTCGAGCCGCGATTCAGATACAGAGAACAGCTGATAGCCAGCCTGCCGAATTTCATTCATCGAGTCCAGCGTCCGCTGAATGCCGATCGACGGGAATCGGTGGTGGTATTCAATAAGAATCTGGCCGGGGCGAATGCCGCAGCCGAGGAGGTCTCTCACGACCTTATACTCGGCACCCTCAATGTCCATTTTCAGGACGGCGATCTCCTGGTGGCCGAGTTCATCAATGATTGTTTTGAGTCGTCTGACCGGCGCATCAACGGCCTGCCGATCGTTGATTTGTTCTTCGCAGATGCTGAAAGAGATATCTTTGGGGTTCGGAGGGCCGTTGAATCTTACAGTTCCGTCAAAATCTGCCAGTCCGTATTCATGCATGACGAATTCTGCGGGAAGTTCCTGCCGTTTCACCCACTCCAGCGACTTCGGGGTCGGGTCAAATCCGTGAACCGTCAACCCGAAGCGTTCGATGATCGCAACATCGAAAGTCACGTCGTAACCAATTCCGAACGAATACACAATGGAGTCTTTGGACAACTGCTCAGTCACGATGTGCCATCCGCCGTATGCAGAGCCAAATCGCTCGCAGGGCAGGTTGATATCCGCCCGGCCTGAAACTTCCTGCCCCATCAGGGTGCGGACCAGAATTCTGACTTTTCTAAATAACTGGGACATTCATCGCTCCGTTCCGGGTACGTTTTGTGGTCGGCGGGAGCTTAGAGATTCCTTGAGACTGAGCCAAGCTTGATTCACAGTTTGCGGTCCACGTTTTCCCACGTTTCGGCAAGCCGGCAATCAGTTTTTCTGTAGTCAGCATCGTCCGGAGTCAGAATGGATTGTGGTCCGGGCTGCATTGGCGTTATTCTGAGCGGGACGGATTGATGGGACAAAGAGGGGCACTCTGCCCTCCTTGAGCAATCTTCCTTTCTCCACCCCCTCCACGCACCCGCAACTCCAGTTGCTGGGTTCCTCATCCCCCAGATTTTCCCGAACGCAAGGATGCTTTTCGGATTATGAACTTTGTGAATTTCGTTAATGCGGTCGATGCTGTCAGCATTGGAGTCTGGAAGGCAGCCCTGTGGACTGCGCCAGCGCTGCTGAAAGACTATGGGATTTCTACCCACCTGTGGGCTCGTCTGGAGAGCGGATGGTGTCCACAGGACCATTCAGTGAGTTTTGTTCAGGATGTCAGTACGACGTCACGCCGAGAGCTCCGGTCCCTGTTTCTTTCACGATACTCGCCGTCCGATACGGTTATCGTTTCGCATGGATCTTGGAAGTTTCCAACGACATGGGCATCGGAGTTTGCGGGGCTCGGTTTTCCGTGGATCTATGTTCCGCAGGGAATGCTTGAACCGTGGAGTCTTCAGCAACATGCTTTTCGTAAGCGATTATACTGGAAGCTTGTGGAATCTCGCTGCGTTCGATCGGCTTCAGTGGTTCGGGCTGTCAGTTCGTCGGAAAAGGCTAATTTGCAAGCTCTCTTGCGAGATGCGGATGTACGATTGATTCCCAATGGGATCGAGAGCGTTTCTGAAGAATTCAGAAACGCCAACTCCGGGACCACGTTTCTCTTTCTTGGTCGACTGCATCACAAGAAGGGCAGCGCTAGATTGGTCGAAAGCTTTTGCAGGTTACCGCAATCCACTGCTCCGGGCGTGGAGCTGATCGTTGCCGGTCCGGATCAGGGCGAACTGGCTCGAATTCGCTCGCTTCAAAGTCAGTTTCCGAATGCAAATCTACGCTATGTGGGCCCCGTTTACGGGAAGGCTAAGGAGGAGCTTCTGCAAACAGCTCAGTTCTTTGTCTTGCCGTCTCACAGTGAAGGTTTCCCAACTTCCGTCGTGGAAGCCATGGGGGCAGGCTGCATTCCCCTGATTTCTGACGGATGTAACTTCCCGGAGGCAAAACGGAACGGTGTCTGCCTCAACATCGGAACGTCCGTTGAGTCCATCGGATCCGGAATTGCACAGGCCCTGCAGATGGATTCGCTTCAACGGGCACAAATGTCCGAGGCTGCGAGGCTGTTTATTCTTCGGCACTATACCGCACGGCCTGTCGCAGAGGCTCAGGCGGCTGTTTTCCATGAACTAACGGATCGTTCAGGGAAGACCACACACAGAAAAGTTGCCTGAGCGGCTTTCGAATCCTCTCGTCAGAACAGGCCAGCGAAAATGGAACGTCGACTTCCGATAACCGTAGTGATCGCAGCTCGCAACGAAGAGGTAAATCTTCCAAAGTGTCTTGCTGCGCTGTACCAATTCCACCGCGTTGTTGTTGTCGATTCGCACAGCACTGACCATTCGGAAACGGTCGCAAAAGAGTTCGGGGCGGACGTTGTTACGTTCACATACAAAGGTGGTTATCCCAAGAAGCGGCAGTGGGCTTTGGATCATCTGGAAATTCAGACTCCGTGGGTTTTGTTGCTGGATGCGGATGAGGTTGCGACTCCTGAGTTTATTGCAGAGGTTGCGACTGTTACTTCTTCCGAGACGTCTCACGAGGGCTATCTGGTGACGAAAGGGTTCCATTTTCTGGGGAAGCGATTTCGATTTGGCGGTTTTTCGCACTCGGCGCTTCTGTTGTTTAAAACGGGCACCGCGCGTTTTGAACATCTGGTTGACGAAGACGACAGTGCTCTGGACATGGAAGTGCACGAGCGACTGATTGTGAATGGAAGCGTCGGGCGAATTCATGCTCCTCTGATTCACGAGGACTTTAAGGGGCTCGAAGCATATATTGCTCGGCACAACAAATACTCGACGTGGGAAGCGCGAGTGCGATGCCTGCATCTGAGGCAGGGTGATTGGGGACGTTCGGCGATTACTCCTCGTCTGTTCGGCAATGCTCAGGAGCGCCGCCGCTTTCTCAAGCAGATTGCGTTGCGAGTTCCTTTTGAGCCGTGGCTGTGGTTCTTCTATCACTTTTTCCTTTGCCTTGGATTTCTCGAGGGGCGTCGCGGGCTGATTGCCAGTCAGATTCGCAGCAGCTACATCGCTCAGGCGCGTTCCAAACTGTTTGAGCTTTCTTTGGGTAACTGGACGGGCGAGGCACCGACCATTGACATTCGCCGCTCTGTTCCTCAGTCCGCCGCAATTTCCGCTGGTGCCGACGAATCTCGACGAGCAGCCTGATGCTGCCACTCTAAGTGGTTCAAGTGTGACGATCCCAGTTCACTCCGCAGTCAAAAGTTATGGGCTCTGACGCCAGCATCACATCTGATGAACGACGCAGCTCCGCTGATTACAGTCGAAGCGAAATATTTCGTCGAATCACATGGAGCATGGTCGGGGTTCTGTTCGTCCTGAGTCCTCGATTGCTGTACGGCTGGAGGAATCTGCTGCTGCGATGCTTTGGTGCGCGAATTGGAAGTCGAGTTCAAATCTATCCAAGCGTTCGCATTTTCGCTCCGTGGGCTCTGACTGTCGGTGATCGCGTTACAATTGGCGATCGGGTTACGGTCTACAACGTTGGAGCGATCGAAATCTGCAGCGATGTCTGCGTTTCCCAGAATGCACATTTATGTGCCGGTTCTCATGACTACCGGCGGTCAGATATGCGACTGATGAGGATGCCTGTCCGGATTGAACCGAATTCCTGGATCTGTGCGGATGCATTCGTCGGGCCCGGTGTGACCGTCGGTCGGAATGCGATCGTCGGGGCGCGGAGCGCTGTGTTTCGAGACGTCAAGCCGGACTCCATCGTGGGCGGCAATCCGGCGGTCTTCCTGAAGAAACGCTGGGGTGATGACGAATCCGCAGCGATTCAACGGAAAGCCGCCTGAGGACACGATGACGCAACTGTCTCCATCTTCTTCGGCACACCGCTCCGTTGATATCGACCAGACGCAAAATCTGCCTGCTGACGAATTTGCTCGGCTCGGGTGCGAGTTCAGGATGTTGAACTTCATCGTACCGGAAAGGTACGCGGGCAGTTGACTGATGTTGAAGGTCGCCCTTTGGCCGCTCATAAAATTGAAGTGGCGATGAAGAATGAGAGTGTTGTTCAGCACACGGGTGATCAGGGGCGATTCGCCGTTGAGAGTCAGACAGGCGGACACTGTGCGATCGTTGTTGGCGGACAGGCTTATGTCTGTCGCCTGTGGGTCGCGGGAGCAGCTCCTCCGAAATCACTGACATCCTTCGGAATTTCATTCCACCGAAGCCACTGTTCGTGGCGAGGGCTATTCAGAGTGTGGCGAAGGCTGTAATGCTTCCCGGGACGCTTTCAAGAAAGACTGAAGGACTCTTTGTAAGTGTACGCAGGCTTTCGGAGAACCTCTGCGCGATCGGGAATGTCAATGTCCCCCTCGGTTTCTTTGTTCGTATCCTTCACTGGAGGCTTCATACTGCCGTTTGCCAACCATGATTTCGCCAAGGGGATGCTGGACTCCTGGGCACTTCGAAGGTCAGGGCTGAAGAAGAAGATTGCCCTCGCTCTTTTCGAGAATCGAAACCTCGCGGGGGCGTCAGGGGACACGCTACGAACAGCATGTTCCCACGATAACACTGGACTCACTGCTCGAGACTTACCCGCCGCCTGGTCTCTTGAAGATTGACGTCGAAGGAGCGGAGCCGCTCGTTCTGCGAGGTACATTACGCATCCTGCGAGAATACCGTCCGTCGTTGTATATCGAGGTCGGAGAAGCTCAGAACGATGGGTGACCGAACTTCTTTGCAACGAAGGCTACTGTCTCTCGGGCGTCGGTGCTGATATTCCTGTAAGGGTGGAGCGGTGTGTGTTCAGTGCATTGGCTGTTCCAGGGGAGCGAGTGAGTGCGAACGGCCCCGTCTCTGCTCTCCCGTAAGCTGCGTGAGCATTGGTCTGTTGGCGGCGATGCAGAAGAAACAGCCGGTCGGGAAACGCGTTTGTCTGTCGGTACCCGATTGGACCTGGTTTGGGGAACGTTGGGAAAGGCGCCGTCATCCCTGCGAAGACCTGATTCAAAGTCTACTGCTTCCCGTTTGGAAAATTCAACTCAGGTTAGTCGATAGTGAATCTCAAAGATATTACGCCTTTGATTCTGACTTACAATGAGTCGGCAAATCTACAGCGTACGCTGGATGCGTTGTTGTGGGCAAGTCGAATCGTCGTGCTGGACAGCGGGAGTACGGATGATTCTCGTCGGATTGCAGGGGCATATCCACAGGTCGAAGTGCTTGTTCGTTCGTTTGATGACCATACTTCACAGTGGAATTTCGGATTAGATGCCGTCAGGACAGAATGGGTTCTGGCTTTGGATGCTGATTACATTTGCCCCCAGGAGCTTGAAGGAGAGCTTGCTCAGTTAGTGACGGGTGAAGAGATCTATTACTCGAAGTTTCGGTATTGTGTCTTTGGCAAGCCGCTGCGAGCCTCACTCTATCCACCCAGAGCTGTTTTGTTCAGGCCTGCCTCTCATCGCTACGTTCAGGATGGGCATACCCAGACCTTGAGCATCAATGGTGCAAAATGCGGGGCGCTGAAATCTATCATTCTGCATGACGATCGAAAGCCCCTTAAACATTGGGTGGCCTCGCAGGGAAGATACGCCGAACTCGAAGCAGACAAGTTGTTGTTTCAGGGGCGAGTTATTAAGCCCGAGCATCGAAGATGGAAGGATTGGATTCGGTGTATGGTCCTGCTTGCGCCCATTCTGACATTTGCGTATTGTCTGTTCGTGCAAAGGCTTCTCCTAGATGGTCGTGCAGGGCTGTATTATACATTTCAGCGCGTGTTTGCTGAGCTCTGCCTGTCTCTGGAGTTGCTCGATCGTCGCGTCCGGAATCAGGTAGTACGGATGACTGCAAAGTCAGATAAACTCTCGACCCCGCCGCTCGCCGTCCCCGAACTGTCGGCAGCGCGGCAGGAGCAGCCACGGAAGGCTGCCTGATTGGCGTTCGTATCCTGGCGTTCGAGGAATCGCACAGATTTCAGAACTCGGCCAAACGGACGTCAGACGAGTTAATCTCGTTTCCCCTGCGACAATTACGTCGTGCCTGAAAGAACGGAATCGGTGGCATGAATATTATAGGAATCAATGCATACTATGGTGATGCGTCGGCGGCTTTGGTTGTTGATGGGCGGCTGGTTGCGGCTGTTGAGGAAGAATGCCTGAATCGCGTCAAGCACTGGGCCGTTTTTCCGGCTCAGTCGATTCAGTATTGCCTGGATGATGCCGGAATCAGCATCGGAGATGTTGATCATGTGGCGATTTCCTTCACCCGAGGACGAATCTTGGCCGACGGCTGGCTTATGTAGCGGAGCACCGTCCATCGTCGTCGGCAGTCATCAATCGTCTCAGGCGGCAAGGAAAACGCTCAGTCTGGAGCAGCAACTGGCGGACGACCTGAATGTTCCGTGGTCTGAAATTCGAGCTCACGTGCATAGAATTGAACACCATCAGACGCACTCGCAGCGGGATTTCTGATTTCGCGATTCGAAGAATCGGCCGTGCTGTCAGTCGACGGTATGGGTGACTTTACCAGTACGCTGACGGCGTACGCACTGGGCACGTCATGGAAGGAGCTGAATCGGGTTTACTTTCCGCATTCGATCGGCTTTCTGTACAGCGCGCTGACGATGTATCTGGGCTTCCCTCATTATGGCGACGAATACAAAGTGATGGGGCTGGCTCCGTATGGCGAGCCGGAATTCGCGGACATCATTCGTCGTATGATTCGGCCGAGGGGTGAGACGTTTGAGCTGAATCTGGACTACTTCACTCATCACAAACAGGGAGTGAAGATGCAGTGGAACAACGGTGCTCCGATTGTGGAACCGTTTTACAGCGAACGGCTTGTGAAGGAGTTGGGACCGGCTCGCCGAAAAAACGAACCCACGACTCAGCGTCACGACAACATTGCAAGAAGTCTGCAGGTTGTGACCGAAGAAATCATTTTCCACCTGCTGAATCGACTGCATGAAAAAACTGGTTCGAAAAACCTGTGCATGACAGGCGGCGTTGCCATGAATTCCGTGGCCAACGGAAAAATCACCACTGAGACACCCTTTGAAAAGGTGTATGTTCCCGCCAGAGCAGCGGACAACGGCACGGCTTTCGGAGCCGCCTTCTACGTGTGGAACCGGGTTCTCGGACAGCCGCGGACATTTGTGCAGGATCATGCTTACTGGGGCTGTCAGACTGACGATGCGGAAGCCGTGAGGGCCGCTGAGGACGCTGGGGTACCTTATGAAGAACTCACTGACGAGGAACTCGCGGATCGCACGGCCGACCTTCTGATCGACGGCAAAGTGGTCGGCTGGTTTCAGGGCAAAATGGAATTCGGCGCGCGGGCGCTGGGGAACCGATCTCTGCTGGCAGACCCTCGTCGAACCGATATGCGGGATATTATCAATCTGAGAATCAAATACCGCGAGAAGTTCCGCCCGTTTGCTCCAAGCATTCTGGAGGAGCATGTTGGTGAATGGTTCGAAATTGATGAACCCACACCGTACATGGAAATGGTGT
>JAWKTY010000008.1:0-292224 GCA_041398865.1 Planctomycetaceae bacterium
ATCGCGATGCACTGCCGACGGACATGGAAATCCGGATGGCTCTTCAGCAGCTGGTGGGAACTGAGTTCGCGTCGGACGCGTCCGACGTTCCGAGTGCGTTCACCATGCACGGGGTCGAAGCAGACGATGAAATCGACGAAGCGTCTGACCGCCGCTTTGACTGTTATCTGGCGCTGCTGAAGCCGCTGGAATCCGTTGTTCCCGATCGCGAACTGCATCCGGAAGGCGATCTGCTGTATCACAGTCTGCAGGTGTTTGAGCTGGCGAAGGAAGCTCAACCGTGGGACGAGGAATTCCTCACGGCGGCTTTGCTGCATGATGTGGGCAGGGGGATCGACCCCCGAGATGCTCATCAGGCAGGGATCGCTGCCATCCATTCGATTGTGTCGGAACGCACGCTGTGGTTTGTTCAGAACCTGCCGCTGCAGCATCGTGCTTCCGAAGGGACAATCGGGATGCGGGCTCGTCGACGACTGGAGCAGCATGAAGACGGAGAATTGCTTCGGCTGCTGGCTGCCTGCGACAGCGAAGGTCGAGTTCCCGGACGACGAACGGGAAGTCTGGAAGACGCCATTCAATGGCTGCGGCAGGTCACGGATGAGTGGTAAAGTCGCTGCCGTCACAGTCCGTGCAGAGCATTCGGATCCACAACATGAACGTTGGATGCCAGCTGGTCGACCAGTCGAGCTTCCAGATCATTTTTCTGCCGCAGGGCGCGCAGGCGCTCCGGAGTGACGGATTCGGGAAGTTCGCCGATGTGAACGATCGGCTCACCGGGACTGACGGCGGGAATGGTGATCAGTCCGATTACCACACCATTGAACGGAGCCGTCAGAACTTCCTGTTCGTGCCCCAGCAGGCTGGTGCTGGTCGTCAGCGGTTGATTTTTTTCCACAATGTCGCCCGGCTTGACGTGGAACTGCAGGAAGCCCCCGGATTCAGCTCGAATCCATTTGCTGCGTTCGATGATGACCTGATAGTCCGGAGCGTCGGGTTCACCGGCCAGCATATGCAGGCTCTTCAGCACATTCCGAATGCCTCGGATCGACGATTCCACGATGGTCGGTTCCGCTTTCCAGACTTCGCCGCCTTCCATGATGATCGTCGGACATCCGACTCGACAGGCTTCCCGGCGCAGAGCTCCGCGCGGTCCCTTGTTGCTGAGAATGATCTCGCAGCCGAACGCAGCGGCCAGGCGACCGGCGTCCGGATTCGCAAGGTCAACCCGGACATTGGGATAATTTGTTCTGCGAACCGCCGCGGTGTGGAGATCGATGCCGTAGTCACAACGGCTGACGATTTCGTCAAAGATGGTCCTCGCCATCCGGCTGGCCAGACTGCCTCGAGCCGAACCGGGAAAGCACCGATTCAGGTCCCGGCGGTCCGGCAGGTAGCGCGTATGGCGATCGAACCCCAGAATGTTCAGCACCGGGACCAGAATGACGGAACCTCGCAGCAGCTGAAAATCGTCGTGCAGGAACTGCCGAATTGCTCCGGTCCCGTTGATTTCGTCGCCATGCAGAGCAGCCGTGACAAAGACCACCGGCCCGGGGTGAATGGCTCGTCGCACATGCATCGGAATGCGAACCGTGATGCCGCTGTAACTTTCGCTGACGGCTAAATGCAGATCACGAGCTTCACCGGGCGGAATTCGCTGATCACCCCATTCGTCCATCGGACGACGCTGTCGGTTGGAGGGTATCATGATGGGCGTCGGCTGAATGCGGGAAATACGTTGGATTCTTACAGGAGAAAAGTCGTGGTTGAGGGTGCGATTTTTTCCGGTGCGACAACGTCGCGTTTTCGAGCGGAAACTTGACGGGTTTTGGGCACTGCCCACGTCAGGCTGATTTCTGATCAGTGTCTTCGGATGCCAGAAGAGCGGGAGAAACGATCTGGGTCGGCGACAGCTGGTCGCCGGGCAGTTCCAGAATCTTCGGGCTGCGTTTTCGCCGCGCCTTTTCCGGAATCATTTCCTTCATGGCATCCAGCCGGCCAAAACACAGCAGCCGGTCGCCGGGCTCCAGAACTCGGTCAGCTCGAGGATTGGGCACCACGGTTGTGCCGCGGTACAGCGTCAGCGCATTGATATCCTTGTCGCGCATGCCGGATTCGGCAATCGTGCGCCCGACAAAATGCGAGCCGTCCGGAATGTGGATTTCCGCCACGCCGTAGCCGCGGCTGACTGTCAGTCGCTGCCGAAGATCGATTTCCGGGAAGTCCACCTGAGCGGCGATGTAATCGACGATCGCTCCGGCAATGTCCAGCTGAGTACACGCTTCAATGCCTTCCAGACCCGGCGATGAATTCACTTCCATCACCTGCGGCCCGTCGTCGCCTTCCAGCATGTCGACTCCGGCTACCCGCAACCCCATGATCTGAGCTGCTCGGACAGCGGTGTCGTGATAGCGATGATCCAGCGACACGGATTCCGTCCGTCCGCCGCGATGCACGTTGCTGCGGAATTCGTTTCCCTGAGCCACCCGGCGCATGGCGGCCACCACGCGATCACCCACCACCAGAGCTCGAATGTCCCGCCCCTTGCTTTCCGAAACGAATTTCTGCACCAGAACGTTCTGTTTCTGGCTGCTGAGCAGTTCAATGATGGCTTCAGCGGATTTCACGCTTTCCGCCAGCAGCACGCCGATTCCCTGAGTTCCCTCCAGAAGCTTGATCACCACCGGAGCTCCGCCGATGCGTTCGATGGCCGGCAGAATATCGCTGCGATCCCGAACAAAGGTTGTTCGCGGAATGCCGATTTCGTGACGACTGAGAATCTGCAGACTGCGCAGCTTGTCGCGGGAATTGGCAATGCTGGACGACGAATTTGCAACGAAGACGTCCATCTGCTCATACTGCCGGACAACAGCCGTGCCGAAGTAGGTGATGGACGCTCCGACCCGCGGAAGAACGGCGTCGTAATGAGAAAGCTGCCGGGTTCGAAAATACAGATCCGGCGTCCCCTGTTCCAGATCGATGGCGAACTTCCGAGTGTCCAGAACCTTCACTTCGTGGCCGCGCCCCAGCGCTGCTTCACGCAGGCGCCGAGTGCTGTAGCAGCGTGGACTGCAGGAAAGTACGGCCAGTTTCATAAAGCATCCTTCTCGGGACCGACTCGTTTCTGACCGGTTTTTTTCTTTTTCTTCAGAGCACGAATTTTCTTCGGGACACCACCATAATACGAGCGACCCGCGTCTACGACAAACCGTCCTCGAATCGCTTCCCGTCCCAGCAGCATGCGGAAGCCCATGGCGTCGCGGTTTGCCAGCGTCAGTTCAATCGGCCAGGACTGTCCCAGAGCTTCAACGGTTGTGACAATCACCAGCCGCTTCTGAACATGTCCGTTCGAACTGCGAACTTTTCGAACTTCCAGAACCTCGGCTTCACAGGTGACGGTTTTGGACGAATTCCGCTGAATCGGGTGGACCCGAAACCGCACAAACTGCCTGTCGTCACGTTCGAAGGTGCGAATGTCGAAGGCGTGCAGCGATGACGATCGAGCCCCGGTGTCGATCTTGGCTTTCACGCCGTCGATCCCCAGATCCGGAAGCCGAACCCACTCTCGCCATCCCGTGACCGCTGATTCTGCCTTTGCCATAACACACGAGTCATACGCCGGTCCGCACACCGTTTCAAGCGACGCCCCGGACCCGTCGAATGAGATCCCGTCCGGCTGGCCAGTCACCCTTTGATGAAGGTCCGGCTGACGGACACTGAAGAAATCCGGGTTCCCCTCGATTGCTTTCCGGATTCAGGATTGTTCCGAATAGGTGATTGGTTACAGTGGTGGTCCCTCCCGAGGCGTTTTTTGCCGCCCCGCCCTCTTTTCTGCCTGCCTGATCCGGTGCCGTGATGGACCGACTGCTTTTCCGCCTGTTGCTGATGGTGCTTCCGCTGATTCCGGCGGTTGCGATGTCGGCTGATCCTTCGCCGGCCTTCGAAGCCGATGTTCGTCCCATTCTAAAAGCTCACTGCTGGCAGTGTCATGGTGAGGAGGAAGAACTGAAGGGCGGTCTGGATGCTCGGCTGGTGCGGTTTCTGGTGAAGGGCGGAGAATCCGGAACTGCGGTTATTCCCGGTGACCACGCCGCCAGCCTGCTTGTGCAGCGGATCGAATCCGGCGAGATGCCGCCCGGAAAATCGAAAGTTTCGCCTGAAGAGCTGGAGGTAATTGCTCGCTGGATTGATGCCGGAGCCACGACAACACGCGATGAGCCCGCAGCGCTGGCGATTGGCGATACTCTGACCGAGGAAGAACGACAGCACTGGTCGTTTCAGCCGATTGCGCTGCCCATGATTCCGGATGTGGCTCGTACTGACTTCATCCGCACACCGATTGATTCCTTTCTGCTGGCGAAGCTGGAAAGTCAGGGGCTGAGCTTCAGTCCGGAAGCCGATCGGGAGACTCTGCTGCGACGCATCACGTTCGATCTGACCGGACTTCCGCCAACGCTTGAGGCGATCGATCGCTTTGTTGCTGATGAGTCTCCGGAAGCGTGGTCGAAAGTTGTGGACGAACTGCTCAGTTCCCCGGCCTACGGTGAGCGCTGGGCGCGGCACTGGCTGGATGTCGCAGGCTACGCCGACAGCGACGGTTACACGACCAAAGATTCCGAACGGAAGTGGGCCTGGAAGTATCGCGACTACGTGATCCGCTCGTTCAACGATGACAAGCCGTGGAATCAGTTTATCATTGAGCAGCTGGCCGGTGACGAACTGCTGACTCCGCCATATCAGGACCTGACTCCCGAAGAGGCCGATCAGCTGACAGCGACCGGCTTCCTGCGGATGTGTCCGGATGGAACAGCAGACGGCAGCGTCGATCAGAATGCGGCTCGAAATGACGTGATGGCAGAAACCATCAAGGTCGCTTCGACATCATTGCTGGGGCTGACGGTCGGTTGTGCTCAGTGTCATGCGCATCGATATGATCCGATCAGCCAGGCCGATTACTATCGACTGCGAGCAATCTTCGAACCGGCGTATGACGTTCAAAAATGGCGAAATCCGAATGCGCGGCTGGTGTCGATGTGGTCTGCGGAAACTCGCTCCGCAGCCGCCGCCGTTGATGCGGAACTGGCCGACATTGCAAAGAAACGCAACGAAGAACTGGATGGCATCGTTGCCGATACCTTCGAACGTGAACTGAAGAAGCTGCCTGCCGATCAGCAGCCGCTGGCTCGCGCCGCTCGTGCGACCGCCAAAGACAAACGCACGGACGAGCAGCAGCAACTGATCAAGCAATACCCGTTTCTGAACGTGGATCGCGGATCGGTGTATCTGTATCTGCCGGATCGCCTGAATGGCTTCAAAAAGAAATGGGACGAACT
This sequence comes from Planctomycetaceae bacterium, assembly GCA_041398865.1. GTDB lineage: Bacteria > Planctomycetota > Planctomycetia > Planctomycetales > Planctomycetaceae > Fuerstiella. Next base: position 5,331 of record JAWKTY010000008.1, read on the forward strand.
GACAGCGGAAACGAAAAAGAAGCGGCCGGATGATGATCTGGTGATGTGCCTGAACGAAGTTCCCGGCCAGGTGCCTGTGACGAAGCTGTTTTCCCGGGGCGATTACCAGCAGCCTCGTCAGGAAATCTCTCCCGGGGAACTGACTGTTCTGAACTCAAACGCTGTTCAGATCCCGGCAAACGACGACGGAATCCCCACGACAGGTCGGCGTCTGGCCTATGCGAAGCATCTGACGAACGGACAACATCCGCTGCTGGCTCGAGTCCTTATCAACCGATTCTGGCTGCATCATTTCGGACAGGGACTGGTGGCAACACCTGGAGACTTCGGCATCAAAGGCGAAGCGCCATCGCATCCGGAGCTGCTGGACTGGCTGGCTCGCAACTTCATGGATGAAGGCTGGACCTTGAAACGTCTGCATCGGCTGATCGTCATGTCCACGGCGTACCGGCAGGCATCTGTTCGTCGTCCCGAACTGGATGCCATCGACGGCGACAATCGACTGCTGGGCCGGATGAACATTCGCCGTCTGGAAGCAGAAGTTGTCCGCGATGCGGTTCTGACAGTCAGCGGAAAGCTGATTGATAAGCCGTTCGGTCCGCCGGTTCCCGTCAGTCCGGATGATGTCGGGCAAATTGTGCTGGCGATGGACAATCGCGATTCGGCCGGGCGACCGTCGGGCAGGCTGAAGTCGCTGGGAGACGAAGAATTCCGTCGCAGCATTTACGTCCAGGTTCGGCGTTCAATGCCGCTGGGGATTCTGGAACCTTTCGATTTGCCCCGGATGGCACCGAACTGCGAAAAGCGAGCCGCCTCCACATCCGCGCCTCAGTCGCTGCTGATGATGAACAATCCGTTTGTGGTGCAGCAGGCGGAAGTGCTGGCTGGTCGAGTTCGCGAAACAGCAGGCTCGGACCTGGCGGCTCAGGTGACTCTGGCGTGGCGACTGGTCTTCGGTCACACGCCTGCCGAAACGGATGTGCAGGCCGGTGTCAGATTCCTGACGCTTCAGGAAACCAGCACGGAAGCGTCGCCAGCGGCGTTGAATCATTTGTGTCATGCCTTTCTGAGTTCCAACGGGTTTCTGTATGTCGACTAACACACAGTTCATCAGTAGTCGTCGCCACTGGCTGGGACAGCAGGCTCTGGGAATCAGCAGTCTGGCTTTCGCGTGGCTGAAGCAGCAGGAACTGAACGCTTCTCCGCCGAAGCCACAACTGGAACCGACGATCTACGATCTGACTCCGAAGCCTTCAATGGTGCAGCCACAGGCGACGGCGATGATTTCGATGTTCATGCAGGGCGGGCCAAGTCACATCGACATGTTCGACCCCAAGCCGGAACTGAACAAACGCCATCTGCAGACGTTCACCGGCGACATCAAATATGACAACGCAGGCGAAGCCAGCAGCAAGCTGTTCGGCAGTCCATGGCGGTTTCGGAAGTACGGGCAGTGCGGAATGGAGCTCAGCGAACTGGTGCCGCATCTGGGGGCGGTTGCCGATGATATCTGCCTGATTCGTTCGATGCACACAGGTGTCAGCAATCACGGCGGATCCATCAATGCTGGAACGCCGGTGTGAGCTGGCGGGCCGATCCGGCCTTTGGGGTCGTGGATTTCGTACGGACTGGGGAGCGAACGCTCCAGTCTGCCGTCGTTCATGGTGCTGATCGATCCGTCCGGCCTTCCGGTGCTGGGCGTGGAGAACTGGCAGAACGGCTGGCTGCCGAGCGTTTATCAGGGCACTGTTGTCAGGTCTCAGGAACCTCGCATTCTGAACCTTGATCCGCCGCCGTCGCTGGCCGGGAAGAATCAGGATCGCATGCTGAATTATCTTCGACAGATCAACGAAGCTCATTTCGCCCGGCATCCCGGCGAACACGATCTATCGGCTCGGATGCAGAGCTACGAGCTGGCAGCCGGCATGCAGGTGGCGGCCGCAGAAGCGATGGATATTTCCCAGGAGACCGAAGCCACTCAGAAAATGTATGGCATCGGTAGCAAAGTGACTCAGGAATACGGAACTCGCTGCCTGATTGCCCGTCGCCTTGTGGAACGCGGAGTCCGCTTCGTGCAGTTACACACGGGCAATCAGACGTGGGATCATCACGGCGGCATTGTGAAGTCGCTGCCCGCGGTCTGTGGTCGAGTTGACCAGCCGGGAGCGGCGCTGGTGAAGGATCTGAAGCAGCGAGGTCTGCTGGATTCAACCGTGGTTCACTGGGGTGGCGAAATGGGGCGACTGCCGGTGATTCAGAATGAAAAGAACATTGGCCGAGACCACAATACGTATGGATTCAGCATGTGGCTGGCTGGCGGCGGTTTCAAAGGAGGCTGCATTCACGGCGAAACCGATGAACTCGGACACAAAGCCGTGACCGACATTGTCAATCACTTCGACTACCACGCCACGTTAATGCATCTGTTCGGTCTGAATAACGATCGACTGTCGTTCCGCCGTCCGACCGGCGTGGGCAGCCTGCTGGAAGGTCAGCCGGGTACAGTGGTCACAAGCATTCTGAATCGCCCTGCGGACGCGTCTGCTCTGCAGGGGTGATACTGCGGATTAATCGGACTGGCCTCACGAAGCGACCCGCCACAGTGGTATCTCGCTCCGCGAGGTCCGCCTGGATCGATCTGCGACGTGGTGACTTCCCTGGACCCCTTGTTTTTCGGTCAGATTCTGCATGTCTCGTTGCCGCCTGCTTATCGTCCCGGTTCTGTTGCTGAACTGTCGAATCCCTGCGTATGGTCAGGACAATTCAACTTTTGGCCCCAACGGCACCTTTGAATCAGATGCTGACGACGATCACTGGCCGGATGGCTGGGCAACCGCTCAGGACGCTGCCTGGATTGAAGAGCAGAGCAATCACTTTCTGAGGCTCACCAGTCCGGCGGCCGATCGGATGGTGATGCTTTATCAGGAAATCAATCTCCCGGACGGCCTGCAGGCCATTCAGCTCACCTGGAAGCAGCGAATCACCAACCTGAAGGTCGGCAAAAACTCCTGGTTTGATGCTCGCATCATGCTTGAGTTTCTGGATGCGGATCGACAGAAAGTTGTTCCGACACCGTCAGCCCCGGCGACTCGCAACGACACCGATGGCTGGGAAGAAAAACGGACTCAGTTTCTGGTGCCGGAAGGGGCTCGCATTTTGAAGTTCATGCCGTGTCTGTTTCGGGTCAACTCAGGCACGTTCGATCTGGATGATGTGAGCCTGCAGGCCATCGACCCGGAACCTCTGAAAGTGGCAGCCCGTGAAGCGGCGGAACAACGTCTTCAGAAACTCACGGCCGATGCGGCGAAGCGGCGAGCGAGAGCGGCGGCAGTGCTGAACAAAGAGGGCTCACTGTTAACCAACGGTGACTTCGAAGCGGAAGGTAAACAGCCGGGGTGGCCGGATCAGTGGGGGCGACCGAAATCCGGCGAATGGGGTCAGGAATCCGGAAATCGGTTTCTGAGACTCACAGCAGCAAAGCCCGGTGAACTTGTCAGCGTGTACCGCACGGTGGACATTCCGGAAGGTACTCAGGCTCTGGAACTGTCCTGGCGACAGCGAATCAGCGGCCTGAAGAAGGGAGAACATCCCTGGCATGACGCTCGCATCATGCTGGACTGCCTCGGCATTGATGGCAAAAAACTGAAGCAGCCTTCTCCGCCGTATGCTCAGAAAGACACCGACGGCTGGGTCAAAAATCAACACAGTTTCTCATTCCTGAAGGCACGCTGACGGTGGCGTGATGCCCAGTCTGTTTCAGGTGAAGGCGGCACATTTGATCTGGATGATCTTGTCATCAAACCCGTCACTTTCGGATGCTCTGCTGGCCGCTGCCCGACAGCGTGAAGCCGAACGGAAGGCTCAGTATGTGCCGCCGGAAGAACCCAACAAAACACAATGGCCGCTGGAACTGAAAGTTGTTGGCAACCGCCTGCATGATTCCGCGGGTCAGGAAGTCTGGCTGCAGGGTGTTAATGCCGGAGGTCTGGAAACTCTGCCCCACGATCGCCAAATGATCAAATCCGTCGTTGTGGCGATTGAAGACTGGAAGGCCAATTGCATTCGAGTTCCCATGAATGAAACGTTCTGGTACGGGAAGAGTCCGTATCAGAAAGACGATGGCAAAGAGTATCGCGAGATTCTGGATCAGATCATCACGCTGGCAGCCAATCGAGGAGCCTACGTGGTGATCGATCTGCATCGGTATCGAGCTCCGCGGCAGGAACATGCTGATTTCTGGAAAGACTTTGCCACTGTCTACAAAAACCATCCGGCAGTGTTATTCGATCTGCTGAACGAACCTCACGGCATTTCGTGGGATGTCTGGAAGAACGGCGGATTTGTTGCGAATCCTGATGCTGTTGACGAAACAGCCTTCCTGACGGACGAAGAGAAACAGAAGAATCGCGGTTTCCAGTCAATTGGCATGCAGGGACTGGTCGATGCGGTTCGTTCCACCGGAGCAGAAACGTTGTCATCGCCGGCGGAGTCTTCTGGTGCAACGATCTGTCAGGGATTGTTCAGGGATATGCTCTTCAGGACAAAACCGGCAACGGAATTATGTATTCGTGGCACACGTACAACTGGCACACCGGCTGGGAAGACAAGGTGCTGGCCACTGCAGCGAAATATCCGATTCTGGTGGGGGAACTGGGAGCGGACGTGAACAAATGAACTTCATTCCGGCGGACGATCAGGAAGATCCGTATACGGGTCCCGGACATGCTGGGCTTCATTCAGAAACATCAGCTGAACTGGACCGGCTGGTGCTTCCATCCCAAAGCGACTCCGGTGATGATTTCCGACTGGAGCTACACTCCGACGCCATTCTGGGGCCAGTTCGCCAGGGACGCCCTTTCCGGAAAACAGTTTGAACTGAAAAGAACTCGGTGAGTGCTCGCTGCTGAGCCCATCCTGCAGCCAACAGTGTTGCCATCACGCTCCGCCGTGATGAACTGAGGAGTGGGCGATTGAAATCAAGGCCCCGCCTGGACTCCGGACAGAAAGAAGCGTCACCGCATCTGGTTTCACAGGTGGTTCTTCCAGAGTTATAACCGTTCACAATTTCGTCCGTCATCGTGGAGCGTGGTGGCGACATTCGAATTCGTTCAGGAAACATATCATGACTCTGTTGATGCGACTGATGGGCATTTCCACCCTGCTTCTGATGATCCTTCCCGAGTCAGTTGTCGCTCTGCGAAGCCAGCGCGGCGAGGTGGACATCACCAACGTTGACGCCGGACCTGTACGTGATCGCCTGTACGCTCGAGCACTGGTGCTGAAGCGGGGCGAAACGTCCGTGGTGCTGATTGCCGTCGACGCAGTGGCCATTGGAGAAATCGGTCCGATTGGCAATGATTATCCTGAGCACGGTGCGGAGCCTCTGCGGGACGGTTCAGATTCCCGAACAGCACGTCGCCGTCAATGCCAGCCACTGCCATGGCATTGTCTGCAGAATGTGGCTCAGCGAACGATCGATGCGGTTCGCATGGCGCTGGAAAGACTGCAGCCTGCGACGGCAGGAGTCGGCCGCGGTTCCGAAGATCGCATCTTGGAAAATCGTCGGCTGGTGATGAAGGATGGATCGGTCGTGGACGTGCGACATGCGTACTCGATGCCGCCGGACAGTGAGGTGGCGTCCGTCGGCCCGGTGGACCCGGAAATCGGAGTCCTGCGGCTGGATGCAATGAATGGCCGACCTGTGGCCGTGGTTTATAACTTCGCGTGCCATCCGATTCAGGGGTTCCGGGTGGAGGCAACACGGCAGATATCACCGGGTACGCGTCGGCGGTGATTGAAGACAATCTGGAAAATGACAGCGTGGCCCTGTTTCTGCGGGGCTGTGCGGGCGACATCAATCCTCGCTTCTACAAGGACGTAGATCATCCTCGAGATGCTGAACCTTTCGGAAACCTGCTGGCGCGAGTACTCTGAAGGCACTGCGAACTGTTCGCACACATCCGGAAGAGCGACTGAGGGCTGTCAGTCGCAGCTGGAACTTCCTCGAGCCGACATGGCGGAACGAATCACTCGCCTGGACGCAGAGCGGGACCGCCTACTGCGATCTCTGAACGGAACAACGTTAAGTCTGAAAACGTTTCTGCCGCTGGTGATGAAGTATCGGCTGGATGATCAGTTTCCTGGCTACTATTCGCACGCCTATCTGCACGAAGAACAGATTGGGCGAAGGGATCTGCAGTCACTGGATGCGGAAAACCGTCGAGCAATTGATCAGTACATTCGCAACATTCATACCATGGAACAGCTGACTCGGCTAAACACCAACATGGCTCTGCTGCAGAAACATCAGGCTCATTATGTGGCTGCCGGAAAGCGAACACTGGGCGTTGAATTGCTGGCCATTCGCATCGGCGATTTCGTACTGACGACATTTCCCGGAGAACTAACCGTACAGATCGGACTGAACCTGAAGCAGGCTTCGCCTCATGAACACACATTTGTAGTCGGCTACACCAACGGTTACATCTACTACGCTCCGACAACCGAACAGCTGCTGAATCCCGGCAGTGCTCAGGAAGACTGCGACTGCCTGCTGGCTCCGGAATGGCAGGCCCCCTACGAAGCGGCGGCTCTGCAATTGCTGAAAGAACTTCAGGAAGATTAACCATCGTCATCTGCACTGCTCAGCACGCTCTACGTCGTCATCACGCTCCGAGTGATGTGCACCGCGGGATCACAGCTTTCTTCGAGGTTCGGTTTTGCCGTCAGAATCGACTCCGCAGTCAATAAATCGTGCACGGGCGAATCTATCAGGCAGTGGAAAAATCCTGCTTCAGGCTCCACGGAGCCAGCGTTCCGCTGGACGAGATGGCTCGGACCCAGATGCGGTAGTTGCCGGGCGGGAGATTTGCGGCCGGAGTGAACGTCACACTGGTGAGTTGGTTTTCTCGAATGACGACTTCTCCGGTGTCGACATTGTTGACCTGCAGTGAATAGTGGCTGGCGGCCAGGACCTGCTGCCATTCAAAGGTCACCATTTCCCCGGATGGTGCGGGCGGCACGACGTTGGTTCTTCCGGACGTGTCGGTCATTGCCGGATCGCTCCACGGTCCTGTTCGCCCGGAAGAATCGACGGCCTGAACCCGCCGTCCAGATTCCGGAAGCCAGTTGTGAAGAAGGCGTCCACTGTGTGGTGCTGAGTCCGGATTGTTGAATCACGGATTCTCCGTCCGTCAGATACAGATTGTAGGACGCCGCCTGTGACGCTGCGTTCCATGAGAATTCCGGAATCGATTCCAGCGTCGGTGTTACGGGCGAAGCGGCAGTTGCGGTCAGCTCGGGGACCAGCGAAGCGACGGAGAAATCTGTCGCGCGACTCCAGGGTGCAGCAGAGCCGCTTGCAGCATAGGCACGCACCCAGACTCTGTAGTCGCCTTCCGCCAGTGGAATGGAATCGAACTGTGTGGCGGTCACGTCTGTCACTCGCTGAATCAGTCGCGATTCTGTGCTGGAATACAGATACACTTCGTAAGCAGCGGCCCCCTGAACGGCTTCCCAGCGAATGTTGGCAATTCCATTGGCAACGTTTTCTGTGGGAGACGTGATGGTGACTCGCCCGCCCACGTTGAACGTCCCTGCAGAACTCCAGCTTCCCGTTCGACCATTGGCAGCAACGCCGCGCACCCACCAGCGGTAATCGCCATTCGCCAGAGTGCCCGAAGGCGTGTAGGTTGGCTCGGTCAGTGCGGTGGCGATCAGCGGGGCATCGCCGCTCTTTCGAATATAAATTTCGTAGGTGTCAGCACCAGGAACATCGGTCCAGCTGAAGACCGGCGGGTTGTTCAGAGTGGCGGTCACCGGCGAAATCAGTTGCGGGCCCACCGAATAATCTTCTGCCGTCGACCATGCTCCGGAGTAGTTTCCTGGCCCCATCGGCTGCACCCAGATGCGATTAATGCCGAACTGCAAATCGAAGTCCGGCGTGAAGTGAGTGTCAGTCACGACGGTATCGACGATCGCATTCTGCTGTTGGGTGACATTGCTGATGTAAACTCGGTAGCCGGTCGCCCCATCAACTGCGTCCCACGAAAATGTCGGACGCAGATCTTCTTGATTGCCTGCTCCGGTGTAATGTATGGTCGTGGACAGCGAGACCGAAAACGTGGCAGAAGCCCACGCGCTTTTGGTGCTGTCGGACCGAATCGCGCGCACCCACGACCGATACCGTCCGATTTCAAGTCCCGAAACTTCGGCGAACGTGTCCTGTGTCAACGTGTTCACCACGGGATTGGCATCGCCGCCAACCAGCTGCAGCCAGAGCTCGTATGAAGCGGCATCCGCACTTTCGTTCCAGGTGATGGTGGTGGCGGTTTCGGTTAACCGAGCACCGGCAATCGGGCCGGTGATGATCGGCACGGCGGGCGCGAACAGGCTGTTGCCGAAGACGATGTAGGCTTCTCCGGCGTCTGGTCGCGAATTGTTGAACGAATCTGCAAAGCGAGCACCGATGATGATGTCGTGCAGGCCATCGCCGTTGATGTCGCCTGCCCCTCGAACGGAGATGCCCGCTTCGTCGCCCGAGTCGCCTCCAAACAGTGTGAAGTCGGCGGCGTTGGGATCTGCGAAGTCGATTTCGGCGGGCAGATCGCTGCGTCCCAGAATCAATCGCACTTCACCGGCAGCGTTCAGGCTGTTGTCTGCCCCAGCCCCCTGATGAGCGGCTGATGGCGATGTCGTCGAAGCCGTCCGCATTCACGTCGCCAACAATGTCCACGCTGCGACCGCTGTTGTCTCCCACGTCCGCTCCGAAGAACGTCACACCGGCGTCGCCCAGGTTGCCGGTATGAATTTCAGCAGGCAGCGACGATCCGCCCCAGATCAGATACGTTTCTCCGGCGTTGCTGCGTGAGTTCTGCACAGAATCTGCGAACATCGCGGCACGACCAGAATGTCGTTGTAGCCATCACCGTTCACGTCTCCCTGTCCACGAACCGGCCAGCCGCTGAAGTCATCCACGTCGGCTCCGTAGATTACAACGTTCGCATCAGCGGTGGCGTCCATCACTGCTGCAAAGTTCTGCCGACCGTAGAAAATGTACGATTCACCGCTGCGAGTCGTGGCAGCATTCAGGCCGTCCGCGTAGCGAGCTCCCACGACAAAATCATCGATCTGATCGCCGTTAATGTCTCCCAGCGGAAACACGGAAACTCCCGCTTCGTCGCCCGCCTGTGAACCAACAATTCTTGTGACGCCGGCTGACGCGGAGGCGAGGTGAATGGTCTGCGGAAGACTGGCAGCTCCGAAAATGATGTGAGCTTCACCGGCTCGATCCTGTGAGTTGTCAGCTCCGTCCGCCCAGATGGATCCCAGCGCCGAAGTCATCAAAGCCGTCGTTGTTGATGTCGCCCAACGACGAAACCGGATTCCCGGCCAGGTCGTCGGTCGCCGTGCCGACAATGGTGACGGCTGCTGTTCCCGGATTGGCCAGATCAATCGTCTGCGGCAGCGAAGTCCCGCCCCACACGATGTAAGCTCGCCCCGTTCCGAGGGCCTGATGAGCACCGATCACCACGTCACTGTATCCATCGCCGTTGAAGTCGCCGGCTCCGACGTAATGGCCCGTCAGACTGTTCGCTTCAACTCCGAAAACTTCACGCCGCGATTGCCGAGATTCCCGAGATCGATGACGGCTTCCGGATTGCGGCTGCCATAGATCAGATACGCTTCTCCGCGTCCGTGCGTCCGTTGCCAGATGTGTTGGCTCGGTTGCCACCGATCAGAAAGTCGTCGATGCCGTCGCCATTGACGTCTCCGGCCGCATGCACCGACTGCCCCGCGTTGCCGCCTTCATCCGCGCCGAAAATCGTAACACCGGCCCCACCGAGCTCCGTCAAAGTGGCGTGTTTTGGCAACGAAATACTTTGCGGAAGTGTCAGCACGATATCGTTGCCGTCACCGCCCTGATAGCTGATGGTGGCGTTGAAGAAGTCCGGCAGAGTCGCTCCTTCGGGAAGGTCTTTGAACATGCCGGTGCCTCCGTTGCGCCGCACGATAACTAATTCTTCACCGCCCTGGGGACGCCATGCCAGCAGGCGAATTGGATCAAGGTCGACATTGGCTGTGATGGTCAGCGGACCGGAAACATTCAGCTGATCGTGGAAACCGGTACCTTCACCGGCCGTGTCGCCTCCGAACTGCAGTCGCAGTGTACTGCCGGAAGTCAAAGTTGCTTCCGGAGTCTGCAGAATTCCAATGGGGTTACCGGGAGAAACAATACCGTAGAACGTGACAGACGGCGTTTGCAGATCCGTGCCCACTTCGTCAAGAATGGTGCCTCCGTGAATGGCTACCGGAACCTGCAGCGACACCGTTTCCAGAAGGATTGTATTCTGGTTCAGCGAAAGTCCCGGTGTTCCGAAGGTGACTGAACCGGCGGTGATCGCAGCCAGTTCGTCATCGGTAAGATTCAGGTCAGTGGCACGCCCGGTGGCAGATCCGCCCAGCGTGATCGTTTGCAGTGGTGATCCTTCCGTGAACGGAGCAACCAGCACATTGCCCAGCGTCAGAATCTGTCCACTGTGTCCCTGTTCATTCAGTTCCACCGTGTCTGAGAAGATGGAGATGTCTCCCGTTGCACCGGCAGCTCCCAGTTTTGCGGTGAAGCCCAGCTGAAAATGATTGTGTCCGTTGGTGGCTTCCGCAGTTGCGTAAACGTCAATGTTGCCACTTGCCGCTGAACGAATCCATGCCCCGCCGTTGGGGTCTCCGTTCAACTTCACCCCGGAACTGTCGTCGGCTCTGGATGTGCCGTGAACGGAAATGTCTCCGGTCTGCGTGACCACCTCACCGCCCGTCGCCACGAACACGCCGTAATTGAATTTTCCCGTTCCCGGAGCACCAAAACCGACAAGAGAAACCGGCGCGGAGATGCTTTCGATGTGACCGGATCCAGCCACCGAGATCCCGCCGCTTCCGGAGGTGCCACTGATGGCCGAACCGCTGATTGAAATGCCGCCGGTTCCATTGGAAGTGATTCGAGACGCGACATACACCGCACTGTTGGAACTTTCTGTCAGATTTGTGCCGCTGGTTCCAACGATGGAAATGTCGCCATCGACCGTACTGATCTCAGGGGAGGCGGTGTCATCGTCGAACAGTGTGAAGGCATGATTGAACTGAGTCCCGTTACCACCGGTCGCAACAATGGAGATATCTGCTGCGTTGTCGCCGGTGCCTGTGGATTCCACGTGGTAGTCACCGACAAGATTGATGCCTCGATTGTTCGCTCCGGATCCATCGCCGCCGACTGCGACCATGTCGATATCGCCGTCGATACTTGAGACCGTCGCCCCGGAGACGACCACGCCCACGTTCCAGGAATCACCACCACCGCCTGTTCCAACGATGGAAATTGTCGCGGCATCCAAACCTGTTCCGGTGGAACGAACGATGGTGTCAGGCTGAAGAGAAACGCCGTAGTTGTCGCTGTCACCGCTTCCGGCCGTTCCCGTGATCACGATATTGCCGAACGGGCTTTGGACCATTGCTCCTTCACGAATCTCAACGCCGTGCCCGTTTCCTGCGGTTGAATTGCCGCCGGTGCCGGTGATGGAAATCGGGCCACTGTTGCTTTCGATGACTGTGGTGTCACCAACGATGTGCACTCCACGGTTGTAGCCGGTTCCGGCCGCTGCTGTGCCGGTGATGTCGATCGGTGCTGTTCCGGTGGAACGAATCGTCCCGCTGACGAAAAGTCCGCCGTTTTCATGCTCAGAAGTATCCGGTCCTGCCGACGCGGATATGACAATCGCTCCATCAACCGTCAAAACCTCGCTGCCCGCGGACAGACTCGCACCACCACTATTGTTGGTGCCGCCGCCTCCCACCGCGTTGATCAGAATCTGCCCGGCTTCGGTTCCTGTTCCCGACGACTGCAGCACGGAATCCTCCATCCGCAATCCGCTGTTGTTGTCGCCCGTGCCGAAACCGCCCGCTGCGTTGACCGTAATATCGCCGTCGACGGCGGACACGGTCGTGTTGTCCAGCAATGCAACGCCCACTCCCCAAGAGGTTGTCGTACCGCCGATGCCGTCAATCACAATCGACGCTGCATTTGGACCGGTTCCCGTGGATGCCAGTGTGGCCGTTCGCGTTCCCACGCCGAAATGGTTCGTACCGAATCCTCCTCCCCCCGAACCATCAACAAGAATGTCGCCATTCACGCTGCTGACCGTGGAATCCGCAATCCACACACCCGTTTCGAAATCCGCTCCACCGCCACCGGTCCCCACAAGAGTAATCGTTCCGGCATCAGCGGCTGTGCTGGTTGATTCGATGCGGGAATTGTTCTCAATGCCGATCCCGTCGAGATTGCTGACGGCGGTCCCGCGGAATGCTCCGGTTCCCGTCAGGCTGATGTTGCCGGAACCGGTTGTGGTGATGGTTGCTCCCTGAATGTTGATGCCACGTTTTTCGGCCGTCCCGTCGCCTCGGTTGGCTGCCGTCAGAGTTACGTTGCCGTTGTGAACGGAAAGCTGAGTGCCAGCGAACATCAGAATCGCACCATCGGTTTCAGCCGTCAGGTTGTTGTCGCCGAAGTTGGAACTGCCATTCAAGACGACCGAACGGCTGTTGGAACCATCGTCCAGCATGATGTTCACGTCGTGCTGGTAGTCGTTCGCCAGCGAATCCAGAAATTCCACCGACGCCCCTGGCGCAGAATCGAAGATGTCGATTTGTGTATACTGAGCCAGATCATTCAGCGTCAGACTGCTGCCGGCAAATCCCGCAAAGTCCGCCGCATCTGTGACTCCGCCGTCAGTAAACGTGGACGTTGTCGACGTGAATTCGTAACTGCTGCCATGAGAAACAATCTGCAGCTTTTCGCTCTGCTGCAACTCAATCTGCAACGTGGTCCCGGCATCCATCACAGACGCCAGCAAGGCACGACATTCCAGTGGTTCCACAGTCAGAACGCGATTCCGGCGCGATCGCCGAGAAGACATTCGCCGAAGTTTTCTCAACCACTGAATCACAGACATCACTTCAAGCTAACGTGAGCAGTGCCCACGCCCCATTTGAGCTGTCGCTCGGAAACGCGACTTCGTCGCTCATAAAACCTGGCAAACCTGAAACAGGTTTTCTGCAATAAGAACCTATCCTGGCTCGCGCTGAAAAACAGGAAAGGACACGACTACAGCAAGCGACTGGTGCATCTTCCCCGGCGTACCGAGAACCATGGTCACACATGGCCCTTAGTCTAACAATTCTGGACGAGCCTACTCAAAACTTCTCACAAAAACGATAAGGAATACGACGTTTGTAGGCGTGTTTCGGCCAGAAAACGCGAAGGAGCCAACAAAATCTCTTCGACGCAGGGGGCGCTGCCTGAGACGCAGCCACAACCGCGCCCGGGGACGCCGACCACTGCCGATCTGTCGCAACATCGGCAATCGAGCACCCGTGAGTGGCTCAGCATCAAAGCCGCCATTTCGCGCCGCCGTGATCAGCCACCGCGGGACAACACCGTTTTCCGACGACGTTCGATTCGGCTGCCAGGATTCACATTGCAGGGAATGAGCAATGCGATGTCAAATCATATCAGCCGGGCGTTTCGGCCGGGGCAAGTCGCATCTCGTGACAGCTCATCACGCGGCGAGTGACGGCTACGTAGCCATCACGCTCCGAGTGATGTGGCAGCGCGGGATGGCTGCTACTGTTCACCTGAAACGAGGCCTTCAGAATTGACACTGCAGGAAACGGGCTGGGCGATGCTGGATCATAACGGCCAGGTGGTTTGTTTGGGCAAGTCGCATCCCGTGACAGCTCGTCACTCGGAGCGTGATGGCTCCTGAGGGTGTGATAGCTACTTTGGTGCTGGTGAATCTGAAAGCAAACAATGACTCCGCTGCCGATTGATGACGTTCTTCCCGAACTGACAGCCGTCCTGCAAGTTCACAACTGCGCGCTGCAGGCTCCGGCCGGGGCGGGTAAGACGACTCGAGTTCCTCCGGCTCTGCTGCGGCATGGTCTGGCGGATGGCGGGCAGATTGTCATGCTGGAACCTCGCCGCATTGCTGCTCGTACGGCCGCTCGACGCATGGCCGCTGAAATGAATCAGAAGGTGGGTGGCACAGTGGGCTATCGGATTCGGTTCGATGATGCCGTCAGCAAAGACACTCGAATTCTGGTGGTCACGGAAGGCGTGCTGCTGAGAAAACTGCAGGATGACCCGTTTCTGGAAGACGTCAGCGTTGTGGTATTCGATGAATTCCACGAACGTCGACTCGACAGCGATCTGGCTCTGGCGATGACTCGGCGACTGCAGCAGACCGTCCGCCCGGAACTGCGCATTCTGGCGATGTCCGCCACACTGAATGCAGCTCCGGTCGCCGAGTTCCTGGGAAACTGTCCGGTGATCAGCAGCCCGGGTCGCATGTTTCCGGTGGCGATCAGTTATCTGCCATCGCCGCCGAAGACCCCCATGACGACTCAGGCCGTGACCGGTGTGCTGAAAGCTGTGCAGAAAACGGATGGCGACATTCTGGTGTTCCTTCCGGGAGTCGGCGAAATTCTGAAGACTGCCAAAGAGCTGCAGGCTGTTCCGGAAACCCGAGCTCTGCAGGTGATGACTCTGTTCGGTGACATGTCTGCGGAAGACCAGGACCGAGTACTCGCGCCGGCCGGAATTCGCAAAGTGGTGCTGTCGACCAACGTGGCGGAAACCAGCGTGACGATTGAAGGTGTCACGGCAGTGGTGGACACGGGTTACGCTCGGCAGATGCAGTTCGACGCCGCTGCCGGACTGAACCGGCTGGAACTGACTCCGATTTCCAAAGCGTCCGCCGATCAGCGGGCGGGGCGAGCCGGTCGGACCGGGCCGGGCATTTGTCTGCGGCTGTGGGACGAGGGAACTCATCGAGCTCGCCGGGATCACGACGTCGCGGAACTGCAGCGCGTGGATCTGTCGTCTGCCGTCCTGAATCTGCATGCCTGGGGCGAACATGATGTGCGAGCATTCCCGTGGTTCGAATCGCCGTCTGAGCAATCCATCGAACATGCTGAACGTCTGCTGACGATGCTGGAAGCTCTGACGGTTTCTTCTGCCGAAGCTGGCTCGAAGTCGCTGCGCATCACAGCGTTGGGGCGGCAGCTGAGCAGTTTTCCGCTGGCTCCCCGGCTGGCTCGACTGCTGTGTGCCGCCGCAGCGGACAGGGAAACGGATCGAGCGTCGTTGCTGGCGGCCATGCTGTCTGAACGCAGTGTGTTCATGACTCGTCGCGACGGAACGCCTTCCATCAGCGGCGCCGCGCACGGGGGTGGCGAGCGGCAGTCGGATGTTCTGGACCGCCTGCAGGCCGTTGAAAAATTTCTGGCCACCGGTCAGACCTCAACGCCGTTCGGAGAGATCAACATCGGAGCCGCTCGGCAGCTGCAGCAGGTCGCCGGCCAGCTGAAACGACTGGCTGCGGGGAAAGCTGTCGGCCGACAACAGAACACATCGGCAGGCAGCACCGTTCTGCTGAAATCTTTGCTGGCCGCGTTTCCGGATCGACTGGCTCGGCGACGTGACGTGGGATCTGATCGAGGTCTGATGGTGGGCGGGCGAGGTGTTCGACTGAATGCGGCCTCGGTCGTCCGATCATCGGATCTGTTTTTATGTGTGGATGTCGACGGAGCCGGCACGGATGCCAACGTGCGTCTGGCGTCGATGGTCAGCCCGGAATGGCTCGATGAATCGCTGCTGACAACGGCAGATGAACTGTTCTTTCATCCATCTCAGCAGCAGGTGGCCGCTCGGCGTCGAGTCCGCTTTCTGGATCTGCTGCTGGACGAAACTCCTGTCAGTGTGCAGAACGATGCCACAGCGGCACAGATTCTGTTTGAAGCAGCCAGTGGTCAGTGGAAGGCGGTGATGCCAGCGGATTCGGATGCCGTGGAAAACTTCATCCTCAGAACTCAGTGTCTGGCAACATGGATGCCGGAACTGCAGCTGCCATCCTTCGACAGCGACGCGCTGCGGGAAGTCCTGCGGGACCTGTGCCACGGAAAGCGTTCGTTTCGCGACCTGAAGCAGGCCAACTGGCTGGCGGCTCTGGAACGGCGTCTGAATTATCCACAGCTGCAGGCCGTTAATCAGGAAGCTCCGGAACGCTTGATGGTCCCCAGCGGCAGCCGCATTCGCCTGATGTACGAACTCGATCGACCTCCGGTGCTGGCCGTCCGAATTCAGGAAGTGTTCGGCCTGAAGCAGACTCCGCGCGTTGCCGGTGGCCGGATTCCCGTGCTGCTGCACCTGCTGGCTCCGAACATGAGACCGCAGCAGATCACCGACGACCTCGCCAGCTTCTGGGCCAACACATACCCCGAGGTAAAAAAGGAACTCAAACGCCGCTACCCCAAACACCCCTGGCCTGACGATCCTCTGGCAGCTCCGGCCATCCGCAAAGGGTGACGCCGAAGGAGATGCTTCCTTCGACGTCGTCCGACTCGGTCGGCAAACAACACCGCGCCCGCATGGATCGGGAACACGCTGAAGCACCTCCGGCAGCCCCGAAACCGGCTTGTCACTCACAGCTTCGCTCCTTCAGTTTGAACACGTCCCCGGCAACTCCACCGGAAACCCTCCCTCACATCACCCGCATACTTCGCACAACTCCCGAAAAGTCAAACTGGCCAGCCGTGGCCTCATCGGCCTCCAATTCTGCTGACGTTTGCGAACAACCGAATCGCCTGGTATCCTGGGGGGGATCGAGTCAAGGCACACCCAGATTGGGATCAGTGGTGACACTGACCTGGTTCCTCCCGTCACCTCGCCTGCCCCCACCGAGAACCGTGCATGAGTATTTCGTTTCCCTGCCCGTCGTGTGAAAAACGGCTGAAGGTTTCTGAAAAGGCCATTGGAAAAACATTTCGGTGTCCGTCGTGTCAGGCCGCGGTCACAGTTCCGGCTCCAACTCCGGAACCACCTCCGGATCTGCTGGACGTCCTGGACGGAAACTATGCGGACGAGCA
Source organism: Planctomycetaceae bacterium (assembly GCA_041398865.1). Lineage (GTDB taxonomy): Bacteria > Planctomycetota > Planctomycetia > Planctomycetales > Planctomycetaceae > Fuerstiella. The sequence goes on from JAWKTY010000008.1 coordinate 22,305, forward strand.
GTGGAACGATGCTCCCGATGACGAATCATGGAATGACGCTCCCGCAGGCGACGACTGGCACACTCCTCCACCGCCCCGACGAAAAAAGACGGCGGGCACCAAATCCAAAGCAACCACCGGTGACACCTCGGCCCCGAAAGCCACCGAATCGGCAAAATCCCGCCCCAGCAGTGTGCCTCTGACAGCACTGTCGGCTCTGGTCAGCGTGGCGGGAATTCTGACCGGAGCATTACTGGTCTGGTCGATGTCCGGACCCGGAAGCGGAAACAGTTCCGGCGGTTCGGGAGCGACTGCAGCAGTGGACACACCTCAGAATTCACTGCAGGCCATGAATCATCTGCTGCAGGAAGGCCGATTCGAAGAGTTTCTGACCCTGTATGCTCCTATCGAAGCGATGCGCGAATCCCGGAAACAGGGCCGCCGTGATGCGCTGCTGCAGCAGGTAGCGTCTCCCATTCTGACCAAACTCATTGAAGACGTGCGTGATGGTGAAGTTACGCTGGATGAAAGTCAGCAGGTTGCAACGGTGCAGGTTCAGATTCAGCAGGATGCCGAAGCTTCAGGTCCAGCGCCGGCCGAAGGATATGGTTCGGATCTGAAGAAGGCAGTCGATGCGGCCGTAACCGATCTGGACGCAGGCAGGGTGTTCGATTTTGTTCAGAAGATGTTTCCCCCGGAGGCGATCGAACTGATGACCGCCGGACCACCGGGACAGAGCCGACTGGACATGCTGACCGCTGAGTCCATTCTGGTCGTCCGTATGCTGGAAGACCTGAAAGTGCTGCAGTCGCTTACCCCCACGATCAGCGGAGACACGGCAGAGTACGTCGCAGGTCCATTCGAACATACCGTCAGCGACAGGCAGGCCGTTCGCCCGAATCCGGCAGGACTGCAGCCTCCGGATCGCAGAATTCGCTTTTCACTGCTGAACGGTCATTGGCGATTTTTTGCCGGAATCAGTGCTCAAACGGTTCAGTCCGCAACCAGCGGCAGTAGTCGTCGGTCTGTTACTTTGGAGCGAGTTGGACAAACGTGGCGTCTGACGAAGCTGCCGTAATCATTCGGCGGACAGTATCCGCCTCAACAGTTCTCTCTGTTCGACCTGCCATTGTTCCATGGAATCCACCTCATGAAGACACCTTGTTCGATTCGTCGAGGCTTTACCGTCGTCGAACTGGCAACCGTGATGGCCACCGCCAGCGTCCTGCTGTCGGTCATGGTTCCCGCGATGCAGGACCTGCAGGACGCGGGCCGACGTCGGGAATGCCAGAACAATCTGAAACGTATCGGTCTGGCTCTGCACAATTACCATGACGTGTACTCGGTTTTTCCGCCCGGCTGGGTGTTGGCGTACCGCGACGCGTCGTCACATTCCGGCTACGGATGGCAGGCCGCCATCCTGCCCTACGTTGATCAGGCCACGGTGTTCAATCGACTGACTCCGAGCCTTCCGCCCGGTCCGCCGGACGACATCAGTTCACTGGCGTTGTCCGCTTATCAATGTCCATCGTCGTCGGCGGATGACCTGAATGCGTTTCGAGGAGGTTATGGCACCTCCAACTACACCGGCAATTACGGCAGCGAACCAATTCCTCGCTGGACCACGGGACGCATGGAAAGCTGGTGGCCGGGAGGAGTCGAAGCGGCCGATCGACGCCTCCCCGCGCCGCTGCTGTTCGGTGCTCCTGAAAGGGATCCTCCCGCACAACAGGGTTCGAGACGACAGCGGCGAGGGCGAGGCGGGATCTTTCGCTGGAACAGCAACGTGAAGATTCGCGACGTTACTGACGGCACATCGAATTCGATTGCCATCGGAGAACGCAGTGTCATCAGTGGTTCAGGAATCTGGATCGGAGTTCAGTCGAATCGCAGCGAAAACGATGCTGTCACCGATGCCAGCTTCTGGTCGCCCATCAATGCTTCGCTGACCGGGTATTCCAGCGAACACGGCAACGGTGTTCAGGTCGGGCTGGTGGACGGCAGTGTGCGATTTCTGGATGCCGGTGTCGCCAGCCTTCCGACGCGAGGTGTCCTGCAGAACCTGGCAGACATCTCTGACGGTGAAATCGTACCCCCGGACGCTCTGGGGAAATAATCGCAAGCAACCTCACGGCCGCACGATGTCGCCGTCGCCGGGAACCTGCCTCCCGAGACATCAGTAAGGCAGCATTCGCCTGCCGACCCGGAAAGCCACTTCAAAATGCCCAACCACAGTCAGAAAGATGCTCAACCGCTTCTGGCATTGTTCCTGACTGGATTCGTCAGTGTCTGTGTCGGTGGGTTCGGAATGAACCTGATGCTGCCGAATTCCGGCCCGGCGACCGCTGATCGGCAGCGGAGCGATTCAGCCGATTCGGAAAGTCGGCCCCCCGACAACTCGGTTCCGGCACCACCCGCAATATCGTCTGCCGACGATCCGTCCGCGAAGGCAGCCAGTGTTGCCTCGACTGCTCAGCCCTCAACAGGCTCGCGGGCAAATTCAACAGAACAGCCGGTCTTCACGTCAGAACCGTCTCCTCGCTCCACTCCGGCGGCCTTTCCCGGAGTTCAATGGAATGCAGCCGACGAAGAAAACGGTCTGAGGCATCTCCCCGGTTCACTCAGCAGTTATGGCGAAACGTTTGAGTTTCCCGGAACGATTTCGCACTGGGCCTATGATGCTCGCCGAGGCCGCCTGGCGGTCATCATCCCGGAGACCGGACTGCTGTTCTACGACATCGAACGACTCACATCCGGCATGCTGAACGCGGCAGCCCATGTGCCGTTGGCGGACGGTGTCGATGTGGTCTTCCACGAATACCACGACCGCGGATATTTCGTGACAGCCACAAAGGATTCGCCGGAACTGATTGTGCTGGACAGCGAGTCACTCACGGAAACTTCCCGCATCGATCTCAGCTCTGTTTCCAGCGGCCTGTGGATGCTAAGAGCCTCAGGCAATCCGGAGGACCCGTTCATCTATTTCCTGAACGGCAACGGAAACCAGCCGGAACACTTCCGGTTTGCTCGGGCAATCTGTCGAGTCAGCCTCGAAACAGGTTCGTTCGAAAGTGCCCTGCCGTCTTCGATCAGCGCCGGAGAAATTTTTCAGGTCGCTCACGACGGAGCCACCCTCATGGTCAGAGCCGGAGCATATTCGAACCCGGTCCTTCTGAACGTTGAATGGGGCACGACAACACAATCCGGTCAGAGTATCGGGGTGAATCTTCTGCGTTCCACCGTCGTGCAGAACGTTCAGGCGGGACTGACAATCAGTGAAATCCCGGGACGACGGACGGTGTATCTGAATCAGACAGAATTCACGACGGCCATGCTGCGTCCCTGCAGGAGGATGAAGTTTGACTTCGATGTCATGACCTTCTGCAGCAATCCGGACATCGCGGCGGGCCTGAATCGGAAACACGAACTGTGCCTTGCCGACACAACCTCGGGCATCACGTATCAGCAGATCACGCTTCCTGACACTGTGCAGCGAGCTCGACTATCGACCCGCACCGGTTCGAATCAATACGATCGCATGTCCGGCATGACGGCCGATGAAAGTCGAAAGCTTCTGATTGTTCCGCATGCCAAACACCTGATGATTGTGCTTTTGAATCACCGGGACACGCCTCAAAAGCCGCAGCTGTTCCTGGAATCCCGCCCAACGGTGCGCTGTCGAGTCGGCGACCCGGTGCGGATTCCTCTGCGATGCATCCGCAGTGATACGGGCGAAGCGATTGCTGCTCAGGCGGAACCAACAGCTGAATCCGAGCCACCGATTCCAACCAATCCGGGCGGCGAGAATGCGTCTCCCATCGTTCTGGCAACATCAGCCGACGCAGATCCGATCGGGCAGGCTGCTGTTCGAGACGACGCTGTGATCTGGACTCCCACCGATCAGCAGCTGGGAGCTCAACTGGTGAAGTTCACCGTAAAAGGGTCGGATGGTCTTTCAGCTGATCTGACGCTGGACTTCCTTGTCGAATCAGCGTCGGGGATCGACCTGCCGTTTTATGCCCAAAAACTGTTTCTGAGCCAGGACGGCAGACACGCTCTGCTTTGGGGCACCGATGCACCAACTGACCTCTTTCGTGGTCTCAATCCGATTTCCGTGCGCGATGCGCTGTCTCGCCCCGATCGTCCGGAAGCAGTCCTTGCAGTGCTCGACACCGCAGAAAGGAAAATTCTGTGCCGGAAACAGTGGCCACCCGGCGTCGGCACAGCCGCGATTGGACTCGACACCGTTTACATCTGCGACTACCCGGAAAAGACCGGCCCGCGCATCCAGGATCTCTCCTACCGCATCGTGGAACTGGACCTGCAATCGCTGACAGAAATCGCGTCGGTCACCGAACAGCAGTTTCCGAGATCGATGACGGTGATTGCTGACCGAGCCCTTGTCTTCGCCGACGGGCAGCAGTTTTCCCTGCATGGACTGCGGCGGCTGAGTGAATCGGCCAGCGAAACCGGAGCTGTTGGTGACGGTTATCTGTATCAGGGCATTCTGTGGAACGAAGACCTGAGCGAGCCTCGGCTGCTGGCCAATCCCGATGCCTTCTGCGGCCTGCAGGTGCTGGGAGATCCTCGATCTCCTCCATCGTTTCGATTCGACGATGGGAGCGGTATTCGACGCATGTCATCCGGCCATGCCACATCAGTGTTCTACTCGGCTCCTCAGCGAGGCCGGGTGATCGTGTCCACTCCGGAAAGTGATTCCGTCTCGCATCTTCGGGATGATTTCGGCAGCTTCGAAATCAGCACCCGCAACTCAATCCAGCTGACCCTGAAGCAAAACGAAACAGAGCTGCACACAAAGACGCTGGACATGGCCACTCCATATCGGCCACCTGTCGGCACAAACCGCAGCCCGGGACCAATCAATCGAGGACTGGTTGCGAATGCGGCAGGAATCGTGGTGGCCGCAGTCGACCGAAAACTGTACATCGAATCGACAAAAGACTTTCGATCGGAATCACCCCGGTTACAGATTGCAGAACGCCAGACGTCATTCGTCCTTGCGGCAGACCGGCCGACACCACTGACCTACCACTGCCCGGGAGCAACTCAGTTTGAACTCGAACTGGGCAGTATGACGGGAGGCGAACGACAGCCTCTGCTGACCGAAACATCTGCGGACGGAAGCTTCTCCATCAAGCCGGAGATCAGTGACCAGTTGGTGATTCTGGCCCGATCCATTGCAGCCGAATCCGGCAGCAGGGATGCGACCGTCGCCGTCCCGGCCCTGATTCAGAAGACCGGCGGATTGTTCCGTCAGCTGACCGGCAGATACCCCACAGGCGTCTGCGTTCCTCTGTATGTCATTGTGAAAGCTTCCAGCGAAACTCAGCAGACAGCTTTGCTTCACTGGATCCTGCTGGAAATTCCCTCGGACCAGATTGAGTCGCGTTTGCTGTCGACGCATCGGTGAAACGCTTTCCGGAACCACATTCACTGCCATGTTTCTGCGTGACTGGACCATCATTGCTTTCTTCCTGACTGCCGACATGGCGAGTGCCGCAGATGTGCAGACGGTTCGCCTTGCCAATGTCTGTACGGATTTCGCGGTTCACCCGGAAACTCAGGACCTGTACGCCGTCCAGACCTCTCCACCGCTGGCCCTGAAGTTTGCGGCCAAATCACTCTGCCGAACGCCGCACTCAGAAACCGAACAACCCATTGCCATCGTCGCAGCTGACTGTGAACAGCCGATCATGGAGGGAGCCTGCGCCATCCGAATCCGGCAATTCGATGATCGCACACTGATCGCGGTGGTCGGAACAATGGATCCCCGCATGATGCTGCTGGATGCCGAGACACTCCAGGTCCTGCATGACATTCCGCTGGCTGCGACGGACGTCTGGCAGATTGCATCCTCCCACAGCCCGACAGACCCGTGGCTCTATTACTTTTACGGCAGCGGGCACCGCTGCGGAATGGGAGCCGTTGATCTGAGAACGATGAAGGACCTGGGAACCGTCATCCACGAATGCATGGACGGGGCGGTTTCTGCGGATGGCCGGTTTGCGTGGTGCCGAGGCTCGATGAACCCGTCCGGCCTTCGCTGCTACGAACGCACCAATCCGGTGACGGATCAGCGTCCCGAGTTTCGAATGTCCATCGGCGATCACAAAGGAATGCCGGAATGGGTCCCGGATCCCGGCGGTGAATTCACAGCCAGCGGAGGTACGCTGTTTACCACCGACCTGCGGCATCAGATCACTCAGGTTCCGTTCTCGGTCGAGAGTTTTTCGACGCGACTCCCAATCGTTGCCGGATTTGATCAGCCGCTGAACGGTCCTCGCAATTCATCGGGGAAACAAGCGATTTCGCATACCACGATCCGAGCGTGCTCAACAAACACCTTCCTCACTTCACCCGTTTCCGTTCCCGTGTCCTTTGAAGGAGCCGCTGATGTTGTCCCTCGTCCGGACAAATCGGCTCGTGACTTCAAGTCGCCGGCGATGCGCCGTCGACTGCTGGCGGCAGATCGCCGCAGCGAATTCCTTGCCTGCTTTCGTGATCAAATCTGTGTCGTTCCGTTCAGCCTGTTCAACATTCTGCCGGAACCGTTTCTTCAGGCATCTCTGCATCCAACGTCGGTTGCCGTCGGTGTTCCTGCGCAGATCCGATTTACTCCAAAGGATCCGGTCACGCGAGTCACCATCGACGCTCCGGAGAATTCCACGTTTTCAGGTGGTGTCCTGACATGGACACCGAGCGACGCAGACGTCGGACTTCGAGAAATCACAGCAGAAATCTCATTGGGCGAATTGCGCCGCATTGTCCGGCTGCCGCTCACGGTCACGCGACCATCACTCAGAGCTCCTTTCCCCATCCGTGACCTGTTGCTGTTGGAATCGACGGGACACTTGGTCGTCTGGGGAGGACTCGATCCCCGCCAGGATTCGACCGCCGTCAGCGAGCAATCGGCGGAACGCTGGAAACTCCCTTTGCAGTCATTGATCGGGTCACAGGACAGGTGACCGCACAGCGTGAACTACCGTACTTAGTCAAGTCCGTCAGAATGGTCGGTGACAACCTGATTGTCCTGCCTGCTGACAGCCCACTGATCCTGAACATTCTGGATGTTCAAACGCTGAACCAGCGGCGAACGGTTTCCGCGGTTTCCGGAATCAGCGACATTGAAACCACCGACCGCGAACTGTTTCTCTTCGAAAACGGACATGCTCAGGCCATCGACGTTCAGACATGGGAACGAAAAGCCCGACTGTCTGACCGTCATCCGGCCACACCTGGCAGTTTGCTGAGAAGGGATGGCCTGGCGTTCAACGGACTGTTGTTCGGCTTCGAAAGTTCGGCACCCGTGAAACTCGTCTATGGGGTCCATCAGATGCCCGCGCTGCCGACAGCGGATGGTTCGCTGACCAATGGCAGCTTCCTGCGGCCGCTGGTCGGACAGTCAGCCGCTGTTGAGGACAACATGCGACGGCACCGAGGCGATCAGATGCTGTTCGGGAATGAGACCTGGGTTTCGGTTTCGGCGCAGGTGCAGATGAGTTCCGTCGGGCAGCATGTCCATTCGGCGAGGGATTATGTGCTGCAGCTATTCGTCCGAGATCGGCTCGGCGCAACGCTCAGTTCCCCGGTGCTGGAACGGTTCAGAATTCCGGTCGGCACGGGAATCACTCCTCCCGTTCTCCGAGTCTTCGGCAGCGAGGTTTTCGTCGCCAGTCAGGACCGCCTGTTCGAATGGAAGCACACGCACCCGTTGACGACAGCAGCCTCCGCCGATCCAATGTATTTCGAACCGAAGCAGACTCGAATTGTCCTGCCGAGAACCGGACAGACCGTCTTACACCATCAGCTGCCGGGGACAGCGACCGATCCCGTCAGCGTGCGACTGATCAGCCCTGCGCCGGGCCTGACCTTCGATGCAAAAACAAGGAACATCATCGTCGACTGCACTCGGATCTTGCGGGCGGCGGAAGATCATCTCCTGAGAACCCTCGGAACGCCGCGAGATCCAGCCGCCCTGCTGCAGCGACTGACTCAGTTGAAGATGCAGCTCGACAAAGCCGTTCCGGAACGTCCAGGAGAATCAGTCCAGGGGCTTCCGGTCGCGGTCCCCGTTCATCTGCAGGCTATCGACAATGACGGCCGAATCGCCCAGCTGCAGTATTTCGTCTTTGCCGATGTTGACCCCGTGACATTGATTCGTCGACAGGCGGACGCATCAGAGCGCTGGGCGAACAATCACAGCGACGCTGCGGAAGAAACGATTGTAATCGGCCCGCTGCAGACAGAATCAATGACACGGACAACAGGCTCCCGGGATGAGTCAGCCAACCCGCCGGACAGAGACCAGACTGGGTCACTGATACAGAAAATCAGGGAATTGCAGCAACAGAAATCCGAACTTCAGAATCAGATCAGCAATCTGCAACGCCGGGCACCTCAGAAGACAGGTTCAGAATGAATCGAAACGCTTATCTTCGAATTGCCATCAAGGCACGCACTATTCTGATGTTCGCCGTCATTTTCTCGGGGCTTCTGCCAGCCCCCGCCCATGGCATGCAGGCTCGATTTCCCGCAGCTGCCGGCAATGTGGTGATCGTTGTTCCGGAAGGTCGGCCACCTTTCAACGGGCTGTATTATGCTCAGTCAGCAGCCGGAAGTCTGGTCATCTGCCCGGAACAACAGCTGCAGCCCACGGTCAGCGGTGGCGAGCCCAAGATTGAAGTCATCTTCTTTCCGGGGCAGCGAGGTCGGGAAAAACGACTTCCCGTCAGCAGCGTGTCAGAAATCTTCGGAGGCCTGACTCTGCTGAAGGTGACCAGCGACAAACCCGCAGCACCTCGGGAAATCAAAGCGGAACCCGTCACGGCCAAAACGGGCGACACTTGTCGAGTTTTCGGGGTCGCAGCGACAGATCCTCAGCCCGGAATTTCGCCGGACGCCCTTCGTCAGGGAATTCGGGAATTCAGTTGCGAACTCACGAGCGACTTTCAGGAATCCGGACTGGCCGGTGCACGATCGCAGGAGCCATCTGCGGCCAACGGAGCACTCGTGTGTGACAGTCGAGGTCTGCCGCTGGGGATTCTGCTTCGCAGCGGAGGCCGTCCGACATGCGTGCATCTCAATCGTATCATGCAGGCCTTCCAGCGCACCTGCGTGGCCGGATGGCAGAACAGCGAGGGCTGTTTTGGTCAGCGACATCCCACAATCGTCGGGTCACTGCTTGATCGACTGACCCTGACGAAACAGGCCGAACTGCTGATCGATTTCGCGGCAAACCTCCGCCCGGACTTCGTTCCCGGAAAAGACATCTACGATCAGCCAGCCACAGTTCAGATGCAGCCGGTACCAGTCGTCTGGTTTCAGGACCGGGGATATCTGAACTTTCGGGGAATCGCCGGTTCCGGATTCGGCTTTGCCGAGAAAGACAACCTGATCTTTCAGTGCCGCCTTGTCGATCATGACGGAAGCGTCCGTTTCACTCCGCCAGGCTACGTTCCCGGAGGCCTTGGAAACTTCGACCCGATCACTGAAACACTGGCCGCCCAATTGCAGGCTCTGGAGGTGACTCCACACAGGACGGCTGATCCTGTCGTTCCGCTGTCGAATGAAATCCCGGAGAATTATTCGCAGAAAGACCAGTCGGGTGAACGAGCCTTCCTGCGAACCGGCCGGGCACCCTTTGTCGACCGAATTGCATGGGCACCGAACAAACCTGTCTGTTATCTGTGTGACCAGTTCGGCACTGTGATTTCTGCTCAGCCGGACATGACTCAGCCGGTTCGAAAGATCGACCTGCAAACATGGGCACAGGACATGACTGTCTGCCGGGAGGGGCTGATTGTTGTCGGGACCGACACACTGTACCTTGTGGATTTTAACTCGCTGGAAGTCCGAACACCGCTCAGCGTTCCCGGGGTTCGCGTGGCAACCGGACAAACAGATTCCGATACTCTGCTGGTCGCAACAGATCGGGAAATCTTCAGAATCACCGTCGGGCCGGACACAACGTTCCGCATTTCCGCCCCCGTCCCGCTGCCAGGGGAACTGACATCCGCGCCAATCGGGATCATGCAGACACCGAATCATCAGACACTCATTCTGGCTGACCAGCATCGATTGCATCGATATCTCATCGGCGATGACGGTTCGCTGACGTTCAGCCAGTCATCGCCGGAACTGTATTTTTCCCGACGCTGTCAGATTCAGCAGAACGAAGATCGCATCATCTGGCGAGGAGAATCCAGCACCGCACTGACTTCGATTCCTGGTTTTCCCAAAGGCCTGAATCTGGTCTTTGACACCTCAGATCTGGCCACACCTCTGTTCGGAGACCAGGCGGCGATCGGATTGGACTGTTTCTCAGGGGGCATCCTGCTGGCTGAATCCAATCAGTCGGTCGTCACACTTCTGAAAGGCGACGGTTCCGGAAACCGATCACCCGAACCATCTCGGTTCTCTCGTCGGAATGAATTCATCGGCAGCTGTCCAACGGAAGGACTTGTCGCGATGAACACTGATGGCGCTTTGAGACTTCAGCGGCTTCCGGAATCCGTTGCGAAGGATTCCATGCGAGTCCGGCCACTTTCGGATTCTCCCGAAGTCGGCCGAAAGTCGCTCGCAAAGTCCACATCAACGTTCGGTTCATGGTCCGTAACCGAACTGGATCTCCCGGCCGCCGTGGATTCCGTCGTGTGGGCCGATGATTCCACTGCCATCATCCTGACTGAAGATTTCGTGCTGCACCGAATCCGCTTTCCGGACGCCACGGAAGACGCAACGCTGAGAATGCCTCCCTGCACAAACCTTGTGCTTGCAAAGAATGGCCTGATTGTTCAGATGATCGATCGCAGCATACTGCAGGTTGTCGACCGAAATTCACTGGAACGTCTCAACACCATCTCCGTCACACACCCAGGCTCGATCACGGCAGCGCCGGACAGCAACCACATCTGGATGCAGACAACTCGGCCCGCAACCGATCACCGTCTTGTCAGAAGCGACGATGGAACATTCGGACTGATCTGCATCGATGCGGCAAAAGGCGAGGAACGCAGGTTCTACGCACCCGGCGAATTAATGGACATGGCAAAGGAATCTCCGGTCAAATCCATGAAAACTCCCTGGCGATTCACATCGATGATCAAAGAGATTCAACTGTCTGCCAACGGCCGCTACCTGTTCCTGCGAGACAACCGGGATCTGCTCAGGTTTCAGGTTAAAGGTGACACACTGAAATTCGACGACGGATTGTGGCGACTGGCAGCGGGCAACAGCGGACCACTGGCGTTCAGCCCGGACGGACGGTTTATCGCCATGACTCACGGAGCCATTCCGTCGCGAGCTCAGCATCCCACGGGCGGGCATTTCGGAAGCTTTGTCTTTCCGGTTGAAGACTTCAACAAAGTCGTTTTCGAAGCTGCCAGCGATTCCCCCTGCGACGCGATCGGCCTGTTGAACAACGGCAAGGGCGTCATTCTGACGCAGGCATTCCCCGCCGTCACGATCCGTCAAAGCCGCGATCAGCCCCCCGAGACCATCAGCCTGTCCGGAATCTCCACAGCGATGAAAACTTCCGTCTCGGGCAACGGCACCTTTCTCCTCTTCGGCGGCACCTGCGACTTCCTCAGCCCAAATTCGATTGCATCCGAGAAATAGCAATGTGTGAATGAACAATTGTCTCCACATCCTGACTCATGCAAATTGAATGATCGTGCCCCGGACCAATCTCGGGCAATGGTCGTCACGTGGACACATTTGAGGATGCAGGGATGACTGAGACCGTCCACAAAACGGACGTCAGCAGGGCCAGATGGCGAGCTGGCAGACGAGCTTTGATTCTGCTGCTGTTGACAACTGTTGCTGTGGCGTTTGTCCTGCCCATCGTGCCTTTTTGGCGCGGGCGTCCAAGACCCTACGAACACCAGGTCATCATCGAAATCGCTCAGCTGTCACAGGCGTTGACAGCCTTTGCCGCTGAGTTCGGGCGATATCCTCCCAGCCGGATCACTCTGCACGAAACGACACAGAACTCCGATCCACAAAGCAGAGCAACGATTCGGCAGCTGTGGCCAAAGTTTGACTTTCAGCAGTCGGTCGACCTGAATGGTGACGGCGACACTCAGGATACCCATGTCCTCTCCGCGCTGAATGTCTGGTGTTTTTTCTGGGTGGACCTCGGAACAGGCATCGTCACGATCCGGGTTTTTCCACCAACCCAGCCTCTGCGTTTCAGACCACAACTTCCGGGCCTCGCACCGGACCTTTCTATGACTTTGACTCGGACCGCTTGACGGATGTCGACGACGACGGGTTTGTTGAATACGGAGACCTCTTCGCCGAAACTCCCTACCTGTATGTTGTTCATGAAGCAGGTCGATTCAGTGCAGCGGATCTCGCCGTTTATCCGAAAGATGATTCCCGCAACATGTTGAGCGTTTACGAGCTGCCTGAAATATCCCGACCGTTTCAGATCATCTCGGCCGGCCCGGATGGCCGGTTCGGGTGCGGTGGTTCGCTTCCGCCCGACAATTGTCTTCAGGGGGAACGCACTGCAGAACGTGACAACATCACGAACTTCTCCAATGGGCGGCTTGAGGATCGCTGATCGCGGCGTCTGTCGAGATGTGGCATTGTCCGAACAGAGTCCTATTTGCAGCAGATCTCAAATGGCATAACCTGCGTCTTCAGGGGAAAGCGAGGCGAAAATGTCAGAGAGATCCGGGATGAGCTATAAGCAGTTGTTTCTTTTGATTCTCACCATCTGGTCAGCAGAAATCTTCACTCGGTTTCTGTTCGACATGATGATTCCGCCGCAGATGGAATACCGCACCGTCTACATGGAAAAGGATCCAAAGAAGGGTCTGTTTCTGGGCAGCAGTCTGGGAGACTTCGGGCAGCGAGGCTGGAAGATTGAAGCAGTCGTTCCCGACCCCGACAACAGCCAGCAAATGATTGTCTTCATGCAGCGACAGACAATTCTGAGACTCAAGGAATAGCATTGGCCGCAAAGATCGGCTGGCAGCAGTTCTCACGGGAACACTGACACATTGACCGCACGAGCGTCGCGGATGGCCATCTGCAACTGTCGCACTCGGTGTTCACAGATCGTCGCTTCCCGGTTGCGGTCTTCGCATGCGGCGCCACGGACGGCCATGATGTCCGGAGCAACGTCGCAAATCTGCGGCAGGTGTTCGAGCGACAGCTGACCAGCCAGCGCAAGCTTCATCCCGACCCGGTGAGCTCGTTCGCGCAGGTCTCGCAGTTCCGCAGGACTGAACCAGTCGAACAGGCAATGCCCGTCCTTCAGAAACGTATCCAGCAGCAGCACCACACAGCCCGACCGGCAGGCAGCCGCCAGAACAGCCTCCGCCGATGGCGATTCCGCTCGTTCAGCATCAGCGTAGGCGACCGCCACCCATTGAATGCCGGATCCCCGATCAACCGCCCGCTGATCAAACCGCTTCCGAACTTCGAGCCAGGCAGATTCCCAACTGGCTGACTTCTCCGTCCCGTCAGCCAGCCCTGCCAGTCCCAGTTTCATCATCATTGGAAATCGCTCGGGAACGGCCACTGGAACGACTGAACTCTTCGTCTGCCATTCGCAGCATTCGCCCAGAGCCGCCGACACAGGAACAGCACCCCCGACTTGGGCACTGACCGTGGCAATCTGATCCCATCCGGCAAACCCCAGCGGACCGTTCAGTGGCTCTTTCACATCAATAATGTGAGCTCCGCCCGCAAGCGCAGCAGACGCTTCAGCGGCGTTGCGAACAGAGACAAGAAGCTGCACCATGACGGGAATCAACTGAAAACCGGAGAAAATCGCCGAGACGCTGCCGGGACCTTAACGCGGACATCCGGCAGACTCAAGCAGCGTGCTGCGCCCCCTCTCGTGAATTCACCGCCATCGCAAATTCCGCGGCTTGTCAATCGGTCGGGACAGCGTAAACTGGGCAACTCGTATTTTCTGCCGTCGACGTTTCGATGGCTTCCGCCTTCTTTTCATCAGGCTCTCTCATGCTGAACTTGAATCGACGCTCGTTTCTCGCCTCTTCCGCCGGACTGCTGGCTGCCGGAGTTGCCGGACAGGCAGCAGCCGCCCTGACAGCTGCCGCTGCTCCCAAATACCAAATCTCTCTGGCCGAATGGTCACTGCACAAGATGCTGCACGGCGGAAAGCTCGACAACCTGGACTTTGCCGCGACCGCGAAGAACGAATTCGGAATCGAGGGCATCGAATACGTCAATCAGTTCTTCAAGGACAAAGCCAATGACAAATCCTACCTGGCCGAACTGAACAAGCGAGCCAAGGACAACGGAGTGACTCAGCTGCTGATCATGATTGACGGCGAAGGCCAGCTGGGCGATGCCAGCCTGACCGGGCGTCAGAAGGCCGTCGAAAACCACTACAAGTGGGTGGAAGCGGCAAAGGAACTGGGCTGTCATTCGATTCGAGTCAACGCGGGAAGTTCCGGCAGTTATGAAGATCAGATTTTCCGAGCGGCCGATGGTCTGCGAGCTCTGTCCGAATTCGGCGACAAGCACGGCATCAACGTGATTGTTGAAAATCACGGCGGGCTGTCTTCCAACGGTGAATGGCTGTCGACCGTGATCAAGAAAGTTGATCACAAACGCTGCGGCACTCTGCCGGACTTCGGCAATTTCGCCATCAACCGACAGAAAAACGAATGGTATGACCGCTACAAAGGAGTTCAGGAACTGATGCCGTTTGCGAAAGCCGTCAGCGCCAAGACACACGATTTCGATGAGTCCCGCCCGATGGTGACGGTCAGTGGCGACAAGGAAACCGACTACGCCAAAATGCTGAAAATCGTCGCTGATTCAGGCTACGAAGGCTGGATCGGAATCGAATACGAAGGCGGCAAGCTGGATGAATTCGCCGGAATCAAGGCCAGCAAAGCGCTGCTGGAACGAGCTCTGGCGACTCTGTAGTTCGATCGCCCGCGTCGGTATTTTCATGGCCTCTTTCCGGACTGAAGAATCTCAGGCGGAAGGAGGCTTTCTTTGTTTCAGGGTCAGCCTGACCAGGTACATCGCAACATGACGTCCCGGATTTATCTCGACAACAACGCGACAACGCGCATCCTGCCGGAGGTGGCGGACGTGATGAGTCAGGCGTGGCAGTCGGCCTTCGCCAATCCCGGCAGCCAGCACAGCTTTGGCCGCGATGCCCGGCCGGTGCTGAACAGCAGCCGCGACACCATCGCCGACATCCTCGATGCCGACTCGACCGAAGTCATTTTTACCAGCGGAGGCACTGAATCGATCAACGCCGCCATCTATGGCCTGACTCTGGGACGCACCGGTACGATTGCTCTGACCGCCGGCGAACATCCGGCCACCGCGGCCGCGTGTCAGCGAGCTCAACAGAGCGGAATGAAGCTGGTCACTATGCCGGTTAATGAACACGGACAACTACGGCCCGAGGCGCTGCATGATCTGCCATGGGACAGCCTGAAACTGGTCTGCATCATTCTGGCTCACAATGAGACCGGAGTCATCCAGGAGCTCAGTCTGCTTTCGGATCTATGCGAAAAGCACCGAGTTCCTCTGCTGATTGACGCTGTTCAGGCCGTGGGCAAAATTCCAGTCAGCTTTCGACAGCTGAAAGCCACGGCGCTGGCATTCGGAGCCCACAAGTTTCACGGGCCCCGCGGTGTCGGTGGATTGCTGCTGCGTCGAGGCGTGCGGATCGCCCCGTTTCTGGAAGGCGGACATCAGGAATCCGGTCGCCGAGCCGGCACGGAAGCAGTCCCACTGATCGCCGGAATGGCCAGAGCTCTGGAAGTCTTCAACAGTCAGCGGGCTCAGCGGATGACAACCGTTCGTCAGCTGCGAGATCATCTTCAGGCTCGACTGACCACGGAAAGTTCTCCGGCCGTCGTTCACGGATCCGCTGCTGAACGCCTCCCCAATACGCTCAGTATCGCCTTCCCCGGACTCGACGGCGAAGCGCTGCTGGTGAATCTCGACCTGGAAGGCGTCGCCTGTTCTCTGGGCAGCACCTGTGCCAGTGGTTCAGCAGAACCCGCCCCCGCACTGGTCGCGATGGGGGTTCCGCCGGCAGTCTGCAGGAGCAGCATTCGCCTGTCGCTCAGCCACGAAAACACTCAGGCGGAGATTGACGAAGCCGCCAACCGTATCCAGTCCGCTGTTCGACGTCTGCGTTCATGAACGACCAAGCTCATTCCGAATCAGAGAATTTCCCACTGATCGACGAAGCGTACAGTCATCAGCTGTTCGGTGAACTGTCCGCCGTCTGGCAGTCAGTTCTGACGGATCACCTGAAACGCATGCAGAATCGCGAGACGCCGGTGCTGAGCTGCGTGGACCCGCATGAAGCTGTTCGGGAAGCTGAAAGCTTCCTGAAGTCGTCAGCATCATCCAGCGCTGACCGAAGAGGCCAGTTTGCCGATCTTCTGGGTCAGATGCTGGCCCACAGCCAGAACCTGCATCATCCCGGTTACATCGGACATCAGGTCCCGGCCAGCGTGCCCATCGCCGGTCTGTTTGACGCTGTCGGTTCCGTGACCAATCAGCCGATGGCGATCTTCGAAATGGGACCGTGGGCAACGGCCGTCGAACACGCCATCGTTCGGCAGCTGTGTGGACGCATCGGCTGGGATGCTGACAACGCCAGCGGGATTCTCACCCACGGAGGATCGCTGGCCAATCTCACGGCACTGCTGACGGCTCGCAACGTCGTCTTCCCGGACAGCTGGGAAAACGGCACGCCATCCGACGCTGTCCTGATTGCTCAGTCCGATGCTCATTACTGCATTGCCCGATCCGCCGGCATTCTGGGACTGGGAACCCGCAGCATCGTCCGCGCTGAACTCGACAGCCGACGCCGCATGGATCCCGAACGACTCGAAAACAGTATTCAGCAGCTGAAGGCATCCGGTCGCCGAATCATGGCTGTGGCCGCTTCGGCGTGTGCGACGCCCATCGGAGCCTTCGATCCGCTGACGGAGATCGCCGCGGTGTGCCGGCAGCACGGAATCTGGCTGCACGTGGATGCAGCTCACGGCGGCGGAGCTCTGATGAGCCAGCGCCACAGGCATCTGCTGAAGGGAATTGAACAGGCCGACAGCGTCGTCTGGGATGCTCACAAGATGCTGTTCATGCCCGCTCTGTGTGCGGCTGTCCTTTATAAGAATCGCTCAAATCGGTTTGCCACCTTTCATCAGGACGCTCCATATCTGTTTGATCCATCCAGTCCCGGCATGGCGGAATTCGACGGGGGAACTCGAACCATTGAATGCACCAAACGATCAGCGGGCTTCGGCCTGTGGGGATTGTGGTCGATGTTCGGCGCCGACGTTTTCGCACAGCTTGTCAATCGCACGTTTGCTTTGGCCGCATTCGTCTATCAGCAGGTCGAATCAGCCGCGGATTTCAGTGCGTGTCACATTCCCGAATGCAACATTGTGGTCTTCCGTTATCTGCCGCCGCACATCGCGAACCAGCCGCTGGAAATTCAGAACGAATTCCAGCGCCACGTTCGACGTCAGCTGGTGCATTCCGGGAAGTTCTACATTGTGCAGACGACGCTCGACGGCGTCCAGGCCCTCAGACTCACCGTCATGAATCCCCTGACAACAGAATCCGACCTGATCCGTTTACTGAACACCATTCGTGAGCAGAATCTTCTGCCGTAGTCTCACTGTTGCCTGCCCGCAGTCCCGGTGCGGACTACGCAGTCATGGTCGCTGCCGCCTGCTGACCAAACAGAATCCGCACGACCAGCTCTTTGGCGTCCATGGTCAGGCTGAACAGTGTCGGAACCAGAAACAGCGTGAACACCGTCGACACCAGCAGGCCTCCCAGCACCACGCTTCCCAGACCACGGTACAGTTCACTGCCTGCTCCGGGAAACAGCACCAGCGGCAACAGCCCCAGCACGGTGGTCAAAGTGGTCATGAAAATCGGACGAATTCGAGTTCTCACACTTTCAACCAGAGCATCCTGACGTGACTGCCCCTCCCGGATCAGGTTCAGAGCCTGATGAACGATCAGAATCGGATTGTTGACCACCGTTCCGATCAGAATCACAAAGCCGAGCATTGTCAGCACATCAAGCGGCTGGCCGTAGATCACTCCGGTTTCCTGCGTCAGCCACCAGTTCAGAGCATTCAGGCCCAGAACCCCACCGACAGCCCCCAGCGGAACACAGAAGATCACGACCATCGGATACAGCCACGATTCAAACAGCGCGGCCATCAGCAGGTAGGTGATCAACAGAGCCAGAATCACGTTGAACTGCAGCGCCTGCCACGTGTCGGTCAGTTTGTCGGCCGTGCCCGCCAGATGCATGCGGTACCCACCGTCCAGCTGACCGCTTTCGCGAATGGGCTGAATGATCTCGTTGGCAATGATCAGCATGGCGTCTTCCAGAGCCATCTCCGCAGGCGGAGACACTTCAATGGTGATTGATCGTTCCCGCTCGCGATGATTGATCTGCTCGGGCCCGCTGCTCATCTGAACATCTGCGATGGATTCCAGCTGAATCAGCTGCCCCACAGGTGTGGCAATCGGAAGAGCTCGCAATTGCTGCAGACTGTCGGCCGTTCCCGGACGCCCCTTGATCGTCACGTCAATCTTGTCACCTTCCAGAAAGTAGTCGCCTGCAAAGGCACCGTCCACCAGTGCATTGACGGCATAACCCAGTTCGGTCGTGCTGACGCCCATTTCCGCTGCCTGAATCAGACGAGGCTCAACGTGAACTTCGGGACTGGACAGATCCAGACTGGGCACCGGTCGAGCCTGAACTCCGGGAATTGCGCCTCGCACCTTTCCAAATACCTGCCCGCCCAGAGCCACCAGTTTCGTGAGTTCAGGCCCCGTAATTTCCACATCAACCGTTCGCCCCGCCGTCAGCCCCTGCTCAAACAGGCTCGACTGCTTCGCCACAGCAAAAGTGCCGGGCAAAGCCGACCCGACTTTGCTGACCAGTGGCACAAGACGCCCGACTTCCGCCGGATCTTCCGCTCGAATTCCCAGAAACACACTTCGTCCCCGAGCCACAAAGAAGAAGTCGCCGATCATCGGAAAATCCAGCTTTGCTCGCTCCGGACTGTCCGGTTCGATATCCCAGTATGGCCGCAGTTCGCGTTCCACCTGTTCGCCCATCGCCATCAGCTGATCAAGATTATAGCCCGGAGGCGGCAGCAGAATTCCGAATACCAGGTTTCGATTGCCCGTCGGCAGATACTCCACTTTGGGCCAGAATTCGAACGACAGAAACAATGCCCCCGTAGTCAGGACCGTCAGCACCACCAGTCGGCGAATCAGACCTCGCTGAATCCACCCATTCACGCTGGCGACCACGGACACAAACATTCCGCCCAGCCCCTCGATCGGAGCGACCAGAAAACGCTGAACCGGGGATGTCAATGCCCTGGAAAGACCTGCCTCGGACTGAGAAGCTTCCTGACTGACAGCTCGTCGAAACAATCGAGACGCCGACGTCGGGATCACGGTCATCGACACAACCATCGACAAAGCCACCGCGGCACTGATCGCCAGCGCAATATCCCGAAACAGCTGCCCGGCTTCCTGCTGAATGAAGACAATCGGAAGAAAAACCGCCACTGTTGTCAGAGTCGAAGCAACCACGGCACCCATCACTTCTTCCGTGCCGCGAACAGCAGCTGTCAGCGGCTTTTCGCCCAGTTCTTCGTACCGACGGAAAATGTTTTCCAGAACCACCACGGCATTGTCCACCAGCATGCCGACGGCAAACGCCATCCCCGCCAGACTGATCACATTCAGCGAACGCCCCAGCAACTGCAGCACCAAAAACGTGCCGATGATACTGACGGGAATCGCCAGCCCCACGACCAGAGCTCCGCGAGCAAACCAGAAACCGCCTCCGATAATCAGCGCCAGCGTCACCACAAAATACCATGGCGACACAAAGGCTGCCGCCCACGAGGAAACCAGGACCAGCGGAATGACCAGCAGTGTTCTGAGCCCCAGGTGCAGAAAGGCCATCAGCACGATCATCGTCAGAGCACCGCCGATGAAAATATTCTGCTGCACCAGATCCACCGACGAATAGATGTAATCGGTTTCGTCATACACCTGAGTCAGCACGAGTCCTCGGGTTTTCAGAATCGTGTCATTCAGCTCGCCGTTGATTTTCTTCAGGCCGTCCATGACATCCAGGACATTCGCCCCGGTTTCCCGCAGAACGTTGATCGCGACGCTGGATTCACCAAAGCGACGCACCAGGCCATCAGCTTTTTTATAGCCCAGCTGCACATCCGCCACGTCTCGCACATAGACCGGTGCGCCGTTGAAAACAGTCAGCAGCTGATTTTCCACCTGTTCAGGCGAACGAAACTGCCCCAGAGTTCTCACGACCCAACGACGCTTGCTTTCCCAGAAATCACCGGCCGACACGTCAGCGTTCTGAGTCCGCAGAACTCGGCGAACGTCTTCAATCGTCAGCGACCGAGCAGCCAGAAGTTCCGGATCAACAATCACCTGCAGTTCATCAGTCAATCCACCAATGACGTTGGCCTGTGAAACTCCGGAGACTCGCTCAAACCGAGCTTCAATCTCGTCTTCGGCAAAGCGCCGCAGTTTGGTAACGTCCAGTTCAGCCGGCGGAAGCAGTTCGGTGACTTCGGAATGTTCTTTGGCCAGATTTCGCAGCCGCAACATGGCCAGCCCTGGATTGGAAGCGTTCCGAATGCGATCCATCTCCTGTGCCAGTTTCGGATGTTTTGCGGTGAACGCATCCAGCCGTTCCAGACTCGGACGCTCCGCACTCAGAATAAACCAGGCGATCGGACGATCCGTCGCGTTGGATGTACTGATCACCGGCTTGTCCGCGTCTTCGGGATACTGAGGCACCTGTTCCAGCCGTCCGATGACATCCACCGTGGCCTTGCTCATATCCACGCCCACACCGAATTCCAGCGTGATACGGCCGGTGGAATCCGAACTCTCAGACGACAGCTTGGTGAGTCCTTCCACACTCTTCAGCTGCTCTTCCTGTTCAATCACAATTTCACGTTCGACCTCCTGAGGACTGGCGCCGGGCCAGCGCGTTTCCACAGTGATGGTGGGTGTCTGCACTTCCGGAGTCAACTGCATCGGCATGCGAAGCAAGGCGACCGTTCCGAACAGCGCCAGCAACAATACCCCCACACTGACTTTAACGGGGCTGCTGACGAAAGCTTCGATCAGTTTCATGATCCACCGCCTGACTGCGGCACAGCGTTAGTCGCTTCGGCCGTGAATTCCGGAACTTCGACCTGACGGATCACATTGACAGTCTGGCCGGGCCGCAAACGCTCGTTGCCCTGCACCACCACCAGCTGCTGAGGCTGCAGTTCGCCATGCACCTCAATCCAGGCACCATTGGGAGCTCCTGCCGTGACCAACACCGGACGCACGCTCTGGTGACCGTCCCCATCAGGACCCACGACATAGACCGTTGGTTGGGTACCTCCCAGCACCAGCGCATCCTTGGGAATCATCATAACGGTGTTTTCCGGGCCGGTGGGCAGCGTCACCCGAGCCAACATGCCGACGTTCAACAGGGGCTTCTCTCCGATGAATTCATTCGTCAGACGCACTTTGACGGGAAAGGTCCGAGATCGGTCATCGCCCTGAGGAATCACAATCACAACCTTGCCGGTGAACAGACGATCCGGCAGTGCCGGAACCTCAACGCGAGCCTCCATTCCCACTCTGATGAACGGCATGTGAGTTTCCATCACATTCGCCAGCACATCCACATGATCAATGCCGATGATTTCCGCCACCGCATCGCCTCGGTTCACCCAGGACCCCACCTCCGTATGTTCGGCCACAACATATCCATCGAAACGAGCGTACATGGTATGCTTCTTGATCTGATCACTGAGCTTTTCCACAATCGCGTTCTGAATGGCCACCCGAGCACGAGCCTGCGCAATGCGTTCTTTGCGAGGACCTGCCGTCGCCAGGTTTTCAGCGGCCTGGCGTTCCGCCAGCACGGCCCTGTCGTTGTCCAGAGCAGCCTGAGCTTCATCCAGCTGATCTTCACTGGCAGTGCTGGATCGTATCAAACGCTGAATTCGCTCCAGCCGTTTGCGGGACAGCGTGACGGAAGTGTCCGCCGCCATCGTCATCGCCCTGGCCTGAGCAATCTCTTCGGGGCGAGTCCCGTTTTCGAGTTCCAGCAGTTCTTCCTGCCGCAGCAGCAGTTCGCCCTGAGCTGCTTCCAGCTCCAGCCTGATAGTCTCGGTCAGCAGTTCCGCCAGAGCCTGGCCATTGGCAACCCGATCCCCTTCGTTGATCGGGTATTTCACCACTCGCCCATCCACAGCACTGCCAATGACAGCCCGCTGCTCCGGATAAATTGTGCCGACAAACGTTTGCCCCGTATTCAGCTTTCGGCTGATGACTTCAGCCACAACAACCGGAGACGGCGGCGGTTCCTGGGCCGGAACAGCCCCGGCCAGACCGAAAGAACCCAACACAGCACTCAGCAGAATTCGACAGGGCAAGACACTCTTCTGCACATCCACAGCAACACCTACGAGACGAAAAGTCAGGGAACAGTCTCAGAATTCTACACAGTCCGCCCATTAAACACACAACCAACAGTCGTCGCCTCAGCTGAATGCCCTTCCATCCCGCAAAAATCCCCTGCAATCGGAATCTATGCCCGCTGCAGAAAAACAACACTTCATCACAAGTCAATTTCGCTCAGCTCACAGGATCTCGACGCCACAGTCAGCAACCTGAGACGGCTTTCATCCGCATTCCCTGATTCGCTTGCCCTCTGCGTTTCGGCCTGAAAGGCGTCTGAAAGGCCGTGGCATGTGCCGAGAGTGACGACTACGTAGCCATCGTGCTCCGCATGATGAGCCACGCATCCGGCTCAATATGAATCTAACCGGACAGCGCCAGGTGCGGTCTCCAAACCTTACGAAACCAATTGCTATCCACTCTTACGTCTGTTCCGGTGGACGGTTCAGGATGCAGGCGAAAGCCTGTACTCCAACACCAAACCGCCGCTGTCCAGCGAAGTGGAGAACTGAATGGCTCCGGCTGATTTTCATGCGGCAACAATAAAGCCCTGCCCCCGGTGAAGCTTCCACTGTTTTCCGAACACATGCCCACGCAGGCGAGCCGCATGCCACCCGTTCGTTCAAGCACGCCAAACAGCCAATAATCCCGCTGAAGCACGATACCCACGCGGACAGCCTGCCCGGTGCTCAGTTTTGCACGGCCCGCCTCAGCCTCACTGTTGCGCCTTGCCTCCAACTCGAATGACAGTCGGCGTGATCGCAATGATGATCCGACCTCGAGATCGATCGGCCGGTTTTCGTGGTTGAGTCCCTCGCGCTGTTTCTGTCACATCCAGCAGTAATGTTTGACCGTCGGCCATGATCTGACTCATCCAATCTGTTGTCACTGGGCCAAACGTTTCACGGTCCACGACCGCACACGATAGCTTCACGAATCGATCTCCTCGCAGTGAATTCACGGTGAACACCATGTGCTCGAGAAAATCCATCAGCGAGATTATTCAGGTCCACGTTTCCTTCTGTTCCCTCAAAGGTCGTGATCTTTGGAGCCGCGAGACTCCTGCCTATCGTAGACGGAGTCTGCGCCTCGGTCGTTTCCTTGACCGGTAACAGAGCCCACGGATGTCGATCTCGTCCCGTATGAAACGTGACCTGCTGATCCAGCCACTTGATCTGTTCCAATGAGCTGAACTGCAGCACACGGACTTCGGTCGTCGCCTGAATGCCTGCGTTCTGCCGCAACTCGGACAGCAAGTCCATAATCTGATCATGAACATCGTCTGTCTGGCGAATGACAAGGCTAAGTGTGTTGTGCTCAGGCACCACCATTGCATCAAACTTCCAGGAATCCGGTGCAATCGTGGTTTTGATCAGTTCCACGAGACCGGAATAGTCGGGCTTCAGTCGCTGCTCATCCGGTCCCGGAGAATTCGCGTCCGAAATCGGCACTACCAAATCTGCGACCCGGTAACAACGGACAGTCAGTTGCCCTGACACGTCCGGGGGGAACGACTTATTCCCTGAAGGAATACAAGTGCAAGGAATACAAGTGCCACCCATTTGTCGTTGACACGCTCACGAGTTTGTGTATGATGTTTGATCAGTTGTTGACATTGATTCATTTTCACACTGCTTTTTCGGGGTTTGGTCATGGGGCGGGTGAGTCGCAGCGAAAGTTGTCCGGAAGACGAGGTTTGTGTGGTGCACCGCATTAACCGGTGTGTGCGGCGGGATTTTTATGCGTGATGATCCCAGACAGGGAAGAACTACGAGCATCGTCGCGAGTGGATTCGCGACCGTTTTGAATTTCTAACACGCCACCAGTCTGTAGAAATTCTGGGGTACTCGGTCATGTCGAATCATTTTCACATTATTCTGCGAAGTCGCCCCGATCTTGTGCTGGATTGGTCCGACCACGAAGTCGCTGTGCGGTGGTGGAACCTGTGCCCCGGGCGTCGCAACGAAGACAGGTCGCCAGCTGAGCCAACGGAGCAGGAACTGAACGCTCTGAAGGGCGACAAAGACAAGCTGGCCGAGTATCGCAAACGATTGTCGAGTGTGTCGTGGTTTATGCGTTTTGTCGCAGAAAACATTGCCAGGCGAGCCAATGAAGACGATCAGGTCACGGGCCGTTTCTGGGAAGGTCGCTTCAAATGCCAGCCTCTGCTGGATGATGCGGCAATTCTGGCGTGCATGCAGTATGTTGATCTGAATCCCGTTCGAGCTGGCATCGCGAAGACGATCGAAGGCAGTGACTTCACCAGTGGTCAGGCAAGGCTTGCTGATCTGAAAAAAGCGTCCGAAGTCAGCAGTGTGGCCACCGCCGATCGAGCCTGCGAACATGGTTCACAGGCGGGCTGGCTTCAGCCGGTGCAATTGGAACCCAAACGCAAGGCCGTCCGAGACACGCCCACAAACCGAAGGCCGAGCAACAAAGGATTCCTGTGGATGACTCTGGCCGAATACCTGCAACTGCTGGACTGGACGGGCCGTCAGGTTCGCCGTGATGGAAAGCTGGGCACCATTCCCAACGAGCTGCAACCCGTCTTCGATCGAATCGGCATGTCCGCTGAAATCTGGGTGGACTGTGTCCGGCGCTTCGGCAAATGGCACTCCTCAGGAGTTGGCCGCCCCGAATCACTCAAACGCCAGGCCGAACGCACCGGCTGCAACCGCTCCCTGAACACCGGACTCAGCAGAAAATTGTTTCTATGAGCCGGAAACCAGCAGTTTCCCTCTCTTTCCCAAACAGTGCTATAGTTGGGTGGCACTGGTGATTCCTCGCACTGGTGATTCCTGGGCCTATGCAGATCACCAGGGAACTGTCGGGACATGGGGCGTTGAAGATGCGAACGGCTATCATTTGTCGCACACAAAGTACAATTCCTTCGGTACTCCGGTCGGCGGAACAATAACCGATGATGCTGCCGGTCTTTTTGCGAGTCTGAATGCTGGACTTCCGGTAATCTGGGCCGGACATCGGGTTAACTCTGATGTTCATCTGACAGACATGCAGGCTCGCTGGAGAGACACCGGCGCAGGAGTCTTTCTGTCTGAAGACCCCAACTCATTCGCCGCAGGCGATACAAATCTGTATCGATACGGCCAAAACAGTCCTGGCAACTTCGTTGATCCCAGCGGACAGGTCATTGAGACAGTCTGGGACGGCATTTCGATTTTTGTAGGACTGGCGAGTGTCGGATCCGACATTTACCGAATTGCAACTACGGGCAGTGGATGGAGTGATCTGGGGCTGGATGCAATCGGGCTGGGAGCGGACATTCTTGCCGCGCTGCTTCCGGGAGTACCCGGCGGCGTCAGCATTGCGCGAAAGGCAGGTCGGGCAGTAGGCGCAGTAGATCTTGCCCACACAGCGGTTCGGGGACTTCGAGTTGCAGACACGATCGGCAATGCATACCAAGGCGCTTATTATGGCTCTTATGCTTATGAATCGGGCGACAAACTCGGGTTCGCGTTGAATGGTATCAGCGGATTCCTGGGATTTGCCGGTCTGACAACACGAGGATTTCAGGGGCTTGCTGCAGCTGGCTATCATGTGCGGACGGCCGGTATCTACGGCGGACTTCCTGGTTGAGACTTGCCAGACTTCGCGATGTTCCGGCAGGCGGCTCGCTCGACAGTCCGCTTGAACTGACAGACGATGTGCTGTCTGACATTCGCACTCGGTTACGTTGGGGGTACCGAGCTGTGCTGGGTGAAAACTCAGTCTATCGGATCGGCGAACAGATCTTCGAAACAGACAGTGCCGGACGGCTCCTGCGGACACGGTTTACACTCGATGCATCCAGTATCACGGCACCGGAAGGCTTGCTTCAACGCCGATACGACGGCGATCGGACACCTCGGCCTGCCGGATGACGTAGGGCTTCATCTGCTTGCGGATGAGTTTGGCGGGTCCCGGTTCTTTCCCAATATTGTTCCCGGCAGCGGAGGCCTGAATGCTCCGGGAGCATATCGCCAATTGGAGAAACTGTGGCGAAAAGGAATCGAAAATGGTACGAGTATCAATATCTCGATTACGTTGAGCTATGGAAGGTGGACTTTGCGGCCAGCTGCATTCGATTTCGCATTGGACACCGGTGGGCGAAGAATTCACTTCTTGCTTGAAAACCGAGCAGACTCGAGTATTTCAGAACGGAATCTTGGCCGAATCAAACGTCTACTCGGAATTTGAAAAAGGAATGGTGTGGGACGGTTCGACAAAGAGTCAATACTCAACAGGATGGAATCCTCATTAAAGGAAGCAGTGTCAATTCAGTTTCCTGATTGGGTTGAATTGCTGTACGACCACAGAGAGGACCCGACAGATGGCTTTGCCCTTTACCGAGTAATTGTACGAACGGATTCCGGGCGCGAGTATCTCGATGTCCCACCTGATCTGCTAAACGATCGCAATATACTGATGGAGCTTCGGCCTGATACCGGACCTGATCGGTGGTACGGACTTCAAATGCGACTTAGATCCGGCAGCTCGACAGATATTACGTTTGACTACGATTCCAAGTGCCTTGAGTCCTTTGATGATGACGAATTGAACTGTATGCCGTTTTAGCTTTGTTCAACCATGCTGGCGGAGTAATTTTTCGTCAGCAGGAATTGGGCATCCGGTAGTTGCAACTCTGCAAAGTTGCATTTGCGTATCCAACAGAAAGATCTCACTCAGCACAGTCGATGCACTGTCAGCCGATAGTACCTTATAATCGTTTGTCTGGTGTTTGCGTCATTCAGGCCAGTGCGTGACACAGATGCGGCATCATTATGCGTGACGAAGGCGACGGAAAATATTGGATAGCATACGAAATCGGACAGCCTTACTAACGAATCTGATTGCGATGTCGTCGCGTTGACTCGCATCATCGATACGAAGACTGAAAGATGGAATTGCGAAGCCAGAGTTGACGTTATCGAGGAGTTCCGGGGCCAGGTTCCGGCTGACGAGACAGTTGAGATGGACTTTTACCTTCAGGGACAGCCAGGTGTTGATTGGTTTGTCGCCGGAGAAAAAGGACTGGCCAGCTTTCGAGCTGTTCGAGTCGACGCATGACTTCCTCCCGAAGAACAATCAGATGCGCGTCGCCTGACGGTCATGAATCGAAATGCTTTCAATCGAATTGTCACAGTCGACGACAGAGAATGGGCGGAGTTTCCTTATGTGAAGCCGGATGACTTTGCCCAAACCTATTGGCACGGTCTTCCGTTTCGAGTTGTTCAGGATGTCACACTTGTGGAATGGATACCGCTTCGCAACTGGCTGAGGGGAAATCTGGCCGGACGTGATCGTGACAAAAGACAACCTGTTTGAAATCGCATATACGCCTGGGTAGGGATACCACGCAGTGCTGAGTGAGACCTCAGTTTATCAGATCGGCGAGCAGATCTTCGAGATGGCGCGCCGGGCGGCTGGACGGTTGTTGGCGGCAGGAGAGGACTCACTGTGGCGGGAATCTGAGCCAGGAGTCGGCGGTTTCTGGCCGTGCAGGTGCCGGCGTTCGGTAGTCCGGCCATGATTCGAGTTTCGCCCAGTGGAAACCTGCTGGCGGTGGGTTCCTACGAAACCAATTCCGTGCGGATCTTCGACCTGCCTTCCGGTGGCCGCACCACCGACATCAGCGTTGACGTGTCTCCCTACGATGCCGAATGGTTTGACGAACAGCACCTGGCCGTCACCGGACAGGGACCAGACGGTCTGGCTCCGCCGTCAACCGTCCATGTGATTGACGTTGCCACGGCCACCGCAACACCCGTGATTGTCGACATTCCGGGGCACTCTGCCGGAGTGACTTTCGATATCGACGGCAACCTGTATACCGGAATCGGAGCAGCCACCGATGGTGGAGGTTCACCGGACTGATCAAAGCCTTCGCTCGTGCCGAATGGAAGGCGGCTCTGTCCGGACAACCTCTGAACTTTGACAGCCAGGGGAAAGCCTGTGCCAACCTGCTGTCGGCCGGGTTCCTGACGTTTGATGGTGATAACAACCTGTGTGTCGCCGGTGCAGGTACTGACAACAGCGGAGATCCGGACATCGGCTACGTGGCCGTCGTCAGCCATCACGGTCTGCGGGCCGCTTTGTACGATCAGCCCGTCGTCGAACCGGATGCTTCTGCTCAGATTCTGCAGAAACTGAATCCCACGTCAGGCAGCGTGTACTGGATGACGAACGCCAATCCTGTGCGACGTGAGGTCTACCTGTTTCAGTACGGGCAACCTGAAGTCCACGTCTACCGTCCTCAACTGGTCCGCGAAACCGTGGAAACTCACTCCCAGCCAGGCGACAACCCCGGCTATTACAAGGGCACCCGCTTTGTCGGCATGAAACTTCAAATGCCACTGCGTTTGCCGGATCCTGCCACTATTGACGGTGGCGTCACTTTACGGCTGGGGACTCAATACGTAGAAACACTGGGCGTATCCCGCCACGCCGTGGAACTCAACGGACAAACCATCGGCCACATGACCGGTGGCTACTTCGTTGAGGAGCGTGAAACCTTCGACTTCTTCATCAACCGCTGCGACTTCGAAGCCATCATCGCCTCTCAGAACCCGACCGAACTCACCATCACCGTCGACAACGCACCCGGACGCGGCATGGCCGATGATTTCGTGCTGAGGTCTGTGGGTGTGGTGTATAAGCCAGTTCGATAACAAGTCTTCTTTCTGCCGTTTCAAACCAACTCACTGAACAGTTGCTTTGTCCAGTTGCCCTGAACGCTGGGTTTGAATGGATTCCCGGCAGTCACAACCATTTTTTCGGTGACGCAATTCATCCCGGCATTTTCCTGGATTGCTGTTTCCCGTTGGCGTTAGGATGCCGGACATCCCATGGGGTTGACCTTCCCACTCTCAGGCTGGAAGTTGTCATTTGCAGCTCCGGTTTGACTGCGGCAGATTCAATCCGCCCCCAGCATGCTTCGGAGAACAGGAAAAAGGTTGACGGAATGAAACTTCTTGACAGATTTGCGCTGTGTTTCCTGCAAGTAAGCCAGCGCCGTCGGCGAAGGCGTTTGATCAAGAGATTGGATCGTTCACAGCTGCTGGAGGTTCGCAGTTTGCTGGCGGGGAATGTGCTGGTGAGTTTTGTTGGGGCGGATCTGGTGGTGACGGGGGATGATGCGTCGAACCAGGTGGATGTGGTGGTCGATGGCGGTAACATCGTGGTTCGTGGGCGGGAGAACACGACCGTCAACGGTGGGTCAACGGCCTTTGTGGCGGCCACCGGCAGTACGATTCTTTCTGATGATTTTTTCGTTCGCCTGGGGAGCGGGGATGATGTGCTGTTTGTGGAAGGGGTTTCCATCAGCGGTCGGGCATCCGTGGCCGGACAGGCCGGGAATGACAGCGTAGGTTTTCTGAACACGACGATTGCCGGTCACGTCGGCATTGTGACCAGTACAGGCAGCGACGTGGTGAATCTGGACAGCGTGGTGGCTCGGCAAGGCGTCACGGTTCAGACCGGACGAAATGACGACACGGTGCGGATTGTGGATTCCACCATCACGGGAAATGTGGTGCTGGCCACGGGACGGCACGCAGACACCGTGGTCCTTGATACGACGTCGGTCAGTGGCAGTGTGCGAGTGGCCACGGCTGGCGGAGCAGACAATGTGGTGATGACGGATTCGACGATCGGAGGTCGTTTTGTGGCAGCCACGGGGCGAGGCAACGACTTTGTGATGCTGGACAATCTGGCCGTCACCGGACGGTCGGTCCTGAGAACTCAGGGGCAGCATGATCTGGCGATCGTGGAAAACGCCAGTCGGTTTGGTTCGCTGAAGATTGTCGGCGGAGCCGGACGTGACGGCGTTCAGATTGCTTCCGATACCGTTGTTGGCGGCCGAAGGAAGGTGCGCGGTCAGGAAAGCAACGCTGTCAGTGATGCTGACCGCGAGCGTGAACTGAATGATTCAGTGAGTGGGGCTCTGACACTGGCAACAGCGGCAGCAGATTTCTTTGCGGCTCTGGAGACATCCACCACGCTGACAGTTTCAGCCAGTGCTGCGGCCAGCAATGCGTCGATTCAGTCGGACGGAACTGTGATTGCCACGGATTCCAGTTTGCACTGCAGGTGGCGACTGTGCCGGGAGCCACCGTCGCCGTCGACGCCAACGGGGACGGGGCAACTAATGAAGGCACGGCCACGGCAGATGCCACCGGATCGGCGACAGTGAATCTGAACCTGCAGCAGTTCGCGACGGCTCTGGGAAAGAACGATCTGACACTGAACGTGCAGGCGACCAACGGAACGGATCCGGCGGTCACTGACCAGCTGGATGTGTATCTGGCGGAAGGCACTGTCGTCCGCTTTGACACATCGCTGGGCAGCTGGGACATCGCCTTGTTTGACCAGGATGCCCCGAACACGGTGGCGGCATTCCTGCAGGACCTGAGTCGCTATGACGGTTCCATCATCCATCGCAATGTCAGTGATTTCATCATTCAGGGCGGCGGGTTTGATGTGTCGGGGACCACCGTGCAGAACGTCACCAGTTTTCCGGCTCCGCCCAATGAATTTGACGCCGCCACTCCGCCGAATTCCAACCTGCGAGGAACTCTGTCAACGGCTCAGAATTCCAACATCAACAGCTTTACCGGGCAGTGGTTCATCAACACGATTGACAACGATGCGACCAGTTCTGTCAACAATCTGGACAACGTGCCGCACACAGTGTTCGGCGAAGTGATCGGGACCGGCATGACTGTGGTGGATGCCATTAACAATACTCCTGACTTTAACATTGCCAGCCTGCTGACAGGAGCCGGAGCGTCAGCTCTGACGAATGTCCCTCTGGTGAACTACACGGCCGGAACGGTTCCCACGACGGCCAATTACATCACCGTGAACAGTGTCACTCGTTTGACTCCGGTGGCCGATACCAATTCATTCAACGTGTTTGAAAACAGTACGGCGGGCACGTCTGTCGGTTCAGTGACGGCTGCCGTCACGGGAAGTCCGGTGATTTATCAGTTTGCGAATTCGACACAGGCGTCTCAGCTGAATCTGTATCCGGACGATCACCTGGAAGGTGATCTGAGTGCTCCGGTGGTGGTGGTCGAGTATCTGTCGTTGCAGTGTCCTCACTGTGCCGACGCTCATCCGCAGCTTGAACAACTGCTGACGGACAATTCCGGGGATGTGATTGTCGTCCGACGACATCTGCCGCTGGACACGGCCACCGGCGGAGTCTTCGAGCATTCCTTCGAAGCAGCTCTGGCTGCCGAAGCGGCCGGTCGACAGGGACAGTTCGATGCCATGGTGGCTCAGCTGTTCAGTCGTCAGTCAGAATGGACCAACGCGGTGAGTTCCGCCGCCGCTCAGGCCGTCTTCGAAGACATCGCGGTCAACACGCTGGGGCTGAATCTGACTCAGTTCAACGCCGACATCGCCGACCCGGCTCTGGCAACTCGCATCAATCGCGACATTGCCGACGCGGCGGCTCTGAGCGTGACGACAACACCAACTTTCTTCGTGAACGGAACCCGCGCAACCGCCACACCGAACACCAGCGACATTCAGACAGCTCTGACAACGCTCAACCCCACATTCGCTCTGAACCGTCGCAGCGGAGCCCTGACCGTTATCAACAGCAGTGCCCTGAACTACGAAGCAACCCCCACCTTCCCGCTGAACATCACAGCAACCGGGACGAACACGGTGGCCGTCTCAGCGACCGTCAATGTGATTGATGTGTTTGCGTTGTAGTAACTCCGCCTCGTTTGCATCAGTCATTGAGGCCTCTTACCTTCCGGTCAAACCCATCCGGACTCAATCCGCAACGACCGCCAGCTGGAACGCCAACTGCAGTCGGCCCGCCGAGACCGAAACCGCCAGCACCGCCGACTGAATCAATTCAAACAGCCCCCTGCTCTCCAGCACTGCCACGGTCCTGATGGGCGTTTACGGATGAACACCAAATCCCAGACCGGTCCCTGGAGTGACATCACCAGCGCCAACATTCCTGCAGTATAATGTGATCAGTGCGGCGGAGCTCGGTTGCCCCTGTGTGGCACCGGCTCTGTCGGTGCTGACTGCAGCGGAAGGATTTCATGGCACTGCCAGTGCTACACAGTCGCCGGCTTTGATGTCCTGAGCACCTGGCAGGTTAACGCGATTTCCAGATACGGATGTCGCCATCGCTGCTGCTGGAGGCGATGGTGTGGCCGTCGGGGGAGACGGTGACTTTGAAGATCTGGTGCGCGTGGCCCCGCAGTGAGGTCACAATGTCGAAGGTCCGGGTTTCCCAGATGTTGATGCTCACGTCCTGTCCGGCTGAGACCAGCAGCTGACCGTCCGGGAACCACGCCAGCGAATTGATCGGGCCGGAATGAGCTTTCAGTTCCCGCTGCAGTTCGACTGAGGGATAGTCATAGATGCGGATGTAGCCTCCCTGAGTTCCCACGGCGAAGGTCCGGGCATCGGGAGCGAAGGCGAGGCTCAGCGGGCGATCGTCCAGCACTTCGAAGTCGTCACGAACCTGCTGTCGGTCCACATCCACCTGCAGCAACTGGCCATTGGCACTGATCGCCAGCAAAACATGCTGCCCCGGCGCGAAGCTCAGAGCTCGAAAGTTCATGTCGGCGACATAGTGTTCAAAGACGGGTGTGTCACTGATGGCCGCGGCTGGCTGGTCCGGGGAACTGTTCGGGGCCGGCGCACCGGTTTTGTAGACCGCCAGCGATCCGGCTCGGCTTCCCACGGCCAGCAGACGTCCGTCGGACGAATGGGCCAGCGAGCTGTGACCGCTGGGCGGCAGCTGGATTTCCTGAACGACGGTTTGGGACGTCGGGTCAGCCATTCGCAGTTCGCGCATCATGCCGCAGGCGGCCAGAGTTCCGGTGACAGGGTTGACGGCCAGGGCCAGCACGGGGCGCGGTCGGTCAGAAGCCGGCAGCAGTTCGGTCAGACTTTCGGATTTCAGATCCCAGACACGAACGCCTCCATCAGTTTCGGCGATGGCCACGGCCTGGCCGTCATTCACAAACTGCAGGTCGCGCACAACATCCGGCACCCAGACAATGCCGGGTTCGGCCATGGCGTCCAGAGACAGCAGTCGAGCGGAACCGTCGCCGCTGCCGACCACCAGTTGTCCGGCCTTTGCGCTGGAGGCCATGGTTCCGAAGCTCTGCTGCAAAGCTCGGGTGGTACTGATCGCCTGCATGGATGAATTCAGCAGATGCACCTGCCCGCTGATGCTGCTGACGAACAGCAGTTCGCGGCCGTCCCGTTCGACTCGTTCCAGGTCTCCGAACGCCGTAGACTGTCTCGGAGCGGCGTCGGCTTCATGTGTTTCGAGGCTGATCGTGCTAAGGACGCCGTTCTTTGATGAGAACACCAGATGTTTGCTGTCTGCTCGGAACTCGACATCGCTGTATGGCAGAGGTCGCTTCTCCTGATGGATGATGCTGCCTGTTTCGGCATCCAGCACGGAGAGATTCCGCAGTTCCAGTCCGGACGGCGTGCTGGACGCGAAAGTCAGCAGGGCCAGGCGTTCCGCGTCAGGAGACCATGCCAGCTGCACCACGGCGCTGCTGTCAGGTGTGGGGAATTCATGAACAAGCTCGCGACGTCCCAGATGATGAATTCTGATCACGCCGTCCTGATGTCCGCTGGCCAGATGTTCGCTGTCAGGACACATTCTGACTGTCTGAACGGCGGAGGAGGTTTCGAATTCGAAGGCCACCCGGCCGTGTTCCGTCGGATTCCAGACTCGCAGACTCCCGTCCGCATGTCCGGTGACCAGACGATTGTCGTTGCGCAGAAAATCCATGCACCGCATGGGGCTGTGATCTTCATTCAGCGTTCGCAGCAGCACCCCGTCTTCGCTGTTCCAGACCTTCACATAGTCGGCACCGAGCGACGCGAAGGCCCTTCCGTCGACGGACATCGTGACCTGGTCGATGCGGGCTCCATGCTGGACAACTCGAACAAACGGCCGGGTGAGATACTGAAAATGTCGCCATGCGAAATCGCGCAGATCACTGTCGCTGTTTTCCGGATGTTCGTAGATCGACAGCAGCTGCTTCAGACGATCGGTGTCGCCTTCGGTTGCGATGTCACCGGCGAGCGACATTCGTGCTCGGTACAGAGCCTGATCGGTTTCCCGGGCGTGCTTCCGAGCGGCAATGGCGAAATACGACGTGCCTGCCAGACCCAGCGACAGCGACAGCACGATGGCTGCCAGCAGTCCGCTGACCACCGGATTTCGTCGACACCACCGCCAGACCTTTTCCGGCCGGGAAATCGGACGAGCCAGAATGGGGACGTTGGTCCGAATGCGCTGCAGTTCCTGAGCAAATTCCAGAGCTGTCTGATAACGTCGGTCGGGGTCGCGTTCGAGACACTTCAGACAGACCGTTTCCAGGTCGCGCGAAACGGTGGGAACCAGAGTTCTGGGGGACGGAGCGTCCTGGACGCCTTTCTGCACCAGAATGCCTTCCGCGTTGCCTCGAAACGGACGGTATTCGGTCAGCAGTTCAAACAGCATGACGCCCATCGCATAGACGTCAGCTCGGCGATCAGTCTGGCGGTTCTTTCCCCGAGCCTGTTCGGGGGCCATGTAGGCAATGGTGCCGACGATTTCGCCGTCCAGAGAAATCGTGGCGTCGGCAGCGACAGACTTCGCGATGCCGAAATCAGCGACATGCGGTTCGCCGGACGCATCGATCATCACGTTGGCGGGTTTCAGATCGCGGTGCACCACATGCTGCTCGTGAGCGTAATGAGCGGCTCGAGCCACCAGTTCCATCACATGCACCGCTCGGTCGATGGTCGGCCGTCCGCGCTGCAGTTCATCCCGCAGAGTAATGCCGTCAATGAACTCACTGGCGATGTAGGCCTGTCCGCCGACTTCGCCCACTTCGTAAACCGCCACAATATGCGGATGCTTCAGTTTTGCGCCGGTCTGAGCTTCATGCAGCAGTCTCGGATGCCGGTCGTTGGCGGCGGGAAGTTTCAGAGCCACCAGACGTTCCAGGTTCAGATCCCTGGCCAGCCACACCTGTCCGAAACCGCCTCGCCCCAGAACCCGCTGCAGCTGAAAATGCCCGATCACGTTGCGGCTTGCCGGTTCGGGCTTCCCGATCACCGTAGATTCAATCGCAGCGTTGGGATTGCCGCCCGACGCCGGGACAAAGGTTTCGTCCATGGCGACGGATTGAGAGTCGCCCGGGGGAACCGGAGCGATGGTTTCGTCCACGGATGTGCGACGGATCTGCCGACCGCAGGAGTGACACGTGAATGTGTCGCTGCCCGTTTCGGGATTCAGAGCAGCACTGCAGGATGGACAGGTCATGGACATGAAATCGTTTCCACCGTCCTCAAATCAGCCAGCGTCAGCTTTCGGCCTGCGGAATTTCAAACCATCAACAGCAGGCCTGAGCCATGTCACGCAGGATCCGTCTGTGGACTGCCATCGTCTGCTGCAGGTACGACGTGCTGCTGAGTGTACCCGAGCCGAGCTCGCAGCGGTCCCAGAACTTCTTCCGCGATCTGTCGCACTTCGTCCGTGAAGTAGGGAGATTTCATCCACACTCCGGCACGTCCCTTGCGACGAAACTTTCCCGCTCCGGTCTCACGATACCGATCGAAGCTGTGTTTGTCGACGGCGGCCTGAGCTGCAGCGGCAGTGACTTCCGTTCCCACCAGTTGCCCGCATCGGCGCAGGATCTCGGCCGCCCGCTGCAGCAGATCTTCGTAGCGGACTTCCAGCCGACGATCGGCCGGGAAGTTCTGATACGCCTGGAATGCGTGCGTCATCGTGCTGCGAATATGTTCGGCCGTTCGCCGAACACTCATTTCGGAAAGCGGCGCGTCGGTTGCAGAGAATTCCGTATTCCAGCTGCCCGGCTGCTGCAGATCCAGATACGAATCCAGCGTGTCAAACGGATCGCGGATCAGGTGAATCAGCCGACCGGCGGGAAACAGCCGACTGAGCCACGGATAGATTTCCGGAGTGTTCACTTCTTTGACCACCAGAGCGTGACGACCGAACTGAGGATACCGGTCACGCACCATGCGAAAGAACAGTTCCCTCAGACCGTCCAGCCAGATCTTCTGATGCTGAGTCGCAAAGAACGACGAGAAGCGGTCCTGGTCTTCGGGGTTGTCCTGCAGATGTTTGAAGAAGCGGCCGAAGTAGGGTTCGTGCCAGCGACGAATGCCGGGGACCTGAGCCAGCATTTCTGACAGCCACGTCGAACCCGTTCGCCCACAGCCGATGATCCATGCGGTTCGGTCGTCGGCCGCGGACTGAGGTCCCAGCTGATGTTCTGCATTGCGGACCGCGTCAATCAGTGCGGCAGCTCGATGCTGATACAGATGCGCTGCCTCCGTGATCTGTCGAGCTCGGGCAACTTTCTCACGCCGAGCGTCATCGTTCGACAGCGCTGCCTGAAGTTCAGATATCGCGCTGGCAGCATCACTGAAGTGATAGACACTGTCGCCATACAGGCGGCGAACTTCGTTGCGGACGGGGCCGCTCAGCAGAGCCGCCTGGCCCAGAGCCGTGGCTTCGAACACCCGCGGCGAAGGACTGTCAGCTCGAGTCGCGGATTCGCGGAACAGATTCAGCACGACCCTGCTGCGGCTGTAGAATTCCAGCTTCTGAGCGGTTTCGATGGTGCCCTGAACGATTTCCGTAAACACCAGGTTGCTGAAGGCGTCGATTCCCTGAGTCAGTTTTCCGGCGATCAGCAGTCGGTACTGTTGGCGTTCGCAGAACTCAGCCAGTTCCTTCAGCAGCGGATATCGGTCCTCGAAGACAGTGCCCACGAAGCACACTTCATAGTCATGATCGGCTTCCGGCGGCAGCTGCGGCAGCGGCAGAGTGGCCGTGGGCAGGTAATGAATTCCATCCGCAACACAGTTGATTTCGTTAGTGAAGCGATACGTATACAGCGCTTCCACATTCGGCAGGAATTCGTAAGGATCGTCCGTGGCAATCAGCACTGTGGGGATACCGGCGCGGCGAATGGATTGAGGAATGCGAGCCCGTTCGCCTCGGAAGTACAGACCGTCCACAAACACAACCGCGTCGATTTGATGCTTCAGGTCCAGTGCTGTTCCGATGATGTCAGAACAGACGGAATCGACGCTCAGAATCTTCAGGAAGGAAAACGTCGGATAGGGAATGACGTCGACACCGCATTCTTCCAGTGCCAGACGGTAGCCATCCCAGACGTCTCGAGTCGAAAAGTTGGCCGAGCCCGAAACCAGCAGAACTCGAGAAAATGCCACGACAGGCCTCGGCTAGACTTCGCTGTAGGGATAGGTCTCAGTCAGCGGTCCCGCCGCCGGCGCGACACCCGGGGGTGTCTGTGTTTTGGCATCTGTCGTCAGCAGCACGGCCGCGGTGCCGGAAAGCAAAGCAGTGGAGTACTTCAGGAACTCACGACGAGGAACGGTTTTCCTGGGCGGCGTCATACTGAATCTCCGGTGTCACGGTGGAATGCGGTTGTTGGTGGTAAGTGACCGATGGCCGGGCTTTCGTCACTCACTCAGAGCGTACCGTGCCTGTCAGCTGCCGACAATCATTGATCCGGCTTTCAGCGAGTTTTTTTGGCGGCCATCATAGGGCGTGCTCAGGTGTACACTCCGATGTGAACTTCTGCTGAATCTTTCTGTCTGGCCAGGTCCTTATTCGACACAGCTGTGCAGGAACCCCATACTTGACCCATCGGGCTGATCACCCGGTCAGCGGTTTCACCGGTTTGATTTCTCACAGCAGGGCTTACCATGTCAATTCGCAGTGGACGATTCTATTACGACAACCGAACAACCGCCGGCAGTTACACAATCGTGGAAGTGTCGTCGAATAAAGGCAGCACGGCGATCTATCGACTGCTGAATTCCGGGGAGGTGCCTTTCACCATCGACGTTGGCAACGGTGTTCGGACTCTGGCAGTCAATAACTCGATCGACCTTGCCATCGGACAGAAGACGTCTCTGGAAGTATCGTGGGCAGCTCCGGGATCGGCGAAGAATGTCAGCCTGAGCTACAACCTGATCGGCTGTGAAGACGGAATCAGTCTGGAAAATGATGACGATCTGCGCAGTGGACGATTCACAGGAGTTCCCACGGCGAGCAATGCTGTTCTGGTGGATTTGGGCAGCGCGGGCCGAGCGGCCTACTATCGGGTTTTCAATTCGGGGGCAGACGTTTTGAAAGTGGAAGCCGGCGGATTCGGAAGCGGGAGCACGCCAACACAGATTTCCATTCCTTCAAAGTTCTCCAAGGACATTCTGGTAACGAATGCCAACCCCGGAGGCAAGATGCTGAAAATCGTCGCCGGAACTACTTCGGTCGACGTGATCTATGATCTGCTCGGCGGCGTCGAGTAGCAGAAGCGTTGGTTCGCCGGCGACTGAAGCTGTAGGTCAGGCTCCCGCCTGACAACCCGAAACGTAGCCGTCAGGCTCCGTCGTGACAAGCTGGCAGAGTTGACTTGTCTCATGATGGAGGAATCATCGGAGTCTTAGTCTGCCGCAAAGGGGTTTGTCAGACAACAGCCATCGGTCGGAAATGATTATAGATCTTATTCGACGGCGCGTTGTCCGGGCGCAGGTGCATTTTGCGTTGGGACGCAAACCTGCGCGGCTGACCTCGCGGAGCGTGATGGCTACGTAACCGTCACGCTCTGAGTGACAAGTCGAGGCTCCCGGGCCCGCGCCAATTGAACTGTCAGGCAGGAGCCTGACCTACGGATCTTTCTTTCCCGATGACTTGATATCCCTGTTGTTCGGAACCATCGGGCGGTGGCGTTCGATCTGTGCTTTGAAGTCGCCGAGGCTGTGCCAGTACAGCGGTTTGTTCAGGTCGACTTCTGTGATGGCCACCGTGCCCTGGTCTTTGGCCTGATTCAGCACCTGGCCGTCCTGTCCGTAGATGCCGGTGATCATCCAGTTGCTGCCGGCGTCGGTGTAGGTGCTGCTGACGACATAGACGTGATTCTCGCAGGCTCGGGCCGCTCCCAGCAGCGGGTTACAGCCCCACACGGGCCACGCGATCACTTCCGCGCCGTTCTTCGTCAGTTCGCGAGCGACTTCCGGAAAGAAGCCGTCGTAGCACACCATCATCCCGACTTTGCCGAACTTCGTTTCGAACACAGGATACTCGTCACCCGGAGTCAGTCCGGCTTCGATTTCACCTCGGGGGAGAGTTGTCTTTCGATAACGTCCGATCATTCGGCCATCGGGACCCAGCAACACCGCGACGTTGTAGATGAGATGTTCTTCGCGTTCGATCAGTCCCACGACCAGATGAACGTGATGTTGTTTTGCCAGTGTGGCGAAGTAGTTGGTGGATGGTCCGGGAATCGGTTCGGCACAGTCTGCCATGGATCGACCGCTGTTGTAGTACGTGAGCGTTTCCGGCAGGACGATCAGATCGGCCTGCTGCTGAGCGGCCTGAGCAATCAGCGGCGCGAACTGTTCGCACTTTTCCTCAGCTGTGTGGCCGTCTCGAGGCTGGAAGTGAACGGCGGCCAGTCGAATTCGCCGAGGGGCCGGAGCGTCTGCCGGTTCGAATGTCAGATTGCTCCAGCGAACTTCCGACTTCGGCGGCCCCCAGCGGAAGTGCAGTTCAATGCGAACCTGAGTCGCCTCAGAGGGTACCGCGTATACCTGTTCCAGCAGCGTGCCGCTGTCATCTGTGGTTGTGTCCGGAGGAAAGTCGGGCTCGGCGATCGGCCGTTCACCGCGGCGATAGGATGAATTCGCCGCTTCGTCCCGATGGACTCGCTGCCCACCGTCATTCAGCCAGATCAGTCTCACCATCGCCGCCCGACGGACTTCTTCGTCGCGAATTCCGCTCGTCTGACGCAGAACGGAAAAGCGGAAGTGCTTCGAACCGGTCGCGGGAACCGTGGCCTGCCACCAGCCATTCAGTCCGCGACGGCTGTCGGCTCGAATGGTCCACGTCCTGTCTGTGCGATCGAACAGCGGCCGAATTTCATCGCGAGGTGATTCCGCCGTCCATGTCACGGCGGCAGCGTTGGTCGGAACAGCGGAAAGCAGAAGCATCAGTGCAAGAACAGGACTGGAATACCACATGATCTTGTTTCCTGGTTCAGCGGCGGAAGAGTTTCAGAATTCGGGCAGGGTCTGTTCACCGCCGTTGATCGTGATCAGAGCTTTCAGCGTTTCCGCCGCCAGGTCGTGACTGACATAATGGACGCTTCCATCGGCGAGACCCATCTGCAGACCTTTCACGTGGTTGCAGCAGTCTTCATCTTCACTGAGTCGCAGGTCCGTGAGCAACTGCTGAAACGTGACGTCTTCCGGAGCCATCCAGTGAACGGCATGCTGATGAACTTCCGTGGTGAGCAGTGTCAGACTGGTTCCATCGCTGATTGACCTGAGGGTTGCAATTCGGTTGTGATGGAAGATTCCATCGGGGTCGCTGATGACCACGTAATTGGTGAGTCGTCTGAGCTGCTGTTCCAGCAGAGGGTCTGCCGCTTTGTCGGGGTAAAACGATGGACAGCGATAGACACCGGGCATGAAATCCTGCAAAGCCAGATTGTCCGGTGAGTCCCACGGCTGATCGAATTGATACCGGTCATAAAGTTCCTGATGTTCCAAAAACGGCAGCAGCAGAATTCTCCAGCTGTGCATGGCCTGTCCCTGACTGTCAACCACGACGGCCGGTGGAAAGCAGCCGTACTGGTCATGGTAGTTGTGAAAGGCCAGGGCCAGTTGTTTGAGATTGTTCCTGCACTGCGTTCGGCGATATACCCCCGGTGGCGTACTGATACTCGGGTACAGCAGAGCCCACAGCGTTGCAATAATCGCGGCCACGACGACAAGTTCGATCCAGGTAAAGCCCGAAGGCTTTCGCGCCGTCGATGTTTCGCCACGCGGCGACTGGTAGGGGTTGGCCTGGTCCACAGCAACTCCTTTTCAGAGGCGGCGGTTCATCGCGGCAGACGTCATCCGGAAAACCCGAAGCAGACGTGACTCGGGCGGACTTCCAGTATATCAACCTGCCATGGCCGAAAGGAAGATGGTCCCCGAGAGGTCATCACCAGTGAGCTCAGCTTAGCTGAGCAGCAAAGTCAGATCTTCGGCGCTGAGGCTGCGGATCAGGCTGCTGTCGGCGCTGACGATGGCGTCGGCCAGTTGCTGCTTTTCCTTCTGCATTTCCAGAATGCGCTCTTCGACAGTATCCCGGCAGATCAGTCGGTAGGCAAAGACGTGACGATCCTGGCCCATCCGATGAGCTCGGTCAACGGCCTGAGCTTCCACGGCCGGATTCCACCAGGGATCCAGG
Source organism: Planctomycetaceae bacterium (assembly GCA_041398865.1). Lineage (GTDB taxonomy): Bacteria > Planctomycetota > Planctomycetia > Planctomycetales > Planctomycetaceae > Fuerstiella. The sequence goes on from JAWKTY010000008.1 coordinate 64,105, forward strand.
ATGAACACATAATCGGCGGCGGTCAGATTCAGTCCGTGGCCACCGGCTTTCAGACTGATCAGGAACAGCGGACAGTTCGGATCCTCCTGAAAACTGCGGACTCGGTCCTGCCGTTTGCTGGTTTTGCCGTCGAGGTATTCGTAGCGAATGCCTTCTTTATCCAGCTTGTCCCTCACGATGCTCAGCAGACTGGTGAACTGTGAAAATACCAGGGCCTTGTGTCCTTCGTCGACGATCTGAGTCAGCTGTTCCAGAATGGCGTCCAGTTTTCCACTGGATTCCTTCTTTCGCTTTAGGTCAATCAGGCCCGGATGACAGGCGGCCTGTCGCAGTCTGAGCAGCGCTTCGAGTACGTGGATCTTGGATTTCTGCAGTCCGTCTTTTTCGATCTTCGATGTCAGCTGGACTCGGTAATAATCCCGCAACTCGTTGTAAAGTTTCTTCTGCTTCGGCGGCATTTCGCAGTACAGGGTCTGTTCTGTTTTTCCGGGCAGTTCGGTAAGCACCTGTTCCTTGGTGCGCCGCAGCAGGAAGGGTTTCAGTGCTCGGGCGAGAGTTGTCAGAGCGATCTCGCGATCTTCGGGGTCCTGAGATGCCGATGCCAGTCGCTGGAATGCAGAACTGGCACCGAGCATGCCGGGATTCAGAAACTCGAACAGCGACCACAGTTCACCCAGATGATTTTCGACGGGAGTTCCCGTCATGGCCAGTCGGTGATCGGCCTGCAGCAGTCGACAGGCTTTGGCGGCCTGCGAGTCGGAGTTTTTGATAGCCTGAGCTTCGTCCAGAATGACGTGGTCAAACCGGATGTCTTTCAGGTCGACCACGTCCATTCGCAGAGTTCCATAAGTGGTGACGATCACGTCGTAGTTGCTCAGATTCTCCTTGATCTCTCGTCGGGCCGTTCCCGTGTAATTCACGACTCGCAGCCCCGGAGTAAATTTTTCCGCTTCTGCGATCCAGTTAAAGACAAGGCTTTTGGGAACGACGACCAGGGATGGACGCCGCTGTTCGTCCTTCTTCAGTCGGCGGGTTCGGCGGACTTCCAGCAGAGACAGAACCTGGATGGTCTTGCCCAGCCCCATGTCGTCCGCGAGGCAGCCGCCCAGTCGAAAGTCGTTGAGGAAGTTCAGCCAGCTGAGTCCTTCTTTCTGATAGTCCCGCAGTTCGCCTTTGAATGTGCGCGGAGCCGCTTTGGTTTTGATGCCGGAGAAGTCTTTCAGTTTTTTGCAGAACGCGCTGAAGCTTCGATCACGGCTGACATTGTCCTGAGCATCCAGCAGAGCATCCAGAATCATGGCCTGGGACGGCTTGAAGCGAATCACATCGCCGTCGACTTCTCCGAAGCCTGCCAGAGTACCGTAGCGGTTAAGCCATTCATCCGGCAGCATGCCCCGGCTGCCGTCACTGAGTTTCACGAAGCGTTCACCGCTTTTCAGAGCCTGCAGCAGAGCGGGCAAAGCGACGCTGATTCCATCGAAATCGATTTCCGCATTCAGTTCGAACCAGTCAACGCTGGAAGTGACTCCGATACTGAAGTTTCCGGGTCGCTTCAGCTGAACTCCGTCCGCTTCGACAGTCCATCCCAGCTGAATCAGCTGATGAAGGAGTTCCGATGCCCTGCCGGGAGGGACTTTCAGATCGGGCATGTCGGTGGAAAACGTCTGACCTGTCGGCAGCGCGCCGAGGTCGGTCAGAGTCTTCAGGTGCACGGCTTCGGTGGCCTGGTCCCGGCTGATCAGGCTCGCTTCCGCTTCCAGCAAGACGTGCTGGTTCGGGTTCGATGCAGCGATTTCCGTTTCGCCGTACAGAAAGTGAACGACTCCGAAAACGAAGTTCATGTGCTGGAGTCGGTGCGGCAGTTTCTGAGTCGCCAGCAGCCTGAGTCTGGGCTGACACGACACACCCTGGATTTGCGGACAGAAATCTTCGGGAAGCGGCAGGTTCAGCAGCTGCGGAGTCTCCAGCAGATGTTGTACAAACAGCTTCCTGTCGCCATCAGCAACTTTAATCGTTGCCTTCCGCTGCAGCAGCTGCAGCCATGCCCCGCCGTTTCCCGTGGATACTCGAGCCAGTTGATTTTCGAACAGGACCAGACTGTCGGACATCAGCATGACAATGTCCGACACCGGACGGGATTCCGAACGCAACGGCGAATCCGGACCATCAGCCGGAACAGTTCGAGTCAGTTGGCCGGATATCAGCCATTCGGAAGGTTCTGATTTGTTCGCGGACGGCGGAACGAAGCTGACGGAGAAATCCCATGGCGGTCCTTCGTCCAGAGTGACAAACCGAGCATCTTCGACGCTGACCTTGTTTGACAGCCGCCAGCACAGGCGCCCCGTGGCAGCCAACAGCGGGATCACGGCCGGGGCCAGTACGGAATTCAGGAGAAACGTCGAACGCGAGGATGACGGTGAATAGTAATAGTCAAATGGAGAATGCAGCTGCTCCGTGGAATCCAGAAGCGTCTTCATCGCATGGAAATGAACCGGGTCGGCGACTTCTCTGAGTGACGACTGCCCCAGCCGGAACTCTTTAATCGCACCGGGATCTCCGTTGGCTCGCGTCTGTTGAGTCATCAGCTCCACGACACATGTCTTGTGGGTCTGTGACTGTGCCATCTCCAGAACGTACCAGAACTGCTGCTGAAGAGTCGTCAGTGCGTCCGAATGTGGTCGCGCTGGCAGGCTGCTGTGAGTGGATGTGGAGTTCTTCAGGCGATTCAGTTCCACCATCCATTCCGGAACCGCCTGGTCCGGCTTGTGCTTCCTGACGGAACTGTTGCCTGACGACGACCGGCCAAAGATCACCGCATCGATCTGAAGAATCGTGGCCCAGAGATGTTTGCACAGTCCGTGGTCGTCGAAATACGGGCAGTCACATTCGGCGGAAAGCACTTCGTTGTCCATCGGGTCCAGCTCGATGGAAACGTCGTAGAAGTCGCCCAATCCGTTGGCAACAGTCGCCCGCACCCAGTCATCGGTCACATCGATGTCGGAAACAAATCCTCGCCGAAAGTATTCTTCTCCACGGGTCCGAACTGCGGAATCAAAATACTGTTTCTCAGCCGAAGCGATCGATGTCATGGTGGAATATCGTCCGTGAGGTTCCGGATTCAGGCAGGCCCTTCGGCAAAGTTTATCGCCCGAAGGAGGCAGGTCAAAGCGGCCTGATTCCGGATTCTCCTGTGTCGAAATGCAGATGGGCTCACAGCGGCAAAGTTGATGTAGACCACCTGAACGTCCCGACGTCAGAGTCCGGCCTGCAACCGAACGGCATCGAAGGCCGGATGTGCTTTCGATGTGCGTTTGTCAGGCGACGATATTCCGATTCACCTGAGGTCAGCAACAGATTTTCGAGCGTCAGCTCAGGTCCGGAGTGGCGACTGTCTGCGTCAGGTCAGCAGTTCGCGTGGAACTTCGCCGCCGGGGACGAGATGTGTGGGACGGCTGGAGAGATCGAGAATGCTGTCATCGATCTTCAGTCCCAGAGCGTGATAGACAGTTGCGCAGAAGTCTTCCACTCCGATGGCGCGTGACGTGGGGAATTCTGCTTTGTCATTGGTGCTGCCGATGACCTGACCATGCCGGAAACCTCCGCCTGCCAGCAGAATACTCTGAGCCTGAGGCCAGTGGTCACGACCGGCGTTGTCGTTGATACGGGGCGTGTGCCCGAATTCACCGGCCACGACGACCAGCGTGTCATCCAGCATACCACGATCGTGCAGATCCTGAATCAAAACACCGACTGCTTTGTCATGTCGCGGCAGTTTGTCCTTCAGTGCGCTTTCGATGTTGGAATGATCGTCAAAGTAGCCGGTGTTCAGCGATACGAAACGAACGCCGGCCTGAATCAGGCGACGAGCCAGCAGTGCCTGTTCTCCCCAGCCGGGGCCGTATTTTTCCCGCAGACTCACATCCTCTTCACTGACATCGAATGCTCGTCGAACACGTCCGGACAGCACGATGTCCAGAGCCTGCTGGTTGACGGAATCCATTGCTTCGAAGGTACGGTTCGCATCAATGCGGTGTTTGACGGTGTCCAGCTGCTGCTGCAGCGAGACTCGATTCATCATGCGAGTTTCTGAAAGTCCGTCCACCAGCGCGAAACTGCTGTGGTCGCCGCTGGGAAGACGTCCGGCTTCATTGCCGTAGCTGAATTCTCCGTATCGAAACGGATTCTGATTGACTCCTAACCAGGCAGCTCCGTGAAAACCGAAGCCACCGTCATTCATGTTCACATTGGCCAGTGAACCGGGCTGAGTTGGTCCCAGCAGATACGAAGCAACTGTTCCCATGGAAGGAAACCGGGGAACTCGGTCACTCCCGTTGGCGCCCAGTCGACCGGTCAGCATCCAGTGAGCCGCCGCCCAGTGGTCGCCGTTGTTATGTGAGAAACTGCGGATGACGGTGCACTTATCCATGATTCGGGCGTGTTCCGGCAGCAGTTCGCAGACATCCAGTCCGGGCAGCGAAGACGCAATCGGTGAGAATGGGCCACGAAACTCTCGGGGAGCCGACGGCTTCATATCGAAGGTGTCCAGCTGCGATGGACCTCCGTGCATCCACACCAGAATGACGGACTTCTGTGAGCCCGCAGCAGGATGGCGGCTGTTGGACTGTTCTGCTCGCAGCAGCGCCGGCAGGTTTAGACCGAATGCGCTCAGAGCACCGATCTGCAGCATGCGTCGGCGGGACAGTCGGTCGCAGAATTCACGTCGAGCAGTTGTGTGGCCGGCAATGTTCAGCATTGGGAAGCTCGGGCAGGTTATTCGTGGCAGGACGCTGCGATACGTACAGATGCGGGAGGAAAGCATTCGTGCGAACGCGAAGCGCAGGTGCCTTGAGTCTAATCTGCGAAAGGATGATGGAACAGGACATTTCTTCTAAGCACGGTATTCCCGGCTCACGATTGCCGGATTTTTCCGCTGATCTGAAATCCCTCAGTTTTTTCGAACCTCGCAGTTGTCGGACGTGTCGGAGGACAGTAGCATTCGCGGCTCGCAGGGTTTTCGCCTGCGACAGTGCTGCCCGAAAGCACTCCACCAGCCCTGGTGGCGGAATTGGCAGACGCGCATGATTCAGGTTCATGTGAGGTAACACTCGTGGAGGTTCGACTCCTCTCCAGGGCACTCAGGCACGGCTTTTCCGCTGTGCCTTTTTTCATGCGCGCTGTGGAGTTCTGAACATGGCCGAACGACACCGCGTCGGGTTCCTGACGATGGATTCGCTGGACGAATTCGTTTGCTACGACCATCTGGTCGTTGACCCCCTGCGACGCCGAGCCGTTGATGTGGAACACGTCTCCTGGCGGCAGCCCGGCATACGGTGGGATGACTTCGAAATGGTCGTCATTCGATCGCCGTGGGACTATCAGACAGCGATCGAAGCCTTTCTGCAGGTGCTGGCCGACATCGATGCGTCTGATGCGATGCTGCAGAATGACCTTGCCATCGTTCGCTGGAATATCGACAAGCGGTATCTGAGTGATCTGCAGGCGGCCGGAGTTCCGGTGATTCCGACTGACTGGCTCGACCGGCTCGATTCTTCGGAACTGCAGCAGCTGATCAGCCGATTCGCAGGTCAGGAATTCATCTGCAAGCCTCAGGTTGGCGCCGGAGCGATGCATGCGTTTCGGCTGTCGTCGAAGTCTTCGCCGGAAGTTCTGGCTCAGGTTCTGGCAACGTACGATCAGCGGCCCGTGATGATTCAGCCGTTCATTGAGGATATCATGAAGACCGGTGAGCACTCGCTGTTCTACTTCAACAGCCAGTTCAGCCATTGTGTTTTGAAGACTCCGAAGACGGGAGACTTTCGAGTTCAGGAAGAACATGGCGGACTGTTGAAAGCCGTGATTCCCCATGCTGACCTGCGGCAGGTCGCTGAGACGGCACTGGCGGCGATTCCCGGGATGGTGCTGTATGCTCGAGTTGACCTGGTGCGGTTGCCGGACGACACTCCGGCAGTGATCGAAGTCGAGCTGATTGAACCGTCACTGTATTTCGCGTTCGATCAGCAGTCTCCGGAACGTTTTGCGGATGCTTTGGCAGGGATGTTGAAATGAAGTGTCTGAACCTTGTGGCCGTTCTGTTTCTGGTGTCTGTTTCCGGCGGCGCTGCGACGGGTCAGGATTCACTGCCCGCCATCGAGAACCTCGGAGATCCGCCGCCGCCCGAGCAACCTGCTGTTGCCGAAGAGAACGAAGCCCTGAAAGCGCCGCCGGATGGCTTTCGAATCACACCGATCGCTTCGGCCATGGCCGATTTTTCCCAGCTTGTCGCACTGCGCGAATTTGCTGTTCAGCAATTCGGAGAACAGTTCATGGAAGAATCTCCGATTTCAGACCTGATGATCGTGCATATGCCGCTGATGGCCGGGAACGTCCCCGAGCTTGATTCCGGTGCCGCTCATCGGTCCATGCGTTTCGAGCTTTACGCTTCGCGGCCGGCATTTGAAAACTACATGGATTTTGTGGTTCCGCGATTCTCGGAAACTCTGTCGGAGATGCTGGGCGATGCCGGTGCCGAGGTTCAGGAACAGTCACCGGGAGTTTTTCGGGCGGGCGACCAGATGTGTGTTCAGGGAGCTCAACATCTGGCCATGTGTCAGGCCGACTGGCCGCTGTCTGAAATGGAGATCAATCGGCTGAAAAAGCTGCTGCACGAAGTGGAGGAACGCAGGTCTCCGCACCTGTTTTCTGTCAGCGTGAAGCCGACTGAGATTGAACGTTCGTTTCTGCGTGCGGAAATCGCCGGGTTGCGAGCGTTCCTGGGAGCAGAAGCTCAGCGCCGCGACGACGACGACGAGTTTTCTGCGGCTGCCCGTTCAGCCGGAATGCAGACGGTGAGTGATCTGTTCGATGCGTTCTTTCATGATACCCAGCAGGTGTCGTTTGATCTGGATTTTGATTCGGCTGATCAGAGCCTGACGGTTCAGCTGGTCATTGTGGCCGAGAAAAAATCTGCGTTGGAAAAATCGATCGCGGAATTGAAGCAGCAGCGGGCTCGAACCCTGGCCTGGCTGCATCCGGATGCGTCTCAGTTTCTGACAGCTTCGGTTCCGTTGCCGAAGCCTGTCGCGAATGCTTTCCCCGATCTGGCAGCCGGTTCCATGGAAGCTCTTGCTCGGGAACTCAGCCTTACCGCGACCTCCACTCAGACAGTTCGTGCTGTGGCTCAGCAGATTCAGGAGAACTGCCGAATTGAAGTCCTGATGCAGACGATTCCGGTTCCGGATGCCGTCCCCGTCTCCGTGATTGTGATGCCATTGAATGGTGCCGGTCAGCTGGATGCGGATGTTCTTCAGATGGTCAGCGCGATTGGCGGAACCGCCGTGCATACGATCGGCGACGTCAATGGCTGGCCGGTTCATGCGATCGGCACGCAGGAAGTTGAACCGAGTGGGTCCGTGTCAGTTTCCCCTGGACTGAGTTTTGTGCTGACGGATGAGTGCCTGGCAGTCATGTTCGGTTCAGAACAGCAGCTGGGCACTCTGGAAGCCGTGCTTAAGCGGGAGTTCGCATCCGGCGAAGATGTCCAGCGATTTCATCAGTGTCTGCTGGCAGGTCGCACGACAGCTCGGTCCGCAGGCGACTGGGCATTCCCGTTGACTATTCTCGACGATCTGATGGGAAGTTCGGGGGGCGCAACAGCTCTTGAGCTCGGCCAGAAGCTCATTGAGATGCACAATTCCGTGGAAGAGTCCGGAAGTGTTCGGGAAACGCTCGACACCATGGAGGTCAGCGTGCAGACTGGCCCCGGAGAAATCATCTTTCAGCTGCGATGTCAGCGCGATGCTGTGTTCAGCGGTTGTGCGGTCTGGCAGACTGGAATTGAATTACTGACACACATTCTTGAAGCGGTGAACGATTGATGCATTCATCAGATTTTCGAATCTCCGGACGTCTCCTCGTTTTAGCAGTCACAGCGGCAGTGCTGTCTTCTTCCGGACAGGTCACGGCCGCTCAGCCGGTTCAGGACACCGTCTTTGACATTGTGATCTACGGCGGAACATCCGCTGCAGTTGCTGCAGCCGTGCAGGTTCGCCGGATGGATGGATCGGTGATCATCATCGAGCCGACTCATCGTGTCGGTGGCTTGACGACCGGCGGTCTCGGGCAGACTGATATCGGCAACAAGGCCGCGATCGGAGGCATTTCTCGCGAGTTCTACCAGCGAATTCGCCGCCACTACGAACTGGATTCCAGCTGGAAGTGGCAGAAGAAAGAAGAATACCGCAGCGGCGGCCAGAGTCGTACGGGAGATACGGAAGATACCATGTGGACCTTTGAACCATCAGCCGCGCTGTCGGTTTATCAGACGTTTATCGACGAATACGACATTCCTGTGGCCTATGGCGAACGACTGAATCGTGAAGCCGGTGTCCGTCTGTCCGGTGGCCGGATCTCGTCCATCACCATGGAAAGCGGCCGGGTGATTCAGGGACGGATGTTTATCGATGCATCGTACGAAGGTGACCTTCTGGCCGCAGCCGGAGTCTCGTTCACGGTCGGACGGGAAGCGAATGCTGAATACGGCGAGACTCTGAACGGAGTCCAGACAGCTCGTTCCGTCCACCATCAGTTCGTTGCGGGAGTTGATCCGTATCTGGAAAAAGGCAATCCGAGCAGCGGTCTGCTTCCGGGGATCGATCCGTCCGGGCCGGGGCGGGAAGGCGAAGCGGATCACCGGGTGCAGGCGTACTGTTTTCGCATGTGTCTGACCGATCACCCGGACAATCGAATTCCATTTGAAAAACCTCTGTCCTTCAATGAACAGAATTACGAACTGCTGTTCCGAAATTATGAAGCCGGGTTTCAGGGCATTCCGTGGGCCAACAGCGGCATGCCCAACCGCAAGACGGACGTGAACAACAACAAAGGATTCAGCACAGATTACATCGGGCAGAATTATAATTATCCCAATGCTTCGTATGCCGAACGCGAACAGATTGTTCAGGCACATCTGAACTACCAGCGAGGACTGATGTGGGTGCTGGCCAACCATCCGCGAGTTCCTGAGAACGTTCGCCGGGAGGTGTCTCGCTGGGGAACCTGTCGCGACGAATTCACTCATCCGAAACAGGATGGCTGGCAGCAGCAGTTGTACATCCGAGAGGCTCGCCGCATGATCGGTGCAACCGTGATGACTCAGCACCACTGCCAGGGGCGGACGTCCGCAGAAAAACCAGTGGGACTGGCCGCCTATACAATGGATTCGCACAACGTGCAGCGACATGTGACGCCGGAGGGCTTTGTGAAGAACGAAGGCGACGTTCAGGTGGGCGGATTTTCTCCGTACGCGATCGACTACGGATCAATCATTCCGCGCGAAGATGAATGCAGTAATCTGCTCGTGCCGGTGTGCCTGAGCGCCAGTCATATTGCGTTTGGTTCCATTCGCATGGAACCGGTCTTCATGGTGCTGGGACAGTCGGCAGCCACGGCAGCCATCCTGGCCATCAGGGCCGACCAAACGGTTCAGGATGTGGACTATGAACAGCTGAAGGCTCGCCTCGCCGAAGACAAACAGGTCCTGGAATGGACCGGTCCGAAGACAGTGGCCGCCATAGGAATTCCCGTGAACAGCCTGAAGGGCATTGTGCTGGATGACGAAGCAGCAGAACGAACCGGCTTCGAAACTCAAAGTGCGTCGATCGGCCCGTATGTCGGCGTGGGTTACCATCACGATGGACACGAAGGCAAGGGTCTGCAGAAAGCTGTCTGGCGGTCGAAAATTGTACAGCCCGGACGTTATCAGCTGCGAATGGCATGGTCGGCGAACAGCAACCGAGCATCAAAATGTCCTCGTCATCCTGAAACAGGGGCTGATGTGCATTCGTTTACCGTCAACCAGAAGGAAAAAGCCGGCGGACGCTTTCGAACGCTGGGAACGTGGATCTGCAGCCGGGCGAATTTTCCGTGACGGTTTCAAACGAGACCACAGACGGTTATGTACTGATTGACGCAATCCAGCTGTTGCCTGAATAATGTCTGCTGCATCATGCGGCGGATTCCTGCAGGACAATCCTGAAGCGATGAGGAGGATATGACTCATGAGTTCCGTACCGGAAATGCAGCCTGGCTTCACTGATGATTATCTGGCCGGAGAGTTGGTTCCGACATCCGTCACGAATACATTGATGGATTCGTGTATGCGATGGTCGGAGCTCGAAATGCTCACAATCTGATTGCGAGTAACGTTCTGGTTTCGATGGGGCTGCAATTAAAGGGCCGTCCCTGTCGAGCGTTCAATTCTGATACCAAGGTTCGGGTCCGGATGACCAGCCATGTTCGGTTCTATTATCCGGATGCCATGGTCGTCTGTCACCAGAATCCACAGGATCAGACGTTCCAGGACGCTCCGGTTCTGATCGTTGAAGTCATGTCGGAAAGCACTCGGCGGCTGGACGACGGCGAAAAACGAGACGCTTATTTCACGATTCCGTCGCTCACTCACTATGTGCTGCTGAATCAGAATGCCGCTGCGGCGATTGTCTATGAACGTCAGGGTGATGAATTTATTCGCACTCTTTACACAACCCCGACTGACGTCAATAGATCGGCGGGTTAGACCTGAGCCTTGCTCTGGAAGATCTGTACGAAGGAGTCAATCTGGCGGCGGATCTTCCTGGAGTCGCCTGCGGAATGAGACCGGAACAACGCGTTCAGCTGATCGGCCGTTCTCGAAATCTTAAATTCTACAGGAAAACTTTTTACGATGAAACTCTGCTTCCGTTCTGCTTTCTTTTGTTCTCAGCTGCGGCTTCTTCTGGTCAGCCACTGGAATACCCTGCTTCAGGCGTCGGTCTGCCCATTCCGGACAAACTGGTCGTTCTGACTTCTCGATGATTCGGCGAAGTCGCACTTCACCATCGTCTTGGCCATTGCTGAAGGAATACGGCTTCGGAGCCACGTTCTTCATTACGGAAGTTGCTTCGATTTCAAAGAAAAACAAAAACCGACTTACGACGTGGGAAGAAATCGCCGAACTGCATCAGGACGGTTTCGAAATCGGCAACCACACCCGGGATCATCTGGGCATCAGCGATGCCAACGTGCCGCAGTTGATGGAACAGTTGACGGGCATTGCCGAACGCTGTGCTCAGTATGGGATTCCCAAGCCCGTCACATTCGCCTGGCCCGGAAATGCCACATCACTGAAAGCGTTTTCGGTGCTGGAAGAACACGGAATTCTGTTCGCTCGACGCGGCGGTGCTCCTGAATATCCCTACGAAGAAGGCCGGGGGTTCGCCTTCCAGCCGGGACACGATCATCCGCTGCTGTTGCCGTCTGCCGGTGATGCTCGCCCTAACTGGACGCTGCCCAGTTTCATTCAGGCTGTTCAGCAGGCCAAAGACGGACGGGTGGCAATCCTGCAGTTTCATGGCGTTCCGGATACGGCTCACGATTGGGTCAGTACTCAGCAGCAAAACTTCGAAGCCTACATGAAGTATTTGAAGCTGAATAACTTTCAGGTCATCGCACTCCGCGATCTGGCTCGATATCGAGGAACGACTTTCAAGCCGAATGATCCGCTGCAGGTTGTCCATCAGCGTCAGAAACAGCTGAAAGCCGCAGCGCAACAGTCGTCTGAGAATGGCGAACAATGAGGCAGCCGCCAGCGAATGGAAATCGCACTATCGGTGACGACTGTCAGCGATGGCCAGAGGCAAAGCCGGCAGAGGCAACATCAGCAGAGCAGTGATCGTCAGGTACAGTCCGGCGGCCGGATGCAGCCCCGGTCCCAGCAGCGACGCGGCAGCGGTGACCGCCAGAATTCCGATTGCTGCAGGCAGAACAATCACCGGCAGCAAATTCTTCCGCACGGCGTTTCGAAACAGCAGAATCGTCGTTAACAGAATGCCGAGGACCATCAGGACTCCGCCGACTTCTGCAATTTGATGACCGATTGGTCCGCAGAATTCGCCCAGAAAGATCAGTCCCACAATCACGCCCGCACCGGTCAGAATGGAACCGGCCACGAAATTGCGACGATCAAATACAACCGTCGACAGCAGAAACGCACACACCGCCCAGGTGACCGGATACGCCGCCAGAACTCCAGCCGCGATCATCAGCCTGTAGAGAGAAGCAGAAGTCCAAAGATTCGTCAGAAAGGGATGGGCCACCGCACCGTTTGAGAGATTCAGAATGACTGTCAGCAGCAGCAACAGAACAGTCATGCTCAGAACAGCCGCCAGCCACAGCCACAGCGACAGTCGCCAGGTTTGCTTCAGAGCGGTTCGGCTCAGGCTGCGATCGCTGAATGGCAGAGTTCCATAATAGGTTCGCATGGCTCCCTGTTTGGCTCGAATCTCATTCCCCATGCCCAGCCCCAGCAGCGATCCGCCGACGAATCCGCACATCATGACGGTCGTGACCACGACGATGGCAGATCCGTTATCGTGCCGGGAATCCGGTGTCAGCACCACGATGCTCAGCATACATGCCGAGAGAATGAACTCCGCGGCCATCAGTCCCCACAGTGCACCTCGGGCATTCTGCCGACTCATCAGACTCAGCGACTCCTCCGCTTCGGGTGCAGATGCCGTCTGACCTGCCGCCGTCATTCGGTCGAAGAATTCTCGCGGAGCTTTCTGCAGGGCCTGAATCACATCCTGAAGATTGCTCCGGCCGCAGCGCGCCTGAGCAAAACTGTCGATCATGACATGTCGGCAGGCAATACAGGTTGCAGTCAGGATCATCGCGTCGCTGACAGAAAGGTTTTGCCAGAGCTGGAAGGGCTGCTGCCAGCCGTTTGGGAAGAAGTGTCGGGCGATCCACCATACCCAGACCATCAGGACCATTGCCCCGAAACCAACTCGCCATAGCGTCAATCTGTGCAGCCACATACTAAGCGTCGTCAGCAACAGACAGGTGATGCTGGTCATGGCAACTGTCGTTGAAACCGGCCAGGTGGCTTTGAAGATCATGATGTAGCATGCCTGAACCAGCAGCATGAAGGCAGCCACAATCAATGTTGGCACCATCCATAGAAACGTTCCGGCAAAACGATTGGAAACGGGCAAAACGTGCAGGCGAGACCTTGCAAACAGTTCCGTGATGGGTGTTGTGGCAGCAATCAGCGCGAAGAACCCGCCGATGCCGACAAAGGTAAAATACAGCCGGTCCGGCGTCAGGGGTGTTACCGGCTCACCCGCCTTCAGCTGCATCAGACCGGAGATCGCCCAGGGACCAAGCACCATCATGGCGACCATCCCTGGAAACATCCACAACGCGAATTTCAGATAGTACCACGTGAGAACTCGAATGGTTGTCATCATGTGTGTTGCCTGATCTGCAGAAGGAACAGTTTTGCGTGTAGGGCTGTGATGAACGTCCCGGTGCTACCCGCAGCGAGCCTGAGCGACTCGAGCAACGAAGATCTCTTCCAGAGTGGCTGATGTCTGTTCCAGAATCTCTGCGTTGGCCTGCTGAATCCAGCGCCGAACGTCATCGGCCTGCCCGTTGCACAGCACGCTCCATTCGTTCTGTTCACCCGTACATGTCAGTGCTCCGGGGATCTCAGGAGCCGCGACCAGGGGAGTTTCCAGTCGAATGACGAACCGCACGTGCTGTTGCTGCACGTCCGCCAAACCACCGCACAGCAGGACTTTGCCATGATTCAGCATGGCCACAGAATCGCTGACTCGCTGCACTTCATCCAGCAGATGTGACGAAAACAGGACCGTGCGACCTTCGTCAGCCACGGTGCGAATGATGGCTGCCAGGATGTCCCGCCGCACGACCGGGTCGAGTCCGGACGACGGTTCGTCCAGCACCAGCAGCTGCGGGCGGTGAGCAATCGCCAGCAGCAGGCCAACCCGAGCCAGCTGGCCTCGCGACAGCGTGCGGACTCGCTGCTTTGTTGGCAGATCAAACATCTGCTGCAGTTCCGCAGCGTAAGCGTGATCCCAGTCAGGAAAGAACGCCGAATGATAGTGGATCAGGTCCGCGACCTTCATCCACTCGGGCATGTCCCGATCTTCTGAAAGATAGCCGATGTTCTTCAGAACTTCTTCCGGCTGCTTCACCGGATCCAGACCGAAGACCCGCACCGTTCCCTGTTCGGCTTTCAACAGCCCCAGAATGTGTTTCAGCAGAGTTGTCTTGCCGGCACCGTTTTCACCGACCAGCCCGAAGACTCCGCCAGTCGGCACATCCAGAGTCACGTCATCCAGAGCCTGCTGGCGGCCATAGCGACGGCTGAGTCCATTGATTTGAACGACTTTATCACAGTGAGACGTCATGAATTCTGCTCCTGTCGAAAGGTCTGGCTGCGCTGGCGGACGAGTTCCGGCAGCGCTTCGAGATCAAAGTTCAGCTGCACCGCTTCGGCCAGCAAAGCATCGATGCGTTCCTTCAGCAGGCGGTTCCGTTCTTTGCGCGACAGCGGAGACGTGCCGTCCGAAACAAACACTCCGGAACCTCGCCGACTTACCACAACACCGGCTGATTCCAGTTCGCGGTACGCTCGGGCCACCGTATTGGGATTGATCGTCAACTGCTCCGCCAGCCTGCGTACGGGCGGCAGTTGCTGCCCTTCTTCCAGCCGTCCGGACGCGACCAGCATCCGGATCTGAGTCACCAGTTGCTGATAAACGGGCGTCCCGTCTTCCTGAGAAATGCGAATCTGCACAGCTCTGACTCCTGAATTGTGTATTAACACAATCATACAATTCGCGCCACAGCTGTCAACGGGGATTCTGAAGAATTTTTCTGCTGCCGGTGCCGGCAGCGGAACGGGCCTGCTGGTCTCAAGGCTGGCTGGCAATTCGTGACGGGGCAGCCGCTCAGTGCGGTTGCGGCGGGTTGATCGACGGGATTGAGTCGTTGATTTCCCGGACCATTGACAGCAGAAACATTCGACAGACAGCTGGCGGAACAAACACGGGAAGAAAAAGGGCGGCGATCGCCCATCCGCCGATGAATGCCGCCAGAAAGCCTCCGATCAGAAGCATGGCGATCGTCACGCCCAGAGTTGCAGTAACGGGAATCCCCAGGCTGATGTGAATTCGCTGTCCATTCTCTGATCGAATCGCGACTGACACCGCAAACCTCAGGATGGCACTGTACACCAGAATGAACTGAGCGATCGCGACGAAACCGGCGAGGGACTTTCCGATACGCGGATGCACAGATCGCAGCCAGCGTTCCAGGAGCTCGCCGGTGATCATCGTCGTGGGGAAGCTGACCACCAATGTTGTCACACAGCAAACCAGGACAGCGAAATATGACGGACCTCTGATCGGTCGGTGAGCGATCAGGGTTGGGGCGTCCGGTACCGGAGCCTGATACGGGTTGGAAGACGAGGACATCGCCGACCGTCACTCTGCTCGACGAATCACAACATCATCAAATTCGACACCTGGTCCGGTGACGGTGAAGTGCAGGCTGGTTTTTGTCGGGTGAGCAATCCCCGACGACTTCAGATATCCGCACGGCCGACCATCCAGGCAGACTCGCATCTGATCGCCCACAACTTCGATGGTTGCCTGATACCACTGATTCTGTTGCAGCTGAGCCTTTGCGGTTGAGCCTCTGCCGATCAGAAGTTTATCTGCGTCTGCTTTTCGGTTCGCATCGCGCCGCATCTCAAAAATGTCGTTGCGCATCACACCCTCTTTATCATCTCCCAGACGAATCGAATTTTCCGCGAAAGTCACTCGGCAAATGTGTCCGGCGTGTGACCCTTTGTGGTTCTTGTCATCAAAGACAACGTTGAATGTTCTGGAACCGGTCAGGCGAAACCGAAAGTCCACCACGACATTGCTCATGTCGCGATAAACCCGCCCGACAGCTCCGTGATCACTGCGTTCCTGTGTCGATGCCAGAACTCCGTCACGAACCATGAATGCCGGAATGATGCTCTTCCACTCACCCAGGTCCTGCCGTTCGAAATGATCTTCAAACAGAACATCTCCGCCCCTGGCCAGAGACTCTGCAGGCACTGAACCTCCAGAGGGATTGTTATCGGCTCTTGTGGCAGTTCCAAAGATGAAGAACAAAAGTGCCAGGCAGAACGATCGAAGGTGCATTAATGATTCCATGAAAACAGAGGACTGCCGATTGAGATGAGACCAGCCGCTTCCCGGTCAGCGAAACGAACGGATGCTACACCAGTTCCGTCGCCTCAGGCGATCGCCCTGCCCGCCGAAACGTGTGAATTCCTGATTCATGACTGCTGCCCGGAATGTCCTTGCAGGTTCGGCGGCGGTCGGAGCGGACTCTCCGCTGACAGGGACTGCTGGTCGGCATGATCCGACCGCTTCTGGCCGGTCGTTCTGCGTAAGCGTCGTGGCTGTACTGGAGTGCCGATTTTTTTTGGGGGGGATCTGTTTGAATTGATTCAGTCGGCGGTGCAGGCGGTTCCGGTCTCGGCGGGCGGACTGCTGTTGGCGTTGCTGCCGGCGGTCGTTGCGGATTGAGTTCGGATGGGATTTGGCCCATTCGTCGGGACGCAGGGAGGCGAAGTTGGTGCTGCCGGACAGGACCTGAGCATCAATATTTGGGAAACCAGAACCTTCGACATCGTGACCTCACTGCAGGGCCACAATCACCAGATTTTCAAAGTCACCGTCTCCCCCCACGGCCACACGATCGCCTCCAGCAGCAGCGGCGGCGACATCCGCATCTGGAAATCCCGCTGACCCGCCAACTCGGGCGAGCAGTGTACACCCGGCAAACCGGCTTCAGCAACGGCGCGGGACCGGTTCACCGGGTGAATCGGACCGCTGCAATCAAATCAGCACTGGCAGAGTCGGCGCCGGACAGGGGCCACCGAACTCTGCCGCACCAGTCACATCACACCGCCGGAATGGTGGCGCTGGTGATGTCGCTCCACGGGCCCGTCTGGCCTTTGGTGTTCATCCAGCGAAACAGATAGTGAGCCGTCTTACCGCTGTCTTCCGCCTTGAAGTTCATGCGTTCTGTGGATCGAGTCCACACGCCCATGAACTGGTAATCGGACGGATTCTGCGGAGCTGTGGCAGCGATGCACATGTAGACTTCGCAGCCCACAACACCCGCCGGCTTGGCTCGTCGACCTGTCGAACCGGCATCAGTCACGCTGACCACCTGCTCAAGACGATCCGTGCCGATCACCTGCCCGCGCGGAGCGCTTGTCGGAACGGCGACAGGAGTGCGAGTCGACTTGTGAACGGGCATTCCGGCTTCGCGGCGAGACGCATCGGTGACCCGGCTGTCTGCCTGAATCCGTCGCATCAGTTCGCGACAGAATTCTTCGATACCGTTTCGAGCAAGATCCTTCGCTTCCACCGCCGCCCGAGCTGCATCGCGAGCGGTGATGGAACCGGAGTAGTCAGCCGTCCACCGGTCTTTTCCGGCAACCAGCTGCTGAACATCTTCCGGAGAAATCCGAAACTTCTCGGGGTTGTTCGCCAGGACGCTGGAGAAATTCTCCAGCCAGACATCGAACGGTGCGTCTCCCGACGGAACCGCCTTCTTCGTAACCATGACCATCTCCTGTAATCTGAGAGGAAAGACGGCACTCACATTAAGCGCCACATGTCCACCCTGTGTCAGAAACAGAAGCCTGTGTAGGAAAATGTCAACATCCGGGGATGAAAGTCGACATCCACCGGCAATCATGCCACCGTTGTACCAGTTATACCAAAACTGACGGCCCCGTCTCCCGAACGGACAGGCTCCGCTCATGAACCAGGCAGCCCCCTCTCACCAGCGGATCGGCCTGGTCACCAGACGGCAGCCTTCCTCCGACAATACAGCCCCCCAACCTCACAAGCCCACCGAGTCCGCTCACAAACCAGCCCACCCCGCTCCGGAAACCCAACCCCCAGTCTCACCAACCAGCCCCGCAGCCAGACCAGCCCGCCGGTTCCGCTCACAAACCAGGCCCACGGTCTTCAGGAAACCCAACCCCCAATCCAGCTGACTCGACCGTCCCGCCAGCTGACTCGACCGTCCCGTCGACCGACCTGAATAGCTGGCCAGCTGCCGCCCGAAGCCCATCACCACACTCGGCCCGCGCACTGCTCACGGCGGCGGTACGATCATTCGTGTTTTACAACTCAAACAAATGATGCACCGCCCCGCCAAAGCCGCTTCAACGCTAATCTCCTTGACGCAATTCGGACATCTGAAGCAAGTTTGGAGGCCGTTCTTAACAAGGAGTATGAAGGCTTCGGTGTCCCGAACAGAATTCAAATCAGGATCACGGAGAAAACTAGACGCCTTCCGATATCCTTTGTTGAATGCTTTTGTGAGGAATTCCATTGACTCAGTCGTCTTTTCGCAAACCGCAAAGTAGCACGCGAGGTTGTAGTAAACCACGGGATCCAGTTTTTGATCGGGAATTGACTCAACCGCCTGCTTCAGGATTTGAATGGCTTCGACAGTATCTCCAGTCCTACGGCAGGCGATCGACGCTTTAATATAGGCCCACGAGTTTCCAGGGTTTTTGTGTATTTGCCTTCGCAGCTCGACCAATGCAGCGCGGTATTCTCCCCGCAGCATGAGGGCGTGCGCCAGAAGACGGTGTCCGCCCGAATGCTCTGGGTGGATGTCGAGAAAATGATTCAGTTTTTCGTAGCCAATGTTGAGGTCTGTACTGAGAAGCCGTTCGATTTCCTTGAGTTCTCGATCCGGGCCAAACGTATCAATCGGTCCAAGCTCATCTTTACTGAATCGGTCGCGTAAACCCCCAAGTTAAAACTGAAACTGAACCCAAGCAAACCGTCAAAAAAGCGGGTGTCAAGGAGAAAACCAGATTGGCGGCAGCTACATAGAAGTTAAACCCCAGTTCTTCCAGGACGTCGAAACTCAATACCGAGATGATCCACCAAGGCATTGGTGCACGGAAGCAGAAATGTTGCTATTCCCGAAACGACAACCGGCCAACGCTGAACGACCCGCACTTCGATTGGAATTTCGGCGAGAGTTTTATGATTCTGCCGTACCAGTATCGATGCCTTCGAGGCTGCCAATCGCTTTGGGGCAGACTCGAAATGTTACAGTCGTCGTCTCCTGCCCTAGGAATACGCTCAACTTAGGTGGGTAGCAATCGCAGCCTGGAATGACCGGTTCGACCTCAATGGAATCGTTTGCCTTCAACTGGAAAGGCCGACTCTCGAATTGAGCAATCGTTGAACCCAAAGCTGCGGCAATTTGTTGCTTGCTGATGATCACCTGCAAAGGGTAGACCCGGCCCGGATTCATGCGGCGATAGAACCTGACTGTTGCGAGCCTCGACTCGACACGATCACGCGGCGATTGGTGGTCATGGCGAGCCCAGCTCGCCCCCGGTTCAAAACCTTCATCGTCGTCGTATTCCTCTCCGGCTTCAAAAAAGTCATCCATTTCCTCATCGTCGAATTCGTATCCCGCCGGGGTGTCAACCGATTCAGGCACATCCTCGGTGAAATCGGGGCTCTCGAAAGCCTCGGCAGGCCCTTCCAGTCCCTCTTTGTCTTCCACTGATTGAACTAAGATCAGCCGAACGATTTCATCCGTAACTGGAATTGCCTCCCTTAATTTCTTCGTGAAATCGAGTCGTCGTCCCTGATGCCACAGTTCCCAACCAATGGCGACGCCGCCAAGCCCTTCCCGTTTGACGATCAGCTGGATTAGAGCACCAATTCTTAGATCAGGGTCAGTATGGTCGAGCAAACAAATCCGATTCGGAACAGTACTGATCGCGACGTGCACACGTAGTTTGCTTCTACTCATCTTACTGATTCAGTTGATGAAAAGATTTGAAAAGTAAGCACGTACTGAGGAATCACTTGACGGGCACCAATCAACGCGTTCTCGGGCATATAGACAAATGCAAACAGTTCAAAGCATTCTGCGGCGCGCCAATTCCGCAAGAGCATCGAGATCGGCTTTCCATTCACCGTTCCTGAACAGTGACAGACGCCTGAAGCAGGCCAATGGCAGCTCCTCCAGATGCCGGAGCCCTTCGAAAAGCACTGCTGTCTTACGACATGCTCAGGACCCGTTACCACAGGCTACCAATACGACCTCTCTGGTGCCAGTATACCGCTGTTCTGTTCACCTCCGAAAGTGGTGGAACCAGCGATGGTAGAGGGCTCATTTTCGACTCACAGATCAGCACTGGCAGAGCCAGTGCCACACCTATGTCAGGACTTGCTGATCCAGGCCTGGCTTCGGCGCCGGTTGACGGGCCGAACTGTGGCCGCGGAGAAATCGCGCCATTCCATCATGGAGAAGAGACATTGGGGATCTCCTCATGATAGTTCAGTCGCCTGAGAGCGATCGGTGCCAAACATGCAGCAAGCCAAATCAGGACAGTCGCTGCCAATTTGTCCATCGGACGTGCGTCCTTTCGTGAGGAAAAAGCGGGCTTCCGAATATTGTCTGCCCGTCAAGAAAATGAATCGGCAGATTTCACTGTTTGCCACAAAATCAGCGTAGCCAGCGGAACTTCCCGAAGTTGTGACTTCACAATTCCGGCACCGCAGTTTCCCAGTTGGTGCGCCGCGAAAAACATCGCTCCGGCGCGTAGCTGACGGAGTGGAGCGGCTTTCCTGAAGCGGAGTAGCTCTGAATGACTCAATCAGCGTTTTTCTGTAACAGCAGCTTTGGGTTTCCGCTGAGGTGTCTGTGGCAGTTGCCACTCGACCTTCAAAACACCTCAGTCAGGAAAACGGCCATGAAAACACAGTGCTTTTCTTCAGTGGTTCGAGTCGCCTTCGCAGTCGGGATGTTGATTTCCGGGAGTACAGTCATGGCCGGCGGCAACGTCACCGCGGCAAATGTGAACGGGCAGCTGCAGATCACGGGGGATGGCAACGGGAATTCCATTCAGATTCAGCCGGGAGTGGTGCTCACCAGCATCGGCGGCTTTAAATTCCGACTCATCGCCGGGCTGCAGGTTGCGGGACTGGACGGAACAACCGTCAACAACAAGGTCAGTCAGGTGTTCACGGGCATCAACGGCGGACTGCAGGTGCAGCTGAATGGCGGGAATGATTCACTGAAGCTGGGATTCGCCAGCGGAGTGACGGCGATCAACGGACCCGTCACTGTCGACATGGGAGCCGGAACCGATCGGGTCGACGTTCTGAGGGTGGCGATTGCCGGAGATGCTCGGTTCCGATTCGGGGGCAGCGGCGACGATCAGCTGATCGCCGACCTGCTGGATGTCGCCGGGAATCTGGTCGCGGAATCCGACAGCGGGAATGATCTGATCTTTCTGGATGCCAACGCCATTAACGTTGGGGTCAGCACCAGCGGCGGCGACGATCAGGTGGCCGTGGTTCTGGGAACCATTGACGGAATCCTGTCTGTGGAGACGGGTGCAGGTCGCGATGAAGTCGCTCTGGTGGATCTCGACGTGATCGGAGCTGTCATCATGGCCACCGGATTCGGCAGCGACACTGTCGAACTGGAAGACTCACGATTCGGACAGATCTTTGTCGATCTCAACGGGAACGATGACTCCCTGCTTCTGGACGACGTCATCGTCGACGGACCGGCCGCCTTTGACGGTGTGACGGCACAGACACACTGACAGACAACGGAATCGACGCCGACGTGCTGGAACTGGAAAGCTTCGAAATCGAAATCTGACGAACCGAAAAATCAGGAAACCATCACAGCCAGGGAGACACCGACGATGCCGGTGTCTCCCTGGCAATTTTTCGTTGCGTCCGCGTCGGTGCAGCACTGAGAAAGGGCAGGACCGCACGCACATCAGCACTGTCAGAACCAGCGGCGGCTTCGACGCCCGATGACGACCAGGACTGTTGCAGTGAGAGCAGTTCCGGCAATCAGGGTGGCGAATGTTGCGGAGGGGATGCCGGGTTCCAGCAGGCTGTCTTTCGGCTGGCCGGGATTGAAGAAGACAGTGACGCCTGCGCCTGCCGGGAATCGTTCACGGACTCGGTTTGCGTCATGCTGGTAGCGGAATGCGGACGTGTCAAAAACATTGAGCCGAGTTCCCGTGTACTGTCGGCCATCCACCTGATAGCTGTACTCAAGTTCCAGCCGGTACGCTCGACGAACGCATGACGTTGCCCGGAACCGCTGGCCAGCTGTTCGAAGCGTGCCCGGCTGAAATCTTCAGCAGCGAATGGCCGATCAGCACAACTCCCGCCAGCAGCAGCCCGCCCCATCACACGCCGTACAGCCATCCCGGAGCCGATTCCTCGGTCCTGCGTTTCAATTCCCGGGAACGCTGCCGGTCTTTCTGTGATCTTCCCAATGCCTTGATCCGCTGTGCAGGGTGTCGTCGTGTTTCTGTAAAACACCGACCCCACGCTAACGTCACCAGCCTGACGGCGGATCAAACAAATCCGGGATGATGACATTTCAGAACAATCGGCTGAACCGAAGGCCGCCAAACCGAGGCCGCCGAGGTCTGCCTGTCAGACCTCGTTTCCCGGCAAGCCTCGGCATGAGCGAAAACAGACGCCAGCGCCTGCGGCTTGCCGTTAAAACGACGGGAGTGGCGGACAGATCAATAGGAGATGCCGGCTCCCAGAACCAGCGACGCCAGTCCAACGTTGTTCGTCACCGGGTTGAACACGGTCAGGTCGCGACCGGCTCCCAGATAGGTAACGTATTCGCCACCGATCCGGCCTGTGAAGACCATCTGATTACCCAGAGGTTTGGAAAACTGCACACCGGCTCCGTATTCCAGAACGTTCACCAGTTCGCTCTCCAGATTCAAGGAACCGCCGAAAACGGACTGTCTTCCGTCGCCCAGCAGGCTGCCGAAGGTTGCTCGAGCGTAGCCCGACAAACCCGGCCGCAGAGCTCGGTTCAGTTCAGCTCCGATAATCATCCCCGTGCCGCTGAAGGAATTGGAAGCATTCACAAACCCGCTGCGAAATGATTCGTGGAAACCCAGATGACGAATGCCGGTTTCGATCCGGGCATTGACGCCGCAGTTCATCCGCATCCGATAACCGATCACGCCGTCGAAACTGCGAATCGTCGCCATCTGCTGCCCGGCGACAACCGGGCCTTCGGCACAGCCAATATACTCCAGCCAGCGAGCTTCCGTGTAGAAATGGCTGCCCAGGTTTCGGCCGACTGTCAAACGAAACGCCGGTTCAACAGCCATCCGACTCCCGATTCCGGCTGCCGGCATGCCTGTGCCGCCTTCCTTGCCGAACCGAGCAAACAGCTGATCGTACCGAGCGTACCAGACGGGGCCGCAGCACTTCGCAGGAACATAACACTGTTTGGGAGGACAGGCCTGACAGCTGCCCTGAGATGCTGTCACGAGTTGGTAGTCGTCTTCCGGAAGTGAGACCGCATCCAGATATCCTGAATCCCCGTCCGGTGAAATCCGGTCATCTGTCAACGGAGCAGACGCTGGCAACGGCGCTGATGCCTCAGGATTTTCATCAGCAGGCATCGTCGAGACCAATTCAGTCGCCTGACAGATGTTCATGCTGAGTTGGGCAGCAAGCCCGATCAGCAATGTCGCAGCAAACCTCTTCATTTGATGTGGCCCTTGCGGAAGTAACAATTTTCGACGGAAAGAGCTTTCCGCCTGTCAAGGAGATCCATCGGCAGATTTCACTGTTCGCAACAGAAACCCGCAACGGCAGCAGATTTCCATTACATTGCGAATGTTCACTTCAGCGACCGCATCCTGCCCAACCGACATCTCGGAATCATTGTGTCTACGGTCGCTGACACGAGCCGGCACCAGGCAGGAACCCTGCCGACAACGACTTCGGTCCGTGGAGGAATTGTGACTGAGACCGAGCCGACCACTTTTGCGAGGCATGGAGCCTGAGCACAACGATGGCACGAACAACGTGCTGACATTGGTCAACCGCTCTTCGTGCCATCCCTGAGAGGCCGTGAATTTCAGTCGTGGACGAGGCCACAGGGTTTCGTCGTCCGGCGATGGAAAAACCAAAGCCTCTGAGCGAACCATTGTTTTCGGTCAATTCATGGATTGTTCAGATGATGAACGGATCAGTAGGAAATGCCGGCTCCCAGAACCAATGAGGCAAGTCCAACGTTGTTCGTCACCGGGTTGAACACGGTCAGGTCGTGACCGGCTCCCAGATAGGTGACATACTCACCACCGATTCGGCCCGTGAAGACCACCTGATCACCCAGAGGTTTGGAAAACTGAACGCCCGCTCCGTATTCCAGAACGTTCACCAGTTCGCTCTCCAGATTCGCCGAAGTGCCGAAAATGGACTGTCTTCCGTCGCCCAGCAGGCTGCCGAAGGTTGCTCGAGCATAGCCCGACAAACCCGGCCGCAAAGCTCGGTTCAGTTCAGCTCCGATAATCATCCCCGTGCCGCTGAAAGAATTGGAAGCATTCGCAAACCCGCTGCGAAATGATTCGTGGAAACCCAGATGGCGAATGCCGGATTCGATCCGGGCATTCACACCGCAGTTCATCCGCATCCTGTAGCCGATCACGCCGTCGAAGCTGCGAATCGTCGCCGTCTGCACGGAGGTTGGACCCACACCGGATCCTGTGAATTCCAGCCAGCGAGCTTCCGTGTAGAAGTGGCTCCCCAGATTTCGGCCAACTGTCAGTCGAAACGCAGGTTCAACTCCCATTCGAATCGGAATTGCGCCTGTTGGCAGGCCCGTGCCGCCTTCCTTTCCATATCGAGCGAACAGGTGATCGTATCGAGCATACCAAACCGGGCCGCAGCATTTGACGGGTGCATAACACTGTGCCGGAGCACAGGTCCGGCAGCTTCCCTGAGACTCTGTCACGAGGTGGTAACCGTCTTCCGGAAGAGAGATGGCTTCCAGATAACCGGGATCCGCCTCCGGAATGACCTGCTCATGTTCCAGCGGAGCCGACACAGCCGGTGCAGCCGGTGCAGCGGGAATTTCGTCAGCGGGAACGGGGAGAATGAATTCCGTCGCCTGACAGGTGCTACTGCCCAGATATGCAGCAAGCCCGATCAGCGCTTTTGCAGCAAACCGTTTCATGAGATGTGTGTCCTTACCGGAAATGGAAGCATGAAGCGGAAGAACGTTTCCGCCTGTCAAGGAGACACATCGGCAAATTTCACTGCTCGCAGCAGAAACCGGCAATGGTGGGTGATTTTCCCTACATCGCAACTGTTCGCTTCAGCGATCACACCTTACCCAGCTGACATCATGGGAACCAGCCAACGACCGTTCAGGAAACCGTTCGTTGGCTACAGGTAAAAGTGTTTGTTCATCCAAACGAATAAGGAGTTGGAAACGCAGGCATCGACGACCGAGAACGTGATCGGGAATTCGATAATCGACGGTTTTTTCATCCGTGCCAAACGATCCGTTATGGACATTTCTGTCACGTCCGGGTTGAACGATTTGAGGAGCAGCAGCAGATGTGTCGTATTTTTGGCAATGTCCTCACCGAGTTCTTCGATGCAGGAACCAGCGCTGCCGCCCGGATCGTCGGCGGATTTCTGCATATCGCCGGTAACGAACCCTAATTCTCGTAGTAATGGAACGCCACCAGCCGATTCGGAGTCGAGCATTGTCGATGGTGCCTTGAATCGCAAATCGAGCAGGCCGTATTTTGCAATTTGTCCGTCAAGGCAGCTTTGTTCAGGACCAGTGAAAGTGCAGCCATGAGCGAAGTCTGCAACAAATGTCGACACGTCGTCAACGATGCGG
This sequence comes from Planctomycetaceae bacterium, assembly GCA_041398865.1. Lineage (GTDB taxonomy): Bacteria > Planctomycetota > Planctomycetia > Planctomycetales > Planctomycetaceae > Fuerstiella. The sequence continues at coordinate 89,713 of JAWKTY010000008.1, forward strand.
GGCTGAGTCGTGACGGCGACCGTCTTACCGATCATTTGTTGAAGCGTGCGATACCGCAAACTCCGAGCGACGTTCAACAGCAGGATTTCATCTCGCGACATGTATGCGGCGGTTGTAGTTGCAGAACACTTTCATTTGGAGGGACGACCGGAACTCGGGACGCAACGACGGAGTTTGAAAACATATGTGTCGCTCGGGGCAGCCGAAAGGAACCGCGATCGGAGACACAGCTCGCCCAAAGCCACCGGCCGCACGCGTGGCGCCTACTGCCCGCCTTCGGTCCTTTTCGACCACCATGGCAGACCAACGCCGCCGTCCATGGTCAGAGTGGTGCCCGTCATGTAGCTGGCTCGGTCGCTGAGTGTAAAGCAGACTCCCCAGGCCATTTCTTCGGCGGTGCCGAGACGATTCATCGGCAATGATTCCGCGCCCTTCTGAAGCTGTTCTTCCGTGAAGAATTTGCGTTCGCCGGGGGTATCGATCCAGCCGGGATGGAACACGTTGACTCGAATTCCTTCCCGTACCAGTTCAATTGCGGCGGTGCGGGCCATCTGGTCGATGGCGGCTTTGGCCATGTTGTAGGCCATCGCTGTTGGGAACGGAATAATCGCGTGCGGCGAACTGATAACCGTGATGGCTCCTCGGCTTTCCTGTTTCAGCATCTGCTGAGCCGCCGCGCGAACTCCGTACAGAGCTCCCCACATGCTGACATCAATGGTGCGATGGAAGCCTTTCATGTCGGCGTTGACCATCAGTTCGCGGTCGCTGTAGACGGCATTGCTGACGAAACAGTCCAGGCTGCCGAATTCATTCACGGTCTGCTGAACCATGTCTTCCACAGCCTGCTGATCAGACACATCGGCCGCGATGACGAGAGCCTTTCGGCCCAGTCGGCGGATTTCCTCCGCCACGGCGTTGGCCTGATCCTTACCGGAGTGGCAGTTGATGGTCACGTTGGCTCCGAACTTCGCCAGCTGAATGGCGACGGCGGCGCCGATGCCCTTCGATGATCCGGTAACCAGCGCGTTTCTGCCTTCAAAGTTCATAGACTGACTGTCGCGGGGACTCATGGAACTGGCAACTCACAATTCAGGAAAAGGAAACAAGGGGCGTTTCAGAAACAACAGCCGGAAATCGGATCGACACTATTCTTCGCCGTCCTCGTCATCGACGTCCGAAGATGCAACTTCTTCGTTCGACTGCGGAAGAGCAGCCGCAGACGACGCAGACCCGGCAGCGGTGGCCTCTGCGGCCGGAGGCTGAGGTCGTTCAGCAGCCGCGATGGCGGCGGCTTCGATGTCTTCACTGGCGATCACAGCGCAGGAAGCGACGGTGTCGCCGTCGTCCAGCTTCATGATGCGGACGCCCTGAGTGTTTCGACCGATGGTGCTGATGTCAGACGCCTTCAGCCGCTGAATCTTGCCTTTGGCAGTGACGATCAGCACTTCGTCGTCGTCACTGACGGCCAGAGCATCCACAACGGAACCGTTGCGTGCCGTGGTTTTGATGTCCCGCAGACCTTTGCCGCCGCGGCGCTGCCGACGGTACTGAGCACCGCTGGACGTGCCTTCGCCTTCTTCATCGTCTCCAGCCATGACTCCGGGACCAAACGGCGTCCGCTTTCCGTATCCCTTTTCGCAGACCGTCAGCAGAGTGCGATCGGGTTCGGCAACCACCATGCCGACCACGGCTTCGTCGCCGCTGAGGTTAATCCCCTTGACTCCGCGGGTGGCTCGGCCCATGGGTCGAGCGTCTTCGTGACTGAAACGAATGGCCATGCCGCCGGAAGTGCTGATCACGACATCCTGATCGCCTTCCAGAATGCGGACATCCACCAGAGCATCGTCATCGTCCAGCCGGATGGCGATGATGCCGCCCTTCATCGGCCGTCCGTAGGCCGACAAAGCCGTCTTCTTCACGATGCCTTTCCGGGTCGCGATCATCAGAAACTGATCGTCCGGGAATTCACGCACACTGAAGCAGTTGGAAATGCGTTCGCCTTCCTCCAGTGCAATCACGTTGATGAGTGCCCTGCCCTTGGCCGTTCGAGCCTGCAGCGGAAGATCGTAAACCTTCAGCCAGTGGACTCTGCCTCGATCAGTAAAGAACAGCAGAAAGTTATGAGTGCTGCTGACGAAGAGATGTTCGATGGCGTCTTCTTCGTCGGACGTGGCTCCCTTGATCCCCTTGCCGCCGCGTTTCTGAGCTTCATACGTATCCAGCGGAGTTCGCTTGATGTAGCCTCGACGCGACAGTGTTACCACCATCGATTCTTCGGCAATGAGCGCTTCTTTGTCATAGTCGCCCAGTTCTTCATGAGAAATATCCGTGCGGCGTTTATCGTGATACTTCGCCTGCAGCTCTTCCATATCCTGCCGAATGACAGCGCGAATGTTCGCTTCGTCGCTCAGCAGATGCAGGTATTCAGAAATGTTCTGCAGCAGCTGAGCATGCTCGCCCTGCAGCTTTTCGCGTTCCAGGTTTGCCAGCGACCCCAGCTGCATCGACACAATCGCTTCACACTGATTGGCCGACAGGAAGTATTCTTCCTTCGCTCCCTGTTCACGCTGATACTCGGCGAACCCGCTGTCTCCCAGAGCTCGGGCGACCATTTCGGCGGGAATGGGAATCTGCTGCAGAGCATCCTTCGCGGCAGCTCGGCTGGCAGACCTGCGGATCGTCTGAATCACACGGTCGATATCAATCTGAGCCAGCAGCAGACCTTCAACGGTGTGCTTGCGTTTGCGGGCTTCCCGGAGCAGGAATTCCGTCCGTCGACGAATCACTTCAACTCGATGCCGAATAAAGGCATCCAGCATCCCGCGAATGGTCATCAGCTGAGGACGATTTCCGTCCAGAGCCAGCAGAATCATGCTGACGGTCGTCTGCAGCGGCGAGAACTGATACAGCTGATTCAGCACGACTTCCTTGTCCGCATCGCGTTTCAGCACGATGTGCAGTCGCACCTGCCATGTCGGAGTTGTGCGGTCTGTGAGATCCACGATTCGGGAAATTCCCCCGATGCGTTCATCGCGAACCAGCAGCTCAAGTTTTTCTCGAATGCGGTCCCGCGTTTCCATGTACGGAATCTCAGTGACGACGATGACGTCACTGTTCTTTTCCGTTTCGAAATGCGTGCGAGCTCGCAGAGTAATCGTTGAACGTCCGGTCAGATACCCCTGACGAATGCCCATTCGACCGCAGATGATGCCGCCGGTCGGGAAGTCCGGACCTGGCATTGCATCCACCAGTTCGTCCAGAGTCAGATCCGGATCGTCAATGATGCGTTTGACGGCTTCACACACCTCATACATATTGTGCGGCGGAATGCTGGTCGCCATTCCGACCGCAATCCCCGTGGAACCGTTGACGATCAGGTTGGGAAATCGAGCCGGCAGAACGACCGGTTCAACTCGCTGCTGATCATAAGTCGCCACAAAGTCGACGGTTTCGCGGTCCAGATCCCGCAGCAGTTCGGCAGCAGCACCTCCCAGTCGAGCTTCCGTGTATCGCATGGCGGCCGGAGGCAGACCGGCCAGGGAACCGAAGTTGCCCTGTTTGTCGATCAGAGTTTCCCGCATCGCCCAGTCCTGAGCCATGCGGACCAGAGTCGGATAAATGGCTCCGTCGCCGTGCGGGTGATAGTTGCCCATCGTTTCGCCCGCGATCTTGCTGCACTTGGTGCGGCTGCCGCCCGGCGAAAGATTCAGGTCGTTCATCGCCACCAGAATTCGACGCTGCGAAGGCTTCAGCCCGTCCCGCACATCAGGGAGTGCTCGGCTGATGATGACGCTCATCGCGTACGTCAGATAGCTGTTCTGCATCTCCTCCTGAATATCCGTCCGCTGCACTCGCGGATCATTCACAATCGGTTCAGGAACAGGCAAATCACCGGATGGATCGTCGGTAGACAATCTTGTTCTCCTCGGGAACCCGGAGGTTCGAATTACAGCACGTCGTCGGGATCATTCGCCACCCGGCAAATTCCTCGTTTTCGAGTTCAGCGACCGAAGCTCACAACGGCCGGAAACCCTTAAAAACAAACAACTTGCGACAGAACAGCGACTCCGGCAGAGTATATCAGAAACAGTCCTCACAAACAATTCTGCCCGCGAGGTCAAATCTGCCTTCAGGAAACAAATCAGCCAGCCAACAGACTCAACCAAGGTTCACTGAAGCGGCTGGTGAGCACATCCGGAACCTTCGGAAAATGTCTTAGATTGCCAACGGTATGGGGAAAATCCACGGCAGATCCCGCCGATTGCCAGCAGTCCGTCGTGACCGCAGGACGATGTCGAAACCGGAGGTCAGCGGATGCCTCCGGATTTCGGGCTTTCCGCATTCCCGTTCAGACGAACGGATTGTTCTGAAGCATTTCGGATAATGCTTCGCCGAAAGGATGGACCATGCGGCACCCTCTTCATACTGCAATCGCCCTGCAGGCAGGCATCCTGCTGATTGCAGGATGTTCGGCTGGCCGCCACATTGCCACTCCCTTTCGCACGTCGTCCAGCGCTGCCGTCGCTGCTTCCGGTGAAAGCGAATACGACCTCGACCCGCCCGGAACTGCTTCTTCTCAATTCGTCAGTGACCCAGGCCCACCGACTTCGGCTCGAGGCATTGCCTTTACTCAGGCGGAGGACGACGGGGCTGGCGACGAAAACACAGTCCGTTCAGAATCTGAAGCGACCAATGCTGCCGGAATTCATGCGACACAAATCAGCCTGACCACACCGGTGGGAATGCGACGTCAGCTGCGACAGTCCGAGGAATGTGCTCAACAGGGCTGCGTTTCAGGAACACGATCGTCTGTGCAGGGCGATTACTGTCCCGCACAACAACCTTCGATCGAAGGACGAGCTCAGGTCACGTCCTTTCGAAGGCCTGGGTTGCTGGGCTGGCTGCTCGGCTGCCGGTCGAGGCAAGCCGCACAGAAGCAGCCCGGATGCTGTTCCACCGCTCCGAATCACTTCCGGATGCCGTCCGGCGAATGTGGCGACTCGTGTTCATCAGGACCTTCGACCGTGCCGTCATCCAGCCCACGGTCGACAGTAAACCGTTTCCCAAATGCTCAGACTTCCAAAGACAACTCGAACTGGGACGAAAACGAAACCGAACCGGCAGGCCACGATGAATCCACGCCGTTCAATCGGCCAATGGACGACCCGTTTCTTGAGAACGATGTCATTCAGAATCCCGTCCCTCAGCCACAAGCCCAGCCGGTTCCAGGAGCTCAGCAGAATCCTCCGCTTCCAACATACGATGCTGATCCCGGCCCTCAGCCGTTCCCAATGCCGATTCCCACTCAGTCGTGGGCTCAGCCACAGATCTGGCCTCGCCTGACAACTCAGCCAATGCCACAGTCGTACGCGACGCAGCCGGCACCACAACCTGCGACCACCTGGCCAACGAGCTGGAATCGCCACTGAGACAGCGGTCCGCCTCTGTCCGGACTGATTGACGATCGAAAAAAAAGAAACCCCAGCCTGATGGCAGGCTGGGGTTTCGTAAAAGTCCCGGAAGCAACGAATCCCAGGGGGGCGGAGGACTCAAGCTGCTTCCGGGGGCGATTGGTTTGTGACCACACTCAGCGAGCTTCCTCATGCGGTTCACGCTTCGTGTGAGCGAACGGTATGTGGTTTTTCAAAACGGGTCAATATGTGTTCCGCCCTCAACGGAACTCGCCCACGCCCGCCCTCAAATCTCCGTCACCCGTGAATTTGCTGGGGTTTCAACGTCAATTGCAGCGGTTCGGCGAAAACAGCGGATCTGAAAATTCGATGATCCGATCGCCTCAAACCGGATTTTTGACGAATCAGGATCTGACGATCGCCATCGATTGAAGTCATGTGGATGGAGGTCGAGTCATTTCCTGGCCGAAGGCGAATCCCGGCCCGCAGCTTTCAGACAATCGCCGCCTCCACAGGACGTCACGACGCTGTAGTCACGTCCGGCTTGCCTGAATTTGCCTCACCCCGCCAAACGCATCAGTCCGGTTCGGCAATGGTCACGACTCAAATCACACAGACGCTGTCGCAGTAAGGTCGTTCAACCAGTCCATCCGCTGAGCAAGCACAGCGTCCAGGTCCGGCTTCCCCGCAGCATCTGCTGTGGTAACGACAAAGTCCAGCTGGAAACTCCACGGGGAGAGCGTCGTTCCGTCGGCCCCAATGGCTCTTACCCAGGACCGATACGTGCCCGCAGAAAGACGGTCCGTGACAGTGAATGAACCTGTGGTCAGGCGGTCTTCACGAATCACGCGACTGGTCCCGTCAGAGATTCGATCAACCTGCAGTACATAGTGGCTTGCGCCGGAGACTGGCAGCCAGCGGAAGACCGGCAGCCCTGATGCACTTCCCAGACTGGAAATGAATGCCGTTCGACCGGTCGTGTTAAACTCCAATGGCGAACTCCATTGCCCCGGTACGCCGGCTGCGTTTCGAGGGCGAACCCACCATGCGAATTCGCCATTCGGCAAGTCGTCCGAGACCACCCACGCCGTTCCGGCGACGGACGTTTTTGTGAGCGTGACGCCCTCTCCCTGGACGACGATGTCATAGCGGTCAGCTCCCGAAACAGACTGCCAGCGAAGTTCGGGTGTCGTGGAGAAAGTCGGCCCGGAAGGGCTGACGGGCAGAGTTTCCAGAACAACGGACGTTTCGTTCACCTGAAACGGTACGCCAGCCCCCCAGACACCTGTCCCATCGGTCAGAGTTGTTCGGACCCAAACCTTATAACTGCCATTGTTCAGTGGCTGAGACTGCCATGTGGTCGCAGTGATCCCTCCCTGCCTGTACAATGCTCCGGGTGTCCCGATTCGACTGACATAGATCTCGTAGGCAGCCGCATCGGGAACAGCAGGCCAGCTTAGCAACGGAGTGGAGTTGCCAATGGCCCCCACGGGGCTTGAAATCCGTGTTCTTCCCCCTGTACTGAATTCTGCAGCCGGCGACCACGCCCCGCGCTGACCGGAAGATGTTGACGGCAGTATCCACCACCGAAAATCGCCACGAGGCAGGTCGGCGGCAGGCGTGAACTGCGGCGTTCGGATTCCTGACTGATCAATCAGAACTCCGCCCGGCCCCACGACGTAAAGCCGATAGGAATCCGCCCCGGGAACTGCTGTCCATGAGAACAGCGGACGACGATTCAGCTGTGGCAACAGAGGACCGTTCAGCTGCGGACCAACATAGTAATCGATGCCGGAATTCCACTCGGCCTGAAAATTGCCGGCCGTAATTGCTCGCACAAAAAAGCGATAACGACCAAACGAAAGGTCAGCAGACGGCGTGAAAGATGTGGCATCGACAATCTCGTCGACCAAAGCTGTGGCACCCGTCGTGAGGTTGCTCATATAAACACGATATCCCGTGGCGCCTGGTACAGGATCCCAGTTCAGTTCGGGCCGAACGGTGGTCCCGTGAAACGGCAACGTATCGGAGACGGCCACAGGGTGGCTGATTTCCATGACACTTGACGACCATTCCGACCTCGAACCATCTCCCTTTTCAGCACGCACCCACGTCCGGTAACGACCGATAGGAAGGTTCTCTGCAACCTGAAACGTGGTCGATGAGACCGATGTGCTGATCACCGGATTCGCGGTCCCTCCCGTGAGGTTAACCGTGACTTCATAGCTCACAGCGCCCGGAACCGGAGTCCATCGAAGAACGGGGGGCTGGTCACCGTTGATGACCGGATCCAGCACAACCGGGGTCGTTCGATCAATGTCTGTCGTTGTTACCGAAACGACAGCATCGGGAATCCTGGAAAAGGCGCCGTCGCTGCCTGACCGATTCACGGAAATCCGGACATCCGTCTGCTGGTCGCCGTCCGTCAGATTATCCAGCGCACCGACAACAGTCACCGTCTGGGCGACATTCCAGCTGGTCGGTGTAAAGGTCAGCGTACTCGGCGTGGCCCGAACTTCTCCAGGATCCAGACTGGTCACGTTCAGCACAACGTTCGAAAGCGGAATTGCATCCAGAGTCACCGAAAAGGTGTCACTGCCTCCGGACTCAGTCACCGTTGCCGTGGTGCGATTGACGGAGAACCCGGCGACATCGTCCTCCCGCGTCAATACGGAAAGCGTCTGAGGTGGCAGAAGCCGATAACTGCTGTCAGCCGTCTGACTGCTGACCGAGACGGTTACGCTGCTCAGAACGTCTCCGTCAACCAGATGGTCGTCGACTCCGATCACGCTTACGATCTGAGCGATGTTCCAGCGTTCCGGAGTGAACGAAATCTCTGAGTGGTCAATACGAGCTTCCGTCGCATCCTGAACCGCAATTCGGACAACAACGGGAGACAGGGGCTTCGAACCAAGAACAATCTGCAATTGGTCGGATGTACCCGATTCATCAATCCGAGTTGCATGATCTGTCGCCGTCACCACCAGTTCAGCCACGTCATCATCAATCGTGGTCACGCTGACGATGCGGTCAGCAACACCAGCAAATGACGAAGCACTGACGGCGCCATCCACAGCAATGACGACCTGAGAAATTGCTCCCTGATCAAATACGGAATCATCGACGCCGGTCACCGTGACCGTTCGGGCAACGTTCCAGTTGACCGGAGTGAATGTGATGAAGTCCGGAGTCACCGTCACTTCATCCAGCTGACGACTCTCGATTCGAACAGCGACGTCCGATTCAGGTTCAGCCGTCAGTGCGATGTCAAAAGTATCCGTCGTACCGGATTCGCGTACCGCCGTACCGCCACCAGTCTGAATCACTGTCAGCCCCGCCACGTCGTCGTCCGTCACGAAGACACTCAACGTCTGAACGGCTGCCATCTGAAACGCCGGATCTGATCCCTCTGAGGCCGTGCGAAATTCCAGATGCTCAGCACGGGTTCCGTTGATCCGAAAATCGTTCAGGCCGGTGACCGTCACCGACTGAGCTGTGTTCCAGTTTGCCGGTGTAAACAACAATCGGGATTTATCCGTATGAAATGCAGCGCCCACCGACGGTGTAACATCCAGAATCACATTTGTCAGGGGCTGATCTCTGAGTCGCACCTGAATCACATCGCTGGAGCCCGATTCCGAAACCGAGGTGGAGCCTCCCGACTGACTGACCACAAAATCTGCCGTTTCATTGTCCAGCACATCGACAGGGATCAACTGATCTTCAAGAACACTGAATGCACCATCACTGAGCGGATCGACGGCAAACCGAATGTTTGCTTTCTGAGTGCCATCAACAACAAAGTCTTCCAGACCAAAAACGTTTACCGTTTGAGCAGTATACCAGTTATCGGGGGGAAACGTCAGAGTGCGAGTCAGCTGATCAACAGCCGCTTCTGTTGCGTCCAGACTCGAAACACGCAGAACAACATCGATCGCCGGCTGAGCATTCAGGGTCACACTCAACTGAGTCGTGGTTCCACTCTCAGTGACCTGTGCTGCACCCGTTGGCGACAAAACACTAAAACCGGCCGGGTCATCATCCAGTGTGGCCGCTCGAATTGTCTGAAGAGGCAGCGAATCAAACTGATCATCGCTGACTGCCGAATCAACTCGGACCGTCACATCCGTCATCTGATCTCCATCGGCCAGCAGATCATCGACTCCGGTCAGGGTGACCAGCTGACCGATACGCCAGTTTGCCGGGGTGAACCTGATCGTCGACGGCGACGCGCGTACTTCAGAAAGGTCAGATGATTCCACCACCAGCACGACATCAGTCAACGGCGGACTGGACAGCACGACCACAAAGGAATCCGTCACCCCGAATTCCGAAACTTCGCTGCCCCCGTTCGATTCCGTCAGAGCAAACCCCGGACGGTCATCATCCAGCACAGCGACCTGCACACGCTGATCCTTCAGTTTGTCGAACGCGTCATCACTGGCCGCGTCATCAACACGCAGAGTCACTGCCGCAGGGAGATTGCCGTTTACAACAGCATCATCAATGCCTGTCACCGTCACCGTCTGAGGAAGGTTCCAGTTGGCATGAGTAAACACCATTGTGGACCGGTCAACTGTTGCACGTCCTGGCTCGGTACTTTCGATCAGCAACACGACATTGTTCACGGGTCGGGCGTTCAGCACGACATCAAACGAATCCGTAGTGCCCGATTCGCTGACAAATGTCGCTCCGCCGGATTCGGTGATGGTCAGGTCTCCCAGGTCATCATCCAGAATCGAAACATTCACCGTCTTCTGAGGCACACCGCTGAATGCCGGATCGCTCAGTTCCGGACGAACTCGCACGATCACCGGCGAAGTCTCATTTCCCTGAATATCAACATCGTCCACGCCAGTCACAATGATCGATTGCGGCATATTCCAGACATCGGGCGTGAATGTCAGAACAGTGTGACTAACGGTGACCTGCGTCGGGTCACTGATCACTTCCAGCGTCACAGGATTCTGAGGGCGAGCATTCAGAACGAGAGTGAATGCGTCTGTACCGCCTGCTTCCGACACCACTGTCGCGCCGGCCGTTTGCATAACCAGAACATCGCCGACATCGTTGTCGTCCACCGTCACTGTTGTCGTCTTCGATCCCAGCGGTCCAAACCGAGGGTCACTGTGGGCCGGGTCGACAGCAACCGTCACTCCGGCAGTCTGACTTCCATCGATGTCCGTATCGTCAATTCCCTGAACCGACACGCTTTGAGGGACGTCCCAGTTCTCCGGTGTAAACACCAGAGACATCGGAGAAACGGTCAGTTCGGAGAAGTCACTCCCCACGACACTCAAAGTGACGGCTGACTGAGGCTGAGTATTCAGCACGACATTGATCGTGTCCAGAGACCCGTCTTCCGAAACCCGGGTTCCACCATTTGTTTCCGTCACACTGAACGACGGGGAATCATTATCCACAATCGTCGCCGTCACTGCCGAAACAAATCTGATCAGCCGATCACCAACAGGCGAGTCCGTACTGAGGCTGACACGAAAGGTCTCTGAATCTTCGGTGAGGTGGTCATCAACAATGGGAACGGCCGCAATTTGACTGGCAGTTGAGTTGGCCGGAAAATGAACTCGAAGAGGTGCAGCATCAAAGTCAATTGTCGCAGTCGCCGACTGCTCGGTCAGCTGGACCACGACGTCGACGGGGATATCAATTGCTCGGTCGAGGGACACTGTCAGATTCAGAACCCCGTCGCCTTCACCAGCCGTAACGGCATCAACTCGAAAAGTTGCAAATGGAACGGGAAATGCCGCAGAGAATTCTGAAGTGCTGCCGCCGGCATCCGTTGCGGTGACGGAAAGATAACTAAAAAGTGCCGCAGGCGGAGTAATCGTCTGATGAAAGACGAGATGGCCGGCTGCGTCTGTCAGTCCGGTGAAGTCTCCAAGGTAAATCTGTCCTTCACCCGAACCCGAGGGGTCACGTTCGGCACTGCCAAACACCTGGATTCGATAACTGCTGCCAGCCTCGGCATCGAGCGTCCCGCTGATTAGTAGCTGATTTCCCTGTCGCGCGGCTGAGGTGATCACGGGAAAATTCGTCAGATTGTTGGCTCCGGAATCAGCATCATTCACGTCATTGTCGGTCACACCCAGTGGTGCCAGGTCGATTCCCAACAGAAAATTACTGTGGATCGAATTTCTCAGCACGGAAACGCCGACCGCCTGCCCATTCCCGACATCCACGCCGCTGCGGCCATTGTATGCAATCACATTGCCGGATCCGCTGAGGTTCCGCCAATCATGACATTCATCGATGTCTGGGTACTGCCTCCCCCAAGTAACTGCACGAGCGCATTGGAAAATTCATCGGTGGAGTTCACCTGAATTGCGTTTGGATCGATGGCCTGCAGTTCGGTCAGACTGCTGCCGCTTCCCATTCCAAAGGCAATTCGTTTGACACCTGCGGCTTCCAGAGCGGCAATCTGACTCCCGGCCTGTCCACCAAAGCCATCGGACACAAAAACGACATTTCCCTGCCCCTGGGCCGTTCCGAGGGTTGCCAGCGTATCAGCAGCGGCCTGCAGGCCATTGCTGAATGACGTGCCGCCGCCCACTCCGGAATGTCCTCCGAGAATCGTTCTTAGAATATCGATCACATCGGAAATGCCGTTGCCATCAGCATCCGCCGCTGCACGGACAGCCAGCTGGTCGCCATCAGCACTCAAATTCAGATCAAGCGCTGCCCCGCGATTCGCAAAGACGACGATTGAAATCGGGGTCGCGGCTCCCGCGGGAGTCTGAACAAGCGTCTCCGTAAACCGAATAAACCCGGCGAGTTCCGCATCGAGGATTGAATTACTGCGACCATCGCCGTTGACATCGCCTACCGGAGTTCCGGAAAAGGCGCTCGCGACGCTGCCGGAGACGTCGATCGTGTACACGACACCGCCGCCCTGCAGCGAGCCCCCTAAAACCGTCAATCCGTTCTCACCGTTACCAAGAGGAGTCGTCCCATCTTTGCCCGTGCCGACATGATTTCCCTGAATGACCTGATCGTGAGAGCCCTGTCCGATGCGAATCCCATCCTGCAGATTTCCGGAGATCACGTTGCCCAATCCGGATCCAGTTCCCCCGACAACGTTCAACCCTGCTCCGGAAAACTCGATTCCGTGTCCGAGGTTCCCCAGTGGTGTCTGTCCGGCAGAAGTTGTACCGATCAGATTTCCAGAGATCGTGTTACCGATCGCTCCGCTTCCGATCAGCGTCACCCCGTTTCCAAGATTGCCGGAAATCAGATTGTGCTCGCGACCGGAATTGACAGGATTGTTGACTCCAATCAATGTCTGAGTTGCCCCGGCCAGCAGAACCCCATGCTGACCATTTCCGGCCGCAACGGCCCCATTGCCTTCGGTCCCGATATAATTGCCCTGCAAAGTCGTATTTCGAACGGCGTTAATCAGAATGCCGTTCTCTGAAAAGGCCTGAATGCAAAGTCCCCGAATAGTCACTGTGTCTGCTGCGACCGTTAGACCGTCCGCGGCCCCTGCGTCCCGCCCGTTGAGACTCACAAGAGGAGCATCCACGTACCCAGGCTGACTCCATCCGTCCAGCAGAACAGGCTGTGTCAGTGCCGGGAGCTCAGACTGCAGAAAAATCGTATGCAGGCCCGTTCCAGGGACAGCGAACTGAATCTGGTCAAATCCAGTAGTCGCATTGGCGTCCAGAATGGCCTGACGAAGAGATCCGGCGCCGGAATCATTTACATTCGCCACAACAAATGCCGCGGGCAGGATTCGTTCTTCCACAACTTCCACGCGCAGATCCGGCCGAATCTGCACTCCGCCACGTCTCTGGTTTCGAAAACGACGCATTTTTGTTATCCACATCTGCCCAACTTTCTGAATCTGACTCACGCATTGCCGCGACCAACCCTCAGACGCCGATTCCTCGACCGCTTCCGAAGCACGAATGACCGGCCATAAGAAACAAAAACGCGTGGAATTACGAAAATCGGCGGACGGAACGGGAATTTTTCGGCACTGAGTGAACCGACGTAAGGTTTTTCGTGTTGAATCGTACAGGTCGTGAACGCTCAAAAACGTGACACGAACCGATCCGACGATCCACTCCGATCAAAAGCACTCAGCCATGAGCCCTTCAGGGATCCATCAACTCAATTCTCCGGAACTTTCCGCAATCATCAGATATGAACGCATCGCTCGACTTGAAGCTGCGATGACTCTCCGTCAGAAACAGCGGAGGCGGCAGGCGATTGCGTTGACCCTGATCTCAGTGGGAATCATTGCAGGAACACTGGTCAGTATCCTGATCTGAACTGCGCCAAAGCCGAACCGACCGACGGTCCGCGTCGGTCGGGCTGACTGTTCATTCGGATCTGGTCACGCCTCTGCGCATCGCCTGGACACGTCGGTTTCAACCGATGTTGAGATTGAAACTCACAGGACTGCGGCTTCACGACTCCAATGCCGCTGAGCCATTTCCCCCATCAGGATTTTGACCGACGCTCAGCTTCGTCCAGTTTCGCCTGACAGTCCTTGCGATAGCCTTCAATTTTCGTGGTCTCAATCGCCTTCTTAAGCAGAGGAATAGCCTCAGCAGGTTTGTTGTGGTCGAGATAAAACTCGCCCAGCTGACGATACCAGTAGTGCGCCAACTGTTCGTTTCGCGGATCTGCGCCCGCCGCAACGGCCTTGTCAGCCAGCTGCATTGCCTTTTCGTCCTGCTTCAGTTTGACATACGCCAGAGCAGCTTCCTTCAGGTAATAGCCGGCAAGTTTCTCGTCCTGCCCGGCCAGCTTTTCGTACAGGTCCGCCCCTTTTTGATAATCCTGTGCCAGGATCAGCTGACGAGCAAGCTCGGCCTGTTTCAAAATCGCCAGCGGGTCATCTTTGGCCGGAGGGGCCACTGTATTCAGTCGCTGAATCAATTCTGCAGCTCGCTTTGGATCCGGTTTGGCCCTGGAGTAGATTTCGCTTAACAGATACAATGCCACAAAGTCATTGGGATCCTTCTGCAGAACTTTCTCATGCCGCTCAGCAAGTTCGGCAATCTTTCCTCGCTGATACATGAAGGACAGGTAGCCTCGCCGAGTCAGGGACTTTGAAGAATCGCGTTTGCTGTTCTTCAGGACATATTCCACAGCCGTTGTCATCTCATCCGTCGTCTGTTGAAGACGGTAGCACGGAATCAGAGCTTCGTAAATTTTCAGTTTCTGATCATCAGTTGTGGCGAGCTTCAGGGCGGCTTCGAACGGCTTGCGAGCAGATTCGAAATTTCGGGCATTGTAAAACACCACACCCACGCCCCATGCTTCGTCAAACGTCTGATACGCATCATCTGCCGTCGCGTTGGCACTCGGCGTCAGAGCCGTGGTGCTCGAAAACATCAGGACAATCGTCGGCAGCCAGAGTCGCCTGTTTGTACCGGTCGTTTTCATCTTCGTGTCAGCTTTCTGTCTGAAGGTAGAGCTCGCCCCGCCGGTTCCGAACATTTGGAGAACCGGAATGTCCTCAATCCCCTGAAATCAGGCTCCGCAAATCCCCTACCAATCTACCCATCACCAGCCACGAGGCATAGCCGCGACTGCCCACAATCCATCGATGACTTCCACAGTTTTCCAGAAAACACCTCATTCCGATGTTGTCGGGGCCAGTGTTTGCTAAATTTCCCGCCACTCAGACTGCTCTGCCCCGGTACAGATTCAACATTCTTCCAACCCAACCGGACTGAGTCGCCCTCATTCAATTCTGCTGATGTCCGAAACCACAAAGCGACTTGCCCGGCCGCTGAGTTTTCGGCCTGAGGCAACAGACACGAAACGAGATCGCATCATGGGAAAATGGCCAATTGGAGTCTTTGCATCCGTCGACGCCGGACTGGGTGTTCATTTCGATGTTGTCAAAGAGCTGGGCATTCCGTCCATTCAGCTGCATTCGCCCCATGCCGATACCCGAACCCAAAAGACAGCCGACGCGTTTCTGCAGAAATGTGCCGACGCCGGAGTCACGATTACGTGCGTCTTCGGCGGGTTTGAAGGAGAAAGTTACGCCGATATCGCCACCACGGCTCGCACCGTGGGACTGGTTCCGGAAGCAACCCGGGCCGCACGGCTGCAGGAGATGAAAGAGATCAGTGATTTTGCACGACTGCTGGGAGTCACCGCAGTGGGACTGCATATCGGTTTTGTTCCGGAAGACACGGCGTCCGCCAGTTATCAGAACCTGCTGGCCACAACTCGCGAACTTCTCGACCACGTCAAAAACAACGGCCAGAACCTGCACCTGGAAACCGGTCAGGAAACAGCCGATCATCTGCTGCACTTCATCAATGATGTTCAGCGAGACAATCTGTTCATCAACTTCGACCCGGCGAACATGATTCTGTACGGCACCGGCGAACCCATCGAAGCTCTGAAAAAAGTCGGCAGCTTCGTTCGCAGTGTGCACTGCAAGGACGCCACCTGGGCGCCGGAAGCAGATCGAGGCACGGCATGGGGGCGCGAAGTTGCACTGGGAACCGGAGATGTCGGGATGGAAGCCTACCTGAGAACACTGCAGGAAATCGGCTACGACGGCCCGCTGACCATTGAACGCGAAATTCCGGAAGACCCGATTCGCCAGAAGGCTGATATCGGCACGGCGGTTCAGCTTCTGGAAGGGCTCAGAAGCAAAATCCTGGGCTGATTATTTCGCGCCGCGAAAAATCAGTCATCCTGCAGCACCAATCGTTTCTCCATCAGCCACTGCCGCATGCGCCTGACATCGGCAGCGCGGCTCTCATCCGCGATGAGATTCCGCTGCCGATCTGAAACCAGCGACCATCGCAACAGAAATTCGGCATGCGGCGGTGCGTTCATCTGCAGATACATCAGGCGCTGATCACAGACCGCCCGCCACTGTTCCGTCGGATCCACACTGAGCCTCTGCAGGAACGCAAAGTCGGGTTCGCAGCTGCAGTCAACTCGAGTGGAATCCGAAAGGTCAAGTCCGTCAATGAAATCCGGAAAACCAACGCCGACCATTCCACAGACAGTTGGCAGCAGGTCGACGGTACTCAGACAGGCCGATGACTTTCGGCCCGCCGGAATTCTTCCCGGCCACTGAATCGCTGTCGGAATTCGGCAGGCAGAAACGTCGCGTTGAGCCCCGACGGTCGTTTCATCTTCCGAATTGCGTAAAGCAGTCAGGATCACAATCGTCGAATCGCGCAGCCCGTTGCTTTGCAGCTGTTCCATAAGTCGGTCAATGCAAACTCCAATGTCCTTCAGGTTCTGACTCGCATCCGCCTGTGGTGTCTGAAGATTGATCAAAAGCAGAAACGGCATCGACGCATCGGAATACTTCTGAAGACGCATCGATGCCTGGTCCGTTATCACCAGAAGTGAATCCTTCGACTCAATTGCACCGCTGGCAGAATCAGAGCATCCGGGAAACTCAAACCCCCAGTCGCCGCCGGCGATCAAGGAGTCTCCGTCGGGAATCCTCCATGCTCCCAGAGATTCGCAGGTGAATTCTCGCCCTGACAAAACAGTGCCCAGCGTTGCGGCAGGCTTCTTCGCGACCGCACCGCCTGAAAAGAAACCGTGATGGCAGGGATACAGTCCGGTCAGCAAAGTTGCCTGCTGAGCTTTCAGGTCCGGGCTGTTGGCCACGGCGGACTCAAAACTGACGCCTCCCGCCATGAACTTCCGGATCGAATCCGATGCTCGATCCTCATCCGTCGGAAGACCCCGAGGCCACTCGTCCACGACCAGCATCAGCACGTTCGGTTTCCGAATGTCAGCTCCCCAAAGCGGTGCCCCAGAAACTGCCAGCAGCAGCACAGCACTCAGAAAACGCCAGCCAACACTCACGGTTGTTCCCCAGCAGTCGTCAGCAGATCCCGCAGTCACTTCGAGCTCACACACCGAAAGCCGGCGTCGTGTCGAACGCTCAGCAGTCGATCGTCGCGTCTTTCGGAATCCGGCACAACCGAAATGGCTCATTCATTCAGTCGATCAACTCCCGCCGAACGATGAAGCTCAGCCATTTCGTCGTCGCTGAGCTGCCGACTGAACACCGCGAGACCTCCGAAGCGGCCGATCGTCGATTCCCGAAGAAAACTTCCAACGGCGTACCTGGCACCGACAGTGAAGTCCGCTCCGCCGCCGGGCTTTGTCTTGGAATGGAGTTCCGGATCATAACGAAAGATGCCGCGACCGTGATAATAAGGATTCATTCCGCGGTCTTTGCCATCAGGACCTTCCTGAGTGAAATAGCGATCGTTGCGGCGATCCTTAACGGCGTTCAGTTCCCGAAGTTCGCAGACGCCATTCACATACGCTCGAATGTATCCGGCGCCATATGTGAACCCCAGAGTACACCACTTTTCTATGGGAACGGTGCTGACCGATGCGGCATAGTCGGCACACCATGGGAAAGCTGTTCCGTCTGCGCGCCGAGTCACGCCGCCTTCACTGGAGATGTGCGGGACCAGCTGTGACTGCCCGCCGTATGTAGGCATGTTCATTAGAAGAGCGTATTGTCGTGTCCCGGAATCGTCGTTCTCACCTTTCCCTTCGCTCCACATTCCGGCAATCGTTCGACTCTGGTTCAGATTGACAATGCGAACGACGGAGAACATGCTGACCTGAGCGTCGGGCCCCGAAATATTCAGGTCACCCGTCTCAGAATACGGGATTCGGAAATACTGCC
This sequence comes from Planctomycetaceae bacterium, assembly GCA_041398865.1. Classification (GTDB taxonomy): domain Bacteria; phylum Planctomycetota; class Planctomycetia; order Planctomycetales; family Planctomycetaceae; genus Fuerstiella. The sequence continues at coordinate 107,794 of JAWKTY010000008.1, forward strand.
GACCATTCAGTTCCGCAGAATATCCCGAATATGGGCCCTCATCAAAACGAGGAATCGGTCCACCGATCTCTTCCAGAAGATGCATCTCTGCCGTTCCCTGCGACACCCGCGACTGGCCGGACTGCTCGCCAAACGTCCAGAACGCCACCAGCCCCGCCGTCTGTTCAACAACCCGCGGGTTACCGGTTGGTTCTCCCGCCACGATCGTCCCTGCACAGGCGAGGCACAGAAGCATCGTGCCGCAATAAGTTCGAAACATGAACGTAACCTCTTTCAAAGAGACAGACATTGAAGACTCAGCGACGGATGGCCCTCTTGATGACTGTCTGTTGATTACTTTGCAGAAACAGCAGGCAACGGCGGGAGCTTTATGTCGGCAGGAGACCGTCCGGATGCAGGCCGATCAAACGGTTCGCCATACTTCGTAAAACCGTCGACGAATCCTCCGTGAGACAGAAAGAACTGCCCGTTTTCGACTCCCATAAAACGATCCAGTCGATCTTCCCTGCCGGTCGGATCATGGCTGAAAGTGACCCGAGTCACTTCCAGCCAGTCACCGGCTGACGTTCGAATCCACTGATTCCCGTACAGAGCCTTCCGAAGAACCTGGCCATTGGCTCCGATGAAATTCTCACTGAAACTGTACAGGCCGCGCATATAGCCGCCTTCTTTGGGAGCCTTCCAGCTGGAAATCAGCATCCAGTCACTCAGATCCGGTCGGAAGTACCATCCGGAGTACACCGTCTGAGTCTCACTGACAGGTTCGGCGGTCACCAGAAATTTCTGGACCTCGCCTGTCTTCCACTGAAACTTCAGATGACTGTGACCGCCGGTCCCTTCATTTCCGAAATCGCCGGAATAAACATCCTCGCCCTTCCCCACCAGCGTCACACGGTTCTCATCGGCGACTTTTTTCCGATCCACGCCTTCGTTTCCGCTGTCCCAGACACTGAAGATGATGCGGCGTTCCGTGGGACTGTTCACCTGCATACCAAAGTAGCCACGGTGCCAGCCGCAGGCCATGTAATACGTCCAGATCGGATCTTCCACGCCGGTCATTTCGCAATAGAACGCGGAAACCTCGGCTCCCTTTTCAACCGGATACGCAAGGTGTACTGATGCCGCGTTTCGCCTTGGCTTGAGGTTGAAATGTGCATCCTTCGCAGCATCGCCGTTCAGCTTCAGAACTCTGACAGCGACGTCATTCGCGAGCTTTTCACCTTCCTGTTGAAGCCTGAAACAGACATAACCTGGATCACTGATCTGAAAGGTCCCGAAATCAAACTTTGTATCCGAAGATCCCAGAGTTGATCGCACGGAACGCGACTGTTCTCCGACTGTCAGCTTCAGCGAAACGTTTTCACCTTCAGGACCGCTCACATCAACAACCGCAGACAGGCTTCCTCGATTGTTGATTTTCCCGAACCAACAGACCGCTGTCTTCGAATCAGTCCACTGATCGATGCCACGTTCCGCAGTCACTCGTGCTCCGGAATTTGGCTCGAGGTAAGCCGTCGCTCCGGGAACGGTCAATTCTTCGGCCCGGGCAATCCCTTCGAACACAGAGATCACAGACATCAGGCAAAACCACGTGAACACTCCTCGGACTGGTCTTCGCATAAAACAACTCCGGAAACCTCGCGAGCTCAGCCCACGACGATGGTGGTGGTGAACTGACGTTAAAGAACGCGGCAATGTCGCCCAGAAAAATCTGACTGAATCGTGAGCAGAATTTTCGCAACCAGCAGCTTAACGACGCCGCGACTCAGACGATACACGCAGACGTGTGGAAATCCGCAACACCGTCAGCGAACAGACGATCATGTCGCAGGAATGACCAAAGTGATGGTTCAATCTGTGGGCGAAGCAGAGGGGACGTCCGGAGGATCGGGATCGCCCGGCCAGTTGGGCGAGGGTGGCCAGGTGTGTTGAGTGTTGTCGATCACCTGAGCCAGAACGACTCCGTCTTCCTGCCGTTCTGCGACAATGTCGGCCCCCGGCGGAGCACTTCGATACATCGGCGGCAGGTCCGCAAGTCGATGCATCAGCAGCACCAGTCCTCGCTGCCGGTCAGGATCATACTGGAAGGATTCCAGCCGAAGTCCTCGCTGCTGAATGATTGGCACGCACGTCTGGAGGAAGGCCAGCTGAGTCGGATGAGTAACGGGGGCGGCGACCAGCGCCAAATTCTGCGGGACCTGTTCCCAGAATTCCGTATTCAACCCGCAGGTCCAGAAATCCGCTTCCAGACCACACCACTGTGCTCCGGCAGGACCGCCGACCAGCTGGTTATAGCTGCACAGAGACGTATTCGCCGTCACCGCCGGAACCGCGGCAAGTGCCAGACACACCATCAAGACCACACATGTCCCCCGAGCGGCCGGGCGGCGAAACAGACCCGCCTCTGACCGGATCGCCAGCATCAAACCGCGAGCAGCCAGCAGAGCGAACCCCGGCATGACGACGAGATACAACCGCGTCGAGTCATACACGGGGACTCCGGGAATCGCGAAGACAATCAGCGGCCAGACACTGGTTGCCGCCAGCAGGATTTCACTGCGATCAAATGTCCGCTGACAGCACCGGAGGAGAAGTCCAAACAGCACACACACCGGCAATGTCACTCCGGTCATCACAAACGGATAATGCCAGGGGACAGCACGATCGGCAAACCGCTCGCCAAAATACCAGACATACAGCACAGGACGCTCAGTCGTTCTGCCCAGATACTTCAGCGTGTTGGCAACCGGATCCAGCCATAGCCAGGGCCAGCCGACAAAAAAGACAACACAGCCCACAACGGTCCACACGATCAGCGGTCGAATGGCTCGCAGGCGATGCTGCCACACCGCCCATACAAACACAACCGGCGGCAGCAGAATTCCCTGCACCTTGGAAGACAGCAGAATTCCCCACAGCAGTCCGCTGACCAGGGCCTGTTTTGTTGTAGGCGGTCGATCAGCAGTCCACCAGGTCAGCAGCGGAATCACCGCCGCCAGCCAGGCCAGTGATGTTCCCGTCTCCTGCGCGGCGACTCGGGCGTGTCCGACAACTCGAGGCATCAGCATCAGCAGAACAGCCGCGATGACGGCCGTCTGCAAACCATACCGCCGACGGGTGAACTCGGTCAGCAGCAGGACTGTCATCGCAAACAGAAAACAGGATCCCAGTCGAGCCGCTGGCACGTTGTAGAACGCGTCTTCCGAGCCCGGAACTGCTGCCCGGAAAACCTGATGAAAGAATCCCAGAACGACTCGCACCAGCGGCGGATGATCGGCCAGATACTGCGGATCACCGAAAACGGATTTCGCGGCTGACGGGGTCAGAATCAGCGGACCGTGCTTCCAGCAGGCTTCGAAGACGTACACACCCTGCTGGATGTTGAATCCTTCATCCAGCGTCATCCCCTGCCCCGGCGGTAACGCAGATTCGACCAGCCCATGATTGATCCGAACTGCAGCCAGCAGGAACGCGACCAGAGTCAACAGACCAATTGTGATGGAAGTCCTCATCTCACCGACAGCAGACATCGAAACCGATCGTTGAAATCCGTACCATTCAGGCCGTCCGGAGACGCCTAAACCCGAAGTCTACTGCCCGCAATCCCGTCACGCCACGCTGCGTCGCCATCCACGCCATCCACAAATCTTCGCAGACGCTGCGGGAGTCTCCAGGCTTTCCATCGCGCATAAAAAAATGCCATCAGAAGTTCATTCGTGTGAATGAACTCCCGGATGGCATATTTCGGACAACAGACCGCGGACGGTCGGGCGTCTCTTCAGCTGTTTAAGCCAGCTGTTTTCTGCGGTTGACGAGTGTTCGAATTCGTTCGGCCAGCAGAGCTGCGTCGAATGGTTTTCGAAACGTTTCGTTGAAGACGGTCCGGTCGAAACCGGATGCATTGTCCTCATCGCTCAGCAGGCCGATCAGAACGGTATCTTCGTATTCACCGTTCTTTTTCAGGTTCTGAGCGATCATCAAAGCTTCCTCGCGGCCCATCACAAAGTCAATGACCACGCAATCGGGGTGCACAGACTCTGCCTGGATGCCGGCTTCAAAGCCACTGGCGGCAGTTTCGATCTTAAAGTCATCGTTGGTCATCATTTCATCGAGACTCGAACGAGTCGCGAGATCTGAACCAACGAGGAGGATCTTGCCCATCGCTTCGTCTTCCAGCTCTCCGAGAGGCATTCCGTGTTCCTTGAGGAAGCGAATCAGATGTTCGCGCGGAATGCGTCGGTCCTGTGAGCCAGGAATTCGATAGCCTCGGAGTCGTCCTGAGTCGAACCACTTCGAGACCGTCCTTGGGGCAACTTTACAGATCTTTGCTACCTGACCAGTAGTGAAGATCGTTTTCATGGGCGGGCTCTCCAATCAATTCTCACTTCACAACCCGAATTCCCTTCCTGAGAATTCGAATCGTCACCCCCTTCTGCCCAACTGCGGATGATCCCGAAGAATCAGAACGTCGTGTGCCGCAAGTCGGAGTACGGGTCGGGGAAGTGACAGGGGTCCAATCTGAGCTGCGTGCGGGCAGCCCTGTGTCATCACATGACACATTGGTCGGAAGGAAAGCTGGAATCCGAAGAATGCACGGCCGCCAAAGCAGACGCACAGGCGCACTGGCAGAATCCCTTCTGCACGGTCGAATTCCGAATTTCCCCCCTGGCGAACGAGCCGTTTGTGTTCCTGGCCTCCCTGCAGCAGGCAATCGGGTTGCTTGCTGCCACAACAGGTCACTTTCGCCAGATAATGTTTCGTCAAGCCGGTAGTGGCGACTTTAACCTTCTTAACAGACCTGCACGGGCTGCCGACTGACCCGCCAACAACGTCTGAATCAGAACCAGGCACTGTACGGTTTGCCCATGTCCCGCAGAGGCTGCAATTTCAGACTTCCATGCACAATCCACCGCCGCACAGCCGCCATCATCCACGGCAGTCGACGCAGCCTCCCAGGTCACCACAATCTGAACACTCAGACCAGTCCATCAGGTCAGATGTTCAGAAATTTTTCACGGGATGGTGAGCGGACACGCAATGTTCCGGCAGAAGGCTTCAGGACGCGGATGCTTCCGAAGTCAGGCGGCTTTGCTGCGCGAGCTTTCGCGTGGCACGAAATTGCCCTTCTCATCGATCTCTTCGAAGCGAACAACCAGTCGCTTCGACACGCCGGATTCTTCCATGGTGACGCCATACAGCACGTCCGTGACGGCCATGGTGGGCTTGCGATGAGTGATCATGATGAACTGCGTGTCCTGCTGAAAGTCCTTCAGCACACCCACAAAGCGGCCAATGTTGGCGTCATCCAGTGCCGCATCAACCTCATCCAGAATACAGAACGGGCTGGGACGGCTTTTAAAGATAGACAGCAGCAGTGCCACGGCAGTCATTGTCTTCTCCCCGCCGCTCAACAGCGAGATACTTCTCAGTTCCTTCCCCGGAGGTCTGGCCACGACATCGATCGAGCATTCAAGAACATCCTCAGGATCTTCCAGAATGACATCCGCTTCCCCGCCCCCAAACAGTCTGCGAAACAGTTCACGAAAGTGATTGCGAATACAGACGAACGACTCCTCAAACATGCGCCGGCTTTCAACATTGATCTGCCGCACCATGTCTCTGAGAGTATCACGAGCCGCTTCAAGGTCACGCAGCTGAGAATGCAGACGTTCGAAACGTGTTTCCAGTTCGTTCAGGTTGTCCAGGCTTTCCGTACTGACGTTCCCGATCTTCTTCAACTGACGCCGCAGTCGGGAAACTCGCTGGTCAATGCGGCCCCGCAGTTCGTCATAGCGTTCGTCATCGCGCAGAATCTGCTGGACCACAGCATCATCCACCGTGTACTGCATGGGTTCGTCCGCCAGCGGATCCGGACTTCCGGCTTCATCGCTTTCGACATCTGCGTCGTCGTCATCGGAATCGCCCCGCACAGGCTGGCCGGCCGTGTTCTCCTGTTCCGTCATCCAGGCAGCCACGGCCGAACGACCGGATGCCACGGCTTCGTCGACGGAGATCTGGAATTCTTCCTGAATCCGTTCCGCTGAGGTCTTCAACTGATGATCAATGCCGCTGATCTTCAGCTCCACCTCATGGAACTGGGCTTCCTGGCGACGGCAGATTTCCCGAGCTTCCTGTTCCTGAGCCGTCGCATCCTGACGATGCTTCTTCAGACGATTTCGAGCCTGACTGCGGCGCAGAATCTCTGTTGTCAGCTGGTCATCAATGACACGCAGTTCAAAGATTTCCGCAGCAACATTCAGTCGACTGAGGTTCAGTTCGCCCAGACGTTCTGTTCCCAGCTCCAGACGACGATTGGCTTCCTGCTGCTGCAGACGACGCTGCTCAAGATCATCGTCCAGCCGCTGAACGGCGTCTCGGATGGACAGCAGTCGCTCCTCCGAACGTGTCAGTGCGAGGTGTGCCTCAGTTCGTCCTTTTTCCAGCTGATCAATCTGTCCCCGATCGGCCGCCAGCGACTGCTCGGCCGTCTGAACGTTTTGCTGCAGGTCGGCAAGTCGAATCTCGGACTCTTTTCGCTTTGCCTGTCCTTCCTCCAGTCGGCTCACAACCTGGTCCAGGCTGTCCGCCAGGGCCTGCAGCTGGTTCTGCAGTTTCTGCTCATTTTGGCGGCTGGCCGTGACGACCTGCTGCAGGTGAGCTCTCGCCTGCTGCCGACTCTGCACCTCCGCCGAACATCGTTCGACGTGGTCGCGAGCAGTCTGAAGTTCGCCGTCGACGTGTTCAATGGAGGCAATCAGTTTCTGCAGTCGCAGGTCCCGCTCTGAAATCAGATGTTCAATTCGATGCAGTTCATTCTTCAGTCGCCGCAGTTCACTTTTCCGTGAGACAAGAGCAGATTCGCTGCGAACGGTTCCCGTGAACAGCGTCCCGTCCTTTTCGATCAGTTCGCCCTGAAGCGTGACAAACCGAAACTCGACGCCGAATTCCCTTCGCAGTCGCAAGCCGTCTTCCAGCGACTGAACCACCCAGGTATCTGCGAGCAGCTGAGCCGCCAGTGACGGAATCTCGCGAGGCGATCGAGCCAGACTGTCAGCCCGTCCCAGAACTCCCGCCTGACCGGCCAGACTGACAATCCGAGCATCGCGGGCGCTGAAAACAGATCTCACCAGCGGAATTTCACCGCTCTCGTCAACCCAGGTGACTTTCAGTTCCGGAACAAATTCGCGACCGACAGACACCTCCAGATCGCCGGACAGCCAGTCGTCATCGAACAGTCGCGAATCGGCCTGCCACTCGTGATCCTGAAACGGAGACGATCCTTCGGGCGTTGACTTCGGCGAAGCGGCCCTGTTTCCGATGGATCCGGACGAACCCGTCGCATTCGTTCTCTGACCGTCGGCAGCTCGTAAAGCGGCAGGATCAGCGTGTTCCAGACTGACAAAACCAACTCGCCCGGTAATCTGACAGCGTCCGGAATTCAGATAGTTCACCAGGGGCTGCAGACGATCGATGACCAGCAGCTGAGCTCGGCCGGACAGCGCAACTTCCAGCAGCGCTGCGTTTTCCATGTCCACGTCCAGCAGATCCGCTACGCTGCCGCGAATCAGGTTCCAGGGTTCACTGGTCCCTTCTTCTGCTCGGCGCAGAATTTCCCGAGCGCCGATTCCGTAACCTTCCTGACGATCTTCCAGATCTTCCAGAACGGTTTTTCGAGCAACGGCGGCACTGCGCTGTTCCCGAAGATCAGCCAGTGTTTCCCGGGACGCGACCTGTTCGCTGACCAGACTTTCTCGCTGAGACAGCACGGAATCGGCCGCCTCTTCGGCTTCATTCCGGGCCTGTTCGGCAGTTTGAAATTCGTCTTCGGCAGTCTGCAGTCGTTCCGTCAGATCCTCAAGTTCCCTTTCGAGGACGTCCCGAGCATCGGACAGTTCCTGCTGCCGCTGTTCGAGTGACAGCCGTTCATGATTCAGCGCCAGCAGACCGGCTTCGCCATCGGCATGCTTCTGCTGATGTTCCGTCAGTCGGCGGCGGGAATCGTCCACCAGTCGCTGGACGGACTGCAGTGATTCCCGAAGTTCTTCCAGCTGAACGGCGCCCTGTTCCTGTTCGGCCTGACGTTCGTTGAATCGATTCTGTTCCAGTTCCAGAACACTGGTCAGATGAATGCGTTCCTTTTCTGCCTCGGCGACGCGATTGTCCATCATGGCCATCTGTCGCTGCAGCCGAACGGCTTCGGACGACAGTTCATTGTCCCGAGCTGCATGATGCCGAAGCGTGGTCTGCAGGCTGGCCATTCGGCTGCGCAGCTCAGCTCGGCTGCGTTCCACTTCCCGCAGCTCGTCATCCACAGCCGACAGAGCATGATCGGCTTCTGCCAGCTGCTGTTCGGCCTGCTGCTGCCGTTCACGCATTTCAGCGAGTGATTTTGCAGCCTGATCCTTTTTCTGATTCAGCCGTTCTCTGACCATCGACTGCCGACGAAAGTCATCCGCGACGAGGCCAACCCAGAATTTTTCCAGCTCGATCGTGACTTTGCGAAACTTCGTGGCTCGCTCTGCCTGCCCCCGAATCCCGCTGACCTGAGATTCCACTTCCTCCACAATGTCGGACAGCCGCAGCAGGTTCTGTTCGACGCGTTCGAGACGCTTTTCAGCTTCGTTCCGCCGCTGCTTGAAGCGACTGATTCCGGCCGCTTCCTCAAAAATCAGTCGCCGATTGGCAGCGTTCGACTGCAGAATCTGATCGACTCGTCCCTGTTCGATAATGCAGTAAGAGGCAGCTCCGGCCCCCGTGCCCATCAGCAGTTCGCGAACATCCTTCAGACGCACTGCCGTGCGATTGATGAGGTATTCGGAATCTCCGGTTTTCCACAATCGCCGACCGACGGAAACTTCATCGGTATCGAGCGGCAGGAACCGAGTCGTATTGTCGAAGACCAGAGTCGCTTCGGCAAACTGAGCACCTCCGCGGCTGGTAGAGCCGTTGAAGATGACGTCGGTCATCTCTTTGCCGCGGAGACTCTTGGCACTCTGGTCACCCAGCAGCCACTTGATTGAGTCCACGACGTTGCTCTTGCCGCTTCCGTTCGGCCCCACGACACCCGTGATGCCCTCGTGGAATTCAAAAACGGTCTTGTCGGCAAAACTCTTGAAGCCAAAGAGTTCGAGCGACCTGAGCATGAGAAACGTATTGCCTGACTGGAAACAGTGACAAACCCATCAAGAGACCGACAGTGTCGGCAGCAGCAGGTTGCCCATCGGGCACGTCTGCAAACCGATCGTCCTGATCAATCCTGTTTGCGGAACGGTGAAAAGAAGACTCGACGAACCTTTGAAGTCAGCGGTTCACGAAATTCTGTTTTTTCCGGGACAAAGTCATCACTCGAGTCGCCATCCTCTGTCAGGTGACTCTCGACCTGATTCAGTATCTTCATGTCCGCCTGTTCCGGTTCATCGGTCACCGGTTTGTCCTGAGCCTTCACGCCGGATTCAGCTTCTTCCGCAGCAGGCTGCTCTGCGTCGGGACTTTCCGCAAGTTTCTTCAGAGCGGCCTCGTCTTCCGGAGTGCGATTGGCGAACATGCGTGCCAGAGCGGACGAATCTTCTTCCGTGGTATCCACTTCGGATTCCTCCAGAGGATCGAACAGTCCCGGAGTCAGCGAAGGTGTGCCCAGTTTGGCTTCCTTCGATGATTCTGTATGGCTGCCTGGTGCCCGTTCAAACGTTCGGCCAGCCTGTGGCAGGCGATCAATGCCCAGTTCGCCCTGAAGATTGTGCTGTTCTTCGGCTTCCACCAGCATCTGAACGACGTCCGGATAACTGGCTCCCATCGCCGCGACAGCATGAATGATTTCCACAAGACGAGTCGACGTCTGGCGTCGCACAGGTTCAGCATTCAGCGAATACTTCGTGATCGTAACCGTTGACTCTCCGGGCTCACCCATCACCCGAATGGTGTGCCCGACATTCAGCACCGCCGGAAGTCGCAGTTCCTGAAGCGAACCGAATACAGTCACCTCCGGAGCTCGATAACGCACAACGTGAACCGCCGTCGGACCACTGCTGTCGATCGCATGCAAAATGAACTGATGCGGAAACTCGGTCGTGCCGAGCGACGGATCATTCGCATTGTTCTCTTTCAGAGCTCGAACCGCCCCGTAACGAGTTTCCAGCGAGTCGTCGGAAAGCAGTTCCCGCAGGGCAACGATGCTGTCCGCATCGTCAATCACCGACAAAGCTGCCAGAGCGTAGACTCGAAACGCCGGTTCCTCATGCGCCGCCTGTTTCAACACAGGGACGCCACTGCTGTCTTCCATATAGGCCAGCGCCTGAGCTGCATGGAAACGCACTTCCAGCTCAGGGCTGTTCAGCGCCGCCTTGAGGAAGGGGATGGATTCTTTTCCGATGGCTTCGAGTTCCAGGGATGACCTGGCTGCTTTTTCCGGCTGCAGAATTTCCCGAGCCAGACGTTCCATACGCATCCGTCGCGAAACATCCGATTCGCGATAGGCAATGCTGCGAATCATGGACTGATAACGAGGAAAGTTGTTCCGATACAGCGGATGCATCTTGAGCGCGATCTGAGTATCCGTCTTGGCTTCCGCCATCGGAATCTTCTGACCGAAACGGTTATAGTGGTGCAGTCGCTGCGGAAATCGCGTTTTCAATCCGTTTGGACGTCTTCAGCCCCCGGTGTTCATTGCGGATGATGACTTCCAGATCGCGCGATGTACGGGACACAGCTCCGCCGGGAATGGATCCTCGACGCAGCATCGCGGCTCCTCCGGAAACCTTGTCAGCTCCGAGAGCCGTCAGGATGGCTCCGTGAGCGATCGCGTACTGATGGCCTTTCAGCGTGCCTTTTCCCGGCACGGTCTGTTCTTCAGAAAGTCGTGTTTCCAGCAGCCAGCCGCCTTTCAGACTGGTGGCTTCACTGTTGGGCGGCAGCGCGACGCGAACGTCAAACACCTGCCCCTCGCGCACCATGGCCGGCAGATACGCCGTCACGATCACCAGAGCCGTATTGGGAGAAGCCAGAATCTGAGCCGGATTCTTGATCTTCCGACGGCCCATTTCATTCAACAGTTCCGTCCGCAGGTGAGATGGCGGAGGGTCGCCTCCCGTCCCGTCCAGTCCCGTCACCAGCCCCACAGCTCGCAAAGCAACCAGGTTATTCCCGGTCACGCTGATATAGTCACCCAACAGCGGCGTTTCGATTTTGGTGTCGAAATTGTTGTCTTCTTCCTCGGCCAAAGCGGTCTTTTTGTCATCCCGTCCCGTCAGACTGGCCAGTTTTGCTCCCAAAGGATTGGCCGACGTGAAGTTCAGCAGACTGCTCGCACAACCGGTCAGCCCGGCCATCACCAGAAACGGCAGCAAACTGTAAAACAGGGACCGAATCTGTGAACGCGCGGTTCTGTCGATCGATCGATGTCGAACAATAGAGTGCTTTGTGGGTGAAAGTCGGGAAGAGTTCATGGGATCAGCCATCGTCGCCTTTCCGATGCTGTTCGAATCCGTTTCAGCGCAGCAGCGAACCGCGCAGCAGAACCGAAGCCGTGAACAGGAGAAAGCCAAACGGAGGTGTGGAGAAGGGTGTTCCACCACAAGCCGCACCCGTGGGGAAACATTGATTGGAGAGAATCCGGTCAGTGAACAGGGATGAGCCTGGCCTGTCGGTGAACCCCGGAACTGTCATCTCTGCAGAGTGAGAAGCTGCAGACCCGATTGATGATCATTCCGGACACCAGCGAACCACCGGCTCGTTGAACTCGATTGGAGAACAGAGTTCCCACGCAACATAAAGCTCGACACCGGTCGCCACAAGACGGCTCGGACGATCCGTCGCTTTCGTTTTCAAGGCCGTTCAAGCCGCTCGACCTGTTTCGGCAATTCATGCACTCCCGGTCCGTCCACCCGCCGGGACGTCCCGATCAACCAAACACTCACACCGGCAGAATCTGCCGCTCGCCGGGTGCTGGGTTTCCCTCTGACAGAGCTCTGGAAAACGCAAACCGCGGCAAATCCCGGCAGATTCGGCACAGCAATTTCTCATCTGAAGTCCTGTTGTCGCACTTTGAGTTTCGCCGTAACATCTCCGTCTTTCCCGCATTAGCTGCGCGCACGCCACAGGGAGGTCGGCGTCGATGACACTGCTGCAACGCCATATCACTGCAGAACTGCTGCGTGTCTTTCTGCTGCTGATCGTCATCCTGACGGTCATGCTGGTGTTCGTTGGCGCTCTCAATGAAGGCCAGGACAAGATTGGTCCAAAGCAGATCATTCAGATCATGCCGTTCATCGTCCCCAGCATGCTGCCGTTCACGATTCCGGCCACGCTGCTCCTGGCGGTGACCGTGGTTTATGGCAGGATGGCCGGAGACCTGGAAATCACCGCCGCCAAAGCCGCGGGCATCAACCCGCTGCAACTGCTGATGCCGGCCTTTGTGCTGGGAGCCATCCTTGCTGTGGGCTCCTTCGGCCTGACAAACTTTGCTGTTCCCTGGGCTGTCGGAAAGATTGAACAGATTGTCAGTCAGGCGATCGAGGATATTTTTCTGGACCGACTGACATCACAGCACTTCATCAGTGAGCCCGAGCACGGTTTCTCCATCACGGTTGAAGGTGTTCGCAACGGCATCCTTCTGGGGCCGACGTTCAAGTACCGAAACGGCGAACATGAACAGGTCACTCTGCACGCTCGGTTTGCAAGTATTCGTTTCGATCTTCCAAACCGAACAGTGAAGATTCGAGTCAAAGATGCTCACGCCAGCGTCCCCGGCCGGGATGCCGGCGGACGGATGGACGAAAAAGAACTCTCGTTCCCGTTCAATCTGGATGACACTACGGGCAAACGCAGTTTCCGTCATCAGCAGATCGCAGAAATCAAAGAGGCCATCGCCGAGTGGCAGCATGGGAAGAGCAGGAACCGCTTTCAACGGGATCAGGAAGCCGCCATGCTGATGCTGACCGGGGACTTTTCCGGACTGGCGGAACCTCGGATTCAGGAGTATGCAGATTACAGTCGAGCCGCAGACTACCACTGCCGAAAGCTGAAAACAGAAATTCACAGCCGCTATGCCATGGCAGGCAGCTGCCTGTTCTTCGCCCTGGTCGGAGGACCATTCGCCGTCTACCAGGCTCGACGTCAGTTTATGACAGCATTCATCATGTGTTTTCTGCCCATCCTGCTGGTCTACTACCCCGTCACATTTCTGATGACAAATCTGGGGAAGACCGGCGCCGTCGACCCTGTCTGGGGCATGTGGATTCCAAACGTCATCCTGACTCTGGCCGCCGCTGTCGTCCTGAAAAAAGTGATTCAGCACTAACCGCGCACGGCCGACTACTCGGCAGACAGACCCTGCAGTGCACGAGCGTACCGTCGGCCGAGCTCCCGGCACGATGCGGAGTCGAAATGAATCCGGTCGCCTTTGTGAGACAGCCCGTCCGAACTGATGAATGCAGTGGCCGGTACGACCTGTGGCAGACGCTGATGAGCCGCGTCCACCTGCCGTTTGAACTGATCCCATGGCTGCTCAGAAAACTGCCCCATCTGTCCCGCCAGAAACGGAACCTGCGGCAGTTTCAGTTCCGTTCGGAATCTGGCAATCAGGTCGTGAAGTCGGTGCTCATATTCCGGAGCCAGCGTCTGTGAACAGTCGGATTCACCCTGATGCCACAGAATGGCCTTAATCTGTCCGTGATTCGCAACGATCCGAGCTCTGCGAATCGCATCGTCCCACGGATGACTCCTGGTCTGAGAATGAAACCCGCCCGGTTGCCAGGTCTCGATGGGAGACCCACCGGCAGCGCAGGGGATCAGCCCAATCGTGACCTCCGGATTCGCTTCGGCCATCATCAGCCCGAACGACTTTCCGGGCCCAACGCCGACACCGGGCTTATCAAAGTGCATCGGATCGACCGCGGGAACCCATCGGTTGTCTTTGTTGAGCATCAGAACTCGAGGGTGGACAATTCGATCCTGATCTTCAACCACGCCTCGCCCCGCCATGTTTGACTGTCCGGCCAGCACATACAGATGAAATTTCTCGGGGGGCGGTAATTCTGTGATCTCACCGGCACCAGCCAGCTCGAATCCGAATCCCGGAATCGCCGCAAGAATCCAGACCACAGACCGAAACATCACCACCAGGCGCTTCATCAGAACCTCGTTCAGTTTCTCAGACAGTATCAGGACGCTGCCGCCGGAGCGGCAGCGTTCGCAAAAGGCCGATGACAGGAATCAGGCTCCGTATTTCTCCAGCCGTCCGGAGTGTGACAGAGCCTGAAGCATCAGATATTTGGCTTCAAACAGACCCAGTTCGCCGACTCGACATGCTGACTCACCGAAAGCCAGAGACCCATCAAATCGACAGATGTCTGACACCAGCAGAGTCGGCACCGGATGACCGCTGTGTGACTTCATTTTCGACGGCGTGCTGTGGTCGCCGGTGACGATCAGCACATCGGGCTTCAGAGCCATCATGCGCGGGATTCCGGAATCCAGTTCTTCTGTCCGCTGAACCTTCGCAGCGAAGTTTCCGTCTTCTCCTGTGCTGTCGGTGTATTTGAAGTGAATGAAGAAGAAGTCGTATTTGTCCCAGTTCTGTTCCAGACACGTCAGCTGACTGTCGAGTGTCTGACCGGCGTCCAGAATATCCATACCCACAAGTCGAGCCAGACCGCGATACATCGGATACACGGCAATCGCTGCGGCTCGGGTTCCGTACACTTCTTCGAAGGTCGGAATCGGCGGCATCTTCGCAATGCCCCGCATTGTCAGCAGATTGGCCGGAGCATCATCTTTCAGAACGACAGCTGCCTGCTTCAGAAATTCGGCACAGACCTCCGCCGTTTTGCGGGACGCGTCGTCATTGCCTTTGGGTGCCAGCGGAGGCACACCGGTTCGCTGCGGATCTGTGTCGTCGACGTCCCCTCCCAGACCAGCGGCCCGGAAGACGATGACCAGGCGATATTCCTTCACGTGACGAACAAACACTTCCACTCCGGGAATCTGAATGGTGTCCAGCTTCTCGCACAGCTTCGCGGCAATGTCGCTGGATATACGTCCGGCCCGGCGATCGGTAATCTTTCCTTCTGCGTCAACGGTACAGAAATTACCGCGCACAGCCACGTCGTCCGGGCCGAGCTCAAAGTCAATTCCCAGTGCCTCCAGAACGCCTCGACCGATGTCGTACTTCAGCGGGTCATAGCCGAACAGTCCCAGATGTCCGGGACCGCTTCCCGGAGCGATTCCGGGCAGAACCGGAATACTCATGCCCAGAGATCCTCGCTGAGCAAGAGCATCCAGATTTGGAGTTCTCGCGGTTTCGAGTTCGGTTTTGCCTCCGGGTTCCAGGGGCAGACCGCCAAGTCCATCGCCGACGTAAAGGATGATTTTCGAGTCGTTCCTGCGCTGGAGTTTGCGTGTCAGTGAATGAATGTCAGTCATGAGATCGTTGTTCAAATGGATCCGAAATGGTGTCTTCAGGAGGTTTCCGTATCGACAGCACGTAGAATACCGGTCGTCAGAAGGTTGTTCATGTTCAAGGCTGCCCGGACCCGAGGAAATTGATGAAACGATGTGACCGGGTCTCGAGGATTCATCAGAATTCCCAGAACAATCACTCCGAAAACGCCCAGCAGCAACAGAAGCGAAAGCCCGGCGCCCACCCCTGCCAGAGTTTTCGGACGTCCCGGCAGCAGCAGCCCGATCACAGACAGCACCAGCGCCACCACGCCCAGAACTGCTGCGGAACATCCCAGAATCAGGAGCTGCAGCGACGCGGGACCATTTTCCTGAACAGCCTGAAATTCCAGCGGTCCATCCGGCAGGCGATCGACAATCACAAACACAAGCCCGCAAAGTCCCGCCGACAGAACTGCCAGTACGCAGCCGATCAGGCCGACGGGATTTCCCGGAGCGGGCGGTTCTGCATTCTGAGCAACATGGTCAACAACAGACGGAGGATTCATGGCATCATTTTAACCGTTCGGATCGAGTCGTTATAGTGCTCACCAAACCAAAGCTGGCTCAGCCGAACTTCTGAGAATCTCCGCAGCGAGCGGGCTGCAGTATTCCTGAATGTCGGGAATTCGGGACACCAGACGGTCAGAAAGTCAGGGCTATGCCGGAGCCTTCCGGAACTCATCGGCGACTTGTCGTCATCAATGTGGTCGGGCTGACATGGGACATGCTGGGAGACCAGACTCCCTGGCTGAATCAGCTCAGGTCGCAGGGATTCGGGCGTCCCATGACGACGGTGCTTCCCGCCGTTACCTGTTCGGTTCAGGCCAGTATGCTGACCGGCGTTCTTCCGACCGAACATGGCATTGTGGCCAACGGCTGGTACTTTCGGGACCTCGCCGAAGTGATGTTCTGGAAACAATCCAACCATCTGATTCAGGGGCAGAAGGTTTACCAGACCGCACACGACCGCGACATGCAGCACACAACCGCCAAGATGTTCTGGTGGTACAACATGTATTCAGATGCCGCCTGGTCAGTCACGCCTCGACCAAGCTATCCGGCCGACGGCAGAAAGGTGCCGGACCTGTACAGCCATCCCGCCGATCTTCGAGAGACCCTGCAGTCAGGAGTGGGGAACTTTCCGCTGTTCAATTTCTGGGGACCGACCGCCGATATCCGAAGCTCGACATGGATCGCCGATGCTTCCATCAATGTCCTGCGGCGTTACCAGCCATCCCTGCTGCTGGTCTATCTGCCTCATCTGGACTACAACCTGCAGCGGCTGGGTCCGAATGACGCTCGCATCGCCGACGATGTGCGCGCTGTCGACCATGAAGTCGGCAAACTGATGGAGGCCGCTCAGCAGGCAGACGCGGATGTCATGGTCGTTTCGGAATACGGCATCACCGAAGTCAGTCGCCCGGTGCATCTGAACCGCATTCTGCGTGAACACGGATTTCTGACAGTCAGGCGCGAGCCGCTGGGATGGGAATCTCTCGATGCCGGAGCTTCCCGAGCATTTGCGGTGGCTGACCATCAGGTGGCTCACGTCTATGTGAATCGAGCTCAGGATCTGCCGGAAGTCCGGAAGCTGATTGCGCGCGTTGATGGTGTCGAACGCATTCTGAATCGGGATGAACAGAAAGAATTCGGCCTCGACCACGAACGCAGCGGCGATCTGGTTGCTGTCAGTGACCGACATTCCTGGTTCACCTACTATTTCTGGCAGGACGATGCTCTGGCTCCGGATTACGCTCGAACCGTCGATATTCACCGCAAGCCCGGCTACGACCCGGTCGAGCTGTTTGTTGATCCGACCCTTCGTTTCCCACGCCTGAAGGTTGCATCCCGCCTCATCCGGAAGAAATTGGGATTCCGCTACTACATGGATGTCATCGGGCTTGATGCGGCGATCGTGAAGGGCAGTCACGGGCGGCTTCCCGATGACCATCAGCAGGAATCTGACGGCCCGGTGTTTCTGACTTCTGTCGCCCGGCTTGAGCGGGACACCATTCACGTCTGCGATGTCCGAGATCTGATTCTGGCAGCACAATTCGGCAGCTGACTCTGGCCTTCAGTGGACACGTTGGTCACAATGCGGCCGCGATTTCACTGCTCAGATTCGCTGGCCGCTGTACTTTTTCGAATTCATTCGGAACAGCCCGTCGAACCTGTTTCCGACTCAATCGGAAACGATCCGCTGTGTCGGTGACATCAGAATTCATTCGATTTTCATTCCATCCAGATTCTGACATTCAACAGGAAAGGCTGCTTCCGTGGGGCGTGCTGAGGAAGAAGACGAGGAAGAATACGAAGATGTTGAACAGGTGCTGTTTCAGGGTCCCATGTTTGGGCGTGAAGCCAACCTGAAACAGAATCCTCGACTGGTCAAGGCAGCACTGGTGCCGGTCAAGCGGATGATTTCCGACGGACTGGCTCGTCGAGCTCACACGATTCAGCTGGACCCGGCTCAGGGACGAGTCGCTATTCGGTTCGTTGTGGATGGAATCCCCTACCCCGCTGGCGCCGTCGCGGGACAGCAGGGCATGGCCATGATTCAGATGATCAAGGTTCTGGCCGGTCTGGACCCGCAGGAACGCAGCGCGGCCCAGTCCGGAGGAATCGCCGCTGAATTTGAAGGAGTAAAGTTCCAGCTGCTGATCGAAACGACGCCGCTGCAGCAGAACGTCGAACGTCTGAGAATTCGAGTCGAAAACCCGAAGGTCTCCTACCTGACGCCCCGGGATGCCGGAATGCCGGACGACCTGGCTGCTCAGCTGAGAAGTTTCACCGACAACAGCCGGGGAATCATCATCGCCTGTGGTCCTCCGGAAAGCGGCGTGACGTCACTGTCCGTCTGTGCCCTGCACTGCGTCGACCCCTACCTGTATTCCGTCTTCAGTCTGTCCGGATTTGATCCGAAGAAGATGATCAATGTGTCGGAATACAAGCCGGAACCCGGACATGACCTGGAACTCAGCCTTGAACGAATTCTGCGGCGGGAAGCCGACGTCATTTACCTGGATCCGCTGACAGACCCGGCCGTCGTCCAGACAGTGTTCGAATTCTCCAAGCGAGTCTGCTTCGTCGCAGAAATGCCTTCGCTGACACCGGCCGAAGCGATTGAGCAGCTGATCCAGTGGGTCGGCATGGATCTGGTCGCCACTCATGTCAAAGCCGTCATCACTCAGAAACTGATTCGCCGACTGTGCGACGACTGCAAACAGGCGTTTCGTCCCAACCCTCAGCTGCTGCAGCGTCTGGGCCTGCCGCCGGAAACCACCGTGCTGTATCGCGTCCGGCTCCGCCTGACCCGGAAGATGAGGATGCTCCGACGGTTGAAGAGCTATGCGAGGACTGCGACGGAGTTCCCTATCATGGCCGGGCACCGGTCTATGAAGTTCTGGAAATGACGGATGGAATGCGGGAAGTCATCACCACTCGCTTCAGCACTGAAGCCGTTCGTCAGCAGATGGCGGCCGAAAACATGCGAACTCTGCAGAAAGACGCGCTGAGACTGGTGGTGGACGGCAAGACGTCTCTCGAAGAGGTGCAGAGGTCGTTCCGACCGCCCGCTGCTCCGGGAGCTCGCCCCAAAGGCAGACCGCGGCCGCCACAGTAACCTCGCCGGACACCGTTTGCCGTCACAGCGAATGCATCCCGTCAACTCGGAAGGAAGATCGCTCAGGTGACGGAGTCCTCAACATCACGGTTTATATCGGTGAGTGATTTCCGAACCGAAAATGCTTCTCCCGCAGAACGGGAATACCGCCTGCGCCAAAGTGTCTTTCAGCAGCGGGTTTCGGACCTGAAATCCGTCGACCGCCTGTTTGTACGTTTTCGAGTCTTCGCGTTTCTGGCCATCATCATCACCGGTGCCGCCTGTATTGCGGAGCTGACATTTGCACGAACATGGCTGGTCCTGCCTGTGGCTGTCTTTTTTCTCGTCCTCAGGCTGCATCAGCCGATCATCCGCCGAACTCAGCAGGCCGAATCGGCGCTGAAGTTCTACGGGCAGTGCCTGGACCGAATGGCCGGAAACTGGAGAACAGCGGTCGCCGATGGCCGACAGTTCGCGGCCGCCGATCATCCCTGGTCAGGTGACCTCGACCTGTTCGGGCCCGGGTCGCTGTTCCAGCTGCTGAATCAGTGCCGCACACTTCCCGCTCAGCGCAAACTTGCTCACTGGATGACCAGCATTCCGGACATTTCGGCAGTCCATGAACGACAGCGACAGACGGAATCTCTTCGAGATCAGCTGGATCTGCGCGAACGCCTGGCCATGATCGATGATCAGGTTGACTGGGGTGCCGCCGAAAAGGCATTAAACGGCTGGCTTCAGGAACCATCTATTCCGTTTCCGGCCTGGGCTTTGTGGGGTTCGCGTCTGACCGGGCTGCTGTCTGTGGTCGTTGTGACGCTGGTCTGCGGAAGCCGGATGACCGGTTCGACGATCCTGCTGATGTTTCTGCTGCAGATTCCATTCTATTACGCCAACCGGCGCCGAATCCGCGCCGTCATGGAGGGGGTCGATTCCATCGACCAGGCACTCAGACAGCTGGCGGATGTCACTCGGCAGTTCGAAGCCTTCCCGCTGACAGAGAAATCGCTCCAGCAGCTTCAGTATGGGCTCACCGTCGACGGGCGACGAGCGTCGACTCGACTTCATGAACTGAGTTCTCTGATTCAGTGGCTGAACAACGGGCTGCGAAATCAGTTTTTTATTCCCATTGCCTGGCTGCTGGGCCTGTTCACCGATCTGCCGCACAGGATCGAACGCTGGCGAGCTCAATACGGACAGCACCTTGCCGAATGGCTGGAAACGGTCACCACATTTGAAGTCGTCAGCAGCCTGGCGGCCTTCAGTTATGAAAACCCCGAATACACTCTGCCCGACGTTTCTGAAGACACTGTTCGTTATACGGCCGAACAGATCGGACACCCCCTGCTGCCTCGTGAGGGCTGCGTTCGCAACGATGTCAGCCTGACCGCCGCACGGCCGCTGATCCTGATCAGTGGTTCGAACATGTCCGGGAAAAGTACGCTGCTGAGATCAATCGGCATCAACCTTGTGCTGGCGTTCTGCGGGACCCGAGTCAACGCGGGGCGACTGTCGACATACCCGTTTCAGCCAGGGACTGCCATGCGGGTCAGCGATTCGCTTCAGGAAGGACGCTCGCTGTTTTTCAGTGTCGTTCAACGACTGAAGAAGGTCGTGGATCTGACAGCAGAACATCGACCGGTTCTGTTTCTGCTGGACGAAATTCTCAGCGGAACCAATTCCCACGACCGGCGTCAGGGAGCTGAGGCCGTCATTCGAACACTGGTCAGAAATTCAGCGCTGGGGCTGGTCACAACCCACGACCTGACTCTGACGCAGATCGTCGAATCCATGGACGGCAAAGCAGTCAACATGCACTTCGAAGATCATGTTGAAAACGGTCACATGGAATTCGATTACAGGCTGCGGGATGGAGTCGTCCAGCGCAGCAACGCAATCGAACTGATGCGCATGATGGGGCTGGATGTGTGATCAGCCGTTCCCGGGCAGCCGACCGTCCGGCTCACGAATAAACCGGTAACCGGTTCCCCGAATGGAAATCAGATGCCGCGGACTTGCCGAGTCCACTTCGATCATTTTTCGCAGACGCATCACAAAATTATCGATTGACCGACTGGTGATCTCCGCCGAATCCCGCCAGACGTCCGACTGCAGGCGGCTGCGCGACAGCACGACGTTGTCGTGTTCCAGGAAATAACGCAGCAGCTCCTGCTCTCGAGTCGTCAGGTCGTGGACCTGGTCACCGTTATGCAGCTGAAACCGGCCGAAATCGACTCGAACATCACCAAACCGCACGACATCCTCCACCGGCCGCGTGGCCGGGCGTTTCTCGAGCGACCTGCGACGACGATCCAGCAGATTCCGAACACGACTCAGCAGTTCCGGAAGCGCGAAGGGTTTGGTGATGTACTGATCCACGCCACAGTCAAATGCCTGAGCCTTGTCTTCGGCCAGGGTTCGAGCTGTCAGAGCCAAAACCGGAACATCGACGTCCGACTGACGAATCTTCCGGCAGGTTTCGTAACCGCTCATTTCCGGCAGCATCAGATCCAGCACAATCAGATCAAAGGCAGGTGAAGCATCCGCATGCAGCCTCAGAGCCGTGTGGCCGTCCGTCGCCAGATCGACCTGGTACCCTTCCTGCTCGAAGTTGAAACGCAGCCCCCGAGCGATCGCCTGTTCGTCTTCAACGACAAGAATCCTCATCTTCAGACTCCTGCAATTCCTTCTGATCCGCTTCCGGCCTCACCACCCTGCCCGCCCGTCAACGCCAGCTGCAGAACCTGTCGATCCGAAGCCGCCGACTCGGATTCCTCATCCCGAGGAGCAACCGTCCGTCCGGGGAGACTGACTTCGAAGACACTTCCGGGACCCTCCGGTGCATCGAAAATTGACACGCGCCCCTTCATGATACCAACCAGAGTCTTCACGATGTACAGCCCCAGTCCGGTGCCCTTTCGAGTTCGCTGGAGTTCGTCGCTTCCGCGGAAAAACAGCTGAAACACCTGTCCGCGCTGATCGTCAGGGATTCCCTTACCATGGTCGCGGATTCTGACAATCACTCGATCCCGGCCTCGAACCGCGACTGTCACATGAACCCGCGGAGGATCACCACCGTATTTCACCGCATTGTCCAGAAGATTTCCAAACACCATTTCCAGCAGCATGCGACGGGAATGCAGTGTGACCGGCACAACATCAAACGTAAAAACATCGCCAGGAAGATATTTGTGATGCCGACAGGCCTGCTCGGCCGCATTCCGCAGAACGGAAACCAGTTCCACATACTCGGGCTCTGTCTGACTTCCGATCGCATCCAGGCGTCCGACCTCCAGCAGCTGATTGATCAGCTGATCCAGCCGTTCAAGTTCGGTATTCATTGTCTCGTAAAACTCACGGCGATCCGACTCATTCAGATTCCGCATCAGCAGCGTGTCCAGATAGAGGCGCAGAGCTGCAATCGGTGTTTTCAGTTCATGCGTCACGCTGTCGACGAAGTTGGCCTGTCGTCGGTTCAGCTGAATTTCCTTGATCGTCAGAAACGAATAGAACGTAATCCCAAACAGACTGATGCCCAGTGCGATGCTGCCCAGAATCAGAGCCGGCCAGAGGTTCTGCATCGCCAGCAGCACAATCAGCACGGCCATCAGCGTGATGTTGACAACCGCCAGAACCACGCTGGTCCAGATCGGCAGTTTCAGGTGAGAGCGTTTGCGGCGGAAATCAGCCATTGGAAGACAATAATTCGACAGTCTGAAAAATCGCCCGGGAAAAGTCGGCGACGGATGGTGTGCCCGCCGTGGACTGAAGACACTCATCGACCAGGTCAGGGGCGCAGAACCGGGCGTCCACCCCCCGGGTTTCATCCTACACCCGCGGCACGAAACCGGACAGCCCGGCGTTTGGCTCACGGGCGAAAAAAGTCTCTGGTTTTTCAGTTTTCTTCCTGAATCTGCGATTCGTCTGCTGAACTCGCGTACCATGCAGCGTGTCGGCAACAGCGCCGAAATCTCCGTTCACCGATCATTCGTTTTCGAACTCTGCCTTTCATGTCTTCCGACGATTTCCTCTCGATTCCTCGCCTCACAGCAAATGATTCTTCCGTCGCGCCGGAAACAGATCCGTCTGAAGCGAATCTACCCTCAGCAGAAGACGGCTTCACAGGTATGGCCGACCCGCCACGTTCGCAGGCGACCTCTTCACAGGAAGAGCAGACACCTGAAGCGGATCCGACGTACGACACAGAAACCGTCAATGCCCCCCGCAGCCCGGATCTGTATCAGCGCAGTCTGCAGAATGCACTGATTGCCGCTCGCTGTGCGGACGAAATGCGAGCACGAGACGTCGTTGTGCTGGACATGACGAAAATCGCGTCGATCGTGGACTTCTTTGTTATCGCCACCGGCACCAGTCGTCGGCAGATGCACGCTATCGCCGACGAAGTCAACCGCAAACTCAAAGGCGAAGGGAAAAACCAGCGACTCAGCGTGGAGGGCTATCGCACCGAAGCCAACTGGATTCTGATGGACTTCGGCGACATCGTTCTGCACGTCTTTACCGAAGAAGGCCGACGCCTCTACGACCTAGAAAACCTGAAAGCCGATGCCACCAGAATCAACTGGCAGACGACTTAATTCACGCTCTGATCGGTGGCCGTCTGCAGGTCAGTGTCAGGTGGCACAGACATTCCTGTCTGTGGAGTTCCCGTCAAACCCGGTCTCGACGAACTGACATTCTTCGTCAGCCAAACACGACACAGCTTATAGACGTCTCACGGCGTTGGGCAGCAGTCACAGCCGCCGCTAAGTTTTCAAAGTCAGCAGCCACGAAACAAGGTCGGCGATCTGCGAAGGCGTCAGTTGTTCGTCCAGGCCTTTGGGCATGATCGACACGGTTGACGGCACCAGTTCTTCGATGTCTGAACGCAAGACGGTGACGGGGTCGCCGGTGCTTTGCTGGATGGTGATTTCTTCGGACGTGTCTTTGATCACCAGCCCGGAATAGCTGCGGCCGTCGTTCGTCACCAGCGTGTACGGTTCGTACTGACGCACGATGGTGGCGGATGGAAACAGGATGGATTCCAGCAGATCTTTCGAGCTGCGGTTGGCTCCGATCGTGGTCAGGTCCGGGCCGACTCGCTTGCCCAGCAGTTCGCCGTTCTCCTTCGAGCCAACCACGTGGCATGTCGCACACTTCGCTTTTTCGCTGAAGAACACTTCGCGACCTGCCGGCGCGTTTCCGTTCTTCAGTAAGCCGACAACGGCATCCAGCTTTAGCAGCTTTTCCTGTTCGGCCGCCTTCATGCGGTCCAGCAGCGAGTTGGCTCGATCATGAAGTTCCACCGGAAAACTTTTCACCACTTCTGACACTTCGATCATCGGCAGACTGTTCAAACTGCGAGCATTCTCGAGCCCGGTCAGAAACGCGCTGGCCTGTTCGGGGGTGAGCTTTCGTTTGAACAGCAGAACCAGATCGTTGAGCTGCTGTGGTCCGGCTACGGGAAGAATGGGCGCCACGTTGATCAATTGTTCCGCCGTCAGGGACGCGGAACTCAGCAGGCGAGACGCTCGAACCGCCTCCCCTGGACCTCCGCGCTGAGCCTGGTCAACCAGCAGTGCAAAGGAATCAGCCGACAAGCTGCGTTGAAGATTCATCAGGCCTTCAATGGCGGTCAGTCGGTCGCCGGGCGGTCGCGTCGGACTGGCCGCGATTTCCGTTAATTGCGGCTGAAAGATGGCCGACGGAATCGCCGCAATCGTGGCCAGAGCTTCCCGCCTGACAACGATGTCGGTCGCATCCAAATCCGCCAGCAGCGACGCCACCCATTCCGGCTGCAGTTCCATTTTAGCACGCGCTGCCGTGGTGAGGATCTTTGAACGCAGACTCCTGGGCTGATTGTTGTCTGACAGAATCGTGCCGATCTGCTGACGAACGAATTCGACGGAAACAAACCGTGTTAGGAAGTCGTCGAAGATGTCGTCGGTTGCCTGTTCGTGCTGAAGCAGTGACGTCAGTGACGTGAAGGCATTTCCCAGAACCGCGTTGAAGTGTTTTTGCTCATCTGCATTCAGAGTCGACAACTGTTTCTGCACAGCGGCGTAGTTATTGATGAGTAATCGCTGCAGACGAGGCTCATGCGGCCAGGATGTCGGGAATGTCGGCAACACCCGTGACGCAGACGGCGTCGCTTCCAACTGCACCAGCTGCGCGGTCAGCAACGTTGCGTGGTCGTCGCGGTCGATTCGCTGAAACGGAATTCGCAGTTTGTCCCCGAACTGCACCAACGCCCAACTCGCCGCGTGAGAGATTTCGCGGTGCTGGGAACCAAGATATTTCAACAGGTCCGGAATCACCTTCGCATTCTTCATTCGCCCGAGAGCCGCCAGAGCTTCCCGAACAACGGACGGTTCGTTGTCAGCCAGACATCGCACCAGTTTATCCGTGACCTCGGTCGACACATTCATGCCCGCCACGTGACAGGCTGCCTGTCGCATTCCGGGATCTCGATCTTCCAACGCCGATCGGACGGCTTCTACGGTTTGGCTTTCAGCCGATGGAATTCGAGCCAGCGCCCACAGGGCGTTTCGCCGAGCAACGATGTCAGCGGATTTGACGGCAGACACCAGCCGAGCGGCAATGGCGTCACCACGACGCACGCATTCCTGAATCGCCTGTTCTCGCACAGCGTACCGCGTATCTTTCAGGTCCTGCATCAATTGCGTTTCTGAGCGAGTGGCCCAGTCGATCTGCTTTCCTCGCGGATCGGGGACGGTGGTCATTCCGTTGCGACGAATGCGGTAGATGCCGCCCAGGATATCGGGTTTGGCAATCTGCGACGTCGGACAGCCTCGATAAAACCAGCCACCCGTATCGACCACCAGCAGACTTCCGTCGGCGTCTTCGATGACGTCAGTCGGATGGAAGTCGCGATTGTCGCACGAGAGGAACTGACGTTCGGTGACGGAATACGTGCTGCCGCGGCGTTCCAGTTCCAGGCGGACGACTTTGCCCAGGTTGAACTGAGTCGCAAAGAAGTTGTCTCGCCAGTTGTGATTCATCACGCCGCTGCGATAACGCATCGTTCCGGAAATCGCCACGTGGCCGAACTTGTGAATCGGTTCGAGCAGTTCACCGGTGACCGGCCATTCTTCCAGAAACGCTTCACGGTGCGGGTACGCTCCACCATATTGCCAATGCACCAGGCAATCAATACGCGGGCGAGTGTACAGAATGTTGACGGTGCCGATGACGTCGCCTTCGTCGGTGAAGTCGACTTCCACCGGATTATCCATGCCGCCGCCGCAATGGATCTGAACATCACTGCCGTCGGGACGACAACTAAAGATGTACGAACCCTTCTTCTGACTCGTCAGGTTTCCGGCGGCGTCTTTGATTTCGTGTCCGTGATAGCCGTCGCACCAGTAGAGTCGACCGCTGGGATGCAGAAGCAACCGTGGATACTGGCCGCGTTTCCGGTGTAGCCGAATTTGTCCACCAGGATATCTCGCTTGTCGGCGACACCATCGCCATCCGTGTCTTTCAACCGCCAGATGTTGGGCGGCGAAGCCACGTACAACGCTCCGTCATGCCACGCTGCACCCATAGGAAACGTCATTTTGTCGGCAAACATCGTCGACTTGTCAAAGCGACCGTCTCCGTCTGTGTCTTCCAGCATTTTGATGTGGTTGGGCAGCTTCTCTTCCAGCTCCGCCGCCGACATGTTGACGCCGTCGCCGTCGCAGATGAACAATCGGCCCTGATCGTCGAAACACCCCATCGTCGGATGATTCACCAGCGGCGGGCCGGCGGCAAGTTCCGCTCGGAAACCATCGGGCAGAGTAAACTGCTGTGGCGTGTAACCTTCGGGCAGAGCAGGCGGTTCGACGGGGGCAGCCTGAGCAATCTCTTCTTCGACGCCATCGTAAATGAACGACTGCGCCCCGCCGCCGTTGTACAGGTCGTATTTGGGGGACGCGTATTCGGCAAAGAAGGCATTGAGTCGGTCGTGAAGCTGCTGCTGAACAAAGTCCCCGTCATGCGGAGCGTTGGGCTGGTTGGCCTGATAGAGGTTGTTGAATTCGTCCGGATCGTTTTTCAGGTCATACAATTCGTGCGGACCATTGGGATGCCGATGCACGTATTTCCAGTCGTGAGTGCGAACGCAGCGAAGCGCTTCGAATTCGTAGAAGATGGCGTCGTTGGAATCTGGTTTAGCGGTCGAGTCGTTTAACCCGACGCCATCGGCGAGGCGATCCTGATCTTCTATCAACCTCGCCTGCGGCATCGGGTTAAACGAGGTTTTCGCAACATCCGTGACGATACCCAGCTCGCCAGCAAAACTCTTCCCCGGCGATTTCGGTTCGCCCGGCTTGTTCGGCATCTCCAGGCCCAGCACGTCCAGCAGCGTCGGCATGATGTCGTAATTGGCGACAAGTTTTTCCGAACGGCGACCGGCGGCGAACTTCTTCGGAAAGTGCCAGATCAACGGAATCTTCATCATGCCGTCGCGAGCCGTCACGGGACGCGTGTGATCGCCCATGCCAAAGAATCCGCCGTGTCCGCCCACCCAGCCCTGATCGGCCATAAAGATCACAATCGTGTTGTCATCAAGTCCGTTTTCCTTCAACGCCGCCATCACCGTTCCGACTCCGTCATCCACGCCGCTGACTTCCGTGGCGACTCGACAGATCGATACCGGATTGTTGTGGAAATCCAGATTGTGCAACTGCCACGGATGAGCCTTCTCCCGAGGAAAAGACAGCAGCGGTTGGTCGCGATAGAAATCCGCGTGCCGGTTGCGTCCTTCCCGCAGCAACAGCCGGCTGAGCGAATACGGACCGTTGTACGCCAGAAACAGGAAGAACGGCTGTTTGTCATTCACAGACACAAATGTTTGTGCCACCTGTTGCTTCAGCCGCGATGCATTTTCCGGTTGTTTAACCCGATGCCGCAGGTGAGGCGGTGCGGGTTGGTGTATCCTCGCCTGCGGCGTCGGGTTACACGTAGTAGCCGTGGGCTGACGCCCACGGCTACAGTCTGTCGCCCCGTCCGGGGCTGAATCGCATGAAGACGCGTCGTCGGATTCACAACTTGCTGCGGCCAAGCTGGTGTCTGAATCCAATGGCAACGAGGCCACGGCATCCGTCTGGTTTTTCCCCTCAATGAAGCGCACCGCATGCTTCGTCCAGAAGTCTGTCAGGTACTCCGGTTCCGTTCGCAACTTGCCGTCTTCGATGATCTGAGCATCATAAAACGTCGACGTGCCGCCGTGCGGCATCGTGATCCAGTAGTCATCGAAGCTTTCCTGCGGTGACATGTTGGCTCCCAAATGCCACTTGCCGACCAGACCGCAGCGATATCCATTCTGCTTCAGTACTTCCGGGATCGACGTGAATTCGGCCAGCGTGTTGCGAGCTTCCGGCCCGGTCTGCAGCCGACCGCCTCGCAGAAAACAGTGGACCCCATGCTGCGACGGAATCAGCCCGGTCAGCGTGGTGGCTCGCGTGGGAGAGCACACCGGATTACTGGCGAATGCGTTGTCAAACAGAGTCCCCTCGGTCGCCAGGCGATCAATGTTCGGCGTCCGAATCTCCTCATTGCCGTAACACCCCAGCGTCCACGCTCCATGGTTGTCCGTCATAATCAGGACGACGTTGGGGCGCTCACGACCATCACCTGCGTCATGGGCCAGCGAGATGCCTGTGGTGTTCAACAGAAAAATGGCCGGATGCAACGCAGCGATGAGGACGAAAGAACGCAACTGCATAGCGTGCCTTTCAGCTGTTTGAGGATTCGGCGGCTCCGGACGTCAAAAAATGCGACGACGTCCCGCGGAATCACTGAGTCTCTGCCCTGGCCTTCAGGGACACACCCCGTGAATCCTATTTCTGCAGCAGCACGTTCACGCCCTTCTTGTTTGACAGGACAATGTCAGGCTTGCCGTCTTTGTTCATGTCGTGGATTTCGAACTGAGTTCCCACGCCGGTGTCGTTTCCGGCCAGAATCCGATGAGCAACAAAGGTCGGTGACTGCCCCTGGACTCGCTGCACTTCGTACCAGTACATCACCACTTCGTCTCGGCCGCCCGGGTCATTGCCATTATGGGCGAAGAAGCGTTTGCCCGTGACGTAGTCGTGCTGGCCATCACCATTGACGTCGACTCGTTCGACAGCGTGAGTCTGCGAATAGCTCCTGTCGATTTCATGCAGTTGCCACTGACCGTCTCCCTGATTCTCGGCCCACCAGACACCATATTCGTGAGCTGAACTGAGAAACAGGTCGGCGTCGCCGTCCAGATCCAGGTCATCGGCGTAGATGTTGGCGGCTTTCGGAAGCGGCTGTCGGCTGTCAGCGCTGCCGGTACGGATTTCGTGGAAGGTCCACAGTGCGGCATCATCGATATTACCGGGATTCTGCCACCAGCCATGGCCGATGATGATGTCCCGATGTCCGTCGCCGTTCATGTCGCCAACTCCCAGACCGTGGTAGTACTTGAAGGTGCCGTTATCAAGCCCTCGGTTCGGGCGATCGGCCGGTTCGGCACTCGGCTCACTCACGGCGTGGAAGCCAAAGGATTCCGTCACTTTTGCTTTGGCTGGAATCCGGGAAAAGCCCATCTGAGCTTCCGGCTGAGACCCGAACACAAATTCCGGAACACCATCGCCGTTCAGGTCCTCGAATTCCGGAGACTCGTTGCAGTTGCTCGTCCAGATCACGTGTCCTTCCCAGTGTTGATCGTTGCTGCCCGGGTTGCGATACCAGTGAAACGGGTCACCGGGAAAACCAATGATTACCTGATCGACTCGGCCATCCTGATCAATGTCCCACGCAGCATTGGCGAAGCTGTTGCTGTACCCCTTGCCGGCGACGAATTCTCCCGGCGGACGGATTTCCCGCAGCTTCCACTGGTCCGCGTCGGAGTGGTGTCCGGAATTCAAAGCAGGGGCTTCGTACCAGACATCGCCCGCCGCGACATCGGGCACGCCGTCCCCACTGAAGTCTGCCGCAGACACGCCTTCCGACCGAAACCGCTCATCCAGTTTGATGCGCACCCATCCGGCATCATCGGCAGCCTTCGCAGCAGGAACCAGCAGGAGAAGAAAAGCGACCAGGGCAGAAAAAGTCTTCGTCATGGAAGTGGTTCTCGGAGGGAAACAGGGAAGGACGATCGTCAGCATACCGAACACCGAGCCCCACGCAAACGATTCCGCTCAGTCGCATTCAGCGAACTCAATGAGCCTGCACCGAGCTCTCCGCCCAAACGCTCGACTTCCGTCCCCAGCCTCGGCAGAATGGAGGCCATGAAACGGCACCGCGCAAACATGAAACTCTGGTTGTCCCTGGCCTGGTGCATCATCGCTGCTCTGCTGGCTTCGTCCGCCATGGCCCAGGAGCCTCAGACGGAACCGGTTTCCCCCCCGATGCAGTTCGGTCTGCTGCGGAAAACGGAAAAAGTCTGTCCGGGATTCACTCTGGTTGCCCCGCTCAGTTCACATCGAACCTTCCTGCTGAACAACGATGGCCAGGTTGTCCACTCCTGGCTGGCCGATCGCAAGCCCGGACAAAGCTGCTATCTGCTGGAAGACGGCAGTCTGCTGCGAGCCGGAAAAGCCGATGACTTTTTCCAGTTCCCGGAAACCACGGGCAGTGGCGGGCGAATTCAGAAATATGACTGGGACGGCAATCTGACCTGGGATTTCGTGTCGTGTTCGCCGTATCGGATGACTCACCACGACATTGAACCTCTGCCCAACGGAAATGTGCTGTGCATCGTTTGGGAAGCCTATCAGCGGGATGTCGCCGAATCGCTCGGGCGGGATCCGGAACGACTGGTAAGTGATGTGCTGTGGTTCGAGTCCATCTTTGAACTCAAACCCACCGGACCGACGACAGCGGACATCGTCTGGCGGTGGAGCGTGATGGATCATCTGGTGCAGGATGTCGATGAATCCCTGCCAGGTTACGGCGATCCGGCTCAGCACCCTGAACTCATCGACATCAACGCCATGCTGCGTCCCGTGGCCGACTGGATTCACATGAATTCCATCGACTACAACCCACAGCTCGATCAAATCATGGTCTGCAGCCGATCACTGAACGAATTCTGGATCATCGATCACAGCACAACCACAGAAGAATCGAAGGAGCATTCCGGCGGCCGACACAACAAAGGCGGAGACCTGCTGTATCGCTGGGGCAATCCCGCCGTGTACAGAAGCGGAGACGAAGCTGATCGGATGTTGTTTCATGCCCACGACGCTCATTGGATCCCGAAAGGTCTGCCGGGCGCCGGGAACGTGCTGCTGTTCAATAACGGAGTTGAGCACACTGATCAGAATTTTTCTTCGGTCGATGAAATCCGCCTGCCGTTGGATTCCACAGGAAACTACTCACTGCAGGACAAACCAGCCGACCTGGTATGGACATTCGAGGATCCCGGAAAACTGTTTTCGCCACGGATTTCCGGAGCTCAGCGGCTGCCAAACGGAAACACCCTGATCTGTTCGGGGACTCAGCACCTGCTCCTGGAAGTCACGGGAACGGCTGAAATCGTGTGGATGTACCGCAATCCTCCGCGTTACCAGGTTCCCGCTGATGACCCGGACTCGGGACGAGAAGTCGGGACGTCACAATTGACCACGGACGAGCAGAATGCTTTGCGAATCGAAGGCGGAGTTCCGCTGGAAGACGGAGGCACCATGTTTCGAGCCACCAGATACCCGGAAACCTATCCAGCCTTTGCAGGGAAAACTCTGTCTCCGAGCCGCCATACCGATCCAGCGAGCGAAATGTGAAGTTTTCGGGAAGACGCCGATTACACCACTGGTGAACATTGCAGCACACCACCAGACCAGCAAAACTAGGGACAGCAGGAAATTCAGCGATGGAAACCCTGCTAAGCGGGCATCACAGATTTTCCGGTGTTTTTTGGTTCAGGTCATCCCATGCCGCGAGTAATTGCACTGATTTTGCCCCTGCTGTTTTCCGCTGTTGCCAGTGCTGACATCCTGCACACCTTCGACTTTGTGACGGACTTTAGCCGCACGACTTCCATCACCAATACAGCCGTGAATGGGTCGACATTCAATTCGGCCGGCTTCGCAACGATCAAAACGGGTGGGTCGGGACGAGTCGGTCAGGAGTTCACGTACATTGGTCCGGCAATCGACACGACCGGATACAACAATATCCGGCTCGTCTTCACCTACGTCGACACGCTTGACCTGGAATATGACTCACTGGATTCTTTCTACATCACAGGGACGGGCATCAGCTTTGACGGAGATACAGCGAACTCCGGCCCGACGTCTCCGCTTCTCTTCACCGGTGTTGACAACGGACTGCTGAATATCTCCAGCCTGGTGTTCACGTCATTCGTCAACGCGAATGCTGAACAGGTTTTGTTTGGAGATGCCACCATTGAAGGAGATGCAATGACTGCTGCCGTGCCCGAACCATCGTCCGTGGCGGTCTTCACCATCGGAGCCGTCGGGATCGCGTTTCGTCGGCGACGTGCAGTTGGTTCCGCAACTGCAGCCTGATCCCCCCTGAGTCAGGACTGAATTCAGCTTCTGTCAGTCTGCGTCCCGCCTGTGAACAAACCGTTCACGGCGTTGGACGGAGCATCCAGCCCTTCGCATTTCCCATGTGTTCGGATCGCGATCACCATCGCGAGAATCAGTTGTAATCCAGGCCCTCGGGGCGTATCACTCGTCGATTCGTGCGGTCACCGGATCAGCATCGGACGAGGTCACGTCTGAACATTGGCGTTCGGACCGCGGCAGCCGGCACTTGAGTTACATCGCGGCGACCAAACTCCGAAGTAGTGCAATCGCCGGACCGCTGCATTCCCTCAGGCTCCTGAACACACCCCGATGACCGTATCTGACCCCGTCGTGTCACGAGAAATTGCTCGCCGACGCACGTTTGCCATTATTTCTCACCCGGACGCCGGGAAGACCACCCTCACGGAAAAGCTCCTGCTTTACGGCGGTATGCTGGAAGTTGCAGGAGCTGTCCGCGGCCGGAAGAATCAGCGAGCTGCCGCATCCGACTGGATGGCCATGGAACAGCAGCGAGGGATTTCCGTCACATCCACGGTGCTGACGTTTGAATACGACGGCTGCC
This sequence comes from Planctomycetaceae bacterium, assembly GCA_041398865.1. Taxonomy (GTDB): domain Bacteria; phylum Planctomycetota; class Planctomycetia; order Planctomycetales; family Planctomycetaceae; genus Fuerstiella. Next base: position 140,918 of record JAWKTY010000008.1, read on the forward strand.
AGGTCAACCTGCTCGACACTCCGGGACACAAGGACTTCAGCGAAGACACCTACCGCACTCTGGTGGCCGCCGACTGTGCCGTGATGGTGCTGGACCTGGCCAACGGCGTGGAAAGCCAGACCGCGAAGCTGTTCGAAGTCTGTCGCATTCGCCGCATTCCGGTCATTACCTTTGTCAACAAGGTGGACAGACCAGGAAAAGAAACTCTGGAGATCCTGGAAGACATCGAATCGAAACTGGGAATCATCCCCGTTCCGGTCAACTGGCCCCTGGGAACGGGGTTTGATTTCCGAGGCGTCATTGATCTGGCGACTCAGGATGCGTTTGTCTTTGAAACCCGAGACAACAGCAGCCGTCTGGAATCCAAACAGATTCCTCTCAGGGACATCGATGGCTCACGCCTGCCGCAGGGGATCCTGGAAACGGCTGTCGAGGAAGTGGAACTGCTGGACGGAGCCGGAGGTGAATTCGACCGCGACCGGTTTCTGAAAGGCGAAGTCTCACCCGTCTTCTTCGGCAGCGCTCTGACCAACTATGGCGTGGAAGCGTTTCTGAAAGGCTTTCTGAAACTGTGTCCGACACCGCGCGACCGCATGTCCGAAAATGGCCCGATTCCGGCGGCGCGTCCTGAGTTCTCCGGATTCGTCTTCAAAATTCAGGCCAACCTGGACCCGAAGCATCGTGACCGAGTCGCCTATGTGCGAGTCTGCTCGGGAACGTTTCGCCGTGAAATGGCCGTCAACCATCCTCGATCCGGGAAGAAGATCAAACTGAAACGAGCTCACAAGCTGTTCGGTCAGGAACGGGAAACGATGGATGAAGCCTTTCCCGGCGACATCATCGGCCTGATCAATCCGGGCGAGTTTCTACTGGGCGATACGATCTGCGAAGGCCCGGCAATCAACTTCGAAGCCCTGCCTCAGTTCTCACCGGAATTCTTTGCGACGATGTACTGCACAGATTCCGGGCGCCGCAAGCAGTTCGAACGAGGACTCTCACAGCTGCTGGAAGAAGGCGCGATTCAGGTCTTTCACACCCCCGGAAACACCATCAGCCAGATGATCTTCGCCGGTGTCGGAGAACTGCAGTTCGATGTGGTAAAGTTCCGACTGAAGAGCGAATACGACACGGATGTCGAAGTCCGCTGGCTGAGCTACAAGACGGCTCGATGGGTGATCCGCAAACCGGGCACAAAATCAGAACTGAAACTTCTGAATTCGTGCCACGAAGTCCGCGATGAATACGAACAGCACGCCGTCCTGTTCACCTCAGACTGGGAAGCCCAGTACAACCAGCGCCAAAACCCCGACTGGGACTTCCTCACCATGCGCTTCCGCTCCCCCGACGCCGACTGACACAACGATCCGTGGCCTCAACAGTTCGCTTGCCCACCAAAACAGAGAAAAAAGGCGAATCGGCGACGTCAGTGAGGAGTAGCAATGCCCCGTTTGGGCAACATCAGAAATCGGCTGCTCCCACAGCCGTCACCGGAACCCATTTGCTCATCATTTCTGACCGGCCGGGGATTTTTTCCCGTCAAAGCCCTGCAAATTCATGGGTTTCACCTCGCTGAAAGAGAATTTCTGAAATTCCCTGTCCGGTTTTTTCCGGGGTTCGCCACAGGTGAGTCGGGGCCGTTTTCGCAACTGATTTGTCTGTCGCAGAGACCATCGGGGTTCGCCGGTTGGCGGGTACCTGTCGGTCTTTGGCGTGCGGTTGCGGTGAGATATTATCCAGCCATCTTTCGGGGAAATTCGTCCATGGTCGTGCAGAACTGGCTTCAGGTGTTCCGAGGAACTTTGGCACTCCAGTTGCGGGGGGGGGTAACGAAGTCGCGGCGATCTCGGCGCCGGCGGCAGCTGTTTTCCGGACATCAGGTCGAAGCCGTTGAACAGCGGCTGCTGCTGTCGGCCACGACGGATGAGGGGACCGGCACGACTGATGGTTCTTCAATGACAGACACCAGTCTGTCTGATCCGACGGCATCGACAGGCATCAGCGACGACGAACTGGCGGCGATGTATTCGTCAGAGGACATGTCCGGGTCTCTGTATGACTTCAGCGATGAAAGCTATTCGGAACTGGCATACTCAACCTACAGCGATACGGAGATGTACTTCGATTCGCTCGCCGAAACTCCGATGGGAGAAGACTTTTCGTACTACGAGGACTCATATCAAACGTATGAGACATACGCTGATGAAAGCCTCGCGGAAACATATGACAGTTACACTGATCCGATGGACGGCTACTCCAGCGACTACGACATGTACGCTGAAGAGGGCCTGAGCGACACCGGCAGTGAGACGAGTACCGGAACGGAGGACGGCTCTGCTGAAACGAGCTCATCTTCTTATCCCGAGGCCGCGGAATCCGACAACACGGGAGAATCGGATCCCGAAGCGTCCGTCAGCCCGGATTCAGACTCAACATCCATGGACGATGGTACCTCGGGAAGTTCGTCCGATTCTTCAGGCTCTGACCTGACGGATTCATCCGGGAGTCTGCTGGATGACCTGATGTCCGGCGACAGCGGCAGCGATTCCGAGACCGACGGCGATCAGAGCGCAGAACCTCCTGATCCCCGATTTCAGTTCACGGCGTTTCAGTTTCCAGATGAACTGCAGTTCGCACCGATTTCCCTGCCCGGCCAGGACACTTCTGAAGACCTGATGGCGGTCCGCCCCAGCGGATCGGATTCGTATTCGACTCAGGCAACATCCGCCTCTCAGCTTTCCGGGACAGCATGGAGTCTGACCACCGGCAGTGCAGACGGGGATGATGATCCCGCTTCACCCATGCTCAGGACATCCGCGGGATCCGTCACCGACGTGACAATCACCACCACCGACGAACAGACATGGACTTCGGAGGACGACTGGAGCGTCAGCCAGTCGGTCAGTCGCCGGTTCGATCGTTCCGAAGGATTCACGGCCGAAGGCGAAGATGATGAGGACTTTGGTCGCCACGGAAGTGAGACGTACACGGTCACTGTCATCAACGGAACCACAACGGTGCGAAGCTACAGCATTTCGGATACGTTCACGTACAGCACGGGCGCGATTCCCGGAGAAGCCGATTCAGACGACCCGTTTGCAATTCCGGAATCATGGCTCACCGACGCATCCACTTCCGTGAACAACACGGATGAGAACACAACGACCTCCGAAGACGATCCGGTTCCTCCGTCCTCAACGACCGCCCCCGCATCATCCGACGCGGCAGCGACTCCATCCGGCAGTCCCTCGGCGGCATCTTCCGATGACGACGGCACAGGCACCTATTTCGTGCGCTCATCAAGCATGGATACCACCATCACAGACAAACGCATCACGCTGCCCGACGGAACGTTTGCCACGGAACACACTGTGACGGTTTCCTGGTCAGCGTCGTTTTCGTGGCGAACCGGGGGAAGCCGCACTGTGACGGAAGCCGACCTGCCAGCCGACGCCGAACCACTTCCGGCTGGCCTCACTTTTACGGCGACGTCCGAGTTCAGGGCGTTCGCTTCCGCATCCATCGGGACCGTCTTCACGGCGACAACCGTCATTCCGGATGGCTTCAGCCTGAGCAGTCTTCTGGGTGCGGACGTTTCGGCGTCCTTCGGCTTTGCCACTTCGGCAATTGCCGGTGGCACGATGTCGTCGACTCTGAAAGCTGATCTGGACGAGTCATCAGGAAGTGCTGCGGACGGGACTGACGTTTACGAAAAACTCCACATCGACGATTCGTCGTCCTCGTCCGGTTCCACCGGATTCAGCTTTCGGATCGGCCTGTCCACCGACGATGGTGAATCGTCTGGCACCGGTCCGGACGACACTGCCGATGCCGACGTACCACCGGATGTGATTCCATCATCCGGAACGCCAGCCCCGGCCAGGCCTCAGCCAGGTGCACAATCCGCCACTCAGCTGCTGGAAGACACGTCCACCGGAATTCAGTTTACCCTCGGTATGAGTGGTTCCGGGAATTTGTCCGTGAATGAAACCGCGGAAAGCAAGACCCGCAGCACACCATTCGGAGGCGGGACGCTGTCGGCTGAGTCCTCATCCTCTGAGACGACCACGGATTCCTCAGATCGGCATCTCACGATTTCGTTTGGAACCACAGAGAATCTTGTCGATATCGGCAGCAGCGGAGATTATTCCACAACGATCTCCTCTCAAAGCACAATCATTGAAAACGTGCCGTATCCTGGCCTGACAGTCAATGAGAACACCACCATCAGTTCCTATCGCAATACATCTTCCAGCGAATATGACACAGGTCTGACTCTGGGCGGCGGTCTGGGATTCACACTTCAGAATGACTCGGACTTCAGCGTGGATGTCGAACTCATCAGTGGCCATGAGTGGACCCGGGATGCGGATGTGGGGTCCTACATTCTGAAAGAAATCTACGTCGATTATTCGTCGACGGATGACCCGACCCCGCCCGAGAAAATTCACCGGAAGACCTACACCCTGGTCAGCGGCGGTACGACGACCGTGCATCTGGAATTCGAACAGGCTCCTGCCTCCGCAAACCTGCCGAACCCCTACGCTCAGCAATCGCTCAGTGACATTCTGGCCGAATATCTGGACCGCCAGACTCAGCTGGCGAGACTGCAGACGCTGCTGGCCAACACGACCGACCCCGACCAGCAACAGTATCTGCAGGATCAGATCGACCTGCAGACCAGCATCCTGACGGATCTCACCACAGCCGCCACCAACGCCGGAGCCACCGCAGCCCAACTGACCCAGCTCAATAATCAAGCCGCCACTGCAGCCGCGAATAATCCCATTCAGCTGCAACAGGCCTCAGGAATGACAACATGGACGCCCGTCCTTGCCGCAGGCTCGGTTTTCCTTTTGGGAGTTGACCTTCCGGATTTCATGGAGGGCGCATGGGACGATGCCGCGGAAGTGCTTGCCGGTGGAACTGCGGGAGCCACAACCGGGGCTGTGATTGGCGGTGGAATCGGTTTAACAGCTGCCGGCGTTTCTGCAGTCCCTTGCGCAATCGCCGGCGGAGTTGTCGGGTTCATTGGCGGCGCTATTGGTGCCTGGTACAACGATCCGGACGATGACGAATTCAATCCAGGAATCGCTGTGGGTTATGGCTCGCTCATCGGGGGCGCGTCAGCTTACTTCGTTGTGGGGGGATTCGTCGCTTATCTGCCAGCTGCTGCGGCAGGGGCAGCTGGTCCAACTGCGGGCCAGGTTGCAGCAACGTGGCGATATATCGCAAAGCTTTCACAGGTTCTCCGAGGTATTGGGAACATGAGACGATGAACAAATCCGGAAATTCTTCAGGCGAAGCAGTTGTTGTCGGGAATGCAGAGTTTCGTGCTTCCGTTCTGCATGCTCTGGACCTTCTGTCAGAAACGGAACAGTGGAACGATCTGATTCTTCCACACCTCCCTGCGATACACCAGGACGCTTTCCAGGCGCTCATTGGCCTTCGCGTTGCCCGACTGGAACGACCGGTGGAAATGGCGATTGCGCTTGCTGGAGTTGCCTTCAGAAATCACCAGGAACGGTGTACTGAGGGAACCCAATTCAGAAACCAGCCCCCGTGTCATGCAGAGCGACTGCGACTGCAGTTTGAATGTGCCGTCGCAGACCGGCTCGGATGCGCAGCCGAATCGGAAGACCTTTCAATGAGAAGCATGTTGATTAAACTGCTTCCTTCACGATGGATGGTCGCCGAGCAGATTCAGGACCTTGCCGATGCATGGAGATTCGTTCGTTCCGTTGAGGAAGTTCCGGACCTGTCCCCTGACCGACTGACAGCGCAGTTCCAGGACCGGCTGTCAGAATTCGGTGAACACACCAATGAATCACCACCGGAATCCACAACGCTCAGTCGCGAACTGTCAATTCGGGGCGATGAGGACTTCAGTGCGGCCCTGAATGAAGCGGCATCCCTTGCGTTCTCCCGAGCAGATGATTGGTATGTGCATGCGCTGCAAAAACTGCAAGTGGTTTCCGGGGAAGGAAACATCTTTCGATCCAGTCTGATCAGGAAGCTGTGTCGGCTGAGAATCAGCCGGGCGACCGCGGCAGCAGCCGACGTTGCTTCACTGGCCGGATATCTGGTGAACGAAGCGACCTATCGCGCCTTCGGTCGCGTACCCTGGTGGGCCGCTACGCATCGGGACAACGCGGTGTCATCGCTACTGGCACAGATCCGCTTTCTTGAAAGAACTGATGCGCCGCGAGCAGAAACGGATTGCCTGATTTGCCACGCTGTCATGCTCTCTGATGAATCCGTTCCCATGGGTTTGAGAAACTATGTTCTGAGTATGTTGTCTGGATAGGAGGCCGAAAAGGGGGGGGGCAAAAACGCAACAAGGGGAAAAACGCAACAAGGGGAAAACGCAACAAGGGGAAAACGCAACAAGGGGACGCAGCTCAATCTGTGAATTGAGCTGCGTCCCCTTTCGTCTCCCCAATGGTCGGAATGAATTTCCATCGCCGCAACCCGCTTCGAAAGATTCGCCCGCTGTTCATCGGTTCAGAGTCACTGAGAATCATGAGTGACCGGGATCTTGCAGCCTATTGTGTCAACGAAGCCGCGTTCCGAGGGAAGCCTTATGCATGGCCCCGACACCTGTACCTTCAAAATGAGGCTGCCGCACTCGTCGCGCAGATTCAGTGGTTGCTGTCTGCCGGAGCCCCAGAGGAATCCGTTCGATGCCTGCAGTATTACACTATGATGTTGCAATTCGGACACGCCCCCTCAGCGCTGGTCCGGTGGTTAGTTTTGATGCTGTCATAGAAGAATACAACAGGCAGGCAGAAAGAGACCGGCAACGGGCTCACGTGAGCGAACAAACTTCACAGGTTTGCGGGAATGTTTTTGTAGCAGGCCTTTACTCGGGGTGAAAAAAATTCAGGAGGTCAGTCCGAGGCGGGGGGCCAGTTGATGGCGGTGAACAGGTTCATCAGCTTTGTCATTCGGGATTCGCTTGACTGTGCAACGTGATGGATTCGGCCTCGCAGGTGAGCCTGAAAATGCGGGTGCTGGTCTGCGTTGACGGAATTCGGGCCATGTCGCACGCAGTGATGCAGGACGGCTTTCAGTCGATCGTACTCAGCTCGACTGGCCTGCATTTTTTCGTTCAGGACCAGCCCGACGGCTCGCTGCTGAGCTGCCTGACTCATGATTCGGGTCTTGTGATGATTGACCTGATAACCTTCTTCCATCGCGATGGCCGCCACGATGACCGCGAAGCGGCGAGCGCCGCGGGCGAATGCTTTGTCCCCGGAAAACAGCAGATCGTCGGCGTACCGTGTGTAGGCGGCGTTCGCCGAATGAGCCAGACCGGCCAGTCGCTGATCGAGTCGAAACGCACAGACGTTTGCTGCAGCCGGTGAACCGGGAGCTCCCTGAGGAAGGTGAGGTCGCTGATACAGCAGCCGCGAACGGTACCGAGCCTGCGGGTCATCCGGAAACGGAAAATCAGCAAAGACGTCGGGCGGAACGTGATTGCAGCACAGAGCCGTCAGAGCTTCAGCCACTGTTTCAGGATATCCGACGTGCATCAGAATGCGGGTCAGTCGAGCAGGAATCACTGACGGGAAAAAGTCTTCCAGATCCATCTTCAGCACAACGGCCCGGCCGATGTGCGGCTGGACGTGGGTCTGAATTGAACGAGCCTTTCGGAAGCCGTGAGCGGCTTCGTGCAGCGGGATGTGTTCGAGAACGTCATGCAGCAGCCGTCGCTGAATTTCACGAAGACGAAACTTCGGCGCTTCGATCAGGCGACAACGACCGTTGGCTTTGCGTTTCCAGCGGTAACGATAATGTCGCAGAGGCCCCGACTGAGTGAGCCGTTCCAACTGTCGCCGATCAGCAAACCACGCCAGGTCCGAATCCGAAATCCCCAGCCAGCGACAGATGTCTGCGGTTGTCGTCAGCTGTCGAATGGCTTCGTCGGTGTCGATTTTCGGCGACGGATAAAAAACGGGCGGCTGCAGGGAAGGCAGAAGGTCATAACTCGGAGCCCGGATGGCTCGCGCAAAGCGGCGACTGCGGAGCAGAGTTTCGATGAGATCTCGTTCTCGAGGCCGTTGGGATCCGAACTTTTCAATCAGCTGAGCCGTCAGGCGATGGAACCACTGACGCGACCCCGACAACAGGGGGAGAACTCGCTGCAGGATCTCTTCCTGTTTGAAAGGCCCCGACAGGATTGCGGCTGCCAGGCGATGGGCTTCGGTTTTCAGAAGTCGCATTCTGATCAAATTTCAAACGGCTCAGTGCGCACCACCGTCAGCGAAACTCGAACAGCGTGAGGGGAAGTACGTGGAGCGTACCGGGCCTCACGCGACGCAGTGGCTGAGTGAAAAGAAATCCTCGGGGATGCCCCGAAGAGACGCTGCCATCGTTTGATAACACCGTCAGCCTGAAAGAGTGGACGCACTGAGCCACATCAGTAGAACACACCCTGCGCAAATAGCAATCAATTCGAACTGAGTCGACCAAGGAAACTCGGCCCGTGCATAGGGGGCAATCTGAGAACGCGATTGATGATTGTGCAGGGCGACGGCTGCTCACATTGCCGGATCGCTTCTATGTGTGGGGCACAGGCGTTGCGTTGTACAGTGGAACGGGGCGGTTCTGCAGGTCGGACCAGTGAGTTCCGGCGGGCAGGCCCAGAGCTGAGTACATGCTGGCGGCGAGATTTTCCGGCGTCTGACGGTGATCGACCGGCTGGCCGCCGTGGTCGTCGGACTGACCAACAATGCTGCCGTTGCCGTAGCCGCAACCGGCCAGCATCACAGACTGGACGGCTCCCCAATGATCGCGTCCGGGCTTTGCATAATGAGCGGGCAGGCCGAAGACTTTCGGGGTGCGGCCGAATTCTCCGGCCATCACGACCAGAGTTGAATCCAGCTGTCCACTGTCCTGCAGATCATCCAGCAGCGCGGAGACAGCTCGGTCCATCGGGGGCAGCAGATAATTCTTCAGATGAGGAAACGCATTGCCGTGGGTGTCCCATGTTTCATTGTTTCCCAGATTGACCTGCACAAATCCGACACCGGCATCCACCAGTCGGCGAGCCAGCAGCAGCGACCAGCCGAAGGAATTGCGGCCGTAGCGCTGCTGAGTTTCCTGGTCAGCAGAATGAATATCGAACAGGCGATTTAATCGACCGTCGCCAAGCATCGAAACCGCTCGTTCACGATACTTTTCGAACGATTCCGTTTCGTGCAGTTGGCCGAGTGCCGGTCCGCCGTGTTCGAACTGATCGAGAAGCTGCAGGCGATGATCGAACTGATCGCGACTGACGTTGTCCGGCAGCATCAGACCGGGGGTGCGAAAGTTCAGATCATCAGTCACCTCGTGGCCTCGCTGATGATGGAACTCGAACTCCGGCCAGGCACCATAGGTATTGGCATTGAACCGACTGGCGGCAAGGATCCACGGATCGCGCTGACTTCCCATAATGCCGGCAAACTGCCCGGGGATGACTCGGCCGGTTCGATGGATGAGTTTTTCCGGGAGCACAATCGACGACGGCAGACCGTTTCGTTCCGGCAGCAGACTTCCCAGCAGTGCCGCGATCGACGGATGATCCACCGGTCGCGGCATGGAAGGATTGAACCCGGTCGGCAGATCCGTCCGCCCCGTCAGCATGACCATGTGCCCCTGAGAATGCTCGTTATAGGGATGGCTCAGACTGCGAACGACGCTCCACAGATGGCTGCGAGCCGCCAGGCCGGGCAGATGTTCACAGATGTGAAGCCCGGGCGTCGACGTCGCGATCGGTAAGAATTCTCCTCGAATATCCGCCGGGGCATTCGGTTTGGGATCGAAGCTGTCCTGCTGAGCCAGCCCGCCGGAAAGAAAGATATAGATGACTGACCGCTGAGGCAGCCCGGCAACGAGATCGGCTTTCAGGCATGAGCGACTCAGAAGCCCCGCCATGCCCCCCGCCAGCAGCGATCGCCGGGAGACTGAACCCGGACACCGCTGCCCGTGCGATTCGACAGGAAAGAACGTCATCGGTGAGTCTCCGGAAAACGGATCGACGATCTGGGGGGGAGCAACATCTTCGCCAATCCAACGTGCTCGGGCAAGCTGCGGCTTCGCGAAACGCCCGTTGTGAGCGCATTTTCAGAATCGGCTTGAACGTTTTGAGCAGAATTCGCGGTGATTTGCGGAATTCATGTCGGTGACGAAAGTTGCCGTTGTCGATTCGTGGTGTTCAGAGGAAAATCAAGCTTCGCCAGCAGAGCGGCGATGAAAGGCAGAAGTTTCGGAACGGCCGAAGCTGCGAACATCCGGGCTGAGGCCTGGAGTCACGCGCTCGCGGACAGGAAGCCTCGTGCATGAACCGGTCACGAATGACATTTCAGACAGACACAGACACAGTCGTGCAGACAGGTTCTGTGCCGCTGCGGATTCTGGCGCTCGGCGACTGCAATACGATCACGGCTGACCCCAACCAGGGAACTGTTCCCGATGGACTTTCCGCGGCCATGGAGAAGATCGGTTTCCGTGTCACGGTCTGCAATCTTGGCGGGGGTATGGAAACGTGCCGGGAAGGACTGGCGCGACTGCAGGATTCCGAGTTCGTCCCGGATCTTGCCGTGATCAACTTCGGACTGGTCGATTCATGGGTCACGAGCATTCCCGGAATCTATCTGCCGTACTATCCCGACAGTCCCGCAAAACGACTCATCAGAAAACCGCTGAAGTCACTCAAACGACACCTGCGGTCAGCTCTGCTTCGAGGCATTGTTCCGCGGGGGCACGTGGTTGCCTGTTCTGAGTATTCCGAGAGGATCACAGCCATGGTGCAGGAGATTCGAGATCGAAATTCCAGGGCCGCCATTTATCTGTGGGCCACACTGCCGGTCGCCGGTCAGCCGGATCGAGCTGAACACCTGAGAACATACAACGGAATTCTGAATCGGATTGCGACGGAACAGCAGACGGGCTTCATCTCCACACCCGAACTGCTGTCTTCGCTGAGCGCCGACGAAAAGCTGATCGATGGTGTGCATCTGTCGAAAGCTGCCGCGAATCTGATCGGCCGAAAGATTGCTCAGGAGTTTGTCTCGGAAGCAACCAATCAACAACACTGCCCGGCTGCATGAAGCAGCTTGTGTGGTACTGGCGTCGTCAGTGTGGACCGCAGGAACGAGCACCGGCAGAGTCAGAGCCACACACATGGCACTCAATTTCCGACTCGCGATTTGCTCGTGCTGAACTACTTCCGTCGCGCTTTGGCCACTTCCCGGAAGTACATGCGAATCAGTGACTCGTATTCGGCGTCGCGGGCGGTGGCCTGGGTTTCCGTGGTTTCGCTGTTCAGTTCATCAACCTGATGGCCCCAGTTGCGTGTGCCCGCCGGTGCAACTCCGCGGCCGGGCAGCAAACCGTTCCACGCACTGGTTCCGCCCTGTCCGTCCGCACCGGCTCCGGGGGAACTGCTGGACGCGTTCATGGCCATGGGCAGCGCTTCGCGGGCGGCCGCTGCCAGAGCCGCAGCCGCTGAGGACAGGGGCTGACCTGACTGGGAAGGTTTTGATTGAGTGGGACCGCCATCATTGGCGGGCTGCCCGGACTGACCATCCGTTTCGCCGGAATCACCGGACTGAGCCTGAGAGTCCTGTGCTGCCTGTGGGTCTCCTGACGACTGCTGATCGGTGGCCTGCTGCCCTGTGTTGGAAGCGCCGGATTCCGTCTGCTGATCTGCGGCATCCGAAGACTCCTGAGTCATCTGCTGCATGGATTCTTCAGCCTCCTGAAGATTCTGCAGCGCTTCGGTCACGTGTTCTCCAACTTCCTCGGGCACGATCAGAGACTGCTGATTCTGTGCCGATTCCGATCCGGCTGTCGCTGCAGCCTGTGTCAGCAGTTCGGCCGAGCGCCGCCCGGAACTTACGGCATCCGAGCCCGAAGAATTCTGCAGCAGCCGGACGGTCTGCTCGCTGACAGCCTGAGCCTGAAGAACCAGCGAGGCTGCCTGTTGTGATCGTTCCGCTTCTGCAGGCAGTCGCAGAATTTCCAGACTGAGCCGCCCGGTCAGCTGTTGAAACTGCTGACTGAGCTCGCGAACTTCAACAGCCTGCGGCTGCTGGTCGCGGAGTGACTGTTCAACAATTGGTACGTCGGAAGCATCACGCTGCAGCTGGTCTGTGATTTGCGTTTGTCGGATCGCCAGCTGTTCGGCGTGCTGAGCCAGACGACGCAGTTGTTCCTGCTGGGAGCGCTGAGCCGCCAGAAGGAGTTCCTGCTGGTTCTTCAACAACTCAGACAATTCGCCCACCAGTTCGCGGTGATCCTGTCTGAGGTCCTGTTGCTTCTGATTCAGCTGTTTCTGCCAGTCGGCATCGCTGATGTTTTCGGGCTTTCCGGCCTGCCTTTGCTGATCAAGCTCGACGGCGTCGGCAGCCACCTGCTCGGCTTCCAGGGCCAGGCGATTCAGTTCGGCAAGATCGAGTTCTATCTGAGCGACCCCGCGGATGATTTCGATTTCTTCCAGCAGTCGGTTTCGAATCTGATCCAGCTGTCGACCGGCCTGCTTCAGTTCATCACCGGCGACATCCGCATCGCTCGTTGCTGCCAGCCGAAGCGTTTCGGGCAGATCTGATTTCAGTTGATGAGCAAGCCCAGAGAGCCGGTGGGACGATCCGGCCATCAGCGGGTGACCGGCAACCACGGCAGCGATTGATTCCAGAATCTGCCCCTGCTGCTGTTCCTTTTCGCTCAGACGAAGCGGTAGTTTCTGAGCATCGACGGACCAGTCCTGCGACGCCTGGCGGATCTGCAATTCAACGGTCTGCAGATCCTGTTTCAGCAGCTCAGCGAGCTGTTCCAGTCCATTCAGAATCTCCGCACTTTCCTGCTGCAGCGCTTGCCGGCCAACCGGACCGGCTTCGTGATCAATGCGGATCGTCACTTCCGAAGACCACGTTTCCTGTGGCCCGGGTTCGGGGCGATCATCGACGGCTCGCACCTGCAGTCGAATCATATCTCCGGTTTTCAGCGACAGCGCCTCCAGTGGAATTCGGAAATGTTCTTCCAGAATCTGCCGACCGACCGCTGACTGGCCGGCCGGGAGAATCTGCCCGCTGTCTGTGTTGACTCGATAGTGCAGTTCCACGGATTTCAGACCCACGTCATCCGCGGCAACACAGTTCACGGGCAGAATGTCGTCCGGGCGAAGACTGTCCCTGTCACGAATCCCGCCAACGTGGAGCGATGGCGGAGTATCGAACGTGACCGTCAGGTGTCGATCAGGCTCCTGAGGATTTGACAGACCATCTCTGCCTTCCACCCGAAACTCGAAATCGCCGCCGGCGTCAGCTTCCATCCGAAACGTCGCTGACAATCCATCGTCGGCCACCTCTCCTGAAACTCGGACTGCCAGCGGAGCTGCCGGCGTCACCAGAGGCGCATCCGGATCGATATCAAAGACTTCCTCGCCGGACAGATCATCGAACTCCATTTCCAGCTTTTCGGCTTCAGTCACCGGTCGGGAGTCCCGTGAGAGCCAGATCAGTTCTGCATCGCGCACCGGAAGGCTGAAGTCCAGATGAATCTCCAGCTGACTGTGCTCAAAGACGTCCAGATGCCCCAGCATCCCGTCAAAATGACGTTCAGGGAGGCCGGTGTATTCCGGTGCGGCAGCGATCATCTGCGCCTGAACAATTTCAGGAACATCGGCAGCTGTCAGCTGAAACCATTCCGTGGTGGCTCCGCCGCCCGTGATGCGGTATACGATGGATTCCGGCACCTGAGGCAACTCGACGGCAAACTGCTCAGTCACCTCGTCGTACAGCAGAGGCTGCCGTTCCGATCGTCCATTGGCAGACATCTCAACGAATGCCGTTTGAGGTCGTTGCCCGGCATCGGAGGACCTCCAGCGAGGAATCGCCGCCAGCCGAACACGACTTCCCCGAGCCACCACTCGATTGCCATCCGGAACTTCGAAGTACAGATTTCCGGCCGTCCCCAGATTGGCGAACGGAGTCACGATGCGCTGGACCAGAAGAGCCGCATTCGACGGCCATACCAGCGAAGGCAGCACGGCGACGGCAACCAGCGTGCCGGCGGCAGCGAGCCAGCGACGAACCTGCTGATGATCCACAATCTGTTCCGGAGACAGTGCGGTCAGCTGTTCACCAACCTGTCGACGGATCCGGCGGCGGAACACGTCGGCTCCGGTTTCTGTTGGTCCGGCAGTCGGGCGTTCAATTGAAATCAGAGTCGCCAGGCTTTCCTGCAGTTCCGGCGACGACAGATCCACGGCTGCTCCCAGCAATTCATCTGAAATGGATCTCTGCAGAGGACGGACCAGAAAGTTCCGAATCAGCCATGCCGTAGAAGTCACAAAGATGCCGAGAATCACCAGTCGAACAGTCGACGGCAGACCCAGACACAAATCCAGCAGGGCTGCAGTCAGCAGACAGGCAAGTCCGACAGACACCACGATCGACAGCCCGACCAGCGTATCGCGTCGACGAACCTGTCGGCGACATGCGTCCAGCAGCTGCGGCAGAGTTTGTGGAGTGGGAATTTCGGAAGCGGACATGGAGATTTTTGTGAAACTTTCCGGGCGGGATTCCGCTGAGTGTACTGTTCACAGCGGCCAATCCGACAGTCAGTTCCCGTTCCCGACAAAGATTGTCAGTGACCTGCCCTTTTCCAGTCTGTCCGATTGATTGCCGTGGAGGCTTGCTGAATACTTTGTCGGCGAACTGCCAGAGGCGGTTCTGTGCCACATTGTCCGTCAACCTGCGTCCGGTGATCGACGGAAATCGGAATCCCGTGCTGCCTTCCGGCAGCGTCATTTCCGTCTGCGGATGCCGCAGAAATACTGTTCAGAGTCAGGAATTGAATCATGTCCGCCACCAGTCCTCAGATTCACGACGTCAACAGTCGGGAGAATATTCCGCTGACGTCGCCGCGGGATCTTAAGGCAGAAATCCCGCTGCCGGAGGACACGGCGCGTTTTGTCTACGACTCCCGCGAAGCCGTCAAAGCCATTCTGAGAGGTGAGGACCGCCGGATCTTTGCCGTTGTCGGACCGTGCTCGATCCACCATCCGGACATCGCGACGGAATACGCTGAGAAACTTGCCCGTGTCGCCCGCGACGTCAACGACCGCATCATGGTCATCATGCGAGTTTACTTCGAAAAACCCCGAACCACGGTGGGCTGGAAGGGACTGATCAACGACCCGGGACTCAACGACACCTTCGACATGGCTCGCGGGCTGAAACTGGCTCGCCAGGTTCTTCTGAATGTCAACCGCAGCGGTTTACCGGCAGCCACTGAAATGCTGGAACCAATCACGCCTCAGTATATTGCAGATCTGATCACGCTGGCGTCCATCGGAGCTCGAACAACCGAATCTCCGACTCATCGCCAGATGGCCAGCGGACTGTCGATGCCCGTTGGTTTCAAGAACAGCACGGAAGGCAGCCTGGAAGTGGCCACCAATGCCATGAAGGCCGCTCAGGCTGAGCACTGTTTTCTGGGAATCGACAACGACGGCAAGACATGTATCGTCAACACCAAGGGCAATGACATGAGCCATCTGATTCTCCGAGGCGGCAAGGAGAGTCCCAACTACGACGCCGTTAGTCTTGCCGAAGCCAGTGCTCTGCTGAAGAAGGACAACCTGCTGCCGCGCCTGGTGGTCGACTGCAGCCATGCCAATTCCCGAAAAGACTACCGCAACCAGCCGCTGGTGTGGAATGATGTACTGCAGCAGCGAATTCGGGGGAACGACACCATCGTTGGACTGATGCTGGAAAGCAACCTGAAGGCCGGAAACCAGCCGCTGACGAGTGATCTGAGCCAGCTGGAATGGGGCGTCTCGATCACGGACGGCTGCATCAGCTTCGAACAGACCGAAGACCTGCTGCGATCGGCGCACGAAGCCCTGGAAGGTCACGCCTGAACTGCTCGAACTTCGGGACGGTTCTCGCTGGAGCCCAGGCTTCAGCCTGCCCTTCGCAAACAACCTTGAGGCAGCCTGAAGGCTGGACTCGAACGGGCGGCGATCAAACTTCCGGCTTGATCTGGACGGCGATGTTCTTGAAGGCCGGAGTCTTTGACAGCGGATCCACGTCTCTCGGAATCAACACGTTCGCTTCCGGATAATACATCAGCACGTTTCCGAAACGAACATCGAAAGGCCGCACCTTCTGCAGTCTCATTTCTCCCGTTTCACTGCGGACGGACACCGGCTGATCAGGACGCAGATTCAGAGCCTGCATATCGGCGGCATTCATCAACACAACATCACGCCGCTCCTGACCTCGGTAACGGTCTTCTTCGTCGTACACAACGCTGTTGAACTGGCCCTCGCTGCGAATCGTCATCAGGCGAAAACTGCCCGCAGATGAACTCGGTTCCGAGGACAACGGCGGCAATGGCGGACAATGGAAGCGAGCTCGTCCGCTTTCGGTCGGAAAGCGGTATGCGTCGGGACTGCGACCGGCCACATGAAATTCCTGTTTCTGCTGATCAATGCCTTTCATGGCTTCGTAACCTGGCACCAGGTCTGCAATCAGTTCCCGAATCGCGGCATGACTCTGCAGCTTCTGAAAGTCAACGGCACACTCCGGCCCCAGAATCTGGCGGGCCAGTTCCGCAAGAATGGCAACTTCGCTGCGAGGTCCGGGGAATCGAGCCGGACCGCCATCACTGAACCGCACATAGCTGAACATGCTTTCCTGAGTCGTCGGCTGAGGCTCTTCATCGCGCGGCAGTACGGGCAGAATCAGCGTCTCCCGAGCCGTCCCGAAAGCATGCCCCGTATTCAGGGTGGTGGACAGGTAGATGACAGTCTTCATGCGACGGAAAGATTCCTCCGCAAACTGCAGATCCGGGTTGCTGCCGTACAGATTGCCTCCAAGACACAGAGCCGTTTCCATTTCGCCTCGGTTGGCCGCATCCATACAGGCCATTGTGTCGTAGCCCGGTGAAGTCGGCACCTGAATTCTCAGCCGCTTTTCCAGCTTCTGCAGCATGGAGGTCTTCAGAGTCGGCGTGACTCCCACCGAACCCAGCCCCTGCACATTGCTGTGACCTCGAATCGGCATCACTCCGGCTCCGCGTCGTCCGACCATGCCTCGCAGCAGAGCCACGTTCGCGATCATCTGCACGTTGTGAGTGCCGTGCAGGTGGTGAGTAATTCCCATGCACCAGCCAATGACGACGTTCTTCGCTGCAAGGTATTGATCAGCAATTCCGGAAATTTCTTCCCGGGACAATCCGCTGCCGACGACGATGTCGTCCCACGATGTCGATTCTGCCAGCTGACGAAAGTCTGCCAAGCCTTCCGTGTGCTGATCAATGAACGACTGATCCTGAGCATTCTGTTCCAGAATCTGTTTGGCAACTCCCAGCAGCCAGGCCATGTCACCGCCAATGTGCGGCTGAACGTATGTGCTGGCGATCTCCGATCCCGACCATGACAGCAGACTACGAGGATCACTGGGAACTCGAAAACGAACCAGCCCCGTTTCCTTCACCGGATTGACGACAATCACTCGGCCGCCGCGGCGACGAATTTCCATCAAAGTCTTCATCAGCCGTGGATGATTCGAAGCCGGATTCGCGCCGATCAGAATGTACAGATCCACCTGTTTCAGATCTTCCAGCTGCACAGTGCCCGCACCGGACCCGATGGCCATTCCCAGCCCGACCCCGCTGGCCTGGTGACAATAATAGCTGCAGTTATTGACGTAGTTGGTGCCGAACAGCCGCGACATCAGCTGCAGCAGAAAACCCGCTTCATTTGACGATCGCCCGCTGGCATAGAAAAAGCTGCGTTGCGGACCTGCAGCCTTCAGAGCCTCAGCCGACCGCTGCAAAGCCTCGTCCCAGGAAATCGGGCGAAAATGACGACTGTTCTGTTCCAGCAGGACAGGCTCAACAATTCGGCCACAGTGTTCCAGCTGGCGTGAGGTCAGAGCTCGCAGTTGATTGATGTCGAACTGCTGCCAGAAGCTCGCCGGAATCGCGCCCTGAAGATCAGACGCCATAGCCTGAAACGACTTCTTGCAGACTTCCGGGAAGTAGCCTCCTTCATTGACCATACCTCCCAGCTGACCGCCCATCCCCACAGCACAGGTCTTGCACGTGTTGCGGGACCGCATTGCCTTCCACATCTTCCACCAGCCCACTCGACTGGCCAGTTTCAGACTGTACGCAATCGCCGCCCATCCGCCGCCGCTGTTTGGTGTTTTCATTGGTGACTGTCCATCTTTGAAAATGTCAGAAGGTGGATCCTAGCAAAATGATTCAGGTTTTGGCTTCGACAGCGCTGATCTCCCGTCGCGATCGACTTCCCGTTTCCTCGGTCATGCCGCTGCACGTTTCAGCATCCACGAAGCAGACATTGCCATTCCGAGCCACAGGACTGCCAGTCCGCCATAAGCCGGAAGCAGGTGAATCAGGCTGGTGTAGCCAACCGCCCAGTGAATCGCGATTGTGGTCCCATAGGCCAGCGTTCCGCAGAACAGCAGGCTGTGCCACAACCAGGCTCGACTACGCTGCCAGCCCCACAATGCGGACAGCAGTACAACAATTCCGGTGGACATCAGCATGCCTCCGAACGCCGCTCGATCATGAGCCACCAGCGGAACCAGCCGCGCGTTTGCCGATAGAAGCAATTCACGACTTGTCTGCATATATTCAAGGTCTGATGGCACGAACACGCTGGTCACGGCAAAACAGCTGATCACCAAGCCGGCGACCAGAATGGCGGCTCCCTGACACACCATCAGCAACTGACCCCACATCGCTCGTTTCCAGGCCACACAGTTATGCAGATCCGGCGGTTCAGGGACGGCGATCGGCTGCGATGATCTCAAACACAGCGTCGTGAACTGAAACAGAACACCCGACACAAAGGCATGAAACGGATCAAAGTATCCGAAGCCCAGAAACAAAAAGAAGCTCAGAAAGCCCGCGAAGGCACTTGCAAGAATTGCGACTCGAGCCCAGTGATGTCCCCGACGATCGCCAAACCAGGCCAGCACCATGTACAGCGGCCCCAGAGCCAGCATGGTTCCCGCCACTGTGACTCGATCATGCGACATGAACGGCAGTAACCGAGGATTCAGGCTGCAGATTTCCGCTCGCAGCATTCCCAGAAACTCTTCGTCATACGGCAGGACGATTCGAGTCAGACCGACAAGCAGCGACATCACGCCGCCGGCCGTCAGGCTCAGCCCCAGCAGCATGGCCCAGAACCAGGATCGATGAGACATCGGAATTTCATCGTCCGCGATCCGATGAAATCTCTCCGGCTCGCGATCGAACAGCCGTGCCCTGGCGGCCGTATTGATCCGTTTCGGAAGTCCGGGACCGGAGACCGCCATTCCGCTGTCGACGATGACGATGTCTGCTCCGGCATCCAGAAGCCGCATCGCATCGGCCGGTTCAACGACAGTTCCGGACGATGCCAGCAACCACGAACGACCTTCAGAATTCACCGACGCAATACACTGAGCCAACTCGTATACAGCATCCTCGCCACACTGCCCCCGGCGAAGCTGTTCGTCCAAACCGCCCTCAACAATGACGCCGTCCAGCAGGCCTGAATCCAGTGCCTCACGAAGTCGCCCGCCGTTGGCCATCGAATCCGTCGACACGACTGCCAGCACCCGACAGCCGCCTTCCCTGAGAATTCCAAAGATGTCCGCCGGAGCAGCAGCCGACTGATCAGAACGGCTCAGCCAGACACTGAACCCACTGACCTGCGGGCTGAATTCTGCTGCAACGCGCCGAAGTTCATCATGTTCAGTCTGCGGAGTCACGACCAATCTGACGATGACCGGAACACTGCTGCGCACACGATTTCGCTGCAGAGACTTCAGCATCTGCTGACAGCTGACCGCGGACTTCTGAGTTGACACGGCGACGCCTCGGTCACGCCATTCAGCGGCTCGAGCGAAGTTCGAATCCGCACGGCCGACACACACCGGTCCGACTTCAATCAGTCCGAACCCGAACAGGCACAAAGCGGACGTGGCCTGACCCGACTGATCGATTCCACAGGCAAGTCCACAGGCAGCAGGAAATGTCAGACCTGTTTTCTGGAAGGCAATCTCCGTCGGCGGCGCCGCGTGCCCCATCAGACGAATGATCGCACGACCGACAGCGAAACGGCCAAGCTGCCCCATGGTGCCAAACGCAAGACGCTGAGCCACAGCAAACGGCAGTCTTCGCAGGACCGGCTGAAAGACAGTCTGGTATGTCCAGTCAGGCATCAGGATTTCACTGAGAAGAGAACTGCATCATCTCAAATCCGCTGTCATCCGGTCAGGTTAACCTGCAATCAGCGATTCGGATTCAACGTAAACGGAGGACGATCGAATGTGCCGCCGTCACCGGTCACTCGAGGATCGCCGGTCTCTTTCAGAACTTTCAGCAGACGGCCCGACAGCCGATGCTTCACATCAGCATATTTTGCCTCCGCGGCCACATTGACCACCTGATCCGGATCGCTCTGAAGGTCATAGAGTTCTTCTTCGGGTCGCTGCGCAAATGCATAGTCGAAGTACCGGCGCAGACTGGGATTCTTTTCGCAGTTCAGCGCCACCCATGCCTTGGTTGGACTGGCGTCGAGATCTCCGAAGGCTGCAATTGTGTTTTCCCGCAGAACTTCGAACGACGGCATCGGTCCGGGTTCCCGGCCGTAACCAGGACCAACACCCAGAGGCCAGCGGTCCGGCTTAAAGTTGCGAATATACAGGAAGTCATTCGTCCGGATAGCTCGCTGCGGATATGGCAGGAAGTCATTTCGAGCTCCCGCCACATGACGTTCGCGTCCGGTGATCACCGCATCGCGCTGCGGATCAACCACTCCCGACTTTTCCGACATCAACACCGGCAACAGACTTTTCCCCGTCATGACGTCCGGAATGGATTCACCGGCCGCTTCCACAAATGTCGCCGCCAGGTCAGGGAGACAAACAAAGTCGTCAACCACACGGCGACCAGGCACCTGTTTCGGCCAGCGAATCGCCAGGGACACATGCGTTCCGAAATCATACAGGTTGCATTTGCCGTTCGGAAAACCGGGAGCACCATGATCGCCGCTGACCACCACGATCGTGTTGTCCAATTCACCTGTCTGCTGAAGTTCGTCCAACAGAACACCCAGTCCTGCATCAAAAGCCATCACTTCGCCAAGATAATCCGCCATGTCTTCCCGGACGACTTCGACATCCGGCAGGAAACTCGGCAGCCGGCCTTTCAGATCATCCGGATTCAGCCCCCACAGTTTCTTCCCGGATCCCTGCACCCACTTGCGATGGCAGTTGGTCGGCCCCCACCAGTAACAGAACGGCCGATCGCCTTCGCGTTTTGACAGGAAGTCCTGAAAATTCTGGCGCACCTCGTTCAGCAGAGTTTCCTTTCCGGCCCGGATGTCATCCTGTCGGCTGACAAACTGACTGAACTGGTTGAACTTTCCGCCTCGGCGTCCATACCCCGTTTCCGCGGCTCCATACGGAGCGTTCGCGGGTGTCCCGGGGCTCCATACCTTTGCCGTGTAACCGATGTGGTAGCCGACGGACCGTAGAATCAGCGGATAGCTGGGAATGGATTCATCCCAGATCGCTCCCTGCAGAATGGCGCCGCGCCCGGTTCGCCAGAAATATTGCCCTGACAGCAGCGAACTTCTGCACGGTGTACATGACGGAGCGTTCACAAATGCGTTTGTAAACAGCACGCCCTCACCGGCAACCCGGTCAAAATTCGGAGTGCTGATGATCTCATCAGGTCCGCCCCTGCGAATCGCCGCATAAGCGCTCGCGTACTGTCCCCAGTCATCGGCAAACGCAAACACGATGTTGGGACGACGATCCGCAGCCGTACCCGATTCGCTGACGACCGAAGAAACCGTCATCAGAACCGCGATCAGAAGAAGTTGCCGATTAACCATCAGATTTCGCCTTTCACATTCCCGGCAGACCGCACCGTGGCAAGCCGTCTGTCTGTTCACAATCCCGAACGACCTTACTTCATAGGCCTCATTACCTCGAATCGGCCCCCAAGGACTTATGGAGTCTAACCATCCTGACATGCGTTCGCAAAATCCCGGCATCTCCGGGAACGAATGTTTTGAGCAGCTTACGGAACCAGCGATTGTGTCGGCATTCAGAAGGCCTTAAAGTCTGAGTTCGTCAGTTCTGCGAGGAATGGGTGTGGACTCGTCGCAATCGGAGTGTCTGAATCGTTTCACCCCCGAATGGAATTGCCGTGAAGTATTTTGGGGGAAATAAGTTTTCCGGGGTTCAATCGAATCCGATTGCCCCCCGAGAGTCCACCAATTTCTCGCGGATGACGACCATTTCCGAACCGCATCCCCTTCATCCCTCCGGGATGAATTTCAGCAAAGCATATCGCCCTGTGTTTCTCCACTTCAAAATCGTTGCAAGTTCTGCCCAAATGGGGTTACACATCGGAGCAAGACGATGAAAGCAGGTTCCATGAGCCGGCAGGTTCTATCGCTGATCATTGCTGCCGTTTCTCTGTCGGCATCGGGTAGCTTATTGGCTGGTGAGGTGACACCGCCTCCGGAAAACCTGAATCTGTCGGCACACTACAAAAAGTACATTTCCGCGAACGGTTATCCAATCGTGGCTTCGGAGCGAGTCAGCGACTACGCTCTGAAGGAAGCCGCATACTTGGTAAACCTGATGCTGGCCAAACGGTCGGACGTCCGGGATGCGATGATCGCCGGCGGGTCACGCCTGATCGTGATGGCTCACGATGAATTCACCACGGACATTCCTGAACACGCTCATCTTCGGCCGAAGGATTTCTGGGACGTTCGAGCTCGTGGACTTGGAGGATCAGAAACGGATCCGGTGTGTTCGTGCGGAGAGGAGAACCTGCTGAGCTTTCCCGGAGATCCTTACTCAACGGAAAACATCCTGATTCACGAATTCGCTCACAACATTCATCTGCGAGGTCTGGTTCGGATCGACCCCACCTTCAACGATCGACTGCAGCACAGTTATGATGCCGCCATGCAGGCGGGGCTGTGGAAAACGAAGTACGCATCAACAAATCGGGAAGAATACTGGGCGGAAGGTGTTCAGAGCTGGTTCGGCAACAACCGCGAAAACGACCATGACCATAATCATGTCAACACGAGAAAGGAACTTCAGGACTACGACCCGGGCCTTGCCGAACTGTGCAGAGAAGTCTTCGGAGAAACTGAACTCGTGTACACAAAACCGGAAACCCGCCTCACCGGACATCTCACCGGCTACGACCCGTCAGCCGCCCCAAAATTCCAGTGGCCTCAACGACTCAATGAAACCCGAGCCAAGATTCGGGAAGAAGCTGCCAGTCGAAAGTGAAGACGACGGTTCACACACCGCCAGGGAACCACCCACATGTTCCGCTATATCACTCGAAATCTGACGCCCGAACATTTCCAGCGGTTCGCGATCTGGGCTGACTATGACACCCCGGAAGATCTTGAAACCGTCTCGACCTGGGGCGCCGATGGAGCAGACATCGCCAATGAACTGAAGGAGGCAGGACTGTCTGATGCCTGGTCATTTCCATTGCTGCAGCTCGATGACGGATGGCAGGGTCATCGCGGAATCAGTATCGGTGTGACAATCGTGGCCGCGGATGGCACCAGCTTTTGCGGCTATATCTGCGGCGAGATCCCACATTGCCTCGCACTGTTCCTCGACAATCACACGTTCTCATTCAACCGGAACGCTCCCGACTGGGCAGCGCAAACTCTGATGGAACTCCGGTCGGTCACAGGAGCAGTTCTGTCACCGTTCTTTCCTCTTCAGTACCGTGCGATCGCGATTCCCGGACTTCGACAGATTGAAGGGGCCTTCCATGTGCCGCCCCTCACCACATGAGTCAGGGTCCCGCCCAAGGCGTCGCGGCCCCGGAAAATCAGTGCGCAAAGAGACCTGAAGGCAATGGCTATTCCGAAGCCTGCTCCGCAACGTCACTGCCTGACCGCGTCAGCGTTTCCACCACGGCACAGCCGCAGGCGTCGCTCCAGACGTTGACGCTGGTGCGGCACATGTCGAGGACTCGGTCCACGGCAATGATGATGCCCTGAGCTTCCAGAGGCAGACCGACGGCCTGCAGCACGATCGCCATCATCACCAGACCGGCATGCGGAATCCCGGCGGCTCCGACACTGGCAATCAGAGCCGTCAGGGCGACGGTGATCTGCTGAGCAAACGACAGGTCGATCCCGGGCGTGGCCTGAGCAATAAACAGCACGGCCACAACCTCATACAAAGCCGTTCCGTCCATGTTGATGGTTGCTCCCAGAGGCAGCACAAACGAACTGGTACGGTTGGAAATGCCCGCTCGCTCCTCCACACACGTCATCGTGAGCGGCAGCGTCGCGTTTGAGGAAGCGGTCGAAAAAGCAGTCAGCAGCGCGGGGCTCATGTCCTGAGCAAACCGCCAGGGGTTGCGTTTCCCAAACAATCGAACAATCACCGGGAGAATCACGGCGGCGTGAACCAGCAGAGCCAGAAAGACGGTCAACATGTACTTCGCGAGTGTCTGAAAGATGCTGATGCCCTGAGTTCCCGTGGCATAAATCATGAATGCAGCCACCCCCAGCGGAGCCAGGCTGATGATCCAGGCCGTCATCTTCATCATGACTTCAAATGAAGACTCAACCAGTTCCTTCAGACGTCGCCCGTGAACGCCTCCCACAAGGTTGATAAACATTCCCGTCAGAATGGCAAAGGAAATAATCGAAAGGAATTCCCCTTCAGCAATCGCAGTGAACGGGTTGGCAGGAATCAGCCGACCAATCTGTTCATAGATAATCTCCCCCAGTGACTGCTCTGAGGTTTTCATGGCCTCGCCACCGCCCGGCAGACTGGTTCCGACGCCAGGACCAATCAGATTGACAAGAACCACACCGGTCGTGATCGCCAGCATACTGGTCGCCAGGTAGTAAATCAGAGTTCGGCTGAACATGCGTCCAAAGCCGCCCTGACCTCCCAGACCCGTGACTCCGGTGATCAGCGACGTCAGAATCAAAGGCACTGTGACCATTTTCAACAATTGAAGAAACAGGTCACCAACACACTTCGCGGCCGTGATGATGGTTCCGGACAGACCCGGCGGATGCTGTTCAATGAAAGCCTGCCAGAACGCCGGCAGTTGTGCGGATTTCGAAAACCGAAGTTCAGAAACAGCGGGAGTCCCTTCGTGAGACCGCTGCCAGCCGATGCGGATTCCCGACATCTCTGAAACCAGACGAGCTCGGGTTTCAGAAACATCCACTTTCAGTTCGCCGGATGACGGCAGCCTGGCCGCCAGGCCGGGAAAAACGTCCGCAAAAGACTTTCGACTGGAGAAACGTTTGCTGTAAACGGTTTGAGCGTCTTCGCCGGCTGTTGTTTCCGTCAGGACAACAGCATCTCCATCAATGGCCACGACGGCAATGATGTCGTCGCTCACCTCAACATCACCGGGATTCACAACAATCCCAATCACGGATCCGATGATCATGGCCATCAGAATCTGCAGATGCAGAGGTAAACGCTTCCTGGTGGGTTCTGTGATCACGGTTGCGACCCCGGCTGTTTGTTTCGCGGGCAGAGCCCACACCCGATACGAGCTAACGCTCGCACCGTGCGAGCATCTTTCTCGATACGATTCTAAAGGCTGGACTCCAACAATGGAGACGTCCGGAAGCGCGGAATCATGAAGAATGCTACACTCGATTTTCTCAGAAGCCGGGGCCGCCAGAACCTGGTGAATCCTGCCACGCCTGCGGATCGATCACCTCACCGCCTCCGCGAGTCATCAGAGCTCGCAGCGTGCCACTGTCGGCCAGAGTCGACACAGCGTGGACCGAACCATCAGCAAAAACAGCGAGGAAGGAATTCGATGGCCCTTCGCCCAGCCCGTCCCCAGGACGATCGAGATTCACAGCCAGATCGTCGGGCTGAGTCCAGAAGACGGATCGGGACGCGGCCGCTTCGACAATCAGAATTGTATTGGAGGAACCGTCCGTAATATCACGGAAGGCGCGTCCGGTGCTGTCTTCAAACAGCGTTCCCGCTGCCACCGGAACCAGATACGCCGTCTTGCCAGGTTCAGTCGACACCGAAGGCGACTGATAGAACGCAGGCATTTGGTCAACCAAAGGACGATTGGTGGCACTGTCCCATGGTTCGTCCAGAGCAAATCTTTTGTAAAGCTCTTCCTGCCCCAGAAACGGCAGCAGGTGAACTCGCCAGCTCAGCAGCTTCTGTCCGTCAGCAGACTTTGAAGCGGCATTGGGAAAGCGTTTGTAGGCGTCATGAAAATTCCGCATCGCCAGAGCCAGCATTTTCAGATTGTTCTTACCCTGAGTGCGACGAGCCGCAGTGCGAGCCTGAGTGATGGCCGGAAGCATCAACGGGACCATCATTGTCAGCTGCTGTCCGGCATTGGCGGCGGTCAGTGAAAACCGCGTTGTGTCGCCCTGAGTTTCGGTGGTCACAGACTTCAGCACCTCTGATCCGCCACTCATCGCCATCGCCAGCGGTCCAGGCAGCTGACCCCCGGCTGGTGGAGAATTCTGCATCTGCTGAGCATCCGCCAGCAGTTGTTGCAGAGCCGACGTTGTGCTGGCCGCTGCGGAGGCATCGCGACATTTGATTCCGCCGCGCAGGACCAGATCATTCGTCAGATCGAAATCAATACTCAGACCTGAAATCGACTGCTGAGCCACCTTGCCGAAGTTCAGGAACGACTGTTTAGCCGGAGCATTCGTTTCCGGCAGCGGAGTCTTTCGAAAGACCTGATCAGGATCCGATGGCATCATGGCGAAGTGAATTCCGGAATCGGAAGCCAGCAGCGATGCATCGATCGACGTGGTCGGCGCCTTTCCTGGTGAGCCTGCTGCGGCCAGAGGCCTGATGACATCTTCGGTGCTCACCACGGCGGTGTTTGCATCGGCCAGCCACAACATCACGGGCTGAGGTCCGGGAATCTTCAACAGCGACAGGCTGTCCTGATTCACGACCTGAGACCCGGAAACAGCCGTTTGCAGCTTTGCCAGATCCATGGCCACGTTCGATCGAATCACCACATTCACCGGCGGATCAGTTTTGGGGGCACCCGCGCCCTTCCGAGCCGCTTCGGAGATTCCTCCGATGCCAATCGTCAGCGACCGAACATCCTCCGGGCCGAACCCCGTTTCCTGTTTCACTTTCTGAAGTTCGGCAACCACCATTGGGTTCTGCAGAATCTGTCCGATCGGACCGGACAGCAGTTTCGCGACATCCAGATGCACAACCGCTTCGGTTCCTTCCGGTAGAAAATTCAGACTGATCGGCGTTCCTGACCCAGAAGCACCAGCAGTCGCAGACGGAGTCGCCGGTGCTCCGGGGGCCGCCGCGGCACCATGACCGGAGGTGTCTGCGGCCGCCTGTGGAGCCTGATGTCCCGATTCAGTGCCGTGCCCGGTTGCCCCCGATTCGCCGACGTTCGTCGCCGCCATGTCGCCCGGTGCCGGCGCTGAGGGTGCATTGCCCGCTGGATCGCTTCCGGGCTCCATCAGCATCCATGCCAGGCCGCCCGCCAGAGCAATCCCCAGAATTCCGACACCAATGAACAGCGGAGCTTTGGACTTCGAAGAACCTGACGACGGCCCGGATTTTTTTCCACCCTTGCCGGAAGCCTTTTTGCCGCCGGACGATTTTTTAGACCGAGCCGGAGCTGGTTCGTCGTCAAAATCTTCAACAGGTGCCGGACGTTTCTTTTTAGCTGCCGACTTCGCGGCGGTGCCCGGAGAAAAGATCTCTGAGCAGCCTGGGCACCTAAGCTTCTTTCCCGGCTGAGGATCCCGAAGGTTGAGTTTTTTGCCACACGACGGACATTGAACGATGGGCATCGCCCGCACTCCAGACACAAGAAATCAAAACGAACGAATGAGGCTCACAGCGTTTGTGCCGAAACCATCAGTTCAACTGGTCCGCGTCAGGCCGTTCCAGACTGAAGAGCGGGGATTAGATTGAGTCGCTTGACCCGACCGATGTTTGAGGCATCATAGTAGTGTGAACGCAGCGATGACATGGCGCGGATTCGTTAGGATCAGCAAAAAGCCTCGGAAAAGACCGCATCCGAGCAGGAAACTTTGCTGTACACAGGGACGGATTCCAGATTAAATACGGCCCCGTACATCGCTCGGCGTTCCCAATCGCGACTTTCAACGCTCTCGTCCACGAAGAAGATTCGGATGCAGGTCCCAGCTGTTGCCACCGACTTTCTGGCACTGATCGAACGCAGTGAGCTTCTCACCGCAGATCAGGTGCGCGAAGTTGCGGCTCGGTCGGGCATCACCACCGATATGCCTCCGGAACAGGTCGCTCGAAAACTCGTCCATGATCGCATCCTCACTCCATTTCAGGCCGAACGGCTGCTGGAAGGCCGATACCGAGGCTTTGTGATCGACGGCTATCGCATTCGCGAAGTGCTGGGAGTCGGCGGGATGGGCTGTGTTTACATCGCCGAAGACCGCGACGGTGACCGTAAAGTCGCGCTGAAGGTGATGTCCAGTCGACATGCGATCGATCCCGGGATGCTGGCCCGCCTGAAGCTGGAAGCCATTGCCGGTTCGGAAGTGAAGCATCCCAACGTTGTCCAGACCTTTAATGTCGGCGATACCGGAGCGGTGCATTACATCGTGCTGGAATTCATGCGAGGCATCAGTCTGCATGAACTGGTTGCTCTGCACGGTCCCGTCAAGTGGTCAATGGCCTGCGACATGTTCGCTCAGGCGGCGGCGGGTCTGCAGGCCGCCCACGAAGCCGGCATCATTCACCGCGACATCAAACCGGCCAATCTGCTGATCGATAAGGAAGGCGTCACCAAGGTCCTGGACTTCGGTCTTGCGAAAATCGAAGGCAGCGCTGGCGACGAGTTCTCACTGGCCATGATCTTCGGACATGACTGTCTGGGAACTCCGGACTACATCGCTCCGGAACAGGCTGACGACAGCAACAGCGTTCAGGAGACCGCAGATGTCTACAGTCTGGGCTGCACGATGTACGTCGCCCTGACCGGCCGGATCCCTTTTCCTCAGAAGACAAACGCCGCCAAGATTCAGGCCCATAAGACAACAAAGGCGAAGTCGATTTCTGAGTTCCGCAGGGATGTGCCGGACGAAGTTGTCGCTATCGTTGAGAAGATGATGGAGAAGAACCCGGCAGATCGGTATCAGTCTGCCGCTGAAGTCGCTGCAGCTCTGCGGCCATGGGCCAAACGCAGGCCCGTTAACTTCGAGTTTCGACAGCTGGTGACTCTGCGCGCTCAGCAGGCACGCGACAAGGAAGCCGCTAACGCTCGAGCCGAACAGAATCGTCCTCGGAAGAAGCCCTTGCCGATGCCTCCGAGGTCCTCGATTACCTCAAACAGCTGGCTGCAGAATTCCGGACATCATCTGGAATCGGGGATCGACACTTTCGCCGCCGACGACACGCCGGCCATTCGCCAGCCGGCACCGATGAAAACTCCTGCCGAATCGCGAGCTTCGGCGCCGGCGGTTGTTCATCGACCCGCGCCGGTGGCGAGACTGAATGTGCCCCGAGGGTGGTACATCCAGCGACTGAAATCAACTCAGCAGATCCCACTCACACGAGTCAAATCCCGCGTAGGCCGCTCGCCGGAATGCGAAATCAAGATGCCCGCCAGCCGCATCGATGCTCGCCAGTGCTTCATTGAATTCAACGGCAGCGAATGGCATCTGCGTCAGGAATCCCGGTCTCAGCCAACCTTCGTGAACGGTAAGGCGGAAACCTTTGCCAGACTCAGGCATGGTTCCCGAATCACATTCAGCGACGGCACCGGCTTCGATGTGATCTGCGAAGAGGATCGCAATCGGACTCAGAAATCCCGTTGGACCCTGATCCTGCTGCTGACGCTGGGCGTCGCCGCAGGAATCGTCGCCGCCGTGCTTCTGCTGAATACCTGACGCAGGTGGGTCGCAACTCCGTGACGCGTTGGGGAGCACCGCAGGTCAGGTTCCCGCCTGACCGTCCCGATCATTGGTGAGGCGCGAGTCCTCTGGATGTCTCCGTCACTTTTTCAGCAGCGTCGCAACAAACGGATTGATGTCTGCTTCGTAGGTAAAGGCGTCTTCCTGATCGGGCTTCAGCAAAGTGTCGTCGAAGCGTTTCGCCAGCCTGCCGTCCGGCCCGTAGACATAGACGGCGGGAATGGAATTCAGCTGAGACGATTCGAAGAACTGATCAGCGGCCGTGGTACACAGAAAGTTTCTCAGCATCGCCTTCTGCTGAACCAGGAATTTTTCAACTCGTGGCCGATAGTATTCCGGCGGCTTGGATTTGATCCCGGCGTAATCCAGATTCAGGCTGACGCACACAATTCGATCGCCGTACAGCTTCTGCAGACTGACAAGGTGAGGAAATTCCCTCATGCACGGCAGGCAGGCCGTGGACCACACGTCAACGACGACTACTCGGCCCCTGTGTTCGGCGATGAGTTTCTGAATGTCATCCCAGCTTCCTTCCCGCAGCTCGGGCAGCGGCGGCGCAGCGTCCGTTCCCGCCTGTTCATCAGCAAACCCTGGTGTCACAGACAGCGCGATCAGCAGGACGCAGAAGGCTCCTGCAGCAGTCAATCGAATCCATGCAGTCATCGGGAACAGTTCCTGGAATAAAGGTCTCGCAGCATTGCCGGACGTCGAACAGAAACGAATGATACGCGATTCACGCTGCAAAATCAGCCGCGTTTTCCGGAATCCGCATCATCGGCCATCACTCTTTCCTGGAATCATCATGCCAAAACCTGCCCCCCTGACCGGGAATCAACTGTTCATTCTGCTGGCAGTCCTGCTGGCCGGATGTGCGGAAACAGTCCCCGCAAGTCCGTCGCCGGATCAACAGCAAACCACTCAATCGACTTCAGCCGCGCCGGTGGCTCAGCAGCCGTCAGACTCCGCTCTGCCAGGTGACCAGCCACTGACCGTCCGGATGCCGAACCTGACCGAAGATGAACTGCGAGCCGGCTGGATCAGCCTGTTCGACGGTGCGACACTGTTCGGGTGGAATGTCCCGGAGAATGCAAACTGGCATGTTGAGGACGGCTGTCTGGTTGCTGACACCGGCGAGATCAGTCTGCTGACAACGCCGTTTCAGTTCGACAACTTTGAATTTCGATGCGAGTTTCACCTGGCGAAGGGCGGCAACAGCGGCGTCTTCCTGCGAACGGCCGCAGACGCAAAAAATCCGGCGACAGACACCTACGAACTGAACATCTGCGACAGCCATCCGACTCACAGAACCGGAAGCCTGGTGGGCCGACATGTCGCGGAAAACGTTCCGGCGGTCGAAGACAGCTGGCACCGTTTTCACGTCACCTGCAGCGGGAACAGAATTCAGGTCACGCTGGATGACACACCGATTGTCGACTTTTCCGACGAAGGTGCTCATGCCCGGTCGCTCGGCTTTCTCGGCCTGCAGATGAACAAGGGGCGAATTGCATTTCGAAACGTGTTTTTGAAACCGTTGCAGAATCGGGAACTGTTTAATGGAACCGACCTGACCGGGTTTCGCACGGTTCCCGGCAGCAAGAGCACGTTTGAAGTCCGCGACGGATCGATTCACGCAGAAGGTGGCCCCGGCTTCCTGGAAACAGAAGAGGTCTTCGGCGACTTCATGCTTCATGTCGAAGCCAATATTCACGACCGGAAGGCGATCGCTGAAAGTCGACCGGCCAACAGTGGCGTCTTTTTCCGGGCAATCACCGGTTCAGAATCCGCTCCGTCACATGGATATGAAATGCAGATTCAGCACGACTTCCGGAATGATGATCGCTCACAGCCACTGGACTTCGGCAGCGGAGCCATCTACCGCCGCCAGCCGGCTCGATACATCGTTGCCGACAACAACCAATGGTTTGTCGAAACGCTGATTGCTCAGGGAAATCGATTCGCCACATTTGTCAACGGGTATCAGGTCCTGGACTGGACGGATGATCGGCCAGCGGATCCGAATCCCCGAAAGGGTCTGCGGCTTGAAGCGGGGCATCTGAGCCTTCAGGGCCACGACCCGACAACGGACCTGGATTTCCGCAGCCTGCGGGTTCACGAATTCAACTCCGGTCAGAAGGCAGCTGACTGATGGCCGCGATCTGTGTCTTCTGTGGATCTCAGACCGGCGACGACATCCGATACGTCGATGACGCGGCTCAGCTGGGACGTTTTCTGAGTTCAGCGGGCCACACACTGATCTACGGCGGCGGCAGCACGGGAATCATGGGAGCAATCGCCGATGCCATGCTCGCTGAGAACGGACACGTCATCGGAGTCATTCCTGAAGCTCTGGCCGTGGCCGAACTGATGCACAACGGAGTGGACGACATGCGAGTCGTACCGGACATGCACGTCAGAAAGGCAACGATGCATCGACTGGCCGATGCCTACATCGCCCTGCCCGGCGGCCTGGGCACCATGGAAGAACTTTTCGAAGCCCTCTGCTGGGCTCAGCTGGAATTCCATACCGCTCCGATTTGTCTCCTGAATTCCACAGGAATCTTCGAAGGTCTTGTGAAACTGCTGGACCGCATGGTTCAGGACCACTTTGTGTCTCCAAAGCATCACAGTCTGCTGACAGTCTGCAATTCCGTGAACGAACTGGAAGGCTGGATTCGGCGGCAGTTTCCTGACTGCTGACATCATGTCTGGACGTATCCCGACGTCCAGACTGTCGCGCCGCCCGTGACGATGACGGGAAACCATGCTGCCAGGTCAGCTCGAACCAGGCCGGTGCCGCCCACCATCTGGCACCCCTGATTCAGCAGATAGAAACATCCCAGCACCAGTGCACACACCGTCATGTTTGCGATCAGACTGTGAGACTCGCGGCGCATCACCAGCGGAAGTGCCATCGCAACGGCCAGCAGTGACAGGATCGGTCGAGTCACTCGGGAATGAAGGGCGATGCTTTGTCGAATCACAGGAATCGGCCCGGTCGAAGGATTGCGAATTCGCTCGACCAGTTGTGTCGTCGACAGCAGCCGGGCATTGCCAACTCGATTGTACAGCTGATCGAAACTGACGTTGGACGTGATGAAAACATCCCGGCCGTTTTCGTGTCCGCGAACTCGCTGACGTCCTTCATCGGTCAGCATGTCCTCGTCAAACAGTCCCGTCAGATTCTTCAGCAGCCAGCCTCCGCGACGTCGTTCCGTTGCAGGCATAAACACGGCAGCTTCACACTTCAGTGTATAAACCGGCTGTGAGAGTTCAGGAGGCAGAGCAAAGCTGGCGTCAACCAGCTTGCGTTCTTCAACAATGACCGAGCGGCCATCGATGTGCATCATGAAATTGTCATAGTCGTAAACGGGCTCGACCTTCTGAACACTGGCCGCGGAACCTCCCCATTTCGTCTGCAGCTCAACCGCCAGTCGAGGCATCACGAATTCCTGATTGAAAATCAGCAGAACGTTCAGCACGCCGGCTCCGATCAGCAAAGGTCGCAGCATCCGAAATGCAGGGACTCCGGCCGCCAGAATGGGATGAGCTTCAGAATGCTTTTGAAGCAGACCCAGCACTGTGATCGCAGAAACAACAATCAGAATCGGGCCGACCATTTCGAGGAAATCAGTGATCCGGACACTGTAGTACCGACCGATCGCAGTCGCGACTGCCAGCATTTTTTCCATCTCCGACCCGTCAATCGCATCAGCCGCCTTCTGGAAGTCATTCATGTTGGTGAACACGTCAATGACCATGTACAGGCCGTAGGTCGCAATCAGAAAGACCACGAACGTGTGCAGCAGGCGGTTCAGCAGGTATCTGTCGAACGTGGTCAGCATCAGGAAGAAAAATTCTGAAAACCCGGTTGCGAAGTCATCAATTCGCCAGGACACCTGCGGTCCACGGAAGGATGGTTCGCAGGCAGCTTCACGCTGCATTACAATTCAGATCGTCGATTGAGGTCAAGATGACCTTTCAAACCGCTAAAACAGCTGATCCCGCCCGCTGCTGATGGAGTCCTCGTGCATTCGCTCCGAAATGGCGGGGGACTCTTTCTGATCCCCGAGCCGGTGCAAAACGACAGGCGCTGACTCTCCGGCAATGTGCATTCGAATCAGATCCGTGAACCATGGAAGCATTGGTCAACCAGCCAGAATCAGCAGACAGTCGAACGATTCAGGCTGTCGTGTTCGATGCCGTCGGCACTCTGATCTCCCCCAATCCCAGCGTGACCGAAATCTATCGGGCAGCGGTCCGTCAGTTTTGCGGCATCGAACTCGCAGCCGAAACGGTTCGCAGCGTCATCCATACCGCATTGCGTGAGAGATCATCCGGCGGCGATCTCAGAACCAGCGAACGCGCTGAACACGAATTCTGGGAACGTTTGGTTTTGCAGTTGTGTTCCGGCCAGCATGATCCGATGAATGCACACCGAGAAACGCGGAATGTTGCAAATTCGAAAGCGCGCGAATGCTTTCGGTATCTGTTTGAACATTTTGGTCTGGCTCGGCACTGGCAGGTCTTCCCCGACGTCGCCGAGACACTCAGACGCCTGCAGAATATGGGCATCAAAGTGGCGATGGCGTCCAACTTCGATCAGCGTCTGGCGGCGGTCTGCCAGGGACTGACGGAACTGTCTCCGGTCTCTCAGGTTTTCATCTCATCGGCAATTGGATACAGAAAGCCGGCCCGCCGGTTCTTCGACGCCGTCGCACAGCGAATGGATCTTTCCCCGAATCAGATCCTGATGGTGGGCGATGACTTCGATAATGATATTGATGGTGCGGTGCGGAGCGGTTTTCGGGCTGCATGGATTTGTCGCGTTCCGGCAGACGGTGTGCTGCCGGACGGGAGTTTCCTGAAGCTGTCAACATTGTCGCCCCTGCCCGAACTGATTCGTGACGGGAAGCTTCCTGACGCTGCAGATGCCGCTGTTCCCAGCGAAGGGCCAGGCACGTGACTGAAGCCCACCTGTCCCCTGCACACAGCGATGGTCATCCTGAGACAGTCCGGGGAACTCACGTCGTGATTCAGCGAAATCCGCTGTCCGGGTCCGGGAGAAAGAATCATCAGCTGTTGATTCTGGTTCGGCGGCTGCGACAGGACGGGCTGACGGTGCGAATGTTTTCCAATCGGGAACGGATGGATCAATACCTGGCAGACCATTCCGGCAGACATCAGATCCGCTGCCTGGTCGCAGCCGGTGGAGACGGAACAGTTGCCAATCTGGTCAGCCGACACCCCGAGCTTCCGATCGCCGTGTTTCCGCTGGGCACGGAAAACCTTCTGGCCGGATACCTGAAGGTCCCGACCTGCGGAGAGACGGTCGCGGAAATGATCCGGGAAGGAAAAACACGTGTGTTCGATACCGGGTTCGTCGGGAACCAGAGGTTTCTGATCATGGTCAGCGCCGGAGTTGATGCAAACGTCGTTCGTCAGCTTCACTCGAATCGTCAAGGTCACATTTCCCGGCTCACGTACCTCAGACCAATCATCAGCAGCTTCTTTCGTTACCGGTTTCCTGTGCTGGCCGTGCGACGTGCAGACGGTACACTCATCGGCGCCGGAACTCATGTGATTGTCTCAAATCTTCCAGCCTACGGCTTTGAAATGCCGTTCAGCCCGGAGGCGGATCCGCACGACGGCCTGCTGAATATCCGGATTCTGAAATCCGGCGGCTGGCTCAGAACAGTTGTGCATGCCATTCGAATGCGGCTGAGAATCTTTCCATCTGAACAGAACGTTCTCCGGGCCACCGCAGGAGAAATCACCATCACTTGTGATGTTCCCGGGATACCGGTTCAGTTCGACGGAGACCCGGCCGCCGACTGTCCTGCTCGCATCAGAATCGCTCCACAATCCATGACCCTGATCGTGCGCTCCACGAAAACGCCTTCACAATGACCAAGAAACCTATCGATTCTTCATCCGTCAGCCACCGAAAAGTACTGCTGCGCTTCGCAGTGCTCACAATCCTACTTCTGGCGGCGGTCGGAATTTTTCTCGGTCGAATTTCTCTCGAAAAGACCGTCACAATGCTGGTCCTGCCCTGCGGCCTGATCTGGTACCTCATGACAGCGGCCGTTGCTGTTTCACTCAGTTCCGCTGACCGAGCGTGCCGGTTCTGGACGGTTACCGCATGGCTGCTTTACATGATCACCGGCACCGGATTTCTTCCCAGCTACCTTGCCCGTGGCCTGGAAGCTCCGTTTACTGTCACCAGTCCGCTCGACCAGCAGCCGCTGGATGTTGTTGTCGTGCTGGGGGGCGGCGGACAGGTCTCCGTCAATCCCCGAATTCAGGGCAACTCATCCGGAGACCGCATTCTGCTGGCAGCTCAGCTGTATCATTCCGGCCTGACTCAAAAGTTCATCTGCACGGGAAAGCAGATTTCTGAGATTTACCCGAATGATCTCTCGCCCGGCGAGATCAGCCGCAGTCTGCTGGTCAGTCTGGGAGTTCCCAAGGAAAACATCGAAGTTCTGGAAGGACGAAATACGTCGGAAGAAATGCTGGCACTGAAGAAATACTTCGATCAGCGACAAATGCGAGCTGGTCTGGTGACGTCGGCATGGCATCTGCCACGAGCACTGTCTCTGGCGAAGCGGCAGAACCTCGAATTCGTCCCGCTGCCTGCGGACTTCATTGGCGGGCGAATGACAGGGATGTCTGCTACTCAGCTGCTGCACACCTGCATCCCTCAGGCGGAAAACTTTCTGGCCGTTGCCCGCATGACGAAGGAGCATCTCGGCATGCTGGTGGGACGCTGATGGAATCGGCGAACAGCAGCCAGCCAGATTCGGCACTACCCGTTCTTTATGAAGATGAATGGCTGGTCGCAGTGCTGAAGCCGCCGGGACTGTTTGTTCACCGCAGCCAAGCCGATCGATCAGCCAACGACTTTGTTGTTCAGCGAGTTCGAGATCAGACGGGAACCTTCGTGTACCCTGTCCATCGACTCGATCGACCCACATCCGGGATCCTGCTGCTGGCCAAATCCAGCGACGTCGCGGCCATCGTCGGAAAGTTCTTTCAGGAACGACGTGTTTCCAAACAATACCTTGCACTCGTGCGAGGCTATCCGCCGCTCGATGGAATCGTCTCCAAACCGCTGATTTCAGCACGAGGTCTGGAAAAACCGGAGGGACATCCGGCTCGAACGCCACAGGAAGCCAGCACCCGATTCCGCCGCCTGCGAACGTTCGAGAGTCCGATGGCTTCCGATCGTTACCCGACGACCCGCTGTGCGCTCATCGAAGTCATTCCGAAGACCGGACGTTTTCATCAGATTCGCCGGCACATGAATTTCGTCGCTCATCCGGTCATCGGTGATACCAGCCACGGAGATTCGAGGCAGAACCGGTTTTACCGGCAGCACACAGGGATTACCCGGATGATGCTGGTCTCGACATTGCTGGAATTGCCGCATCCGAAGACCGGGGATTCACTGCGAGTCGAGTGTAAGCCGGATGTGTCATTTCAATCCGGGATCAGCGCAGTGAACCGATGGGAGACGATTCTGCACGAGGCGCGGCCAGACGAAAAATCCGCCGTCAGCCCGTCGCCCGCTGACCCACCCGCCCAACCACGTGATCAATTGCCTGACGCATCAGATCATAGTCAACCTCATGCACGCTGATCGGGTCGCCGATTCCGTTCAGCATCGTCAGCGTCAGACGTCCGCCCAAATGCTGCCGGAACTCTTCCAGACCGGCAAACAGCTCATCTTTTTGCTGCAGAGCCGGATGATCCATCAGCAGACGGAGCCGACTCAGGCAGTCCAGAACACAGTCAGCGTCGCTGGTGGACAACCCGTGAGCCAGCGATGAGTAAACGGTGTCGACTGCCACACCAATCGCGACAGCCTCTCCGTGCCGCAGACCGAATTCCGTCATTGCCTCCAGTTTATGGGCAGACCAATGGCCGAAGTCCAGCGGACGAGCCTCCAGCATTTCAAAAGGATCGCCGCCACGCGTGATGTGCTGAAGGTGCCATTTCGCTGACGCCTCAATCACAGGCCAGCATTCCGGACCGCGACCACAGATGGCCTCGGCGTGCCGGTAAATCTCTCCGAAAAACGCAGCATCCTTCAGAAGGGCAACCTTGACGGCTTCCGAAAACCCGCATCGAAAATCACGGTCACTGAGCGTTTCCAGAAGCTTGCGATCATTGATCACACCCCAGGGCACGGCGAATGTACCTACCCAGTTCTTCTTCCCAAACAGGTTGATGCTGTTCTTCACGCCGATGCCCGAATCACCCTGAGCCAGCGTTGTCGTCGGCAGTCGTACAAGCCGGATGCCGCGATGAGCAATCGCTGCTGCAAAACCAACGGCATCCAGGACAGCTCCACCACCAATTACGACCACGTAGCTGCGGCGATCGAGATCAGCATGATGAAAACACTTCAGCATCCGTTCGATGATGTGAATGTCATTCTTGACTTCCTCTCCACCAGGCACCAGCTGCAGGTTTCCGACACAGGTCAGTCGGTGGCTGTGCTTTGAACAGAAGGCCTGGATTCGCTGCCTGAGATCCGGATTGGCGGCGATCACCCGTTCATCCGCCCAAAACTGAACTCGCGGGACATGCCCCTCAGACAGCGCCAGCAGTTCGATCAGCTGGTCTGCATCAGCACCAAAAACATCATGGGTAAATCTCAGCCGGTGCGTGAATCGCACTTCGAATGGCTGATCCGCGGCTGAGGTGTGAGTGGGAATTGTCATGGAACCGTGAATCAAGGGGCGGGAAACCGTCAAGAATACGTCTTTCGGACCTGATAAACCAGCCTTCGGACCGGCAAAGTCTGCAGCTGGAAAGGTCCGGGAGAGTCGTCAAAAGCAGAAAGTGTTAAGAGTTACCGACCGGGCAAACTGTACTGACGGTGCAACCGGAACAATCGGCACACGTACGACGGCTTCGGTCCGCGGAGACTGAATGTGTCGCTTTCCGTCAATCGACGTGCCTGGCTCCTCCGAAAACTTACGCAGTGTTACCCGATTCCGGATCGAGGGTTCAAAAGAGCTCAGCACCGTTAGCTGAACTCGAACCCTCATCTCCCCTTCAGCTCAAATTCAGGAGAAGTGAACTATGAGAGGGATCACTCTGTCTGCTGCTCTGGTCATCATGACTGTTGCCAGCAGCGCAAACGCAGGTCTGTTCGGCCTGTTCAACAAAGGTTGTGGCGGCTGCGGCGGCGGCTGCTGCGAAGAGCCATCATGTTGTGCCCCAACATGCTGCGAGTCAAGCTGCTGTGCACCATCCGGCTGCGGCAACTCATGCTGCGAAGCAACCTGCTGTGCACCGTCCGGTTGCGGCAACTCATGCTGCGAAGCAACCTGCTGTGCACCGTCTGGGTGCGGAAACGCCTGCTGCGGCGACAGCTGTGGCTGTGGTGAAGGTTGTGGTTGCGGCCACAGCTGCGGATGGAAGCTGCCCAAGCTGCGTCTGCCCAAGTTCCGTCTGCCCAAGCTGCGACTGCGTCGCTGCCACAGCCACTGCGGCTGCGGTGGTTGCTGCGAGTCAAGCTGCTGTGCACCGTCTGGATGCGGCAACTCATGCTGTGAGTCAAGCTGCTGTGCACCGTCTGGATGCGGCAACGCCTGCGGCGCCAGCTGCTGTGCTCCGACCGGATGCGGCAACGCCTGCGGCGCCAGCTGCTGTGCACCGTCTGGATGCGGCAACGCCTGTGGCGCTAGCTGCTGTGCTCCGACCTGCTGTGCTCCTGCCTGTGGCGGTTGCAACTAAGCAGATCGAGGCGAAAGGTCAGGGTACTTAGCCTGCGTCAACTGTTGAGCTGACGGCGAGAACGGGTGGAAAGTCGTGAGTCCACCCGTTCCCCGGCTCGCCCGAAGTCCTGTTCGTGCGGAACAGAGCTTCTCGAAAGAGCGGTCGTTCAGCAACACAGGAGATGGCTGAGTCACCAGCCTTCCGCCCCCGGCTGGAAACGAGGAAACGTGAGGTATCCTCACGGCGGAACGTGCAGACGAGGTTATCTCAAACCTGCAGTTCCACCGGTGATCAGCTCGCAGGGTGGAACTGAACGAACGAGAGTAAAAACGGTGATGATGTCCGCTTCCTGGCCGACTCATCACCGTTTTTTCGTGCGCCCTGGCTGGATTTCAGCAGACTTCCAACCATTGGGAAGGATCACGGGCAATATCTCGCCATTCCCAAAAGCCATGTGAAATTAGGGAAACTCCGGTTGTCACACTGTTGTTTTGTGTCAGAATGGGCTCCCCACCGAACGCTGCCTCACAGCGGACTTTTCAAATCCCATCGGGCCCGAAATTCACATGCTGCTGGTCATCCTGCGAGTCGTCTACCTGCTGGTTTGCGCAGGTGCGATTCTTGCCTATATCAATCCGGAAGATGTTGATGGCGACGCGACAACCATCCCCCGGATCATCAATGACCATAAACTGGTTGCATTCTTCGCGCTGCTGTTCAT
The DNA here is from genome assembly GCA_041398865.1 of Planctomycetaceae bacterium. Lineage (GTDB taxonomy): Bacteria > Planctomycetota > Planctomycetia > Planctomycetales > Planctomycetaceae > Fuerstiella. The sequence goes on from JAWKTY010000008.1 coordinate 181,342, forward strand.
CAGTCAGATCGTCACCATTGCGGACATGCTGGTCCGTAAGAAACGCATCGAGGTCATTTCGGCGATTTACTTTGGGATTCTCATTGGGGTCCTGCTCGCCTACCTGATGATTCAGGCCCTGAATCCGATCGTCAAGCCGCCCTACTCCGGAATGGCGGTCATGCTGACTCTACTCATCCTGCCCTACATCTGCGTGTCAATTCTGCTGCAGACCAAAGACGACTTCCGGTTTGTCATCCCATACGTTGAATTCGCCCGCGACCTGAAGGGTGGCCGACCTCTGGTTGTCGACAGCAGCTCGCTGATTGACGGCCGAATTGCTGATGTCGTGGAAACGCAGATTCTGGAATCTCAGCTCATCGTGCCGGACTTTGTCCTGGCTGAAGTGCAGGACATCGCGGACAGCAACGACAAAAACCGCCGCGCTCGTGGCCGCCGAGGTCTCGAAGTCCTGGCGACCATGCAAAAGAGTCCGCACACAGAAGTCCGAGTCCAGGAGACGTCGCGAACCGACTTCCGCTCCGTCGCAGTTGATCACAAACTGGTCGAACTGGCCAAGCAGCTTCGAGGCGGAGTGATTACCAACGACTTCAATCTGAACAAAGTCGCCAGCGTGCAGGGGATCCCCGTGATCAACCTGAACGATGTTGCCAACGCACTTCGTCCCCGGTTCATCCCCGGAGAACGCCTGAAAATCAAGATCATCAAAGAAGGTGAAGGGCCTGGCCAGGGAGTCGGTTATCTGGACGACGGCACGATGGTGGTCTGCGAAGGAGCTGCCGGCAATATCGGTCGGGAGATCGACTGCATCGTCAGCAGTGTTCTGCAAAGCAGCGCCGGGCGAATGATCTTTGTGAAACCCGTCTACACGGCCGGCGGATGATTCAGACGACGGCAACTGCTGTCAGAGTCTGGTACGTGGCGAATGCTGCCAGCCAGGCAAGACCGGTCATGTAAATCAGCTGAAGAGCAGCCCACTTCCAGGACCCGGTTTCTCGCCGCGTCACGGCCTGAGTCGGCAGGCACTGCATCGCCAGAACAAAGAACACCAGCAGACTCAGCCCTGTCGCGGTATTGAAGACGCGACTTCCGTCGGGCCGCTTCTGCCGACGAAGGGTTTCCACCAGAGTCTGGTGGTCTTCGTCGGCGGCCTCTTCACCAAGCCCGTAGACGATGGCCAGCGTGGATACAACAACTTCCCGGGCGGCAAACGAAGTAATGATGCCGACGTTGATCTTCCAGTCAAACCCCAGCGGACGAAAAATCGGTTCCACCAAATGGCCGACTCGCCCCGCAAATGAATACGACAGCGATTCCTGAGCGAGCAGGTGATCCACTTTCACCTGAAGTTCATTATCAGTCTCTCCAGCCTCCTCAAGCGCCGCGAGTTGAGTCTGAAGTGCCTGCGTTGATGGCGACACTGCATCCTCCGGCAGCCGAGGGAACGTTGCAAGTCCCCACAGAATCACGGAAATCAGCAGAATCACTGATCCCGCCTGCCGAACAAACACCAGTCCTCGATCAACGACCATCGTCACTGCATTGGAAATACTGGGAAGCCGGTAAGCAGGCAACTCAATCACCAGCTGCACCGTGTCACCCCGCAGAATGGTCTTCTTCAGAAGCCATGCAGATCCCAGTGCAGCAGAAATGCCCAGCAGATACGCACCGACGAACACCAGAGCCGCCTGCAGCGGGGAACCCGCGAACAGGAGCGAGGCGATCATGGTGTAAACCGGCAGTCGCGCCGAACACGTCAGCAGCGGCAGAACAAGAATCGTCACCAGCCGGTCTCTCCAGCTTTCAATCACGCGCGCAGCCATGATGCCCGGGATCGCACACGCATGAGCCGACAGCATCGGGACGAAGGCCTTGCCGGGAAGTCCGACAAACCGCATCAGCCGCTCCATCACAAATGCGGCTCGAGCCATATATCCGCTGTCTTCCAGCAGCGAGATGAGGAAAAAAAGAATGCAGATCTGAGGCAGAAAAATCAGCACGCCGCCAATTCCGCCAATGACGCCGTCAACAAGCAGACTGCGGAAATCATCCGGAGGAAGCAGACCGGCAACAATCGATACCGCCGCAGCAGCAGCGGCGCTGGTTCGCGTCCATCGAATTTCGGCCCCCCAGTAGCCCATCGCCAGTACAGCCAGAGCCAGTGAAGATGCCATGCCAAACCAGGCCGGACGGTTCAGCGAATCCGAAGGCAGATGATCACTGACCCATTCCCCAAGCTGCCCGAAGAACCCGTCCACCAGGTCCATGGGAATCCCGGCCAGGGAAAAAATCAAATAGAAGATTCCCAGCATCAAGCCCAGAAAAACCAGTACACCGATCACAGGCCGAGTCAGAACGCTGTCGATCGCAGCCGTCCGCCATCCGTGACTTTCCGGAGCCGTCACCGCGTCCCCCGAAATCCGATGCGCCCAGTCATAACGAGCCGCAAACTGGCACCCGGAACACCCCGCCGTACACGAGGTATGTTGCAGATTCAGCAGGGGAAGACGTCGGACAAGCAGTTCTTCCAGCTTTTGCTTCAACTGGTCGATGCCCGCACCGCTGCGGGCACTCAGGGGAACAACCGGACAATTCAGCTCACGGCGAAGCCTGTCCACATCAACGGTAATGCCTTCGGATTCCGCAGCATCAATCTGGTTTAACGCAACAATCGTCGGAAGCTTCAGATCCAGAACTTCACTGGCCACAAACAGATTGCGTTCCAGATTGGTCGCGTCCAGTACCAAAACCACAGCATCGGGAACAGAATGGCCGGAAAGATTTCCGGTCAGGGCAGCGTGCGTGACCTGTTCTTCCGGACTGAGCGCATGCAGGCTGTACAGTCCCGGCAGGTCAACAACATCCGTCAGTACTCCGCTTAAGTTCAAAGCCCCGGACTTCACGTCGACCGTGATCCCCGGATAGTTGGCAGTCCGAGCACGGAGGCCGGTCAGCCGATTGAACAGTGTCGTCTTCCCCGTGTTGGGGTTCCCGACCAGAGCGATGCAGGGGCGATGTGAAGGAGCAGGCGAAGCGGATTCCAGCGGCAATACGGCGCCGGTATCAGCCATCCGAGTGAGCTCCGCACAATTCACCAGCCGCGACCGGAACCGGATCAACAAAGCCAGCCTCAGTCACAACTTCGACGGGCTCGAGAACCACTGAATTGGCAAGCTTCCGGGAAACGCCAACACGAGCCCCCACCGCCACAATCACCATGGGGTCTCCCACCTGAACCACCTGAATCAGACGTCCACAGCAAATCCCCATCCGCTTCAGACGCACAGCCTCTTCGCCGTCACTCAACACGTCCAGACAGCGAAAAACTCCGGGAAAAACGACCGACGAAAGGCGGGTTTCAGTCATGGCGGGATCAGCGAAACAGAGGAAAATCGCTCGGCCGAAGCCACGGAGCGATATTGAGACTCGGTATCAACTCGCTCCATCATACTCGTTATCGAACGCCAGGCAATGTCCAGATTGCGACTTAGCGAATGAACGAGACAGATTTCGGATTCTGAGAGTCAGGTGTCCGCATTCGCCCACTTTCGTCCACCCGGCCTCAAGTGGCCCCGGATGGCAGAATCGCCGGAATTTTCCGGATCTCCCGAAGTGCCGGCCCGGCTAATGTCTGCCGACCAGACGTCCCCAAAGACCAAACGAACATTTGCAGAAGGCAGTCGGCCAAAGTCGATCCGCCCCGACGACATCAGCCGGCGTCGTGAGTCGTTTTGCCCAGAGCGACGTCGAAATCGCTGATTGACGGGATCAGCATGGCGACAGCTGCAAATCCGTAGGCAACACAGATCCACAGGCAGACCCCCAGAGTTCCACCCAGCAGAAAGTCGGTGATCGCGTAGAACGTCAGAAACGGCAGCATCACCGCAGCAATCGTCAGGGCGTTGGAAGGATTCTTGTGCGTCAGAGAACTGTAGAGTCCGATGCTGCCGAGCCCGATGAACACAATGAAGCTCTGCATCTGAATAGCGAACGAAGAACGAGCCTCAACCAGCAGCAGCATGAACACAAAAATCCCGACGAACAGAAAGAACATGGTGCCCAGACTGTTTCCAATGGCAGCTCGGGAATTTTCATAAGTCAGGCCGGAATGCAGGCCCAGCATGACTGCAAAAAGACTCAGCACGGTGTACGCAATCACCAGATACAGAAGATTTTCAACGTTCAGCGACTGCGAAGTTCCCAGTGCCATCATTCCGACGATCAACAAGATCGGAATCAGAATCATTTCCCGAGCATTCCAGAGAGCTCCAAGAATCTTGCCTGTCATAAACTCGCGAGCACTGATGTCGGTGGCCAACAGAATGTCCAATGTGTTGCTGTCGCGTTCCGTGGAAATTGAAGTGACAGCCTGAGCATTGATCAGCAACAGACTGATCACACCAATCGCCAGGAATGCCGCGGCTCCCGGAGACACCATTCCCAGCACCAGCGAATCGCGATCTGCGCTTCCATTCAGAGCACTGTAACCGATCAGCAGTGCCAGAAGGACATAGGCCAGCTTTATGAAAATGACCCGGCGACCATAACCGCGTGTGACGATTTCCTTCCACGTCACCGGATTGTTCCACACGGGACGGTGAACCGTTCGAGACACAGCCGCAACGGGTTCCGCCGCAGAGACGCTGTCGGTGGCGGCAGGTGACTCGTCTTCCAGAACACTCTGACGCAAAGCCTGCGACGGGTTCCAGACTCGAAGGCGATTCACCGTCAGCAGACTCAAACCTGCCGCGATGCTTAGAAAGACACCCAGAGAAGCGCTTCCCGAAACCTCAGCGATCCCGCTTGCCTGGCGGGACAGTGGATCGATGACCTGAAGGATTGAACGATAAGGAGCGGCAACAGCCAGCCAGCTGCCCACAACCGAATTCTCACCGAACAGTGTCGTCAAACCTTCCGTCACTGCGACATACAGCACAACACCAAGAACACTGATCGCCAGCGTTTGAAATGTCTTATGTCGCCAGAACGCCACAAGGCAGCCCCATGTTCCGGCCGCCAGAGACGCCGCAGCAACAATCGCTTCTGCCCAGAAGACCTGAGCCCACGTGACTCCTCCGAGCAGTTTCAGAGCACAGAAGACGGGAATCGAAACGGCAATCAGCACACCCACGATCAGCAGACTCGCCAGCAGCTTGCCGTAGGTGAGCTCACGGCTGCGCATATCCGTCATCAGCAGTAGAATCAGAGTCCGCCGGTCTTTTTCCTGAGCAATATTAGCCGCAGTGAAGAGGGTTGCAAAAAATATTCCCAGCGTCAGCTGCAGCAGAACGAAGATCCCGAAGACCAGACTGCTGAACGACGCCAGGTCTTCGGAAAACAACGTATCCTGAAAGCCGATGGTTGCCTGACGAATCGTATACAGCAGGACCAGCAGAAATGCGACGTAACCGGACCGCAGCAGATAATGACGCAGCCGACGAGGAGCTGTCAGTGCTTCTCTGGCAAAGATGGGCCCCGCAATCACGGTGATTCAAATCCTCGACGATGCTCTCGTTGGAATTCCATTTCAATGTCGAACTGCCGTCCCGCTTCTTTCTGCTCAAGCGCCTTCAGAGGATAATCTTCCGGAGGCTGACGTAGGTTCAGCTGATGGACTTTTTTCCAGTAGTACACAGCCAAGAGAGCTTCTTCGATATACGAATCGTGGTCGGCGACTTCCGGAAACTCAGGATCAGCCCCGAAGCACATCTTTTCCATCAGTTGCATGCCTTCAAACAGCAGCTGCTCGGACTTCGAAGGCTTCGTCTGGCCCTGGTCATCCAGTCCGTCCGCCGTTTCTGCTCGGGAATACGCCACCTTGCCATCGTAGATCTTCTTATGAGCATCCACAGTGGTCGGGCTGCGCTCGCAGTTGGCCAGATTCTGCCAGAAGCGATAATTCACCATCTTCACGTTCTGTTCCCAGATCCTGCGCTGAACATCCAGCGTGACCTGGTTCTCAGTGGCCATCGAAGCCAGCTCTTCTTCAGAACAGTTCAGCTTGTAACGAATATCGTCCAGCCCCAGAAACACGTCATTGCCATAGACGTCCGTCCATTCGTTGTACGCGTTTTCCCATGCAATCCGGTTTTCATCCCCGAAAACACCCTCAGACTGTCGAGCTCGGGCAAAGTCATACAGAGCCCGAGACGGCCCCTGTCGGGCAAAAACGTGAGTCATGCCCTTGATGCGGTAGGCGCGATCCTTTTCGTTGGTGATCTTGAACCAGTCGTATGCGACAAGATAGTTGTCTTTGCCCTGAGGATTGATCTGTGGGTCAGCCGTTCCGCTGAATTTGGGATCGGGATCGCTGATGAAGAAATCGCGGAAGAACTTCTTTTCGTCCGAGTTTCCGAACTTGCGACCGGTGAAATCCCCGACATTGTGAAACAACGCAGTTGCCGTTTGATTTCGGCTTGTCCCCAGCTGAAGGAACTTGATTCCTTCCTTCACCCAGTAGAACCGGTCATCGACCCGGTCCCACTCACGCGAAACGTTGAATGCCAGGTTCCACCCCTGAAACTTCCAGATCTCTGTATAGTGCGGCTGAAGTCGGATGATTCCGTCAACCGTCGTCTTCAGCTTTGCCCAGTCTTTCTTTTCCTGATAGTCCAAAGCTTTCAGATGCAGCACGCTGGCCGCAGGTCCGCGCAGGCCCAGCAGAACAAGGTTCATCGCCGAACTGGACGGATCAATGGCGCCCAGCTTGCTCTCGCCCAGGTCATAGGCAACTCGCATCTGAGCCAGTTTGCCACCGGAAACCGTCTGCTGAGTTCCAGGCACGACGTCTTCGGCGGTGGGAGCTCCCAGCCACACAATGGGAATCAGCAGCAGCAGAATGCCGCCGGCGTACAGCAGCTTGCGTTGTCGTGAAGTGAGTTTGTTCATTTCGCTTCCAGCTCCCGAAACTTCAGACAGGCCGTCCCGATCATGATGCAGGGGATAAGAAAACCAACAAAAGTCGCAATGGAGGGCAGCACGGAACTGGCCCAGGGAACATCAAAGCCGTTTTCGATATAGGCGGCGGCTTCGCTGAATGTGCTGAAGTCCGGAATGATGTTATTCGCCAGACGAAGGACTCCGAAGAACCCCGTATCGACCGCCTGCATCACCTGCCGACCACTTTCGCTCGTGTCGACACCCGCGTTTGGATTGCGGTGCTGGAAAATCAGGACCGCCGATTCGACCAGCCCGGCTCCTTTTTCAGCACCACCCAGAATTCGCTGCATGAAATCATGGAAGAACTGCCCCACCAGAAACACAGACAGCGTAAACACCAGTGACACAGGGCCTTTGACAACGCAACTGGCCGTGACTCCCAGAACAACAACCAGTGCCAGCATCAGCCCGATATTCAGCAGAGCCTTGCTGTAACCCACCCAAAAGGAATTGTCCTTCAAACGAATGAACATATCCGGACGAGCCATCCCCAGATACATCTGGTCGTCGAGGCACGAAACTTCAACTCGCAGAAGTCCCCGAGGAGCCAGATCGTCAAACAGATCAGCTTCCAGCATCCAGCCTTCCGCATCCTGTGAAATCAGGCGTTCAGCCCGAACCAGCTGATCAAAATACGGCAGCCAGCGACTACCGTCAGCAACGGCAAGCTTTCCGTCAGCGGCCGTTAGTTTGCCGGCGTCCAGTTCCTCTTTCAGAACTCTTTCCACAAGCTCAGCATTGATCGCCGCAATGCCCGCAGACTGTTCCAGATCATCAACCAGTGATGAAGACAAAGCGTCTCCCTCAACCAGCTTTCCTTCATCGTTCAGCTTTGAAATCGTCTTTGCCAGAAACCGAGCCACAGCTTCGTAGCTGCCGGCATATCTCAGAGTTCGTTCATAGGTATGCGTATCCGCACCCTCGTGATACTCTGTCACGTGAAACGGATCCAGCGGAACTTCCAGACGAGGCATCAGCTCCATCAGGTCATCGGAGTGATCTTCCAGGACTTTCCCGAGACTCGCACAGGCTTCAGAAACAGCCTGATATCCAGCAGTGTCACCAGGATCAGAAACCTTTCCGGCAGCCTGACCTACCGCGTCAAACGCCTTCGCAACATCACCCAAACCGTCAATCGCGGACAGTTCCGCAACGGTCTGTCGAGCACACGCGACGGACACGTTCTGAAGGTCAACCGGCGGAAAGTCAGACGGAGAAGCCGCCATGCGTTCTGCAGCCGCTGTCATCAGTGTTGCCGCGTTTCGGAAGTTCCCTGCACGAAGAGCTTCAGCGATTTCCCGAAAACTGGCACCGATACCAAACGAAGAAAAGGCGTCTTCCCGAGGATCGTTGACCAGCGTGTACTGAGCCTCCACACCTTCCCGAATGGAGGCTTCCGTTCCTTTGATGGTTCGAAAGGCTTCAAAGCGAGACTCAATTCTCAGGGCACCGTTCAGCCGCTCCGGCTCGACATTCGGAAACAGCCAGACTGCTCGAGCTCGACTGTTGCCTTCCACAAACGATCGATACAGCCATGGATCCCCAACGTTGATTCCGGTCGTCTTTGGCAGTCCATCGCGATCCAGAAAATACATGAATCCATACTGCGGAACCCGACAGGCCAGCAGATTGACAGACTCAGCCCCATCCTCGCCCTGCACTGCACCTTTAAGCTCAGCGGGCACCTGCCGCTCAATCCAGACATAGCCCACAAACCCCATCAACAGCAGAATCGCAATGATCATCGACGAAAAGCCCAGCATTCGACCGATGACGATTTCCGCTCGGCGAGCCGGCTTCGTGACAACAGTGTGAATGGATCGAATACGGATGTCTTCCGGAAGCCCCCAGCAGCTGAGAAACATTGCCACCGGAAGAATCAGCCAGGAGATCGTCGTCAGCATGAAGGTGATGTGAACACTGACCTGAAGGTCTTCCCGACTGTTGCTGTTCGTCAGAAACCATCCCCCGAACATCAATAGAACAGCAAACACCACAAACACCAGCAGAGCTTTCCGGCGAATACACTCTTTCCACGTCAGACCGGCAAGTGCCAGCACTCGACGAGGAGAAATCGTCAGCAGCTCACGGAAGTAGCTGACGAACCCGTTGATAAACCCACTGGCCCCGTTCCCGTTGCCGGCAAACGCTCCCACCAGGCCCAGCAACACGCCAATCGCCAGAAGAATCCCCGCCAACTTTCCCCAGTTGGCCAAAGCTGAACTCAAATGAAATGGTATCGGATCGAAATCCATGGCTGAGAAATTCCACAGGAAACCGCAAAAACACCAGGCAAGACCGAGAACTCAACGCAGCGTGATCAGGAATCAGACTTCGCAGCTTCAGAACGCCCCGCTGCCATCTCTTCGGCCGTGAATCGACGCCCCGGCCGCTCACCGCTCTCACGAACCGTTCGCAGGAACAGCTCTTCCAGATCCGCCCGAGGCTTGCGGACACTCGATTCCACCTGACCATGCTTCTTTAGAACTTCCTGAATCTCTGCAACCGCAGCGTCACTCAGGTTTCCGGTGCGAATTTCAGTTTCTTCTCTCAGCTCAAGCAGCTCATCAACCTTACCCAGAATCTTCAGTTCGCCCTGATACAGCATCGCAATTCGATCGCTCACGTCCTGGACGTCTGCCAGCTGATGGCTGCACACCAGAACCGTCTTTCCTTCATCGCGAAGCTTCAGGATCAGATCTTTCATTTCCCGTGTGCCGATCGGGTCCAGACCGCTGGTCGGTTCATCCAGAAGCACCAGTTCCGGATTGTTGATCAACGCCTGAGCCAAACCGATTCGACGGGTCATCCCCTTGGAATATTCCTTCAGCTGACGGCGACGAGCGTGCTCCAGTCCGACCATTTTGATCAGAGCATCCGACCGCTCAACTCGTTCCTGAGCTGACATCTGAAACAGACGCCCGTAGAAATCCAGGGTCTCGTCAGCATTCAGGAAGCGGTACAGATATGATTCTTCAGGCAGATAGCCGATCCGCTCGTTCTTTTCCACATCCGAGGCATTCCGCCCCAGAATTGTGATGCTGCCCGAAGTCGGAAACAGCAGCCCCAGCAGCATTTTAATCGTGGTCGTCTTTCCGGAACCGTTGGGCCCCAGCAATCCGAAAACTTCGCCCCGTTTCACATCCAGACTCAGGCTTTTCACGGCCTGAACCTTCTTTCGGCCCCAGAAATCGCGATAAACCTTGGACAGGTTTCTGATTTCAATGACGTTTTCCTGAGTCATGCTGTGATTCTTCAACAATAAAAACTGCAAAACAACGGGCTGCCACTCTGCGACAGTCGTTCAGGTTTCGCCCCGACGGAATCTGACGCATACCGGCTTACGCGGAAAACCGCCGGGGCGTTTGTCGAATTCACACAATTCGGCGAATCGCGGACTCAAGACCATGCCGCCGGCCCATACAGCGATTCCTCGGACCGTCCCAATCCGCACTGAGAATCGCCCCGAAGGAACTCTCGAACGCGAGCCCAATATGAAGTTTTGATGAGCTTCCCGGGATTCACCTGGGGAATCGTCGCGGGAACTGGAAACGAAGAATGCGAATTCGCAAAATCACTCCGGGAGTCCATTCCGAACCATATCGCCCGCACACAGATCCATGGCCGTGAAACCCATCCTGCCGGAAGACCGGATCGGCGTTCACCTCGCCGAAAAGCGATATCGCGTCGTGGCTCATCTCGGAGAAGGCAGCATGGCCTTCGTCTTCCGAGCCTATGACAGCAGACTGGAAACCGACGTTGTCATCAAAATCCCCAGGCCGGAAAAGGTGGCCGACCCCGACTTTCTGATGAGGTTTCGCCGCGAAAGTCAGCTGATGGTCCGGCTCACGCATCCCCACGTTGTCAAGATTCTGGACGTCGGTGAACATCAGGAAACGCCTTTTGTCGCGATGCAGTTTCTGTCCGGAGGAACGTTGAAGGATCAGATCACGGTGGATGAAGCGGGACGCCCGATGACGGACGTGCAGTCGCTGAAAGGCTGGGTCCGGGAGGTCTCAAAGGCACTCGACTTTGTCCACACTCAGAACATCGTGCACCGCGACGTCAAACCGGCGAACATCTTGTTCGACGAATACCGCAATGCGTTTCTGAGCGATTTTGGACTGACCAAAATCATGTACGGTGATCATCGCGACCTGAACTCGGAAATGACCGCTGCCGGATTCGTGGTCGGAACGCCCAACTACGTCGCTCCGGAAATCGTCCTGGGAAAACCGTATGACGGACGAGCCGATCAGTATTCTCTGGGAATCACGATCTACCATGCGCTGTGCGGAAAGCCTCCGATGCAGGGCGCCAGCAGTTCGGCAACCATGGTCAATCAGACACAGAAGTCGCTGCCGTTGCTGAGTGACCTCCGCCGCGATGTTCCCGAAGCCGTGGGGCTGGCTGTCAATCGAGCGATCCAGAAACGACCTGACAACCGATTCGCCACCTGCGAAGAATTTGCCGAAGCATTGCTCACCGGACTCGCTCCCCACAGCAACAGCAGCTCGCGGCTGGCGAGAACAACACGAGTGCAGCCCAGTCCTTCGACTGTTCGCCAGGAGGTGGTGCCTCAGCCACGAAAGAACGTCAATGATCGAACCAGCGGTGACACCGCTCCAACGGTCAGCGACCAGTCTCTGAAGACCCGGCGACCGTCGCCTTCACCGCGTCCTGGCCGACCGAAGCAGAACGATGACGTTTCACACGGCCCCCCGGGACTCGTCAAATGCCCGGCATGCCGGGTTCCGCTGCCACTGAAACCCATCCACGCCGGACGAACCGGTCGCTGTATTCATTGTCGAGTCCGCCTGACGATTTCCGAAGACCTGACCACACTCACACGAGTTCGTGCCGAAGCGGCGAATGCCGGCTGGTATACCGGCGGCGAAGCCCTGCCACCCAAAAGGAAACGCAAGACGGGCCCTAAATCATCATCCGCCGAAACCACCGATGACAGCGGCGAACTGCTGATCGGCGAAAAGCTGTTCGGCTGGACTCTGGAAAAGAAAGTCGCCGTCGCCCTGGCCAGCATCTTCCTGTTCATCCTGATCGTGGCCACGGTCATCCTGACCATCCAGTGGACTTCGAAGTCCCCGGAGGAAATTCGGCAGGAAGAAATCGAAAATCTTCGGCGTGAGACAGAACGCGCGGCTGCGGAGTTACTTAAGAATCCCGACTGAAGCCGGACGCAAGTCTTTCAGTATCAAGGGCTGCCCGCAGCTGTTCAGCATTCGCAAATAGCTCACTGCCCGGACGTACGATGGCTCAGTCCACAGCTTCAAACAGATTCCGATCAGTCCCGCCCGGTAACCGCACGGGCTGATTGCTCCTGAACCCCTCCAGAATGGATTTCAGTTCATTCAGGACCGTGTCATCCGGATGACGAGCCAGGGCTTTGTCGATTGCCTGCATTTGGTAATGCACCGCCTTTTCAAACTCGCCGCACTCTGCGCTTGCGGCAGCGAGCGTCACCAGACTTCTGACTGAGGACCGACTGGCATGGGCCATCGAGGCGAGTTGTAATGCCTGCGGCCCGTTGCGGACCGCAACCTCGAGACTCACCGATTGCAGCCAGGCCAGCTTCAGACAGCAGTCCGGGGAGCGATCACCCAGTTGGAAAGCATGCGCATAGGCGATCGCAGCAGACTTCTGGTCGCCCAGAGATTCGTAACACTCGGCCAGCAACCGATATGCCGATGCAAACGTCCTGCCGAGCCTGATGGCGTGACGGACCGCCTCGGCCGCTTCTTCAGAGCGTCCCGACCGGTTGAGAGCTGCGCCCAGCTGAAACCATGCGCGATGAAACATGGGGCGAGCAAAAACCGCGATGAGGAACACCGTAAGGAAGGTCTTTGATGACGCTGACGGAAGCACAGCTCTCAGGCAGCCCTTGTTCTGATGAATCAATTTTTTCCGGCGGCCGGAATCGCAATCGAACCCGGCGACGAGTCGTGCCGAACGGTCAACGATCTGCGGACGTAGCACACTCAAGTTCCGTCGAAAACACAACAGGTCCAGGCATTCTTCATCGAAAGTACACACTTTCAGGGCAGAGTCAGCGGGACAATGCATCCATGATCTGAATCGTGTTGCGTTGGGCGGAAATTAAGCTGACAGCACTTACGAGTTGTGGCCGACAGAATTCGATCGTGCCGTCGCAAACAAGCGACCAACGAGGCCGAATGTGCTGAACAGCGGTCGGCATGATGAGGGCCGGTCCTGACCTGAAGTCGGGATGGCCAGGATCGCGTTCTGCTCCGGCTTTCTGACTGATGGCACACCTGTCAACAACAAATCCACGGACGCCACGCCGGGTGCTTGTCGCCATGATTGGGTTGCTGTGCTTCGCAGGCATCGCCCGTCAGGTCCGCCGAGATTCTCCGGCCGCACCGCCAGTCCGCGAACCGGCCGCTCAGAGTGATCAGGCACCGCACGACGCACACCGGAACGACTTCAGCGATCCTCAGCTCACCACCGACTGGCCGCGGCTGTTCGGACCGACCGGCGATTGCCGCATCGGCGACGTCCCGATCCTGACTGACTGGCCTGGCGAATTCCCCCCGATTCTGTGGAGGAAGTCGATAGGGACAGGCTACAGTGCTCCGATCACATCTCAAAACCAGGTCATTCTGCAGCATCGGATCAACGATGCTGAAATGGTGGAATGTCTGGAACTGGACAGCGGTCAGGCCGTCTGGAGCTCGCAGACACCGACATCCTTCAAGTGTGAATACCCGACCTACTCCAGTGGCCCGTACAGCACGCCCACAACGGATGGCACCGACGTCTACGTTCAGACGACTTCCGGTGAGCTGCGGTGCCTGTCTGTGGAGAATGGCGACGTCAGATGGGTTCGTCACCTGGCCGACGAATTTCAGGTCCCGAAGCTCGGCTATCCTCCGGGACATTCACCGTTGATTGAAGGCAACCTCCTGATTCTGAACCTGTGCGGAACGGCGTCCGACAGCGGCATCGTCGCCCTGGATCGGATGACCGGAAGCACCGTCTGGCAAACCCTGAATACCGGTTCAAGTGCGAAATATGGCACTCATTCCAGTCCGGTCGCCGCGGAAATTCACGGCCTCAGACTGGTCTTTGTCCTGTCAGCGGCAGAACTCGTTTGTCTCCGGCCGCAGACGGGGGACATTCTGTGGACAATTCCTGTCGGAACCGGTTCCGGCGATACACCCAACTCCACGACTCCACTGGTCTGTGGTGACTGCGTGCTTGTCTCCGTCTTTCGAGCCGACACATTCTGTCTGCGAATTCGACCGGACGGCAGCTACGACGAACTGTGGCGTAATCGCAGGGCACTCGAAAGTGTCTTCAACCCGCTGACAGCGATGGGCAGCGTCGTCTACGGCTGGCACTCGTTTGACAGGACACTGCGGTGCGTTGACCTGCACACAGGAAACGTCCGATGGAAACAGCGCACGGTTTTCGAACGAGGAAATCAGATCGCAACATCACAGCACCTGATCCTGGTCGGTGAAACCGGTCACCTGGGAATCATCCATGCGGATGCGGACCAGTTTCGCCCCCTGAGAATTTCAGAAACGCCGCTGCTGGACTCTCCCTGTTACACATCGCCCGCATGGACCGATGGGCATCTGTTGATTCGCAATGAATCTGAACTGCTGTGTCTGGACCTTTCGCCCTGACCTGAGCCATGGCGGATGCGACCCGATCGGTTTCCCGGAAGACCCCGCTGTTCACGCGATAACGACGCAAGTCCGGCGATCAGCGGCGGCAGAGGCGGCTGGCTGCAGCGAAGCGAGACTTTTCAGGAATGCTCCAATATTCGCATAAGCTTAACGCTCTCTTCACTGTCGCCGGCAGAATTCGGCCCGCACGGACGGGAGAAGTGGGACCGCATCGAACCCGTCAGATCGAAGCAGAGAACAGAATCGAAGTTGTTCAGATTTTCACTGTTACTTCACAGCCACTTCAAACATCGCCTCTACAGTGATCACGTGGCAAAGAGCGAGACTTCGAACTGGAACGGGATCCCACTCTTCTTTGCCTCAAAGGTTTCAGCTTCAGAAAAAGACAAAGGTGACCGCAGTCATGGTGGCTCGGCCCTGGTCCAACGTTTTTTCACACTCGGAAAGGTTCAACTGTGAAAAAGATCTCCTTGAAGAAATCCGCTCGTCAGGGTTTCACTCTCATCGAACTGCTGGTTGTCATCAGCATCATCGCGATTCTGATGTCACTGCTGCTGCCTGCCATTCAGTCAGCTCGTGAAGCAGCTCGCAAGACTCAGTGCCGCAACAACCTCCGTCAGTTCGGCATTGCACTGTACGCATGGAGCGACAGCGATCCTCTGGGCCGCCTGTGTGACGGTGCTTATGACGGTTCTCGTGATGGCGACATCACCAAGTACGGCTGGGTTGCCAACGTGATCAAGGTCAACGGTGGTCTGCCCAACGAAATGAAGTGCCCGTCCAACCCGCTGCGTGGCTCTGAGAAGCTGGAAGAGCTGGTGGGTGGCAACAAGCAGGCCAGCCGATCAAAGCTGGGCTCTGCCGGCGTGCCTCTGTTTGACGCTCGAATTGGTCAGGGTGGCCTGTTCGATGCTGATTCAGACTTCTGTCTGGGAACAGCTTACCTGGACGCCACCGCTGGCGACTACGGTTCTGCTGCTCACGCAACTGGCGACCACTCTCCTCTGGTTCGCGCCATCGAAGCCGGTTACAGCACCAACTACGCCTCAAGCTGGCAGATGGTCCGCACCGGCATGAAGACAGCAGCAACTGACGGAAGTTCGACTGTTGGTGCAACTGCTGCCGGCAACGGTTGCAAAGAGCACTACAACTCTCGAGGCCCGCTGTCTCAGCGCATCATTGGATCTGCTGACGTTCCCGGAAGCTCAATTCCGATGCTGGCTGACGCTGCTCCTGGTGACTCGGACGAAGCCATTCTGTCTGCCAACCTGACCGCTGAACTGCCTGCTGGTTCTCGTCTGTGCGAATCATTCAACGACGGTCCGTCATTCTGGAATTCCTCTGCCGGTGACGGCACGGGATCCGTTCGCCTGCTCGCTGACGAAGCCAATACATCCATGCTGCAGATGCTGGAGTACGTCATGGACGGCAACGACGGCCGAGCTGCAATGCCGCAGCGAGGTGATCTGGTCACTCCGACAGTTCAGACTCATGCTGCCGGAACTCTGTTCCTGCAGGACACTCGCGACTACTTTGCTGTGCACATGGATGCCGCCAACGTGCTGATGGCTGACGGCTCAGTTAAGCAGCTGTTCGACGCCAACGGCGACGGCTACTTCAACCCAGGCTTCGCCGCTTCTCAGGGTGACGAAAAGGTTGACGGCTACACCAGTGCTGAATGTGAAGTTTCTCCGTTCGACGTCTGGTTCGGTGTTCATCTGGACAACAGCCTGTGGACCAAGACCGTCTTCGAATCTGATGCTGACTAGTTCAGTCTGATGGTGTCCTGTCTTTGGAAGCGATGAAAGTGTCAAACCCGGCCGGTTGTGGAGTTTTCTCTGCAACCGGCTTTTCGTGTTGTTCCGGGCTCTCAAAAAAGCAGGCTCAGAATCGAATTCTCGACAATCAGCAATTCTCAACACGAACACTCGCTGATTCTTCACAGACTCTTCACTTTTCAATCGACAGATTGCCGTACACTCAGGAATTAATCTGCACCTGTCAACTGGATTCTGCTGACCGTGTCAACGACGACCCACTGCCCGAACTGCAACGCTGACACCCCGAATGGTGCGAAGTTCTGCATGGAGTGCGGCTCACGACTCGAGTCAGCTCAGCCCGCCCCTGCCGCTTCAGCCCCATCGAAATCGGCTCGAACATCAAAGCTCCGGCCGCTGAAGCGAGTCAAACCCGCCAGTGCAGACGCTGAGACATCACAGTCATCGAACGGATCAAACGGGAGTGCCCACACTCCGGAAGTGAAGCCGGTTCGAAAACTGCGTTCCGTTCGAAAAATCTCCACAGGCGGCACGGCAGATTCACACACGAACGACTCCCCGAACGTCGTCCGGCAACCGGCGAAGGTGAACGGAAGCCACTCCGTCGAATCAAAATCTCCACAGGGCCGAGGCTTCTATTCGTCCACCGGACCACCGGTGGGGGCAGCTGACGGCGTGGATGCGGCGTTGCCACAGAGTCTGTCCGGGCTGCTGAAAGCCCCGAATCGTGCTAACGGCTATGCTGTCCAGCAATTGAATCCGTCTGATGTTTCCGGGCTGTTGGCGGGCAGTCGCTCAAACAGGCGTCCCGCCCCGCCGCCAGCGGCAGATCCGTCTGAAATGTCCGGTCTGCTGGCGGGCTCCCGAAACGGCAAACACACGGATTCGGGCTATCGATCACCTGCGAGTCCTTCCGACATCTCCGGCATGTTGGGTCGCCAGCCTTTGCCTCCTCAGACCGATTCGTCAGAAGTGTCGCAAATTCTGAACGGCAGGTCTCGACATGCGGTGCCCCACTCTGAAGGTCTCAGTGATGAGGGCTCGAAGATTATCCCTGCGCCCGGGATGAACCTGGATTCGGGTCCCAACTCTGAATCCAGCCAACTGCTGAAGGCCCCGGTCCAACAGTACGCACCTCCGAACCAGGGAGATCTGCAGGACGTTCGCCATTCAGAAGCGTGGCAGCAGCACGCCCCGGCAAATCACGCGCGGCCGGGCGACGATTCCCATCACGCGATGGCTCAGTGGAATTTTCCGAATCCGGCTCAGCCGACCACTGCCGCTCCGCAGCCGAACATTCCGGCCACGCTGACCCCCGGCTCATTTCCGAGCATCCCACAGCTGACGCCGGGTTCATTTCCTAGCATTCCACAGCTGCCGCCGGGTTCGTTTCCGAGCATTCCTCAGGTCGTCCAGGCTCCTGAGTACATTCCACCGTACGGCATGGCCTCCGGTTCCGGCCCGGCATCACAGATTGAAAGCCCCGGGCCGCGTGTGGTACAGGATTCGTCACCTGTCATCCGTCTGCCGAACCCGGACCAGAAGGGGCACAACATTCCACAGACTGCCCCGCAGGACGCGAACACGGCAACTGATGTGGACACGGCTGTCAGCAGCCAGTCCAGTGTC
The DNA here is from genome assembly GCA_041398865.1 of Planctomycetaceae bacterium. GTDB lineage: Bacteria > Planctomycetota > Planctomycetia > Planctomycetales > Planctomycetaceae > Fuerstiella. Next base: position 199,361 of record JAWKTY010000008.1, read on the forward strand.
ACCAGCCGTGTTTCTGCTGAAGAGCTCGCATCGCGTCAGAACCTCCGGATTGCTCTGGACCGCCTGAAAAGCGCTTCGGCAGCTGCGACACAGGCTCTGCTGAAAGAACAGACGGCAATCCCGCAGAAACCGCCCCGGCTGCTGAGCAAACTGATCGACCGCCTGGATGCGGTCAAGGCGAAGGATCATGAGGAGATCGTGCGTCGGTTGCGGGCGATTGGAAAGACACATTCGCCCTCTGCCATTGAAGTCCTGCAGCTTTACAGCGAACGGAAGCAGGTTCCCATCCGCAGGTGCTGTGCCGAGTGTCTGGGCGGCATTCAGCATGCGCGGGCCGCAGTCGCCCTGATCGCGATGGTCACTGATTCTTCGACGGATGTCAGTGATGAGGCTGTTCTGGCCCTGCTGAAACTCGGGAATCCCGTAACCATACCGGTCGTCCTTGCTTTCGCATTGATTTCAACACGCAATCGGTCAGTCGTCCACGATCTGATCGTCAATCTGAAGACAGACGAACAGGCGGCTCTCAACCGCCCTCTGCAGGACCTGCTCAGGAGAAAGGACGTTGATGTCGCTGCACTTGCCATCGCTCTGCTTGCCAGAACCACCGGGTCGGAGCATTTTCAGACATTTGTCAGGTTCCTGAAACACCCGGAACCACAAATTCGAGCGGCAGCTCTGGACGCCCTGGTTCAGACCGGCGAAAAGCAAAGTGTCCGCTTCCTGAATGCGGCAATCACCGACACGAATGCCGGTGTCCGGGCCGTCGCGGCCGCCGGGATGGGAAAGATCAGCAGTCCGCGCAGCTGTTCCCTGCTGTGCGAAGCACTGAAGGATTCTGATGTTTCTGTCCGCCGAGCTGTGGCAAGAACACTTTGCCACTTCGAGGACAAGTCGATCGGACCGGTTGTCTCGCGACATCTAAAGAAAGAGACTGACCCCGATGTCATTGAGCATCTTCTGGAAATTGCCGGAAAGTCAGGTGCAGAAGAAGCTCTGATCACTCTGCGGCGATTTCTGGAAGGCGATGACCTGCAGCTGAAATACCGGGCGATTTCGGCACTGCGGCGATTGAAGAACCCCAAAGCTGCGGGGATGCTGGCCCCGATCCTGAACGAACACGATGAGAAGAGTCGTCGTCTGGCTGTGGAGGCCGTCGGGTACCTTGGTCAGAAAAACGTCGTTCCGCGACTGCGGGAACTTCTGAAATCAGATCCGGAGGAATCGGTTCGCGCCGCCGCCGCTCGGGCGCTGGGTGAATTGAAGGACAGGGAGTCAATCCGATTACTGGAGGAGTCGCTGTACGATTCTCGGTCCGTCAGGAGCCAGGCAATCATTGCTCTGGGTCAGATCGGTGACAAGTCCAGCCTGCCTGCAATCCTTGCTCAGCTTCGTGATCAGGCCCCGGAAGTCCGTTACCACGCATGCAATGCGCTTGGAGACATGGGTGAAGCCTCTGCCGTTTCTTCGCTGGTGAAACTTCTTGATGACCATGAGCCGATGGTCAAACGTGCAGCGGACTCAGCCCTCGAAAAACTCGGGGGCGGACCGTCCAGAATTCAGCTTCTTTCGAAGCGGTGCACTCAGCTGGTCGGCCGAGTTGGCAGCGCGATCATTCCCTCCAGTATGGTCGGCATGCTGCCAGGCGGAACAAAAGGCCTGTTCGCAGTGTCAGCAGTGCTGGTCGTCGGTATTGTCGGGTTCTTCGGAATGGGGCTCGTCGGCAGCCTCGGTACACCGGGATCAGATCTTCCGGTAACTCGGGTCACCGCCGTCGCTGTGACTTCGACAGGCGACATTGCTTTTGCCGGACGCAGCAACGGAGTTGGAGAATTCTGGGATCTGAAGGAAGGCAAGCTTCTTGACAGGTTCAAGTCCCCGTACACCAAAGCAGCGCTGTTCAACAAGGCCGGTGACACGGTCCTGATGTTCTCTGTTGATGCAGCCATCAGACATAAGATCTCAGACAGATATCGGGAATCTGTCGAAGATTCCAAAACGACGTTTGGGTCGGTGATGGGGTATTACTTCCCTCCGGAAGGTGACACGGTCTGGGTTTCGACGAAGGACGGCAAGGGGACGAAGCTGATCGAAATTCGGCTGGACAGCCTGGAACATGGAAAGACGAAAACAGTCGCGTTTCCGATTGAAGGTCAGTTCGCCCTCAATCAGGACCAGTCGATGATGGTCACCCCCGCCCCGGATGGCCTGTGGCTGTATACCGGTGACAGTCTGAAACGAGCTGACAAACCTCTGCCGATGGAGATCCTGGTCGGAAAGGAACTCGCCGCCGAATCCGTGCGTGATGTCTGCTTCAATTCCGATGGCAGCCTGCTGGCAATCGCGATGCAGAGCACCGTCGTCGTGCTGGAACTACCGTCAGGGAACGTCAGGAAACTTTTGTTTTCAGACATCACCAAAGGTGCGCAACTTACTCGTGTCAAGTTTATCGATACAAAGAACACGCTTGTCTCTGTGGGCGGAGCGGCTCGAAGATTTGAAGCCTCCAGAGATTTCCAGACGATCAGCGCGACCGATGGCCCGAAGAGCGGTGTCATGAGTTACAACGGCCTCACTCCGGATTTTTCAACCGCCGTCTACTGCGAAGACGAAGGGAAGGATCTGATCCTCGCCAGCCTGAAGGACTCCAAGGTTGTGCATACATTGAAGGCAAAACTGGACGATAAGTGACAAGTCCGCAGCCTGTGCAGTTTCGGGCGAGCGAACACGGCTGCCGAAACTGAGGAAGTCCGGGCTGGCCGCAAATCCTTCACGCGTATTTAATCGGATATTCACATTCGTCTGTGATCATCCTGTCGGAGACGGCTTCTCCCCTGAACTTTGGGATTGATGGGACGAACTATGGGGTTGATCAGGTTTCTATTATCGGCATCGCTTCTGCTGTGCTTTGGGGGATGTGGTGGTGAGGACCTGAGCCAGCCTCCTGCCGAAATTCAGGCGTGCCTCGCCAAACAAAAGGCAAGAGCAGGTGAAACTCAAGGAGGCAGTGCGAAGACCGGTCAATCGGAAACGCCGCAGGGATCATCTGCTGTCGTCACCCCCCCGGCCAAAGGAACCTCAGAGGCAGCGTCGGAAGGCCCGACTCTGCTGACTCAGTTATCAAGCCAGCCCGTGGAACCGCCCGCCTCAGCGGATTCGTCCATCCCGGAATCCGGTTCATCGCCTGTGGATGGTTCTGCTCAGACGATGACTTCAGTGCCGCCCGCTTCAGAAGTGGGCGGGGCTCAGCCTTCCAAAGGCACGACCGGATCCACACCACCGGCTACAGCCGCACCCGCAACAGCCGCAGTGGAATCCGGATCAGAAAAAACGGATAAGCCTTCGCCTCAGAACAAGGACACAGCTGCGCAGGCAGAAGGCGTCATTACTGCAGGTGGCAAGACTCAAAGCGATCTGAAAGAAGAACAGAAAACCAACGAAACCGTCGCCGCTGCCGGCATGTCACTTCTGGATAAGCTGAAAGTCTCGGACGAGAAAAAAACCAAGCCTGCCGGACGGCAGTCGACAGCAAAGCAGGTGATTACCCGAACAGGCCGTTTTGCAATTGCGGCAGAAGCCTGGCTGAAGCTGCGAAACCAGCTGGCTAAGCGGTTCTATGTGGCTTCGAACGAAGACGGCAGCCGCATAGCCGCATCATCCGGGCAGCGAAGTCTGGGCGTGCTCAGCACTCAGGTTGTCTCACTGGGCAAGGAACGCGTTTTCACTCGCACGACAAACAACGTTCTGGCCGTTGAACGAGAAAAGAAGGAAGTGACGACTCAGTCCGTCACCGGACTTCCCGGGGTGATTTCGTGCATTGAACTCGACCCGACAGGCGATGTTGTTCTGGTCGGCACTCGGGACGGTCGCCTGCTGGCTCGCAGCTGTGCCAATCTGCAGACCTGGGATATCTATGCTCAGGATCTCTTTGCTTTTCAGGACGAACGACGCCCGTCGACAAAAATCGCTGATTCGGCCGTCACCACAGTCCGCCAGCTGACGGATCAGAGGATCCTGACCATCACCGACGACGGCATTGGACGAATCTGGAAGACAAACGATGTCGTTCACCGTCCGCTCAGTCCTCTGGAAATGACTGAGGAACAGGCAAGATCGCCTGAAGCACCCGTGCTGACGGCTGAACCGCTGTGTCCCGTCGAACTGCCGAAATCCCGGGTTCTGAATCTGTTTCTGTCGGCCAGCGGCAAACTGGCGGCCGTCGTCACGGCTGATGAAATCATCACCGTGTTTCAGACCGAAGACGGAACTGTGACCGATTCCGTCACCGCCGCTCAGCTGAATGATACGCAACCGGTGTCCGGCATCTTTGAAGAAGATCTGAAGCGGATCGTTGTTGGTCTGGCGGATGGCCGAATTTTTCGTCGAGCACTCACGGGAGGTGAGCCGGTGAAAGGCACAGATGAGAACGGAATCGAAACAGACTACGAAATTCTGTTTGCTCCGGACCTGGGCGACAATTCCGGACCGATCACGGCACTGCAGACGAATCAGGAACGGACTCTGCTGTACATCGGCCGTCTGGACGGTTCTGTGACTCGTTTCGACCTGCCTCGAAAGCAACTGCAGCGCAGCGACAAACTGCATGCCGGGCCTGTGCTGGACATCCGCTGCACTCAGTCCGGAGTCTTCACGGTCGGCGACGATCGAAGCGCCAAACTGATTGACGTTCCCGGGACAACGTCAGCCGGAGCCTCAGAAACATTCGACCTGCCGAAAGACAAGGCGCTGAATGAGACCGTTGTGATCGAGCCCGACGATGAAATTGTCAACGACAAGTTCACCAGGGCAAGGAACTTCAACAATGCCGTGACTGATGCCGACGGTCCGGACCTGAGTCTGCTGGGAATCCGTCCGGCCGATCCCGTCCTGGCGCTCTATGAACATCAGCTGCGGGTGGCCGTCGACCCGGAACGCCGTGCCGAAATCCGATCTCGGATTGAACAGACCAAAGCCAGTATCGTTCCGGCGGATGAAACGGGCTCCATCAATCCTGAAACGGCCGAATTAACCGCTGCCAAGCCCATGGTCAGTGAAAACCCACCCGAAAAGTTTGCCGAATTTTCCACGGAGTTTGATTTCAAGTCGAGACCGCTGCGACGAGTCGTCATGTCGCTCAGCACCGATGGAACGACACTGGCCGCTTCGCAGTACTATCGCAGCAGCCTGATTCGAGGTCCCGCACCCGATCAGCCGGTCTATGTCTGGGATACGCTCACCGATACCCGACTTCGAACATGGAAGCGATCAAAAGGGATCTTCGAACTGACACTGCAACTTGCGGAAGGACTGGTTCTGCCGAAACCCTTCACGGCAAGGCTGTCTCTTTTCGACGGAAGCTTTCAGACCGAACCTTCCGGAGCACTCTGTTCTCAGATTTCTTCTGACGGCCAGCGGCTGGCGATCGGGCTCAGCGGGCTGCGTGGAGCAGCGACTCCGGCCGTGGCAGTTCGAGCCGTCGAATCCGCTCAATTTCAGACAGGGATCGAAGCATTCGAGGGCGGTGCGCCGGCGATTGCCTGGGGACCGGGAGATGAATCGCTGTTCGTCAGCGTTCGTGACCGAACTCAGTCTCATCTGCTGGAACTGGATTCAGTGACCCTTTCGGTAAAAAGTGAGATCCTGCATGAACCCATGCCGGCGTCGTGGAACGTGGACAATCCTGATTTCTCGCGCGATACGCTCGGCGCCATCAACGTACTGCCATCACCTTCCGGACAACTGCTGGCGACCTACGGCCGATTCGATGCTCAGAAAATTCCGTTTCAGCTCAGAATCTGGAAACGTAAGAAGGATACGTGGCCCCTGGATCAGGCGAAGACCATTCCATCCGCGGAACCACTTCTCGAACCTGTGATGACCGACACCCCGATGGTCTTTGTCCATCAGCAGGACACTTCTCTTGCGGTGATCAGCACGAAAGGAGTCGCAGTTGTCAGCACACGCACCGGTGAAGTCGAACAGACCCTGGCACTCCCGGACATCGCTGCAAATTCGGAAAAGCGTCGCCCGGTGACACTGCTCTCTCCGGACGGGAAATGGGTCATCGGCGGTGACAACGATGGATATGTGTGGATCTGGAGCCTGAGATCGCTGGACGGCAAGCCTTTGGTGTTTGCCGCTCAGGCAGGGCCGATCACCGGCCTGGCAATGACGACCAATTCCGTCTTTCTGGCCACCGCCGGAGAAGAAAACCGCATTCGCGTCTGGAAAATGACGGAGTTCCTGAACCAGAAGCCCCGCAGTGGAAAACGCTGATCAAGCCGCTGCGATTGCGGACCATGCCACCGGCTCAGATCAGCATTGGTGACATCAATCCTCGGTGGGCAGTACAACCACTGTGAACCAGTAATTGCCCAGCTCCCTGACCACTCGGAGAAACTGCTCAAAGTCGACGGGTTTGGTGATGTAGGAACTGCACCGCAGCCTGTACATCTCCAGGATTTCCCTTTCTGATTCCGTTGTGGTGAGCACGACTACGGGGATGCTGCACAGCACATCATCCCTGGCCAGTTCGGCCATTACTTCTCTGCCCGTCATCACAGGCATATTCAGGTCCAGAAGAATCAGGTCAGGTCTCGGAGCGGAGGCGTGCGAGCCCTCTCGCCGCAGGAATTCCATGCACTGGCGTCCGTTCTCAACATGATGCAGCTCGATGACCAGTTTCGCCTGAGTAAACCCTTTGCGTGTGATAATCACGTCGTCTTCGTTGTCCTCGACAAGTAACACGACGGCTGGTCGTCCGCTTTCCATGATTCTCATAGTCTCCGATTCCCGTCCCCTGACTTACGTTGCTATTCGGCCGTAAAGTGTGAAATGAAAGATGCTGCCGACTCCGACTTCTGATTCCACCCAAATGCTTCCGTGATGGCGCTGTACGATACGTTTGCACAATGCCAGTCCGATGCCCGTGCCAGGATAAGCCTGCTGCGTGTGCAGGCGGCGAAAGATCTCAAAGATCTGTTCGAAGTGTTCGCCGGAAATCCCGATTCCGTTGTCTCGGACAGACAATTGGAATCCGCCGGGGACTTCCGTTGCCGAAACAACAACTTGGGGAGGCTGTTCTCCACGGTATTTCACGGCGTTGCCGATGAGATTCAGGAACAGTCGTGAGAGTTGTGCCCGATCTCCCGGAACAACGGGCAGAACGTCGTGTGTCACAATGGCCCCGGTTTCTTCAAGTGATGCGTTCAGCAGGAGAATCGCATCGTCCACGACTTCATTCAGGTCGCACGGTACAAATGGAGCCGCGCGGGATTCCACGCGGGAATACTCCAGCAGATCGTTGATCAGCCGCTGCATCCGTTTGGCTCCGGCCACGATTCGTGAAATGTAATCGCGACCGGTCTCATCCAGTTTAGACGAGTATTCCTGTTCCAGAAACTGAGCAAAATTCGCGATTCCGCGCAGCGGCGTCTGGAGGTCGTGCGACGCTGAATATGCGAACTGCTGCAGGTCGTGATTGCTTTGTTCCAGCGCGCGGCTGGCGAGTTTCTGCTGGTGAATGTCAGTGATCGAACCTGCCATGCGGGTCGGCCTGCCTGCGGAATCCCAGAGTGCCTGACCACGAGCACGAAACCAGCGGTATTCGTTTCGCTTCGTCTTCAGACGGTACTCGACGTCGTACGGTTCGCGACGGTCGAGGTGCCCTCGGATCGCCGCAAAGGTGGCATCACGGTCTTCAGGATGAAGACGGGACTCGAATTCGCGGAAGTCATCAGTGATTTCGTCATCAGAATACCCGAGTAATTCCTTAAATCGCTTCGCAAAGAATACCGTCCCGCTGCCGAGGTCCCAGTCCCACAAACCGTCACTGGACCCGGCGACCGCAAGTTCAAAACGTTCCTCGCTGGCCCGGAGCGATTCATTTGCATGAGCAAGTTCTCTGGTCCGCGTGGCAACCCGTTCTTCCAGCTCTTCGTTGAGTTTTCGCTGTGTTTCGGCCAGCTTCTTGCGTTCAGTGATGTCGATGATGGTGGCGAGTGCAAACAACTCACTCCCCGCCCGAACAGGACTCAGACCAACCTCAATGGGGACTTCAGCACCGCTTTTACATCGGCCGAAAAGCTCGCGTCCCATTCCCATGCGGCGGGCTGCCGGACTCTCAAAATACCGGGAACGAAGTTCCGGGTGCCCGGAACGGAACTTCTCCGGAACAAGAAGTTCAATGTGCTCCCCGATAAGTTCGCTGCGAGGATAACCAAAGAGTTTTTCAGATTCTGCATTGACGAAGACAATACAGCCGTCTGCACCAATCATGACCATGGCCGTGGGTGACGTTTCGATTGTTGCAGCGAACATCGCTTCAGCAGTAAATCGCTGATTTCCTTCAGAAGACTGATCAGCGTCGCAGGAAAACTGCCTGTGAGAGTTCGGCGGGATCATCGAGGCACTCCCAATGGAGGAGATACGTATACCCTGCAATCAAGTTTTTTCGCCGAACTCTTTGTTATTGGTTTGGCAGTGTTCTTCAACATATCGATGAAGCCGTCACGGCATGAGGGAATCTCCCGGTGGAGGATTCGACTGAAGGTTGATTGATCCTCCGGGATTCGAGTATCCTAACCATGTTCAAGACCGGGCACAAAGCAGCCTGGTTCTATTGAGGGATGCCGGTACTGGAATCCGCTCGGCCCCCCACCCCCAAGGGATGCGATGATTCAGGTTCAGGTGCTGTTGGTTGAGGACAACGATGACGATGCTTTCATCGTCGGGTCGCAGATGCGTCCCCTGAACCAGTTTAAATTTACGCATGTCGTCACATTGTCCGACGCCTGCGCTCATCTGCTGTCCGACCATCAGACAGACGTGGTCATCCTTGACCTGACACTTCCCGATTCGACAGGACTGGACACCTTTCTTCTGTTGCACGAGCGTTTTCCCAATACCCCGGTCGTGATTCTGAGCGGGTTGGGTGATGAAGACCTGGCGACTGAGGCAGTTGGGCAGGGAGCGCAGGACTATGTGCCCAAGTCTGAACTGAATGCCCATGTTCTCTCCCGGTCGCTTCGTTATGCGATTGAACGCAATGCTCATTTTCTTGCCGACAGACAGAAGGAGTATTATGAGCGTGAAATGAACGTGGCCCGCGAGATTCAGGAACGACTCCTTCCGAAAATCCCTCCGCAATACCCGGGCTTTGAGATCGCCGCAAGCTGCCGACCTGCCACTATCTGCAGCGGCGACTTCTACGACCTGGTTGAGACTGACAAGGACTCTTTCGTCGCCATCGTAGCGGACGTCAGCAGCCACGGGTTTGGCCCGGCACTGATCACCGTGGGAGCCAGAAGACTGCTGCGCACAAGTGCCCGGCAGCATCAGGATCTGGGAAAAATTCTCAGTATCGCCAATCACGGCATCTGGGAGGATACGCTGGACCATCAGTTCATGACGGCTTTTGTGGCGCGAATCGACGTTCCCTCGAAAACATTCACGTATTCCGCAGCAGGGCACATCTGCTGGGTCATTGATGCCGAAGGAAAGCAGCGCCCATTGACTCCCGATGGCCTCCCGCTTGGCGTCTTCAGTGATTCTGAATACACAACTCAGGAAGCCGTCCGGCTTGGGGCGGGTGACCTGATGGTCCTCGCCACAGACGGAGCATTTGAAGCCTGGGGGCCGGACCGGAACCAATTCGGCAAAGAACGACTGTTCGACGTGATTCGGGCTCATCGGCACAGATCCGCGTCCGAAATTATTTCAAGCGTCGTCGAAGCGATTGAAGAATTCTGCCGACCACACCAGCCGGACGACGACATTACGATGGTCCTGGTCAAGTGCCTAACCGGGGAAGTACAGCCCCCTCCTTCGATCTGACGCCCGGAAACGCGGGCCGAATCCGCACGAGACGTGTCCGACCGACGTCGTCCGCAGGCCAGCCCACGAAAACCGCATCTCCGGTATGAGCCTCATAATCGGCACCCCGATCAGACTCCATCGGAGAATCTCGCAGAACCCTGGACCACGTGAATTTCCGGCGGGGTAGCGTTCTGTGCGGTCCGTGTGGTCCGGGAGGTTCTGATGACACAAACACCACGACAGGCGCTGCTGGCGTCGACAGAGACCGGGATTCCTGCGTGGAAACCCAGGGTGCTGGGTGCGATGCTGATCTGGGCTTTCAGCTCATTGATTGTGGCATGGTTTGAGTTCTCGATCTTCTGGGATCTGCCGCTGCTGCTGTTCACCATGGACCTCGCCGCTTTCGACCAGACAGTCCTCGTATGGACACTCCTGGCGCGAACCCTGCTGGTGACGGCCCCAGCCATTTTGATCATCTCAGCAAGCCACTACTTCGGCCGAGCAACCGCTGCTCGCGGACTGGCATGGACGGCACATCTGACAGTCCTGAGCTGGCTGGTGATCGATTGCGGACTGCAGCGAGTCACCGGCGCCACTCTGTGGCACTATGTCGAAAAAATCTCGATGACCGAAGACCTGTCGATTGGCGGAGACATTTCGACAATCACCGACGGAATCCGGTACTCACTGTTCATGATCGGAAGCCGAATTGTGCTGCTGGCTGTAGCAGTTCGCGGCGTGATGTTCGTGTGGCGGACCAGCAGCTTCCGTTCCGGACTCTCTCCGGCGTTCATCATCATCGCTGTCTTCGTGGCTGCGAGCATCCCGGGGGTCATTGTCGCCCGGGAATTCGTGGAAAACCGAGAAAGCCTGAACCAGGTTCATCAGGCCATGGCTTTTCGAACGTGGCTGTTTCATCCTCAGCGAATCTGCGACACCAGCACCGCAGCATTCGGCATTTCCTGTGACGATGAGTTCGCAGATCTTGAGGATGATGCCCGGAAGCTGTGCAAGGCTCATCGTGCCGACTGGCCTGCCAGTCACGGCCTTGCATCCGTGCCCGATGATGCTGTCGCCGTCCTGCGTCCGCATATCGTTGTGCTGCTGACAGAAAGTCTGCGACACGATGTTCTGACCCCGGAACACACCCCTCGTTTAAGCCGATGGGCAGAACGCTCACTGGTGACCGAACACCACTTCAGCGGTTCCAACTGCTCTGAACTTGGAGCATTCGCATTTCTGTACAGTCGGTATCCCATGAGCTACGCCGACACGCTCGACCGGCAGGTGCCGTCTGAAGCCTGTCATCTGTTAAGCCGGCTGGGATACGAGCGAAAGGCGATCTCCAGCTGTTCGCCGTACTTCTGTCGGATGAATGAATTCATCGGTCCTCTGAACTTTGATCACGAAGTCAACTTCGCCGGAGACGGAACTCCCTGGGAAGAAAAGGATCAGCGAGTTCTGTCCACCATTGCCGGAGAAATCAAAACCGCGTCGAAGCCGCAGTTTATCTTTTCACACATGATGGCTTCCCACTATTCGTACTATTACCCACCGGAATACGACTCATCGCCGCCGGACTGCGTGCCTCCGCTGCCCGCTGAGCCTCGGCCCGTCGACCTTCTGCGAGACCGATACTACAAGTCGCTGGCGTTTGTCGACGAATGCTATGATCGTTTTCTGGAAGAGCTTGAAGGCACGAACACGATTGTCGTCGTCACGGGAGACCATGGGGAAGCATTTATGGACAATGGATTCCTGTGCCACGGGACCCGCCTGTCCGACATTCAGACTCGCACGCCTGTGATGATCCACGGCCCGAACGTTCCGCCCGGACGAATTTCCGCAACCACCGGGCACGTCGATCTGATGCCCACACTGCTGCAACTGGCAGGAGCCGGAAATTCCATTCTGACAGCCAGCCACGGTCAGAGCCTGCTGGATGTCGCCAAGGGCCACATTCAACTGCTGACTCAGGTGCAGGCCGGCCAATGGGAATGCCTTCTCGTCCACGACGACGGCCGACTGGGATTCACACTGCCGTCAAACGCGGAAGGTCTGCGAATTACGGGTTTCTATAACGCTCGTGGTCGAATTGATCCGCCCCTGCAACGCCATCCCGACGAGGTCCCGGCCTGGAAAGCACGGCTGAGGGAGGCATTTGGAAACGGCACAGCGATCGACTGACCCGGTTGGCGAGCAGGCACTCACTGACTGAACTTCGACGCATCCGAAACGAACGGAGAACCCTGTCGGGCAGAAGTCTGACGGCCGGAACACGGACTCGATTGCCCTTGGAATCTGTTCGCTTCGGACCTTCCGGAGTTTGGAAAAAACCAGGCAAAACGAGAAGTCAATTCGACGACAAACTGTTTCCGGGCTATTCTTCGGGGCGGCCGGGTCCATCCGGATGTGGATCAGAGCCGACAGAGCAAAAAGTTACGCCGAAGGCTCTGAACCGTCCCGTTGTTCAACATTCAGCAGGTTTGCCATGACTGATCACGCCGCCCCCTCGGACAGCTCGCTGTTTTCGCCCGTTGAAGTTGAGCAGTTCCAGGCAGACGATGTGGAAGCCGGATCAGCCATCGGCAAAATGCTTTCAGCTTTGTTCCTGTACACCGTTCTGGCGATGTCGTTCGTCGCGTGGTGGACCTTCAGCACCCTCAGCCAGAGCCAGCCCGCTGAATCTTCGGCTCGCACTCACCACGCGGATCACTGATATCGCCTGGCACGGCGATCCTGAGCCCGCAGATTTTGGGGGGCCGTCTCAATGAATGAAGCACGGCTGGTCTTTGCGGTGCTCTACTGAGCCGATACGGGCCGAGGCTGGAGAGCCGGACGCACCACATCAGCCCACACCTGATATCCGGCTTCGCTCAAATGAAGGCCGTCACTGACGAAAAGTTCAGGACGAGGTTTTTCATCTTCCCCCAGCATGGGTGCCCAGACGTCGATGTAGGTCAGGCGATCGTCGACAAGGCAGTCCGCGGCAACCAGTTGATTGGCCTTCTGAATCGGTTCAGCCAGGTGCCAGCGTTTCAGGCTGGGCTTGATTGCAATAAACGCCAGTCGGCTGTCCGGAGACAGTTTTTCACGGAACAATCGAACGAACTGCTGAAAGTCCGCATGCACCTGTTCGGGTGACTTTCCTTTGCCGATGTCGTTGTCGCCTTCGTAAAGCACCACCGTGGCCGGCTTCAACGGAGTGACAATTCGGTCGAAGAATCGGACGGCATCCGACATTTCCGACCCGCCGAACCCATGATTCACGGCCGACAGTTCGGGAAACGATTTTTTCAGATCCCAGCGGCGAATACTGGAACTGCCGACAAACACAATGCCGCCGGGTTCCTGAGGATGTTCAACCAAAGCCTGCTCCAGCTTCCGAATGTCCGCCTCCCAACGGCTCTCCTGGGGTGCATCCTGAAACCAGAATGAAAGAACAGGAACTGCACTCACAAAGGAAACAAAAAGCAGAGTGATCAGTCGGATCGGCACGGATGAGTTCTCGCAAAGCAACGAACGGAGTTCTGTCACAGACAAAATTCGGAACACAGTTCTTAAGACAGGTGGGTTCCGAGTCCTCCCAGTCTACAGGTCCGAACGGGCTGAGCAACCTCACTGCCGGAAAAGCAGGGATGGGCATTCGGGATTGTCCCGTTCTGTCATGACAGCCGGACGACTCGACGCAGGCCCCATTCCAGTGCCAGCAGAGAGATCATCAGATACATCACCCAGGATCGGTCCCACAACGTCTTCAGCTGTTCATCGACGACGACGGGCTCACTTCGATCGGGCAGCAGCGATGCCAGCTGAGCCGCAGCATCCGGAAGATTCAGATACCGGCCTCCTGTCGACTTGGTCAGTGATGTCAGCAAAGGGACGTTCTGAGACGGGTCTTCTGCTTCAAGGTTGGGAAGCACCACTTCAATGTCAGCCTGCAGAACATCGCTGGATTCCGGAACGGGAAGAGTAATGCGAAACTGCCCCTGTCGCCCCGGGCGGAAAGTATTGACGAATTGCCCTGGCCGCCGTCCATCACTTCGCAGCTGATCCGGAACACTCACGGGCCGACCGTCCGCGTCCACGACGGAAATCGGAACACTGTCACGCTGCAGCGGCTGCATGCGGGAGTCGTAAAGCTGAGCTCGGATGGTTACCGTCTGGCCGGGAGAGACTTCCGACCGATCCGTCAGCAGCAGGCCTCGACTGCGTCCCCGACTCCGCCGCCCCTGTCCCACTTCGCGCACAAGTCCTGTCCAGAACCTTTGGTGGCCTTCCGGACTGATGGCTCTCAATCGCCAGGTCTCGGCACTGGATACGAACATTGTCCGACCGCGACCATAATACTGGCTGGCAAGGAACGGAGGCTGTCCATGCTGTGTCCTGGCTCGGGGGTTCCCGTATTCCGCCAGCACGATCGCTCCATCCCGCACTGCCTGAACGGGATACGATCGATAAATCCCCCCAAACGTCTTCCAGAGATCCACATCGGAACGTCCGGTCGCATCGGCAATTTTCAGGAACTCGCTGGACCGTCCTTCGGGAGTCAGCAGTACGGGCCAGGGCTTGTCAGCTCCCTGACTAAGCCTGAGTTCCAGAACAGTTCGATTCAGAACAACCGGATACAGCACGGCAATGTCGCGATAACGATCGGCATCCCGGGCAAGTTCCGGTGTGAACAGTTCACCGGCAACAAAAACGATGCCCCCGGAATGTTCGTCGACCCAACGGTTCAAAAACTTCTGCTGCTGAGCTGACAGCAATGACCAGTTGGCATCAAAAGCCACGATCACATCATAGTCGAACAGTTCGGCTTCGGTCGCCGGAAACTCAGTCAGCAGCTTCTCCGCTTCCTGAGAAACAAACCCCAACGAATCGGCATCGACACTCTGCAGCCACACATCTGACTCAATTCCGCTGTGCCTGTACAGCAGATTTCGGACGAACTGGTAATCTCGCATCGGGCCACTGGAAATGACCAGAACCTTCAGCTTTCTGTCTGTCACCTCCACTTCCCGACGCCGCTGATTATCATCCACAATCAGCTCCTTCAGGTTTTTGTCTGCGAGTTCAGCGATCGCAATGTACTCGTAGTGCCCCGGAACGGCGATCTGCTGCTGAAAACCGACCTCGACGGGAAGACCATCTTCAGAAAACTGAAACGGCTGTTCATCCACCTTTCGCCGATCGTTTCCGTCACTGCCCGCCGACTGCTGGTACAGCTGAACCGTGCCTCCCTGACCGGTGGTTCCGTTCCCCTGAACCACAACCGTCAGATCAAAGGGATCTCCACGATGCACGTCCGAGGGTGACTGCATCCCGGCAATCCGAAGATTGATCGCCGGGCGCGTGCCGCCCACGCCGACCGTCACCAGACGCGTATCACTGCGTTCCGCTCGCAGCCGAGCGGTTTCCAGATCGAGCCCCGCGTTGGAACGTCCGTCACTGACAATCACAATTCCGGACAGAGTCCGACCGGACAGCTGCCCGATCAGCTGGTGCAGCGATTCTCCCAGACGCGTTTCCGCACCGTTCGGCTGCAGAAGGTCGCCCCACCGATCGCGATCGTCCTGATTCGCTGAACTCCCGTCTTCATCAAGATTGACCCGAGCAACGTCATCATCGACTGATGCCGTCGCTGCTGATGCGGAATCGGTCGTGAACAGTGTCTGCCCTTCCGACAGCACCGCCAGCGGACCTTCCAGGGTCGTGTCAAACGAATACACCGACACGGAGTGGGTCCGGCTGAGCTCGTTCAACAGCCCATCGCTGATCAGCAGCCGCTGAGCCGTCGTGGAACGCGTTTCGGCAGCATCGCCCTCCGTTGGTAACTCATCCGTCGCCGGGTAGGCCATGGACACCGATGTGTCGAACAGCACGCCAACACGTGATCGCTGAATCTGGCTCGTCTGAGTTCGCTCGCGAGGATTGATCAGAATGACCAAAAGCCCCAGCAGGACCACGATTCTTGGCACCAGCAGAGCAATCCGCCACGCCGTCTTCAGAAACCGACTGTCCCGCAGCGACGTCCAGACCGTCAGCGCGCCCACCAGCCCGATCCCGAACAACGCCAGCAGAATTCCGACCGTGGATTCCGGAAGGTCCAGTTCAATCGTCCGAAACGATTCTGTCTGAGACAAGGTAATGATCGCTGCTGAAATCATGACGCGACTCCTGCGTGATGACTCATTCTGAGCGACAGCAACTGTTCGGCAATCAGCACCAGAATCAGCAGGCCCAGCAGAGCCCAGCGAACTTCACGACCGGCGTCTCCTGCGGTCAGGCCACCTGCCACCGCCGCATCGATGACCTTCAGACGAGACAACCCGGCCTGGCGCTCAATCCGGGCGGCATCCGCCGGAGTCAGGTCGCTTTCCGTCAACGACACACTCATCGCCAGCCGGAATTCTTCGCTGTCGGCTCCGAGAGGATAACGTTTCAGACGATAGACACCCGGACGATTGGCCTGGGGAACGGAAACAGTCAGCTGGTCTTCGTCGACGGGCTTCGCGTTCGGTGTCAATTCCTCTTCGACGCCGACGGGAACGGCCTGCAGACGAAGAAACGTCTCTGCGTCGCCGGAAGCCTGTTCCTCGGCCCCCTGATCGGGGACTTCAGGAAGAAAGACTTCCAGAACATCGCTGTACCGACTGACCGGCCACGTCAGCTTCAGCGGGTCTCCGACTTCGGCCAGTCGGACTCGCTCACTCGGCTTCTGCAGATACTGATGAATTAGTGCATGCATCACGACGTAAGCAGGAGGAATCACCGGCCAGTTTGACCATCGCCGACCTGCCGTCGTCAGAAATGTCAGAACTCGGCCCTGTCCCACCGCATGTTCAAACACGATCGGCTCACCGTTGGTCAGCCGAGCCAGTACAACAGGAACCTGAACTTTCCCGGAAACATCTGCTTCAGGCAATGAAGCTTCGTTGTCGTTCTGTTCAGCAACCCGAAACCATTTCGAGACCTGAATCAGCGACGCAAACGGACTATCCGGCAGATTGAAGACAGCGAAGATTGGATGCTGCGCGAAGACAGGGTGCTGAAACGCCGGATCAACATCTCGGGCCGTTGCGGGAATTTCAGCCACAGTCGCCAGCTGAACGGGAAACAGCGGAGTCGCGGCGCTTTGAAGCGCTGTGTGATACCACGTGGTGTTGGCCTGCTGGTCAGGAAACCAGGCAATGCCGCCTCCCGCCCGCACATAGTTTGTCAGCAGAACCGTCGCATCCGCCGGAAGTTCGCGAACGTTCAGCAGATAGATGCAGTCATATTCATTCAGGTCAGCGTTCAGCAGGGCATCTGACGTGCGGATTTCCGTGGAGACACCGGTGAACTCAGAATCACCCAAAGCATCCGCCACGAAGGCCGCATCTGACTGCTGAGATTCATCGTCGACCACCAGCACCAGTCGTCGCGCCGTGACGTCGATGGCCAGAAAACGGGAGTTGTCGGGCAACAGTGAGTCCTCTTCCAGACGGACTTCTACATCGTGACCGCCGGCGGAATCGAACACGATATCATGCGAAAGGACGGCATCAGCAGCCGGTTCGATATCCGGAACAAGCACCTTCAGCGGCAGCGCCTGGCCATCGACCAGAACTGTGGCTCGCAGTCCGCTGGAACGCTGAGTCCCGTAGTTGTGGAACTTCAGATTCATGCGATAGGGGATGCCCGCCGGTGCGGACAAGGTTTCGGCAGTCAGCTCCGTCAGAGCAACATTGGCGGCTGGCTCGGATACCAGACTGACCAGCCGAATTTCCGCTTCCAGGTCGTTTAGCGCCTTCAGGGCTGAAACGATTTCCGGACGATCGTTCCAGTCGCTGGCCCGCAGATCCGTGATGACGTGAACCTGCGGCGTGACGCCACCGTCGCCGGACAGAATATTCTCCGCAGTCTGCAATGCCTTCAGCGGCGACACCGCCAGCCATGAACACCGCAGGTTCCGCAGCCGCGGAGCGAGTTCCTGCAGCAGGGCATTGTTCAGCAGCCGATCTGAAACCAGAGGCCGGTCCGGCTGACTGGTGGTCAACACGGTGATGTGCATCAGCCCGCTGACCCCGCCTTCCTGTGAAACCATTCCGGTCACGGTGGCGAGTGCTCTGTCAAAGACACTTGCATCTCCGTCCCGCTGCTGCATGGACAGAGAATCATCAATAATCAGAACATGATGTGTGGTAGCTCCCTGCAGCAACAGCAGATGAGATCTGTTCAGCAGAAGTCGCGCCAGCAGAAGCACAATCAGCAGAACCGACAGGACTCGCAGAAGGAGCAGCAGCAGCTGTTCAATGATCAACCGACGTCGGTTCAGCTCATCACTCTGCAGCAGAAACTCCATCGCCGCAAAACGCACCTTCCGGTATCGCAGGCGACTCAGCAGATGAATAATGATCGGCACCGACAGCAAAAGCAGGCCGGGCAGAACAAATCCGGAATTCAGAAAGTACGACAAGGCTCCGGCCATATGATCACATCCCGATCCGGAAGTTCAGGAGATGTGACAGAACGGCGTCCGCATGTTCGCTGGTGCGAGTCAAACGGTAATCAATCAGACTGCCGGCACAGCGACGACGGATGGTGTCAAGAAAACTATCCAGAGCAGCTCGATATCCCGCCCGAAGCGCGGCCGGGTCACAGGTCAGCTTTCCGGAATCTTCCAGACCTTCGAACCGGGTCGTCCCCGAGTACTCGAAGTCGATCTCCTGGTCATCCAGCGTGTGAACAATCAGTACCTCGTGCTTTCTCTGACGCAGCAGCTGCAGCCCCCTGAACAAAGCCTCGCGGTCACAGAACAGATCGGAAATCAGCACCACAATACTGCGATGGGCCATCGCTTCTGCAGCTTTGCGAAGCACCGAAATCATGTCGGTTTTCCCCTGCCCGGTTTCCACGGACAGCCCCTGCAGAACAACATTCAGCTGATTCTTCCGACCGCTGCAGGGGATCAGAGTTCGAACCTTCGAATCAAAAACACTCACTCCAACAGAATCGTTCTGCTTCAGAACCAGAATTGCCAGAGCCGCAGCGATGGTCTGCGCATATTCAAATTTGGAGACTCCACGGCTGCCAAACTGCATGGATTCGCTGCCATCCACCAACAGAACCACACGAACATTCGTGTCTTCCTCGTACTGCTTCAGGTAATAACGGTCCGTGCGCGACCAGACCTTCCAGTCGATCCGACGAATATCGTCCCCCGGGACATATTCCCGATGCTGAACAAATTCGATCGACTGACCAAAATACGGACTTCGGTGCAGACCGGAGACAAACCCTTCCACGACCTTGCGAGCCCGCAGTTCCAGACGAGAAACTCTGGAGACCTCGTCAGGCCGCAAAAATCTTTCCAAGTCGTGGGTCACTCGTCAGTTCGCTTTCCTTGTCCGGGGTTTCCGCCAGCAGGCGTTCAATCACCCTGTCTGAGGTAATGCCTTCACTTTCTGCAGTGAAGTTCGGTGTGATTCGATGACGCAGCACAGGAGCTGCCAGCGCCTGAATATCGTCGGTCGACACATGTGTCCGCCCCTTCAGGAGCGCACGAGCTTTTCCGCCCAGCAGCAGATTCTGGACGGCTCGCGGTCCCGCTCCCCACGCCAGCCATTCGTTGATCCAGTCCGGTGCCCCAGGTTCGTGAACTCGGGTCTGCCGAACAATTGCCAGCGAGTAATTAATGACGTGGTCGGAAACCGGAACCTGCCGAACTACGTCCTGAATCTTCAGCACCTGCTCCCCGGACAGCACCGACTCGATTTCGACCTTCGCCCCCGATGTTGTCTGACGAGCAATCTGCCGCTCTTCAGCAAAGCTGGGATACTTCACGAACACCTTGAACATGAAGCGATCCTGCTGAGCTTCCGGAAGCGTGTAAGTCCCTTCCTGTTCGATCGGATTCTGTGTCGCCAGCACAAAAAACGGACTGGGAAGCAGGTGAATTGTCTGGCCGACGGTCACCTGCCTCTCCTGCATCGCCTCCAGAAGTGCCGCCTGAGTCTTCGGGGGCGTTCGGTTGATTTCGTCGGCCAGAACAACATTGTGAAACAGCGGCCCCTGAATGAACCGAAACTCGCGTTCGCCGGTGTCACGATTCTCCTGAAGCACATCCGTCCCCGTGATGTCGGCAGGCATCAGGTCCGGAGTAAACTGAATCCTCGAAAACGCCATCGACAGACTTTTCGACAGCGTGCTGATCATCAGTGTTTTTGCCAGCCCGGGAACTCCTTCCAACAGACAATGGCCCCGACTGAACAGCGCAATCAGCAACTGATCGATCACGTCTGTCTGACCGACGATCACTTTGCTGATCTGCAGATTCAGCGTCTCATAAGCGCGATGCAGCAGATCAATCGAATCAGCTGACACATCGGATTCAGAAGTCGTCGACATTCACATTCTCCGGCACCAGAGTGCCGCCTCAGAGCACTGCACGACGAACCAGAAGGCATTCCGTCGTCAGCACAGTCAGTTATGCCTGATTGGACTCAGAACACCCAACCCGGGCGTCCAAATCACGGGGATCATACCAAACTGAAGTCTGCTGAGAATCCACCAGCAAACTCAATAAAAAAAGCCCGCTGATGATACACACCAGCGGACTTTGCTGTCAGCAGTGCCCTGGACACTCAGCAGAACCGAGGCCTCCAGGGACACGAATCAGAAAGGATCAGGCGTTCAGCAGGTCCTCAACGTTAACAAGAATGCTGCGATCCTGGAACAACTGACCATCTGAAACACGAATCGTCAGTTCATACAGGTTGTTACCGTTCGCATCAGCCGGGTTTTCGTAGTCCGGAGCATTGATGAAGAACAGCTGACCCGTCTGAGCATTGATGAAGAATCGAGCTGCATCAGCACCGCCCACGATCGAGAAGGCCAGAGCATCCCCATCCAGGTCGTACGCATTTGCATCACCCACAAAGGTACTGTTTTCGTTGAACCAGACGAACTCACCCTGCTCCACGTTCGTGAAGAACGGTGCTCAGTTACCACCGCCACCATTGTTGGCGACAACTTCAACGTTGACGACTCGATCCTGATACAGCGTTCCGTCAGAGACTCGCAGAATCAGCTGGTAACTGTTGTCGCCACCGGACACGTACGTCGGAGCATTGATGAAGCTGACGACACCCGTCTGAGCATTCACCACGAACAGATTCGCGTCAGCTCCACCCGAAATTGAATACGTCAGCGGATCGCCGTTCGGATCAGAAGCATTGGCGTCACCAACGAAGGTATTCCCACTGACCACAGTCACCTGCTGGTTTTCACTGACGTTCGTGAGAGCGGAGCCTGATTATTGCCACCGTTGCCGCCTTCGTTCACGTTCGTCACCTGAACTGTCACATTGCGATCCTGGAACAGAGTGCCGTCAGAAATCCGCAGTGTCAGTTCGTAGACATTGTTCCCGTTCGCATCCGTCGGGTTTTCGAAGTCCGGAGCACTGATGAAGCTCACGACACCCGTCTGAGCATTCACCACAAACTTCGCAGCGTCAGCTCCGCCAACGATCGAGTACGTCACAGGATCACCGTTCGGGTCAACGCCGTCGGCATCGCCCACCAGGGTCGTGTTCTCAGGAACAATCACGTTCTCGTTCTGTTCTACATTCGTAAAGAACGGAGCCTGATTGTTGCCACCGTTGCCGCCTTCGTTCATTCGTCACCTGAACTGTCACATTGCGATCCTGGAACAGAGTGCCGTCAGAAATCCGCAGTGTCAGTTCGTAGACATTGTTCCCGTTCGCATCCGTCGGGTTTCGAAGTCGGAGCACTGATGAAGCTCACGACACCCGTCTGAGCATTCACCACAAACTTCGCAGCGTCAGCTCCGCCAACGATCGAGTACGTCACAGGATCACCGTTCGGGTCAACACCGTCGGCATCACCCACCAGTGTCGTGTTCTCCGGAACAGTCACGTTCTCGTTCTGTTCTACATTCGTAAAGAACGGAGCCTGATTGTTGCCACCGTTGCCGCCTTCGTTCACGTTCGTCACCTGAACTGTCACATTGCGATCCTGGAACAGTGTGCCGTCAGAAATCCGCAGTGTCAGTTCGTAGACATTGTTCCCGTTCGCATCCGTCGGGTTTCGAAGTCGGAGCACTGATGAAGCTCACGACACCGTCTGAGCATTCACCACAAACTTCGCAGCGTCAGCTCCGCCAACGATCGAGTACGTCACAGGATCACCGTTCGGGTCAACGCCGTCGGCATCGCCCACAGGGTCGTATTCCCTCCAGGAACAATCACGTTCTCGTTCTGTTCTACATTCGTAAAGAACGGAGCCTGATTGTTGCCACCGTTGCCGCCTTCGTTCACGTTCGTCACCTGAACTGTCACATTGCGATCCTGGAACAGTGTGCCGTCAGAAATCCGCAGTGTCAGTTCGTAGACATTGTTCCCGTTCGCATCCGTCGGGTTTTCGAAGTCCGGAGCACTGATGAAGCTCACGACACCCGTCTGAGCATTCACCACAAACTTCGCAGCGTCAGCTCCGCCAACGATCGAGTACGTCACAGGATCACCGTTCGGATCAACACCGTCTGCATCGCCCACCAGGGTCGTGTTTTCAGGAACAGTGACGTTTTCACCTTCTTCAACGTTTGTGAAGTACGGGGCCTGATTACCGTTGCCGCCTTCGTTCACATTCGTCACCTGAACTGTCACGTGGCGATCCTGGAACAGAGTGCCGTCAGAAATCCGCAGTGTGAGTTCGTAGACATTGTTCCCGTTCGCATCCGTCGGGTTTTCGAAGTCCGGAGCACTGATGAAGCTCACGACACCCGTCTGAGCATTCACCACAAACTTCGCAGCGTCAGCTCCGCCAACGATCGAGTACGTCACAGGATCACCGTTCGGGTCAACGCCGTCGGCATCGCCCACCAGGGTCGTGTTCTCAGGAACAATCACGTTCTCGTTCTGTTCTACATTCGTAAAGAACGGAGCCTGATTGTTGCCACCGTTGCCGCCTTCGTTCACGTTCGTCACCTGAACTGTCTCATTGCGATCCTGGAACAGAGTGCCGTCAGAAATCCGCAGTGTCAGTTCGTAGACATTGTTCCCGTTCGCATCCGTCGGGTTTTCGAAGTCAGGAACTGATGAAGCTCACGACACCCGTCTGAGCATTCACCACAAACTTCGCAGCGTCAGCTCCGCCAACGATCGAGTACGTGACAGGATCACCGTTCGGATCAACACCGTCTGCATCGCCCACCAGGGTCGTGTTTTCAGGAACAGTGACGTTTTCACCTTCTTCAACGTTTGTGAAGTACGGGGCCTGATTACCGTTGCCGCCTTCGTTCACATTCGTCACCTGAACTGTCACGTGGCGATCCTGGAACAGAGTGCCGTCAGAAATCCGCAGTGTGAGTTCGTAGACATTGTTCCCGTTCGCATCCGTCGGGTTTTCGAAGTCCGGAGCACTGATGAAGCTCACGACACCCGTCTGAGCATTCACCACAAACTTCGCAGCGTCAGCTCCGCCAACGATCGAGTACGTGACAGGATCACCGTTCGGATCAACGCCGTCGGCATCGCCCACCAGAGTCGTGTTTTCAGGAACAGTGACGTTTTCACCTTCTTCAACATTTGTGAAGTACGGAGCCTGATTGCCGTTGCCGCCTTCGTTCACATTCGTCACCTGAACTGTCACATTGCGATCCTGGAACAGTGTGCCGTCAGAAATCCGCAGTGTGAGTTCGTAGACATTGTTCCCGTTCGCGTCCGTCGGGTTTTCGAAGTCCGGAGCACTGATGAAGCTCACGACACCTGTCTGAGCATTCACCACAAACTTCGCAGCGTCAGCTCCGCCAACGATCGAGTACGTCACAGGATCACCGTTCGGGATCAACACCGTCTGCATCGCCCACCAGGGTCGTGTTTTCAGGAACAGTGACGTTTTCACCTTCTTCAACGTTTGTGAAGTACGGAGCCTGATTTGACGATTCATCAACGTCGCGAACCTTCACAACAATCTGACGTTCCTGAGCTCCACCGTTTCCATCGGTCACAACGATGGTCACGTGATACATATTATCGCCATTGGCGTCTGTCGGATTCTCGTAGTCCGGTGCCGAAATGAATGTCAGCACGCCCGTCGACGGGTCAATCCGGAACCGGGCAGCGTCTTCGTTGTTGCCGCTTCCGGGCAGACCGATGCCGTCAGAAATCGAATAGGTCAGAGTATCGCCGTCCGGATCCGTTGCATCTGAATCAATGACAGCAGTGGTGTTCTCATCAATGATGATCATCTGACCATTATTGACATTTGTAAAGTACGGAGGATTGTTGCCACCGTTTTCGTTCAGGTCTGTGACCCGAACGGTCAGATCACGATCCGTGTACAGAGTTCCGTCGGAAACACGAACCGTCACGAGATAGTCATTGTCACCATTGGCATCGGCTGGATTCTCGTAGTCCGGTGCATTTTTGAAGGTCAACACACCAGTCGTCGCATCAATCGTGAACAATGACGAATCGGCACCGCCCTGAATTGAATACGTCACCGGGTCGCCATCGGGATCTGTGCTGTCCGCATCAATTACATTTACCTGATTCTCAACCACACTAATCAGGTTATCGCCAGGGAGATTGGTAAAGACGGGAGCTCCATTCTCACAGTCGTTTTCGTTCACATCAGTCACACCTACCCAGATGGTGTGCAGTGTGGTCGTCTTGCCGTCAGAAACGCGAATGATTACGTCATAAACATTGTCGCCGTTCAGATCGAGCGGATTCTCGAAGTCCGGCGCATTTTTGAAGGTCAGTTCACCGGTCTGCGGATCGATATTGAAGAGAGCACCGTCCGACGCATCAGCAATCGAATAGGTCAGAGTGTCACCGTCAGAGTCTGTGGCCTGAATGACAACGACTGCAGTCTGATTCTCCGGCACCTGAATGTGGCTGCCGGTTGTGACGTGGGGCGCTGAGTTCGTTGAACCCAGAAGGTCATTCAGCTCAACAACACCGTCGTTGAACTCAAACTTTTCAACGTTCGTAATGATGTCAATGCGGCTTCCATCGCTGACTTCGATGATCCCGTTTCCTCGATCAATCACCTGATAGTCAGCCCGGTTCCCGTCAAGGAAGCGAACCGTGTCCGTGCCTTCACCACCATCGAGTGCGTTATAGCCGGACGTGGAAATCAGCAGGTCATCACCGGCATCTCCGCACAGCAGATTGTCGCCCCCCAGCCCGGTAATGACATCATCGCCATCACCACCACTGACAGACTCATAAGGATTCATCGCGACAAGGATATCATCGCCATCCGTGCCGTTGAGATCCGCTGAAGAAGCGGACATCAGAATCATAGGTTCCAGGGACTCAATCTTCTGAATATCGTTGTTGCGTTCTTTGCTCATTGTACCTTCCGCTTCCTGAAAAAATCCCGCTGCGTAAGCCGACTCCGGTTAGGGTTGAGTATTCCTGGAAGAAGTCATGGAAGACAGCGATTTTGAAGCCTTTCCTGGAAAGATCGGACTGGATGGCGTGCCTGAAACTGATGTGACGAACCGGTGAAAACCGGCAACATCGAATGTTCCCCAAAGACAACATCCCGGAACTATCGATACAATCGTTTCAACCGGCCAGCCAGCCGGACACTACATCCGGAGATGCCGGTACGAATGGAATGTTCCGTCGCCTGGGACGCAGGACTCTGTCACCAGCATGTCGCAGAAAAGCCACGTCCGGGTGACTTAGCCGGGCTTCCGAGAGGTCACCGTCGCGGGCGTTCTTCAGCGTGCGGAAACCACCAAAACCGGAACAACCGGCATTTCAGAAACACCGCTGGAACTCAGAAACAGCTTCCGGATACTGGACTGAGACGTCGCTGACGTTCCAGACATCCTCCGGCTTTGCATAAAGGGCTGATGACAAAATTCCGTCGCGGGATGCCGGTTCCTGCTGTTGAACAAACAGAAAATTATCCGTCCTGACAGCATGGACGTTTTCGTAGCGAATCAGCACGCGTCGGGACCTTTTCGTCCCGGGATCGACCATCGCCCCCGGATGAATTGAATCACTTTCGACGCGCGGAACCAGCGGGTAATCCAGAAACTCACCGATCACCCGAGTCAGATCGAAGCTGCCCGTGACCGTTTGAATTCGACCGCAATCGCTCTGGCCCGAAAGAACCCACAGCGGAACGCGAACCCGGTGTTCCGGCAACAGAGACTCGAAGGGAAAATTCAACCCGTCGCTTCCCCTCACAGCCGTAACAACGACACAACATCCCGAAAGCAACAGCCTCTGAACCAGGTCCAACACTTCTGCCACGAGATCGCCATCAAAAGCTGAAACACCGGCACGGAGATGAAACCAGCGAAACAGCCGGTCACAATGCTCAGCAGGTCCGATGGCCCGGGAAATGTCGCTTTTTACCCACTGCCCCGGCAACGATTCGTAAACTTCGGGAGTCAATGACTGTTTTTGTCCAGGCACACGGCACATCACCAGCTGAACCCTGTCGTCTGCAAGGCAGCACTGAGCATCCGAAAGACCATCCAGAATGCTGCCAAATCCCTGAGCCTGGAGATAGTGGTTTTCGAACAGCGTCCCCTGACTGCTGAGCGTGGCAAACAGGCGATGAAGTTCTCCGCCCCCGGTCGCTGCAGCGGAAAACGGGAGGTCGTCACACGTTATCAGGCAGACCGACTGATGCATCCGGGAGATTTCTTAGGCGTGCATTTTTCGGGTAGTAGACGGACAGATTCGCACCCGGCATGCACACGCCATGTTCCGAGGTCTTTATTGAGGCAGCATTGTCCGCAGACGAATCAGGTCCGCAGTCAGTCGACTGGAAATGTATTGGAACTGCTCCTGCTCGTCCGTATCGCAGGTTTTCAGGATCGGCCGAATCCGCTGCCAGAGGACGATCGCCTGATCACACTCGGCAAGGTGTCCGTTCAGCTGGTTTGCAGCCACAGCCTGTTCGATGTGGTGAAAAATCTGTTCCATTTCATCCGCCTGACGGACCAGCGTTCGATCATGGTTTCCGGGATGAGTCTGCCAGCGTTTGAGAGTTTCGGACAGTCGATTGGCGAGTCCTTCCAGCGACGAAACGTTCTGCAGCAGAATGCGGCTGTCATACTGAACAACAATTCCCAGGGCCTGGCGGAGAGCCTCGACATTTTCAGCCACGCCGTTCAATCGAGCAACAGCATCACCCCGCTGGAGCGGTCGCAGGACGTACTGCAGCGTCTTCAGAGCTTCATCCAGATAAACCCACGCTTCGCCAACGGCCTGCGGCGGCTGGTCCCGGTGAACCAGGTCGTCGATATTCTGGATGGTCCCGCTCATGGCATCGGCTGCGGCCGGTACGGATTCTTTGTCGGGCAGGTTCATGAGGTCTTCGAGCGTAATCAGCCGCAACAGCTCCGAAACCTGCTCGCCGGTTTCGTGGATCAGGTGCAGGACAGTATCCTTGTCGACTCCCATTTCCAGTCTCAGCAGATCGTGGATCGTTCGGTGGGAATCGCGGATTCGGCGAATCGTCCGGGCAATGTTCGGCCCGGGAAGATCCGTCAGAATCGCTTCCGTGCTCACCCAGTTGCGATACAGTTCCTGGTATTCTGCAACGACGGCCTGATACTGAGTCCCTCGACTGACCAGCCCCGCAAAGTACTCAGCCTTCTGATTCACGGAAGCCAGAGACTGCATCAGCTGGCGGCTCTGACTTCGGCTCATCGGCAGTCCCTGAATATCTTCAGTCAGGTCACGCAGGTAGGTGGTGAGCGTATAAGCAGACTGAATCAGAGCCTGCTGGTCAAACTGATCCTGAATTCCCAGCAATGCACTGCACTGAGCGTCCACGGCGGCAACCCGAGCAATCGCCGCGGTCGCCTGAGGACTGAGGCCGCGGCAATGTTTCAGATCATAAGCCAGTTCGGCCCACTGGGAATTCAGCGAGCGGAACTCATCAATCATTGCGGCATGGTCGTGATGCCCGGCGCTGTGGGTGCTGAGCGCAGTCGCCGTGGCCTGAAGTCGAATGACATCGGGCAGCCGACGACGGATGTCAAAATTCCGTGCGGCATCCGACTGCAGAACGGCCGCGAGGGTCGCCGCTTCCTGAGCATAAGTTGCCGTCAGAGCTCTCAGCTTTTGCATTTCCTGAGTTGGCCCGTGGGGTCTCAGGTTACCCTGCAGTCCGGGTTCCGGTGGCGGAGGTGATCCATTTCTGCGGCGAGACTTGTCGAGCTGCGATTCAATCAACGCCTTTAGCAGGCCTTTCGCAAGGTCCTCGCCGCCCTGCCCATACGCCAGTGGACTCGGAACGGTGAATTCGGCAATGAGCAGAACAATCAGGCTTCGACAGATCCATCGTGACATGGCGACAACCTCCGTTCGAGTTCGCTGAGAGAGATTCGGGTTGATCTCCGAAGTTTAAGCGGTGGAGTTCACGATGACCAGTTGCCCGAACCGCTCA
The DNA here is from genome assembly GCA_041398865.1 of Planctomycetaceae bacterium. Lineage (GTDB taxonomy): Bacteria > Planctomycetota > Planctomycetia > Planctomycetales > Planctomycetaceae > Fuerstiella. The sequence goes on from JAWKTY010000008.1 coordinate 227,608, forward strand.
CAGGAGGCGCCGCAGTGCTTCCACAGCGAAATCAGTCCGCCGGAGTCCGCGGAAATCACTTATTTTGATTTCAGGGCCTGCTTCATCGCCTCACCCATGCCCGCGGGGCTGTCGGAAACAACCACCCCGGCAGCTCGCAGTGCCGCCATCTTTTCGGCTGCCGTTCCGCCGCCACCCGAAATGATGGCTCCGGCATGTCCCATTCGTTTCCCGGGAGGGGCAGTCTGCCCCGCGATAAACCCGGCCACGGGTTTCTTTACGTTCGACCGAATAAATTCAGCGGCCTCGATTTCGGCATTGCCGCCGATTTCTCCGATCAGCAGGATGCCTTCGGTCCCGGGATCATTCTGAAACATTTCCAGCAGATCAATGTAATTTGTCCCGGCAATCGGATCGCCGCCAATGCCAACCGCTGTGCTCTGCCCCAGTCCGACTCGCCCGAGTTGCCACGCCGCCTCGTAAGTCAGAGTCCCGCTTTTGCTGATAATTCCGATGCTGCCCGGCGTGTGAATGTACCCGGGCATGATGCCAATCTTCGCAACACCCGGGGTAATGACTCCCGGACAGTTCGGTCCGATCAGGCGAGTCTTCGCCCCCTGCATGGCTCTACGAACTTTGATCATGTCGACGACGGGAATGCCTTCGGTAATCGCAATGACCAGATCCAGTTCCGCGTCCACGGCTTCCAGAATGGCATCAGCGCAGAACGGCGGTGGAACAAACACCATGGACGTGTTCGCCCCCGTCTTTTCCTTTGCCTCGCGAACAGAATTGAAAACCGGAAAACCATCGACTTCCGACCCGCCTTTGCCAGGAGTCACTCCGCCGACAAAGACGTCGACGCCAGGCTGACATTCCTGAGCATATTCCCGACACTTCTGACTGTGAAACAGCCCGGAGTTTCCCGTGATGCCCTGACAAATGACCTTTGTCGCTTTGGTGACAAGAATACTCATATCGATACTTCTGCTGGACTGATGTTGACTGGTGGTGAACGAAACGGACCGGTGTTTGAGGCGACCTCTTCCCCGGCACCTAAGCGGTCAGTGAGGCAACGACCTTCTTCGCTGCGTCAGTGAGATCTGATGCGGTGATAATGTCGCGGCCGCAACTGTTGAGCATTTCCCGGGCCTTTTCAACATTCGTGCCTTCCAGTCGCACAACCAGGGGAACGTTGATTCCCACCTTTTCGTACGCCGCCAGCAGAGCCTCAACAATGACATCGCAACGCATAATTCCGCCAAAGATGTTCACCAGCACGGCTTTCACGTTGGCGTCGGACAGAATGATTCGAAATGCCTCAGAAACCTGATCAACATTCGCACCGCCGCCCACGTCCAGAAAGTTGGCAGGCTCGGCGCCATGCAGTTTGATCAGATCCATGGTGCTCATGGCCAGCCCGGCACCGTTCACCAGGCATCCGATCGTGCCGTCCAGCTTCACATAGCTCAGCCCCGCTTCTCCGGCCCGTACTTCCGCCGGATCTTCTTCCGTCAGGTCGCGCAGTTCGACCAGATTCTTATGACGGAACAGAGCGTTGTCGTCGAAGCTGACCTTGGCATCCAGAGCCAGCAACTGGTCATCATCCGTCAGCACCAGAGGATTGACTTCCGTCATGCTGCAGTCGTTCTCAACAAAGAAGCGGCACAGTTTGGGAAGGAATTTTTCAGCACTGCGAACCGCCGCCGGGCTGAATCCCAGCTGATACGCCAGCTTGCGAGCCTGATAAGGAAACAGTCCCGCATTCACGTCGAAGGGTTCGGTCAGAATCTTTTCCGGATGATGTTTGGCGACTTCCTCGATTTCCATGCCGCCTTCTGATGACATGATCAGCACCGGCCCGCCGACCTCGCGATCCACCACGATTCCCAGGTACAGCTCCCGAGCAATCTTCAGGCCCTGTTCGACAAACAGCGTATTCACCTGCTTGCCTTCATCACCGGTCTGAATCGTCACCAGCGTGCTGCCCAGCATTCGAGCAGCATTGTCTTTCGCTTCTGCTGCCGAACGCACCAGTACCACACCCGCCTGGTCAGGATGCTCTTTGAATCGCCCCTTGCCTCGACCGCCGGCATGAATCTGTGACTTCACGACAGCCAGCGAACCTCCCAGCGAGTCAAATGCCGCGGCAACCTCGTCCGGCGTGCGGCAGACGATCCCCTCGGGCACCGCCACTCCCGCCGCTCGAAACAACTGCTTCGCCTGATACTCGTGAATTTTCATGACGTTGATCCGCTGTCAAAATCTGCAAAGAGCTCGTAGAAAACGCAGGAAACCGGGACAACAAAGCCGCCTCATGGATCCGGCGGGAACTATAGCGACCCCGTTACCGGCGTTCGAGGCACCTGGAGGAAGTTCGCCCGAAAACCGTCAACGGGAAGAATGAGCCGAGTTCCCGGAACGCCGCAGCACCTCAATCACCGACACATCAGCGGACCGCGGAAAACTCTCCCGACACTGCATTTTGTGAGGGACACAACCAAGGCTATTCTGTCAGTCGAGCAAACACTTCGTTGACATCGTCGGGCTGCATTCCTCTGAACGCCAGAACCACACGATCATCACGAATCTGATCGATGGCCACCTCGCCGACGGCTCGGTCGTGGATAGTCGCGACCAGGTGGCCTCGACGGTCCCGCCGCGTCAGAGCCTCGAGATCGGCAATGCCCGTTTCGTTCAGCAGCAGAACCACACCCGGACCTGCAGAACTGTCCTGACTGCGAAACGCGCTGAAGTCCCCGGCATTCAGGACCGACTCGCGGCTGATCAGTCGGGACGTTCCATCGGGCAGAACAATCTCCCGAGCCCCGGAAACGTCCGCAGCGGCCACGGCATGAAACGCCAGTGAGGACGTCGAGGAAAGCGGTTCCTGACCAAATCGAGGAAACACATACCGATAGGTCGCAACGAATACCGCCACAAACAGCAACGAACAAACAACCAGCGACCACATCCGGCCACGACCCGATCCCACTTCATCCGGCAACACTTCGCTGTTCATTTCAGGAATTCCACGGCACCATCCAACGACATTTCATCTCACCGAAGCCTCTGACTTTTCGGAAAAATGTCAATGCATATGGCCGACAATCATTCGGCCGGATCGGGTTCGGGCTGAAAGGTCACTCCGGCGTAGATGGACTGCAGAGGCAGGCGAACTCCGATTTCCGGCAATTCGAGCGACGCATCCAGCCCCTGCACCACACTTCGTTCAAAACCGGATGATGTCCGCCGATGGACCGTGACAGCTGCAAACTCCTGTTCGACCAGCAGATAAACCGCAAGGGAATCCAGGCTGAGGTAGGATTTCAGCTTTTCTCCTTCGTCAGCGCGACGAGTGCTCTTCGACAGAACTTCAACCACGATGGCTGGCTGATCCTGAAATACGCCGTCCCGGATGTTGTCGCCACAGACGACAGACACATCGGGATAGTAAAACAATGTCTGCGCAGCGGTCTGGACCTTCACCTTGCTGTCCGAATTGAGAGCTCGACAGGGAGTTCCTTTCAACTGACTGCCGATCTCGATCAGCACATTGCTCGCAATCAGGTTATGGGCGAATCGACCTCCCACCATCGCGTAGATCCGGCCGGCAACGTATTCGTGCTTTCGCCGTGCCTTCGCCTCTCCATCCAGATAGTCCTGGACAGAAATCGGACTCAGACGTTCAGATCCTGAAATGCTCATTGTTCTGCTCCAGTGCTTTCAGGCACCCGGGACTCGTTCTTCCGGCCTCAGCGGCACTCCAATGCAAACCGAAAGCCTACGCCACTGCAGTGTAACCAACCGGAACCTTCAATTCGAAGACTGAATCCAGCCTCCTCCCAGAACCTGCTCACCGCGATAGAACACGGCGGCCTGGCCTGGAGCGACACCAAGTAGCGGCTGATGCGGAATGACCACCGCTTCGTCCTCGCCATTCAACTGAACTCGGCAGGGTTTTGATTCCTGCCGGTAACGCACTTTCACTTCACATTCGAAATCACCGGCCGGTCGATCGACCAGAAAATTGAGCCCGCTGACCGGAATTCGGCTCGTTGCCAGATCTTCTCGAAGCCCAAGGACCACCTGGCGAGTTTCCGGGCGAATGGAAATGACAAATCGAGGTTCGCCGAACGTTATGCCCAGCCCCTTGCGCTGACCGACAGTGAAATGCTGATAGCCCGGATGCTGTCCCAGAACGTTGCCGGCCATATCAACAAAGTCGCCCGCCGTGTGCTGGCTGCCCCGATACGCTTTCAGAAACCCGACATAGTCGTCACCGGGTACGAAACAGATTTCGTAGCTGTCTTTCTTCTGAGCCACCTTCAGCCCGGCATCTTCGGCAAACTGTCTCAGGTCCGGCTTTTGAAATTCACCCACCGGAAGCAGGATCTTCGACAGCAGGTCGCGACGAATTCCGAACAACACATAGGACTGATCCTTGTTGGGATCGCTTCCGCAATTCAGCGAATACTGCCCCGTGAATTCATCCTTCAGAATTCTGGCGTAGTGTCCGGTGGCGATGTGGTCCGCACCGACCTGCTGAGCAAACGTCCACAGTTTGCCAAACTTCAGCCAGTTGTTGCACTGCACACAGGGATTGGGAGTTCGACCGGCCAGGTATTCGTCGGCGAAATAGTCCTTAATCCGAGTAAACGAATCCTGAAAGTTCAGCGAGTGAAAGGGAATGCCCAGCTGGTCGGCAACTCGACGAGCATCCGCCGCATCTTCGGCGCTGCAGCATCCCTGCTTGTGAGCCGGAGTGTCCAGAACCGGAAGAAGACTATCGCCGCTGACGGCGCAGGCCGCGTTTTCTGTTTCGCCGGACCGCATAAACAGGCCGATCACTTCGTAGCCCTGTCGATGCAGCAGTACTGCGGCGGCCGAACTGTCGACTCCGCCACTCATCGCGAGCACGACTCGTGTTTTTTTCATCACAGGCCCCAGTCAACGGTGACGATTTCCGGGACGAACCGAAATCCGGCACGGCCATCGGCCCACTTCAGCATCTCCGGCGACCGAGCCGCAGCCGTACTCAGCCATTCAGATTCCGGCGCGATTCCGACTCGCCCCAGATCCAGACGGTCAGCGTCGAAACACGCCTGCACGGTCACGTCAGGATGAGTCTGTTCGTCGGTGTGATCCGCACACGCCGTGTAGAGCAAATGGAAATCAGCGTCTGACAGTTCAAACAGTTCACCTCGCAACTGCTTTGCCAGCCGGGCTCCGCGCAGACCATGTCCGGGATCATGACATTCATTCTGTCGACACGAATCATGAAACACGGCAAACAGAGACACCACATCCGGATTGGCGTCTTCGGTTTCGCAGATCCTGAGACCATTTTCCAGAACGCGAGCCCAGTGCGTCACTCCGTGGTCACCTCGCACTGTCAGCGCGTAGTCTTCCAGAATCCTTCGAACAATCGGTTTCAGATCCATACCCTGAACTTTCCACCCCGGAAGCCGAATTCACTCGCCCCCGGAAATCTCACTTCGCAGGTGCCGGTGTCGGCAGAGTTCGAATGCGAGCGTTTCGCAGGTGGGCGGTTGTCTGATAGGTCGAAAATCCGAGCGGCTTTGACGGCTCCACTTCAAAACGGACATCCAGTTTGCGATCGGTGATCTCAACGTCAACCAGTGATTTTCCGTCCAGCCAGGCTTCAATTTTTTCCGGCGTCACACGAATCCGAACCTTGTACCACTGACCTTTTTCGAACTCCAGAAAGCTGGTCGTTGAGTTTTCCGAGGCATCATTTCCGTCAATGCTGGAGATACCGCAGAGGCCTCCGCCCCAGCCTCCGCAGATCAGGCTGACATGGCTGTCCTTGACAGGAAACGTGAGCCCGGCGAAGAAATCGTTGCCGATTGCCCGCTGAGCTTCAAATTCGATTTCGTAATTCACTTTGGGCAGGTCGGTCCGAGTGCTGGTGATGCCCGACAGGTCGACTCCCTGAGCAATCACCACTTCATCACCGTTGCGGCTGACTTCGCCTTCGCCGCCAAAGTTGGTGACCTTCCAGCCATCCAGACCCTCCTTCGGAAACAGCGGCTTCCAGCCCTGCTCACTCTTCTCTGCTGCCGGCTTTTCTTCGGTCACCGGCTTTGCGTCATCGGCGAAACCGACGTTCCAGGCAGACATCGAGGACAGCAGGACAGTGAACAGGAAAGCCAAACAGGTTCTGGACATCTCAGATTCCAAGCAAAACGGGGCCATGACAAACGAGATTTCGACGAACCGACCATTCTATCGAGCCGTCTGACAACGAAAAGGATTTCCCGAAGCAGAAGCGGGAAACGAAGACATCGGGCTCATCCGCCCCGGCGCGCATGTGTCCGTGAAACTCGTCGAGGTCCCCTGGAACGGTTTTTCGATTCCCCGAGCTGCCGGTGTCGGATCACTTTGATTTTTCCAGGGCAGCGGGTAGTTTCCGGACGGTGAAATTGTCGGCGGTCAGAGATGCCATCACCAATGAGCCTCCCGCGGCCCTGATCAGCCGCACGGGCAGCAATCGCGGACCCCGGAAAATCGCCACTGGAATTTCGCCCCAGCTGACAGGAAGCCTGCATGCCCACGACATACAACGGCGTCGGAACTCACTACTACGGCAAGAAGCATCGGCAGGATCGTCAGGCCATCTGCCAGCTGTGCGGGCATCCGGCGACGCTGACTTCCTATGAAACGCGTTTGTGGTTTGTCTTTTTCTTCATCCCCGTCATACCGCTGGGACGCAAACGCATCACAGACCAGTGCAGTGTCTGTTCCCGGCACTACGCCATTCCGGTCAAACAGTGGGAGACCGCTCGACAGGTTCAGACAGCCGAAGCGATGGACCAGTTCCGGCAGTCACCGTCTGAAGAATCAGCATTGGCCGTTCACGGCACACTGACGGCATTCCAGCAGCATGACGAGGCGGCAGAATTCCGAAAGTCGATGCTGGAACGATTTGCCGGGCGAGCACTGATCAGGGCCGGATTTGCCAACCATCTTGAAAACTCCGGATTGCCGAAAGAGGCTCTGACCCTGTGGGAGGAAGCTCATCAACTGGATCCCGAACTGCCCGAAGTCCGGATTGGACTCGGTCGACATCAGATGCGAACCGGTCATCTGGACGAAGCTCGGCAGCTGCTGAGCTTTCTCGAGGCACCTGGAGCTGAACAGCAATACAGTCTGGAACCACTCACAGAACTGACAGGGCACCTGCAGAACAAAGGGCGGCACGAGGAGGCCCTGGAAGTCATGGCTGTCCTGCTGAAAGCGTTTCCTCATGTGGGCACCGATCATCAGTTTCGGAAGTTCGTGCGAACATCGGAAAAGGCGCTGCAGAAAAGCGAATCCATTCTTCCGGAAGTTCAGCACTCGTTCAGCAAACTGTTTACTCGCCAGTACAGTTCATCACATCGCTGGGGTCTTGGCCTGACGGTGGCGGCCATCCTTGCGGTAGCGGGGCTGGCAATCAATAACGAATACATCCGCCGACACCGGCCGCTGACAATCCTGAACGGCACCGGCGCCGCTATTCAGGTGCAGATCGACGACGGTTCTCCCGTCAGCGTCGTCGAAAAGGATGTCATTTCGGTCACCGAAGGTTCGCACGTCGTTCGCATTTCCGGCGAAATATCCGAAGAGCATCGCATTGATGTCACATCGAACTACTGGGAAAGGTGGACATCAACGCCGGTCTGGATCATCAACGCCGGAGGGGCTGGCGTCATCATCGATATGTCGGTGCATTATGCCACCTCACCGCGTGAACCGGATGTTCGTCTGTCGGCAGATCCCGTTTTCTATCGCCAGCACATCGACTATCCATTCGAAGAACCCCCCAACGAGATCTCCATCGGCAGCGAGCGATCCGTTGTGACCAAAACGACGCTGTCATGGTTTGACCCGTCGTCGCGGCCGGGTGGCAGCGTGAGCGGCTACCTGACTCTGAAAAAACGCAACCCGCAACAGGCGTGGGGCTTCGCTGTTCGAATGCTGCGACAGCACCCGGACGACGGTAACCTTGTTCGGTTTGTCGAAAACGACCTGACTGACGAAAAGCGCCCTGAGTTCCGCAGTCTGCTGGAAGAAAAACTGGAATATCGACCAGTCGCCGTCCATTGGCACCGGACGTACCAGAATCTGCCCGAAGTGTCGGCCGACTATGAAACTCTGATTTCAAAATACGATGCCATGCTGAAGGCCGAACCCCAAAACGCAGCTCTGCTGTATCTTCGCGGCCGAATTGACAGCGACGATGCCGAACAGCACCGCATGAACCTGAAAGCCATTGAAGCAGACCCCGACTTTCCGTGGCCTGAGTACTCGCTGGCATACGAATCCCTGGGCCGAGCCGAATGGGAAGCAGCCCTGCAGCATGTTCAGGCGGCCATCGACAAGGGTTATCCCGCGGATGAAATCAACATGCTGAGACAAACCGCACTGCTGGGATTGAAACGCTATGAAGAATCGGAATCGGAAATGCGAACCGCTCTGGCAACAGACCCCGGCGACCTGAGTGCCGCTCTGCTGCTGGCCGAACTGTTGATCGATCAGGGAAAATCTTCCGAGGCTGACCAACCTGTGCAGCAGGCCATCAACAGCTTCAATACAACCAGCGGAGGCAACTTCCCGGAACGAGTCAAAGGGACTCAGGCTTTGCTGAAATACTTCAAAAGCGACCTTCCTGGTGCACTTCAGGAAACATCCGGAAGTCCGGATCTGGTTCCTGTGCGAGTGATGCTGCTGGCGGAACACGGTGACATGGACGAAGCCGTCACTCACAGTCCGCAGCCCGGTGATGTCGAAGGTCGCTGGCTGCCCGTCCTGTTCTGTCTGGGCTATGCGGCAGAAGGAAACTCAGACGCGGCCAGCGACTGGTTTCAGAAGGCAGTCACGCACTTCGAGTCACTGGGACCTCGGTACAAAAACCTGACCGGTATCCTCAAAACTCCGGCCAGCCCGGAAACTGCTCAGCGAGTCCATGAGCTGTCGATGGAGCCCACGGAAAAGGCCATTCTGGTAACGGCCCTCGCTGTGCAAACGACGGACACAGCTCTGCGGAAGTCCCTGCTTGAGGCACGCCGGAAATATCTGGTCCGCCACAATCCGCCTCGGGGCCTGCTTATGAAATTCATCAACTTCGAGGCATTCTGAACGATGATGGAACGAGGCCGCTTCGATGAACTGGTCGAAGCCATTGAACGCCGCTACGAAAACCGCCCTCAGGCGCTGAAACGCAGCACGTGGTTCTGGCTCCTTCTGGGATACGGAGTAGTAATTGCCATGACCGTGACCCTGATTGGCGGCGGTCTGGCCGTATTTATTCAGGGCACACTGATTCCCGGTGCCGGTGTCTTTCTGATTCTTCTCGGCGGCGTCCTGATCACCTTCGGACTTGGACAGATCGCCGCTCTGGTGCTGATGGACCAGGCTCCGCCCACCGGCCGCAAACTCGAAGCAGACGAAGCGCCGGATCTGCATCGGCTGATTGAGCTGCTGCGGACCGATCTGGATGTCCCGGCGATCAGCAGTGTCCTGTTGACGGACGACTATAATGCTGCTGTTGTGCAGCATCCTCGACTGGGAATCTTCGGCTGGCCGAAGCAATGGCTGATTCTGGGAGTTCCCCTGCTGCTGTCCATGTCGACTCAGGAAGCCGCATCGGTCATCGCTCATGAATTCGGACATCTGTCCCGCAGACACGGGCAGGACGGAAATCGCATCTACCGCATGCACCGATCATGGGAACAGCTGTTCGCGACACTGCAGAACAACCGACGACATGGGTTTGTGCGGTTCACGGCAGCAATCCTGATCCGTTTTCTGAACTGGTACTGGCCTCGGTTTCATGCGCGAGCCTTCCTGCAGTCGCGGCAGCAGGAATTCCAGGCCGATCGCATCGCCGCTGATTCAACCAATTCGGAATTCGCCGCATCCGCGCTGTGGAGAATCGAGTGTACATCACAACTGTTGAATCAGGAGTTCTGGAAATCCGTCTGGGATCTGACGGAATCACAGCCGGAACCTCCCGCCGACCTCTGCGCTCGTCTGCGGAAAGCGTTTCAGCACGCTCCGGAATCCGCCGGTGCCAAGCGCTGGTGCGAAATCAGCCTGAAGCGAGTCAGCGGAAATGAAGACACGCATCCGTCAATGTCTGAGCGAATCCGAGCTCTGGACATCGACCCACAGCAACTGGCACTGAACGGCTTTCCGCCTGCTCCACTGCAGACGGCGGCCGATCGCCTGCTGGGAACCGACTGTGCGGTAATGGAAGAGTACGTCAGCAGCCACTGGAGGAATTCGGTGATGGTCATCTGGCAGGATCGGCATCGTCGAGTCACCGCGATTCGGCGACTTTCCAGGCCGAATGAAGCGGCCGATCAGTACCCGTCAATGACAGCCGCGGAACTCTGGGACCAGACTCGCAGAATTGCCGACGTACAGGGACTGGAAGCTGCGGAACCCGAACTGCGACTGGTCCTGGCCAGACAACCCGATCATGTCGGCGCCACATTTGCGCTGGGGCAGCTGAGAATGATTCAGGGACATCCGGATGGGGAAGATATTCTGGCCCATGTCGTCAGTCTGCAGAATCGCGAATGGACTCAGCCCGCCGGTCAGGCTCTCGAACAGCATTTCGCGGCAACCGGCCGAAAAGACCAGGCCAGAGCTGTGCGACTGCAGCTGGACGCATTCGAGAAAGCTCGAAAGGAAGCCGAAAAAGAACGGTCCGCAGTGACTCGCAGCGACCATTTTCTGGATCACGGGCTATCCGAAAGCGAGCTCTCAGTCGTGAAAGCGGGCCTGAAGAAAGCCGAGCATTGTCAGGATGCCTGGCTGGCGCGAAAGGAACTGAAGCACTTCGCTCACGAGGCTCTGTTCGTGCTGGCGGTTGATTCGGGAAAATCCGCTGGAAGCCAGCGAGCGAACCGAAACGATCGGCTGATTACGTCACTGATGCTGAACGTGGAAGTCCCCGGCCGACTGTTCGTTGTGACACCAACCGGCGAATTCAGATCCGCAGCAGGTGCCATCATGAAGCAGCCCGGCTGGAAGATTTTTGAACGCCCGGCGAACTGACTCCATCGGAAGTCAGGCGTCGCTTCGCAGATGGAAGACCAGTCGAAAACCGGAATTGACTATGTCAGTCGGACTTCCGGTCCTGTTTTCCGTTCGGAACCGGATTCAGTTCGATACTGTCGATTTCTTCCAGAGTCGGCTGATCGTTCCCCAGAGACTGCGAAGCCCCGTCACTGCTGACATTGAACGTGGCGTTCCCCGGATCAACTTCAGGCTGAACCTCGGTCACTGTGCCGCCCGGAACATTCTCCGAAGTCTGTGGACTGCTGATCGCGACAACAGCCAGACATGCGGCCAGTGTTGCAGCGGCCACGGCAAGACCACGACCAAATGTTCCAACCGGAGCAGAACGCTTTGAGTCGGATGTTGACGGTCGCAGGTCCGCTCGGGTCACCTGCAGCTTTGACCATGATGACGGCAACTGCTCAAGCTGTTCCGGGACTTCCAGAGCATAGAAGGCTGTCAGCAGCTGATCCATCTTTTCATCCGTCAGTTTTTTTGAGTTGTCAGTCATGGTGGTAACCCTGCTCTTCCAGTAGCTCGGCCAGTCGACGGCGAGCCCGCGAGAGACGCATGTCAATCGCAGGAGCACTGCAGTCCATGGCTGTTGCCATCTGAGCGGCCGACCAGTTCAGTGAATACTTCATCACCAGAACCTTACGGTCATCTTCCAGTAATTGCTGCAAAGCCTCTCGAATCACTGACCGATTTTCATCGCCGACCAGAAATTCCTGAGGCGAAATCCTGTCCTGAACCAGTTCATCCAATGAGGCACTCAGCTTACAACTACTGCTTTTTCGACGAGCCACATCCCGGAGCCAGTTCTGGCCGACTCGCAGCAGCCAGGCTCGAGCATCCCGAATTGGTTCACCGTTATAAGCATGCAATCGCAGAAATGCTTCCTGCACCGCATCGTAGGCTCGTTCCGGGTCGCTGCACTGCGAGTAAAAAATCGCCCACAGCTCCCGGGAATTCTTCTGATAGATCTGATCCAGAGCTTCAAGCGGCTGAACATCCCCGGATTCCTGAACGGAATCGTCAGGTTTTTCACCGGATTTCCGACGTCTTTTCGTGTTGACATCCACATCGGGGTCCGGTGAATCAGAGGACGGCTCGTCAGCCATTCGAAATTTCCGCATCAAACGACGAAAAGAAGGAAGCTGAAGGCAGAAAACGTTCAGCAATCGCAATTTTTCGCCGTGAAACCGACCAATTCAAGTCACTGGGCGGCTCCGGCGATTGAGACGTCAGTCGGAAGCTGGTCTAACGCAGATTCCTGAAAAAGTCTGTCCCGGCGAATCGGCAAAAATGGCGGAAATCCCGGCAAATGCAGACTGCATCGAGTCCGTCAATTGCACTGGATCGGGCTGCTGTCAGCAGGACGGTCCTGCAGGACTGGCGTTTTGTGATCGGGCGGGCAGAGGGGGCAGAGCGTCTTCCAGAACACCCTTGACCTTCGGCAGCAGCAGCAGACCTTCAATCACCATCCATGCCTGAATCGCAAGAATGACGGCCCCTGTCCAGAACAGCATCGGCTTGTCATGCGACTGCCAGCCACTTTGCGAATTGAACATGCTCCACAGCATGGCCCAGGCAGGCATGATCAGCATCACGACCATCGGGACCGCTGCAAACCAGATCGGTTTTCCTCGGCGCCAGAGATAAAACACCGTGACCATGAACGCCAGACCGGCCAGCAGCTGGTTGGTGGCACCAAACAGCGGCCACAGAATCAAACCACCGGTGCCGCCGCTTCCAAGGACTTCCGTCGGAGGCTTTGTCGGATCGGCCGGAATCATGGCCAGCCAGCCTGCCAGCACAACAGCCAGTCCGGTGGCCAGATACTTGTTGGTGAACGGCCGGAGATGCAGAGTTCCTGCCAGTTCCTGAATGACATAACGCTGTAATCGCGTTGCACTGTCCAGCGTGGTCGCTGCAAAACAGGCAACCAGCACAGCGATAATCCCCACACCCAGCTTCAAAGGAATTCCAATCGCAGTCAGAAAGTTAGCTCCGCCCTCGACAAACGCTCCGACGGTCTGCGGAAGGCGAAACTTTTCCCAGCCGGTGCCGACATCGTATCGAGCCGACCAGGCAGTCAGTCCGGTCGCCTGGCTGCCGTCCGCTTCCACGTGAGCGTCGTACCGAAAGCCGCCTCCTGCAGTCGCGTCGGCAATGCGATCAAACCGTCCCATACCGACCCCGGCACAGCAGGCCAGAATCACCATCACGGCCAAACCGCCTTCCAGCAGCATCGAACCGTAAGCGACGTATTGAGCGTCGGTTTCGCAGGCAATCTGTTTGCTGGTGGTTCCGCTGCTGACCAGACAGTGAAACCCGCTGCAGGCTCCGCAGGCCACGGTAATAAACAGGAACGGCCAGATTGGCGGAGCATCCGCCGGAATATTCGTCGACACCATCGGAGCACTCGCTCCCAGATCGGCCTTTCCGGTCAGTCCCGAAACCAGAACTCCAACCAGCAGCAGAGCCAGAGCTACGACCAGCTGATGACTGTTGATGTAGTCGCGTGGCTGCAGCATGATCCATACCGGCAGAACCGACGCAACAAAACAATAGACCAGCAGAATCCCCGTCCAAACTGTCGTTTGATTGTACCAGCGTCCCGTGACCGGGACATTGAACAACGCACCCAGGTCGACGGGAAACACGTACGCTCCTGCCCACACGAAAACGTAGACGATCACCAAAGCCACCAGCGATGGCAGAAGAAGACCGCCTCCGCGGCGGTACACCATCAGGCCGATTCCCACCGCCAGCGGCAGCGAAATCCATGTTCCCAGAACGCTTTCCGGATACAGCCGAAAGATGTTGGCAATGACCAGACCAAAAATGGCCAGAACAACAGTCAGCGCCATAAACAGAATGACCAGAAACAGTACTCGGGCCCGAGGAGATATCAGCCGTCCGGCAACTTCACCCACCGTTTGCCCGCGGTTTCTCAGCGACACGACCAGCGCACCGAAGTCATGAACAGCGCCGATGAAGATCGAGCCCAGAACAACCCACAGCAGAGCCGGTAGCCAGCCCCAGAACACCGCAACAGCAGGCCCGACAATCGGCCCCGTTCCGGCAATGCTGGTGAAGTGATGACCGAAAATGATCTGTCGCTGAGTCGGCACAAAGTCGACGTCATCCCGTAGCTCGTGCGCGGGAACGACCGCTTCAGAATTCAGCTGAAAGATTTTCTTCGACAGCCACCGGCCATAGGTATGGTAAGCGGCGATGAATCCGGCCATCGAGAGAACGGCAACCAGAAGAGTCAGCATATAGGGGCGGCTTTCAACGGAACAGCGACACGGATTCGAGCCGTTCAGTCTATTTTCCGTCAGACACCACAGCAACGCTGTCGTGGGGAATGCCTTCGAGTTTGCCGTGGTCAGACCGCACAATCGTCAGCTGCAGCCGTGCGTCCGGACGGCACATCAAATTCACGACACCCGGCTCGGAAAATGTCGTTGTCCAGAGAAATGCGGTGCCCGCCAATTGAATCCGAACCGGAATATCGGCGACCACCGGCATCGCAGCCGAGCGGGCATCGTTCATCATCAGCTGCAGCCCCCAGGACCGAAATCCTTCCGAAAACGGCTGTCCCGTCATGTGCTCAATACGCTCAAGATCCGACGACGGATCCATCACCATCCGCTTGAGCGCATCACCATTCAGGCCATTCAGCAGAGACGACAGAAACAGGCAACCCGCCGCCCGAGAAGGTCCTCGACGCAGCGAAATGTTCGCCAGCCCTTCCGGTATCACAGCCGGAAACCGGTGCGGCTGGCGACGGAAGGCTTCCATTCGCTGCTGCAGATTCGCACTGTCCGGATTGGCCGTGCGTTCGAGCAAATGAGCAATCGCTTCATTCAGCCAGCATGGCACAGCAGCAAACTCGCCTCCGGCCTGCTGGCTGCGATTCACGGCGCTGAAAACGGCAGCGTGAGCCAGTTCGTGTGTCAGCACAGCATCCAGATCATCGTCCACCGGAAGGCGACAATCCAGATAGACAGCATCACAGCAGTGGACCGAAGCCGGATCAAAATCTTCCGGCCGAACGCAACCCGTGATTGGATGGTCAAACACGGAACCGGTCCCCGCTTCCGCAAGCAGACCAATCACCAGACTCAAACGCTGGTCCATGTCCAGGTCATCGATTTCCCCCAGTCGCTGTGTGATCAGCGGCAGAACCACCTGATCAACCCGGCGTCCGACCTGTTCGGCCAATTGCCGAACATTGGCTGGCGGAAAACGATCGGGCTGATCCAACACTTCGTCAACCACATAGACAGAGATTCCATCGCGGCAGACCATTTCCGTGGCCATCATCGAATGATTACAGGCCAACGGACCACAAAAACGAGGCATAAGAAATCGCCGACGATCACTCGGGGCAGGCCTGTCAGCGGCGTTCACAGATGTCACGCCGTCAATGGCTGATGGATCAGAAGCCAAATCAGCAGCGGAGAGTTCGGCAGTCTGAGACACAAACCCAAACGGCCCGGCTTCGTTCGACCGCACGTCAGTCTCCGTGGACTGTTCCTCGGCATCATGTCGGAACCGAATTTCAAAGTCGGCTTCCACCAGGTTTAGCCCGGTCTGCAGCACCGGACTCAGCAGCAGTTCAACGGCATGATTTCCACCGGAAACATCCAGGCTCCCGATCAGAAGGCTATCGCCCGGCTGGACCGGCACCCACAGCTGCCGGTCCGAATCGGCAGATTGAGCCGATTGTTCCGGCATCATCGGTCGAAGTGCGACGTGGTCCACGGGAATCATCGCCGAACGAAGATCCGAAAGGACAACGACCACCATTCCGCAGGCTGCAGCCGCAAGAGCGAGACACGTGGTTGTTCGGAAAATGCTGACCATGGGCGATTGATGAGCGAATCGGACCTGCGAATCGGAGGAACCGGCCGAGTCCCCCTCCTTACTTCGATCCGCCGAGGCCGACGGCTCCATCAAACCTGAGGGAACGAATCGGCCCGGGCCTGTGTTCGAATGTGACGGCCCTGTGTTCGACGGCGGATCGGCAGACTTTTCGAATTTCATCGTGAAGTCCGTCAGTAGCGATCCGGACACCCGAATTCCGAGGTGTGACTTTTCGAAAGACTCCGGTCAGGCGATTTCGGGAAATGTTCTCAGCCAAAAGCCTCCGCCAGGTTGGTTTTTTGCAGGGATTTCCTTTCCCAACTGTCCGAGTACGAGGTTATGCTGATGTCAGGAGTCTACCCCTGCGCGGTAGACGTCCCGTCTCACAGTCTGGGCTGACAACTGCCACTGTTCGGTCTTCCGAAAGGGTCGCTATGCGGTTTCCGCGAACATCTTTTCTTTGCTGCCTGCTGACCATCTCTGTCGCTTCAGGCACCGGAACCCCCGGCCTCGCCGATCAGGCAGAGGCATCCTCGCCGGTGGTCATCAGTCAGTACCAAAATGGTCAGGACGAGTATTTCGCTTTGGCCGTGAAACCGGCCGGCGTCGCATTCTCACCCATCCATCGGCATGTCATTCTGGTGGATACATCGGCCAGTCAGGTCGGTCATGTTCGCGAGTCATCACTGAAGCTGGTATCTGAAGTCATTTCCAGACTGCCCGCTCATCATCTTGTCCGGATTCTCACCGTCGACAGCACCTGCGAAACGCTGACAGACGGATTCGCATCTGCGGCGTCCCGCGAAATGAATGATGCCGTCCATCAGCTCAGCCTGCGAACTCCACTGGGGGCCACCAGTCTGGAACCGGCACTTCGGCAGGTTCTGAAGGACACCGATTCAAAAACTCCAACATCTGTCGTCTACATCGGCGATGGCCTGACAACCCGCGATACGCTTCAGCCGGGTGAACTGAACACTCTGATCCACGAACTGGTTGAGCAGCACATCTCCATTCACGCCATTGTACTGGGACCGGTCACGAATCAGGTGCTGCCCGGACTTCTGGCCAATCTGACCGGCGGTCTGGTGACTCAGTCTGAATACGGCAACGAAGGAACGTCCGCCGGTAAGATTGCCGGAGCCATGATCCTGGCACCTCGTGCAGCACATGCGTTCTCCACAGACAATCAGCCGGTTCAGCTGACTGTACAGGCGAGCATCATGCTGCGGCCCGATCGCCACACCGTGCTGTTCGGATCCGGTACCGTGCCTCGCTTCAAGACACTGACGGCCTCTCTGGACGACAACGCGACAGCTCGCTGGGATGTCTCGGCCTGTCAGCGAATCGAAGGCGGAGCAGAACTCAGGGTTCTGACGGAACGAATCATTCAGTCAGAAGGCGTGGCCGCCAGCGTCTGTGACCTCGAAAATCTGCAGGCAAGTGGCCGGGAATTCGCAGCAGCGATGAATCAAACCGCCGATGCCATTGAGTTTCTGCAGCGCCGGGGTCAGACAGCGGAAGCCCGTCGATACCTGCACAATGCCGTTCGAATGGACTCCGGCAACGCTCGGCTGAAGGCAATCATGACGGGACTGGGCCAGCCTCCGGAAGAAGATGCTCCCGCTGCAGCAACTCAACTGGATCCGCCCCTGCCTGCCGCCGAATTAGACCTGCCTGCTCCGCCAGCAACTGACCCGACATTGGCGTCACCCCGTCCGGCTGACGTCGATGCACCACCAACCCCGGCCTTCCCGTCAGCTCAGCAGGCGGATGCTCTTTCAGACGTCGATGCTGCAATTCAGCTGCAGACTCAGATTCTGGTCGCCGAAACCAACCGAGCCATCGACGAAGCGAATCGACAGAGCTTCGAACAGCCGGAGTACGCCAGCAGCCTGCTGAAGGATACTCTCGAAACAATCAAAGCCGCGCGAGACATCGCTCCGGAAGTTCGTCAGCAGCTGGAAAGTCGCGTCTCCAACGCGTTGACGGCAATCGCCAATCAGCAGGAAGTCAATGAACTGCAGCGCAAACAGATTGCTCGCGATGAAGCCATCAGTGCCACAATCGCGGCAGGACTGGAAGAAGAACGACTTGAAGAAGAGCGAATGGCGATCCTGATTGATCAGGTCCGAGGCCTGTTGGCTCGTGGTCGAAAAGGTGACCGCAATGCCTTTGAAGACGGCGAAGCTGTTTCCCGAACGGCTCTCGACCTGCGGCCCGGCAATGGACCGGCGACTCAGGCTCTGGTCATGTCGGAAGCACTCGGACAGCTGGACAAGGCCTACCGTCTGGTGAATCTGCGACACGACCGTTTTCTGGAAGTGTTGTATCAGGTGGAACTGTCCCACGTGCCGTTCCCCGATGAGCCTCCGATTCAATACCCATCGCCTGATGTCTGGCGAGCTCTCACATTGACTCGTAAACCGAAGTACGAAGCGTTCGACCTTCGAATCGAAGCTCCGGTGGAAACCTGGCTGCGACAGATGCTCGATAAACCCATTCCGCCGCTGGACTTCCCCGGCGAAACTCCGCTCAGTGAAATCCTGGAAACCATTCAGGCCTTCTACACCACCACCTACGGTGCCGGTGGCGGTGCTTCGGGAACCGATTTCCGAATGACAATCTATCCGGATAAGGGTGAACTGGATCTGGAAAATATCAACTCACTGGAAGACATCCTGATCAAGGACATCAACTTCCAGGGAATGAAGCTGAGAAACGCTCTGGAGCTGATTTTCGACCAGACGACCGATCCGGAACTGACATACGTCATCGAAAACGAAGTCTTCAAAGTGACCACAAAGGCGAAGGCCGAATCCGACGATAATCTGGTGACTCGCGTCTATCCGGTGGCCGATCTGGTCATTCCTCCGATCCAGCTGGGCGGCGGCGGTGGCGGAGGCTTTGGCGGTGGTCAGGGCGGGTTCGGCGGCGGTGGAGGCGGCTTTGGCGGTGGTGGTCAGGGCGGATTCGGCGGCGGTGGATTCGGCGGTGGCGGTCAGGGTGGATTCGGCGGCGGTGGCGGTTTCATGAGCATTTCACCGGAAATCCTGGATCAGATGCAGCAGACCAAGGCCGATGGGATCTCCAACGCGGCTGCAGGACAGCTCAAAAAAAAACCGCTCCTGAAGTAGCACCGCACCAAAGTCGGACTCGTCCACGAAGTCCATATCGGCTTACCGGTTTTCAGCCACCCGGGTCGGTACCCGTACCGATCCGAGCGGGTGAAGTGCTGAAGATGATCTCAGGTCCGGAGGGGGCTGCTGCTGAGCGGTGGAATCGCGTCTTTCAGAAACCCCTGAATCCTCGAGTGATGGAAACGGTCTTCACGTTTCTGCACTCGGAACAGCGCTACGACGACGCGATCGAAGGGCTTCAGGCGGCCATCCGCAACAATCATGCTCAGCCATGGATGTACGACGTCCTGGCAATTGAAATGAAGCTGGCCGGTCGCCCGCAGGCAGAAATCAGCCGAGTCCTCGAGTCGCGAATTGATTTTGCTGCCGGGAATGATGACCAGGTTCTCCCGACTGCAACCATGCTGGCAGGATTCGACGCATTCGACGAAGCCATCGCACTGTGTCGACAGGCAGCCGAGCGACATCCGTGGGACAGTCGAATCTGGTCCACTGCCAGAGAAATTGCCAAACGTTCGCAAAATGCGAACGCCATCATCTGGGCTCAGGCCGGTACAATCCGCCATGTCTGGTCAAAGGATTACCCGTCTCTCCACGCAGAAAGTGAACTGGTCCTGACAGACCTGGCCACGGAACTCAAGTCAGCCGGCAGGACTCAATCAGCAGCAGCGGCGGTCGAGGAACTTCGGAAGGCGAAAGCTCGCGATCTCCGGATTCGGATTCACTGGACAGGAGACGCCGACCTGGATCTCAGCGTCGGAGAACCGAACGGGCAGACATGTTCCCGAAAGAATCCGGTCACATCCAACGGCGGGCTCCTGATCGCTCAAAGCAATGGAGGCAAATCGGCCTCCAGAAGTGGTCCGCAGACGGAAGAGTATGTCTGTGTGGAGGCCCCCGCCGGTCAGTTCACCGCCACCGTTCGATACTTCACCGGGACCGTCACGTTGGGTCGCGTGATTGTTGAAGTCCTGCGAAACGAGAACACTCCGGAGTTCGCTCAGGCAACACAGACACTCCAGGGCGTCGTCGATCGCGATGTCTCCGTCACGATCGAGGTCGAACCACCTCCGACATCGAAAAGCTCCGGAAAGTAAACGCCGACCCGGAAATCACCGTTTAGGAAGTCGGGGAGAAACCCGCCTGCTTACGCCAATGATTTTCTGATTGGCTCCCGTGACTTCTGGCCGACTTCAGGAACGAATCCGCGTGCCGATACGGTTGGGTGTTTTCGAGGTGGCAAGTCGATTAAAGTTCGTGCGAGAGACGGCAGTGCAGCGTGCGGGCCGGTAAGCGGAAGACGATGACGAGCAGGCTGCTCGATGACGTCTGCGGCAGGACCGCAGGAGGATGCCGGGCATGTCGGCAATTGAAGTCAGGAATCTGGGGCGAACCTACACCGTCTATCAGAAGCGGGAAGGTGTCTTCGCTTCGATTCGCGGTCTGTTCCACCGCGAACATCGCGAAGTCCATGCGGTTCGTGATGTCAGCTTTACGATCGAAGAAGGCGAAATGGTTGCTTTTCTGGGTCCCAACGGTGCCGGAAAAACAACCACACTCAAACTGCTTTCGGGGTTGATTGTCCCCACGTCCGGCACAGCCACGGTTCTGGGCCATGTCCCGTGGAAGCGTGAAGACACTTACCGCAGGCGGTTCTCACTGGTCACCGGGCAGAAGGAACAGCTGTGGTGGGATCTTCCGGCTCAGGAATCATTTCGCCTGCACAAGGAAATCTATCGAGTCAGCCGGGACGATTATCAGGCCAGACTGACGGAACTTTCTGAACTGCTGGAAGTCGGGGAACTGATGAGTCAGCCGGTGCGGGAACTGTCGCTCGGGGAACGCATGAGAATGGAACTGATCGCTGCTCTGCTCCATCGACCGGATGTGTTATTTCTGGACGAACCAACGATCGGACTGGACGTTGTCAGCCAGAGAAAGGTGCAGCAGTTTCTGTTGAAGTACCAGAAAGAACAGCGCATCACGGTCATCCTGACAAGCCACTATATGAAGGATGTGGAAGCCCTCTGCGAACGCGCGATCGTGATTAACAAGGGGATGGTCATTCACGACGGACGTCTAAGCGACATTGTGGACCGCTTCAGTCAGCACAAGATCATCGAACTGCACTTCGCCGCCGGAAACATGCCGAACGGTATCGACCGCTACGGTGTCGTCCTGGAAGACCGGCCGCCGATGCTGCGTCTGCAGGTGGAAAAGCAGAAAGTCTCGTCCTCGCTGTCGAAAATCCTGGCGGAGTATCAGATTGAGGATGTCAGCGTGTCCGAACGGCCGCTGGAGGATGTGATTGCCGAACTGTTTTCCGCTCAGCAGTAAAGCCCCGTAACGCTGCCATGTCGACCACTCCGCAAAGCTCATTCTCGGACGACCTGATTGCCGCCGTTCGCATCAAGTGGCTGATCCTGAAGACAGCCATGGAGGAACGGCTCGTCTACCGCGGCGACTTTGCGTTTTCGACTCTGGTGCGGTTCCTGCCGATCGTTACGCAGATCTTTCTCTGGAACGCCATCTTTTCCGGCGACACTCACCGCCAGCTGAACGGCTACACCTATTCAACGATGGTGTCATACTATCTGCTGGTGATGGTGTCGCGGGCGTTTTCGAGTATGCCGGGATTGTCGACAGGGATCGCTGCTTCAGTCCGCGACGGATCCGTCAGGAAATATCTGCTTCAGCCGGTCGATATGCTCGACTATCTGTTCTGGCACCGAATGGCCCACAAGCTGATTTACTACGCCGTTGCCATCGGCCCCTTCGCGCTGGTCTTCTGGCTGTGCCGGGACTATCTTCCAGGCTGGCCTTCTCCGCAGATTCTCGCCGCGTTCTGTGCGTCGCTGGTGATGGCATTTCTGTGCGGCTTTCTGATCGAGGCTCTCATCGGACTGATTTCGTTCTGGTATCTGGAAGTCAGTTCCCTGATTTTCATTTACATGATGATGAGCTACTTCCTGTCCGGGCACATGATTCCGCTGGAATGGATCGCCGAATGGATTCCGTGGGTCTACTATCTGCCATTCAAGTATCTCGCCTATTTCCCCGCAGCAGTGCTGTTGGGTCACATTCCGACCGAGCAGCTGCCCGTGGAACTGGGAATTCAGGCCGGTTGGGTCGTCATTCTGTTCCTGTTGAACCGCCTTGCCTTTCACTATGGGGTTCGACGATACGGTGCATTCGGTGGCTGATCCATCAGAGCCGGCGCCCCCGGACTGCCGCGTACCGATCGAGGTTCCGGCGCTCATTGACCGCGCCACACACCCGATTTTCATCGCTGCGTGGCTGGCAAATCTGGCCATTGTGACCGCCAACACGGCGACGTTTGTTTTTGCCGAATGGGTGGCAACACTGGCGAAGGAAGGCACGACTGCCGCCGCCTATCATGAAGAACTGCCCGGACGAGTCATTCAGTTCGGCGTCATGGCCGCACTTTGCGTCCGGCTGTTCCTGGGTCAGGCCATCGATAGATTCGGAGTCCGCCGTGTCTGGCTGCTGATGAGTCTGCTCGCCTTCTGCGGCATGTGGATCTTCACATTTCTCACGGCCGTTTCGTACTGGCTGTTTGTCGGCAGAATTCTGTTTGCCGTGGGTCTGGCCGGAATGTTCACCAGCGGGACCTTCCACATCCAGTCGTGTGTCTCGGATCACCGACGAACGGAATTCATTGCGCTTCTGGGGAGCAGTGGATTTGTCGGCATGATGCTGGGTCCGCAGCTGGCGGCTTTGCTGAGATCGATCTGCAAAGACCAGTTGCAGGCGTACTCAACAATCTTCGGCACGGCCTGCACGCTGATTCTCGCCTACATCGGCTGCATTCTGCTGGCGACTCACCGATTGCCCGTCCCTCCGCAGCCTGAAACTCGCCCATCGCTGCTGGTTCTGACTCGGCGTTACTGGCCGGGGACCGTGATGCTGGTGTCAATGGCGATGGGAGTCGTATTCACGGTGCCGTCGCTGTATTTGGTGCGATTCAACCAGCATGAAAAGTTCGGTGGGATCGCCACCTACTGGACGACGTATGCAGTCAGTGCATTCGTCTTTCGCATCGCAACCGCGTCACTCAGTCAGCAGATTGGCCGCCATCGCATGATTCTGCTCGGCCTGGTCGCTCAGGGTCTGGGCTTATGGGCACTCCTGCCGGTGACCGCATGGTGGCATCTGATCTTCTCAGCACTGCTGTGCGGATTCGGGCACGCTCTTTTGTTTCCCAGCATTGTTTCGCTGGGTTCAGGCAGCTTTCCTCCGCAGTACCGTGGCAGCGGAACAAACCTGACGCTGGGGTTTCTCGATCTGGGCGCCGGGCTCTCGGCGCCACTGCTGGGCCGAATCATCGATCTGCAGAGATATCAGGGAGTCGGCTATCGCCCGATGTTTTTCTGCGCGGGTGGTGTGCCATTGATCATTGCCCTGATCTGGCTGATCACACAGCGACACGGTTCCGATCATGAAATCCGGACGGCAGCATCCTGAAACGAACAGTCCTCGTCGACCGCATCCCGGGCGATCAGCTTATCGTCGGGGAAGAACATCAACTTCACTGCCGATCGGAACGTCCGGCCACAGTCGGCCCACTGCCTGGACACGCACCGACGCCATGTTCAAACCGTCTGAGCTTGCTTCCGTCAGAATGGGAACACTGCTGACTCGGCCTCGGTAGATCCCGTGTCCCGGAAAGACAACATCCAGTTCAGTCCCGGAACGCAGTTCATGGACGCGTCGAGTCGGCACCTGCAGCTGAACGTAGCGACTTTCGGTTTCGACAACAGTCAGAAGCATGTCTCCGGCGGACAACAGGTCACCGACGGCACAGCAAACCTGACCAATCCGACCATAGGACGGAGACACCAGCGAAACTTCGCGGCTGACCGACTTCATCTGCTGAAGCCGTTCCGTCGCCGAGCTGAGTTCCGACCTCAGACTTTCAACTCCTGTCGCCGTGCGAACCCGGTCCGGCAGCGAATCTCGAATTGATTCCAGACTGGCCAGCCGCTGCTGGACGCTGACAGCTTCTTCCGACAGGAGACCGTCAGCGCCATTCGAGGACACCGTTTTCGCTGTCAGCGTTTTCGAAGAAGCTACCGGATTAGCGGGAATACCAGGAATCCTGAGTCCGGTCGCTTCGGCAACCGGAACAGACGGCGATAATCGACTGATGGAACTGACTGTCCGACCTGATGAGCAGGCAAAAAACAGCGTATTTGCCGCAGTCGGACGAGACGGTCTGACGTCAGTATTCACCCGGCTGTCCGGAAGCAGTTCCGTCGCGCTCGAATGATCGGGAATGATCTCCAAACTTTTCAGAGATGCCGACCGAAACGGCTCGGCAGAATTGCGTTTCACTTCCTGGATCAGCACAGCTCGCCGCCGGACCTCCGCCAGTTCCTTTTCCACGTCACGAAGTCGCCAGTCAAGGTCCAGCGAAGCCTGAGCTTCTGCTCGGTCGAATTCTGCCTGGAGTTCAGCAACGACCTGTTCCTGAGCTCGAATCAAAGACAGGTATTCCGATTTTTCGAGACGGAGCAGATGGTCCCCGGTGAACACTTCGTCCCCGACCTCGACAAGACACTCAAGGCACTGAGCGTCCACAGGAACACGCAGTGTCGTCGTACGAGCGTAAAGGTGGCCTCGCAGCGGCGACGCCGCCCGAAGGCTTAGCCAATACACAAACAGGCATCCCACCACCAGCGCGCAGGCCAGAAGTGAAACGGTCCGCAGAAACGAAGCAGGAATGGCTGATCGGTGCACCGTGGGTTCGATTCTCGGCAGAGGAGCTGTGCAGGCTTCCCGAGCCTGGCGAACCCATTGCTCGCGATTCAGGGCCGTGGGACTCATCCCCAGCTCAGCCGCAAACGAGGCGCACTCCCTGGCTCCCCACAGAGCAATCTGGGGCAGCAGGTAGACTCCCAGACGATTCAGAATCACGGCTTCGCGAGTGTCGACGCCGTGCAGTACGGTCAGATCTTCAGCCTGGTCCGGAACTGCGTCGTAAATGACGCCGTATTGCGAATCGATCCGATAACCGCGCGGCAACTGGCGATAAAAGTCTGACTCAGTCTGTGTCTGCATCGTTCCCCAAGCCTCCTGCCCGCCGCATCAGCATCCCCTGTCGCTCCTTCCCCGCAGCGCGACCAGTGCCCGAAGGCCGGCCGACTGCATCGTTCATCGACGGCATCATCCGTGCGAATTCACTGATTCCGGTGATCGCGAAAGCCGTTACAAGCAGGCAGCTGGAAAACTCTGCCCGTCTTAACATCCGGAGATCCGGGAGATTGGCCAAACTTTCCGAATTCCCGAGGCTGCGGTCTGTAAAACTAACCGTCTGAACGGGTTACATCCGCCAATGCGAGCTCCGACAGGCAACAAAAGCCTGCGGAAATCGCATTCCCTGCGGCTCTGAACCTATGTGAATTTCCACAGGAGTGCTAGAATCTGCAACTCAGGCATCGGTGGAGAAACGCAGTCGCGACTTCTCCATTCGATCAGAGTTCAGATTCTTTCAGGCCAGAGAACCCGAACCCCTGCTTTCAGCGGATCATCACTCATGAACGAAAGTCATGCCTCCCTTCGCCGATGCGCTGCATCCGGGTTCGCCGTCTGCCTTCTGATGGCATCATGCCTGAATCTGTCCGCCGGTGACGACAAAACGGATCCTTCCCAGAGTGCTCCCGTCGAACAGGAAGTCTTCCGTCCGGTTCTTTCGGCCGAACCTGCCAGCCCGTTTGCCGCCGAACTCGCGGAAAAGCCACTCAAGGTCAAAATCTTTCCTTACTACAACAAGCTGCCTCAGGACGGAAAGTGCATTGTCGCCATTGAACTTCAGGTCGCGGAAGGCTGGCACATCAACGCCAATCCTGCCGACCCTGATTTCCTTGTGCCCACCACCATTGAGCTCAAAACTGACCAGAAAGTGAAGCTGAAGGAAGTCAGGTTCCCCAAATCCCACAAACTGAAGGTGGAAGGTTCTGACCAGCCTTACCACGTTTATGACGGTAAGGCAATTGCCTACGGACTGCTCGTCCTGTCTGAAACCGGTGCCAGTGAATTTGCTGAACTTGAGTTTCGAGTTCGATTTCAGGGATGCAACTCCACCCAGTGTCTCCCTCCGGACCTGGTTGTCATGAAAGGCAAACTGCCGCTTGCAGCAGCAGATGAGGAACTGAAGCGAGTGAACAATGAAAAATTCCCCAAAGTGAAGAAGGAAGGCGAATTGGCAGATGGCGCCGAGTCCTCCGAGCCCAAACCGGATGACGGCGGCGCATCGAGCACAGGTTCCCGCTGACGCGAAAGGCCGTCCGGGCAGTTTCAGGTACGTGGAATTTCCCGATCCGGTCTGTTAGTTTTGCCGAGGCAGGGTAGATCTTCCGCCCCACACTTCAGTCACCTCCATTCGCAGTTTGCTGATCTCATGGCAATTCAGGCAATCGCTGGCGTCAGTCCTTCTTCAGAAGCCGTGGTCATGACGGAGTATCCGTCGATCTGTGCCGGAGGAATCGGGCAGTTCCTTGGAGGTCTTTACGAATCCGTTCCTGTGCGAATTTTGGGATTTGGCCCGTCACTTTCGCACCTGCTGGCTCTGGCGACATCACCCATCGGAGTGCTGCTTTATGCATTCCAGAAGATCTTCGGACATCGCTACGTTCTGACGAATCGAGCCGTCCAGGTCTGGAGCTCCCGCGGAAATCGGTTGATCTCTTCGATCGGCCTGAACGACTTCGATCACATCGAAATTCAGCAGAATCCCGGTCAGGTCTTCTTTCAGGCAGCGGACCTTCGCTTTGTCGGCTCAGGCGGGGAAACTTTGATGAAGCTGCACGGTGTCAAAGATGCCGAAGCCTTCTGCAGCACGATTCGCCGCACGGCAGATGCTCGCCGCCAGGTCGCCAAAGCCCTGAAGACCATCGAAGCCCGCGGCTAACAAAGTGGCTCCTCGCGCCGCGAGGAAAGCCCGGCCATCGTTCAGGATCCGCGAACACAAATAAAGTACCGGACACTCTGCCTGACCAATGTTTCGAGTTCGCTCGTCGGCACACAGGACCGTGATCTACTCATCCGGTTTTTCTTCCTGAGCTCGCCTGATGGATTCGACGTGGTAGTCGAACCAGATGGGTTTCAGAAGCGCCAGCATCTGGCTTCTTTTGTGGCCCAGACCTTCAATTTCGATGTAGGTGTGATCGATGTCCAGCTTCAGCAGATGCTGGTGAAAGTCACGGATTGTGGAAAGGTGTCCGCCGTCCTGAGTCCCGCAGGCAATCTGAATTCGCAGCGACTTCCGAATGCGATCCGCATTCTTTTCACTCACCAGATAGACGTCGTCCTTTTCCCAGTTCGCTCGATCCGGTCCGAGCAGCAGATCCTGACGAACTTCCGGCGTCGCCTGATCGAATGTTTCCACCAAACGTGGAACGTTGCCTGCCTGGCAAAACAGGCTGCAGAACAAATCCGGATGCTTGACCGCCAATCGAGCTGCACCGCGGCCACCCATGGAAAAGCCTTCGATGCACCGACCGCTTCTGTCCGCGATCGTGCGGTATGTCGCATCCACGTGCGGAATAAACTCGGTGATCAGGATCGATTCAATCGGGAAACGTCCGTCTGCGGAATCTTTGTAAAAGGTGCTGTGCCCGCCATTGAAGAACACCATGATCATGCCCGGCCAGCGTCCTGCCTGAATACCCTCATCAAGCACCTGAATCGAATCGAGGCTGGTGAATTCGTTGCCACCGTTACCGTGCAGGTTGTAGATCACAGGATAACGTCGGCCGGATTCCCCCGAGTAGCTCGGAGGCAGGTAAATACAGTAGCCGATTTCCTGGTTCACGAGATCGCTGTGAAACGTCCGGTGCTCTGTCCGTTCCGGCAGCGGCAATTGCCCTGATTTCGGTTCATTCACCCAGACAATCGACGGCCGGGAAGGAACAGAATCCGTCTGCCCATGCGCAGCAGAAAACTGCAGACAAAACCAGAAGCTCAAAACGACTCCCAATCGGCAGGACATCTTCATTCTCCGCAGGATAGTCAGACAAAGCAGAGCAGCCGGTTGCTCTGAACAACACAGCGAGTCTCCATGTACCAGCAGGAATCGGCTGCAAGCGCTGCCCGTGATGAACGCTGTCCTTTACGAACGCTGCTTCTGGTAAATCTCCGAAAGCACCTCTTCGACGGACTTGAACTTCTTCTTCACCTGCTTCACGGCCTCGATGCGCGACAGAGCATCCTGTGACGAATGCCCTACGCTGAGCAACGCTTCGTAGGCTTCGGTGAAGACATCCGATTCCTCGCTTTCAGGCAGATCGCCCGCCACCATCAGGGCGAACTTGGCCATTTTTCGTCTCAGCTTTGCAACGATCCGTTCGGCGACCGCCGGACCGATGCCCGGCAGAGTACTCAGCTGTTTGATGTCCTGTTCTTCGATCGCCGTAGCAACTTCACGAACCGGTCGCACCATGGCCCGCAGGGCTTTTTTGACCCCCACACCGTCAACACTGCAGAACAGTTCGAAGAATTCCTTCTCGCCATTACTGGCAAACCCAACGATTCGCGGCGTCAGACGTCCCTGCTGAGGATTGCCTTCCAGATATTCAATCGTTCGCAGACTGACCTCTTCCCCGATCTGCCCCTGCAGCTGCCGACGCACAAGATCGGGCACCAGCACTTCGTATTCGAATCCCGTGATCTGCAGAAATGCACAGACCTCGGTCAGGTTCACCAGTTTTCCGGTAATGCGAGTAATCACGACCAATCCTTTCGACAGACTCACAGTCCCGTCTCACCTGGGTGGCACCCACAGCCGATTCGACCAGGCTTTGATACGGTCGCGTTTCGGCCCGCTTCACGCAGCGAAGCGAACAGAATGATACAGGCACAACGCGATGGCGGACGCATCTGCCACGTCGTTGGGTTCCGGAATGCTATCAAGTTTCAACTCCGACTTCACGGCATGCTGAACCTGTTCCTTGGACGCTGCACCACTGCCCGTCAGCAGCCGCTTGACCTGCCGAGGTGAATAACCGACCACGGGGATTTCGGCTTCGGCCAGAGCCATCAGAATACCGCCGCGAACGTGCGACATCATCAGCGCCGTTTTGGGGTTCTGAACGTGCATGAAGACTTCTTCCACGGCCACAACTTCCGGATGAAGCTCCTCCAGCACTTCGCGCAGGCCGCGAACAATCTCCAGAACTCGCTGCCCCAGACTGCAGCGAGCAGAAGATTTCAGGATTCCGCCTTCCACCAGATAAGGCCCGCGACTGCGTCGTTCGATCAGGGCATACCCCGTCCGGTTCAGACCAGGGTCAAGCCCCAGATACCGTTCGTGGATGGAAACCTGAGAATGAGTGTTGGCGGCAAACGACATCGCTTCCCTGCAGAGTTCTGTTCAAAGAATTGCATTCCGGCCGGTTCGCACGTTCCGGATCGAAAGAGATTCAAACCGGCGAATCCATCCAATTCAGTCACGTCGCGTCAACAGGACAACCGCATCCGCATTAATGGCTTCACCGCGTCCCACGGGACCGACCGCTTCTCCGGATTTGGCCTTCACATTCACTTGATCGGTCGAAACCCCGAACAATTCGGCAAGGCGTTGGCGAATTGGTGATTTCCACGGTCCAAGGCGAGGTCTTTCGGCAGAAATCGTACAATCCAGGTTCACCAGCCGCCAGCCGTCTCCTGACACAGACATCCACACGTGTCGAAACAGGCCTGCGGAATCCGCACCCTTCCATTCCAGGGCTGTATTCGGAAACCATTCGCCGATATCGCCCTGCCCTGCAGCTCCCAGCACGGCATCAATCACCGCATGCAGCAGAACGTCAGCGTCGCTGTGGCCGTCCAGCCCGAATTCACATTCGACGTGAACACCTCCAAGCACCAGCGGGCGTCCGGCGATTGTTCGATGAGTGTCGTGACCTTCCCCGATTCGATACACCGGCAGTTTCTGCATCTGTGGTCTCAGTTTTATGAATTCCGGGCCGCCAGAACCATTTCCACCCTTCCCTGTTCCGGGTCTGGCGTTGACGGTTTCCTGCAATCTTACGTAGTTTGCGGTCTTCGTCGACCATCACCCGGGTTCTGTCCGGAATTCCAGGCGGTGACGGCTTTGTGTATTCGCCGGTTCTGAATCTTTTGCGTCTGCTGTTGTGATGCTGAGACCGCATGCGGTTCAACTTCTGTCTCTGTTCGTGCTGGGGCTGTCCGGCTGCGCGCTGTTTTCAGTGTCGTCACCCGAACTGACAGAACGCCAGGAACTCATGAACACCGACAGGCCCCGGGCAGCAGACGGCGACAGCCAGGTGCCCATTCGTCGAATTCTCAGGATGGAATCGTCCGTCGTGACGGCTCTGGAAACGGACCGTCGAATTCGCGAGCTGGTCTGGGAGGAACTCGACGAAAGCGGTCCCATGACTCCTGAAGACCGCCAGCGGCTGAATCAGAGCGGGTTGCGAATCGGAGTCTGCGGCGGTTCACAGCCATGGGCGCTTGCAGGGACTGCTGCGAGGTGAAAAGGTTGCACAGATTTCAAAGTCTTCTCAGATTCAGAGCCTGGATCCGGGCCGACAATCGTCCTGCTTCGGAACTCCGATTGCGATTGCTCAGGGCAGCAGCTCACTGATCGAACTCATGAGATCCGATTCGACGCTCATTATTCCCCCGGGGCGCATTGCCGGACTGTATGCCGGTACAGAAATTCAGAATGCCCGCTGCGTGATCGAAGTCACGCCTGTCGAGTTCGGCGACGGATGGGCGGTGGTCCGGTTCCTGCCACAGATTCACCATGGAACGATGGCGACCCGATACAGCGTCTCCGGAGTTCGTGAACAGCTGCCGGTGAGACAAAAAATTCAGCCGTTGTATGAACAGCAGTTCGAACTGAAACTCCACACCGGAGAAACTCTGGTGATCGGCCATCTGCAGCAGGAAGAATGGACCGTCGGACAGGCTATGTTCCGCTCGCGAACGCTGTCATCTGCAACAGAAAACCTGGTGATTCTGCAGATGAACGACATCGAGGAAATCAGGGGCCGGAATTCGCTCGAACTTGAATACTCGCGCTGAGGCGAACAGCAGATCAAGCGATACCGGTTCCTACGCCGCCTGACGGTCGGTCGACGGAACACCACAGAGTTCTTCATAAAGCGCCAGCTCCCGCTGCTGCATCGTCGACAGCAGAAACTCTGTGTTCGGCAGCGGCGCCTTCAGGCTTCCGTTTGCGGCGGCCAGCAGGCGAGCGGCAAGCGTTCGCACATCGCGCAGGGGAATCCGGCCTTCCGGATAAACGGTTCCCAGAACTTCACCCACCCCGCCGTGGTCGTACCCCAGAGTCACCCGGCCCAGACGGATGGATTCCAAAACCGCTCGCCCGAAGCTTTCCGGAGGCTGAATGGATGTCGACACGGTCACATCGCACGCGCAGATCACATCCCGCACGTCGCTGCGATGACCGGTGAACACGACAGACTGTTCCAGCTTCAGCTCCTGAATGCGTTTCCTGAGTTCCGCGGAATAAGCCCTTCGTCTCGGATCTTCCGCCCCGGCAATCACGCCGCTGATCGGCAGCCCCTGAGCTCGCACGTCGGCAATCGCCTGCAGAAAATCCAGATGCCCCTTGAATCGAGTCACTCGGCCGGGCAAACAGGCGACAAAACGGCCCTTCAGTTCAGGATAGTTTCGGTACCAGTCCGCCAGCCAATCAGCTGACGGCTGATAGCCATAGGGAAACTCAGTCGGATCGACTCCGCGATGGATCACCGTCACCTTTTGTGGATCGGTCTCCGGATAGTTCTTCAGCAGAAAATCGCGACACGTCCTGGAAACGGCAATCACACGTTCGCCCCGAGTCATAATACGACTGTAGATGTTGGGGCGATTCATTCCGTGAGCCGTGGTGATAAACTTCGGACGACTGCTGACCGGAAGTTTTCGCCACGCCAGCCACGTTACCCATGCCGGTACTCGGGAACGAGCGTGCACGATGTCGGGCTGAACATCCTGAATCCACCGACGCAGTTTGGGAGCGGTTGCCAGAGTCCAGGGACTCTTCTTCCAGACCGCCATCCGCACATGTTCGCCGCCTTCCCGGACAAGCTGATCTTCCAGCCGCCCGCCTCCGGAAATCACAATGCTGCGATGCCCCGCCGCCACCAGAGCCCGATTGATCTCCAGCGTCCCGCGCTCAACCCCTCCCGCATCCAACTGAGGCAGCAGCTGCACAACCGTCAACGACATGGATTCCATCCCATTCAAACTGACATTCGAAACCGCGAAGTTGTCGCTCACGGACCATCCACCCACGGACACACTTATGGTGAACGCAGTCTAACAGCTGCCGGAAATTCGAAAAGATGGGTCCCGAATT
The DNA here is from genome assembly GCA_041398865.1 of Planctomycetaceae bacterium. GTDB lineage: Bacteria > Planctomycetota > Planctomycetia > Planctomycetales > Planctomycetaceae > Fuerstiella. The sequence continues at coordinate 260,047 of JAWKTY010000008.1, forward strand.
CGATTTGACCGACGAATCCAATAACGGTATCGCTCAGAAACGATGCTCGCACTGCGCGTGCATCTTTCTCAATAAATCCCCGAGTCGAACTCAGTTCACACCGTGGATTCGTGGAGGAGTTACTGCCGAAAGTTGTGTTTGAGTGAGGGTTGAAAAGGGCGGCGTTTTCGAGAAGGGTTGGTTACGAAACAAATACCAATTCATCCCGAAAGAAACGCCACCCGTGAAGAGGAGTACTCGAAAAATCAACAGCGAAACAGTCAGTCCAGTGATCGATTCCGACATGGCCAGCGATGGCGGTGTCAGTCATGAGGCTCGTGATCTGTTGTCCGAAATCCTGCGCGAAGGAGCCCGGAAGATGCTGGAAGCTGCCATTCATCGCGAGTTCGAAGACTATCTTCAGGAGCGATCGAAGCTTCTCGATGAACATGGTCGCAGACGCTCTGCAGGCAATGCTCGGCAAGGATGCGAAAGGGCTTTCAGCCGCCACCCGTTTTTCGAGACCCAGATAGGGGTCATTGATCGGTAGTGCCCCTCTTCGAATTCGGTCCGATGCGATTATAGCTGTGAGCGATCCACTGGAAACCCGCCTTCTCATGGAGTTTCGGTTTGTGACTCCTTCTCTCGCAACAACTTCGCAATTCCGGGGCGGGCTTGCTTGAGTCGATCGAGATCAACTTCGATACCAGTCGCATCGCCGATGCCCTTGTAGAGTGCTGCGAGTCCGTCGTTCCAGTTTCCTGAGACAACGTCGAGCGCCGTGTCGCCTCGGGTGTTTTTGTGAGACAGAGAAGCTCCGTTTAGCAGCAGGTATTGAACCACTTCGGTGCGGCACATGAATGCAGCAACAATCAGAGGTGTATTGCCATCGCGGTTGGTTGCGTTCACGTCGGCACCCTGTTCGATCAGCAGCTTGACGATTTCCAGATTGCCGTGAAACGCAGCATCGCCAAGTGGAGTCGAACCTGTTGCGGGTCGTCGGTCGTTGATGCGGCGTGGCCGATTCTCTGTTCGCTTCTTCACTTCCTCCACGTTACCTCGTGCAATGGCGTTTGCCAACACGTCGCGGACATCGACCTGTGACTCAGCAAGGCTTTGCTTCAATTCCGCCGCGGCGTCAGCATCCTTCGTAACATGGAAGATGAAGTCGTTGCTGAACAGGCCGTTTTCGGCCTGAACCTGAATCAGGTGCATGCCATCCTCAGGCAGCTCTTCCAGTTCAATTAGCACCTGTTCCTGTTCGTCGTCCGTGACTTCGATGGAACCTTCTACACGATGTCCATCGACATAGATGCTGGCGTATTCATCAAAACTCCGACCGCTGATTGCCATCGTGCGATTGTCTGAGTAGAGAATCGGAAACTCTTGTGCCCCACGTTGTTCGTGGATTGTGCCCAACGTCCAGAGTGCCGGTTGAGGCGATTCGACGTCCGCGTTTTCACCATGCCGTCCGGTGAACGTGCCGACGAACCTTCCATTTGAAGCGAGCTTCACAAGTTCGTCGCGGCTGAATGCCTGACGATCTCGCGCCTTGCTGACATAGACGCCATCCTGAAACTCCGGATCGAATTGCAATTCAATTGTAGTGGACGAGGCCACGAGTCCCCCGCCTGCCATCAGCCGCCGTGCGTTAGCACCCGGTTGTTGAGGTAACCGGTCGCTAACGCGTTCCGGCTGATCGGCGAATTCGTTTAAGGAAGGACTCGTCACCTCGTCCACTACGGGAGTAAGTAAGACGCCTTCTCCCTCGAGCACAATTCCACCTTCCGTCGCTGCGACTTCCAGCGCTCGCAGCAGATCGGCGGTTACCTCTTCTTTCACGGACGCGGTATTTAGCGTGACTTGCCGGGCGAACGCGCCGGAGTAGCCAGTGCTGCCTTCCAGAACCATATCCCACACGGAATCGAAGGCTGGCCGGCCGCCCCAGGAGAACTGCCAGATACTCCGTTCGTCGTTCCCGGCTTCGGCAACTCGGCGGTAGAAATCGAACTCGACAATGTTCAGTCGCCCCTGAGGAAGGATTAGGAATCGGTCGTAGGCACCGCGCCACGTTGGTGCTTCCATTCCCGTTCCGGGTGTGTTGGTGCTTGTGTAGAACGGCATGCGATGACAGTCTCCGCAGCGGTTGCTGCCCGGCGTTCCACCAACATCGCCGACGATGTGGAACATTCGAAAACCGTCTTCTGCGCGTTTCGACAATTCGTTCGTGTAGGCCCGCCGCTGAGCCGGTGGGAATGAGACACTGAGCAGGTATGTCGCCAGATCATCACGTTCGGCTGCCGTAAAGCCGCCCGGTTTGCCTTCATCGTTCACCGTTTCATCACCATGTGCCTTCAGAATCTCAGCCATGCTGACATCGACCAGATGTCGCGTGCTGGTTGTTTGGTCTTCCGGATCTGAAGTTGGCTCAACAGATGTGTAAATGTTCGCGCTGTTGTTCCCACCGTAGGGATCGCCGAGGACCCCGTCCCAATGGAACGGCGCGGTGTCGCGCAGACCTCGCACCGGCATGGTGGAACGGGGCATGATCTGATTGCCGCCAGTCACGATCGGGGTCTGCAGCACCCACAGCAACTGGTCGGTGTTACCGTCGGGGTGGCAGCTTTCACAGGAAAACGTCCCTGTCGATGAAGCGGCAGCGGAATTGAACCAGGTGCGTCCCAACTTGACCTGCCGATGTGTTGGATCTTCGAGTTTGACAAATCCGGCCACCTTCGGGTTGCTGGTGTCAGATATGTCAATCAATGAGACCGTGTTGGCCACGGCGTTGTAGACCCAGGCCCGCGATGCCTTCCCTTCCTCGGTACTTTCCAGAGCAATCCCGCGAGGCACGGCGCCAACCGGCACTCGTCCGAGGACTTCACCGCTTTCTGCGTCGATCGTAAACAGTTTGTCCGACCCGGCAGCCGAGGCGACCAGCGTGGAATCGTCAGCACTGATTTGAATGGCGTACGGTGTCGCCAATGCCATGCCCTTTTCAGGATGCTGCGGCGGCAATGGTTCCAGGTTGATGAATTCCACGCGAGTACCCATCAGCCGCCGTGCGTTAGCACCCGGTTGTTGTGGTAACCGGTCGCTAACGCGTTCCGGCTGACCGACCCTCGTAATCTGGTTCAGAAACGCCCGATTCTCCATCTCCTTCATACCATGCTTTTTGGTACCCGCGCGACCGTTGGCGTCGTTACGTGCATCCGTCTGGGCAATAAACACATGCCCCTTGGAATCGACCGTCAACCCATACAGCAGTGTCCCCAGAGTATCAACGGTTTCGATCAGTTCGTCGGTCTGAGTGTCGAACACGAACAAGTCATGGTCCGGGACGTCCGGGTGTTTGACGATGTCTGTGACGTGCCCCAACGACAGAACATTGTTGACTCGTATGGAATGTTCCCAGGCATCAAACGTGACCAACTCACTATCGATGTCTTCCTTTTTGCCACCGGAGAGCTGCGTCTTGTTGTTTGACTCAAACGGGATGACGTACAGACGCCCGTCGCGGACTGCGATTGCACGCGGGTCCTGGGCAGGAATGCGGAGACGCTTCACAATTTCGCGAGTGGCAACATCCACGACTGCGATCTGATTCTCGGACGACAACGCGACGTAGGCCTTTTCGCTGCTCGCAAAAGCGATCCCGACCGGTTCATCGAAGGTCGTCGCCTTCGTCTCTGGGGCAAACTCCTGAATCGTGGCAATGACCTGCAGGTAAGTCAGGCTTTCCGGTTCGTTGTCGATAACGCTGACCGAATCGGAAACATGATTCGACACCCATACTTCCTTGCCATCCGGTCGCACAGCGATGCCAACAGGATCGACACCAACGTTGACGCGGGTTCGAACCTTCTGCGTTGCGGCGTCAATGACGTCGACCGTGTCGGCAGGAGTGTTAACCACGAACACTGTCCCGTTGTGAACAGCAATCGGATTGGCATGAGGACTGGCGAAAGTCGGATGTCCAATTCGGAGCGGCTTGCGAGGAGCGTCGCCGCGATTTCCACTGGACGAGGGAGCAGCCGAAACATTCGAGTCAGCTTCCATCAGGGCATTCATACAAAAGAGCATGGCCACCAAAAACACCCCGGTCAGAGCAACGTATCGTTCTTTCATTTCAATTCAGTTCCCCATAACAGTCATTAGCCGCACGGCGTTAGCCGCGGTTTTTTATCGTCGTCTACAAAATCACAAGACACTTAACCGCGGCTAACGCCGTACGGCTTATTGTGTCACCGCGGCTAACGCCGCACGGCTGATTGTGTTTGTGTTACTGGTTATCACGGTCCTTTCGATCCTGTGCTTCATTCACATACAGGATGACTTGTTCCAATTCGTCTTCGTCGTTCACACACTGCCAGTCACCACCAACTGTCCAGACGGAGCGGTCAGCAAACTGACTCCACCCCTCTCGTAATACGCGCGTGCAGTTTGCCTTGATCTGATCCCGCACCGTTTTTCCGGAGTGCTGGCTGGCTGTGACGACAACGTGAACATGATTCGTGCGAGCTGACTTCGCCCAGACTTTCCATTCTCGAAACGATGCAAGGCGTTCAATTTCCCTTTCAACACAAACCCTCTGGTCTGACTCAAGCAGTAACACTTCGTGGTTCAAACGCTCACGATGCCATTGAGCAAGCAGCGGCTGCGGTGGCTGTTGCCCTTTCCTCGCTTGCGCCAGCCGCGATCGTCACCCTGAAGCAACGATCCATAAACCGTCCATGTGATGAAATATGCGAGAGGTTCGTTGTCGATCATGAGTGAAACGATATCAGCCGCACGGCGTTAGCTGCGGTTGTGGTGTTGTGTCGTTATTGTTCGAAAACGAAATGGACTCATAGTGTAACCGGGGCTAACGCCTTGCGGCTGATCAACTCTTCCAGATCACTCCCAATGCCCAAAGAATGCCGAGCACCGCGACGATCACTCCGCTGACCTGAAAAAAACGATGGACGGCATCGCCCCATAGAATTCCTGAGCGAGCAACCAGCAGCCGGTAGACAACGAAGTCACCCTTCACGGTGCCGCAGACGAGCATGAACAGCCCGATGATTGCCATCAGCGTTCCCCAGAGCATGTTCATCGAGTTTTTCTCCTGTGGTGAACCTTCGCGTGCCACTCCTCAAGCATCCTGGCGATTTGAAGTCGCGACTGGCGCACAAACTGCGCGTCAAACTTCAGCCCCAGCGACTCGTAGACATGGCGGTACGCCCCTTCCAATTCGTCCTCAAACTCGATCGACACTACGTCCAGAGGCGTGAGCCCACGGTTGTTCACGGCGTAAGGATCAGCCCCCGAATTCAGCAGCAACTCCACAATCTTGGGATGACAAAAGAAGCACGCCTGATGAAGAGCGGTTCCTCCAGAGTTGTTTTTCGAATCGAGATTTGCACCGGCATGAATCAGCGATGCCGCAACTTCTTTTTCCCCGAATATGGCAGCCAGGATCAGCGGCGTACTCCCTCCGAAGTCTTCTTTCGCGTTTAAGTCTGTGCCGGCCCCGATGTGTTGTTCGACGGCGGCTGTGTTACCCGTCATCGCGGCTTGCCAGATGCTAACCGGCGGTGCGAGGTCTGGCGGCGTTGTGCTCTCAGAAGCCAATAGCCGGAGAATCTGTGGCCTCTCCGCGCGGATCTGTTCGAGGTCTAAAGTCGTCTTGAGCACTCGTTCAACTTGGTGGTAATAGTCTTCGAGTCCCGCGTTCCACGTGATCGCCACATTGTCCAGCGAACTGAATCCCAACTGGTTGCGCAACTCTGGGTCGGCTCCCGCTTTCAGCAGCAGTCGAACAAGGTCAGTCCGCCCGAGGAACGATGCCATGTGTAATGCCGTGTTCCCTTCGCGATCAGCCAGCGACACGTCCGCGCCGTGTGCCAGCAGCAGTTCGACAGCCGCTGGGTGATTCGCCAGCGTGGCGATGTGCAGTGGCGTCAATCCACATTCCGCCTTTGCGTCAATGAAGTCCGGTTTCTTCAGTTCTCCACGGATCGCATCAAGATCGCCGTCAGCCGCCGCAGCCCAGATGTTTTGCTCCGGACTGCGGGATATCGACAGTCAATTCGCCGAGCGACGGATGCGCCATCGCTTCCAGGTGAGGTGGAGTGTTTAACAGGACGATGGCCACAAGAATCGTCGCCGCCAGGGTCGAAACTCCGGAAATCCACTTCCAGAGCGTGGGTGGCGTGCTCGGACAGGGTGAGTCGACAGCAACATCAGGCTTTGTAATGGACTGAGCTTCCTGACGCAGGTGCGCATCAACTTCCGACTGGAAAAGGAACTCATCCTGAAGCTGGTCGTCAGCAAGGAGACGGGCTTCAAGCTCCCGCACTTCGTCGTCCGTAGCGATCCCCGCCAGGTACCGCTGAATCAGTTCGTTCGATGACTTGCTCACTGGGCCTCCGCCGGTAGTTTGAGACGGATGCAGTCGGCCAGTTGTTCTCGGAGTCTGCCCAGGAGCTTGTACAGGGCATTGGGAGTCTTCTGGCGGCGTTCCGCTAATTCCATGACCGAAGTCTCGCTGCTGTGCGGAGCCAACAGCAGTTCGCGATGTTCCGCAGAGAACTGCCTCAAACACTCATGCAGCGCCTTGCCTCGTTCCGCAGTTGCCCCTGCCGAACGGCTCTCGCCACGGTCGGCGAGCTTCGCCAAAATCTCGTCGTTGAGCAGTGGACGTTGAGACCGCAGCTTTTCGACTTGCTTGAGACACTTGAACCTGAGAATCACTCTCGCCCAGGGCACGAATCCATCCAAACTCTCCAATTGTTGGCGCTTCTCCCACATGGTGACGCTCGCTTCCTGCAACGCCTCGTCCACCAAATCCCAATCGGGCACGAGGCTGCGTGCATAGCCGCGGGAGCGCCGGTTCGTGCTTCACCAACTGCGTCAGGAAAGCCGATTCCGTCAGTTCGAATTGTGGTTGCTCGATATCCATGTATTTATTTATCCGGCGGGTTCCGAAACCTGCCAGTTTTTGGAAAGGCATCGACCGGACTTTGATCACGAACGCCGTGCCTGCGAAGCCCGAACTCAGCAATCGAGAGTACCAGACGCGGCATCATGATAAACTAAATGCACAATGACCTGACCTCCAGAGAAAGCAGTCCCCGACGTGATTCTGTCCCGCCAGATGCCGCACGTCTTGGCATTCATTCTCTGGCTTCAACTTGGGCCGCCGAAGACTACCAGATTCTCGCGGTAATGCATCGAAGAAGAGTGCCGCCATGATCGCCCTTGCCGGTACGGCCAAGCCGTCGCAGGGGGGATGGCACTGGACGAGATAACACTCGATCCAGGCAGGAAATGACGGCGGCGATCGCCCAGTCACCCACTCATCGGGCGTGACGGGCGATCCTCATGTGCTATACCACCTGCTGCTGATGAAGCTCGCGGGCATTGATGGCGTCATCGTTGACTGGTACGGATTGACCGACTATCGCGACTACGCGATACTGCATCGCAACATGATGCAATGCTTGAGCAGTGCGAACGATTGCCGACAACGACCGTCGCACATTGAGAGACACGGTGAAGAAGGCTCTCATCTCAAACCCTCCCATCATTATCGCAACATGGAACGACTGGGGTGAGGGCACACAAATCGACAGTTTTGAATTCGGCGTAAGAGATTGAACGTAACAAAACCGGTTTCGATCCAGATTGGTGGACGGTCATTTTGGGCGTGTGAATACTTTGGTGACGGTTGGAGTCCGATGATCGGAGGTGGGATGGCAGAGCCATTGGTGTCTGATGTGTGGGCGGTCCGAGCGCTGATAACATAAACCAAGTCAAGGCGTCGTCACGTATGATGATCGCAAGGCTGACTGGAATTCTGTTTGTGCTTAAAGCGGCATCCCGTGGGAAATGTTGCCCGGAAATGGGTGGGTCCGGAATGTCGTTGGCGTCGCTTGCAGGAATGGCAACAGGCAGGAGTTTGGACACTTGCATCACACGCTCTGAATCAACTTCGCGCGGCTAACCATCGACTTGACTACGCCACAGTAGACAGCGTCGATCCGAGTCGTCGGGAGGCGGAAAACCGGGCCAAATCCGACAGATCGCCGAAAACCCGGCATTAAGCACCACGTCTGACGGACGCAACGGGATTCCGCTGAGTTCGCGACCGGTGCCAACCGCCATGATGTGACGCAATTGATTTCTGTGATGTCCGCGATCGCTGGCAAGCCTGGCCACCCTGTCAATCGACCGGCGAACTGTACGCAGATCGAGCCTATGATTCGGAAGGTCACCGAAATCAACTTCGTGAACGCGGTATTCAACATCTGGCTCGCCGCAATGAAGAACACGGAAGCGGTCTTGGCGCATCGCTGGGTGTCGAGCGAACGCTCGATGGCTGCACAATTCGACGGCTGAGTTCGATTTGATCGGACTCCGGACATTCATACGCATTCCTCAAAATCCGATCACTCATCTGTTTCAGAACCTGAAACGCGGTTTTGTTAGGGCCTAGAGTTCATCCAGTCGATTTTTCGGGAAGCCGGCATCACGACGTTCACGCGTCAAAATCTTGACTTGACCTGTTCAACGCGCGCAGGTCCGGAGTTCAAAGCGAGAAGGCTGATGCGATCGCAAAAGCGATAAGTTCCAGGCGTTTGCAGTTCGCACGCACGAGTCTTGCTGCGTCAATCGGCGACAAATAGCAAATCAAGCAATCCGAATACCTCGAGCTTCATCGCGGTTCGGATTTTGACCCGGTTTTTCAATGCTCCCCGAGTTGGATTCAAATCCAGACCAGCGACCAGAGGGAAACGAAATTCCGAACCAGAGTGCCCCAAATAGAACAGACATTCCCATCATGCTCGGTCCAGTAGGTTTGTCCGTACAAACTCGCACAAAGCCAAGGATCAGGCCAATACTCGGGAAGACAATGCTGATCAGGCGATCCACAGCCGTCAGTTTTTCAGGGTCAGCAGAAGCTTCGATCAATTGATCCGAGTCCGGAGCATTGTAAGGACTGGGGTTAGAATCCATAATTGAACCTCTAAACTGTTCGAAATTGACATCTCCCCCAGCCGGAACTTCTGCGGCAGGAGACACAGCCCCCCGTAGCGTAATGCCCGCCCGCACTGAGACAAATCTACCTCATCAGTGGCGGTGTCCATATCAGTGAAAAGCCCCTTGAACGACCGGTTCCACAATCCCTATTCAGCACCAGCCCATGACGAGGCGCCCAGGCCGCAGGGAATTTCGATTCGGGAACATTTAGGCATTGTGGTGCTGTCGGGGTTTGTGGGTTTTGCGAGCTTCTTTTCTGTCGGTGCCATTGGTGGGGCAATTCTGAGGCGATTGCTTCTGAAAGCCCCAAAAGGCTTCAGCTTCGGCTGCTGGATGGTTCTGTTTTGGTCAACCATTGCTCTGGCTGTCTGGCTGGGACTGAAATGTTATTGGGGGCTGAAACATCCCGGTCACGATCCGCGAGATCGAGGAATCACTCGCGATGGAGTTGTGCGATCGCGCGACCAGTGATGCTGCGGCTTCCGAGAAGGCAAGGGGCTCGTAACCCCATCGGCGACAGAAAATTACGTCCCTGTCGTGTCCTTCGTGATCTTCGTGGTTGATTTTTGTTCATCAGACCAGAATTCGTTCGGCCTGATTCCCGATTCGTCTGATGCTGATTTCTCATGACGACTGGCTTTGAATTCACCACGAAGGTCGCGAAGAAAGCATCTGCATCTCGACACTTCTCGCTGATCGCCACCGACCTTGCGTGAGTGGAATCATGACTGTTCGCATGGAAAGGCTGCGTTTCTCCGGGTACCTGTTATTGACTTCGGCCCGAGCGAAGACATCGGATTTGCTCGAGCCGAAGTCAAAAAAAGTGAGATATCCACTTCCCTATTCGATCGTCAGCGAATCGATATCAAACGGAAACGATGGTGGTGAATCAGGGCAGCGATTCAGGGATGCCAGCCAGGACTCGGATGGCCACGCAAAAGGGCGAAACTTTTCAATCGTGCCGGTCTGGTCGCGATAGATCAGGGCTCGTCCGGCTGTCAGCGAGGCGGCCACGGGAGTATCGACCAGACTGGCGGAATCGGTCTGGTTCATCCGGAATGCGATCCGACTTTCGAATTCTCTGAGCAGCGAATTCGACAGCCAGCGAACAGCATTGCTGAACGTGTCGGCCCACACCACCACATGAATGCCAACCAGCGGACCTCGTTTCAGCAGATCGGCAAACATGGTCGCCGATGTGGCAGCTTTGGGCTCACCAAAACCTCCCAGCCCGAAGTCATCTTCATCTTTTCGCAGGCTGCGGAACTGTCCGATGTTGCGAACCACCAGCAGACGTTCGCTGCCGCGAGTCAGATCGGGATTCTGTTCCCGGAGGGTGACTTCCTGATGAAAGTGCTGAATGACGGCATCGCAGTCATCCGGGCCGGACAGCACCGTGTTGTCCAGACACAGCGAGTTCTGAAGACCCGCAAATCGCTGCATCGATTCATCAGCGCGACCGTCCTGCAGCAGCGTCAGACGGCTGCCGTCATCCGGGATCTCGCCGCCCGGGCGACAGCAAATGCTGAGAATCAGGCAGGCCAGAAGTGAATCCACCTGCGATTCGTCCTGCCCCACAATCAGCAGGTTCTGCCCGCTGGCTCGGCGAAACTCAAGAGAGGTCGGAGCCGCGATGGCGACAGGTTCGCCCAGCCAGACGGTCAGCGCATCCGTTGGGCGCCGAGTCGCATCAACCTCGGACTTCAGCAAAGCATTCAGAGGCTGGCAGTGCTCCACCACCGGCGGAACATTTCCTTCAAAGACCACCATGCGACGGTCATGAGCGGCGGCATGATCATGAGACAGCATGGTGCGAATTGCCTCTTCGCGACGAGCTTCATCCAGCCACGCGACCTGAAACTGATGATTACCCTGCACCAGTCCGTTGGCATCGTTGTAGATGGCTTCGCCAGGACGAGTCAGCATGCGAGCCGCCACGTTGTCTTCACTGAGAATCAGGTGAGCATCACTTTCACTGCACTGCAGGGCAATTCGGACGGCGATCTGCCCCATGGTACTTCGAGCCAGCGAATACGCTCCGCCGAGTGTCTGTGAGCCCAGCAGGATGTGAATTCCGAAGGCTCGGCCCTGACGCACCAGCCGATCCAGCAGCAGCGATGCTCGAGCCGAAACCCGGTCTTCCGCCACGAAAAATTCCTGGAACTCGTCCACCAGCAGCAGCAGACGGGGCATGGGTTCATTCGGAAATTGTTCCCGAAATCCAGGCACGTCCTGAACACCCCGATCACGAAACAGCTCGCCGCGTTCCTGCAGAATCTCGTCCAGGCGTTCCAGGACACTCAGCCCGAATTCACGATCGCTTTCAATCGCGACCACTCGAGCGTGCGGCAGTCGATGCGCGGCGTAGGTCCGGAACTCAACCCCCTTCTTGAAGTCAATCAGATAGAACTGAATTTCGTCCGGACCGTAATGCAGAGCCAGGTTGGTGATGAGAATATGCAGAAAGGTGGATTTGCCCGAACCCGTCTTTCCGGCAATCAGAACATGCTGCGACGTTCCGCGCCCCAGTCGCATGAACTGCAGCCGAGCCGCGCCGGCTCGACCGATCGGCAGATCGATTCCGTCCGCTGACGAGTGGGTCCAGATTTCGTCATGGCGAGGCGCAATTCGAGTAAACGACACTTCGACTCGGCGAGCATCCTTCGACTGTTCCCCCACCTGACGAACCGTGCGGACATAATCCGTCGCCGGAGGCTCCGGATAGGCCTCAAACACTACAGCAGAAGGCAAAGATGCCATCGGCAGCAGCTGGTTGTTCCGAACCTGAAACCGAATGCAGTGATGCCGCAGTTCGTCCGCGTCGAAAGACTGCGGCACCCCCTGAGCCGGATTCCACGCAATCAACGCGTGAACTCCGCAGCGAGGCCCGCTTGTGAGAATGGACGACAGATGACGGCCGGACTCTTCGGTAAACGCCGAAGGAAATCCGGCAATGACAACAAAATGATACGGCTCAGCGACCTCTCCTGCCGACGCGTTGTACTCCTCAATCGTCTCGAACTGGCTGCGCAGATACGTCTGAAAGATGTTCTCCATGTGCTCGGTCACCTTCTGCAGCTGCTGGCGGATCTGAGAACTGTCCGTCCAGATTCGACTGTGAATGAGCAATTCATCAAAATCGGCAAGGTGCATCATTGCTGAAAAACTCTGGCCCAGCCCGATGGGGTCGATCAGTGTCAGTCGCACTCGTCCGGCCGGGATGACTGTGAGCAGTTTCAGCAGCTGAGTTCTCAGAAAACCCAGAGCCCGTTCGCGTCCCGCGGCATCGTGTTCCACAAGAATGGACGTGTCCGCCGGGAACCGCAGCACCGCGGGCATCTCCAGACACAGCCGACTGGACAGGTCGCCATCGGCCGTTGCGGGAACCTGAGGAACCGTCATCAGCACATCCCCGACGGACAGGCAGTTCGGCATCATCTGCGGCAGAGCCCAGTCGGGGGCATCAGGCCAGCGCCGAGTTGCAGCAGCAAAGGTTACGGCCGACTGAGCCAGACTTCGAAGGCTGTCCACGCGCTGCTTCCAGCGTATCAGCAGTTCATCGGATTTTCGGCGAAGCTCTTCGGTGGCCGACAGAAACGCCGCTCGGCTGTCTTCAGCAGCTGTCCGCTCGTCGGCCAGCACCTGCTGCTGAAATGCCTCGAGACTCTGGTGTCGCTGAGTTTCAATCTGGTGAACAGCGGAAGCAGTTTCGGCCTGGGCCTGGTCTGACAGTCGCTTCAGTTCTTCCGACGAACGATCATGCAGACGCTGCAGCGTTTCGTGAAGATTCCGAGTCTGCTGCTCGAAGTCACTTTGAATTTTCGCATGCTGAGCTCGTCGACGGTCATCCAGTTTTCGTCGCCATGACTCTGAAACCTCGCTCAACCGAGCCAGACTGCGTTCCGTTTTCTGCTCCCAGTGACGTCGCGAATGTTCGGCATTGATGTGATGCTGTCGAATCTGCTGAAACTGCCTGCGAAGCGTTCCCTGAACGCTGACAAGAAACAGCACTCCCGTCACAACTGCCACAACCAGGGCTGCAAGGGCCGAAACCCCCACCCAGTTCCAGTCAGGGTTGGAGAGTTCCGGATTCAGAAACTGTCGCAGATCTGCTCTGACGGCAATCAGGGAAACCCACAGAATCAGGAACAGTAAAAAACAGACTCCCCACAGTCGGAATCCCTTCACCCATTGTGCTCGATGAAGCAGTCGCAGCCGATCACTTTCGACCTGAACCAGTCCGGCCGATTCCATCGCGATGTCCCGCAGTTCATCCGAAGCCAACCCCTTCAGTGGCGCCGCAGGCGGCTGTTCCGGAGACGGGGTCACGTGACAGGCTTCCAGAAACGTCGTGGTCTGCTGCAGCTGCTTTTCCAGATCCGCAAAACGCTCGTCGACATAAGCCTTCTGGTTGATGAACGCATCTGCTTCGCGTTCAAAGCGAGTCACCGGACTGTCGTCTGTCTCTTCGTCGAGGACGGACTGCAGAATCCAGGTTTCGCTGCGGCGGCGCTCTTCCAGATCAGCCAGCTTCTGATAGTGGTCTGCGGACGCATCGTGCAGCGTCCGTTGTTGAGTAACCTGAAGCGATTCCAGACGATTTCGATAGTCCAGTTCCACGGCCTCGCGCCGAGCAGTCGCCTGTTCGTCGATTTGCTGCAGACCGGAATGCAGACGTTCCGCTGACTCGTTTTCAATGCGACGAAGGTCATCCTGCAGAGTCTGAGCCAGTTGACGCAGTTCTGACTGTAACTGCTGCAGCTGTCGCTGACAGGCTTCCGATTCCAGCACTCCTTCAGATGCCAGTTTCAGCTGACTGCTCACAGTGATCTGCGATGATTCCATTATTCCGACTCACGTAGGTTTTTGGGGTCCGATTTCCGATACGCGAAACAGGTGGCCATATCCGGTGCAAACTGCGACAACCGTCGCGAAAACGGAAAACCGCAAACCAAATCACCGGTTCACAGAATCGCGCCGGCTTCCCGAGGATGCTGACAGGCTCGTTCCGCCTTCGCGCACACCGACGATAGTTTTTCGACGGTATCCAGCATCGCCTGAATCCGGCCGTGCAGTGGCACCAGGTACTCGTTTTCAATGCGATCGCTGACCGGATCGGACCATTCCTCCCGTGTTTCCATCCAGATCTGTTCGAGCTGCTTCAGGGAGTCAGCCAGCCGAGCTGCCGGAGACAGAAAATCAGCGTTTCTCATTCCGTTTCTTCCGTTTCACCCGAGTCATCAGAGCCATCATTGACAGGCTCATCCTGCTGAGCAGTGTCGGCTTCCGAAACCATCGCCGCAGCAGCACCGCCGGGAATCTGAACATTCTGATACGCTTCAAGCCGGTCGATAATCTGCGACAGCATCGCCAGCAGGTGCGGAATATCGCGTTCGATGGCCTGAGTCAGCTGTGACGATCGACCGTGATATTCATTCGCTTCGTGATGAGCCGCACCGCTCCAGTACTTCACAACCGGAACCTGTTTCTGAGCAAACTCGAGATCACGCTTCGCCTTTTCCAGAGCCTTCTTTTCTTCAAAACAGGTCGGACGAAAATCTCCGACTTTTCTCATCTGACACTGATGATAGCGGACCCGAGCTTCTCCCATTTCGCGATAACAAAGTTCAATTTCACGTTTCCAGAATCCCGGCCGATCATGCTCCAGCCAGGCAATAAATCGAAGCAGCTGCATTTCCAGCGCCGAGACACACAGTCGGGCATCTTCCTGAAAGCGCACAACCGCAGAACGAAAACGGTGCACCGCTTCCATCGACTTCACATTGGCGGATTCTGACATTACTGCCTCACGATCACATCAGTACAGAGACTCGTCGCGCTACTGCTGCTGAAGATATTCCTCAATCAGCTGAGCCTTCTTCATGAGGTACGGGATGTAGGTTTCATTGGATTCCACAAACCGCCCCAGGGCTTTCATGTTGGCACCAAAGTCTTCGGAAAACTTCAGATGCTCTTTGTCACGCCATGTCTGAGCGAGCGAATTCAACTGAGCCGCCAGTGCGGCGGCTCGGTCATTGATATCTTCATTAAAGCGGCGCAGCGTCTGAGCAAACCGCCTGAGTTCTGCCGGATCAACGATCGCCTGATTCATTTTCAACCTTTCTGACAGCCGGAGTTTTACTGCAAACCGCGTTCGGAGCGAGTACCTCTACGGAACGACGCATCTCGTTCGTGAGCGGAAGCTCGAACGGTGCTCGGGGAAGCCGAGGCGATCGCGAAGACATTTCGTTCGACAAGCGTATCTAACGCAGACTTCAAAGAGAACTCCGGAGTTCATCCTTCCGCGATCCTTGAATTCTCCGGATTCAGCGGCAATCAGCCTGAAATTCCAAAACTGACAGAGGTTCTTTCAGCGGTCTTTCGGTATGTTGACGTCTGTCATTGACAGACAAATCCAGCAGTCCGGAAGGATTCCGGAATTCCCTCCCCTGTGCCCGCCAGCCAACGGCATCTCCCGATGTTTCGCCTGAATCTGCCAAATGGAACGCTGATTGACCTGCCGGATGGTCAGGTGCTGCTGATTGGTCGCGGCGACCAATGCGATCTGAAGCTGGATGACCCGTCTGTGTCCCGAGTTCACTGTCGGCTGTGCGTTGATGGTCGGTCGGTGTTTCTTTCGGATCCCGGCAGTCGCTGGGGCACAACGGTGAACGGCGAACCGGTTCGGGAATGTGAATTGAAATCGGGAGACCGAATTGTCGTGGGTGAAAGCATTTTGATTCTGCATCATGACAACGCAGACGGTGCTCAGACAACGCTGGCTCCCCGAAAGCACACCGCGGCGAATCAGAACAACGAAGACGACAGACAGTTTCGAGCCACACCATCCGCACAACAGCGGCAGGCGGTGATGCAGCCGATCGCGGCTCAGGTGGATCCGGATCGAATTCTTGGACAGACGTTTCATCGATATCGTCCTCAGCAGGCCCTTGCTCGCACGTCCACCGGAGTCGTCTTCCGAGCTCTGGAGCAGTCAAGCGGACTGGCTGTGGCTCTGAAACTGTTTCATCCGCTGGTGTTTTCAGATGAACGGTCCGAACAGCGATTTGAGCGCGCTGTCCGCACCATGTTTGGTCGCCGACATCCAGGCATCGTCGCTCTGCTGAACGCCGGAAAGCACCAGGGCTTTTTCTTTACGGTGTCTCAACTGATTAATGGCGAATCGGCCGTTGATCTGATTCGCCGCATCGGTGTCGCCGGGATGCTGGACCCTCCGGCCGTCCTGCAGATTGCGGTCGACCTGTGTGAGGCTCTGAGATTTGCAGAAGAACACAAAATTGTGCACCGGAATATCAAGCCGTCGAACATTCTGGTTCGACGAACGGATCATGCGGCTCTGCTGAATGACCTGGTTCTGGCTCGAGCGACTCAGAATTCTGACGCCCAACTGACTCAGGCCGGTGAAGTCCTGGGAGACGTCTGTTATCACTCGCCGGAACAGCTGGGCAGCGGGCAACCGATTGACCACAGGTCGGACATCTATCAGTTGGGAGCCAGTCTGTATGCTCTGCTGACCGGCCGCCCGCCAATCGACGGAACCACGCTTTCCGAAGCCGTCACCCGAGTTATGACGGAATCTCCGATCAGTATCAGGCAGCAGCATATGGCCGTACCGGCTCAGCTGGACGCAGTCGTTCTGAAGATGCTGGCAAAGAATCCTCGTGATCGTTTTCAGACCGCGGATGAACTGTCCGTCGCACTGCGAAAGGTCGCCGCCGAAACCGGCCAGGCACACGTCAAGCCTCGGCTGGCCACACCCGATAACCCGGGCTGGGCCGGAGCCCTGGACGGACTGTTTTGAACATTCCAGGCAATTCTCTGTTCCGGACTGCATCAATATGTGAGATTGCCCGGGAGACAACGTCTGTGCCTGACGATACCCTATGAAATCCCATCAATTCACCAGGGAAAGACAGAACATACCGCCACAATTCTCGCAGCAGGAGCGGAACAATCGAAATTCAAAAGTTGGTTGCCAGTGTCTCCCGAAGATTCTCCGGAAACAATCGTCGCCGAAGACGCATTCCGGTTCCATGTTGTGCGACACTTGAGTCTCTGGAATGCCGCACACTGCTCACAGTTCCGGGCGTGGTGACGATCACCGGTGCGCAGCTTCAGGCCGGATTCGACACGCTGGCTCGGGTTACATGGGACCCTGTTGACAACGCAGATCGTTACGAATTCTGGACATCGCAGATCGGGCACGGGAAAATCGCCGGTGGTGAGGTCACCGCAGCATCCGCCCTCAGTGAGGTCGCCTATGGAGATCCCAACGTCTTCTGGGTCCGGGCCATCAATGCAGACGGAGCGGGTTCCTGGAGCCAGCCGTTCACGACGATCCCTGGAGCGGAAGTCCCACCAGTTGCCGAACTTCCGGAAATCTTCGGGGCCGGGTCGAGTATTTACGAGACGAATCTGACCCCGACGGTGAGGTGGACACAGTCGATTCGCGCCAGGCGATTCGATGTCTGGATTGAACGAGACGGCCAGGCGGGCCCGTATCTCCGGTTCTCGCAGGAAGCAGATTCCGGCTCCACGAAGGCCAGCTGGACACCGGAAACGCCACTGGAAAACGGCCTGTATCGGATCTGGGTTCGGGGCCGCAATTCAAACGGAGCCGGTGCGTGGTCGAAACCACTGGTCAAAGCGTTCGGAGGCAGTCAGTCTCAGGTCACCGGCACAGTCGACAGTGGGAACGCCCAAAGACCCACAATCACCTGGTCAGAGGGCGTTGCGGGAGTGAATTACCAGCTCTGGGTCACTCGGGAAGCCGATGGTCAGCGGGTTGTGCTGGAATCCGACATCACCACCAATTCCTGGACTCCCACTGAAGATCTGACCGCGGGAATCTATCGAGCCTGGGTGCGGCAGGTTCCACAGAAAGGCGCACCACTTCCGTGGAGTGCGCTGCAGCGAATCGAAGTTGGCCAGGACACCCTGCCTGGAACACCCACCGTCAGCGCTGTCGGCGATCCGCCCGATCTGACTTATCACGAAAATGTCGTCCTGAGCTGGCAGGCGGTTAACAAAGGTGATCGATACCAGATTTGGGTTGCAGAGCGAACTGTCGGCCGCATTCTTCTTCAGGAAACCACGGACTCACAACTCAGCATCCCGCTGTCCTCGCTGAACACAGGAGCCAACGACTATCGAGTCTGGGTCCGGGCCATCAGTGACGCCGGCGCGTTTGGAACATGGAGCTCGATGGTCACGTTCAGTGTTGAGCACTTCCTCGACGGACGACACGGAGTTTACATCATCTGACATCCATTCGTGACCGGCAGCCGGTGGCTCAATCAGAAGTTGTACTGCTGATTGTTTCGGTCGAAATCAGCGTCGGTGAGTCGGATTTCGGTTTTGAGGTCTGAGAAAACGTAGTCTTCGATGATCGGTGGTTTGTCCCCGGATTTGACCGGGAAACCGAATTTCTGCATTCGCACCGGGATTCCGGTTTCTGTGTCGATCCAGAGTCGAATCATGTGATTGTTGAATTCGCGTCGCGGCTGAGGGTGGCGAGATTCGATGACTCGACACGTCATGGACCCCAGTTTGGCGTCCTTGAAATACTGAACATCTGTTTCGCCGAACCGAGTTTCATCTTCCCACTGCCGGATCATGACCTTCAGGATGTTGGCGATGCCGGACATTGTGACTGGATACCGGTTCTCGCTCATGGCCATGGTGTCCGTCGGCAACAGCTCCATCGTCCCGGCGATGCTCAGTAGGCCCGCTTCATGAGCCAGCAGCTTTCCGCCGTTCTGACCTTCCACATAGATCACCTCGCGACCGGCGTGCGGGTTTTCAAAATGCAGATACACGCTGAAGGGCTGATGGCGAATCTTGACCTTCATTTCGTGTGACACGAGGCTGTTGCCAACGACTTCCCGCTTCATGAACTTTGCCTCATACCCGGGCAGCGCCTCGACCTTTTCCAGACACGACTGAGCGACCCGGATGGCTGGCCGCAACGGATGCTCAGCGGCCACATTCTCCTGAGCGGATGATGTACCGCCAAATGCCATGATCATGACTGCAGACAAAGACGGGAAGGAAACAGACAGAATTCTCATGACTCGACCTCTGACATTCTCGCCGCACCTCTTTCGGCTGCACTGAAGTGCCTTGGGAAGGTTGGCAAACAGCAGGCCGATTCCATCGGCCTGCAGATTATTCTCAGCCTGCATTTTACGCTCGCCCAGGCTGCGGAACAGTCGTCCACTGTTCGTTATCGACTGAAATCCGCCGGTTTCCCCTTTCAGCTCGCTGACATTCGCCGGTCGGGAAAACTGAGATTGTGGCGATTCACCGATCGTCGTAGACTTCGGCAAAATCTGCTTCAGGGGGAAGGATTCCCCGGATTTCAGACGTGGACAATGGAATGGAATCACCACGCGGCGGACCGCTGACAACGTTTATCATGATGCTGCCGCTGATCATCGTGCCAACGATTGCGATGTTAAAGCCGGCAGATTCCGGTCAGGGGCTGGTCAGTACTCTGCTGTCCGCAGCAACTGGAAAACCGGGTTCTCCGTCGGCAATCTCGGATCAGCCCGCCAGCGACCCGGCGGACGAGTTCGCCGAGCTCTTCCAGGAGGATGCACCATCGGCACCTCCGGCAGACCAGGAATCTGTTGAGGCATCACTCTTTCGTGAAGCCGCCGGCACAGCACTGGCAGATGATTTTCCGGAGTTCTCGCGGGGAGTTCCCGAAACAGCGCCTGCCGGAAACGCTTCAAACTCAGTGCCCCGGTTTGGGGAAATTTCGCAGCAGCCACCGGTCAACGACGCGACCGTCCAGCGCCTTCAGGAGCAGCTCCGGCAGCTGGGCGTCACTAAGACGCTCTGGTACTCCGGCGGCCCTCAGGTCGTTGGCTTTGTGGCATTTCTTCAGCCGGCCGCGGGGATTGTCAGCTACCGATTTGAAGCGACGGCGGCCAGCGAGACGGCAGCCATGATGGACGTTGTGCAACAGATTCAGTCATGGCAGAACACCAGAGGACAATGATCCGGCCCGTCTCAGAACTGTTGAGCCCACGACGAGCATGGCCCGCCGTTCCGTCTCCGGGCTCGATGTCTGAACTGCAGCTCTCTCGCTGGCGCCAGGGAGACCTGTTTCAGTTTTTGGATTCCGTCGATCAGTCTCAGACCACCTCCGAGGGGCGACTGATCCGTTCTGTCCGACTGGCAAAACTGGAAGCGGTGCTGCTGATTTCCAGAAGTGCTGTTCCCGCAAAAAAGCTGTCTCAGCTGGCAGGACTGGTCGACGGTGCTGAAGCTGAACAGCTGGTTGAAACGCTGAACCGAAGCTACGATCTGACAGGATCTGCTTTTCGGATCGAACAGACGGCGACCGGTTATCTCATGATGACGCGCCCTGCCCTGGTCAGCTGGCTGGATCGACTGCACGAACGCCAGGCTCAGATGACGCTTTCCCAGCCGATGATGGAAACACTGACGATCATTGCCTATCAGCAACCCGTGACTCGTGCCGACGTGGAAGCTGTTCGCGGAGTCCAGTCAACAGAAATGATTCGCCAGCTGATCGATCGAGGACTGGTGAAAGTGGGCGGTGAGGACGATTCGCTGGGACGACCGTTTCTGTACATCACGACCAGATCGTTTCTGGACATGTTCGGTCTCGAACGCATCACGGACCTGCCGGACTACGATTCAATCGGACGGCAGACAAAGATCGCTCCGACACTTTTCACAGACGAGCCTCAGAACGACGACCAGCAAGCGGCATAACCAACCGCAGGATTTCGTCCCCGATTTCGTCCACCCTTCGCAGCTGCCCGTCCTCGGCGAGGCTGTTGACGATTGTCCAGTCCTCACGCTGCTGAGCGATCGTGCGATAACAGGATCGAACACGGTCCAGATACGGACGATCCGCTTCCTGAATATCAGCCACCTGGCTGGTGTAATCCCGCGTTCCCTTGCGTTCCACCAGTTCGCGACTCCAGTCTGAGCTGATATCGATCAGAATATTCAGGACAGGCCGAGGCAGGCCGAAGACGACATGTTCGACGTGATCGATCCACTTCATCAGCTCCAGGCGTTCCTTCCCTTCAAGCTTCGCGGACTGGTGAGCAAGGTTCGATCCGGTAAACCGGTCCAGTACCACAATTTCATGATGCGCCATGGCGTGCTGAAGCACCGCCAGAGACTCAAAACGATCTCCTGCATACAGAACCGCGGCCAGCTGAGGATGGACCTGATCGAGTGACCCGAATCGGCCGTTCAGAAAGTCGCCGATCGCAGCGCCAAAGGTCGTTTCTGAATAGCGAGGAAACTGGAGTCCGGTCGAGGAAATCCCGCCGGCATTCAGACACTCAACCAGTCGCCGGGCCTGAGTTCCCTTCCCTGCACCATCAATACCTTCAATCGCAACCAGCACGGACATGTTCTGACGTTCCTGGACATCCGGATTCATAAACCTGCACACTCTGAATCAGGTTTTGAGAGCAGCCAGCGGGACCTGGTCGAACGAGTGCTGCCCGACCGAAACAGTTATGGGATTCGCTCTTTCTGCAGCGATATTCTCTCGGGTCGCACTCCGCGGAACGCAGTCAACGAATCGGCCCATGTCAGACATGTCACCGCGGACTCGTGTTGGAGCGTACCACTGATCGCTGCCCAGAACCCACCCCGGCTCATCCTCGCAAACCAGTTCCGGCAGAACTCGCTGCGGAGTTCCGCTGTCAACGCGTCTTTGATAGAAGTCCAGAGCCAGTTTACGTTCCAGTTCACTGAGCACCCGCACGCGCTCGCGAATGACATCACCGGGAATCTGATCCGGAAATTCTGCGGCAGGGGTCCCGTCACGACGACTGTACGGAAACACATGAACCTTCATGAACCGAGCTCGGCGGCAGGTTTCCAGAGTCTCTTCAAACTCGGCATCCGTTTCCCCCGGAAACCCCACGATGACGTCGGTTGAGAATGCGGGTTCATCGCCCAGACGATCACGGATCTGGTCAAGCCGATCCAGAAACCGGGACACACGATACCGACGGCGCATTCGCTGCAGCACGGTGTCCGAGCCGCTCTGCATCGCCGGATGAAAATGAGGACACAGATGTTCGCAGTCAGCAGCGGCCCTGATGAAGTCGTCATTGACCTCGACGGATTCAATACTTGACAGCCGCATCCGCCAGTCGCCCGGAATCCGATCCAGACGGCGAAGCAGGTGCCAGAGCCTTTCCGGGGAATCTCCAGGGGCAAGATGATTGGTATCGACTCCGAAGTGACCGGCATGGACTCCGCTGATCACGATTTCCCGATAGCCGTTTTCCAGAAGATGTTCGATTTCCGTGGCGATATCCTGAGGCCGTCGGCTTTTCAGACCTGGTCGAACAGCAGGGATGATGCAGTATGAACATTTCAGAATGCAGCCATCCTGAATCTTGACAAAGGCACGTCGATGGCCGTGGAATCGGCTGATTCCGGCAGGCAGGTCAACGATCCCGAAGCGACTCAGAACGTCAGGAAGTTCCCGCTTGTCACGAATCACTTCGATGACTCCCGGCAGCTCACTGACGGCCTGAGGATCGCGGGTTGCATAACACCCCATCACAATAATTCGCGTTCCGGGATTCGCTCGAGCCAGTTGTCGGATGACCTGACGCGAACGACTGTCACCGTTGTTGGTGACAGTACACGTGTTGACGACACACAGGTCCGCTGCGTCGTTCTCAGCCGCCTCGCGATACTGGTGCTGTTCCAGTGCCTCGCGGACCAGCTGAGTTTCATATTGATTCACCTTGCAGCCCAGAGTTACCAGGCGGAAGGTCCGGTTTCGAACAGACACAACGGAAGGCCTTACACAACATCAGATCCGAAATGGGGCGCAGTGTCAGTGGTTATGAACCGAGCCAGAGTGGCAGATGGTGACCACCGCGAACACTTTCCGCAATTCCGGGCCTGTGGCACCTGAGCATTTCCGTCGGATTTCGCGGGATCCGACACTTTGATCCTTCGGTAACGAACAGCGGCCCTCAGGACGGGCCGAGAATCTGCGCGATCAAGGCTTTCAGATCGCTCAGACGAAATGGTTTGTCCAGCCGAGCGTCAAAGCCCTGGTCCCGATAATTCAGCATGGCCGGATCGGCCTGGTGCCCGCTGGTCAGAATCAGGTGGATTTGAGGGTAACGAGCTTTCAGCTGAGCAGCGACCATGGAAGTCGTGCCCACAGATCCGATCGACAGGTCCAGAATCGCCAGATCCGGCGGGCTGGCGACATCGCGTGACATTTCGCTCAAAGCCTGAGTTGCATCCGCCGCTCCGATGACCACGTGCCCCAGGGATTCGAGGAGCATGGAAATGCCTTCCAGTACCATGGGCTCGTCATCCATCACAAGAACCCGCAGTGCGCGTCTTTCGCCACTGTTGTCCATGTTCCACCTGGCCCTGATTCCGCGCAATGCGCACCGGTCCGTTCCGAAGTGCGTCCTCGAAAGGTGCTCAGACCGATGCTTGTGTGATCGTAGCACTTGCTTCATGATTGCCCAGGTAGAATTCATTCTGAACCTGAAAGAATCAACGCATGAGTCCTTCAGACAACATGGGCGAACCCCAAAACAATGGTGCGCGATCATTAACCGAAACACGAAGGGGTCGGTGGTGGAAATTCTCAACGTGGTGGCCGGTCCTGTTGCTGCTGGGGCTTACGGGAATGATCGCCTGTTATCGATATCGAACGGCCATCCCGCCAACGATGACCATCGCGGGCGGCCCGAGGAGCGGCCGTTACGCTGCAATTGCTTCCGTGCTGGCCGAGGAAATCGAACGGCGTCTCAGGATTTCCGTCAGCATCCGCACAACCCAGGGCTCTCTCGAAAACCTGAGGCTCCTGGGCCGCCATGAAGCTGACCTCGGATTCTATCAGCCGCAGACCGGAAACATTTTGAATCCGGACGCGGACCGACGACTCGATGCATTGTCCACATCTCCAGCAGCCCACGTTTCCAATCTGTATCCCGAGTTTCTGGTTCCAGTGGCCTCAATCCGACGAACTGAGACTCATCTCACAGGCCTGATCGATGGTGTCTGGAGCTGTAACGATTCTCAGTCCGGTGATCATGCCATTGCCAGACTGCTGATGAGGCATCTGGATATCGAATCCGATGCAAATCTGCAGTTCATCAACTACCCGGAACTGCCTGCGGCGCTGAAAAATGGCAATGCGGATGTCGCCGTTCTGTGCTGCGGGCTGGATGCCCGGATTCTGCGGGACGTGCTGCAGCCGGATGTCGGACGTCTGGTGACCGTCCCGGCGGCCGGAGCACTCGGCAGGAAATACAGCCACCTCACTCAGGACACGATTCCTCAGGGATACCTTCAGGTCTCGCCGATGATTCCATCGGAAGATTTCACCACCGTCACGACTCAGGCTCAGCTGCTGGCTGCCGATGACGCTCCCGTGCGTCTGATTGAGGAAATCACCCGGATCATCATGGATCCCGCTTTCCAGCGACGGGCGGGCCTGACAGATCTGGCCGACCGAGGAATCAGCTACGCCACGGCATCCGAAGAATTCCCACTGCACACCGGAGCGTCCCATGTGTTTTACCCGGAACTGAAGCCACTGCTGAACCCGGACTTCGTGGAAGGCACGGAAGGACTCAGGTCATTCGCGGTTTCACTGATCGCGGCGATCTGGCTGATCAACCGCTGGTGGACGCAGCGGCGTATTCGGAGTCAGGAACACAGACTGGATCGTTCCATCCGAAAACTGCTTCAGCTGGAACGTGATCAGCTGACCATTGACGGCGATGGCCGTGCCGGTGATGCAGCCAGTCTGCAGCAAATGCTTGATCAGGTCACGTTTCTGCGACAGGACGTTCTCAGGGAATTCACAGCTCACGAACTGAATGAAGACCGGGCTGTGGAGTGCTTCCTGCAAATGTGCCATGCACTCAGCGACAAGATCAACGCAAAACTCACCCGAAACTGCCTGCTGCATTCCGCACGGGGTGAGCCGGAAAGTTAACCCGTCACTCCTGACATTCAACCGGTATTCAGGCGAAATGCCCCCTGCGTTCGGTTCAAAAGTCAGTCTTTCGTCGGGCAGAGAAGGGCGTGTATGTGGAAAGAGGGGGTTACCACGACTAGACTTTCGCCCTGACAGCGGCCTCCCCTGTGCGACCTCAGAACAATTCGTCCTGTTTCAACAGAAACAGATCAGGCTTCCGAGAATTCACCGGCTGCAATTTCCATCCTTCTTCTCTGTATGCGATCGACGTGACATGCCCGCCAATCGTTGAAGTAAATCAGGAGCAAGAGATAGATCACGGCCATGCCTGCCGGGATTTGCGGAATCGGCAGCAGTGTTTTGCGATCTCCGGTGATCGAGGCATCAAGAACTTCTGTTGATCGGGTGTTGGACTTTCTCCAATCTCGCCAACCTTCTTACCGTCAAGCCAGGCTTCGCTTCAAAGAACAGAAACTTGCTTGGTTCTTCGGCCTTGAACTCTTCAAACAACTGTGCGTCTGCGGTCTGCAGTGCCTCGCCGGCGTAACGGTCTTTGAAATAACCAAGGCCCGGAGAACCGATCAATCCAGCCGACATCATCCGATACCACCCATAATACTGATTGCCACTGCGCCCGTGCGCGGGAACCGGTCACTGGCGACGCCCAGCATCGTTGGCCAGAAGAAGGTTTTCCAAGCCGTAAGCCGTCAATGCCACGACCGCAAACCCAAAGCTGCTGATCGTACTGGTCAGGTTCAGACCAACGCATGCCAGGATGGCCACAGGAGCAGCAGAGCAACTGGAGAGACAAGCCGGGTTTCAATGAAGTGAGCACAAAAACGCAGTCCGAACATGACCGCAGAAGTGAGGACGAACAGCATCTTCCCTGTTCGGACGTCAGTATGTTGCCCGTGATGTTCTGATCAGCCATCAGTACCAAGCTCAACCGCCCCCACCATAGCATGGGTGATGAACAGGAAAAACCAAAAACGACCCAATGGAAAACCGAGTGATTGCCAGCACGCCGATCAGCAAGCCCCACCGATTCCATAGCCAACCATTTCAGCTGACGAGCCGACCAGCGGTTCAAGCACCGCCAAGAACTTCGCGAGCAGAAAACAGACAACTGCTTCGCCAGAAAGCCGACATCCGTTCAGCATTTCGCCAAGGCTCAGCCCTGTTCAGAAGCTTCTGATTTGGCATTTTCTGCCCGAGAAACATCAAGCCGTAAATGACTGTGGGAATCAGGAACAGCCCCAGTTGAATCTTCCAGCCAACTTTCATGTAGTCATCAAGACTCCACCCCATAACTCCACCGAGAATCATTCCTGCCAGCCAGCTTGCGTGCGGATATTGAGGTAGTGAAGTGCAGTTCCCAGGAAGAGAGTGGCCACGAGGGTTCGCCACGGCCTCGGGATGTGCCGTTGGCAAAAGCAAACAGAAACGTTCCCAGAACAGAAAGAAGTAGGCCGCATCCTTCTCCATTCCCTCGGCGGCTCCAAATGTCACGAACGCCAAACAGAACGTGAAACGCAAAGGCGGCAATCACCACCAGCCATATCCGATGATATCCGCAATGACTCCACCAATGATGATCCCGAAACAGAACCCCGTAAAACCAGCTCCTAATCACACCAGTTCCGATCCCGTAAATCCGTACTCTGTGCCCCAGTTGTGGAGAATTCCCCCACGAATAGCAAAGCCGACACCAGCTGCAAGAATTGCCGTGAAGCCTGCCCACAAAGACGCATCGCGTTTGGAGCTCTCATTTCGTTCGGCTGATCAATGGGCTGGTCGCTCATAGGAATGGTCTCCTGATTGTGTGTGGTTCGCCTGAAATGCCTGAGCGTGGACAAAGTTATCCACGATGGATTCGATCAACAATTCGAGCACGTTCTATGGCGTGCTCAAAACGCGGCAAGTCTAGTGAGGCGCACCATGGCTGTGTGCTATCTGCTGCTGATCCTGGGTTTCAAGGCCAAAGGCGGATACAAGGCAGCGTCAGTCGACGGCGGAACCCTTTCGCCGGAGGAAGAAGAAATTCTGGCAACACCCGCCTGATTTCGGAACAGGCTGCAAAACCAGATGTTTTCCGGAGGTTCGACCCGTATGGTCGAACCTCTTTTCATTTCTTCCTTCATGCGAATGCCATCACGCAGATCCTGGCCGGGACTACAGGCGGCACTCTGAGGCATCAGATGCGTCCGTCACGCGAAACAGCCTGAGCAGGTCGCCCTGGCGAACAACATCCACCGGACCCGGCAACTGGAAACGAGTCTTGCCTTGGCTGCGAATGGCTGCCGTCAGACGAGCCCAGTGTTGGGCGGTCATATCCCGCCGCGGCCAATTCTGCTTTCGCCACAACTGAATCAGGAAGTGAGCCACAAGTTCGTCGGGGTATTCCCGCAGCCACGCCGTCTGCAGCCGACAGCAGTCCCGTGTCTGTTCCAAAAGAACACGCTGAAGAACAGAATCGCCGAAAGCGTTCAGCGCTGAAACAAGCTGACTGACCTGACCGCTGAGCATTCCGAGATGCTGCACCACATGCGGGTGAAAATCCTGTTCCATCATCGGCAACAACCGGTGCCGGATGCGATTGCGAGTCATCGCCGAATCGGCATTGGACAGGTCCGTGCAAAAACGAACTCCGATTTCCCGAAGGTAATCATGGATCACATCACGTTGAATTCTGAGCATCGGTCGAATCAGCGAAACTGTCTCTGAAAGGGGACGTTCCACACTCATCCCGACCAACCCGGAAATCCCGGTTCCGCGGATCAGATGATGCAGCATGGTTTCCGCCTGATCCTGCTGATGATGAGCAACGACCACTCGGCGTCGCCCCTGCTCTTCCGCCGTCTGCAACAAAAACTCGTAGCGACTCTTCCGAGCTGCCTCTTCAAGTGACCCGCGACTGATCTCCTGAAGGTGTCCGGCAGGAACAGCCTTTTCGGCGAATGGCATCTCCAGGTCAGCAGCAAGGTTGCGAACAAAAGCGGCATCCGCGTCACTGTCCTTCCCGCGCAGCCCGTGGTTCATGTGAACAACGGTGATAACGTTCGCTGTTCCCGGCCACAGCTGCAGCGTCCCGTGAAGCAGAGCGACACTGTCGGCTCCACCGGAAACCGCCAGCACCAGCCCGTCGGACGGGTCCGGCACTCCAGCCTCCCGGTATCCAATCAGCAGCTGCGCGGGGAACGACTGTGCCGCCGGCGTCACCGTCATCGGTTCGAAAAACCTGAGCCCCGCCGAGAGAAGGTCGGCGAGACAGCGGGTTCAAAACCAGGATCCGCAGAACTGACCGGCCCCTGCCACCCATCGGGCGGCGTCCACACAGACCGCGGTCCGGAAAAGTCAGCTGAAGGACCGGTTGTGTTCAGGAATCCATCGGACCTGCGGTAAGCGAAGACCAGAGTGCGAGCGTTGGGTCCTGCAACCTGCAGAACCTGCCCTCGTCCGAAAACGTCCATGACAACATTCACGTCCGGTGGCAGCTGAGGCAACTGCCGCTGCAGACACCTGACGACGCCTTCCGGATTTCCGATCAGCATCAGCATCTCATCCAGTGACATAGCGGCATTGGGATTCCGCTGGCGAAGTTCCCGAAGACGGCCTCGAACCGACGCCGCCCAGTGGTCGTCGGACGTCACATGCTGAACGATGGTATAGACCGCATCCGTGATCTGAGTGATGCGAAGCTGCTGTTGCCCGCTTCCGTACCAGGTCCGGACAACGTCATGAACCGTCGCTCGTTCACACTGACCAAAGAATCCGCCGAGACACACCACATGTCGAGCCGGACCGAAATTCAGCCGAACATGCCCGATATCTGATCGAACGTAGGCCGTCGGTCGCCAGTCATCGTAAAGATACAGCCAGAAAGGATTTCCGACATTGTGTCGATCGTGAAGGTAAACCACGGGGTAACCGGCCCGCTTCATTCGCGAAACCGTCTGACGTGTGCCGACCCGCGTGACTCCCAGCGGATCGAAGGCGAATGAACTATGAGTCACCAGAGCGACGACCGGCTGATTCAACACGACGTCGGACGGTTCAGTAAACGTCGGCTGCCAGCCAAACCCGGCCAGGACAGCGACAGAGAAAACCAGCTGGGAGATCATTGTTAGCGTTTTTTCCGACAGGTCTTATCCATGTTGGCACCGCCGATCGCTTCCCGCATTTTTGCTCGGCGCTCCCGAATTTTTCGCCCGATCACTCCCAGAACACGTTGAGCACGCTGCGTGCCGTTTTGTGTCGCCGTCTGAAGAGCTCCGTTCATCGCCCGCTGAAGATTGACCATATCCTTGCGATACGTCTCAAAGTCCCGACGATGGCTTTCCAGGTCGCTGCACGAAGCCCGTGGCTCAACATACGTTTGATAGATGTGTTCGATGTTGTTCCGACGCCCTGCCCCGCTGGTCATGCCGATGTCGAAGGCTTTGATCTCGCGATGGCATTTCGCCGCAAGATCCCGCAGCCAGCGGCGAGCATCCGTCCACGCATCTCGATCGTCCCGTTCCGCCGCAAGTCGTTCGTCCGGCGACAGTTCACGATCCAGTTTTCCCAGAGTGTTCAGCATGGATGACAGCTTGGCTCGCAGACCGGTCATCTGACGTTCCATCTGCAGACTGGCCTTCCACGATGATTCCATACGATCGTAAACCGCCTTTTCCGAAATCGCAGCTCCGTCATCTTCTTCGCCGAATTCCTCGATGTGTGAAGATTCCTCCATCCCGGGTGCGAATTCCAGAGCACTCCCCGAAGCTGACACACCTGCCGCCATCATCGGCACGTTCATCGGAGCAGCCATGCCCGGAGCAACCGCCATTGCTGCAATCCGGATCTCGGGACTGCGTCCGGCCGGAACCGGCGGCAAAGCATGGTTCAGAAAGGGAAGCACCATCTGAGCAGGCTGCCAGTCCTGCCCGAACAGCGACAAAGACAGCAGCTCACCTGCTCCAACACCGCAGGCAGTCAGCAAGTCCGCCAGAGAAAACGGAAATCCGCTGACGTAAGTCCCGACAAGTTCGGCCGGAATGGAAACCGTGAACCCATTCGGCAGCTGACCGGGGCGAAACCAGGCCCAAAGCGAGAGGCCGGGCACCCGCGGAATTGCGAGGGGCTCCCACTGAGTTGATGGCAGTCGCTGATAGAAGGGAATCTGCACGCTGAAACGGTCCGGTGAGAATCTAACGAGGCAGTGCCTCGGACTAATACGAGCGAACGCTCGGAAACGCGACTGCGTCGCTCAGAAAACCTCATTCATCTGAAACAAGCTTCCTGAATTAAGAAGTTCAACAACAAAACTCGATGAACGATCTGACGTCCGGCATCGTGTCGCCTTCAGAATGCAACCGGAACCTGGCTGAATCGCGGACGAGCCGGTTGCAAACGTTCCATTGACCCGCCAGCATTCCGAGACAGTCCGGCAATGGTCATGGGCCGAAAACACAAGCCGACTCCGTCTGCGTTTCCGCCAGCGGAAGTCTACACCAGGACCCTGGTCGACTGTTAGCTTGTCTGAAATTTTTCATATCCGGCAGGATCTCCAATGGCCGCACGTCTGTTACCCGCGTTGCTTTTTGTGAACGGGCTGATTCTTTCCGCTGCCGCCGAAGAACGCCCCAACATTCTGTTCATCGCCATTGACGATCTGAACGACTGGGTTGGTTGTCTGGGAGGCCACCCGCAGGCCATCACTCCGCAGATCGACCGGCTGGCGGCCGAAGGCATGAACTTCACAAATGCTCACTGCCAGGCTCCCATCTGCAACTGTTCCCGAGTCAGCCTGCTGCTGGGAAAGTATCCGTCCACAACCGGCATCTATTTTCTGGCACCGGATTTTCGTCGGAGCGATCGCACTCAGAACGACATTACTCTGCCCCAGTATTTCCGCAGTCATGGCTATTACACTTCAGCTCGTGGAAAGATCTTTCATGGAAAGCCGGATCAGGTTTCCTTCAACCACATCGAACCTGAGTCCGGCTGGCGACGAAACAGAAAGAAACTGAACTACACCGTTGAAGGTTCCAACCCGCTTTGGGACTGGGGCTCTGTCGATGTCCCCGATGCCGATCATGTCGACTTCAGAACAGCTGAATGGGCCGCTCAGCAACTGCCGAAACTGGCAGCCAGACAGCAGCCGTTTTTCCTGAGTGTCGGTTTCCATCTGCCCCACGTGCCCATTTATGCCAGTCGGAAATGGTTCGAGCACCCGCCGCTTGAAACTGTTCAGCTTCCGAAAGTCCTCGCCACGGACCGGGATGATCTGAGCGATCATGCAATCAAACTGACTCTGAACCCGACAGCTCCGAGACACGAATGGATGGTCAGCCACAACCAATGGGCTCAGGCCGTTCAGGCATACCTTGCCGCAACCGCTTTCATTGACAGCCTTGTCGGCATGTTGCTGGACGCACTGAAAGACAGCGGTGCCGAACAGAACACCATCGTTGTCCTGTGGAGCGATCACGGATTTCATCTCGGTGAAAAACAGCGGTGGGCAAAACGCACCCTGTGGGAAGAAACCACCCGAGTCCCGCTGATCATCAAAACGCCCAATCTGAATCCCGGGCGGTGCGATCATCCTGTCGGCCTGATCGATCTGTTTCCGACCCTGACGGACCTGTGCGGCCTTCCCGAAAAGCAGGGTCTCGAAGGTCACTCACTGACCCAGCTGCTCAGAAACCCGAAGACGGAATGGATGCATTCCGCGATCACCACATTCGGTCCCGGAAACGACACCGTCCGAACGTCTCGCTGGCGTTACATCCGCTACGCCGACCACAGCGAGGAACTGTATGACCACTCGACGGACCCGGATGAATGGCACAACATCGCCGGCAACCCGACTTCCGCCGAAGTGATCGCTCAGCTGCGATCTCTGCTGCCTCAAAACCCGGTCCCTCCTGCCAGCGGCAGCAAGGGAGCGGATTCGCCGTTGTATCCGGAATAAGAATTCACCTGGCCTCAATTCCGAACCGGATTCCAACTGGTTTCAGGCGGAGGTTTCCGCTTATACTGCCGCCCGGGAACACGCCGCGTCGGTCAAACTGCACCGAAAGTATTCAGGGAGCCGCATGTCTGGTCTTGCTCAAAACGTCGTCTACGCGTCACTGGCAATTGCCGGGTTGGTGGGCCTTGCCTGCATCGCAGATCTGGCAGTCAAGGCTCCCTTTGGA
>JAWKTY010000009.1:0-274260 GCA_041398865.1 Planctomycetaceae bacterium
TGCGGTTAGCCGTGTTATCGCCCGCCACTACAAGACCGAAATGCTCGATGATCCTTATATCCGGTGGAGGCAACTGGAGGCGTCCGTCGGAATTGCGCTGCTGTATTTTTTTGAAACCACCACAACACTTGAAATCCTTGAAAGTAATGCTCCCATTGAGTCAAAGATTTTGCTTGCTGCTGCCTGGGCGGATGCAGGGCGCTCGCCGTACTCCTTAGGGCGTGTGGACATTCAGATCAGATCGACGATGAGTGCTGCGAGCCAGACGAAGCTGGCGAAGTTCTCGATTGTTTTTTCGTAACGGGTGGCCACACGTCGGCATTGTTTGATGCGATTGAAGAAGCGTTCGACCTGATTGCGATTCCTGTAACGTGTCTTGTCATACCGTTTGCGTGTCGTGCGATTTTTGCTCGGCTTGATACAGGCCTTCGCTTTGAGACCTTTGATGGCCTTGCGTGTTTCATCGCCATCATAGGCAGCGTCACCAAGCACATGCTGAATCTGGCCAGGCTTGAATTCCTTCAGCAAGTCTCGACCGTGCGGGCCGTCGCCATCCTGCCCCGGACTCAGGTGCATCCTGGCGAGGTGTCCCGCTGCATCCACAGCAGCGTGGACCTTGGTATTCAGGCCTCCGCGAGAACGGCCGAGTCCTCGGCGGCGATCCGCATCCTCTTTTTTTCGTCAGCTTCACGTCGACCGCCAATGGCTGCAAGGTGCACTTTGATTGATGTCGAATCGATCTGCAGTTCCTCAAGATCCAGCTCACTTAACTCAGTGACCACCTTTTCCCAGATGCCGTTCTGACTCCACCGATCAAATCGACGCCATACAGAATTCCAGTTCCCAAAACGCTCCGGCAGATCCCTCCAGGGCACTCCTGTCTTCAGAACGTACAGAACGCCATCAATAAACAGCCGATTGTCCTTCCCCGATCGACCAGGATCTCCGTCCTTACCCGGCACCAAATCCATGATGCGGCCCCATTGCTCATCCGTGAGTGCATGACGCGTCGACATTTTGAGGTCCTCCCTGACCAGTTCCAGAAGCCCGCATCATGACATGGTCCGCATTTTTCCAAAAGACGTATGTCCACACGCCCTAGTTTTTGATGATGTGCAGTCTTTGGCAGAGTAGGGAAACATGAGCGGCGTGTTCCTGGCACATGGCGGTTGCGGAGCACTTGAGTTTTCGGGCGAGATTGAGGGCTGCGTGGCGGATTGAGCTGACGGCGTGAGCGGCGTGGCCGGTGCGGATGCGGCAGTGGTCTTCTCGCAGATGGGCAGCCCGCCTGGCTGGCACTTCTTGAGTCGTTGATGTACATGAACCGCTTCGACCTCCTCTCACCGGAAGAGGAGGCCGAGTATTTTCGAACGGTGATCGGCGGCGGTCCTGTTGGTCGCATGGACAGGATTCGTCGTCTTTCTCTTAATTCCGGTGGGCGATCCCTGCCCGGATCGATTGAATGAGGATGACCGATTCGGAGCACACGCAATGATTCTTACAGTGTTGAGTCACCGGGTTAATGACACGTCGCGCGCCGTTGGGACTTTATAACGGAAGCGGAATGTGCTCAGGTTGATCGCGCTATCGGAACAGCTTTGCAGCGCCATGACTTCTGAAGCGCAGACCTGTTCCAGCATCAATCTGTTGCGCTAAGCCAATGCCGCCATGGTTATTTTTTGTACAACACGAACGATACTTTTGTTGGAAGATCACTCTGTTTGTATGGCGAATGGTGCGAGCCTGAAATCGACATCCTCCGTCAACTTGTATGTCCTGGGGACACTGTCATTGATGTGGGGGCGAACATTGGCACTCATACCATACCTCTTGGAAGGTTCGTTGGTAATCAAGGCTGTGTGCATGCAATCAGCCGCAGCGTCACATCTTTCAGCTTGCTCTGCGGCAATGTCGCACTTAACGAACTCAAGAATGTGTTCACGCATCATGCTGCGGTCGGTTTCCGAGAACGGCACCATCCGTTTAAAGGACCCTGATATGGCCATCGAAACTCACTTTGCCGCGGTTCCTGTTGTGCCTGCCGGAGACGGACACGTCGTACAAAGGGTCACAATCGACAGCCTCCACTGAGCTCGTGCCATCTCATCAAGGTCGATGTTGAGGGAATGGAAGTAGGTGCATTGAAGGGGGCTCGTGGAACGATTCAAAAGTTTCAGCCCGTGTTGTTTGTCGAGAATAACACAGTTTCTGGGTCATGCCGTGATTGAAGAGATACGAATTCCACTACAGTGCATTTTGGCACATCAGTTACTATTTTAATCCCGATAATTATCGCCTTTGTCGCGAGAACGCTTTTTTCAGGCTATCAGCCAGAAGCAAACCTCTTGTGTTTCCCAAACTTCGTCCAGCCACAACTTACGGGGCTTACGGCCGTACTCGGGCCAAGAGATAATTGGCAGTCGGCCTTTCGGCGATTAGTTCACGCAGATTTAGCTCCCCTTAGTCACCGCAGATTTGACAAGGTCAGTCATCCCTGTTCAGTTTTCGGATCGGATGCAGGGGCCCTTTGAT
Source organism: Planctomycetaceae bacterium (assembly GCA_041398865.1). Taxonomy (GTDB): domain Bacteria; phylum Planctomycetota; class Planctomycetia; order Planctomycetales; family Planctomycetaceae; genus Fuerstiella. The sequence continues at coordinate 2,533 of JAWKTY010000009.1, forward strand.
GCATCATCGTGCATACCAGATGCTTTTCCTGCACGCCATCTGTTTTTTTAAGCAATGATTTCCTGATCTGCCCGCCCGTCGCGGTCACGGATGTCCATGGCCGGGTCAATTTTTGGCAGCTGGGTGTAAATGGGCTCTGTTGTCGGCAGGAGACTTGGGGGAGAGTTCCGGAAACGCTGCCAGTCCGCTCGCTGGCTCCAGGAACTGTGCCGCCTTTGATGCCGCCTCCGGCCAGTACACTGGTGAAGACTCCGCCCCAATGATCTCGGCCGTTTCGACCAGCTCCAAAACCTCGCCGGGACACTCGACGCAGAAGGGGTTGTCGGGACTGACCGGATTGGCAATTTTCGGCATCAGAATGGCTCCGCAGTACGTCAGCAGCCTTCCGGGATTACGTCCCCCAATGTGAAGTGGTACTGGTACCAAGGTTGATGCCCTGATTCCAGACAGAACGAGGTTTCAGCAGTATTCAGACGTGTAGTGCAGTACGGCGGGCGGAAACTGACCGACCCGACGGGCGCTGAACTGCAGAATTGGATTTGGGTCCGCCGGTGCGACCCATGCGGCCCTGACGGCTCTGAGCCTTCGCTTGAAACGGTGACTGGCGTATGACTCGTGTGTTATGGCAAAGGCAGAATCAGCGGTCACGGGATGGCGAGAGTGGGTTCGGCTTCCGGATCTGCTGTGATCGACGGCGTGAAAGCCAAGATCGACACCGGGGCTCGATCGTCATCGCTGCACGCCTGACATTCGCACTTCGAACGTGACGACAGGCAGTTTGTGCGGTTTCGGGTCCACCCGATCGAATTCGTCCAAAACCGTCACCTGTGAAGCCGAAGTTCTGAAGTTCGAAAAGTTCGCAGTTCGAACGGACATGTTCAGAAGCGGCTGGTGACGGTCGCCAACCGTTGAAGCTCTGGGACAGTCCTGGCCGATTGAACTGACGCTGGCAAACCGCGACGCCATGGGCTTCCGCATGCTGCTGACGGGAAGCGATTCGAGGACGGTTTGTCGTAGACGCGGGTCGCTCGTATTATGGTGGTGTCCCGGAAGAAAATTCGTGCTCTGAAGAAAAAGAAAAAACCGGTCAGAAACGAGTCGGTCCCGAGAAGGATGCTTTATGAACTGGCCGTACTTTCCTGCAGTCCACGCTGCTACAGCACTCGGGCGCCTGCGTGCGAAGCAGCCGCTGAAGCGTGGCCACGAAGTGGAAGGTTCTGGACACTCTGGAAGTTCGCCATCGATCTGGAACAGGACGCCGGATCTGTATTTTCGAACCCGGCAGCTTTCTCATTACGACGCCGTTCTTCCGCGGGTCGGAGGTCCATCACCTACTTCGGCACGGCTGTTGTCCGGCAGTTTGAGCAGATGGACGTCTTCTGTGCAAATTCGTCGTCCAGCATTGCCACTCCCGCGACAAGCGCAGTCTGCAGATTCTCAGTCGTCAGAAATCGGCATTCCGCGAACAACCTTTGTTCGGGATCGCAGCGATATTCTGCCGGCCATCGAACGCATCGGCGGAGCTCCGGTGGTGATCAAGCTTCTGGAGGGAACTCAGGGAATCGGCGTGCTGCTGGCGGAAAGCGTGAAATCCGCTGAAGCCATCATTGAACTGCTTCAGCAGCCAGAAACAGAACGTTCTGGTGCAGAAATTGTTTCGGAAAGCAAGGGGCGGGATTATCTGAGCTCTGGGTGGTGGGGTGATCGCGTGGTGGCCGCTTATGCCGGGTGGCTCAGGGAAACGAAATTCGCAGCAACGTGCATCGCGGCGGACGGACGGAATCCGTGTCGCTGGATCATCGCTATCACGACACCGCTGTCCGAGCAGCTCAGATCATGGGGTTGCAGGCCGGAGTCGACATGCTGGAAGGCGACGACGGGCCGCAGGTGATGGAAGTGAATTCATCGCCGGGTCTGGAAGGCATTGAAGCGTGTACTCAGCTGGACATTGCCGGAGCGATCACGATTACATCGCCGCTCAGGTGGACTTCCTGAAATCGATCTTCGGCAGCGACTGACAGTCAGCCGCGGGCTACGGCGTGGCGGAAACCACATTCCGGCTCGCATTTTGTCGGGCGCACGATTGCCGAATCCGGTAAGCGCGACAAGGATATCAATGTGCTGACGCTGTACCGGCACAACCGTGGTGCCCAATCCTCGAGCTGACCGAGTTCTGGAGCCTCGGCGACCGGCTGCTGTGTTTTGGCCGGTTGATGCCGTCGAAGGAAATGATTCCGGAAAAGCGCGCGGCGAAAACGCAGCCCGAAGATTCTGGAACTGCCTGGCGACCAGCTGTCGCCGACCCAGATCGTTTCTCCCGCTCTTCTGGCATCCGGAAGACACTGATCAGAAATCAGCCTGGACGTGGGCAGTGCCCAAACCCGTCAAGTTTCCGCTCGAAAACGCGAGACGTTGTCGCACCGGAAAAATCGCACCCTCAACCACGACTTTTCTCCTGTAAGAATCCAACGTATTTCCCGCATTCAGCCGACGCCCATCATGATACCCTCCAACCGACAGCGTCGTCCGATGGACGAATGGGGTGATCAGCGAATTCGCCCGGGGAAGCTCGTGATCTGCATTTAGCCGTCAGCGAAAGTTACAGCGGCATCACGGTTCGCACATTCCGATGCATGTGCGACGAGCCATTCACCCCGGGCCGGTGGTCTTTGTCACGGCTGCTCTGCATGGCGACGAAATCAACGGGACCGGAGCAATTCGGCAGTTCCTGCACGACGATTTTCAGCTGCTGCGAGGTTCCGTCATTCTCGGTCCTGGTGCTGAACATTCTGGGGTTCGATCGGGCATACGCGTGCTACCTGCCGGACCGCCGGGACCTGAATCGGTGCTTTCCCGGTTCGGCTCGAGGTCTGGCCAGCCGGATGGCGAGGACCATCTTTGACGAAATCGTCAGCCGTTGTGACTACGGCATCGATCTCCACACCGCGGCGGTTCGCAGAACAAATTATCCCAATGTCCGGGTTGACCTTGCGAATCCGGACGCCGGTCGCCTGGCTGTTGCGTTCGGCTGCGAGATCATTCTCAGCAACAAGGGACCGCGCGAGCTTCCTGCGCCGGGAAGCCTGTCGAGTCGGATGTCCGACGATCATCATGGAAGGCGGCGAAGTCTGGAAAGCGGAACCGACCATCGTGGAATCGTCGATCCGAGGCATCTTTGAAATGTGCTGAAGAGCCTGCATATGCTGGCCGGTGAACCCGACGCTCCGGACTATCAGGTCATCATCGAACGCAGCAAATGGATTCGAGCTGAATCCGGGGGCTTCCCAGTTCCACGTCAAGCCGGGCGACATTGTGGAAAATCAACCGCTGACGACCAGCAACCCGCCTGCTGGGGCACGAACAGGAAGTTCTGATCGCCCAATGGTGTGGTAATCGACTGATCACCATTCCCGCCGTCAGTCCCGGTGAGCCGATCGTTCACATCGGCGAACTTCCCGAATCCGTCACCTCCGGCTGCCTGCGCCCTGCGGCAGAAAAAAATGATCTGAAGCTCGACTGGTCGACCAGCTGGCATCCAACGTTCATGTTGTGGATCCGAATGCTCTGCACGGACTGTGACGGCAGCGACTTTACCACTCATCCGCATACCGCAGCCATTGAATGGCGTCTTCCAGACTTCCGTTCGTCGTCCGGGAACTCGACCGCTGTCGCAGCAGCCAGCAGCCGAAGCAATTTCCGTCTTCATGCTGCTCCAGTCGTCGACGAGCCCGCATCCCGATTGTCCCTTCGGAAGCACGATGCCGCAGCGGCAGGTTCTGAACAAACGGCCAGCGTGCGTTCCGATCGCGACCGAATGGATGGTAGCGATCCCTGCCTGATGAGCATCTCGGGGGTCGATCCCCCGCCCGATCATGCAGCAAAGCCGCCGTGAGGAATTCTTCGTCCCACGGTTGAGCTTCCTTCGCCAGCGCTCAAACACCTGCAGACTGTGATACAGCAGATCGCCTTCCGGATGCAGTTCGCGATCGGGAACAACGGATTCCAGCGGCTTCAGCAGCGCCAGATAACAGTCAAAGCGGCGGTCAGACGCTTCGTCGATTTCATCGTCTGCTTCGACCCCGTGCATGGTGAACGCACTCGGAACGTCGGACGCGTCCGACGCGAACTCAGTTCCCACCAGCTGCTGAAGAGCCATCCGGATTTCCATGTCCGTCGGCAGTGCATCGCGATCGACAAAACTGCGGGTCAGCGCCCGCAAAGCTCGCTGCCGAGCGGATCGGAATGTGGATTCCCGATGAGTATGCAGAAGTCGCGCGGCCGCGAAGCAGATTTCTCGTCGAAGTTTTTCGGATTCCATGACCAATCGGCAGTTCCTGCCGTCTGACGGAAGGTTTCGCACGGCAAACCGGCTGTTGGCGGGACGAAACCCGAGTTCGTGCAGAGAACATATTAACTTGACTGAAGTTCGCAGGAAAGTCTCAGTTTCCGCCGACAATCTGTCGAATGCTGACTGAGGAGGGACTCGTTGTCCGCATCGTTTCGCCATTGGAGGGCGCCGTGAGCTTCTCTGGACAGATCTATCCCGACGATACGGTCGGCTATTTTCGCATCGCAACGGCATCCGGACGACAGCCCATCGAACCGATTTCTGAAGGTCGGTTTCTGATTGGCAGAGGCCTCAACTGCCATCTGAGATTCGGCGACCCTGCGATTCCCGAAATCCACACAGTGCTCCACGTGCGGCGGGATGCCGTCCTGCTGGAAACTGTCGCCTCAGAACCGGCACTGCTGGTGAATGGCAGCCCCGAAACGGAATACCGCCTGTGCGATGGCGATCTGCTGGAACTGGGAGACTGCCGATTTCTGTTTCGCTTTGCCGCCGCTGAACAGCGCATCACTCTGGATGAAGAACTGTTCGCCACCACGGCCGGAAACTCAACGATGCCCGTCCGCGGGTCAGAGGCAACCGCCGCTGACATTGTGGACAGCATCGAAGAGCAGCTGAACATGGTTGAAGACCTGTCAGATTCACCTTCCTCCGGAATGCTGGATCTGCTGCGAGCCGTCACGTCCGGTCATCGCCGCAATCAGGACGCAGCGCCGTCCGCGAACGATGAGTCGCAGGAACTTCGACAGGTCCTGACTGTGCTGCAGAAACATCACGAAGCCAGCCGCATCCGCATGGAATCGCTGACAGATGTTCTGGACAACGTAGTCCGCCAGCAGAAACTGATTGCTGATACGCTGGAAGTCCTGTCCGCTCGAATCCAGGCCATTGATTCTGCTCCACCGCGCGTGCAGCGACGAGCCGGCTGAACAGATTCAGAATTCGCCGACCACTTCGCCGCCCTGAATCGTCGCCAGTGACTGATACAGCTGAGTGTCGATGTTCTCGCTGATGAATCGCACAGATCCGTCACCCAGAACAAACTGAGATCCGCCCTCGTGGCGACTGCTGAAGTCGTCGAAGTGAGCATGCGGATCGTTCGGCACATGGTCGGCCGAACCCAGAATGCGCTGAAACGCTTCTTCGCCTTCAGCCACCATGCCCGGCCAGGTCGAAAACCAGCCCAGAGTCGTATCCGTTCGACGTTCGCCCACCATGTAGGTGTTGGTGGTTCCGTCCGTGATATCCCTCATCCGAACCTTGCCGTTGTGGTAGAAGATTCCATTGCTTTTGCACTGACCATCCGCTGCAACCGGACTTGTTCCCGGAGCGTTCTCACAGCCGTCCAGTTCGTCAGTTCCGAATGAACCGATGTAATTCGCGCTGGGAAGCTGAACAATCACCGTTCCCGGGCTGCCTTCTTCCTCAATGTCCCATTTGTCCGGCTTGGGATCAGACGGGCACTGAAATGCTGGCAGAACATTGTCCAGAAACGGGATGTTCGCCGGATCGTGAATCGCCAGATTGGCGTTGAACCGGTTATACAGCGGAGCCTGGTCGAGATAAGGTAGAATCATCGTCCCCCAGCCTGCTCCGTTCAGTCCCAGATGAGCACTGTGAACCGGATTGCTTCCGTTCACGGCAATCCATCCCGACGGAAAACAGTTGTGGACGTCGTGATAATTGTGAAGAGCCAGCCCCAGCTGCTTCAGATTGTTTCGACACTGAGTCCGACGAGCAGACTCACGCGCCTGCTGAACCGCCGGCAACAGCAAAGCAATCAACACAGCGATGATCGCAATCACCACCAGAAGCTCAATCAACGTAAACCCGCGACAGCGCGAGCGCAGAGAATTCGAACGCATTGGAACACCCCAAATGAATCGCAGGGAATGAATCAGAACCGCAGAAATTCCGCTCGGTCAACACGAGCGGTCGGGATCAGGAAAGGCGTCGGCCCCGAGTCCACGCATCAATCGTGACAGGGCGTCGCAACGCTGAGGGAATTTGCTTCAGTCCGAAACACGCGCGTCTGAATGCTGCCGTTCAGGCAGCACCAATGCGCATTTCGAGCAAACGTCCCGAGACTTTCCGATCAACCAACGACCGGCGGTCCTCGATTCTGCACGGCCGCGATGCCGCTGAGTGCCGGGCCATGAACGAGATGGACAACCCGTTCCACCACCAGATCCGACAGCTCAGGAGCCGTCAGAACAACGGGACATTCGGGACTCTGAGCCAGCACCGAACAGACGGCACACTGGTGCTCGTCATGCGCCGGAGGAGCGTCGCCGTCTTCGGAGTTACCGGCCGGAGCATGATGCTGGCAGCCAAACGGACACGGGCGCTGGTCAGGAACCGGCGAACGAGCCGCTGTTGCGTGAGTTCCGCGACAGCAGCCGGAACACTCCTGATGCCGGTGAACCGTCTTGCCGCCGAACAAAATCAGCATCGCCAGAATCGCAGCGACGCGACCTGTGCGATGAATTCTGTTCAAAAGCGGAGAAAACATGGTGGCTCGGGAATCGCGATGGACAGGGCGGTGATTCCAGGTTCAGAAAGCCATTGTTTCAGACTTCCCGGAGAAAACAAGACCTGTTCAGGTGACTCATCAGATCTTCGCAATCGTCCGGGTTCAGCCCCAAACCCGGCAACTGACACCCGAGTCATACGAACAGACCATCTCATTTCGTTGGCGGAAACACGGCAGCTGTCAGAAATGCCGCTGGATTCCGTTCACGACCTCGTAAAACCGTTTGCGATGCCCCCCCACTTCGAAGACGCCTTTCCGGAAGTTCAGAATCTGGAGAGGACATTCGTGATCCGTCAGCGGCGCTCCCAACAGCAGGGTCAGAACTGCCCCGGGCAGAATTCTCCACATCGAAGGAACCACAAACAGACTCACGGCTGACACCACCACCAACACGGCGACGAGTATTCGGCCGATGGATTTCTGCAGTTTCAGCCACCAGCGATAACGCGGCCCCACGTACCACGTGATCTCCAGCAGATCAAAACCGTTCCACCAGACCCAGCGCCTGGTCGCTGCGACGATCGCGACCAGGACGATTGCCATCAGCACCAGATCCCAGGGGATTCCCGGTCGAGTAGAATGCCTGATTTCCACCCCCAGCGCAACTAGGCAGCCGATCACAACAATTCCAGCCAGCCAGAGCCACCACTTCGGGTGCCTGAGCGTCCTGTGGCGGGATTCCAGATCGTCGGTTTCACCATAAGCCAGACAAACAGGTGGAAGTTCGACCGGGCTGCGGCACAGAATCTTTCGTCGCAGCACTCGATAGGTTTCGTCCGGACCAAGAGTGTCGGTCAGGTTCTGCTCAGCCTCCTGAGTCACCTCGGCCGACACTTCAAACGGATTGAATTCCGAACCGTCAGTCATCTGCCGGCCTCACCGGGCGTCTCATCGTGACGTTTGATCAGCCGCAGCACCTTCTTCAGAAAAACGGGGGACAGGTTTCGCAGAATATTCAGATCCTGATGAACGCCCGTCAGTTCGGGCTGATTGGCTTTCGGAATCGATAACAAAGCCAGAACTGCCACCAATAACGGCAGATTGATCAACGAAAGAACATCCCGACTTTCAGTCAGCCAGGCGATGATCACGACGCCCGCAACCAGAGCTCCTGCTATCCCGGCCACCCAAAGACGTCTCACGCGAGACGAATGCCACTGCTGTTCTTCACGTGTGCTCACAAACCAGGTTGCCTGGACTTCTCGCACATTCCAGGGCAGAAGATTCCGCACAAGAAACACTGCCCCCCAGACCGCATAGATCAGAACCAAACTCAGCCAGGACAGAGCGACTCCCGTCAGCGACCCGATGATCATGGCCACGACAGTCGTCAGTGCACCAATTCCGATGGGCATCATCGACTTCCACTTTAACGTTCCCGTTTTCATGATCAAATCTGACGTTTCGCCCGAGCGAATGCAGATTTTCGGAAGCTGCACCACCGGGCCGCACAGTATGCATCGATCAGAAACCAGAAACTCAGCATCGGCACTCAGCATTTGCTGAGTACCAGCAGAAGTTTCAGGAGCCTGATAGGGATTGAATTCTTCGGTCATGGCGATCAGCGTTTTCGAGGTCGGGCAAACAGAGCAATTCCAATCAGAGCCGCCAGCAGCGGGAACAAAGCTTTGGCTCGGGGAATGATCAGAGCTCCTCCAATCAGCGCGATGACCGTCCAGTTTGAGGAAAACACTCTCCATGCCGCCGGGCGATCTTTCGTCGGCAGACACAGCCAGAACGCCACCAGCACCAGCCCGACTCGCAACAGCGCAGCCTGCAGCCCTTCGTTGCCGGGAAAAAACAGCAGCGCCAGTCCGCCTCCGAGACAGACAACACACAGAATTCCGACTAGCACTCGTTTGCCGCGCAGTTCGTCTTCGTTCACCATGCTCAACGGATACTTCGAGGTTGGTGGATCCGGAAGGCATCTCGCAGAAGCCAGGCGATGTTTCCCACCGTTTCGGAAGAAGGTTCAGTCGGAGTTTATCGAGTGCCGCGGGATCAGTCATCAGTCGTCCTTGGCCTGGACCTGGGAACCACCAGTATTTCCTGCGTTGCACTTTCAGGCGACGGACAGCAGCTGGTCGTTCTGAGCGAGCCTCATCGGGCCGAGATCGCCGGACTTGCCGCGGGACGCCGCGAACAGAATCCCGCGATCATCCGGACGGCAGCCTGGCGCCTGCTGAAAAAACTGACAGACGGCCTGCCCCGAAACTCGCACGTCATCGGCATCGGAGTTACCGGGCAAATGCATGGAACCATTCTGCTGGATGCTGAGTACCAGCCGATGAGCTACCTGATCACGTGGCAGGACCAGAGAGCCGTTCAGGCACTACCGGACGGTTCAAGCAGTTTTCGGAATCTTCAGAAAAGGATTTCACCCGAATGGCAGACAGGAACCGGATGCCGGATCAGCCCGGGCTATCTGGGAACGACCGTCAACTGTCTTCAGGAAACCGGCGAATGGCCTGACGCCTGTCGCATCGTCTGCACCATCGCCGACTGGGTCGTGTCGCAACTGCGACAGGCGGCTCCCTGCACCGATCGATCAAACGCTGCTTCAACGGGCCTGTATGATCTGAAGCAGGATACGTGGCAGACCGACCTCCTGAATGCCACTCGAACAAAGGCCGCATGGCTGCCGCCGGTGAAAGCTTCCGGCTGCGTCCTGGGAACGATGTCGGACGATGTCGCAGATATCACCGGTCTGCCGACGTCCGCCTTTGTCTGCAATGCCATCGGAGATCATCAGGCCGCCGTACTGAGTGCTCTGCCGGACGTCGGAAGCAATCTTCTGATCAACATCGGAACCGGTGGTCAGATTGCATGGAGGATTCCGAACTTTCGCACTGTGGAAGGCATGGACACGCGTTATCTGCCATCGCTGTCGGCGAATCCGGGCGGTCCCTCACACAGCTTCATGCTGGTCGGAGCCGGACTCGTCGGCGGTGAAGCTCTGGCATGGGTGAATCGGACCATCGGAACATGGCTGTCTGCATTCGGCGTCGAGCTTTCCGAAGAACAAATCTGGGAACGGCTGCATGAACAGCTGCAGAATTCCCCAGATACGGACTCACCGCTCAAATGTGAACCGTATTTCTCCGGCACGCGACCGGCACCTCAGCGCCGCGCCGTCTTCTCCAATGTCAGTTCAACAAACTTCACACCAGCCAGCGTTGCTCGCAGTGTTTACTCGGGCATCGCCGCATCAATGCGAGAATTTCTGAATATCGCCGGACCCGCGGCTCCCCGTCCCATTGAACAGATCTGTCTTTCCGGCAACGGAGCTCGCCGGAATCCCTTCCTTCAGGCGGCCTTTCAGAAACAGTTTTCTGTTCCGGTGACGGTCTGCGGTTTCCGCGAAGAAGCCGCCACCGGCGCCGCGCTGCTCGCCCTGCGAAACCTCCCGTAAGTCCCGAAAGGCAGATTTGACCGATTTATGAGAACCGTCAAGTTCGGAGCAACCCGACGCCGATGGACAAGACAGACTGTGCGCCGACGGCAGGTTTGCGCACAAACTTTTGATCTGCGGAACTTCGCAGATCTGTCATCCCGGCCGTGACAGGATGTCCGCCTCATGACCAAGATCGAAATCTTCACCAACGCCCGGAACCGCCTGTCTGTGGCGTTCTCCGGATCCGGTCGCAGAAAATCGGCGTTGATCGTGATGCTGCTGGTTCTGGGTGCGGCAATTTCCGATCCGGAATTCCTTCAGGATCCTCAGGTCCGTGTTGACCTGCAACCGGATGGCAGCATCGGTACCACAGACGAATTCGAAGAACTTGAAGAACTGCTGGCTCTGGAAAACGCCGCTCAGCAGCCACCGTCAGAACCGGCGGCAACTGCCGAAGAATTCATTCCGGGAGTCACATTGACAGAAACACCGACCGCGGTCGACTCACCACCTCCTCGTATCCAATCAAGTCAGCCGGTACTGACGCTGACGATTCCCGACAACTCCACTCCGGCAGGTCCGGCATCCAATTCGATTCAATCACACGGCACCACGCTCCGGTCCGTTTCGTTTCCTTCTGAAATTCCTTCACCGCCGACACCAGCGAAACAACCGCCAAGGGCCAACATCACATCGGACAACAGCCATCGGAATCCCACTGTGCGGCTCACCGGTTCAATCGTGCCGCTCTGATTCAGTGTCGCCACTCCGGGCTGTCGGCAACACAACGAGACCGTGATTGTCAGGGAGTCGATTCGTGAGCGAACATCGCAAGCAGAGATTTGATCCTGCTGAAACTTTGGTCTCGCAGTAACAAAACAACTTCAGAACCCCTGTTGACCCGGCGGCGCTGGTCGCGGGAATCGAAGAGAGGCCTTGCCTGACATCTCAGAGATCTGCGAGAAACAGATCAGGCAAATGCGGGAAAAATGAAATGTACGAACAATACTGGAACCTGAACGCTCGCCCTTTTCAGTACCGCATGTCACCGAACGAACTCTACCGTTCGAAAACACAGCAAAGTGCTGCACTGCGACTCAGATACTGCATTGATAACAATGCAGGAGCGGCCCTGTTGCTGGGTGTCTCCGGAGTCGGCAAGTCCAGCCTGCTGCAGCAACTCAGCGCAGACGAACATCTGGCTCCGTTTTCCATGGTTACGTTTCCGTCACTGACATCCTGCGAACTTCTCCGGTGCGTCGCCGCCGACGTCGTACACCAACCCTGTTCAGGCGGTGAAACAACCGATGCACTGCTCCTGAACATTTACAAAAGCCTGCAGCAGTCGTCGGCCGACGGTCAGCACTGTGTCATTGCATTTGACGAAGCCCACCTGTTGTCGAATGAATGTCTCAATCAGGTCGTGCTGCCTCTGCTGAATCTCGCGGACCGGGATCACCGGATCCAGTTGACCGTCATTCTCTGCGGCCAGCCGTCTCTGGCATCTCATGTCACTCGTAATGCTCAACTGAAAGAACGGATCGCCGTGACGGCCGCCATGGACCGGTTCACAGATCAGGAAGTCGGTGATTACATTCGCCGGAGAATGGAATCCGTTGGAGCCACACGGCAGGTGTTCAGTGATGATGCCGTCGACGCCATCATTCAGCTCAGCGAGGGCAACCCGCGTCGCATCAATCGCCTGTGCGACATGGCGCTTTTGGTGGGCTATGCAGATCAGATCTCACAGATTACGGACACCGAAATCCGCAGTTTGTCGGTGGAAATTCTTCCGATGGCGGCATAGCCGGGGCTCAGGACCATGCACCCGGCCCGCCTGACAGAAGAAGCCCTGCTGCAAAACTGCGAAATGCGGCGCAGCCGAGCCAGCGGGCCGGGCGGTCAGCATCGCAATAAAGTCGAAACAGCCATCGAGATTACTCATTTGCCGACCGGCATCGCTGCCACGGCCAGCGAACGTCGGAGCCAGGATGCCAATCGCCAGGTCGCCATCAAGCGACTCAGACTGCTGCTGGCGATCCGCTGTCGCGACGTCACATCGCCGATTGTGAATCCTTCTGAACTCTGGAGGTCCCGCTGCAGAAACGGTCGCCTGCAGTGCAGCGATCAGCACCACGACTTTCCGTCAATGATCGCCGAAGCCCTGGATGCGATCGATGCAAAAGACGCTGACGTCAAAACCGCAGCTGCAGCCCTGGGATGCTCAACGTCCCAGCTGGTCCGCTTCATCGCCAAAGTCCCCGAAGCACTGGCAGCCGTCAACGCCGCCCGAGACGCCCGAGCACTCAGGCCACTCAAGCCCTGACAAGTGGCGTTGGGTGCTGACAAGCGAAGCGCAGGAACACCATTGTGTTTCTCACTACCGGAAGATGGTGTGCCTGCGCTTCGCTTGTCAGCACCCTACGAAACTCAACCCAGCTCGCCATTCACGCCCAGCTGATGGAAATAATGTTCCACGTCGTTCTGGTTTTCCAGCAGCCAGTCGATCGACGGCTCATTGGCCAGAGCCTTGCGAATGACTTTCACCGTGGCTTCCCGATTCACATCGAACAGTGCCTGATGGTCGATTGTTTCGGCCTTCAGCACGGCGGGATCGAGCCAGACGGAATAAATGATTCCCAGATCGTTGGCCTTGTCTTTGGGAATGATGCCCTCGCGAACGGCGTCCAGCACACCGTGAGCAATCCCGGCCTGGACACTGCCCATCAGGATGTTGGTGTACCGGTTTTTCTCCACGGTCACTTTGCTGACCATCAGAGTTGCCGGTTTCACCTGAACATCGCTGTTCAGAATAGCAAACACTCGCGTATGCCCCTGTACCTGATTGGCCAGCATGTTGGCGAAGGCATTTCCCACCGGACCATCCAGTTCGCCAATGATGATTTCGGGTTCCGCACACAGATAATCGGCGTCGCCCTCAACCAGAGCTTCACCGGTTCGCATCACAATTCGATCAGACATAACAATCCTGCTTTCACCAATTGAAACCTACTTCACGACAAAATTGACCATGCGGCCCGGAACCGCAATCACTTTGACCACGGTCTGACCTTCCAGCAGTTTCTGAACGGTCGGATCCGCTTCCGCGGCCGCCTGCAGAGCCCCCGCGTCCAGTCCGTTGGGCACCATGATTTTACACTTCAGCTTGCCCTTGAACTGCACGGGAATTTCCACCGTGTCTTCCACCAGCAACGCGGCGTCGTAGGTGGGCCACGGTTCATAAGCCAGAGTCGTCGAATGGCCCAGAGCTCGCCACAGTTCTTCGGCAATGTGCGGAGCAAAGGGGCTCAGCAGCAGAACGAATGGTTCCAGCACACTCTTCGGACGTGCATCTTCCGACGACATGAAGTTGGTGAATTCCATCATGCGGCTGATCGCCGTGTTGAAGCTCAGCCGATTGATGTCATCGGTGACGGCTTTGATGGTCTTGTGCAGAGTTCTCAGTTGTTCGTCGGTGGCGTCGGCATCACTAACGGCCGCATTCAGAGTCACTTCTTCAGCACGGTCGTCGATAATCATTCGCCAGACGCGACCCAGAAACCGGTACACGCCTTCGACACCCTTCATGCTCCACGGCTTCACCTGCTCCAACGGCCCCATGAACATTTCGTACAGCCGCAAGCTGTCGGCGCCGTAATCACGCACGACGTCATCCGGGTTGATCACGTTGCCGCGTGACTTGGACATTTTTTCGGCCTTGCCGGTCACGGGATCAGCTTCACCCAGAATCATGCCCTGATTGACCAGCTTCTGAAACGGTTCCGCCATGCTGACGTGGCCTCGGTCGAACAGGACCTTGTGCCAGAAGCGTGAATACAGCAGATGCAGCACGGCGTGTTCCGCGCCGCCGATATACAGGTCGACGGGCATCCAGTACTTTTCCGCTTCCGGGCTGATAAACGCGTCGCTGTTTTTGTTGTCACAGAAGCGCAGAAAGTACCAACAGCTGCCGGCCCACTGAGGCATGCTGTTGGTTTCTCGTTTCCAGTTTCGTGCCGTCTTCAGCGGTTTTGAACAGCCAGTCCTGCGGAGCTTTCGCCAGCATGGGTTCGGGCGTGCCGGAAGGTTTGAAGTCTTCCAGATGGGGATGCAGGACCGGCAGATCGGCGATCTCTTCAGTCCTCATCAGGCCGGTCGGCTTGCCGTCGGCGTCCAGCTCATGCCAGATTGGAAACGGTTCGCCCCAGTAACGCTGACGACTGAACAGCCAGTCTCGCAGCTTGTAGTTCACCGCCGCTTTGCCGAGCCCCTGTTCGGTCAGCCGACTGGAAATCAGAGATTTGAACTCATCGGTCGGCGTGCCATTGAATTCGCCGGAATTGATGGCGACGCCTTTCCCAGTGAATACTTCAGAAGGTGTTTCACGCAAAGGCGCAGAGTCGCGAAGATCGTCTGGTGCCTTGTTTCCCTTTGCGTCTTCGCGACTTTGCGTGAGTTCGCCGTCCCCTGATGGAGCAACAACCTGGACAATTGGAATGCCAAACTTGACCGCGAACTCCCAGTCACGTTCATCATGAGCCGGGACCGCCATGATGGCTCCGGTGCCGTAGCTGATCAAAACGTAATCGGCGATCCAGATGGGAATGCGTTCGCCGTTGACGGGGTTGATGGCATACGAACCGGTGAAGACGCCTGTCTTGTCCTTGGCCAGTTCGGTCCGGTCGAGATCGCTCTTCAGAGAAGCTGACTTGACATAAGCTGCGACCGCATTTTTCTGTTCGTCGGTCGTGAGTCGATCGACGAACGGATGTTCCGGAGCAATCACCATGTAGGTGGCCCCGTACAATGTGTCCGGTCGAGTCGTGTAGACTCGCAGCACGTCATCGCCGGGCTCTTGGGGGAAGCCGGATGATGCTCGGGTCGCCTTCCAGCCTTCGAAGTCGGCACTGGCAGAGCCAGTGACACACGACTTGTCGCCGCCAGCTGATTCACTGCTGCCAATATAAAAATCCACTTCCGCACCGGTGCTGCGACCGATCCAGTTGCGTTGCAGCAGCTTGATGCTTTCTGACCAGTCCAGGTCGTCCAGTTCCTGCGCCAGACGGTCGGCATACGCTGTGATTCTCAGCATCCATTGCTGTAGAGGCAGACGTTCGACGGGATGTCCGCCGCGTTCGCTTTTGCCGTCGATGATTTCTTCGTTGGCCAGCACGGTTCCCAGAGCCGGACACCAGTTGACGGGTGCATAGCTGATATAAGCCAGGCGGTGTTTATCCTGATAACGGCGCACGGCTTCGTCGCCGGACGCCTTCACATTGTCGGGAATGGGCAGTTCACTGATCGGGCGGCCTTTGCCGGTGCGAGTCTTCCCGTCAGGGCCGACCCATTCGAGTTCGGCGTCGTACCACGTGTCGAACAGTTGCAGGAAGATCCACTGAGTCCACCGGTAATAATCCGGATCGGTGGTGGCCAGTTCGCGGGACCAGTCGTAGCTGAAGCCCAGCATCTTCAACTGACGTTTGAACGTGGCGATGTTCTGTTCGGTGGTTTCCCGAGGATGCGTGCCGGTCTTGACGGCATGTTCTTCGGCAGGCAGACCGAAACTGTCCCAGCCCATCGGATGCAGGACATTTTTGCCGTTCATTCGCTGATAACGACAGACGATGTCCGTCGCCGTGTATCCTTCCGGATGCCCCACATGCAGCCCGCTGCCGGACGGATATGGAAACATATCCAGAGCATACATCTTGGGCTTACCGCAATCGAGCGGTTCGGCTTTGAAGGTTTCGTTCTGTTCCCAGAACTGCTGCCAGGTGGATTCGATGGATTTGAAGTCGTAGCGGGGCATTTTGGATACAGATCGGAACAGGATTTCAGAGAATTCGCAGACCGCCCAATCACCCACGGTCGGTTGCGGTCACAGAGTCAAGTTGGCGGGAATGTAACAGATTCCATCGAATTCAGAACGGCATCCATTCCTGCGAATTCGAGTTCAGGCAATCATCCGGTCGATACGGATCGCGCCATCGGCAAAATATTTCAGTGTCTGCCACGTCAGCCGAGTCATGATCGACGCTGCGTGGACCAGATGCTTTTCAGGCAACCAGAAGTCCAGCGAACGCGGGCGGGGTACGTCAGACCTTCATCCGAGTCAGGACGGATCCAAGGCCGCCGTCCACGCCGAGCGTCTGTCCCGTGATCCAGCTGTTGTCGGGATCGAGCAGAAAGGCGATCGCCCGAGCAACTTCTTCGGGTTCACCCAAACGTCCAAGGGCATGCATTTGAGCCGACGTCGCGGCGGCATCTGCACTTTCCCACAGTCGGCGTGTCATCTCGGACCTGACCAATCCCGGAGCGACCGCATTGACCTGAATTCCTCGACCTGCATACGTCGCGGCGGCAGACAGCGTCAAACCGATGATTCCGGCTTTGGCGGCCGCGATCGCTTCATGGTTGGCCAGTCCGATTTGTGCAGCGGCCGAGGAACACAGCACCACGGCACCGCCATGAGCACGCATCACTCGAGCGGCGGCTCGCACAGCGGCGAAACTGGACGAAAGATTCACGGTTAAAGTCTGTTGCCATTCGTCGTCACTGGTCAGATGAGCGGGCTTCAGCAACACGGAACCGATGCAGTTGACAATGCCCCAAACTTCTCCCAACTGATTGGCAGCCGCCTGCACGCAGGCTTCGACCGTCCCGCCTTCATTCGCCTCGACCCTCTGCACTGAACAGCCGGTTTCAGCAACCAGCGCCTCCGCTTTGCTGAGATCGCGAACACCCGCCATCACGGAATGGCCGGTGAAAATCAGTCGTCGAACCAGAGCAGCCCCGACAGAACCCGTCGCCCCCAGAACAACGACCACACTTTTGTCGTGCCTGTTACTTTCAGACGACCTGCTGTCAGACATTCTTTATCCTCTGATCACGAATGAACGGATTTCTGTGGATTCAGGATTGTGGCGAATCCTGCGATGCGAAAGGATATGGCACATCGGACCTGCCTCGGTGCTCGTTGTAGACAGGACTTTGATCCTGACCAGTTCCGTAGCAGGAATGGACGATTCCCCGGACAGTTTCACTTAGGATCCTGCTGAATCAGACGCACGTACGGTGTGCGCATTTTCTGAGTAACGCAGTCGCGTTTCCGAGCGTCAGCTCGCATGGGTGTGGGCACTGCCCACGTTGGGATTTTCCAGCGATCACAGGCAGGGTCCTGTCGGCATTGTCGGCGATCGCGGTTCCTTGTTCAGCAGGAGTGAAGTCATGGCTGTGACGACAGTTGAACGTGACCAGTACTGCGCTGACGGTGGCATTCGAGTCGGCCGGTCTGCCGTGCTGATCCTCCTGCCGATACTTTCGGCAATGGTCGCCGGGTTTCTGCTTCACCTGCTGTTTCAGCACGGCTGGTATCTGGTTGTGCTGGCTGCCTGTGCTGCCGGTGGAATTGTGGCGGGCGGAATATACGTCGCTGTCCGCTGGACTCATTGCCGCAAACCGTGGCTGGCATTTGGCATCGGCGCCGCCGGGGCAGTGCTCTGTTATCTGGCGTTCTTCTACTTCGGCATGCGAGCAGCCTTCGGGCCGGCTGCTGGTATTGAAACATTGCCGACTTATATTCAGTTCCGGATGGCAACGGATGTTCAGGAAGATGTGGGGCGAAATCAGGCAGCTCAGCGGAAGCCCAGCCCTGTGATGAACTGGCTGTTGTTTGGAACCGAGTTGCTGATGATGGTTTTAATGGCTTCCGAAGCCGCTCGAAAAGCAGCCGGGCGAGTTTACGACACAGACTTCGACTGCTGGACGAAATCAGAAACTGTACGTCTTGTTCCGGGAGCTTATGACTCCCTGGAACAGGCGTTGCAGAACGAAGCATTGGATGAATTCCTGGAAGTGTATCGCCCGGCAGGAACTGCCAACCAGAATGCCATGTGCCAGGTGACTCTGGAGTACACCATTCACCCGGATGTTTCGCCGCTGGAACGGCCCGTGTATCTGTCTGCGGTGGAAGCTCCTCTCAGGACAGCGTTCCGCAGTCTGTTTGCCAGATCGTCCCTGCTGCTGCAGAAGGAACTGACCGCTCAGGAGGCGATTCGCTTTCAACGACTGTTTTCCGGGTTCGCCAGGGCCGTGGCGGCTCGACATTCGGAACTGGCAGAAATCAACACGCAGCAGATGCCGTTGGCAGGTGTTCAGAAGACCGGACCGGCGCAGAACCGTCAGGTGACTCAGACCGCAGATATTGAACCCATCCCGGAACAGGAGCGCATGTATCTGTACTCCGGAAAACATTTGCTGATGGAAAACCTGTGCGGCGGGCTTCCCATTCTGCTGCTGGCGGCCGCCGCCGGATTTGGCTGGCTGGCGGCTCAGGTGTGGGACCCTGCCAGTCCGCTGCCGGGGATTGCCGCTGTGGCTGCTGCAATTCTGATGGCAGTGCCCGGACTGTATTTACCGCTGATGTGCCCTCACACCGCCGAGACTGCTTACGCTCGATCCGTGGTGCGACGCAGCGTTGCGCACCGGCCGGAACGGATCGTCGACCCTGACGAGCCTGATGCATTTCCGGTCGCGCTGACAGTTCGGGAAAAATGGCAGAAGACCGTTCTGGAGACCGCGACGGACGGAGGACTGGCCGTCCTTGATCATTCCGCCCGAGTTCTGAAAATGGAATGCGATGTGGAACGCTTCATCATTCCGCTGGATTCCATCGTCAGCTGCGCGGTGGAGCCGTTCAGCATGCCGATCGATCCCAATACTGAATTCTGGTACGTGCGACTGATCGTGCAGACTCGAACAGCCAGCCGGGAACTGCTCATCTGCCCCACAATGATCAGCTGGATTCGAAATACCAATACCACTCGCCGACAGCGGGCCGAACAGTTCGCAGCCCGCCTGACAGGTTCCTGAATTTCGCTTGCCAGCACCCGACTCATGATTCATGAATCGTCATTCGCATCGTTCCGTTTGTGACGGCCCGGAATCGGATCTGACCCGCCCCGATTCAGATCAAGACTCACTCAATGTCAATTAATTAACGTGTCGGCCAAACGTCATGGCACGTCTGCGGCGAGCGAACTCCAGCGTTCAGCGCGTTCGATGGCTGCAGTGGCTGTCTGAAGGCCGGCGATCATTTGTCGGGCCGGGTCGGGTTCGACGGACAGAAGCTGTGCAGCGAGCTTCGCGGTCTTGCTGCTGCCTGTGATTGTTTCGAGTACTCGGCGACAGTTTTCACTGACTGCTTCGCCGCTTTGCAGTGCAGCTTCAAGCATGGGCGTCAGGGCAAAGTGAAGGTCTCTGGGGGCGGAGTTGTGCTGAGCGATGAATTCGTCGATTGTGTCAAACACGGACCGCTGGTGGAGTTCCGAAACCTGTCCAACGGACGTCAGAACGTCTGCTGAGCGTTTCAGCGTGAGAGAATCTCCCAGTGCGTGCAGTTGACGGCCGATGAGCCGCGGGCAGGCTCGGACCTGGCCGAAGCCATCGATCAGCGCGTCGGTGGCCTTCAGACGCATTTCCCCGGATTCCGCACACGACGCCGTCATGACGACTCGCGCTGCTTCACGAGTCCAGGTGAGGTCCGGATCGAAGACCCGGTCGATATGACCAAGCATGAACATCGGCTGCGGGTTGGCGGGCCACAGCATGGCCTCCAGGTGGTGAATCCACTCTGTTAGGCGAGCATTCGGCATTCCGACGTTATTCCGCGAATTCGCCAGGACACACAGACGTTCAGGGAGTGATGGGTCATCAACGAAAGGTCCTTCGATGCGAATTGTGAAGTCGTCATTTGTGGTCGCCGCTGCGACCGGACAATGCGGATGAAAGTCATCCCCTTCAATCAGCAAACGTGAGTGAATTGCGGCCGAATGTCGGCGGTAGACCCATGTGTAGCCCGGATCTCGCCCGAAGTCGGAATCCTCGCCGAGCGCATACAGCAGTTCCGGACCACCGCCGTAGACCGAGTGAGTTGAGTCATCTCCCGGTAGCTTTTTCAGTGTCGACAGCGCCCTGTTGCGTCCGTCCGGTGGCAGTCGCAGCAGTGCCTGAGCGATGTCGGCGTTGCCGGTGATTCGCCGCGCTGTCAGATAGTAGTCTCGCAGACGTTCGACAAGCACCTCAGGATCCACCCACCCGCCGGCATGTGTCGGCAGTGCCAGCAACCGCCGAGGCTTGCGCTTCATTTTCCAGTCCTCGATGATCTCCCGACATCGCTGACGAAAGAGGAGTCCGTCAATGTTGTGCCACGAATCGTGGTTCCGGCGAATCGGCTCCATGTTCAGCCATGCCGCCAACAGCTGCGAGAAACCAATTTCGGCGCCAAGGTCGATGACGTTGCGGGAATATGGCTGGTCGAGTTTCTGAATGCGTTTGCGCAGCGGCGAAATGCGTTCTTCAAAGTCCTGTGGTCGTTCCTGACCGAACAGGGCGATTCCGTCGATGACACGCTCAATGTCCATCGCGTCGTCCACGCGTTCGATCACTGAAGCGACTGTGTCGATCAGTTCTTCGAGAGACGTGATCGGCTGCACAGTCTGTCCGGGATCTCGTCGAGGAACGTGGCCTGGCCTGATTGAGGCCACAAACCGATGCGTTCCGGATGTGATCGCAGCCAGTGCCCGGTCAGCGCCGGTGGCATCGCGCATCTGGGCCGACAGTGATTCGGCTCGTTTCTGAAGCGCCGCAACCAGTGCTGCATTTGCTTCCGTGGATACGGTTCCCCGTTCGCTGAAAGCCTTCACGGCGGCTTTATTCTTCGCAGATTTCTTCGCAGAATCCGGATTCGAGGTTTGGTCTGCGCCGGGCGACTCTGTTTCTGTGCCATGCAGTTCCGCCAGCCGTGCTGCGTGAACACTGGCGATTGCCGGTTCTGCTGCGCGCAGACGTTCGCGGGTGAGGTCTGTGAAACTCATTCGCAGCGAATGCAGTTCTTTTAACGCCGCTTCCTGAACGTCAGGACGTTCGTGACGCACTGCGATTGCCAGAACTTCGGTGGCGTAGCCGGTGACTGCCTTTTGTTGCTGAACCAGCGTGCGGATCAGACGAATTGTCTTTACGACCGGCGATTTCTGAGACAACTGCAGAGCATCTTCGCAGTTCTTCAGAAGAGCATCCGGATCCAATCGTTTTGCCTTCGCCAGCTTTTCCAGCGCCGTCAGAGCTGTTCCGACCACGGCGGAATGCTGACTGTGCAGCGAGGCAAGATAATGATCGATAACAGTTTCGCGCTCTTCCAGTGTCGGCTCCAGCATCTCGTGCAGATGGCCATATCCGGCCAGTTCCTTCGGGCGAGCCGAACCGCTCAGCGCTTTGGCGGTCGCTTCCAGAAGTCGTGCTCGATCGATGTCACCTTCTCTGCAAAGCGTCACGAACGCCGGAAACCAGGGGCTGTGTGAGAAATTGAACGCGCCTGCATCGAATTCAAACAGCTTCCAGATTTCGGATTCCATGAGGTGTTGATCGGTTCGAAGATAATCCGCAAGAGTCTTTGGCCGCGGAGGAAGGGTGTCGTCCTTCACAGCGTCGCTGGCGTAGTGTTCCGACAACAGCGGTGCCATCGCCATCCGTCGATAGAAGTCTTCCGAGTTATTGGCAGGCAGGGCTCCGCTGCGGATCAAACCGTACTCGACCGTCCAGCCGATCTCGGGAACTTCTTCTTTGGTGTTCTGCCTGATAAATGTCGGCAGCCACTTTGGTTGGCGGGCAGCCAGCACTTCGAGGACTCGCTGAGGCATGTTCCGCAGGTCGCTACCGAACCATCTGCAGTCGTATTTGAAGGGGTTCCTGATGAACTTTTCGTCGCCCAGTGCCAGCATCATCAGCGAAGTCGTCCAGCGAGGACACCGCCAGTCGGGATACGATGCAGCACGTAACTGTTTCAGAAAATCAGCGTCGAACCCGTCTACATTTTCAATTCCGATCGGCTCGTCCAATGCCTTTCCGGGACCGATTCCGTGTTCCACGATTCGACAGAGGATCACAGCATCGGGGAAAAGGGCGGCCCGCTGTTGTTCGCTCAGCGGCGCCATTGCGTCGCAGAGTGCCTGACGATTGGCTGTCAGAATCAGCGTCTTCAGATCTTCGATATTCATTGAACTGAATTTCCGTAACCAATGTGACTTTCAATGTGCCACTCGCCGGACGCGACACTCGACGCCCTGCAGCAGTGCTGCGCGGCGTTTTTCCGAGTCGACTGGTGGGTTCAGAGCCAGAAGTTGTTTTGCCAGTTTTGCGGTTTTGCTGCCGCCTTTGACCGATTCAAGTGGGCGTCGGGCTGCGGGGCTCAACCGACTATCGACCTGAATGAGTGCGTTCAGCTGGACCGTCAGCAGATGATGAGCGTCGCGGGGAAGTTCGTCCCGGGCGGCAATGACGGTGTCGAGAATGTGTGAGACAACCATGGCTGACCATTGCGACACGCGAGCCACTTCGGACAGGGCTTCGGCCAGACGATTGAGTTTCAGCCATGGTTCCCGGAGCATTTCGAGAAGCACAGGCGAAAGCTCATCGGGGTGAGCCCGTCCATCAAGAATGCCTTCAATCAGGGCGTCACCGGCAACAGCTCGGACGTCCGCGTCTTTGGCAAATAATCCCAGCCACAAAGCCGTCAATGCGGTCGGCGACCACGCTCGTTCCGACCACAGCAGCGGTCGCAGAGCAGGCGCGGCGGGCACCCAGCCTGACGCGTTGTCATCCATACGAACCAGCATGAAAACTGTGGCGAGTGCCAGCCCGCCGTCGGTGTTTGCAGGCCAGTGCGTTGCCTGCCATTCCTCGGCCCAGTCCGGGAGTTGTTCTTCGAACCAGCGACGAAAGGCCCCGGATCGTGATGCCATCACAACGGGCAGGAATTCTGATTCAGTCCCGTTGCTGCGCGGTTCAATGGACACCAGCGGATTGTCCTGCACGTTCACCTGCTCGGATCGAATCATCGAAATGATGTCGGCTCCCACCTGCCAAAGGCGATCGCCCATTGACGTGCTTCCGCCTGCTTTCTGCTCCTTCTCGCGTTCCTTCTGTCGCTGCCACGACCTGTATTCGATCGCGGGCGGAGAATGTTCGAGCCACACTTTGATCTCTGCCTGAGCCAGTCCCCATGCTGTGTTCGGAATCTTCAGAGCCGACAATTCCGTCAGTTCCCCTCGCGGATTGCGTGATCGACCGGCAGCCAGCCAGAAGCTCGGATCGTCGCCGGACTGAATGTCCGCGTTGCCGAATTCCACGTAGGTCAGCAGACGTCGAAAATTGTCGGGCAGTCCTGCGACGGCTTCACCACTGAACGTGCTGTTTGGCGGCAGTCGCAGCAAGCCAACCCTGAAATCGGCCGGGCTGATGTCCTGTTCCGCATCGATCAGCCGCTGCAGCCGCGAAAGGAACTCGTTCGGATCGATCCAGCCGTGTTCATGTGTCGGCAGAGACAGCAACGGCAGTGCGGTGTGGGTTTGCAGAAAGCTACGACGAAGTTCGGTCGCGCGAAGTTCGAGTGACGCGGCAATGTCCGGGGTGTTGAAGTGGACGCTTCTTACGAATCCAGGCAGTCGCGAAGGCGGAGCATGCAGTTTCTTTCTCAGCCAGTCGAACACCAGTCCATACCTGGACGGAAAATACAGAGCCGCATGGAACGGAGGAATGCTGCCGTCGGGGGATTCGAACCGAGCCAGAATCGGAGCGACTCGTGCATCGAAACCGTTCGGGTAAGTTGCGCCGAAGCGACTGATGCCGTCCAGAACTCGTTCGACCTGCATCGGCGACTGCAGATTCCCGATGACGGCATCGACTTCATCGATGAGTTCTTCCACCGACTGCACCGGTTCGACCCGAGCGAGCGTCGTCAGGTCAACAGGCAGCCGGTTCACGTCGGCAGGCGGCAGCATGCGGCCCAGAGTTGCTGCAGTGAGTGCTTCATCAAGACGCAGCAAGTCGCGAATGTCCGGCGGACAGGATTCGATCTGTCGAAAAAGATCGGCAGCGGTTTCGTTTGTCGGCGGCAGGTCATCTGCTTCACCGTCCTGTTTGATCTGCACTCCGGCCGTCGCCAGCAAAGCGTTGACTCGCGGTTTGACAGTCGGAAGAACTTCAACCGCCTGCTGAAGAATGTCCGCAGGGACATAGACGTTCGCCCAGCTCTCCAGCAGATTCACCGCAGCTTCCTGTACGTCGATTTCCGAATGCTGAAGGGCTCGCGCAGCCACGTCCGCAGCAGCCTTTTTGCGTCGAACGTCGTTGCCGGTGATCGACTTCAGCAGCACCAGTGCGGATGCGGGCTGTGTCTTTTGTGAGATGGAAAACACCGGCTGCAGGTCCGCGATCAGCGCGTCCGCATCGAGCCCATCGGCTTTCTTTTTTGCCTTGAAACACTTCAGAGCGAACGTGACCACCGCTGGCCCTTCGTGGCTGAGCAGTCTGCGGAATTCTGACTGCCGTGCGACGAACTCGTCGTCTGTCAGGTGG
Source organism: Planctomycetaceae bacterium (assembly GCA_041398865.1). Taxonomy (GTDB): domain Bacteria; phylum Planctomycetota; class Planctomycetia; order Planctomycetales; family Planctomycetaceae; genus Fuerstiella. Next base: position 27,220 of record JAWKTY010000009.1, read on the forward strand.
AGTGCTTCCAGCAGTTTACCCAGTGTCGAGCGTTCGCTGTTGTTGAAGTCCCGCCAGAACGCCGCCAGCGTTTCATCGATCACACGTGACCTGTCGATGCGACCGTGATGCACGTTGTGCCAGAGCCATTCCGCACCGCTCGCCGAGCGCTGAATGTCCCATGCGTCTGTCATCTGCCGAAGTTTCCCGTTGCTGAAGAAGAAACCGCTGCTGTGGCGAAACTGCAGCCAGACGTACTCCGCAAGTTCGGGCTCTTTTTCCAGGCTGGATCTGACCAGGGTCATCAGAATAAAGCGAGCAAAGCCCTGAGTGTCCGGCGCTGTGCACAATCCGTCATCCAGCAGCCGCCTGACGCTCGGCCACATCAGGCTCCAGCCGAAGTTATCCGCTTCCATCTGGCGTTCCAGCCATTCCTGCGCCCAGTCCGGTCGACGATCCAGCAGAATGGTGATCGCCGCTTCCTCATGTTCGGTCGGCTTCGTTGCTGACCATCTCTGCGAAACCGCTCGAATCCCTGGCAGAGGAACAATGTTCGCTGACTTTGGTGCAACAGCCAGCAGGCCGAGATGTGCGGATACCAATTCGACGTTCGTCCCCTCGAAGCGACTCTGAATGCGCCGCAGCATTTCTGCCTGCGAAACGCCGGTCAGCGTGGTTGCCTCGCGTTCTTTCCTTCGCAGCGATTTGATGTGGTCCTGAACGCTTTTCGACAGCTTTCGCCGGTCCCCATCGGTCAGGTCAGCGACTGCTTTCGCAAAGACCTTTGGCGCCATGTTGTGCATGCGCTCGATGAAACCTTCGGGGGTACGGATTTGTTTCGAAAGAGACATGTTCAACCCTGGGCAGTCTGTGGTTCATTCTTCTCGGTTCGCATGGCGTCATGTTTGCTGCGTGGTCGGGTCATCAATCGCAGCGCTGCGAATGATATCACTGTCTTCTCCGTCGTTCACAATTCTTGCTGCGAGAATGTGTTTGCATGGCCCGCGCTGGCCCTGGTAACGATTGAACCACTGGCACGTGCAGCGATCTCCATCGTGACGCAGCCGGATGAAGTGTTCCACATCGGTTCCGGCGACCTGATAGTTGGGGCCGTCGGGTGTTTGCTCGAACAGCTTCACACCATCGGCATCGATCAGTTTGCGAGCGGCCACCAGTCGCGGCTGCTGAGTTTCAACTCTGTCCATGTCGAACGGAAGCACGCGATGGAAGTATTTGCCTGTGGCAACATCAAATCCGACAAGCCCCCGCGCACCGAGCACAGCCAGCGCTGCTTCGATTTCCGCTTCCCCGGCCCGACTACTGCGACTGAGTTGGCTGATGTCGATATGAGACTGCCAGTTGAGCGAATCGGTCACCGCGGGCAGGGCGGTCTGCCACTGGCCGGTGGCCAGCCGGGACAGCATCTGTCCTTCGCCACTGAAGCCTCGATTCAGTTCCGGACTCACCAGAGTAAACATCCGGCCGATCCCGAACTGCAGTTCCCAGCCGCTGGTGCCGGCATCTTCGTCATACCAGATGTTGAGCTGTTTCGTGTACGGAATCAGCGGTTCCAGCACGCGCACCCGGTCCGCGCCTTCCAGTTGCACGGAACCTCGCTGAGGCCGGGATGCGAGTCTCATCGTGCGTCCCGTTCGCGTGATATGAACGGGACGTTTGGCATTGCTGCCCTTCGGAAATGCGCGGAACAGCGTTCGAACGTCATTCTGATCCAGTTCGAAATGGACCGTCATCCGAGGCTGATAGGCCTGAACTTCGCAGAACCCCTTAATCCAGCGAACAGGCAGCTTCACTTTTCGTTCGACCACCCGGTCGCTGTCGGTCCTCAGAGTCACTCCTTCTCCACCGACCTGCAGTTGAGCATCATCGTTGTCTGACAGGCGCCGCAGCGCTGTTCGCATGGCGTCGTTGAAATCAACGTTGGTTGTGCCCTTGCCCCGCAAGTCCGTATCAAATGCTTCCGGTGCCAGATCGACGCGGGCATAGACTCCGCAGCAACTGCTGAAGCCCTCAAACCGCAACATCCCGCCTCCACTGGTCACAACGGGATCCAGCAGCATCGGATCCAGCGGCTGATAGAAGCGTGTTCTCACGATCGAAGACAGCACGGTCAGGCATTTGCCGACCAGAGCAGGCTGCTTCAGTGCTCCGTCAAAGAACAGGTCGTCCGATGTTCCGTCAGGACTCGTCGCCAGTCTCATCGCCGGAGCGGATACCGATTCCATGACGGCCGATTCAAACGGATATCGGTACGCATAGCTGACAGAGGTTGCGGCCATGATGGATCCTGATTTCTTTAACAAACGTGATGAATCAGCGGCACCGCAGCTCCGGGTGTATTGTGCGCGGCGCAAATTGAGTGGATGCTGTCACGGACCGGTGTTGGTTTCCCTTCACTTGGGTGATCCTTTCGACCTGCACTATGCCTAATTTACAGAGTGAGGCAAGCGCCACGCGGATTCTCGTCTGTGACAGGAGTAGATGGGCTGCGCCAATGGCGCGATGGCAACCCTTTGACGGACATCACTTTCCCGTGCCGACTGCCCAATGCCAGCGAGTTTGGGGCACACAATTGGCGCTGTCCAGCTTAGGAGTCTTCCAGAAATCAGTACTTGGTCTCTTTTGTGCAAACCACCCGAAGGGCCGTTCCGGCAAACGAGACCTGTCAATATATGTTTGCGTCAGTCCGTATTGATCAGGCAGGCCCAACCGTCGCTTCCGGGTCAGGCTGAATTGTTTGTAGAGATTCAAAATGTCAGTCAGTTAAGATGCCAGACTTGGCCTTGCTGTGTGTAGCCAGCGGGCATGGAGATCTTTCCTCCAGCACTTCTGCATTGACTGCGAGAGTACACGATCAACGGTAGGGGCGATATGAGATTGATTGTATTTGTTTTGGTGGCATTGCTGCCGACTCTGAAAACTTGGGCAGAGGATGCAGCGCGACAGTATAACGTGCTGTTCATCATTTCGGATGACCTGACGTCGACGGCTTTGTCGTGTTATGGGAACACGGTTTGCCGGACTCCGAATATTGATGCGTTGGCCGCTCGGGGGACTCGGTTTACTCGAGCTTATTGTCAGGCGACCTACTGCGGACCTTCGCGAGCTTCGCTGCTGACGGGGTATTATCCGCATGCGACGGGTGTGCTGGGGTACACGAATCCTCGGCCGCAGATTGGTGACCGAGCGACCTGGCCGCAGCATTTCAAAAACAACGGCTACTATGCGGCTCGGGTCAGCAAGGTGTATCACATGGGAGTTCCCGGCGGCATTGAAGTCGGCGGAGACGGACGCGATCACAATCACTACAACGGAGCGGATGACGAACAATCGTGGACCGAACGCTTCAACAGTCCCGGTCCGGAATGGAAAGCCAAAGGTATCGGTGAAACTCTGGAAAACAACCCAGACGGGACTCGGCCTGTCGTTGGAGGAAACACGTTTGTTGTGGTTGAAGCCGAAGGTGGTGATGAGGTTCATTCCGACGGAATGACAGCGTCAAAAGCCGTGGAACTGATTCATCAGCACAAGGACGAACCGTTCTGGCTGGGAGTGGGATTTGTTCGGCCGCATGTGCCGTTTGTGGCTCCGGCAACTTATTTTTCTCCCTTCCTGCCTTATGACAGCATGCAGCTGCCACCGAAAGTGGATGGTGACTGGGACGACATTCCGAAGGCTGGCATCAATTATAAGACCAGCCTGAACATGAAGATGGATGTCCGTCGTCAGAAGAAGGCTGTCGGTGGGTATTATGCGTCGGTGGCGTTCATGGACGCTCAGGTGGGCAAAGTCACGGCTGCTCTGAAAGCGGCCGGCATCGAAGACCGCACCATTGTGATCTTGACCAGTGATCACGGTTATCATCTGGGTGAACACGACTTCTGGGCGAAAGTCAGCCTGCGGGATGAGTCTTCCAGGGTGCCGCTGATTATCTGCGTGCCGGGAAAGCAGCCAGCGGTCTGCCACAGCCTGGTTGAGCTGATTGATCTGTTTCCCACAACAGCAAAGCTGTGCGGACTGGACGTTCCGCAGCGAATCCAGGGGCAGGACATCACCGCTGTGCTGGACGATCCGAATCTGAGCGTGCGAGATGCCGCCTTCAGTGTTGCTCCCATGCGGAAAGGATTCCTGCTGCGAGAAAACCGCTGGGCTTACCTGCAATATGCGGAAGATGCGTCGGCAGGGATTGAGTTGTTTGACTGTGATGAAGATCCCGGTCAGTTCACGAATCTTGCCGGTGAATCTGAACATGCGGGGCGCGTTGCCGAATTCAGGGAGATGCTGTCCCGGAAACTGTCTGCGGTACGAGCGAACGATCTGTCGATCACCGCAACGTCTACAGCTCCATAGAAATCGCGAGAAAGTCGTCCTGCGGCGGATTGATCATGGTCTGGGGCGGAACGTTTCGTCGCGTCTGAGGTGCCGGATTATTCCTGGAAAAAGTGTTTTCCGCTGTTCACAGGGTGACACACAGAATTCGGTTCTTGGAAGCCGAAGTGATCGGTAAACTCGGGCGACGGACTCAAGTCGACGGAGCTCTTTTTGAGTGTCCGGTCACGTTGTCGACGCACATCTGTCCACCCCCACCGTTTCCCTCTGCCTGCTCCGCCGCCCGCGATGAAACCTCGCCGCATAAGACCTTCCCTGGTGATCTTCGTACTGCTGAATTCAGCCGCTGGACTGGTCGCCACGGCTGGTGCTGAAGATTCGCCTGTTGCTTCAATGGTCCGTTCGCACTGTCTGGACTGTCATCAGGGGCCTGAGGCGGAAGCGGGTTTGGATCTGGCGTCCGTTTCTGTTTCCATCAGTGATCAGAACAGTGATGTGTGGGTGAAGATCCATGATCGTGTTTCGGCCGGTGAGATGCCGCCGAAGGGGGCCGACCAGCCGGGGGATCGGGAGCGTGCCGCGTTTGTAGAGACTTTGAGAACCGAACTGATGCAGCGGCTGACGCAGCAGCATGGGGAATTCGGTCGAGTTCGCGGGCGGCGGCTGACGAAGGTTCAGCTGGAACGAACGCTGCATGATCTGCTGGGCATCGACATTCCTCTGGCAACTCATATGCCCGAAGATGCTCGCACTGCCGGATTTGCATCCGTCGCGGCGGGGCAGTCGATGTCGCATTTTCAGATGCAGACTCATCTTTCAGTCATTGATCGAGCTCTGGACGAAGCCTTTCGCCGAGCGACCAGTGCCGAGCCTGACGAGTGGTCAAAGGAATACACGGCTCAGATGGTTGCTCGCGACAATCCCCGCCGCCGCTGTCGTGAACCGGAAATGCTGAAGGGCAGCGCCGTTGTGTGGACGGGACGGACGACGTTCTATGGTCGGATGCCCGCCACTGCGGCTCGAACCGATGGCTGGTACCGGCTGACATTGAAAGCATCGGCTCTGAATCCGCCGAAAGACCATGGCGTCTGGTGCACGGTTCGAACGGGACTGTGCAGCAGCAGTGCTCCACTGATGGCCTGGGCGGGGGCCTTCGAAGCAACCGACAAGCCTGAGGAATGGACGTTCGAAACGTGGATGCCCGCCGGCCATATGTTCGAAATTCGTCCTGGGGATGAAACGCTGAAGCAGGCTCGATTTTCCGGAGGACAGATCGGAACCGGTGAAGGCGAACCTCAGCATGTTCCCGGAGTGGCCATGCACAGCGCGCGGCTGGAGCAAATCCACAGGGGGCCCGACAACGCATGGATTCGCGGTGTTCTGTTCGATGAAATGACACTGCAGCCGGGAAACAAAAAAGGAACGTCCGTGAAACTGGTGTCGACGAGCCCGAAGAAGGATCTGCGACGACTGCTGCATCGGTTTGCGGAGCGGGCATTCCGTCGGCCGGTGACAAACGAGGAGATTGCATCCTACGACGCCATGGTGCGGGAAAGTTTCGAAAGCGGCGTGTCAGCGCTGGAGTCACTGCGAATGGGCTACCGGGCAATTCTGTGTTCGCCTCGGTTCATGTATTTTCACGAAGATGCCGGGCCGCTGGATGATCACGCCATTGCGTGTCGGATGAGCTATCTGTTGTACAGCAGCATGCCGGATGACGAACTTCGGCAGCTGGCGGATGCCGGGAAGCTGAAGGATCCCGCGATCCGTCGCCGGCAGGTGGATCGCATGCTGAAGGATGCCCGCGGCCGGCGTTTTGTGAAGGACTTTGCTGCCGAATGGCTGGATCTGAAGGACATCGATTTCACGGAACCGGATCGTCGGCTGTATCCGGGCTTTGACGTGATTGTTCAGGAATCAATGCTCGCCGAAACACATCACTTTCTGCAGACGCTTCTGGATGAGAATCTGAGTGTAGCCAACCTGATTGACGCTGACTTCACCTGGCTGAACAGCCGTCTGGCTCGATACTACGGAAAGCCGAACGTGGTCGGAGATGAGCTTCGTCGGGTTTCGCTGGCGGACGATGATATGCAGCGAGGTCTGTTGACTCAGGGAGCCATCATGAAAGTCACGGCCAACGGCACCACGACATCGCCCGTTATTCGCGGTGTGTGGATTTCTGAACGGCTGCTGGGTGTTGAGATTCCGCCTCCGCCTCAGGGCGTTCCCGCGATTGAACCGGATATTCGCGGAGCCAAAACGATCCGGGAGATGCTGGCGAAACACAAATCCGACACGTCCTGTGCATCCTGCCACGTTAAGATCGATCCGCCAGGTTTCGCGGTCGAGAACTTTGATCCGTCGGGACGATACCGGGAACGCTACGGCACAGCGGACCGCAAACAGAAGACAGAACGGCCGGTCGTGGATGCTTCGTTCGATCTTCCGGATGGCCGTCACTTTGATTCTCTGCCGGAATTTCAGCAGCTGATTGTTGCGGATCCGTCGGCATTGGCGGCCAACGTGGCTCGGCAACTGCTGACCTATGGTACGGGGGCTGTCTGCGGTTTTGCCGATCGCGACGTGGTGTCGGAGATCGTTCACAGTTCAGCTGACGGCGGTTACGGTTTTCGGACAGTGTTGCAGAATGTTGTCAGCAGCGAAACGTTTCTGAAGAAATGAAGCCCGAGCGGAAGCTCGAAACGAGTGTGGCCTCTGATCACGCGGGAGAAGGAAGATGTCGGTGTATTTTGGATTTCAGCGTCAGTTGCCTCGTCGGACCGTACTGCGAGGTGCCGGAGTATCACTGGCGCTGCCGTGGCTGACGGCCATGCACCGAGCGTTCGGGGATATTGAACAGCCTGAGGCTCCGCGGCGGTTTGTGGCGATGACTCTGGGGCTGGGTCTGCTGAGTCAGAACCTGAATCCGGCGACTGCGGGGCGGGATTATGAAGCTTCGAAGTATCTGCAGCCACTGCAGGATCTGCGGGATCGCTTCACGGTGATTTCCGGGACGTCGCACCCGGGCGTTGGGGGCGGGCATCGAGCAGAGGCCAGTCTGCTGACGGCCAATCCGGTGGGCAGTTCCGGGAAGGCTCGCAACACGATTTCGCTGGACCAGTACATGGCGAAGCATCTGGGCGGTGCGACTCGGTTTCCTTCGCTTGTGGTGAGCAGCAGTGGCAGCAGCAGTCCCTGCTATACAGAAAACGGCGCCATGATTCCGGCTGAAGACAGTCCGTCGCGGCTGTTCAGTCGTTTGTTTGTGGATGAAGCTCCGGCTGAACAGGTTCGGCAGCAGCAGCGGGTACGTCAGGGGCGCAGCATTATGGACGTGGTTGCGGAGGATGCGAAGAAACTGTCCCGTGAACTGGGGCAGGGCGATCGCGATCGGCTGGATTCGTACCTGACAAGTGTCCGGGAACTCGAAACGCGTCTGGCGGAATCCGAAGAATGGGCTCGGCGTCCCAAACCCAAAGTGTCCATGAAGAAGCCTGTCGATATCGGCAACCCCAACGACTTCATCGGTCGTCAGAAGCTGATGAGCGATGTGATTCGTCTGGCACTGGAAACCGATTCGACTCGGTTTGTGACGTATCATCTGGGCGGTTCAGGGGGAGTTGTTCCCATCGAAGGCGTCGACGAGGGCTACCATACACTCAGCCATCACGGGATGGATGAAGAGAAACTGGAACAGCTGGCTCTGGTGGAAGCGGAAATCATTAAAACCTGGGGGCAGTTTCTGCGTGATCTGCTCAGCACAGAAGAACACGGAACTCGGCTGCTGGATCACACCAACGTGCTGCTGACCAGCAACCTGGGCAACGCTTCCAACCACGATAACCGCAACATGCCGGTGCTGACGGCAGGCGGCTCGTTCCGTCATGGGCAGCACCTGGCATTCGACAGAAAGAACAATGCTCCGCTGCCGAACCTGTTCGTCAATTATCTGCAGGAAGTCGGCATGGAAACGGATCACTTTGCCACAAGCACCGGCCCGCTGACCGGGCTGTGACCTTCAGCGTTCATCGGGCAGGGCGGGCTGTGGCTTCTGCTGAGCACTGTCTGAAGATCAGAGTTCTGCAGACTGCTCCCAGAACACAGGCGACCAGCGATGCTGCCGCTGCTCCCCATGCTCCGTAGGGAGCGACCAGTGCCGGAGTCGCGGCGATGACCGCTGTCAGCGTGATCATGTCGGCGACGAAGTTGGCTCGAGGCTGATGCAGAGCCCACAGGCCGTTGCCTGCCGCCGAACCGATGGCGTTTGCCAGAACGGACAGCGTCATCAGTGTGACGATCTGTCCGGCACCGGGGAAACGTCCGTCATACAGTGCGGCGATGATCTGTTCGCCGAAGATCGCCGACACCACACACACGCTGCCGATTCCCGGAACCGCAAGCATCAGAACTCGCCGCAGAAACTGCTTCAGTTCCGCAATGCCTCCGGAGGCGTACGACCGAGCAGCTCGGGGCGTGACGTAGTCGGACATGCCGGACAGCAGAATGTTGGCGACTCCAACGATCACGCTGCACGAAGCCAGATAGCCGGTGGCCTGCCTGCCATGCATCAGGAACAGAATCCACGGCATGATGTACGGAGTGGACGTTCCGGCAAGATGAGTTGCCAGTGCCCAGCGTCCGAATTTCCAGTTGCGATACCAGTGGCTGACAACGCCAGGCAGCCGAAACTGAAAATCAGTTCGGTGATGCTTCCACCAGATGACCGCTGCTGCAACGCAGGCGACCCCCACGGCGGAATACATCAGCGGCAGCTGCACGAAATCCGTGGTGAACAGCAGCAGGATGGTGATCAGCTGAGTTCCGCAGACGGCCAGGTCCAGCAGGACGACGTGCAGCGTTCGGCAGTGAGCCAATGCCAGTTCGCGAATGAAAGCTCGCAGCAGCATCGCAGGGCCGGCAAAGACCAGGACTCGTGCGACAGTGCGAATTTCATCGGAGGATGTCTGTGTCTTCCAGACAACCAGAAACAGGCTGGCCAGCATCAGTGTATTCAGAATCAGATGATGCAGCAGCATGCTGCCGGCGTACCGTCGCAGGGCCGTGCCTTTGCACCGATGATGATTCACGACATACGGTGCGGTGATCAGCTGATCCTGAACTCCGACCATCATCGCCAGAGCGGACGCGACCAGAGAAAAGATTCCCAGAATTTCCGCTCCGCAGGCGCGGCCGATGAGGATTGCCGACACAAAACTGGTCCCGCTGATCATGCCCTGGTCGAACACTGCCAGCAGACTGGAGAGTCCTTCTGACGTCTGAAAGCGCAGCACCAGTTTCTTCAGTGGTCCCGGTTGTGAATCGGCCACGGGCAGTGCATTCAGGATGTCAGCGGATGTGCTCATTGATGGACAATTCGGTTACTGCAGCTGCTGTTGTTCGGCCAGTCTTCGCAACATGCGACCGGGAATGCGAGCCACACTGCGCAGCGGTGAGTGTCTGAGCCATTCGAATGTCTGATGGTAGCCGTATTTCAGAATTCGGGTGACCGGGCGCAGGTCGATGCTGCCGGACGCGACGTCGACACACTGAGTGCAGACGCGGCTTTTGTACGGCACAAGTTTGCCCAGGTCGTACCGTTCGACTCCGCGTTCGATGGCCTGTCGGGTTTCGGTCAGCAGATGAATCGTTCCGGGAGAATACGCCTGCAGAGCCGGATCGTATGCAGGAAACCAGTAGTGCATGACTCGGCCGGCTCGCAGCCCGAAATGTACCGCCGCCAGACGATCGCCGGCGTACATCGCGTTCAGCAGACCTTCGTAGTCGCTGCCGGAATGAGTCCAGACCTGTTTCAGCAGCTGTGATGTCCAGGGAACAGCAAAGACATCGGCGATGGCGGATTCACGGTATTGATCCGACTTCCAGCTCAGCAACTGCTCGAACACACCTTCGTCGCGACAGTTCCATTCAAACCGCAGCGGACCGTGATCGCGTTCGATTCGCCGAGCTTTGTTGTCGGTCTGCTGAAACAGGCTTTTCGAAGACACGCGAACTCGATAGGCGTCCCATCCGCCTTCCAGATTCATCACGGCCGAAGGCGAAACCTCCGGTCGCCAGTCTGAGCTCGGAATCTGCGATTCAATCTGATAGTGATAGTCCCAGACCGTCAGCCCGCACTGCTGGATCAGATCCGGCCATGTCCAGACGACATCCGGGCCGGCAATGACCCCATGAGCATCGGACAGCTGTCCTCCGACAGGACGAGCTGCGGTTCCGGATCGCTGAAACGGAAAGAAGCCCACGGTGCGGTCACCTTCCCGCAGCACTGCGATCTCGACATCATTTCTGACGGCGGCCGCATCAAGGGTAAACTGAGGGTGAAAATATGGGCTGGAGAATTCCGGTTGGCCAGCGGTGATCCCGCGCCAGATTTGCAGTTCGGCCGTCGTCAGGTCGCCTGGTTTCTTCAGCTGAATGTGCATGGAGAAAACTCACTGGATGTTTCAGGGGAATTGTGACTGATGTGACGATGTTGCGGACCGCGCGGCGGTGCGGGGAAAAATCACGGCAGGAAATCCCGAAGATGCACGCCTGAAAACAGCCTAGGTCGCGGTTTTGACTCTGACGGAGATTTGTTCGCGTTTCGAATCGACATCGCGAAGTTCCGGGACCGGCAGGCACAGCGGAAGTGTCCGCCGGCGAGAATCAGCACTCGACAGGTCCGGGAACAATCGAGAAGCCTTGAAGTTTCCGCATTCGGCTGGTTGCGTTCCGCGAATTTCGCGTGATAATGCCCGGTTCAGTGGTTTTGCTCCGGAAATAAAGAGCGAAACGCTGCCTCCAATTGCGGTGAGGCCAGCCAAACCGGGTCAGGTCGGAAACGAAGCATCCCTGCGGCCTCGGTTCTCAGGTGTGAGCGGAGGTAGCGTTTCGCTCTTTTTTCGTTGGCAGCACAAGCTGATACCGGTTCGCCTCGGGGCGAACTGCTCTCATCCCTGCTGTCCGAAAGACGCTTTCGGCTGCATTTCCGGAGACGTTCCGTGCTGTTTCGAACTTTGCTGGCCGCAGGTTTCGTTTTCGTTCTGCATGCATCCGCGATGGCTCAGGATCATGCTCATCACGATGCGGCATCAGTCGAACGTCCGAAGGTGTTTCTCGACAAGAGCCCGAAGATTGTCGAGTACCAGCTGAAGCGACTCGATAATGCCCGACTGCTGCTGGTGGAAACCGCGACGGACGACGCGAAGTACGCTCCCGTGTTTCAGGCCATCCTGACTCGTCCCGGAATGGCTCGGCAGAACCGCGATGAAGCTCTGGCCGGTCTGGTGGCTCTTCATCAATCTGATCCGGCCGGCGAACTGCTGACGACGCTCAGTAGTTTCGACAGTAATGACCGGGAACTGCAGCGCGTGGCCGTTCAGCTGTCCGGGATGCTGCTGGAACAGGCTCCGAAAACCCTGAACGCTCGACACAACGACCTTCTGGCGGCCGCGGCATCTGAGAACCCGATTCTGCAGTCGACCGGCATGGCCGCGCTGATTGTGGCCGGCGGCGCCGATCAGGCATGGGACCTGGCTCAGAAGAATGATGCCTCGCGAGTCGCATGGCTGTCCGCAGTTCGGCTCGTGCCGACGGCGCGGCGATCTGTGCTTCGAACGCATGTGGTCGAGCTGCTGAACTCGGCGACGATCGCCGTTCGGGCGCAGGCGTTGACGTCGCTGGTGGTCATTCCCGCGGAACAGGCTGAAACCTTTCAGCGAGTGGCCTCATTTGTCAGTGAACCGGAACTCAGGACCGCAGCGGTTCGAGGACTATTGAAAGTCGCTGACGAATTCCGTGATGCGGCGACGGCGTCACAGCTGGTGGCTGTGTTGACTCAGCATGCCGAACAGACTCCTGCCGAAAAGCGAACCACGGATGAATTTCTCGATGCAATGCAACTGGCGGACGAGCTGTTGAAGAAGCTGCCTGCGGGCGATGCAAAGGGTTTTCGTGACCGTCTGCGAGCCGTCACGGTGCGAGTTGTTCGGATTCATACGGTCGAGGAAGAGATGCGTTTTGATCAGCCGTTTTTTGCGGTGGAAGCCGGTCGGCCGGTTCAGGTGGTTCTGGAGAACGTCGACCTGATGCCGCATAACTTTGTGGTCACGCGTCCGGGAAAACTGAAGGACGTGGCTCTGGCAGGTGCGGAACTGGGAACGACTCCGGGGCTGAACGGGCATCTGTATGTTCCCGAGTCAGACGATGTGCTGTTTTCGACGTCGCTGGTGAATGCCGGCAGCCGCGAACTGCTGACCTTCACCGCTCCGACAGAACCCGGTGAGTACCCCTATGTCTGCACCTTTCCCCGTCACTGGATGCGCATGTATGGAGTGATGCTGGTCGTCGACGACCTCGATCAGTGGCAGCGAAATCCGACTCAGCCAAAGGATCCCCTGGGCAACAACCGTTCGTTCGTTCAGAACTGGAAGCTGCAGGACTTTCCTCCGGACCAGCTGGCTCAGGCACTGCGAGGTCGCAACTCAGAAATCGGCGGACGGCTGTTTAAGGAAGCCACCTGTCTGGGATGTCATAAGGTCAAAGGCGAAGGCGGAGCCGTCGGGCCGGAACTGACAGACGTGCTGAAACGCTGGAAGGGCGATCGTTATGGGATTCTTCGTGAAATGCTGGAACCCAGTTACCGCATCGAACCGAAGTATGCCGTTAAGGTGGTCGTCGACTCAGACGGCAAAACAACTTCCGGAATCGTGACGGCTGAAGACAGCAAGTCCATTTCGATCCTGGTGAATCCGGAAGTTCCCGAACCGAAGGTGATTCAGAAAAAAGACATCGAAGAAATCATTCCCTCCACAACATCCATGATGCCCAAAGCGCTGCTGGACAAGTTCACTCGGGACGAAATCATGGAAATCCTGAACTACATCGCGACTTCTGAGACTGCGGAATGAATCTGAGTTTCGTCGTCAAGCTCAAGTCTTCTGTTGCTCACGCCGTGTCGGCCGTCAGTCGAAGACGAGGGCGGATGTGACGATCTGCGGCCTGACGAGACGGATGTTTCACCGACTGATCTTCTAACAGCAGCCATTCCTGAAGCTGTGGTTGTTGCCACAACAGGGACAACAGCAATTCGGGTGAGTCCTGAGCAGCAGCCGCGGCAGACGACGAAGTTTCGTCTGTTCGTTGCTGACCATTTTTCCCGTTGGTTTCTTCCACGTCGATCGCAATGTTTTGAATTGAAGCCTCAGCGGTGACCGCAAATCGGCCATGCTGTGCTTTGTCCCGCGTTTGCAGAGCCACAGGCAAGCCGGTGAGTAATGGTGGCAGCAGAACATCCAGGGCGTCCTGAGTCACGGCTGCGATGGAAAAGTCGACCGGAGCACTCCAGAAACCGTCGGTGAAGTTTCCGCTGGGGCCGATGGCTTTCACCCAGACTCGGTAGCTGCCGGAAGTCAGGGCAGTGGTCGGTGTGTAACTGGTATCGGTCAGATTGTCTTCTCGAATGACAACGCTGCCCGTCGTCAGATTCTGCACATGCAGAATGTAGCGAGTGCTGCCGCTGACGCTGGACCAGCTGAATGTCGGAGTTGTGTCGGTGAGTGAACCCATCGGAGTCAGCACGGACGAACGATCGCTCCCGGTAATCACGGCGGTCCCCGGAGCGCTCCAGCTGGTGGCAGCAGGTGCTGTCGCTCGAATCCACCAGCGAATGGTTCCCGCAGGAAGGTCGGCTGCGGGATTCCATGACGTGCCCACAATGTCGTTTTCGATGATGCGACCGGAACTCGTGTTGATCCAGATCTGATACGCAGCAGCTCCAGGAACGGCCTCCCATGTGAACGTTGGCCGTGCGGTCGACACCTCGGACTGCGGTGCGAGCAGCGTCGGCCGGATGTCAATGGTGACAGGGACTGACCATGGACCGAGAGCACCGCTGCTTTCAGAAACCCGCACCCAGACGCGGTAGGTTCCTGCTGTCAGATTGCTGGTGGGCGTGTAAGAGTTAGTCGTAACGAATCGATCACCCGTATGAACTCGTGATGCGACCGGCGTCGTCTGCCCCAGCCAGACCTCGTAACGATCGGCGCCGAGATCATTCCATGTGAAGGTTGGGGTCGAACTGTCGGGAAAGCGAGGCATCGTCTCCAATGTGACTCGTGCAATGTTGTCCGCGATGGAAATATTATGCTGAATGGTATCGCCCAGCCGGATTCCCGTTGACGGACTGGCCAGCGTCAGCACCAGGGTTTCGGTCCCTTCGATTTCACTGTCGGAAGCGATATTCAGAGTCACAGTCCCGGACGTTTGTCCGTCGGGAATGATGATGGTGCGACTGGATAGACTGAAGTCGGTCTCTGTGATTCCTGTTCCCGAGGTTGCAACAACAACCACCTGGTCTCCGGTAACTGGGGCATCCGCTGTGGCGGTGACGGTGATCTGAGTCTGATTGGCTTCGGCTCCAACACTGGAGCTGACGGAAAGAGAGACAGCCGGGCCCGTGCCATTATTGGCAAATCCGTCAATTGTCGACCCGGCCACGACCCGGGACACTCCGTCGGCTGTGAAGGTCACGTAGAAGTGCTGGTTCACGTCATCTGTGACCACACTGTAACCGGTCGAAGTTGAATGGAATCCTGAACGAGTGCCCAAGAAAACATTGGACGTGACAGTGTCGGTTTGGAAATCCGGGCTGCCGTTGACAAACAAAATGGCCCCGACATTGCCGAGTTCGAAGACAGGACCAACCCTGATAAAGTTGCCGTTGTCGGAAACTGCGACGGGCCCCCAAGCTGGACCGGGCCCCGGAGCCGTGGCATAGACGCCCGGTGTCAAACCATCACCAACGTGAGTGTCCAGTCCGTCCGGGACGGCGTAGTTCCCGTTTCCAAGGGCAATACCCGACTTGCCGGGAATCACGTTCTGAAGAGGGAAGGCGCCGGATGGTGCGTCATTCATTTCCACCAGCAGGCTCCCGCGGAGTCCGTCCGGGGTGACTCCTTCTGTGACCACGTTTCCGTTGGCAAGCTCGTACATGAAAAAGGACACTGAATCGAACGCATCACCAGGGGAAAAGGTCCCGGTGCGTGGTTCGCTTCCATTAGCAAAGTAGATTGACGGCGGGACACCATACACGTCTACCACAATGTTCGAGTTGGGTAGTATGATGTTTGGCCGACCCAAATTGACCGGAATCCCGGTAAGGCTGTTGTCCGGGGTCAGTTCTCCATGAATTCCCACGACGGGTTCACCAATCCACAGAGCTCCGTCGTCGTACGAGAAGTCTCCATTTGAATGAGCGAAGGCGAGTGCAATTTTTCCGTTCGGCAGCTGCAGAACAGAGGTCAGAATGTCCGCGTTTTGGTAGAAGAGGCTGTTGGCATTTGACAACGTTCCGCTGAATCCGGTTGCCCCGTCGAAAACTCCGGCATATCCCGAGCGGGTCAATACGACATTTCCGTTGTCCAGAGCAGTTCCGACCAACGCATGAATCAGACTGTTCGAAGAACTGATGACAGCTCCGACTGCTGTCGTGCCACTCCGCCACGTCACTGCCGCAGCATTTTGAACGCCTTCGCCGTCCCAGTACCGCGTTCCCACCACGTAATTCCCATTGGTCAACGGCATGACGACGACGTCCTCAAAGTCGTCCTGAGAAGAGCCAACCAGACTGTTCGATGCATCGAACACACCCGTCAGACTGCTGCTGTTGGTCATGTCAATCAGCGTCGCCGCCCCGATTCTGACACCCTGGTCGTCAGTCCAGTTGGGCTGAGCGATGACGATGTTCCCGTTCGTCAGCTCAGTGACCGTCGCTCCCTGGAATGTTCCCGTTCGCGATCCCACCAGACTGTTCGTGGCATTGACGTAGCCCGTCAATCCCCGTCTCGCCGTCGAATCGGGTAATTGCCCCCGCATCCGGCACCGTAGGACTGTCCCAGTATGGCCGAATCGAGATATAATCACCGTTCGCCAGAACCACGATCTCATTAAAAGCATCCTGGCGTCGCGTGCCCATCAGGCTGTTGATCGCCGAAACAACCCCGGATATTCCGTGAACCCCATCTCCATGCGTGACCGACCCAGCTCCCCGAACCCCCATGTTGGACGCTCTCGGATTGCTCACGACATAATCACCGGTCGGCAAAGGAAAGATCTCTGTTTCAGGATAGAACCCGAGATTATCGCTCTCACTTGCTCCCACAAGGCTGTTTTGATCGGATACGATCCCGGAAATCCCCGTCAGTCCATCTGCAAATGTAACGGCACCAGCCGCCACTATTGAGCCGTTGTTCCAGCCACGCGACACCACGAGATAATTCCCGTTGGTCAATGGAACGATACTGTTGGGCCCTTTACCCACCGCGTCGAAGTCCCGCGAGCCCGTCAGTGTGCTGATGAGTTCACCGGTTGCCCCGTTAAACAGATAGACGGCGCCAGCATCAACTCCACCAGCGTCATCGAACGGCGCGGTGACGACCACGTTGCCCGTGCTCAGCGGGACGACTTCTGTGCCAAATCCATTGTTGGCACTTGGGTTCGGGTCGACGAACTCCGTAAACGCCGCCGCCAGCAGTGTGCGATTTTCCAGACACTGAATTGTCACCGTCGCTGGTGCAACTCTTCCGAAACTCCGACGACGCATTCTGCCTCGAAAGAGAGATCGGTACCATTCTTGACTCAACATAGCGGTCACCTCGAAATCATTCTCAAGAGTTCAGTCGGTCGCTGAAACGGCTCAAACGAATATCACTTTCCGCACAGCGACCGACACATCGGGGCGACATCGTAGTGCGAAGTCGCCCCACATTTCCGGCGACCAGTCGCCATCATCGGGATTCACCGTGTTGGTCAATCCTATGGCTCCTGGCCGTCACCTTCTTCGGACGTGTATGTCGGTGATCCAGTCGGCAGCGGCTTGCCCGGCGACATCGTCGCATCCACCACATTCCCAATTGTTCCTTTTCGAGCAGCAACCTGATTATTGGCCACCGCCGGTTCACTGGCCGTGTGAATCATCGACTGTCGCAGCCCGTATTCTCCCGGGTTGACCGTCGACGGTGCCTGGTCAACATTGCCAACCAGATTTCCACCCAGCAGATGAAATCCCGAGACCCATCCGTCACCACCTGTCGTCGAAGTTTCGGCCTCCTTCATCATATGAATGGCGTTGGCCGTCGAGTTTGCTCCCTTCACGATGCAGTCAATCAGGTTGAATGACTTTGTTTCACCTGCCTGGATCTGATAGCCGGCCCCGTTCGTGTTGCCCTGAAACTGCGACCGACTGAACGTGACGCTCGCACCGACGAGGTTCAGTCCACGGTTCTTGTTGTTATTCCCGCGGCAATTGTAAAAACCGACATTCGCGAGCCGCACTCCTTTGGCAGGATGTCCGAACAGGTCAAATCCGTCCGCTGAGTAGCCGGAGTTTCCGTTGGCGACGGCCTGGACGTTTTCCAGCACGCCGTAGTACATTCCGGAGTCGAAAAACTGAGGTGGGCTGGTGGACACTTCCTGTTCGTATCCCTTCAACTGAACCCCTGTCACTCGGGCGTTCTTTCCGGTGACATTGCGGAGATGAAAGAATGAGGAATGGGTCATGAATAGAGCCACATCAAAATTCATCGCCGCATTCACGACCAGATCGTTGACCCAGAATCCATAGCTGTAGTCCTCTTTTGCAAGCGTGCTTGCGGCACGGTATTGCGGGCTCCGAATCGACAGCAAATTCGTTCCCGAGACCGTTCCCTGCAGTGTTGCTCCATTCCCCGCGACGCCGACGCACATTCCGACGTACGGAGGATTGGGGGTCATAGAGTCTCGGTCCGGTCCGGCATGCAGTTCACATTCCCCATCGACTGAATAGACCTTGTTGGGTTCGAAGGCCAGAATGCCGTGGTTGTCGCGCGCTGCATTCACGCGGTTGTTGAATTCCTGGAGTTGTGTATCCATGGCAGGATTGTGCTCGATCATGTGGATATTCAGCTGGATCTTCAACGCCTCACGCCAATCTTCCTTGTTGGCAATTGAACCGGAGTTGAAGATGGTCATCCCGGATGAATAGGTGTAGTACGGCGGCAGCGTCCTGTATTCTTCATGCAGGGCAAAAGGATTCGGGCTGACCGAATTTCCATTGTTGTCCACGACGTTATCGCGGGACATGTTTTGAGCGGCCGTTTGCGCGTAGTTATCGGCGATCGTCGCTGGCGAGGGCAGCAGCGTATTCGCCTTTGGTAGATTGGCATTGCTGCCGGACGTGTCAAACCCAAGGCGTGTGTGGCCATACGAATGGATCAGCCAGTTCCCGGTCGTGAATCCACCAGAGGTATTCGTGTAAATGAATCGACCGATCATTCGCCCGCCGAGGACCGTGACTTTCGGAGTATTCCCAAGATGAAAATTCTCCTTGTTATTCGGGGAGTTAACGAATGTGTCATCGATGAAGTCGTAGCCACCCTTCTCTGTATAGCCTCCCAGCCAGCGAAATTCAGGGCAGTTATAAGTCAGCCACAGGTTGTGCTTTTTGTTCTTTTCGGACCCGCATCCGACCATGAACACATGGGCATCATCAATGTAGAACCCTTCGCCCATGTTCATTGTTGCGTAGCAGTTCTCCAGCTCAACATCGATACGAGTGCTACCTTGCTGGTTGTCAGAGAACCACCAGCCTCGATTTGCACCATAGCGGGCGTTCACGTGTCGAAACACCGTGTTGCCGACAGAATTACTGGTACTGCTCTGGACCAAAACGCCTGCAGAAGCGGCCCGGAGGACAGCGACGTTTTCCACTAAGAGGGAGTCGCCTCCCCAAAGTCTCAGACCGTAATCGCATGCCTCATCGGAAGCGCTCATCTGCCCATGTGCAGGGTCGGCCAGCCCACCGATCGCATTGTTGCCGCAGTCGATTGTCAGATTGCGAATGTAAAATCCCTCGTTTCCATATTTCTGAGGATTCCACAGGTACAAAATCGCCGAGCCGGGGCTGGGCTCATCGTTTTCGACCCACTTCAACGTGGCTCCGTTCCCCTCAATTGCTGCAGGCATCAGGCGTGGGCTGGACAGTGGCGGGCTTGAAGGAAGTCCATTTCCGTTCTGCCAGATGCGAATTTCAGTCGTGCGATACGTCTTCCCGGCTTCAAATTCCAGAATCCCGTTGTCGTTGAACGCTTCCAGGAGCCGTGCTTTGATTTCTGAGGTGTGGTCCGGAAGCGTGCCTGGTGGGGATGTTGGAGTGACTCCATCCTCCGAATGGCGCACCAGATGGCGCGGCCGTTGAGCCTCAGCAACTTTGCCTGCCCCCCCCCAAACTTACCAAAATGGCAATTCCCAGTATCGCGGTTGTTTTCATTGCGTGAAATCCTCTTCTGTGTGAAGTTGTGTTCCAGCACTTTCAGCTCGTCATTTTCCGACGACAGGAGGAAGCATCGTCTGCTGTCACAAAGAATCAATCACTTTACGGGATTTGTGAACCAGGTTTCCCTGGGAGGGCTGGTGGAACGCATTCAGAATCGGGTTTTGGGCTTGTCTCAGGACAGTCAAATGGATGGCCAAGTGTCAGATTCCGGGAGCCTCGACACCTGGCCGCTCTTTCCCTGGAGTAACTCCTCGTAGACGAAACCAACTCGTTTTTCTCACACGCCGTCCGCACTACGTCATGATGTCGCGGATGGGGTGGCCGTCGCACAGGGTCAGGGGGCGATCCAGGCGGTCGCGGATTTCCATGGCGGGATCGATCCCCAGCAGGCTGTAGATGGTGGCCGCCAGATCGGCGGGCCGGGTGGGAGAGACTTCCGGAAATGCGGCCAAGCGGTCGCTGGCTCCGTAAACCGTTCCGCCTTTGATGCCGCCACCGGCCAGCACGCTGGTGAAGACTCCGCCCCAGTGATCGCGCCCATCGCGACCGGCGCCGGCTCCACCAACGACGCTCTGACCGACTCGGGGAGTTCTTCCCATTTCTCCGGTCCACAGAATCAGAGTTTCGTCGAGCATGCCGCGATCCTGCAGGTCATCCAGCAGTGCCGAAAACGCCTGGTCCGTCACGGGACACAGGCGTTCCTTCAGGTCGATGAAATTTCGGTTGTGAGTGTCCCAGTACACGCTGACATTGGTGATGCCGTCATTGGGCCAGAAGACCGTGACCAGCGGAACACCGGCTTCGACCAGACGGCGAGCCTGCAGAACAGACTGGCCGTGACGGTTCATGCCGTAACGTTCCCTCAGTTGCTGAGGTTCCTGATTCAGATCAAACGCCTTTCGAACATCAGGCTCCGCCAGGATGCGGAAGGCGCGTTCGTTCTGAGCCGCGACGGCGGCGCCGGATCGGTCCTGTTCGAAGTATTTCAGCTGATGATCCAGGCTGCTCAGCAGATCATGACGACGATTGATTCGCGGATCCGGCAGGTTGGCTCGCAGCGAAAATTCCGCAAGGTAGTCGTCACGGGTTCCGTCTTCGTCAATCCGCAGCGGTTCGAATTCCGGGCCCAGCCAGCCCGCTCCCTGACCATGAGATTCCTCGACAAAGCGAGGACTGCCGTTGGGAACTTCCGGCATCATAGAAGCGAATCGAGGCAACGGCCCGTCACCTCGCTGCAGCTGAGCCATGATGGCTCCGTAACTCGGCCAGTCCTCATGCAGCGGCTGACCTCGACGCGCAACATCCCGGCCCGTCAGCAGGTAGTGTGTGGCATGAGTATGATCGACGCTGTCATGAGTCATCGACCGGATGAGCGCCAGTTTGTCCATTCGCTGAGCCAGCAGAGGCAGGTGTTCGCAGATGCGGATTCCCGGGACTCGGGTATCGATCGAATGGAATTCGCCGCGATAATCGGCCGGAGCATCGGGTTTGGGATCCCATGTGTCCTGCTGAGCCGGACCGCCCCACATGAACAGCACAATGCACGCTTTGGCTCGACCTCGAAACGCGGGCTTCTGTTCCGAAGCCATCAGTTGCTGTCGTCCGGCCAGCAGCTGAGGCAGGCTGAGCCCGAACAGCCCCAGCGAACCTGCCCGCAGAAACTCCCGACGCCCGCGATGTTGCTGACCGGCAGATGTCATCAATGTGTCCTCCGGGGCCTGAGCATTATCTCCCTGAAATTCAGAAGTTCCTGTTGAACGGCGTAGTAGGCCGGTTTGGCCACGCCGTTTCTGTCGAACAGAGTTCCTCGCAGGTCGCCTCGCTGAGGATCGCTGTCCCGCATCTGCCATGCATTCCAGGTGACCAGTCCGTTGCTGCTGTGATGCAGCAGTGTTCGAATGATGGCTCGAAAGGTTTCGGCCTGAGCTTTGAGATCTGCTTCGGAATCACCGTCTCGCAGCCAGACCGTGTTTTCGGTGACGTGGAATTCAAGGTCATTGGCGTGTGCCCAGGAAATCAGTTCGTTCAGCTGCATCATACCGGCAGGATCCTTTTCGAAGCCGGTTTCGATGTGTCCCTGCCACCCGATCCCGTCGACTCGAACCCGATTCCGCTTCAGGTACAGGACCGTCGCACGAACTCGATCCCACATCAGAGGTTCCATCCCGCCGTGCTGATTGTACAGCAGTCTGATGTTCGGCGCTTCCTGATCGGCGATCTCGAAGGCTCGGCGAATGTACCGTGGCGGACGCAGCGGATCTGATTCGTCAAATCCGATCTGAGTCCACGGGTTCTGCCATTTGCCCACTCCGGGTTTGGGACCGAACCAGTCCCCTTCGCGGGTGATTGTTTCGTTGACGACATCAATCCAGCGAACGTGCTTCCGGTCGGCATATCGCCTGCAGACTTCCCGGACATATTCTTCCATGTTCTGCAGCAGTTCTTCCGCAGTCCGATTGTCCTCTTCAGCCCACGCAGAACACTGTGGGCTGACACAGGCATGCAGACGCATGATTTCACCTCGCTGTTCGCAGCGGTCGACCCACATGTCGGCTTTTTTCCAGTTCCATTTGCCCGGCTCCGGATGAACGCTGGTCTGCTTGAAGGCATTGGCCGGAGTGATGAACTGAAACTCGCGATTGAGGACTGTTTCCGCGGACGTCCCCAGCAAAGGAGCACTGATTGTCCCGCCCACGAACAGCGGAAACGAACCGTCAGGCGGACTGATCTCGCACAGACGAGGCCCCGACGGCACAGGCACCTCGGGCAGTACGACCGTCCCCGCGGCTCGGTTCCCGTTTTGACCGACTTTGCCGCCACCTGTGTTCACCCGAGCCGCGGCGAATGAGCTGAGGGCAAGGGCCGTGAGAAGTACGATTGCTGACATGAGGCTGGCTGGTCGCATGTTTTTGAATCCGTGTGGTCCGGGGTCGCATTGACGATTCGAAGACCGACAGACGGCTGCTCGCATTTTTCGAACGACGCTCCGCCGTCCTGGATAGGATAATGACTTCAGCCGCTGAATTCATACCTGAGTGAATGGCCGGTAAAGATGCAACGTCTTGAATGAGGCGACAAGTCCCCCCAAAATGCCGACTGTGACGACCGGACAGGTATGATTTCGTTACTGCACGTTGTGGCCTGAGATTTCCCAGGACTCCGTCACATTCGAAATGTGGCGACCGTCAAAGTTTTTTCCAGTCGACGCCGTCGCGGATGGTGCGTTTGGGGCGGAAGCCGGAACCCGGGCCCTGGCCGGCATTGGCGTCATCGGTGAACGGCCCTTTCAGTTGAACCGGGGTTGCTCGAACGGAACCGGCCGAACCGTCGTCGGTGAGATTATTCGACGTTCGGACATGGGCCTTCAACGGTGATGCTTCACCGCCGGCCGTGCCGTCATGCAGCAGAAGACTGGCTCCGGGAGTTCCCGCGATCACGGTGTTGTGATCAATCTGAACGCGCAGAGCATTCGCATTGCGGAAGGTCTGGTAGACGCGAATGCCGATGCCGCCTTCGATATTCCAGATCAGATTGTTGCGAATGATTGTGTTGCCGTGGCCGATAGCGATTCCGGCCACTCCGTGTTTGACCTGTTTGATGTTCCAGATGCGGTTGTTTTCGATCGTAAACTGCCCGTCGATGTCTTCAACGCCTTCGACGGAAACTGTGATGGCCCCGTTGTATTCATGGTGAGTGTTGGAAATTCGGTTTCCCCGGACAACAACTCGGGAAGTCCCGGGTTTCAGTTCGACACCTTCTGCGGAAATATCCGTCAGTGTGTTGTTTTCAATCAGAATGTCATGAGTGTCATCACCTCGAAACGCTCCGGTGCCGATGTAGATGCCTTCGCCGTACTGAGGATTCAGTTTGCCCGTCCCGGTGATTGTATTGCCAATCACATCCACATGTTCGGACGCCGGACCGAGAAACTGATGGGTGCCGTCATAAGTGTGCATTCGTCCGACGTGAATCGCTTCCTGGCCGAGTTGTTCGATGACGTTGTTGAGAACCTTACAATGATGAGAACTCACCACATCAATGCCTTTCATTAGCTTCGAGATGTGAAAGCCATCAAGAGTGACGTATTCGCATTTTTTCAGAGTAATCCCGATTCCCTGATCCAGTCGATTCACGGTGACGGTGGCCTGGCCGGGATTCGCGGCCGCGATCACAATCGGCTGAGCTTCCGTGCCTTTCAGTTCAGCGAACGTCAGTTGTCCATAGGTGCCGTCGGCGAACACGATCCGATCGCCCGGCCGGACTTTCCCGGCGGCCACTTCGGCAGAGGCCAACGCCGTATCGACACTCGCGCCGGAGTTTGAGTTATTTCCAGTGGTCGACACCCAGATGTCAGCCGCCAGAATGGACGAATCCGGAATCGTTGCCCAAAGAATTGCGATCAATAAGCTGAGGATGCCGAAAAATGGATTCAAGGTTTTTTACTCTCGGACGTCGATGGTTCAGCGTTTCGCCCTTTGGCATCGATCCACGTCGCCCCGTGAATTTTTCCGTCATTCCCGTTGCCGCTCACGTCTTTCAGCACATCGCCGCTGGCTTGGGAGAAGTCGTAGAGGGCAATGGTGCTCGACATTACATCGAGTGGTTCGGGTTGGAAATTGTCCTCATATAAAGCCGCTTTAGAAATTCGAACGGAGTGAACCATGCCGTGGAAAAAATTGTTGATCTTGTCCTTATGCCAGGGATCGATGCCGGCTCCAATTGCAAAGTTGCCATTCGGAGTGTTTGCGCTTAGCTGAATGTCTTTGGGCTGCAGTGCGCTCATTGCAACGTTTTTACCATCCAGGAACAGAATCAACGAATTTTCGGAAATCACAAAGGCCAAATGTTGCGCCACGTCATTTCGCAGAACACCACTGTGAATAGTTGGAGGACCAGCTGGCCAGAACGCCTGCCCCCAAAGATTTTCGGAAGGATTTCCATCGCGGATCCACAACTCGGCGTGATCATTCCAGCTCATTACCTTCCGTCTTGTCTCCTCCTCTCGGCTTCTTGCGGAATAGGTTAATCCTGTCGGCGTAATCCACGCTTCCAGGGTCAAGGGCCCCCCTTTGAACTCAAGTGATGGAACGGAGACGTAGTCATCAACCCCGTCGAACGATAAACCAATTGACGAATTTGCCGCCACCTTTGCTTCACTCGGCTCAACTTCCTTTGTCTCAACCAGCTTCAAAAACGTCGCCTGCTGCGGATCGTTCTTCCAGTCGAACGCGGTCGCGAATTCCTCGGCGGTGTAGGTTTGCTGGTGGCCGTCGAGGTGTTCGGCGACATACAGGAATTCGCTTTCGATTCCCTCCGAACCCTGATAATGCCCCGTCGGCCCGATCGTCAGCCAGCCCTCTTCGCCGATAAAGGGGAACAGGCAGCCCAGGTCCTGCATGGTGTCGGCATCGAAACCGCGGGTTGGGGAGTCGTAGAAGTGATAAGCTGAGGTCGCGAAGCGGCGGCCATCGGTCAAAGCGCGGTCAGTGGGCCACTAACCCGAAAATCTCACACTTTGAAAGCACAAAACCGCCTTTGTGTGCGTAAGTCATTTGTGACAAAGGATTTACAGCAACAGCAGGAGGCGGTTTTGTGGTGACAGAGTGTAGCAGACAGAAGTTATTGTTCGAGGGTCACGGGCGGCGGGAAGTTTCGGCCGCGTTTGATGGTGGAAAGATCACGTCAGACGGTGGTGGACTGTTGCTGCGGGAAGTGGAAGAACGGTTCGGTATCCTTCGATCCTTCACAGCAGGCTTCACCGATCATCGCAGTGAGCACTGTGAGTTTTCTGTCGAAGAACTGCTGCGGCAGCGAGTCCTGGAATCGCTCTGGGGTATGAAGACCTGAATGATCACGAACAGTTGCGGCATGATCCGCTGCTGGCTTTGATGTGCGGGCGGAAGGACATCACCGGACAGTGACCGCGTGGCCGATGGAAGCAAAGGCGTTCCGCTGGCCGGGAAGAGTACGCTCAATCGACTGGAACTGACTCCCGTCGGTGCGAACAAAGACAGTCGATACAAGAAGATCGTCGCCTCGATCGCGACGCTGCAGAACACACTCGTCGATGTGTTTATCCGTCTGCGAAGCAGGCAGAGTGTGCCGACGGAACTTGTTCTTGATCTGGACGCCACTGACGATCCTGTGCACGGTAATCAGCTCGGGAAATTTTTCCACGGCTATTACAAAAGCTACTGCTTTCTGCCGCTGTATACGTTCTGCGATGGCTGGCCGTTGGGAGCCCTCTTGCGTCCTTCCGACATTGACGGGTGTGCGGGCACGGTCAAGGAACTCGAACGTATCGTCCCGAAACCGTGGGCCGCCCTCGCCGTCCGTGAAGATCATCATTCGCGCGGACAGTGGCTTCTGTCGCGACCATATTCTGGGGTGGTGTGAGGAAAACAACGTCGATTACATCATTGGGCTGGCTAAGAACAAACGCCTTGTGCGAGCGATCGGCGGCGAACTTCAGCAGGCCCGTGAACAGTTTGAAGCCACAGGAACGGCAGCTCGCGTCTTCAAAGATTTTCGGTACCGCACAAAGAAGACGTGGTCCTGTGAACGTCGAGTCATCGGCAAGGCCGAACATCTTTCCAAAGGAGCCAACCCGCGTTTCGTGGTGACCAGTCTGTGGGCCGAACGAGTAGACGCACGCACGTTGTACGAAGATCGTTATTGTGCTCGCGGCGACATGGAAAACCGCATCAAAGAGCAGCAGTTGTATCTGTTCGCCGACCGGACCAGTACACACAACATGCGTTCAAATCAGTTGCGGCTTCTGTTCTCGACGATGGCCTACCTGCTGCACCATGTGCTGCGGGAATTCGGTCTGGCCGGGACAGAGATGCAGAACGCTCAGGCCGGCACGATTCGCTCAAAACTGCTGAAGATCGGTGGGAAGATTCAGGTGAGCGTTCGGCGAGTGGTGATCAGCCTGTCCGAATCATTTCCGTATCAGCGACTGTTCGAACGCGTCCTTGCCAACCTTCGCGTCCATGAAACGCAGGTCTTACAGATGTGATCTCACTCCCAAAACACGACAGACCGCAACCAGCTCATCGCGTGCCTGGCGATTCGCTGCTGCGTACGTTGCGAAAAATCAGGCGCCCGGAACCAAAATCTGGTCCACACAACATCAGAAATCGATCAGGCTCCAGACACAACCTGAAAATCCTCCCGACAGCCAACTCAGTCTCGATGCTGTGAGACATCCGGGCTAACGTCACGGTGCCAGTAGGCCAGCGTTTGCTGTCCGGAGTCGTCTAACAGCCAGAGTTTTCCATTGTCCAGCATGAGTGTGCGGCCGGATTGGCGTTCGCGTGTGAGCCCATTAACTGTTCCCGTGCTCGTGGGCCAGGTCTGCGATTGGCTCAAATCATCCGCGACCACATCGAACACCTGTCCGCGAAAGGGGACGAGGATGCGGTTCGGACCAGCCCAAATCGGGAACAGGTGGCGAACATACTTCGTCGGTGTTGCGGGGAAATCAGTGCGACTGGCGAGCGTTTTCGCAGCCACGTCCCAGATATGCAGCGAGGAGGGTTGCATTGCGTGACCGACGCGAATGGCGATCCGAGTCCCGTCGGGGGACCAACTGGTTGACATGCTGCCCTCGGTAGAGACTTGAAATTCCTGTACCATGACACCATCACTGGTGCGATGAATGGAGAACAGGCTCTCGTCGTGACGAACGACATACTGCGCATTCGTCGGGAGACAATGCTGGCTCGATGCCTGCATGGTGACCTTTGTGTTCGTTCTTCGGGAGTTCAATTGTCCTTGTCTGTGCACTCCAATCGCTTGCGAGCAGGCGATTCGGATTTCGAAAAACGAAACGCCTTTTTCGCCGTTGTGAGAAATTCGCTGACGTTGCTCGCCCGTTTCCGCGTCGAATAGTGCGAAGGCGTTTGCAGCTGCTCGACCGCCACGACGTTTCCATGGGGGAGACGTGCCCTGTGCCACTCGAGAAATAAGGCAACCCCGCTCCGCTCCAGTGAACCGGTTCGATTGATCCCTCGACAGCGTCAATCCAATGCGTGGCATCGTGAGTCAGCCGCAGCCAAGACGCGGCGTCCGTCGGCACTCCACACGAGTTTGCCCCCTTGGTTCGTCAACGACTGTACGCGCCGCTGCTCAGCAACATGCCAAATTTCCACGCGATCCGCAGCGGTCAGAGCGATCTGTGACTGATCGGGGGACCAGCGCCGCAGCGGTGATCTCGCCCGCAGGATCCAGTTTCCACTGCTGAGTGATCGTCCATTCCGCGACGTTATAGACATTGATCTGACCCGTCGTCTGAGCCGTCAATAATCGGGTGCCGTCGGGTGATAAATCCAGGAAACAGACATCGGCGTCGTGCAACGGATGTTCGACAATCGGCTCCAGATCGGCTTCGCGATACGCGGCAAACTTCCGATCCTTGGTCGCCAGCCACAGTTCCGAATCATCGGGCGACCAGACCAATGACCGCGGGGTTGAACTGACATCATCATTCAGCTTTTTCCATCGCGGAGATGCCTGACCGTTCAATTCCAGAACATGCAGTGCGTTCGCCATGGCGACCAGTTTCTGCTCCGAGTGGCTGAAAGACAGTGCATACGAGCTTCCAAAATCGATGTTGGGGAGTTCGTAAATGGCCTCACCGCTGTGCAGTTCCAAGACCTGAATACCACCTTTTCGAATATACCTGGCAGCTAAGCCGCGCTTTGGAGAGACTGCGAACCCGTTGGGTCCAGCAGTCTCCACATGTCGCGATAGAAACACCTGTGCAACTTTCAGATCAGAACCGTGAACATGGATGCCGGGGCGATTTGACCACGTACTGATGAACCGCCCATCCGGGAGCCGTTCAATCCTGTTTGGCGATCCGGCTGGCATGGCGCGCACAATGTCCCAACTCTTCAGTCCCGGAATGAACTGCGGCCGCTGGACCAGCGACGCCACCCCCGCCAATGGTTGGAGTACCGGAATAGCGGCACTCGCGGTCTGAGCACGGATTGGTCCGTCATTGACCCATTTCGCGCCGTGGATTTCGCCATCGTGTCCGTTCCCGCTGATGTCTTTCAGTACATCGCCGCTCCCTTGGGAGAAGTCGTAGAGAGCGATGGTGTCGGGGTCGGAGGTGAGCTGTCCAGGAGTAAAGCTACCGGTGTAACGCTCCGAGTTCGAAATCCGCAGCGCGTGCATCGTGCCACGGAACTGGTTGTAGTAATTTCCGTTGGGGGCCCGAAAGTTGCCAATGATCAGATTACTGCGGAGCGGGGCCTTCAACAAAGACTCCTTCTCTTCCGGCAGACCATCGACCTTTTGGATTTGCTCGCCGTCCAGGTACAGCGACATGGACGATTCCGTGATAACCCAGGCAACGTGCTGCAGGGCATCCGAACGCAGCGGTCCGTTATGAATCGAGGGGAAGCGATCTTTGGACAGCTGAAACTGCCCCCAGATGTTTTCGAACTCCAGCCCATCCACCAGGAACAGATGTGCTCCGTTGGACAGCCCCATCAACGTCCGATGTGTCGCGTCGTTCACATTCTCTGCGGTGAACTGCAGTTGCTCTGGAGTCAGCCAGACTTCCAGAGTGAGCGGCAACGGCCGCGACTTCTCGATCACTGCATCGACACGGTCGTCTTTTCCATCGAAGTAAAGTCCGTGAGCCGCCAACCGGGCTCGGTCCTCCTCTGTCGCCGGAGTCATCCATTCCGGGTTTTCAATGGTGACGTCTCGACCGTGCCCGCTGGCGTCATGCAGCGTTGTTCCCTGTCCTTCGTCACAGTGATACAGCGTCAAAGTATCGGCGTCGGCCCTCAACGACGTGGGAACACCTGACTCTGCGGGCGGATGCGAACCTCGACTCACCTTGAACTCGTGCAGCGCTCCGGTCCATCCCTGCTTGGTGGGATCACCGTCGTAACCGAGTGTGAAGAATTCCTCTCCCGGTCGCGACGTGTGAACATAGCTCCATTCCTCACCCGTGACCCGTCGGCCATCGACGTACAGTTGCGGCTTCTGATCCGGCCAGAGCATGGTGAGCCGATGCCGCCCGTGTCCGCGCGGAACGCCGGGGCTGAGGAGCTGCGATGTGGATGCGTTCTGGTGCTGAACATGGAAACGTTTCGCACCCCATTGAGTAAGATCCGCCAGTAAATGGCGCCGGACGCGTCCCGCTCCTTCGCCACGATCAATCGTCCAGAGAGGCTGAAGTCCTTCTTCTGTATGATCTCCCAGACCGCTCACAATCATATCGATGGTGAACTCGCCGCCGTCAATCAGGTCCGGCGGCAGGTTGACACGCGTCTGCCCGGTGAACCTAAGTGCGCTGACTTCCCGCTCCGCGTCAACGCGCGAGGCCGCCCTGGCCCACGTCGCCCCGACGATCTTGCCGTCGTGTCCGTGGCCGCTGATGTCCTTCAGTACGTCGCCTTCGCCCTGGGAGAAGTCGTAGAGAGCGATGGTGTCGGCGTCATCAATCAACTCTGTCGGTGTGAATTGACCGTCGTATCGGTCGCGGCTTGACAAGCGTAATGCATGAACTGACCCTCGAAAGAATTGAATGACTTTGTTGGATGATATCCCCGCCCCGATTCCAAATTTGCTCCAATGTGTTGACTTCGTATGGACGTTACCAAGCTCTCTTGGCTCCGATTTTAGGACGCCATCGATATACAGCTCGACAGTGTCCGTGTGTGCAACCAGCGCAAGGTGAAGAGTCTTCTGTTCCGGCTTCACAAAACACCATGCTGTGGGCACTTCGTTGTCCTTCTGGTTCACAACTTGTGCCCTAATTCGGCGTCCATATCCTCGGTGGCGGTTCGACTCCGGATCGTAAGCTGAGGAAATTCGCGCCGGCATTGACCCATCCAGCTATACTTTGCCCATCCCATTGGTTTTCCGCCCGATTCGGATCATCGGACAGGTCGTCAAGAGTGACCCACGCTTCCAGTGTGAACGGCAATTCCGGAAATTCGAGCGACGGCACAACGGCGTAGCCATCGACGCCATCAAAGTACAATCCACCAGCGAACCGTTGCCCGCTCCCGCCGATCGGCGATGACGTGTGAAGGCGGCGAATTCGGATACTTCGAAATTCTACATCTCCTGTGTGCCCCTGCAGTAGAATGTGACCGGTCGGGCGGCTGCCGATGGATTCCCCGTTGATGAGTGCTCGCTCGCCCTTTTGATTGGCCCACTCGGACGACGACGTGTCGTAGCTAAGAAGCTTCTGACCATTCAGCCAGTGCTCAACCGATGGGCCATCGCAGATGATTCGTGTCTTATTCCACTGCCCGATGGGCAGGGCAGCATCCGAAGAAGGAGCAATCAGCCCGTATAACGAGCCTGTCTGACGGTTCGGCGGGTTCACGTCCAGGTACGACCCATCGTCCGCGATCTGATATTCGTTGCCGGGACGAATGGTGTCCGTGGGCTCTTCGCGATAGTAAATGCCGCCGTTGCCTTTTGGGCCGACCTTCCATTCGGCTTCCAGTTCGAAGTCATCAAACTGATCTTTGGAAATGGCGTTCGATTTCCCATCGGTACACTGGAGAACGGCGTCGACGACCTCGAACGGCCCCAGCGTCTGCCAGTGAGACGTGTCTTCCCCATCGAAGAGCGTGATCCATGATTCATCGCCGGTGCTGACTGACGACAGACTCGCCGACGGACGCATCACGTCAGGAACGGTCCCCGCTGCCTTCATCTCCGGCGTCGAACCTTCCTGAACGATCTCCACTGTCGCGGTGTCCGGAACTTTGATTTCCGTGACGCTGCCGTCTTTGTTTTTGATGCGGATAATGATGCCCAGCAGGATCAGCAGAGCCAGAAAGCCGGCTCCGCCGAACAGCAACATTCCGGACGGTGACCTGCGTTTGTGTCTTCCGGACGTGCCTGAGTCCGGCTTCGGGGCCGTGGCCGGAATTCGATTGCCTTCAGACTGACTTCTGTTCGTCGTTGAAGGCTGAATTTTTGTCGGCGCGGCAGGCTTACTCTGATGATTGGCGACGGGGGACAGGGAAAACTGAGTCGAAGGGTCCGTCGTTTCTTCAGGTGAGGCGCTGATGAAGGTTTCTTCGGGTTCGATTTCCGGCGGAGCAATCACGGTCGCTTCGGGAACGGCGGTCGTGGCCGACGGTTCAGCTTCCAGGCTTTTCAGAAAATTATTCAGCTGAGTCAGTTCTCCGGGGGAAGAACCTGACGATGGCGACACAGCCGAACCGGAATCCTTGCGACGACAGGCTTCGAGGTCGGCAATGACATCAACCATCGTCTGATAGCGGTCTTCCGGTGACTTTGCCACCATCTTCTGAAACACGGCCTCCAGCCCCGGACATGTTCGACGACAGGCTTCCGGCAACGGCGGAATGGGAGCAGACTGGTGGGCCAGCAGGCGGCTGGTGACGGTTTCGCCGCTGAAAAGAGGCTTCGCCGAGACGAGATAATACAGAGCCGCTCCCAGAGAATAGATGTCGGCCCGAGCATCCGCGGCTTTGCTGTCCATCGCCTGTTCGGGAGACATATAGTCAATCGTTCCCATCACCTGCCCGGTTCCGGTCAGCTGAGCCTGCTGTTCCACATCACCGGCGGTGAATCTTGCCAGCCCCATATCCAGAATCTGAATCACTCCCTTGCTGTTGACGAGCATATTCGCGGGTTTGACATCTCGATGAATCAGTCCGCATTCGTGGGCGTAATTCAGACCGGCTGCGGCCTGAAGGATGTAATCGAGTGCGGTGTCGACGGGCAGCAGGCCCTTCCTCTTGACCAGTGTGGAAAGGTCGGTACCTTCGACATACTGCATCACCAGAAAATGAGTTCCCCGATCTTCGTCGGCATCGTAGGCTGTGACGATGTTCGGATGGTCCAGCCTTGCGGCCGCTCGGACCTCACGATGAAACCGCTGCACAAGGTCCGGATCTTTGGTGACTTTGGGAGACAGGATCTTGATGGCCACAAAACGTCCCATTCGCAGGTGTTCGGCCTTCAGCACCATTCCCATGCCGCCTTCGCCCAGTTTGTCGGCGATGCGGTATTTTCCCAGCCTGAGCGATTGCCAGCGTCCTGAGTAAATCTGCTGAGCCTGAAAGGCGGTCAGAAACCTGTCCTTCACCAGCCGCCGAGCCAGTTCCTGAACTCGTGCGTCAGGGTCAGTCGCGTTGAGAGACGACCGAATCACGCGCAGTTCCGCTTCGGGGACGAGTTCCAGCTCGACCACAGCGTTGCAGAAATCGTCTTCGGAAATGGGCATTGCGGAATGGCGTCAGACGCGTCAATACTCACAGGCACGGCTTGCCCTGTGGAATTTGTCAACAGATCGCGGCTTCATGGTATCCGCGGGATGAACTCCAGGGAATGAGTGACGACGGAAATCCTGGCCTGTTCGTGACTTGCCGTTGCCGTTGATCGGCCGACCGATCGAGGGACGATTCGGGCGGACCGGCGTGGGGCAAATCCGTGGGTGGCCGAGGGGCAGGGCACCTGGAGTGGACATCCTGTCATCCACATTCGGAATCTTTGCGGTCTGCTGACAGCACGGCAAATCTGAAGGATGCCCGGCTACTTCAGATCGACCGGGATGGTGCCGTCACCGGTCGGGATGCCGGAGAGGAGCCAGCTGAGGTTGAATCGACAGATGCGACCGCCGATGTAGGTCTTTTTCCCTTCGCCGTATTCGTACTGCAGATAGATCCAGCCTTCTCCGGCGGTGCCGTGGCGTCCGGCTGCCAGTGACGAATATGCACTGGGGCCTTCATTGACCAGGCGTTTGACGGGCCACGTCTTTCCTCCGTCAAAACTGGCCCATACTGTCAGGCGGACTCGTTCGTGGCCATCGTGGTCAGCGTTGCTGTACAGCAGGATGTCTCGATGGGCGATGGGCAGGCGGATGAATCCGGCCATCATTCCGAAGTGGCCGTTGTAATTCGAACCGCGTTTGTCGTCGCCTCGGTATGCCGGACCATCCGGAAGGACTTTGGACGTCGATGTCGGCTGCCATGATTCGCCTCCGTCGCTGCTGACGGCAAAGTGTCGCTGCCACAGCAGAGGCTGGCCGTCTGCGAAGTAACTTCTTCGAGCCGAATAGATCAGGCGGCCGTCCGAGAGTTCCAGCAGAGCGCCTTCTCCGGAACCCTGAATCGGAACCGGTCCCGATGGCTGCCAGCGTTTGCCTCCGTCGTCGCTGAAGATGGCCGAACTGTATCGATCGGGTGAGGTGCGATAGATGCGAGCCGGGCGCACCAGACGTCCGCTATGTTTGCCGTGTCGCAGAGTGATCCCGTGTTCGCACATGTGCAGCGACGGAACGTATCCGTTGACGTCTGCGGGAAAATCGGCTTCGACAACGGTCCATGTTCGGCCCTGATCCTGGCTGCGAAACATTGTTCGCGGAGCTGTTTCTCCGTTGAGCGGCGGATGCTGCGGATGAACGAAGGCCAGCACGTCGCCTGTTCTTTCATTCACGACGGCTCCGCCCGCATGGATGCCTTCGCTGATGAAGATTTCCGGGCCCCATGTCCGACCACCGTCTTCGCTCCGACGAACTCGAAACCGTTTCTGCCCCCAGGTGGCCAGCACGGTGCCATCGGTGCCGACCACGATGTTGGGAAACCGTTCGTCGGAATACAGTTCCTGAGATTCGTGCCGCTCATCTCCCAGAAACTCAGACAGGTCGCCCTCCGTCACCGCAGTGGTCGGAGGAGCCGGTTCCGCTGAATTCGCGACATTCAGAATCGATAACAGAAGCAGGGTCAGAATTGGAAGGGACAGCGATTTCATCAGCAGGCCTCGGGTTGTTGATGTGCGATCCCCGGCGGCAGTTGTGCACACGTAGAAATTGAGGATCGAGGGTTGTGGACGGTCAGCCGATCACGAAGACAGCGCACGGGCGACGCTGGTCATCGCCGTGGCCGTTTTGCAGTTTGCCATTTGCGGTATCTTATGTTGTTCACCGATTTCGCAAACCGGGGGCACACCTGGGAAGGCAGGATTTTCGCGATGCAACGGGTGACGCCGTCGGCTCGCCGGTGACGTGGAGTGATTTTGGTGTGTTTGCGGGGCGTTGGTCACTTTGGGTGGGCGTTCGGGTCCGATATGATCGGCGGGCGGCTGCTGAAGTCGTCAGGGGCGTTGTTTTTCCGTTTGAGTTTTCTTCCCGTCTGAACTGTATGTCTGTTGTCAATCATCCGAGTGCTGAAGAGTTTCTGAGTGCCAGCAGAGAGGCTCGGTTCGTCCCCGTTTTTCGTCAGCTGACGGCGGATACTCTGACTCCGGTAACGGCGTGGCAGCGGCTGAACGACGGACCGTGGTCGTTTCTGTTTGAAAGCGTCATCGGCGGCGAGAAGGTTGGACGCTACAGTTTTGTCGGCAGTCAGCCGTTCCTGTCTGTGACGGCGTGGGGCCGGAAGATGCAGCTGCGCAATGCGGATGGCATCGTCCGCGAATGGGACAGCGTCGATCCGCTGAAGGACCTGGATGTTCTGCTGGCCGAATACCCGTGTGCGCATGTGGCCGGGCTGCCTCGATTCTGTGGAGGTGCCGTTGGCTTTGCCGGGTACGACGTCATCCGTTACACCGAAAATCTTCCCAATGTTCCGGAGGATGATCGCGGGCTGCCGGACCTGTGCTTTGCTTTGTACGATCGGATGGTGGTCTTTGATCACATTCGCAAAGTCGTGCTGGCGGTGGTTCTGGCGGATACTCAGTCGGCATCTCCGGAGGCGGCTCGCCACGGTGCCGAGTCTCGTCTTCAGAGTCTCTGTGACCGGCTGGCGACCGTTGACGATTCTGTTCGCCTGACGGATATCGATCTGACGGTGGAAGCTGATCTACCGGTGGAATCCAATTTCACTCAGCAGGGGTTCGAGGCGGCGGTTGAGCACTGTCGGGAGTACATCAGGGCCGGGGATATTTTTCAGGTGGTCTTCAGTCAGCGGCTGCGGCGTGTGAGCCCGGCTGAACCTCTGGACGTCTATCGTTCGCTGAGAATGGTGAATCCCAGCCCGTTCATGTTTCTGCTGCAGACTCCTGAACTGCATCTGGTCGGGAGTTCTCCGGAAATCATGGTTCGCGTGGAAGACGGAGAGACCACGATTCGGCCCCTGGCGGGAACTCGGCGCCGAGGCCGCACGGAACAGGAAGATCGCGAGCTGGCCGAAGAACTGCTGGCGGATCCGAAGGAGCGGGCGGAACACGTGATGCTCATCGATCTGGCTCGGAACGACGTCGGGCGTGTTGCCGAATTCGGATCGGTCGTCCTGAGCGACGTGATGGTTGTGGAACGATACAGCCACGTGATGCACATTACATCAAACGTCACAGGTCGGCTGCGGGAAGGTCTGTCGGCGGTTGAGGCTCTGCGAGCCGGACTGCCGGCGGGCACGGTTTCCGGTGCTCCCAAAGTTCGAGCGATGGAGATCATCGACGAGGTCGAACCGCACAAGCGAGGCCCATACGGCGGAGCGGTGGGGTATATCGATTTCACCGGCAATATGGATACGTGTATCGCTCTGCGAACTCTGGTGCTTCACAACGGAGTGATTGACATTCAGGCAGGCGCCGGAATTGTTGCGGACAGTGTTGCGGCGATGGAGTACCAGGAAACTCTGAACAAGGCTCGCGCGATGCTGAAGGCGATTCACATTGCCGAGGCTCAGCTGTCGAGGTCAGCGACGTGATCACTTCGTGGACTCAGCTGAAGGGACACAGCGAACAGCGGGAACTGTTCCGGCGATCACTGCAGCGGGGACGTCTGTCTCATGCGTACGTTCTGGCGGGTCCGGAAGGAATCGGCAAACGACAGTTCGCCCGTCTGCTGGCTCAGTCGGTCTTCTGCCGAAATCATTCCCTGGAAGAGCTGGATAGCTGCGGCGAGTGTCGAGCGTGTCGAAGTTTTCAGGCAGGCAGCTGGCCCGATTACATGGAAGTGGGGGTGCCCGAGGGCAAGAATGCGATTCCGATTTCGGCCATTGTCGGTGACGATGCAAGACGAGGGCGGGAAGGTTTGTGCTATGAGCTGTCGATGTCACCACAGGCGTCGGATCGCCGTGTTGCCGTGATCAATGATGCTGCGCTGATGACGTCCGAAGGTGCCAACGCTCTGTTGAAGACTCTGGAAGAACCTCCGGCGCATTCGCTGATTGTGCTGGTGTGCGACAACCCGGATACTCTGCTTCCCACCATCCGTTCCCGGTGTCAGATTGTGCGCTTCTTCCCGCTGTCGCGTCCGGACCTGCAGGAGATTCTGCTGGCCGAAGAACTGGTGGAATCAGACGAGGATGCTCGATCGGTCGCGCTGCTGAGCGAAGGGAGCGTGGCGACGGCGAAGCAGCTGCTGAATCCGGAACTGCGGAAACTGAAGTCAGCCGTTTCGCGACATCTGCAGCAGCTGGACGGCATGAAACCACTGGACGTCTCCAGCAAGGTTGTGAGTGGTCTTGAAGAGATGTCTGCTGATACCGCCGAGCAGCGCCAGAATGCTCAGTGGTTGCTGCGATTTGTTGCGGACGCCGTGCGGGAGCGTCTTCAGGGGCTTGTGGCCGGGGATCTGGGCGACCCGCTGACTCAGCGGCTGGGAGCTCGCGGCGGTGTCGATCTGCTGTCGCCCATGCTGGACCGCACCGTCGAGGCGGCTCGGCAGATCGACGGATCGTCGCCCGTCAAACTGGTGATTGAAGCCCTGTTTGATGATCTGGCTCGAATGTTTCGACGAGCTTTCCGGCGATGACGTGGCAGATCACAGTTTGACAACGGTGTCGAACGGATCCACCTGCGGATACATGATCGCCGGTCGACTGAGTGCGTAGCCCTGAACCATGTCGAATCCGATTTCTTCGCACAGGGTAATCATCTGCTGAGTTTCGATGCCTTCGGCGACGGTGATGGCACCTTCAGAACGCAGGCTCTGCACAATGGACCGGAACAGCTGCACCTGTTCCCGACCGACTTCCAGCAGATCATGCACAAGAGCGGCATCAAATTTGATGTAGTCAGAAGGTGCGCAGACCAGTTCACGGAAACGAGCCTGGCCGGCTCCGAAATCGTCATAAGCCAGCTGAACACCGATGTCATGCAGACCGGATCGCAGCATCCGCACGAGCCCCGGATTCATGACAGCTCCTTCGTGAATCTCCAGGACCATGGCTCGCTGCGGCCATTTTTCCCGCAGCTGCTGCAGCTGGGGCAGCACGGCTTCCATGAGCGGCTCGTTGGGGTGAGTGTTCAGGAACAGCGGAAGTTTTGCCGGCAGGCAGACGCTGAATTCCACGGCCTGTTCGCGACACAGCATGGACAGTTCGATTTCGCAGCCGGCTTTTTCGGCTGCCGGAAACATCTGTGCAGGGCTGGTCATCCCTTCAACCTGGCTGCGTGCCAGGAATTCGTACCCGTGAATGTCCCGATCGCTCAGCATATGGATCGGCTGAAAGCAGGGGCTCAGGCGACGTCCCCGGATCAGTTCATTCAGGCTTCGAGCTGTTGCCGAACTGGCATGCATGAAGTGGGCGGTTTTCTGGCCATACGAAGTCGCCGTGTCGTTTGCTGTCGGTCCCACCGGATCCTTGACGCCGATTCGCAGCTGAACGTCGCCGATCTCCACCCAGTCGCCGACGCTGACCAGAGCTGCGGATTCGAGCAGTTTGCCGTTAATGAAGGTGCCGTTGGTGCTGCCCAGATCACGGACGCTCAGCAGTCCCGCAGTTTCTGTGAATTCTGCGTGCTGACCACTGACGACCGGTGATCCCAGGGAAAGGTCGAGGTCCGTGCGTCGTCCGACTCGAAACGGCATTCTGCTGATTTCGACGGTCTGGGGTGACGCATCCGGGTGCATTTTCCCGGTCAGCGTCCAGATCGCTGTGGGCGCGGCTAGAGACACAGGGGGACGGGTGGTCAGCATGATGTTCATCTAAGATGTGGGCGGGGCGGGGACTCTTTCTACGGCGGTGCTCAGGAACTGTCCGGCTCTCCGATGACCCGTCGAAAAGCGGTGATGTCTGAAACTTCTCGCGGGTAATTCATCGCCTGGCTGAGTCGCTGTCCGTCAGTCGAAGAAAATGCACCCTGGAAAATGATGAGGACGCTGTGTTTTCGATCGGCACAGGTGCGCAAAACCCTACCTTTGATGAGTGGGCTGTGACGGTTGAACGGCCTGAAGAAGCAGGAATCGAACGTTGCCTGACCTGAAGCCCGAATCACCTGAGTTCAGTGACTTGCGTCAAACGAGCCGTACTGATCCGATGGCCGGGACTGAGCATGATTCGGCCGGGAAAGAAAATGCGGTCCGGATGGCTTTTCGGATGTCTCGCGTTTCATTGCCTGCAGAGCTTCGGCGTCGGACTGGCTGAGCAGCATGCGAACGATGTCCTGCCGGAACAGCAGTCCGGTCAGACGCGACTGTGAATCCACCACCGGCACGATCGAGTGGCAGGACGAACGAAACAGGTGCAGCACAGAGTTGATCGAGGCAGAAGCTGACACGGATTCGATGTGACGTGACAGGATACAGCCGATGTTCTGTTCCGTGTTCGAATCGATCAGCAGGTGGCGGATGACGGCGCTGTCCGCGACGGCTCCGACCGGGATGCCGTCTTCCGAGACCGCAATCAGCAGACTCAGATCATTCATCAGCAGCAGTTCCGCTGCTTTCCGCAGGGGCAGGTCTTCTGCAACGACCGCACTGGGGCAGCTGCGCATCAGGTCAGAGACGGTCAAAGACGGCATTCGGGAACCTCTACCAGGGGAGAAATGGCAGTGAATCGGTCCGGTGGCGGAAATCTCCGCTTCTTTGAACCGTAGCCTGCATTTCGCGGACAGGCGGGAAATGCCTGTGAGAGAACAGAATGTTTGCGGCCCTGGGACGTTGTGTGCTGTTCGTATCGGATGTATCGGACGCAGACATCCGGATCGATCTGCCAATTCTGCCGAAACACCGGCAGTTCTCAGCAGGGGTGCTTCGCGAATGCTCAACCCTTCCTTTCAGAGGAATTCACGTTACTCTTGCAGCGGGAATGCTGTGCATAAGCGGACCCTCTTGACAGTCAGGGCGTTCCCAATCGGAGAGACGGCGGATGAACAGGCTGATGAACGGATGGTCTGCAATATTCTGCATGGCGGTTCTGTTGAATTCCTGCGCTGGGCAGGTCCCGGCGAAGCCGGCAGAAGACAAACCCGCGAACGTGACTCGAGATGGGCAGCCGCTGGCTGTCGTTGTGGCATCCACCATTGCCGAATGCACTCAGCTGCTGCTGACGGGCCAGTATGCAGAGTGTCTTCAAAGTGCCGCTGCGGCGATTGAAAACCGGCGTTATGGCGAAGAATGGCCTCTGCTGAAGGCTGAGTCCGAGATGCGACTGGGACGGTATCAGGCAGCAGCTGAGACGATTGTCGCCGGAACAGAACGCTATTCGTGGAGCATTCGGCTGCGCATGCTGGCATGGCAGAACTTTCAGGTCCTCGGAGATCGCGAAGGTTCGGAACGCATGCTGGGTGAAGTGAATTCTCTGGTGTCGACGGCTCCCTGGCGCTATACCGATGCGGATGACCTTGTTGCAATGGGGCGAGCAGCCATCGTTCTGGGCGCAGATCCGAAGGCTGTGCTGGAAGGGTTCTTCGATCGGGCTCGAAAAAACTACAGCAGTCGATCGGATGGCTGGACGGCGGCCGGTGAGCTCGCGATCAGCAAGGGCGATCCGGCACTGGCGCTGGACATCCTGAATCCGGCGGCAGAAAAGTTTCCGGATGATCCGGAAGTTCTGTATCTGCTGTCGGAAGCGGTCCGGTCATCGGATTCGCAGCATTCAGCAGAACTGCTGCAGCAGACACTCCAGATCAATCCTCGGCATCAGAAGGCTCTGCAGAGGATTGCTGAACGTCAGATTGACGCGGAAGACTACGATGCCGCGGAAGTGACCATCGGTTCGCTGCTGGAGATCAATCCGCACCAGCCGGAAGCTCACGCTCTGCAGGCCGTGATTCACCATCTGAGAAATCAGCCGGACGAAGCCGAAAAGAGCTGCCGACAGGCTTGTCCCGGCAATATTGATCTGCCCGCAGTCAATCACCTGATCGGCACTCAATTGTCACGCAAGTATCGTTTCCGTGAAGCCGCTGACTATCAGCGCAAGGCTTTGGCGACCGATCCGAATTACCTTCCCGCGATGACTCAGCTGTCACAGGATCTGCTGCGGCTGGGAATGGATGAAGAAGGCTGGCGGCTGGCCGATGAAGCTCAGAAAAAAGATCAGTACAGCACCACGCTGTTCAACCTGATGGAACTGAAAGACACGCTGAATGAATTCACGGAACTGAAATCAGAGCACTTCGTTGTGAGAATGCATCGTTCCGAAGCTGCCATCTACGGGTCACGCGTCGAACAGCTGCTGAACGAAGGCTTCGATGTTCTCTCTGAAAAATACGGTTATGTGCCTGCCGAACCGATCATCGTTGAAATCTTCCATCGTCAGGACGACTTTGCGGTTCGAACTTTCGGACTGCCGGATGTTGCCGGGTTTCTGGGAGTCTGTTTTGGGCGAGTCATCACGGCCAACAGTCCGGCGTCTCAGAAAGCCAGTCCCAACAACTGGCAGTCGGTGCTGTGGCATGAATTCTGTCACGTGATCACACTTCAGATGACTCAGAATCGGATTCCCCGGTGGCTCAGCGAAGGCATTTCCGTGTACGAGGAGCGAGTTCGTGATCGCCGCTGGGGGCAGAGCATGTCTCCGACGTTTCGCGAGCGTGTTCGCCGAGGCGACATCACACCCGTGAGCGAACTCAGCAGCGCTTTCCTGACAGCGAAGTCCGGAGCAGATCTGAATTTTGCCTACTACGAATCGTCAATGGTGGTGGAATTTCTTGTCCGGGAACACGGGTTTGAAACGCTGCTTAAAGTATTGCAGTCTTTGAACGACGGACTGGTGATCAACGACGCGCTGGATCGCCACACGGGTGGACTTGAGAACCTGGATGCCGGTTTTGAGGCCTATCTGCATGAAGTTGCGGAACAGTTTGCTCCGGGAGTCGATTTCACAGTTGCCGACGAATCCGCAGGGAATCCCGCATCGCCTGAAGACGCGGATTCCAGTCCCGAAGACAAAAAAACAAATCCGGCAGTTCGCAATTATACCCTGGAACTGCAGGCTGCGGCTCAGCTTGTGAAAGCCGGGCAACTGGCCGAAGCGTCAGAAGTTCTGAAATCTCTGGTGGAACTGTTCCCGGAGGATCCAGGTCACTCCGGTGCTCGTCCATTGCTGGCCACGGTTCTGGGCCGGCAGGGGAAAACGGACGAACAAATCGCAGTTCTGACGAAGCATCTGGAGTACACGGCAGATGACCTTCCGTCGGCACTTCAGCTGCTCACGCTGCGGGTTGATGGTCAGCAATGGCCGGAAGCGGTCAAGACCGGTCAACTTGTCATGGCGATCGATCCGCTGCAGCCCGAAGCGACCCGACAGCTGCTGCAGGCTGCTTCGAAAACGGATGATTCTGGTTCTGCCATCCAGCTGTTGCATGCCGTACTTGAGCTGGAGCCTGCCGATGCAGCTCGGACTCATTTTCAACTGGCTGAGCTTCAGCAGGCGTCTGATCCCGTCGCTGCTCGTCGTCATGTCCTGCTGGCTCTGGAACAGGCTCCTCGATATCGCGAGGCTCATCAGCTGCTGCTGAAGCTGGTTGGAGAAACGAAGAACGACAACGCTGCTGAACGACGTTCAAAGTGAAGACTATTTTCGCCGTCTCGCCATTTTTCGAGCGGCCTTGAGTCGTTTCTTCTGTTTCCGGAAATCCTTCTTTCGCGCTCCCCGGATCGTGCTCGCGAAAGATTCGTCCAGCAGGACCAGCTGGCAACGGCGAAGGTCCAGGATGTGGTTTGTTTCGGACAGGTCTTCGACAAACAGATAGGGCAGACAGATGGCCTTCACCCGGAGCGGCGATCCGCTGTTCGATGGAACATACCGAAAGCGAACCGGCGTTTCCGGCTCTCGGGAAGAATCACAGCCCCAAAAGAAGCTTGGAAGTTCGGCGACACTGCGCGAAATCGTTACGTGGCTGCCGACTTTCAGATCGTCGCCTGAGACGAGTCTGACTGAGGTCACCGACGGTTCTTCCGTGTTGATCAAAGTCTCTGGCATGTGCAAAGAACAGGTCGAAAACCTGTTCGAATGGTTTGCTGAGGTGAAGTGCCTGTGTCTGCATTCACCGTGGGTCGTGGTGTGCTTGAATACGGACACGCCGACAGCGCAGGTTCAGCCGTTTTCGGTAGTGAATCGGTTGGATTCAGTCAGAGACGTCGCAGTCGGTTGAGTGCTGCGGTCCGGAGAATCAGAACGAGCGGCGGAGGGGCTGATCGGCAACCGGGGCGTCAGCCGAAAACACCATCGGGACCAGTTTGCCACAATGAGGGCAGGGGATGCGGAACTGGCTGGTGACTTTGGTGACAGCTCGAAGTTCCGGGTTGGCCAGAATCAGGTTGCCGAGGTGGTCGAAGGCGAACCCTGTTGTACCGGCCGGGACCGAAGCGACACAGTCGATGGCTTCGGCCGAAGTCGTCAGCCCACACAACTGAGCTGAATTCTGGACGCCGTGACGCAGAGCGACGGGCCGACCGTCTGAGTCTGTTCGCAGACGCACGGAACCAGACGGAAGGTATCCGATGGTTTCACTGTCGCCTGCCGTCGTGACCGACCTGACGGCTCCGGATTCCAGCAGGATGAGGGCTCCAAATTCATCCACAACAAGGTCACGTGCGGCTTCGGGTAACCGAGTAATCACCGTACGCTGCCCATCTGATGTGATTCGAACGACAGAATTCGACGCCGAATCGCACGTCCACAGGTTTCCGAAGCGATCAGCTCCCAGCCCGGTCGGGGGGAAGGGGAGTTCGCAGACGTCTTCCTGAAAACCGTTGTCTGTCACTCGAAAGATTCGTCCCGCCCGCTGTTCGGTCGTCAGAACATGCAGCCCAAGTGAGCTGGCATCGGCAATTCGGGAAATACCCGGCAGGTCGCGACAGATGACACTGACGTCACCGGCAGAGTTAATTCTGAAGATCACCTGACCATCAGCATCGGCAATCACGGTCTCGCGAAGTGCATTGTAGATCACATCGACGGGGCGAATGACTCGCACCGGAAGCCGTTCGATCACGGGACGGCTGCGAACAATCACCGGCGAGTGCGGATGATCCGAAGCCCGATCGCCATCATCGCCGCTCAGCGGGGCAGTGATTCCGAGCACCGCGATCAGAAATGTTGAAACCAGACGGTTCAATTCGCCGTATCCGAGAAAGAGCGGGACGGGACGACAGGTTTTCACTCGGACGATTTTCGTCGGGAGGCGTCCTGTCGTCAATGAATTGTCGATATCACGCTCAGTTTTCATCTGAATCGGCGTTTCTTGAGTCCGGGCTCATCCCGGGCTCTGCCCGTTTCCATGTTTTTCCGAGGATTTGACAGTGTGTTGGGCGTCGGTCAACATTCCGGAAAACCCCGTTTTTCGCAATTTCCGACTGGTTTGGGATGATTGACCGTCTGTCGAGCGACCAGATGGCGAGGTCACTGCGTTTGTGGGAACGGCCAATCCGGAGGCGGTTTTGTGGTTTCGAATCATTCAGATCGACAGTTGGTTCAGAAAATCCGCGAGGGTGACGCCGGTGCCTGGCAGCAGTGCATTGATCTGTTCGAAGGCCGGCTGCTGGCATTTGTGCGCAGCCGTCTGACGGACAGGACGTCAGCTGAAGACGTTGTGCAGGAAACTTTTCTGGGGTTTCTGAAGGCACTCCCCAACTATGACGAGACCACGCCTCTGGAGTCGTGGCTGTTTTCGAT
The DNA here is from genome assembly GCA_041398865.1 of Planctomycetaceae bacterium. Classification (GTDB taxonomy): domain Bacteria; phylum Planctomycetota; class Planctomycetia; order Planctomycetales; family Planctomycetaceae; genus Fuerstiella. Next base: position 71,665 of record JAWKTY010000009.1, read on the forward strand.
TGCGTCGCACAAGCTGATTGACGCGATGCGGCGGACGGGCCGACGTCCGACCGTCCCGCTGATCACGAGTGATTCCCGGTCACGGGCCGCAGGCGAACCGGCAGCAGATCAGCGAGCGGCATCCAGTCTGTTTCGCAGTCATGAAAAATCGGTGGCCGAGGCGACTGTCGTTGAGACATGCCTGCGTGAACTCATCGCGTCCTTCAAACGCGAACGGTGCTGGGAGCGGTTGCAGTGTGTCGAGCTGATTTTTGTTCTGGGCTGGGCCAACAAAGATGTCGCTCGGCGTCTGAATATCACGGAACAGGCGGTGGCCAATCATAAGTTCTTCGTTGTCGGAAAACTGAAGGATGCCGCACGGAAATCCCGGCTGCGAAACTTTCAGCTGGAAGACCTGGGGCTGGACGATTCAGCTGACTGAGCTGTCTACTTGCCGTCGTTGCACAGCAGGATGAAAACATGCGGATTCTGTGTTTGTTGATTCTGGTTTGCGCCCTGGGAAACACTCAGGTCAGGGCACAGCTTCCGGACGGTCGCTATCTTTACGTGGCGACTCCCGGCATTCGAAATTATCCGGAGTACGGTGGTCACGGATTGCTGGTGTTCGACATCGACAACAACCATCGCTTTGTCAAACGAATTCAGACGGGCGGGTTCGATGGTGCCGGACGACCGCTCAATGTCAAAGGCATCTGCGCCAGTCCGGTGACTGATCGAATTTACGTCAGTACTCTGACAACCCTGATGTGTCTCGACCTGAAAACGGAACAGATGCTCTGGGAAAAATCATACGAGGGCGGATGTGACCGGATGTCGCTGACTCCGGATGGTCGTCGGATGTATCTGCCGTCTCTGGAGAAGGGGCACTGGCACGTGCTGGACGCTTTGTCGGGAAAGGTGCTTGGCCGAATTCAGCCGGATTCCGGAGCTCACAACACCATCTGCGGGCTCAGCGGCCGCTACGCCTACCTCGCAGGTCTGAAGTCACCGGTGCTGACCATCGTGGAAACGTCAAATCAGGCTGTGGTCAGGACCTGCGGCCCGTTCAGTCATAACATTCGGCCGTTCACCGTGAACGGTTCAGAGACGCTGGTCTTTGTGTGCGTCAATGAGTGCCTGGGTTTCGAAGTCGGAGATCTGATCACCGGGCGAAAACTGTATCGGGTGGAAGTGGCGGGATTTCAGAAGGGGCCTGTGAAACGGCATGGCTGCCCCAGTCATGGAATCGGACTGTCGCCGGATGAAACTGAGTTGTGGGTGACGGACGGAGGGAACAGCCACATGCACGTCTTTGACGCAACAGTCATGCCCCCACGACAGGTGGCCAGTCTTCCGGTTCGGGATCAGCCGGGCTGGGTGACGTTCAGCATCGATGGTCAGTTCGCATACCCAAGCAGCGGGGAAGTGTTTGATCGTGTTCGTCGGGGTGTTGTCGCGGAACTGACTGACGAAGAAGGGCGAGCCGTGGGCAGCGAAAAAATGCTGGAGATCGACTGGCAGGATGGCCAGCCGGTGCGAACTGGTGACCAGTTCGGACTGGGCACGGTGCTCACAAAAAAGTAAGGCCGGGATCGCGAGTCAGCTCTGTCCCCCGGAAGGATTGCTGTCTTCGGCGGGTAGAATCCATGTCGGTGAGGGGACCATCGGCATTCTCGCGATCAGCAGCAGGACACCGGCAACGATCACAAGGATCGGAACCTCGACATCCAGCGACATTCTTCCGGACTGTCTCAGCACGGACATCAAACTGGTGACGATGAAAAATGTTCCCGTCACAAAAGTTACCTTGTCGAACCCGGCCACGACAAAGGTGAGGAACCCAATCGCAGCCAGGCCCAGTGTCCAGATCCAGTCGATGCCCGGGGCGATTCCCAGAGTCGTGAGCAGCCACCCGGTTCCGACGACGATCAGCAGAATGGGCAGGATGAGTGTTTTTCTGTTGGTCATCGTGACGGTTCCGGGAACGAGTGGTGTGCTTTGATGCCGTCGGGGAATGTAGGTAGTTTCCCGTTGTTTCGGACGAACAAAACCGCGGTAGAACAACCCTGCGACCGGGCCTGCTGACCTTCGTGCGACGGTGCCCACACCTTTCTGTAATGTGCCGCAACGGCTTGATCGAGTCAATTGAACCTGGGTCGTGGCCACACCCCGGCTTCGTGAAGAACTAAAACCCGCTGTAGGCCAGGCTCCTGCCTGACAGGGCTGATCTGGTCAGATTGTCAGGTGGGAGCCCGACCTACGGATGCCGGCAGATTGAGGCAAACGGCTTTCAAATCTCTTCACGCTCCCGGCGCGGTGCGTTCGCCACTTGTTCCCGCCGACAACTTCAACAGCCCAACAAATTGAGCGCCCTGCTGGAGAGCTGCTCGATCCTTGGCAGATGTCCGGTTGAGTGATACATTCCGCCGCCCGAGGACAAAGGTTCCCTGTCGGAAACTTACCCGGAAGAATGTGAAAGCAGTGGCGAAGATGACGTCTGTTTCTGAATGGTGCCGCAGGAAATGCGGGATTTCTCTGGCTGGTTGCCTTTTGGTTCTGTCGGCTCAAACTGCCATGGCTCATCCGGGCCACGGTGATGCTGCTGATTCGGTCAGTTTCTGGCACTACGCGACGTCTCCCATGCATGCCGGTCCCGTCGTGACGGTGATTGGAGTTGCTGTCCTGTGGCGATCGTGGAATCGCCGCAGCGTCCGTGGCGGGTCCCGACTTGACGATTAGTGTTCGGTTCCGGCCACCGGATGACACGCGGGGAGCGACGAGAGCGTCGCGTTTCGGTTCGGGCTGCACTGTTCAGGCATGTCCGCCGATGGCTTTCCACCGCAGCCAGTGATCGGCGATGACGACGGCAACCATGGCTTCACCCATCGGCACGAATCTTGGCAGCAGACAGGGATCGTGTCGGCCTTTGGTGCTGATTGTGGTTGGCTGACCGTCGCGAGTCACGGTGGGTTGCTCTTTGGCCAGGCTGCTGGTTGGCTTGATGGCGGCTCGCAGCACGATCGGCAGCCCGGAACTGATGCCGCCCAGCATCCCTCCGTGACGATTGGTTTCTGTGGTGATATGGCCCTCGCGAGCGACGAAGATGTCGTTGTTGTCGCTGCCTTTCAGTTCGGCACAGCCAAAGCCGATTCCGTACTCGACGCCCAGAACTGCCGGCAGACTGAAAAGAGCTTTCGCCAGGTCGGCTTTCAGCTTGTCGAAGACGGGTTCACCAAGGCCCGCCGGAATTCCGGTGGCGACGATTTCTGAAACCCCGCCGATGCTGTCGGTCTGTTTTCGAACTGCGTCAATGACATCCACCATCTTTGCGGCGGCTTCCGGGTCAGGACATCGCACGATGTTGGGCGAACCGTCCGGAAGAGTTTCCACCTGTTCCATCGTCACGCGTTCCGGGGCCGGAATGCTGGCTTTGACACTTCCGACCTGGCAGACATAGCCAATCACCTGCCCGCCGAAGTCACGTTCAATCAGTTTCTTCGCCACAACACCGGCGGCAACTCGAGCGGTTGTTTCCCGAGCACTGCTGCGTCCGCCGCCTCGGTAATCGCGAAAGCCGTATCGAGCGTCGTAGGTATAGTCAGCGTGACCCGGGCGGTATTTGTCCTGAATATCCGAGTAGTCTTTGCTGCGCTGGTCTGTATTGCGGATGAGGATCGCCAGACTGGTCCCGGTGGTCTGACCGTTGAAGACTCCGGCCAGGATTTCCGGTTCGTCGGCTTCGTCGCGCTGAGTCGTCAGTTTGCTCTGGCCGGGTCGACGGCGCTTCAGGTCAACCATCAGATCATCCACACTCAGCGGCAGTCCGGGAGGAACTCCGTCAATGATGACCACATTTCCCGGCCCATGACTTTCGCCGGCGGTGGTGATGCGGAAGAATTGTCCAAAGGAATTCCCGGGCATGGTACTGCTGAGACTGCTGAGTGACAGAAAATCGCTCCGCCGACCGGCCGGTGCCGTGCCGCGGATTGCCGGGACTTTACCGTAACCTGATTCCAATAGCATGCTGCAGCGCTCAATTTTATGGTGGTTGATCCTGTCCAGCCTTCTGGCGTGGTTCTGGCCTCGGCTGATTTCGGACTTCGATCCGTTTCTGGCAGTGGGCTCAGAATCGTTCAACGTGCTGATTTTCACAGCGATGTTCGGCGTTGGAGCTCTGCTGCCCACCGAAGAGGTGAATCTGATTCTGCAGCGCTGGCCAATGGTTCTGTTGGGGACGGTCATTCAGTATGTCAGCATGCCGCTGCTGGCCTTTGCCGTCGTCCGGTTGTTGAAGCCTGACCCTGAAACCGCAACCGGGATTCTGATTGTCGGATGTGTGCCTGGTGCCATGGCTTCCAATGTGCTGACCCTGACGGCTCGGGGGAACGTGAGCTATTCGGTGAGCCTCACGACATCCGCCACGCTGCTGTCACCCGTGGTCGTGCCGCTGATGCTGTGGCTGGTCATCAGTCAGGACGTTTCCTACGACGGCTGGACAACGATGAAGCTGATGTTGCTGCAGATCGTGACGCCCGTTGTGACGGGGCATCTGCTCAGCCGTCGGTTCACAGCGTTTCGCAGGCTGTCGCAGGATTGGGCTTCGGTGGTAGCGAACCTTTCAATTCTGGCGATCATCTCGATCGCCGTTGCGCTGAATCGATCCGGTGTCTCTCAGGCCAGCGGCTGGCTGATTGCCGTGCTGGCCATCATCAATGCCGGTGGCTATCTGTGCGGATACTTCGGTGGAAGCATGTTTGGGCTGGACGAACCGATGAGGCGAGCTCTCACCCTGGAAGTCGGCATGCAGAACGCCGGAGCCGGGATCGCTCTGGCCAAAGCACTGTTCGGAGCCGACTCCCCGGCGCTGATTCCCTGCATTCTGTACACCTTCGGCTGTATGCTGACCGGAACCGTGCTGGCGACTGTCTGGAATCGCATACCGGGCCGTTCAAATCAGAACGAAAACCTGGCGGACTGATCACGAGCTGACTGGCACCGGTGATCTCAATTCCTGTGACGTGCAAACTCCCATGGCAACGGACGATACAACTGAAAAGTACGCCCCCTGTATCTGGGTCGATGCCGATGCGTGCCCGGCGGCGATCAAGGAGGTTCTGTTCCGGACAGCTCGACGGATTCAGATCGAAGTTGTGCTGGTCGCGAATAACGGCATCGCAATTCCGTCCTCGGACTGGATTCATCTCATTACCGTCCCCGGCGGAGCCGATCAGGCCGACAATCGCATTGTGGAAATGCTGCAGGCTGGAGACATCGTCATCACCAGCGACATACCGCTGGCCGCCCGAGTTGTCAGCCGGGACGGAATCGCCATCGGACACCGCGGCGAGGTCTTCGATGCCGAGACGGTCCACAGCCGTCTCGCCACCCGCAACCTGATGGAAGAATTCCGCTCCGCAGGACTCGAAACATCCGGCCCCAAACCCTTCAGCCAGAAAGACGTCCAGGAATTCTCCAATTCTCTGGACAGGCTCCTGACCCGACTGTTCGGGTGAACGGAGGGCACTTCAGACCATCGTGGCGGCCACGCTGCGTCCCGTAAACATCAACTCAGAGTGTGGGGCTGAATGGCTGTTTGGCGGCGTTCTGGCCGACGAACGCATCAAGAACTGGTGGGCCCAAACCCTCTGGCTCCTGCCCGAGTAACAGGATTCTGGCCGGGTGGCAAGTTCAATGAAGGCTGGTCATGGCACGAGACCTGACTTTCGGGTGACTCACACAAAGGCACGAAGACACAAAGGTTGGTGCGCGAAACGCCACAGACAGGAATGTCTGTACCACCTGACCGGGGAACGCTTTCTTTGCGACTCTGCGCCTTTGCGTGACCGCTTTCGGCCGGAATTCCATCCCCGGGAAGCTCATGGAATCTCACGCGAAGGCGCGAAGATCGCGAAGGACACAAAGGCACGAAGACACAAAGGTTGGTGTGCGAAACGCCACAGACAGGAATGTCTGTGCCACCTGACCTGCGGAACACTTTCCTTGCGACTCTGCGCTGCGTGACCACTTTCGCCCGGATCTCCTTCTCCGTTACTCTGTTTCTGGTGGATACCGACGGAACATCCAGTATGTCCGCATTCGGGCCGGCGGAGCTGGTGGCAGAATTGTGGGAACAGGGGCGGCAACAGGCGCTGGGGCATTTGCGGCGTCGAACCCGGGGTTTGACGGGTTTGTGGATTCATCCGGACTCTTGCTGCCGGATCCCGGACTGGCGTCAATTCAGGAAGGCATCGGCTTTCTGCTGTCGCCTCCTGTTCTCGCCGGGCCAGTGGGAGCCGGCGTGACGTCGCTGGCGGTTGCCGGTGCAACGGAGGTCCTCCTTGCCAGATTCGCCGTGTCCGCGTCCGGCGGTGTCGGGGACGATCTGATTCTCACGCCGGATCGGCTGGGCGCAGGAGTTGACGGCAACATTGACGGCCTTGGCGGGCTGTTGGATGCAACGCTGGCTTCGTCCGGATCGACCGAATCTGTTGTCCTGACCATCAATTCAACAGCCGCTGTTCCCGAACCATCGACACTGCTGGTCGCGTCTCTTCTGGGAGGCGGCTACATGATGGCTCGTCGACGTCGGGTCGGCCGGGCTGAATCTGCGAGTTCAGTGGCGTAATCTTCGGAAAGTGCCATCACGTCGCATCAGCCGAACAACTCTGTAACCGCTTTTCCTCGTGCAATGGGCAGGGGGCGGTTGAGGTTGTCGCGAATTTCCGTGGCGGGGTTGATTCCCAGAGCGTGGTACATGGTGGCGGCGAGGTCTCCGGTGGTGACCGGGTCGCGATCGGGGAACGCGCCGACTCGATCAGACGCTCCGTACACCGAACCGCCTCGAACGCCTCCGCCGGCGAGCAGTGCGGTGTAACATTTCGGCCAGTGGTCACGGCTGATGTTCTTGTTGATTTTTGGCGTTCGTCCGAATTCTCCGAACCACATCACCAGCGTCTCGTCCAGCAGGCCTCGCAGCTTCAGATCGTTGATCAGCACGGGCAGCGTGTGATCCGTCACGGGGAAGTGCCATTCAGGAAGAATCTCGTACATGCGAGTGTCGTCGAAGCCGTGAGTATCCCAGCCTCCGTCCGTCTTGCTGCGGCCTCCGATGCTGGGAGCGAAATACACGGTGACGAACTTCACACCGGATTCCACCAGTCGGCGAGCCAGCAGGCAGCTCTGGCCGTAGGTCGTCCGGCCATAGGCGTCTCGAATGGCGTCGGGTTCCTGTGAAATATCGAAGGCTTTGCGAATCTGCCGCGAATTCAGCATGCTCGCCGCCTTTTCGTAGTAGGCGTCCAGACCTTGGGCGGTCATCGACTGATCCAGACTCTGCACCTGCTGGTTGATGATCGACTGCAGAGCTCGGCGGTTCTGCAGTCGTTCCCAGGAAACATCGGACGGCAGGCTCAGCTGTGGCAGGCGGAAGTTCGTGTCGTTGGGATCGTTGGAAATGAACAGCGGATCGTGCAGGCGGCCAAGAAAGCTGGCTCGCTGACCCGGGGTGATTGACCCGTCGGCAATGGTGTAGGGAAAAGCGACGGATGTGGGCAGTCCCGAACTTCCGGGAGCCAGATAATCCACCACCGATCCGAACGCGGGAAACAGGTCCAGCGAATCTCGCAGACGCTGATCATCTGTTGGTGGCTCGACGCCGGTGAGTGCCGTGTAGCCGGCACTGTTATGATTGTTCATCGTGTGGTGCACGGTTCGGATCTGGCCGAAGTGGTGCATGACTTTGGCGGTTTCCGGAAGGTGTTCACACACAGACATGCCGGGAACCGATGTCCGAATGGTTCGATACTTTGACCGATATTCTTCCGGCGCGTCCGGTTTCATGTCGAAGGTATCAACATGACTGGGGCCGCCCCACTGAAACAGAAAGATGACGGATTTGGCTTTGCCGGAACCCGGCAGCAGCACACCGCCTGACTGTTCTTCGGCCTGCAGCAGAGCGGGCAGAGTCAGCCCCAGCATCCCGGGACCGCCGATCCGCAGCGCATCACGACGGTTGATGCGGGTGGCCTGATCAATCAAAGAACGAATCATGGCTGGTCTCCGGAAACTGCCCCGCAGGTCGTCGGTGTCTGAACGGATTATCCGTGGCAACGAGGCATTCATCTTCTATCGTCGAATCAGAAATTCGTTGGAATTCAGCAGAGCCCACGCGATGTCTTCCAGACTGCGCACAGGATCGGCCGTCTGCTGCATATGTTTCTCGATGGCTGACTGCTCGTCTGCGGACGGCGGTCGAGACAGTGCGGCCTGATACAGCTGGCTGACGATTTCCATGGGCGGTGTTTTTTCGGCCAGCTGCAGCCGAATGCGATTGCCCGGATTCTTCAGCATTTCATTGATCAGCTCGCCGCTGATCATTTCAAACGTCTGAGCCAGAGTGGGCTCGCCGGAACGCTCACATTCACAGCTCTGCAGTCGGTTGGGCTTGCCGAACAGTTTCAGAAAGCGGTCACCAACGTCCGGCTTGCTGTAGCGATGTCCTCCGTTGCGAACTCCGGTCAGCTGCACAGCTTTGGTTCCCTGAGGATGACCGCCAAACGCAGCCGGAACATTCAGCACCGAACAGATTCCGTCCAGTGCCTGTTCGGCCGTCAGACGGCGCGGAACGGTCACAGCAAAACAGGTGGCGGCAATTTCATCCTCTTCTGACGAACCAGCCAGTTGATACGTGTTCGAATTCAGAATGATTCGCATCAGGTGCCGAACATCAAAATCGTGAGCGACAAATTCCTGAGTCAGCAGAGTCAGCAGTTCAGGATTCACCGGCGGGTTGGTGGTTCGAAAATCGTCCACGGGATCGACAAGCCCGCGGCCGAACAGCTGAGCCCAGATGCGGTTCGCCTGAGTTGCAGCGAAACGTTCGTTGTCCGGAGATCTCAGCCATTCCCCCAGACGCTGCAGTCGATCCGGGGCCGGGTCGCCCGCAGTGACGGCTTCCGGATCTGCGTCGCCGCTGTTTCCCAGAAATCTCAGCGATGCCGGCTTCCCGGTTGTTGGATTTCGCACATCACCCTTGTCGGTGATTTTCACAATCTGCTCGCCGGCGAATTCGTGCTTGTCGTTGCTGTCCCGTCGTTTGTTTTCGACAATTTCGTAATCGATGCGGGCAAAGAAGTTCGACCAGCCGTAGTAGTCGTCCTGAGTCCACTGGTCGAAGGGATGATTGTGGCACTTGGCACACTGCAGTCGAACTCCCAGAAACAGCTGAGCCGCCGCTTCGGCTCGTTCTTCCGATGTCCGCAGAGCTCGATAAAAATTCGTGGCAGGCACTTTGTAGGTGCTGCCTTTGGCTTCAATCATGTCGGCACAGAAGTCGTTCAGCGGACGGTTCTCAGCAAAGCTGGTGCGAATCCAGCCGTGAAACACAGAAACTCCGGTTTCGTCCAGTGTCTTGTCTTCAACTCGCAGCAGATCGGCCCAGCGCAGAGCCTGAAAGTCATTGAAGCTGTCGGAAGCCAGAAGTTCATCAATCAGCTTTGCTCGCTTATCCGCAGCAGTCGACTGCAGAAACGCCTGAGTCTGCTGAGCGGAAGGCAGCAACCCCGTCAGATCCAGGCAGACTCGTCGCAGAAACGTGATGTCGTCGCAAACCGCTGTTGGATTGACCTTCAGTCGCTGCAGCTGACTGAACACAGCTTCATCAATGAAGTTGGCGACCGGCGGAGCTGTGAACGCGAAGTCCGGCTGATGGGCGATGAATTCCAGCCGCACCGGCACCTGCTGGTTCAGATAGCGAGCGGTTACCGTCGTGAGGCAGGGGCGCGACGCCGTGGCCAGCCCGCTCCGATCAATCTCGACATGCAGAGACGACGATTCAAAGACGGTCAGCGCGGTGACGTCACGAGTGCTGCCGTCGCTGAATGTGGCGTTGACAGTCAGCTGAGCACTGTTGAGCGGGAATTCCACCAGCCGGTGCATGGGCGAGACGCGGATGGAAATCACCGATGCTGAGCCTGCCGGGTCGTCCGGTGTTCCGGCTTCAATCCACCGTCGCAGAATCTGATGTTCGACGGAATCCATCGTCAGCTGCTGTCCTCCTTCATGAGGCACCTGCATCAGCGGCTTCTTCAGCAGCAGACTGTCATCAGGATTCAGAGCCGTGATTCGTCGCTGAGCCGCACTGTGGGTGAGCGTCTGAAAGTCCGCTTCGGGATTCTGGCCTCGCAGCGAAAGCCGGAACCCGCCTTTACCGTTGGCATTCCCATGACACGTGCCTCGATTGCACCCGGCCTTCGACAACACCGCCATCACCTCGTTCTGAAACGAAGGCGACTCATCCGCCCCTGCGGACGCAGTGAACCCGGACAGACACAATAACAGTGCCAGCCCCAACAAGTTGCAATCGCGGCAGGAAATCATCATCAGCGGGCAGACCGAAAGGCAGGGCGGGGGAGAGCAGTGGCAGGAAGCCCCGGATTTTACCGACTCAAATTCCCATCTGCCAGCAGAACTTCGACCAATCACCTCGGCAACGAAGTTGTAGGTCAGGCTCCCGCCTGACAACGCACCTGCTGATGGCGCGTCAACGGCGAAGACCTGTCAGGCGGGAGCCTGACCTACAGTTCTGACCTGTTCAACGACATTGAACCACGAAGGACACGAAGAGCACGAAGGGACGTGACCGGATCCCTCAGGCATGGCTCGTGGAGCGAGCGCCACTTTGGCACCCCAGGACCAGCCTTCATTGAAGATTCCTCCCGGCCCCTCCCGAATTCTGCCCTTCGCGATCTTCGCGTCTTTGCGTGAGATTCCAGAAGCTTCCCGGAGAAGCAATTCCGGCCGAAAGCGGTCACGCAAAGCGCGCAGAGTCGCAAGGAAAGTATTCCGCAGGTCAGGTGGTACAGACATTCCTGTCTGTGGCGTTTCGCGCCCCCTGCGCGATGCAGGCATGGCACTGTGGCACCTCGCTCCGCGAGGTCAGCCCCATGCTCCAGACGTCCCGCAGACAGCCAATCGGTGCGGCTCGGCACCGAAGTGAACATTCAGTCGACGATCAACGTCGACGCCCTGTTTCTGAGCTAGCAAGATCGGGATGCGGAACCGGGGGCATGCCTCGCGGAGCGAGGCGGCACTTTGGCCCCTCCCGAATTCTGCCCTTCGCGTCTTTGCGACAGTGGTCACGCAAAGGCGCAGAGTCGCAAGGAAAGTGCTTTTCGGGTCAGCTCAGGTCATTCAGCAGGCGAAAGAGCGGCAGCAGCAGGCCGACGACAATCAGGGTGATGACGGAAAGGAACGCAGCGGACGTGCCGAATGACAGCAGCTTCGCCTGCTTCACGGTCTCGGGCTGTTGCCGCAGAGCTCGGAAGGCCACGACTTCTGCTGAAACCACAGTCACCAGTCCGGTCAGAACTCGCAGCAAAATTTTGAACGGCATTTTCTCGATGGCCACCACCAGCTGAGTCAGTCCCGGAACCGCAATATCAAAACCTTCGAGAGCCCGAGTCGTCCCGGGAATCCCCTTCAGCATCAACCCACCCAGAAACGCCAGCTGCAGCAACCGACAGATGCCTTCCCACCAAACCGCCGCAGCAACCGACCGACAAACCAGCGGCAGCCGCCGTAGGTCAGGCTCCCGCCTGACAATGCTTCTGAGCGATGCCGCGTCAAAGTCGAAGACCTGTCAGGCGGGAGCCTGACCTACACGCCTGACAACGCGGAACGTCCATGAGCCCCACGCGACGCTGCGGTCTTTGCGGCACAATTGCAGGATGCCTGCTCTGCTTCACGATGCAAGCATTCCACCCGGCCACCACCATGACCAGCTTTCTTTGGACACGCCACCCGACCCGTGCCGAATTCTGCCCTTTGCGATCTCCGCGCCTTGGCGTGAGATTCCATGAGCCTCCCGGAGAAGGAGTTCCGGCCGAAAGCGGTCACGTAAAGTCGCAGAGTCGCAAAGAAAACGCTCCGCACGTCAGGTGGCACAGACATTCCTGTCTGTGGCGTTTCACGCCCCAACCTTTGTGTCTTCGTGCCTTTGTGTGAGTGTCCCGAAAGTCAGGCCTCGTGCCATGCATGCATCGCGCAGCAGGTCAGGCATGCGAGCTTCGGCTGCGAGGTGATGCGACCAACGGAACCCTCTTTTTCCTGCCACTGGAAGGACGTTCCGGGTTCCATCGAACATGCTTGCCCTGCTGCGCGATGCAGGCATGGCACCCTCAACCAACCGTTTTTGAACAGGCCACCCCGCCTCCTGCCTGACAGCGTTCCTGCCGATGGCGCATCAACGCCGAAGACCTGTCAGGCGGGAGCGTGACCTACATTTCCTGGTCGGCAGAGTCGACTTACTCGGGCAGGAGCCAGAGGGTTTGGGCCTGCCAGTTTTTGATGCGTTCGTCGGCCAGAACGCCGCCGTCGATCGCTTCGTCTTTCATCCAGTCGGCATCGGACCGGGCTTTGTTCTGGCATTCGATGGCGGCGGTGAAATCGCCCTGAAGTGCCAGGGCACAGGCCTTTGAAGTGAAGGCATAAGCATTGTCCGGGTCGAGTTCCAGAGCCTGCTCGGCCAGCTGCAGAGCGGCTTCCGCGTCTCGCAAGCTCTCTGTTGGACACGCGGCCAAAATCAACGATTTATTGTTGTAGGCATTTCTGGACTTGGGATTCAGTCGAATGGCTTCGTCAAAATCGGGCAACGCCGCCTCGTACTGCCGGGCAAGTAGTTTAGTCCAACCGCGATTGTCGTACGCCAGGGAATCCTTCGGATCGAGGCGAATGGCTTCGTCGTAGTCTTTGATCGCGCCTTCGTAGTCTTTCAGATTCCCCTTCGCCAAGCCGCGATTGTAGTACGCGACGGAATATTTCGGATCCAGTTGGATGGCTTCGTCGTAGTCTTTGATCGCGCCTGCGTAGTCTTTCAGATCATTCTTCGCATTGCCGCGATTGTTGTATGCCACGGCAGATTTCGGATCGAGGCGGATCGCTTCGTCGTAGTCCCTGATCGCGCCTGCGTAGTCTTTCAGATTGCTCTTCGCATTGCCGCGATTGTTGTACGCGGCGGAAGACTTAGGATCGAGGCGGATGGCTTCGTCGTGGTCTTTGATCGCGCCTTCGTAGTCCTTCAGATTCCTCTTCGCGAAGCCGCGATTGTTGTACGCGGCGGAAGACTTCGGATCGAGGCGAATGGCTTCGTCGAAGTCTTTGATCGCGCCTGCGTAGTCGTCTAGATTCCACTTCGCAATGCCGCGCAAGTTATGATAAACGGACTCCTTCGGATCGAGGCGAATGGCTTCGTCGTAGTCCTTGATCGCGTTTGTTAGTTCTCCCTTTTCGGCCCAGCATCCGGCCCGACGACGCCATGCCTGAGCCGATCCGGGGTTACGGCGGACTTCATCGACATAATGATCAAACGCTTCGTTCAGCGTCATGACATCCGAACGACGCATCCAGGCTCGCCCCAGCCACAGCCAGTCGCCCTGAACGTCTTCCACCGTGGCCGGCCAAGGGACATTCTTGCTGAGATCCACGACGACACTGCCCACTTTGGCGACGCCGCCATCCTTCCAGAACACTCGTGTGCCCAGCAGAGGGTCGCGCTGAGCGGCCTCCGTACGCTGCCACAGATCCGGAGTTGCCGGAGCACCCGGAACCGGATTGCTGACCGGAGTCAGACTGATCTTAAAGCACCAGCCGCTGTGCGTGCCGTCGGTAATCCGCACGAACTTCTCATTCTGCTCCAGGACCTCATACGTGCGGCTGGTGTCCGTAAACTTTCCCTCGACACTGATCGAATCGCCCGAGATCCGCCCATAACTGACCGAACCACTCTTCAGCTTCACCGCCTCCCACTGCTGAGCCCACGCCAAACCGCTGAACAGCACACTCGCCAACAACACCACCACGCTCACAAACACGTTCTTCTGCATCGGTCACACCTGCCGGATTCATCACCACACATCCAATGCCCGGAAACACCAGAGCCGCCCCTTCGGAGACTCGAAAATCGTAACCCGCATTCGAGACTCATCCGCCATCTCCCGGAATTTTTCCATTTTTATCAGGGGGCTCAGTTCCCGTAGGCTCCCGCCTGACAACGCCCTGTTCGAGGACATTGAACCACGAAGGACGCGAAGGGCACGAAGGGACGTTGCCGGATCCATGGGGCATGCCTCGCGGAGCGGGGCAGCACTGTGGCACCTCGCTCCGCGAGGGTCAGCCCTGTGCTGCTCAGTAATCGTCCGGCTCCTACCGATGCCGCGTCAACGTCGAAGATCTGTCGGGCGGGAGCCTGACCTACATTCTGACCTGTTCAAGGACATTGAACCACGAAGGACGCGAAGAGCACGAAGGGACGTTGCCGGGTCATGGGCATGCCTCGCGGAGCGAGCGCCCACTGTGGCACCTCGCTCCGCGAGGTCAGCCCTGTGCCGCTCAGTAATCGTCCGGCTCCAGCCGATGGCGCGTCAACGTCGAAGATCTGTCAGGCGGGAGCCTGACCTACATTTTCTGACCTGTTCGAGGACATTGAACCACGAAGGACACGAAGAGCACGAAGGGACGTTACCGGATCCATGGGGCATGCCTCGCGGGCAGGCAGCGCTATGGCACCTCGCTCCGCGAGGTCAGCCCCTGTGCTGCTCAGCAGTCGGTTAGGCTCGCCGCTGGCAATGCCCGGATTGGAATGGATCGACGGAGGGAGTTTTGTCAGGCGGGAGTCTGAACTGCGTTGGGGGGAACTGAGTCTGAGGGCTGTTTTGCAGGAAGCAAGGGACTGTTGCTTGACGTCGAGTTCGTGTTTCTTCATGTCGACCTCGTGTTTCTCTATTGCAGGTTGGCGTCCTTCTTTGGAAGTGAGTGTTTCTTCTTTGCATATGGGTGTTTCTTCTTTGCATATGGTCGTTTCTTCTTTGCAACCTGCCGGTTCGTCTTTGCATATGGGTGTTTCTTCTTTGGAAACGGGATTTCCAAAGAAGAAACATCGTGTTGCGCTACATTTGTTTTTTTCTCGGCGGCACATTCGGCAGGTGTGGTGCAATCTGTGCAATGCCTGTGTGCTGCAGGGCGGAAGACTGGTGCATTCGTTACAACGAGCTCAGATGACCGTCGGTGATGGTTAACATGGGGTTCGTACGGAGATTCTTCCGAGATTGACCTCTGGGGGTGGTAGGTACCTCTTGGGGCTGGTTACGGTGACCAGCTGTCCATAGCAGACTGTCTTGATGAGGGTAATCCCGCTGATCGTTGACCGCTCGCTGGTGATGCCGAGGCTGCTCGATGGAGGGTCAGCAGCCGGGGCTCTCATGGCGATCCGGTGCTGACCTTCACGGAACGACTTTCGTCACAGGCGATCTGTGTCCCTTTTCCCCGGATCAGATTTTTCGGACGCGCGTCCGCTCTGATCACAACGCGGTTCGCCGCATTGGAGGTTTCCCCGATGGCAACATCGTTAGCTGCGATTCTGAGGGAAGAAAGTTCCTTTGAATCGTTCGCCCGAAACTTTGTCAAGCAGATGACCGACCACACGTCGGTCTACAAGCTGACCGAAGAGGAACTGACCGTTCTGCAGGATCAGCTGCAGGCCTGGGAAGATTCGTCTCTGGCCGCTACTGAGGCTCGTGATGCTGCCAGAGCAGCCACCGAAGCCAAGGAAGGGGCTCGGTCAGTTCTGAGTGATGATCTGCGAGTTCGCATTCGCATCATTCAGGCTGATCCTTCGATCAGCGACGAGGCCAAGATTGAAGCCGGGATTCGGCCGCACAAGTCGGATCGAACTCCTGTCCCGCCGCCTCGCACCAATCCTCTGGCCAGCGTGATTGCGTCGGACCGGCTGGAACACACTGTGTGCTTCACCGATTCGGCCACGCCCACAAAACGAGCTCGCCCGTACGGCATGGCCGGGTGCGAAATCTATGTGTGCGTTGCCGAAGTGGCTCCTGCCGATCCGCAGCAGTACCGGTTCGTCAAACTGGCGACTCGATCGTCAGACGTGGTGACCTTTGCAGCAGACGACGGCGGCAAGACCGCCAACTATCTGCTGCGCTGGGTCAGCAGCAAGGGCGAAGCCGGCCCGTGGAGCCAGGTCACCAGCGCCACCATTCCTGCTGTGTAGCTCACAGCACCGCAGTCGGCGGCGTTCCAACCGACGCCGAACACACCAGGCGGGTGTCAGCGTTCGAGTCTGCTGAAGAGCGACTCGCACTGCTGTCGCCCGCCTGTCGGCGTTTTGGTGGGTTGGGAAATCTGATGGCACAACAGTGGCGCCGGGTGCCGTGTTTGCATCGCGCAGCAGGGCAAGCATGTGAGAATCAGCTGCGGGTTCAACAACTCAGTCCAGGCCACCGGCAGTCCTGTTCAAGGACATTGAACCACGAAGGACACGAAGAGCACGAAGGGACGTTACCGGATCCATCAGGCATGCCTCGCGGAGCGAGGCGCCACTGTGGCACCTCGCTCCGCGAGGTCAGCCCTCTGCTGCACAGAAATCGCAGGGGCTCCCGCCTGACAATCGCCCGATGCGGAGGCATCAACAGAGGGAATTCTGTCAGGCGGGAGCCTGACCTACAACGGGGGCGGCGCATGAAAAAACGCCGAGACCTGTGAGGTTCGGCGTTGGGGAATTGGCTTGAGATTGCGGCTGTTATTCTTCCGCCACGTAGGGCAGCAGGCCGATGAAGCGGGCTCGCAGAATGGCGCTGCGGACGGCTCGCTGGTACAGGGCTGAAGTGCCTGTGCGGCGGCGAGGCAGAATGCGGCCTTCGCGGTCGATCAGGGTTCGCAGAGTCTTCAGGTCTTTGTAGTCCACATAAACCGGGCGAGGCACGACGCCGCCGGATGTGAACGGGCACGACATCTTCTTCTTCTTCAGTCGTGCTCGGCGTTTTCTGAGCTTCTTCAGATCTGTTTTGGAAATTGTTGCCATGTGTTGAAAGCAGCCTTTCGGCAATCAGCAAAGGGTGGAAGCGGGCTGGTGTCCCGTGAAGCCTGAAATCCTCGGGAATTCAGGCCGCCCGTTCGGATCGTCTGACTCGGAAGCCTGGACGACGGGAAGACAAGTCGAGCATTCTAATCGGCTTTTGGGGACTCGCAACACCAGGATCATTCCGACTTCGGGTTTCCGGTGATCCGGACGTCCGGGATGCTGATTTCCAGGTGAGGGCGAATTCTTTCCAGAGTGATCGGCCCAATCCCGTCGACTCGCTGCAGATCATCAATTGATCGGAAGGGACCGTTCTGTTCGCGGTCGGCAATGATGCGGAACGCGGTTTTTGAGCCGATGCCGTCCAGCTGAGTCCATTCGACCCAGGTCGCGGAATTCACTTCGACTCGAAACAGCCCGTCCGCGGACCCCGATGTCCAGACGAGCGGCTCCGGCTGCTGTCTGACAAGCGACACATAAATGGTCGCCAGTACCAGGCTCCCGACCAGCACGACCCACTTCAGGACGACGGTCTCACCGGATGGCGGTCCGGAGGAAACATGGCCACCATCCGCTGCTGCTGATTCGTCCCTGGAATCATCAGCCACTTCCAGCGCTGGCAGTTCGGGTGGTTCGTGATCTCCAATAGTTCAGGACTCCTTGGGGGAGACCTGATTATGGTGCATCGGGATCAATAGTCAAACCAGGCTCCCAGTCCCAGCTGATTCTGGTACCGCCGGAAGAATTCGAACTGGTTTGTGGGGCCGTTGAAGTATTCCGCTCCCAGACGGAAGGCGTGGCCGGTTTCCCGTCCCTTCCACTGCCAGGCGGCGATGATGTTGGTGCCGGCCTGGTAGTCGGTTTCTTCTCTCAGCTGCATGTTTGCGGCCAGAAATGGAGCTCCGGTGCGTCCGAACTTCGGTGTGGCGGCGAATTCAGAACCGAACTGAAACTGCCATTTGTCGGCTCCTCCGCTGGTATGAAACGCATAGGCGAATTCACCGTAGGTTCGGACGTTGTCGTTCAGCTGAGCCGACGCACCCCAGATGAGAGATTCGCGGACAAAGTTGATGCGTTCAAACGTGGGGTGTCTCACCATGTATTCGTCGCCGACGTGGGAACTGACATGGAAATAACCAAACTTCAGGCTCAGATTGTCCCGACGACCGGTCCACAGCAATCCGAACCGGTAGTCCGCAGATTCCAGATCTTCCTGTTGGTGAGGGTTCAGGCGAGTCTTCGTTGAACCTTCCATGTCGATCTGCCAGACATCCACGGGAAGTCGGACAGGTCGGTTGCGGCGGTAAAGTCCCACTCGTCCACCCAGTGTGGAATCCCAGTCCCACTTTTTGGATGAAAAGTCGTACAGGTAAACCGTCGAGAACCGAGATTCGTTCGGGCCGGCGGCGTAGGATCGATAAAGAAGCCCTGCTGGAAGAGCTTCGTGGTCCGGGTGCAGATTCTGTGGCTGATAGCCGATGGGCGAGCCCGAGAGAGCCACAGGGCTTGCTGTGATTTCATCCAGGTCGCCCGGTTCGCTCGAGGCGGCGGGATTCAGTTCCGTGGCGAGTTCAGGGAACAATGCCTGTGCAGTTTCGTCGGACGAATAGGTCAGCGGTCGGTAAACTGACGCGACGTGTTCGGGTTCGTCGGCATTCGTCACGGCCGCTGACCAGCAGACCAGAACGACGCCGACGATCGCGGTCTGCATCCATTTTGGAAATGTGATCATGGGAATGTCATCCTTGACGTGTGGCCGTTCAGCCTGAATTCAGGCTGGACCTCTTTGCCGAGTCCGTCCGGGACTCAGGTACGCATCCTCCCTGTGCGAGGAATTCTGTCGACATTTCCGGTTTGCTGTTGCTGAAGTCAGCGGTGGGAAATCTCTGAGTTGCAAGGTTCCGGAGGTCCTCGGATGGCCGATCGGCAATTGTCAGCGCCCGACAGCTGCAACCTGCGGCATTCGTCTTCCGTCTGCATCAGTCAGCTGATCAACATGCGTAGTAGCGATTCTGTCGATTGCCCTGAAATCGTTGAGTTTTTCGGTCCTTCACCTGTTTATCAGGGGCGTCTCCGTCTAAGCTTAGGAGGTGCTGGTCATCGGGCTCAGGTCAGCGGGTGTGACGAAAGTCCCACGGAGTTGTCTCCATGAGAATCACGCGAAACGCAGCCGTGCTGCTGGTTGCTTCGGCAGTTTCGGCCGGAGTTCTCACAGTTGGTGCGTACTTTGCTCCGGTCCCGCTGTCCGGCGATGATGTCGACCTGAATGGCCGGTCGACGGCTGAACTGCTGAAACTGCCCAGAAATTCGGATGTTTGTCTCTGTCTCCTGGGACGAGCCCTCTCCTCAGAGACACTTGAGTCCGTCCTCGCTCGGCTGGCGGTCCTGAGGGATGAATCGAGTGCGGACATCGTTGAATTCCTGGTCGTTCGGCCACACCAGCCTGAGCAGCGCCAGTACTCAGAAAACATCTGTTGGTTGGCCAGTCAGCTTGAAGAGAAACTTCAGGCCGAACTGTGCGGCAGGATGTTTCAGCTTCTGCAGGACGGTGAAGAGTCTGCGCCCAACCGATTGCTGGCTTGTGGCGTCTATCTCTCGGCAGGCGGCGACTTTCAGCCGTTGCGATTGATGCTCCAGAACAGATCCGGCGGTCTGGCGGACATGTTCACCGCAGCCGCCCTGATTCCGTCAGTGCAGGAAAAGAGAGATCTGTATGCAGCGGCGCTGGAGTTTCTGAAGGAATTTGGCCCGGTTGACGCTGGAGGCTCGGACAAGTCGACGATCAGTGCTGCGGTTCGAGCTCTGGAAAGTCTGGGGCAGGGCGATCAGCAGCTGCCAGAGGATCTGGCCGACCTGATTTGTTCAGAGGATCGGTCGGCGCCCGCCATTCAGGCGTTCTGTCGAATCTCGGCTGAAGACTGGCCAAAAGAACGGCTCGGCCATGTTGCTGCCGGTGTCCTGGCTTGGCTGGCCGAACATCGATCCGTTCGTGACGAGTATTGCGAAGAGGTATTGAGGTGTGCCGAGCAACTGGAAACCCGGTTCACAGGCCGAAAGCAGGAGCGGCTGAAGGCACGGCTGCAGCAATTGAGGCTTTGAGCTGTACCTGACGAGTGAGAAGCTTTGAGGACCTGTGATCTTGTCCACGCCGGGAGGTGCTCTTCCGGCGATTCCTTCAAGGATTCACCGGGCGAGGAATTGCAGGTTCGACGCCCGGTGGATCAATGCGGTGGAGGGTTTTCCTGACTATTTGGCCGTGGACGACTTCTTTTTTGGCGCTGCCTTCGGCTTTTCGTCTGAGTCCTCCTTGTCCTCCTTTTTGGCACTCGACGACGACTTGTTGCCGGCCTTGAGTTTGGAGAGTGCAGACTTCTGAGTTGTTGTCAGGACGCCCTCGATTTCCTTGTTCATCTGCCCTCTGAGTTCCTCCAGCTGGGCTTCAAGGTCGTCGATCCTTGCGCCGAAAGACTCTCTGATCTTGTAGATGTCCTCTTTCTGATCGTCCTTCAGTTCGAGCTGACCGTAGTAGGTGGGCAGTCTACGGTACTTTGAGGTTTCTGCAGCGTCGTCCTTTTGCGCCGACTTCGCCTTCGTCTGGGCAATTGCAAGGAAGGAACTGGAAGCGATGCCCAGTGCCAGTAAAGGTGCAAGATACGTCACATTTGGTCGTCTCATCATTAATCTCCCGGACAAAAGGTTACAGGCCCGCTTGTGATTATGGTGGGATATTTCCACAAACAGACTGCATGATCAACCCGATGGACGGCAAAATCTGAAGATGTGGAAAAAGAACTCACTCGTCCTATGGGAGTTTGTGCTGTTGTCCGTTGCCATGAACTCTCGTCATGGTGTGGTTACCGAGCAGATTGTTGTTGCGGGAATTCACTTGAGTTTGCGGGGGCCGATGCCGAAAGGAGGACGATCGGCAGCTGTCGTTGGCGGGAGAGCGGTCGAGGAAGTCTCAAATTGGCGAAAAGTCAAAAGAATTCCGAACCAATTTGGAATGAATTCCTCCTAAATCGAAACTCCCGATGGCGTTTTGGGGATCGGCCTTGCCTGGCAGTTTCGGAACGCTATACTCCGCGGCTCGCTACGGCGGTCGGTCTGCGCTAGCGTAGCTCAATTGGCAGAGCAGCGGTTTTGTAAACCGCAGGTTGTGGGTTCAAGTCCCTCCGCTAGCTTTGTTTCCTGCTGAGTCGTCACGAGAAGTGAGTGGGGAGATTTGGTTGAGTCAGAGGTGATTGACGAATTCGGGGGTGTTCCAGAGCGGCCAAATGGGCCAGACTGTAAATCTGGTGGCTTAGCCTTCGCAGGTTCGAATCCTGCCGCCCCCACTGTGGTTGAGCCTGTTGTTGCAGGTTTGCGGGCGTAGTTCAATGGTAGAACTCCAGCCTTCCAAGCTGGTCGTGTGGGTTCGATTCCCATCGCCCGCTCTCTCGGGTCTGCTGATTCGGGGTGCTGCTGTAGCTCAGTTGGTAGAGTGCGTCCTTGGTAAGGACGAGGTCATGGGTTCAAGTCCCATCAGCAGCTCTGTTTGTGTTGATGTGAGGTGACGTCTCGTGTGCAGGCGTCGTTTGTTAGAGTTTGGAACGTTTTGTCAGTGTCTGGCGACGGTGAAGTCGCTGGCTGACGTGGAGTTTGGAGATGGCAAAGGGTACATTCGAGCGTACGAAGCCTCATGTTAACGTGGGGACCATTGGTCACATCGACCATGGGAAGACGACAACCACAGCCGCGATTCTGGCTGTTCAGGCTGCAAAGGGTCTGGGGCAGGCCAAGAGCTATGCGGATATTGCCAAGGGCGGGACTGTTCGTGACGCCACGAAAACCGTCACGATTGCTGCGAGCCACGTTGAGTATGAAACTCCGAATCGCCACTACGCTCACATTGACTGTCCGGGTCACGCCGACTTTATTAAGAACATGATCACCGGTGCTGCTCAGATGGACGGAGCAATTCTGGTTGTCGCTGCTGACAGCGGTCCGATGCCTCAGACGCGCGAGCACATTCTGCTGGCTCGTCAGGTGAACGTTCCGGCTCTGGTCGTGTTCATGAATAAGGTTGACCTCGTTGATGATGAGGACCTGCTGGAGCTGGTTGAGCTGGAGGTTCGTGAGCTTCTGACGAAGTACGGCTACCCGGGTGACGACATTCCTCTGGTGAAGGGCAACGCAAAGGGTGCTCTTGATAATCCCAGTGACGAAACTTACAGCGCCTGCATCACGAATCTGATGGAAGCTCTGGATTCCTACATTCCTGAGCCTGTTCGAGATGCGGCCAAGCCGTTCCTGATGGCTGTGGAAGACGTGTTCTCAATTGAAGGTCGCGGAACTGTTGCGACCGGTCGAATTGAGCAGGGAATTGTGAAGGTTGGGGACAAGGTTGCTGTGATTGGTCTGCGTGATACGCAGGAGACCACCTGTACCGGCGTTGAAATGTTCCAGAAGACTCTGAACGAAGGTCAGGCCGGGGATAACGTCGGTTTGCTGCTTCGTGGTCTGAAGAAGGAAGATGTTCAGCGTGGTCAGGTTCTGGCTGCTCCGAACTCAATCAAGCCTCACACCAAGTTCGAAGGCGAAGTGTACGTTCTGAGCAAGGAAGAAGGTGGTCGTCATACCCCGTTCTTCTCGGGCTATCGTCCTCAGTTCTACTTCCGAACGACTGACGTGACCGGAACCACGGATCTGATGGGTGGTGCCGAGATGTGCATGCCTGGTGATAACGTGAAGGTTGAAGTAACTCTGGGTAAGCCAATGGCCATGGAAGAGGGCAGTCGATTTGCGATTCGTGAAGGCGGTCGTACGGTTGGCTCAGGGGTTGTGACCAAGATTCTGCAGTAGTTCGCACTGAGCTCTGTTTTGGTTTCGCTGCCTGTTTGCTGGTTTGGGTGAGCAGGCAGTTTCTGTTTTGATTGGGGGTTCTTCTGTGCGTGAATACGTCTGGTTGGAATGTACAGAGACCGGGATGCGGAATTACCGAGTTATCAAAGAGACTCGCGGTACTGAGCGTCTTGAGTTGATGAAGTACTGTCCGAAACTGCGTCGTCATACGAAACATAAGGAATCACGAAAGAAGTAGTGGTTTTGAGTGTCGGACGGACGTAGCTCAATTGGCAGAGCAGCGGATTCCAAATCCGCAGGTTGGGGGTTCAAGTCCCTCCGTCCGTGTTTCTGCGGGTTGTGTTGTCACGTTTTGAGAGTTGGTTGAATGTCCAGCAAGGGTTTGGGGGCGGCTTTGGTTCCCGAGTTGTTCCGGGCGGCGCTGTTTAAGCCCACTCAGGGGAAACTGGTTCGTCAGTCGACATTCATCGCGCTGGCGGCGGTCGCGGCATTCGGCTGTTTTGCTCTGTCAAACGGCCCTCTGGGTGCTGCTGATCAGGTGCAGCGGCTGGGTGTTCCGATTGTGGTGTGGCTGGTGTGTTGCTGGGTCGCATTTCGGGTGGTGAATATTCCCAAGTTTGCTGAGTTCCTGATTTCGGTTGAGTCAGAACTCGACAAGGTGATCTGGCCAGGACGCCGTCAGGTCATGCAGTCGACTGTGGTTGTGATCGTGACGATGTTGTTCCTCGGCACATTTTTGGCTGTGGTGGATGTGCTGTGGAAATTGTTCTTTGAGTTCATTGGATTTGTTGAGTACTAGGCGTCGGCTTCGCTGACTTTGCGAAAACGGTAATTGGCTCGTGTGTGGTGTTGATTTGTTGCGGGTTTGTGGCCAGGATGCCGCGCTCGTTTTTGCGGCGACCTGTGGAACGAATTTCTTGGGGCGATTTGATGTCTGCGGGTTCTTCAGATTCCGACGAAACTCAGGAAAAGCGTTGGTATGTGCTGAAGGTGCAGACGAACCGCGAACGAACAATTCGTGATGCTCTGCTGAAGAAGATTCGTCTTGAGGATTTGGGTGAGTTCTTTGGGGAGATTCTGATCCCCTCAGAGAAGATTGTGGACACTCGAAGTGGTTCGCCGAAGGAGCAGGATCGGAAGCTCTTTCCGGGATACATCATGATCAACATGGTGTTGAACGACGAGACTTGGTATCTGGTTCGAGATACTGGTGGCGTGGGTGATTTTGCCGGTGCGGCCGGGAAGCCGATGCCGATGGAGCAATTCGAAGTGGATCGGATGCTCGGCAAGGCTGAGGTTGGCGCCGATGCAGCGCCACGGGTGAAGATTGAGTTTTCTGTTGGCGACGTGGTGAAGATTCGCGAAGGGACGTTCGAATCGTTCGAGGGGACGGTCGAAGGGATCGATGATCACAACGGTAAGGTTTCGGTTCTGATTGAGATCTTTGGTCGTTCGACGCCTGTTGAGCTGGATCACTGGCAGATTGAGTCCGTTTAATTTTTTGGGTTGGTGTTGCTGGTATGGGCAAGCAGCTGGTTAAAGAGATCAAAGTTCAGGTGACGGGTGGTCAGGCGACTCCGGCTCCTCCGGTCGGCACCGCGCTTGGTCCGCACGGCGTGAACATTGCTCAGTTCGTGCAGCAGTTTAATGAGCAGACTCGGGAGATGATGGGCGTAACAATTCCCGTCGTAATCTCGGTCTACAATGATCGCTCATTTGAATTTGTGCTGAAGAGTCCTCCGGCGGCAGTTCTGCTGAAGCGTGCTGCGGGGATTGCCAAAGGGTCGGCGAATCCGCTGAAGAACAAAGTGGGGACGGTTACGAGTGCTCAGTTGGAAGAGATCGCGAAGACAAAGTCAGCTGACTTGAATTCGTCGTCCATTGCTCAGGCGGTTCGGGTCATTGCCGGGACGGCTCGAAGTATGGGGCTCGAGGTTGTTGATTAAGAAGTGCTGGTTGTTGATTCGGTTGAGTTCGCTGGCTTGATTTGGTTTGGGTGAAGAGATGGGACGCCGTTCAAAACGAATGCAGGTGCTGTTGAAAAAAACGGCTGAACTTCCGGTGATGGATCTCACGTCGGCCGTGTCTGCTCTGCAGTCGCTGGAGAAAGGACTTCCAAAGGGTGTGAATCCCTGCAAATTCGACCAGGCGGTTGAGGTGGCTCTCCGGCTGGGCGTCGATCCCAAGCAGGCTGACCAGATGGTTCGCGGTTCGATTGTTCTGCCGCATGGGATTGGGAAGACTCAGCGAGTCATTGTGTTTGCACAGGGCGACAACGTTGCTGTCGCCCAGAAGGCCGGCGCTGATGCTGTCGGTGGAAAAGACCTTGCTGACCGCATTAAAGATGGCTGGCTTGAGTTTGATGTGGCCATCGCTGCTCCGGATATGATGGGTGTTGTCGGTCCGCTGGGACGTGTTCTGGGACCTCGTGGTATGATGCCATCTCCACGAGCTGGCACAGTGACTCAGGATATTGCGACGGCCGTTCGTGAGTACAAAGCGGGTAAGGTCGAGTTCCGTGTGGATTCCGGCAGCAATGTTCACTGCATTGTCGGTCGGATGTCCTTTTCGGCGGCTCAGCTGGAAGATAATGTGTCTGCTCTTCTGCAGTACGTTCGCTCTCTGAAGCCTTCCTCTTCAAAAGGTGTGTTCATGCGGGGGATGTCGATTTCCGCCACGATGACACCGGCGATTTCCGTCGCCGTTTAGGTGCGGGTGCGTTGTTCTTTTTGCCTCTGTTTCGAGGTTTGGGTGAAGGAAGATGAGCAGGCAGATTAAGGATCTTTTGATCGGCGACATTCAGTCTCGGATTGGGGAGCATCGTGACCTACTGGTTGTGGATGTCTCAAAGCTGGATGCAGTGAGTGCCAATAAGTGGCGGCTGGCCATTCAAAAGTCAAAGATTGGTGCCCTGACGGTTAAGAATTCAATCGCTCGACAGGCGCTTAAGCAGCTGGGTGTTGTCGGTCTCGATGATATTCTCAGTGGCCCATCGACGCTCGTTTGGGGTGGCGATGACGTTGTTGCACTGTCCAGGGAGATGACTCGCTGGGCGAAAGAGCTCGGTGAACTGGAGATCAAGGGGGCATCGGTCGAAGGTCAGAGTCTGGATTCGAAAGGGGTCGAGGCACTGAGCAAGAGTCCGGGACGCGCCGAGCTGATCGGTCAGATCGCAGGATTGCTGCTGTCGCCGGGAGCTCAGCTTGCCGGGTGTCTTCAGGGACCGGGTGGACTTTTGGCTGGCTGTCTGAAGAAGATTTCCGGCGAAGAGGATTAGTTGATTTTTGTGTGAACATTGAGGGCTTTGGCTCTTTTTGCGATAGCTTCTTTACAGAAACGAAAGGGTGTTTGGAATGTCAACAGCAGAGGCAGCCACTGAGTTTGATGCTGCAACAAAGGAACTGGGTGACAAGATTGTCGGGCTGACTTTGCTCGAGGCAAAGAAGGTGGTGGACTATCTGAAGGAGGTTCACAACATCGAGCCCGCTGGTGGTGGTGCCGTCGTGATGGCAGCCGCTCCGTCTGACGGTGGTGGCGCAGCCGCTGCCGTTGAGAAGACCGAGTTTGACGTGATTCTGACAGGCGATGGCGGAAATAAGATTCCCGTCATCAAGGTGGTTCGCGGAGCGACGGGTCTTGGGCTGAAGGAAGCCAAGGACCTTGTGGAGGGCGTTCCCAAACCGCTGAAGGAAGGCGTGTCGAAGGAAGACGCTGAGAAGCTGAAGGCTGAGATTGAGAGTGTTGGCGGAACCTGCGAGATTAAGTAGGCTGTCGGTGCTGTTGTATTGAAGCTTCGCGGGGTGTGCTGGAGTTCGGTTTTGGGCTCCAGCCGCCTCTGTTGCGTTGGTGGCTGAAGGGGATTCGTGCCTGACGAGCAACTTCAAGACCGGGCCGGCGCTGAAATTTGGCTGACGGCTGGTTGGATTATTAAAACAAATTTGCCATATTTGCGTGGTGAACGGAAGGCAGTTGCTCGTTGAGGGCAAGTGTCTTTTGTCGCGCGCTTTTTTCGTTGGCGGAGTTTGTTGACTGTCGCTTCTGTTTCTGCTTGAGAAGGCTGTTGTTGAGATGCCGATTCCCGCTGTTCGTACCATCGACCAGGATACCGTCCGAAACTTTGGCAAAATCCAGGCGGACTACGAGATTACTGATTTGACTCGGATTCAGACCGAGTCCTATTCGCGATTCCTTCAGCTGGAGCGTTCGTCCCGGGACCGCCTTGAGCAGGGGCTGGAGGGAATTCTTCGGGAAGTCTTCCCGATTGAAAGTTACGACAATCAGTTCCGTCTGGAGTACGTGCGGTATGAGCTCGGGAAACCTCGGTATACCCCGGCCGAATGTCGACAGCTGCGTCTGACATACGGAATGCCCTTTCGAGTGTGGCTGCGGCTGATTAAGGAGCAGCCGGTCGAGGAGGAAGTGTATCTGGGGGATATTCCGGTGATGATTGGCGGCGGTGAATTCATCATCAACGGTGCTGAACGCGTGGTGGTCAGCCAGCTGCATCGTTCGCCGGGAGTCGACTTTGTGATGGCGGAAGAAACTGCCAGCAGTGAACGGAAGACTCAGTCCTGTCGGATCATTCCAGAGCGTGGCAGCTGGATCGAGTTGATTGTCACGAAGAAGGATGCCGTTGCGGTTCGGATTGACCAGAGCGGCAAGTTCAGTGCGATGACGCTGCTGCGTGCGATGTCAGCGAAGTACTCGACCGATTCCGACATCATTCGCCTCTATCACGAAGTGGAAGATTTCAAGATCACCGCGAAGACCGAGCCGTCGAAGCTGATCGACCGCTATGTCGCTGATGATGTGATTTATCCTGTTGGGCATGAGCGATCAGGAGAGATTCTGTGTGACGCGGGGGCTCAGCTTTCTGAGGCTCTTGTTGAGCAGTTGCTGGCGTCGGGTATCAAGACTGTTCAGCTTGTCGCCGACGTCCGTGATCCGGTGATTCTGAAGACGCTTGCCGAGGACAGCACGTCCAGTCATGAAGAGGCACTGCTGAGGATCTATCAGCGTCTTCGTCCCGGGAACCCACCGAACCTGGACAAGGCGACAGATCTGTTTCATGAGAAGTTCTTCGATCTGAATCGTTATCGGCTGGGTCGAGTCGGTCGGTTTCGTATCAACCGAAAGTTCGATCAGGATGTGCCCGATGACGAAATGACGCTGCGTCCCGAAGACTTCATCAATGCAATTCGGTACCTGATGCGATTGCGTCTGGGGGATGAGACGGCTCAGATTGACGATATCGATAATCTCGGCAACCGTCGTCTGCGGACGATTGATGAGCTGGGAGCGGATGAGATTCGAAAGGGGTTTCTGAAGCTGCGTCGCACGGTTCAGGAACGCATGAGTCTGAAGGAAGTCGACAGCATGACTCCTCGGACGCTGATCAATCCTAAAAGCGTTTCTGCTGCCATCGACTTTTTCTATGGTCGCAGTGAGTTGTCTCAGGTCGTTGACCAGACGAATCCACTATCGATGCTGACTCACGAACGTCGGCTGAGTGCTCTGGGGCCAGGTGGTCTGAACCGGAAGCGTGCGGGTTTCGAAGTTCGCGACGTGCATATTTCGCACTACGGGCGAATCTGTCCGATTGAGACGCCGGAAGGTACCAACATCGGTCTGATTTCCAGTCTCGGAATTTTTGCAAAGGTCGATGACTACGGCTTCCTGATTACACCTTATCGTCGTGTTGAAAATGGTCGCGTCACCGATGAGGTTGTCTGGCTGCGAGCCGATGAGGAATCGTTTGCTCACGTTGCTCCGGCGGATACTCCGATTGACAACAACGAAATTCTTCAGGATCTGGTTCTGGCTCGATACAAGAGCGACGTGGTCTGGATCCCGAAGGCGAAGGTTCAGTACACAGACGTGGCTCCGTGCCAGATGGTGGGAGTTTCCGCGGGTCTGATTCCGTTCCTTGAGCATGACGATGCGAACCGAGCGCTGATGGGGTCGAACATGCAGCGTCAGGCGGTTCCGCTGCTGGTCACAGAGCGGCCTGTCGTTGGTACCGGCATGGAGGACTACGTCGCGCAGCATTCCGGCATGCTTGTTCGTGCTGAGAAATCAGGGACGGTGACTTATGTCGACGCGAATGTCATTGAAGTTGACGGGCGTCGGTATCCACTGCGCAAGTTTACTCGGCTGAACGAACGAACCTGTCTGAATCAGAAGCCGATTGTCTCTGTCGGAGACAAGGTCAAAGCCGGTCAGCTGATGTGTGACAGTGCGGCGACCCGAAACGGGTCACTGGCCCTGGGCAGAAACGTACTGGTCGCGTTTATGTCATGGTCGGGGTACAACTTCGAAGACGCGATCATTCTGTCGGAACGGCTCGTGAAGGAAGACGTTTACACGTCGATTCATCTGGATGAATTCGATGTCGAGATTCGCGAAACCAAGCTTGGTCGCGAAGAGTTCACTCGCGATATTCCGAACGTCAGCGAGAAGGCGCTGCACCATCTTGATGAGGACGGCATCGTCCGCATCGGGACGCGTGTTCGCCCTGGCGATATTCTCGTCGGTAAGGTTTCTCCGAAGGCAAAGTCGGAACTCACTCCGGAAGAGAAACTGTTGCATGCGATCTTCGGGCGTGCCGGCGAAGACGTGAAGAACGAGTCGCTGGAAGTGCCCAGCGGTGTGGGTGGAATCGTGATTCATACCGAGAAATTTTCGCGGCGAATGAGCCTTTCGGATCTTGAGCGTCGGCGATTTGAAGACGATCTCAAGAAGGTCGAGCAGGAAGGGGATGCTCGGATTTCTGATGCATTCCGCGCATTTGCGAAAAACATGAAGTCGGAACTCGGAGAAGCTCTCACAGATCCCGACGGTCGCGACATGGGCTCTCTGACAGATGCGAAGGCCGTTGCCGAGTTTGCTCGCGGCTTTCCGGCCTACTTCGAAAGTCTGGACATTCGCAGTGCCCAGAAGAAGACGTCGGCTCGCAAACTGTTGAAGGACGAGTGGCCGGCGGTGGAAGCTGTCATCGACGAGGAAGATCATCGTCTGAACAGCATGAAACGCGGTGATGAACTTCCGAGCGGAGTTCTGCAGATGGTCAAAGTTTACGTGGCTTCGAAACGGCAGATTTCCGTGGGCGACAAGATGGCCGGTCGACACGGGAACAAAGGGGTGATTTCCAAGGTCCTCCCGATTGAAGATATGCCGTATCTGGAAGACGGAACTCCCGTTGACATTATCCTGAATCCGCTGGGTGTTCCGAGCCGCATGAATGTGGGGCAGATTCTGGAAACCCATCTGGGCTGGGCGGCCGGGACGGTCGGCTATCGGGCCGTCTGCCCGGTGTTCGACGGAGCGACCGAGGAAGAGGTTCGCGGTGCATTGCGTGAAGCCGGTTTGCCGGAAGAAGGGAAGGCGTATCTGACCGACGGACGAACCGGTCAGAAGATGGAGCAAAAGACAACGGTCGGCTACATCTACATGCTGAAACTGCACCATCTGGTCGACGACAAGGTCCATGCCCGTGCGACCGGCCCGTACTCGCTGATTACTCAGCAGCCACTCGGTGGCAAAGCTCGGTTTGGGGGTCAGCGGTTCGGGGAGATGGAAGTGTGGGCTCTGGAAGCCTACGGAGCAGCCTACATTCTGCAGGAACTGCTGACGGTCAAGAGTGACGACGTCGAAGGACGGACCAAGATTTACGAGTCGATGGTGAAGGGTGAGAATACACTCGAAGCCGGAACTCCCGCGAGTTTTGACGTTCTGAACAATGAAATTCGAGGCCTGTGCCTGAACCTGCAGCTGGAAAAAGCCAGTCACTAGAGGTTTTCGGAAACGACACGGGCTGGTCGCGGGACCGACTGTGTCGTCAGGTTTTCGGAGTTCATTTCAACCCAGCGGACAGGACGTTTTTGATCCTGTCTGAGATTTTACTTTCAGTGGTCGAGGAGTCAGGACGTGAGCGTGAGTGAAACCACTTTCGATCGAGTCAACGATTACGCATCAGTTCGAATCGGACTTGCCAGTCCGCACGACATTCGCAGCTGGTCTTTCGGTGAAGTCAAGAAGCCGGAGACGATCAATTACCGGACGTATCGTCCTGAGCGTGACGGACTGTTCTGCGAGCGCATTTTTGGTCCCGAGAAGGACTGGGAATGTGCCTGCGGCAAATACCGTGGTATGAAGTACAAAGGGATGATCTGCGACCACTGCGGTGTGAAGGTGACTCATAGCCGGGTTCGCCGGAAGCGAATGGGGCATATTGAACTGGCTGCGCCGGTGGTGCACATCTGGTTCTTCAAGTCGATGCCCAGCCGTCTGGGCGCGCTGCTGAACATGAAGACGACTTCGCTTGAGAAGGTTGTCTACTTTCAGGACTACGTCGTCATCGACCCGGGCGAGACGCCTCTGCAGGCCTGTCAGATGCTGACTGAAGACGAAGCTCGTCAGGCTCGTCGCGATTACGGAGACGATGCGTTTGAAATCGGGATGGGAGCGGAAGCGATCAAGAAGCTTCTGCTGAGAATCAAGCTGGTCGAGACGTCTGAAGAGCTGCGGGGACAGCTGGCGACGACTCGAAGTCAGTCCACCACCAAGGACCTGATCAAGCGTCTGAAGATCGTGGAAGCTCTTCGGGACAGCGTCAATCGTCCTGAATGGATGGTTCTGGACGTGATTCCGGTGATTCCGCCGGATCTGCGACCGCTGGTTCTGCTGGACTCCGGAAACTTTGCCACCAGTGACCTGAACGATCTGTATCGACGCATCATCAACCGGAACAACCGCCTGAAGAAGCTGGTTGACCTGAATGCACCGGAAGTGATTGTTCGCAACGAAAAGCGAATGCTGCAGCAGTCTGTGGATGCGCTGTTCGACAACAATCGCTGCAAGCGACCGGTCCTTGGTTCGTCCAACCGACCGCTGAAGTCGCTGACGGACATGATCAAGGGCAAGCAGGGTCGTTTCCGCGAGAACCTGCTTGGCAAACGCGTCGACTATTCGGCTCGAAGCGTGATCGTCGTGGGTCCGGAACTGAAGCTGCATCAGTGTGGTCTTCCCAAAAAGATTGCTCTGGAACTGTTTCAGCCGTTTGTGATCCGAAGGCTGAAGGAACTGGGTCACGCCGATACGATCAAGAGCGCCAAACGCATGCTTGAGCGTCGTGACGAGGATGTGTGGGATATTCTGGATGAAGTCATTCGGAACCATCCGGTTCTGCTGAACCGGGCTCCGACGCTGCATCGAATCGGAATTCAGGCGTTCGAACCGATTCTGGTGGAAGGAAACGCGATTCGCCTGCATCCCCTTGCGTGCAAGGGATTCAACGCTGACTTTGACGGCGACCAGATGGCCGTGCACCTGCCGCTTTCGATGGAAGCTCAGGTGGAAGCCACGACGCTGATGATGTCGACTCATAACATCTTCAGCCCGGCGAACGGTGATCCGATTATCACGGCGTCGCAGGACATCGTGATGGGCTGCTATTACCTGACGATGAAGCGAGAAGGACATCGCGGTCAGGGAATGGTGTTTGCTTCAACTGCGGAAGTGTTCATGGCTTTTCAGCAGGGCAAGGTCTCCCGGCACGCGACGATTCGTCTGCGGATGCCCAGAGACAAACGGGTCAAGGGCGACGGAGCGAAAGGGTACCGACCGGGTGGACTGGTTGAGACTTCGCCTGGGCGAGTCATGTTCAATGACATTCTTCCGGCCGGCATGTCGTTCTACAACATGACCATGCGGAGCAAGGATCTCGCCATGGTCATTTCCGACTGCTATCTGGAGCTCGGTCGTCGCGAGACAATTGAACTTCTGGACCGCATGAAGCGAGCCGGTTTCGAGACGTCGACCGAGAGCGGTCTGTCGTTCGGCGCCAGCGACCTGAAAACGGCTCCCAATAAGGAAGAAGTGATCGGCAACTCCGAAAAGGAAGTGCTGAAACTCATGAAGAACTTCCAGCGAGGTCTGATCACCGAGAAGGAACGCTACAACAAGGTGCTGGACATCTGGACTCATGCTCGTGAAGAGATCACCAAGAGCATGATGGATCAGCTGGAACATGACGTTCGAGACGACGGGCGTTACGTGAACCCGGTTTATCTGATGGCGCATTCGGGTGCTCGAGGGGGCGTCGGTCAGATGCAGCAGCTGGCCGGGATGCGCGGGCTGATGGCCAAGCCCAGCGGCGAGATCATCGAGACGCCGATTAAGTCGAACTTCCGTGAGGGACTTTCCGTACTGGAATTCTTCAGTTCAACTCATGGTGCTCGAAAAGGACTGGCGGACACGGCGTTGAAAACCGCGGACAGCGGTTACCTGACTCGAAAGCTGGCCGACATCTGCCAGAACATGGTCATCACGATGCATGACTGCGGAACGACCAAGGGGCTGACCCGTGGGGTTGTGTATCGCGGTGAAAAAGTCGAAGTCGGTCTGGCGGATGCGATTCGTGGTCGCGTGAGCCGCACGAACATCGTGAACCCGATTACAGACGAAGTGATTGTTCGTGAAGACGAGCTGATCACTGTGGAAAAGGCCCGCAAGATCGAGGAAATGGGGCTGGAACGAATTCAGGTTCGAAGTCCCATGACCTGCGATTCATCGCTTGGGCTGTGCCAGCTGTGCTACGGCATGGACCTTTCGACAGGCGACCTTGTTGAACAGGGGCTGGCTGCCGGAATCATTGCGGCACAGAGTATCGGTGAACCGGGAACTCAGCTGACAATGCGAACGTTCCACATCGGTGGCGTTGCTCAGATGGGGACTGAAGTGAGCGAGCTGCTGGCCAAGCGTGGAGGTCGCATTCGGTTTACTCGAATTCGCAGCGTGATGAACGCCGACGGCAAGCCGGTGGTTCTTGGTCGCAACGGTGAAATCAGCATCGTTGACTCGAAGGGGCGCGAAGTCGAAACGCAGACGATTCCCAACGGTGCGGTTCTGCAGGTTCGAGAAGACGAAGAAGTGCAGGAAGGCCAGGTTCTGTGTAACTGGGATCCGCACGCCATCCCGATCATTTCACAGGTGGGTGGACGAGTTCGCCTGGATGACTGCGTCGAAGGTCAGACGATTCGGTCAGAAAAAGAAGGAACTTCGTCCAATGTGACGAAGACAGTGACCGAACACCGAGGTTCGATGCATCCACAGGTCATCGTTGAAGACGGTGCAGGAACGATTCTTGACTTCTATTATCTGCCGGAAGGTTCGACTCTGCAGGTCGATGACGGCGACCAGATTGCATCCGGCAGCGTGGTTGCTCGAACACCTCGCGAGTCGTCCGGTACTCAGGACATTACCGGAGGTCTTCCTCGAGTCACAGAACTGTTTGAAGCTCGCAGCCCCAAGGACCCCGCTGTCGTGGCGGAAATTGACGGTGAAGTTGAGCTGCTTGCTGAGAAGAAACGAGGAAAGCGAATTGTCGTTGTTCGCGGCAAAGACGGCACAGAGCGAGAGCATGTTATTCCACACGGAAAGCAGCTTCTGGTTCACACCGGCGACGTCATTGCAGCCGGGGACGCTCTGGTGCGGGGACCTCTGGTGCCGGAAGACATTCTGCGCGTGAGTGGCCCGGAAGAAGTTCAGCAGTATCTGCTGCATGAGATTCAGGGTGTTTACCGAGCTCAGCGCGTGGAAATTGACGACAAGCACATCGAGATTGTGATTGCTCAGATGCTGCGAAAAGTCAAGATTACCAATGTGGGCGACACTGATCTGCTGCCGGGAGTTCTGATTGACAAGTTCGAACTCCAGAAGAGCAACGAGGATCTGCAGTCCAAGTGCCGCATCACGGATCCCGGCGACACGGACTATCAAATCGGTGATCTGGTCAGCGTGGCGGATGTCGAGGAAGTGAATGCTGAGGTCTCGACCCCGGCCAAATTCACGAAGCCGCGACCTGCCAAGGCAACGCCTCAGCTGCTGGGGATCACCAAGGCCTCCGTGCAAAGCGAGAGCTTCATTTCGGCGGCCAGTTTCCAGGAAACAACCAAGGTGCTGACAGAAGCGGCTTTGGGTGGTCGAGTGGACAATCTGGTAGGGCTGAAGGAAAACGTCATTCTCGGGCACCTTATTCCGGCTGGAACCGGCTTCCACATTCATCAGGATTCGTATGTTCGGATCCATGATGATGCGATTCGGGAACAGGAAGAGGCCAAGGCTCGCATTCTGGCTGCACGGGACGACATGCTGTCGGATGCCGATCTGATCGCTCGTCGTCAGAGTGGAGATGACCGCCCGCGAACTCCTTCGCTGGCTGACCTGACGCCGGACGACTGACGGTGTTTTGCGGGCGGGTTTGCTGGTGGGTTGCAACCTGATCAACGCTGAGACTCACCTGGAAATACACTGATTCCAGCAACGCTGGGTTGACGATCAGGGAGAGCACCGGTAGAGTGCCGGATTCGATTTCTTCCCGCTGTATGCCGAACGATTCGATCGGAATTTTTCTTCATGCCGACAATTAACCAACTGGTTCGAAAGCCGCGAAAGCAGCAGAAAAGCAAAAGCAAGACTCCGCTGCTTGAGGGGTGTCCGCAGAAACGCGGTGTCTGTCTTCAGGTGAAGACGGTCACCCCGAAGAAGCCGAACTCCGCTCTGCGAAAGGTTGCTCGAGTGCGTCTTTCCAATGGGAAGGAATGTACCGCTTATATCCCTGGCGAAGGGCATAATCTTCAGGAACACTCGATCGTTCTGGTTCGCGGCGGTCGTGTTCGCGACCTGCCCGGTGTTCGCTACAAGATTATTCGCGGCGTTCTGGATACGCTGGGAGTTAAGGACCGTCGTCAGGCTCGCAGCCGCTATGGTCAGAAACGGCCGAAATAAGGCGTTTTTGGGTGAGTCTGTCGTCGCTCGACGGCAGCGTGTTTTCCAGACGACGTCCGGTTTTGAAGCTACGGTTAATTCATTAGATCGTGTGTTATGGTTAAGAAATTCACTGCAAGTCCGACTCAGCTGAAGCCGGATACTCGATATCAGAGCAAGCTGATTTCAAAGTTTGTCAATTGCCTGATGTATGATGGCAAAAAGAGTGTTGCGACTCGCGTGGTCTACGACGCTCTGGAAATCATTCGGAAGCAGCTTCCGAACGAAGATCCGCTGAATGTCTTTGTTTCAGCCGTCGAGAATGTTAAGCCGGCGATTGAGGTTCGTTCGAAGCGAGTTGGAGGAGCGACCTATCAGGTTCCGACTCCGGTAAATCCCCGTCGGCAGCAGGCGCTTTCGATTCGCTGGATTCTGGAGGCGGTGCGAGGTCGAAAGGGGCGTCCCGCAGATCGTTCGCTGGCTGAAGAGCTGATGTCTGCCTTTCGCCGGGAAGGCATCGCGATGAACAAGCGCGAAAATGTCCACCGGATGGCTGATGCGAACAAGGCGTTTTCGCACTTTGCGTGGTAGTTTCCGGAACGGTCGGCTGCCTTGCTGCAGTTGGTACCGTTCGGCTGCGACTTGAATATTCGCCGAACAGGTCTTCCCTGTTTGGCGTTTTTTTTTGCACTGATCCATCAGGATTGAGAGATGTCTCGCCCGATCGAATCCATTCGAAACATCGGCATCATTGCTCACATTGATGCCGGAAAGACGACGACCACTGAGCGTATTCTCTACTATACCGGAGCCTCGTACCGGATGGGGAATGTGGACGACGGCACGACTCAGACGGATTTCGATCCGGAAGAAGCTCAACGCGGGATTACGATCTATTCGGCGGCCGTGACCTGCGAGTGGAAAGGCCGGACAATCAACATTATTGACACTCCGGGACACGTTGACTTCACGGCTGAGGTCGAACGATCGCTGCGAGTGCTGGATGGTGCTGCGGTGATTTTCAGTGCGGTCGAGGGCGTTGAGGCTCAGAGTGAAACCGTGTGGCGGCAGGCCGACCGTTACGGTGTCCCGAGAGTGTGTTTTATCAACAAGATGGATCGAATTGGCGCCGGGTTTGAACGCGTTCTGGAGGCGATGAAGACACGGTTGCGGGCTGTGCCTCTGCCGATCCAGATTCCAATCGGTCAGGGTCCAGGGACAGATGCCGGAGGATTCGCGGGGATTATCGACCTGATTGAGATGAAGGCCATGTATTGGGACGCGGAGTCAAAAGGAAAGGAGTTCCGGACGGAGGAGATTCCTGAACATCTTTCGGACGATGCTGAACTGATGAGGTCGGAGATGCTGGACGCACTCTCGGATATTGATGAAGAGCTGATGGCGGCACACATGGATGAGATGCCGGTGGGAGCCGATCTGATTCATCGAGCACTCCGGAAAGGAACCATTGACGGTGTCTTTCAGCCCGTTCTCTGCGGCTCGTCACTCGACTGTATCGGCGTGCAGCCACTGCTGGATGCGATCACCGAGTACCTGCCCAGTCCGCTGGATCGTCCGCCCGTGCAGGGGATTGACCCGTCTCCGAAGGCCGAGGGGCGTGAACTGGTCCGCCGAGCTCTCAACACCGATCCGGTTGCCGCTCTGGTCTTCAAGATCGTTGCTGACAATCACGGGGAGCTCTACTTCGCCCGAGTTTATTCCGGGGTTCTGAAGAGCAACTCGCGTCTGCTCAATCCGCGGACTCGAAAGAAGGAACTGATTACTCAGTTGTGGCACATCCAGTCTGATTCCCGTGAGAAGGTCGAAGAGGTCGAGGCTGGGGATATCTGCGGGATCGTTGGTCCGAAGGACACCGGGACCGGTGATACGCTCTGTGATCCTCAGAATGCGATCGCGCTGGAGCAGATTCGGTTTCCGGCAACGGTGATTTCAATGGCGATTGAGCCCGAATCCAGCAATGACAGGAAAAAACTGGTGGAGGTTCTTGATAAGCTTCAGCGTCAGGATCCGACTTTTCATGCTCGAACTGATGAGGAAACCGGGCAGACAATTATCAGCGGAATGGGTGAGCTGCACCTGGAAGTGATCATTCATCGGATGCAGCGTGATTTCAATCTTGGGGTTCGGGTGCATAAGCCTCGAGTGAGTTACCGGGAGAAAATTCCGGGAACGGTGCAGGTTAGCGCGGAGTTCAGTGTCACCACGGCATCAGGGCCGCTGTATTTCGGACTGCAGTTGACGGCGGAAGAGTTTTCCGGAGGGGATTCGCCGGTTGTGGTTTCTCAAAAACTGAAACCCGGGACATTGCCTCCGGCATTGCTGAATGTTTTGCTGGAATCTCTCGAAGGTGAGGCCAATGGTGGCGGAATGTTCGGCGATCCTTTGATGGATCTGAAGCTGACGGTCACCCGAGTTGACTATCGTGAGGGGGAAACCAATGACACGGCAGTTCGTTCAGCCGTGGCTCAGGCTTTCAATCAGCTTTTACAGCAGGGCGGCCTTCTTCGAATGGAGCCGATCATGGCTGTCGAAGTCGTGACTCCCGAAGAATTTCTCGGAAACGTTCAGTCGGATCTGAATTCTCGTCGAGCCATGATTGTCGATTCCGATCGGCGGGGAGATCTGTGTGTGTTGAAGGCCGAGGCCCCGCTCGTGGAAATGTTTGGGTATTCTACGCAAATCAGGAGTATTTCTCAGGGGCGTGCGTCGTATTCGATGGAGCCATGTCGCTACGCAGTGGCACCCGCCGATTCAACTCTTTAATACCCACAACCGATAATCTGCGAAACACTTTCGAATCTGCTGCTCGGATGATTGACAGATTCAGGGTGTCTCCCTAACATGTGCGATTCCCCGTTTCGGGGTCCGGTCGTATTTGACGTAAATACTTTGGTGAAGGTGACTTGCGGTGGCAGCTGGCGAAGAAAGTATCCGGATTCGGATGGAAGCATATGACCATTCCGTGTTGGATCAGTCAGCCGCTGATATTGTTGATACTGCAAAGCGCACTGGTGCTATTGTTCATGGTCCGATTCCGCTGCCGACGCGAGTTGAGCGGTATACGGTGCTGCGAAGCCCGCATATCGATAAGAAATCTCGCGAGCAGTTTGAGATTCGTACGCATAAGCGACTGATTGATATTTGCCAGCCAACGGGCAAGACGATTGATGCTTTGAACAAGCTGTCGCTGCCTGCGGGGGTTGATATCAAGATTAAGGCAACGGCACACGCTTAGTTTTCGTGTTGTTCTGTCTGCTGTTCGCTGGCTTGGCCGCGTTGGTGTGGTTGAGTTTGTCTCGTAGGGTTTTGCCCCTGGGTTGCGTGCTATGCCTGTTGGTTTGCTTGGTAAAAAGGTGGGGATGACGCAGGTCTATGATGATCAGGGCGTTATTGTGCCTGTTACGGTGATTGAGGCGGGGCCTTGTGTTGTGACGCAGGTGCGCACTCTTGATCGTGACGGGTATGAGGCTGTTCAGTTGGGTTTCGGGGATCGTCCCCGTCGCCTTGCTTCGCGGGCTGCTCGTGGTCATGTGGCTGAGCTTTCCGGGCGTCGCCAGAAGGCTCGTCAAGCTGCTGGTGTTGAGTCGGTTGAGCGTGCGGGTTGTGAGCCAAAGGCGTTTGTGCGTGAGTTTCGCTGTGATGGTGAGGCTCATGGGTTGGCTGTTGGTCAGTCGCTTGCGGTTGATGTTGTTGCTGAATGGGAGTTTGTGGATGTGGTTGCTTCGTCCAAGGGGCGTGGCTTCTCCGGGGTTATGAAGAGGCATGGTTTTTCTGGTCAGCGGGCGACTCACGGCGTCAAGCGTGTTCATCGGCATGGTGGCTCGATTGGTCAGTCGGCGGATCCTTCTCGCGTATTTCGCGGGACAAAGATGGGTGGCCGGTATGGTGGTGCTCGGGTGACGGTTCGCAATCTGCGAGTTGTTCGGGTTGATGTTGAGAATAATGTGCTGCTGGTTGAGGGAGCAGTTCCGGGTGCGGCCGGCGGTGAAGTGGTGGTTCGTTATTCTGCCAGGAATCGGAAGTAGGTGTGGTGATGATTTCTGTTCCGGTTCGTGATGTTAAAGGTGCAGAGGTTGGAACATTTGAGTTCGATCCTTCTGTGTTGGTGAAGAGTGGTGTGAATCGCCAGCTGCTTCATGACGCCGTTGTGATGTATGAGTCCAATGTGCGTCAGGGGAGTGTGCAGACTCGCTCTCGTTCAATGGTTGCGGGCAGCACTAAGAAATTGTACCGCCAGAAAGGGACCGGGCGGGCGCGGGCGGGGAATGCTCGGACGCCGGTGCGTCGAGGTGGTGGGCATGCCTTCGCGAAGGTACCAAGAGACTTCAGTTATCGGTTGCCGCAGAAGGCGGTCAGGCTGGCAACTCGGATGGCTCTTGTGAGTAAATTCGTGGATGGTGAGGCTGTTGTGCTTTCTGATTGGGCGTGTACGGCGCCGAAGACGCAGCATGTTGTGAAGGGGCTGTTGGCTCTGGGTGTTCGTGGCAGCAGTGTGCTGATTGCGACGGACGGGTTGATCAGAATGTGTATCGTTCCGGTCGTAATATTTCCGGGGTAAAGGTGTTGCCGGCGTCCGATTTGAATGCGTATGTGCTTCTTCGACATCGTCGGTTTGTGATTACTGTTGCGGCCCTGAATCGCTTGTTGGGACGTGATGCTTAGGTATCCGTCGAGGTAAAGTTATGACACAGTCGTCATCCGGTATTCAGCTCGAATCTCATGTTGTCATCCGCCGCCCATTGGTGACGGAGAAGGGTGTGCATATTTCCGAGCGTCACAACTCCTACGCGTTTGAGATTCACCCGCTGGCTTCCAAGCTGGACGTGAAGCGGGCTGTTGAGCAGCTGTGGGATGTGCGTGTGGCTGGTGTGCGGACTCAGACTCGCAAGGGAAAGCCGCGACGGTCACGTCTGGTGATGGGGCGAACGAAGAATTGGAAGAAGGCGATCGTGAAGCTGCATGATGAAGATCGGATTTCGTTCTTCTAGTCAGTTTGTCGTGCTGATCGGACTTTGGGTGGACTTATGGGTATTCGATTCTACAAGCCGGTAACTCCAGGCGCCGTGGTGCTTCGGTTTCTGACTTCGCCGAGATTACCGACCGCAAGAAGCGACCGGAAAAGGCGTTGACACAGCGTCGGAGGCGCGCTGGTGGACGCAATAATCAGGGGAAGATTACCTCTCGTCACCGAGGCGGTGGTCATAAGCGTTTGTATCGCATTATTGATTTCAAGCGGAATAAGGACGACATTGTCGGCACCGTGACTCATATTGAGTACGATCCGAATCGAAGCTGTCGGATTGCGCTCGTTGAATATGCCGATGGAGAGAAGCGGTATATTCTGGCGGCAGAGGGCTTAGTTGCAGGGGCAAAGGTTCAGAGTGGCTTGTCGGTCGAGCCGGTTCTGGGGAACTGCATGCCGCTGGCGGCAATTCCTCCGGGGACAGAGATTCACAATATTGAAATGCAGCCCGGCCGGGGCGGTCAGCTTGTTCGAAGTGCTGGTGGTCGTGCGGTTCTGAACGCTCGCGAAGGTCGCTGGGCTCAGGTGACGCTGCCGAGTGGTGAGGTTCGTCGGCTCCCGAGCGCCTGTCGGGCGACGATCGGAGTCTTGGGGAATTCAGAGCACAACAGTATTGTTTATGGAAAAGCTGGTCGGATGCGGTGGCTGGGTTGGCGGCCGCATGTTCGAGGGACGTGTATGAACCCTGTGGCTCATCCGATGGGTGGCGGGGAAGGGCGGAATTCCGGCGGACGCCATCCCTGTAGTCCTACCGGAAAGCTGTCAAAGGGTGGCCGAACCCGTTCAAAGCGGAAGGCTTCCAGCAAGGCGATTATTCGACGTCGCTGGTCGCGACGTTACGGTGAAGTCAAGGTTTGATTCGATAGTTTCGGGGTTGGATAAATGGGTCGTTCGCTCAAAAAAGGGCCTCATGTTGATGTTCGGCTGTTGGAGAAGGTTGAGAAACTGAATTCCGACGGTCGGAAGGAACCGGTCAAGACATGGGCGCGATCCTGTACGATTTCGCCGGAGTTTGTCGGTCACACCTTCCTGGTTCATAACGGTCGCCTGCATCTGAATGTGTATGTGACTGAGGATATGGTGGGTCATAAGCTTGGTGAGTTTGCTCCGACTCGAACATTTCGCGGTCACGGTGCGAAAGGCAAGAAGTAGTCATGGCAGTCGTCAAAGCGATCCATCGACATGCTCGAATTTCACCGACAAAGGTTCGGCCTTTCGCGGATATGATTCGAGGTATGTCTGCTGTTCAGGGAGTTGAGGCCCTGCGTTTTCTTCCGAATCGGGGAGCGCGATTCCTTGAATCAGTACTG
The DNA here is from genome assembly GCA_041398865.1 of Planctomycetaceae bacterium. GTDB lineage: Bacteria > Planctomycetota > Planctomycetia > Planctomycetales > Planctomycetaceae > Fuerstiella. The sequence continues at coordinate 113,474 of JAWKTY010000009.1, forward strand.
AAGAGTGCGATTGCGAACGCAGAAGATCGTGGCGTTCGAAATCCTGAGGGGTTGAAGATCATTGAGTGCCGTGTGGACGGTGGCCCGATGTTCAAGCGGGTGCAGCCTCGGGCGAGAGGGATGGCGTTCCTGATTCGTCGTCGGACGGCGCATATTCATGTGGGGATCGAGGCACCGGAGCTGGTTTGATTGCTGCCGTTTTGGGCAGGAGGATTTATCGATGGGTCAAAAAGTCAGGCCAACCGGATTTCGAGTTGGCGTCATGGAGAACTGGCGAAGCCGCTGGTATGCTCCCAAGCGCGAGTTCGGCGATTTGTTGGCAGAAGATTTCAGGATTCGCCGCTTCATCAGCACGAAATATCAGTTTGCTGAGATTTCTAAGGTGGAGATCGAACGAACGCGGGACCAGGTGATTGTTCACCTGTTCACTGCTCGTCCTGGTGTGATTATTGGGCGGAAGGGTCAGGAAGTTGATCGGCTGAAGGGTGATCTTGAGGATCTGACCGGTCGTCGAATGGACCTCAAGATCGTTGAGATTGGAAACGCCAATCGAGATGCGAAGTTGGTGGCTGATAAGATTTCGCAGCAGCTTTCCAAACGCGGGAGTTTCCGCCGAGCGATCAAGAAGACCCTTGATGAAGTGATGAGTTCAGGGGTTGAGGGTGTGAAGATCGAGATGTCCGGTCGGCTGGGTGGCGCCGAGATGTCGCGAAAGGAAAAGGCGAGTCGCGGGTCGATTCCATTGTCGACTCTGCGACGGCATGTGGATTATGGCTTCTCTGAGGCCAAGACTGCTCAGGGGATTATTGGTGTCAAGGTCTGGATCGATCTTGGCGACTATTCTGACGAGGAGACTGTTGATGGCCTTAATGCCAAAACGGGTCAAGCATCGAAAAAGCCAAAGAAGACGTATAAAAGGTGATGCCCACCGGGGCAACACGGTCGTCTTTGGTGAATGGGGCCTGCAGTCGATGGACAGTGGCCACATCACAGCTCAGACCATTGAAGCCTGTCGTATCGCTGCGAATCAGTATGTTCGTGGGATGGGCCGCGTGTTTATTCGAATTTTTCCCCACAAGTCTGTGACCTCTCGTCCTCTTGAAACTCGAATGGGTAAGGGGAAGGGTGAACCGGATCGTTGGGTTGCCATTGTGAAGCCCGGGACAATTCTGTTTGAGGTCACCGGAGTTCCTCGCGAGGGGGCTCGGGACTGCTTTAACCGTGTTGCTCACAAGCTGCCGGTGCGAGTCCGGCTTGTCGGGCGTCGTCCCGTTGTTGAATAGTTTGGGAAGGTACGATGTCGAAAGCATCTGCGTTAAGAAGTTTGTCTGACGAGCAGTTGGGGCATGAGCTTCGTGAAGCTCAGCAGTCGCTGTTTCGCATTCGGTTTCAGTCTGCGACAGAGCGGAACGATGCTCCAAGCAACGTGAAGCGACTGCGTCGCGAGATCGCTCGTCTGAAGACTCTGCAGCGCGAACGACAGTCGTCGGTGAAGGAAGCGTGAGGGAATTGCTATGAAACAGGTCCTGATTGGTACTGTGACCAGTACAAAGATGGCAAAGTCGCTACGAGTTGAGATCGAACGGCGTTTTCCTCACCGAAAGTATGGAAAGATCGTTCGGGGACGAACTGTCTGTCACGTCCATGATGAGGCAGAGGTCGCTCAGGAGGGGGATGTTGTCGAGATCATCGAGGCTCCGCCGCGATCGAAGACCAAGCGCTGGGATCTGGTGCGAGTTGTGAAGCATGGCGGACTTTTGTCGGCCTCTCACGGCGAGGACAAGGCTTAGGAATTTCTGTGTGTCGGGCGGTAGGCGGGTAGGTGCAGCATGATTCAGATGCAGACAGTTTTGGATGTCGCTGACAACTCGGGCGCGAAGGTCGTTCGTTGCGTTAAGGTGCTTGGCGGGAGCCAGCGGCGTTATGCGACGGTTGGCGACGTGATCGTTGTGAGTGTTCAGAAGTCATCACCGGGCAGCAACGTGAAGAAGGGGGCTGTGGTGAAGGGCGTCGTTGTCCGCACCCGCAAAGCTTCTCGCCGTGACGATGGAAGCTACGTTCGGTTTGATCGGAATGCCGTGGTGATTGTGGACGGGGATGGAAATCCTCGTGGCACGCGAATCTTCGGTGCTGTCGCCAGAGAGCTTCGGGATCGAAAGTTCATGAAAATTGTCAGTCTTGCCAGTGAAGTTGTTTAATCGCGGTCGACTGTAGTTCTGGATTGTTTGAGGCAGAGTTTCGAATGGCCCGTTTGCTGGAAAAGTACAACGCCGAAATTGTTCCTGGCCTGAAGGAGCAGTTGAGGCGATCGAATGTTCACTCGATTCCGAAGCTGGAGAAGATTGTCATCAGCATGGGGGTTGGCGAGGCGGTTCAGGATCGCAAGCGGCTCGACTCTGCTGTGGACCATCTCACGACGCTCAGTGGCCAAAAGGCTCAGATCTGTCGGGCTAAGAAGTCCGTTTCGGGATTTCGACTGCGTGAGGGGATGCCGATTGGCTGCCGCGTGACACTTCGCGGGAAGCGGATGTATGAGTTTCTGGATCGATTGATCACGTTGGCGTTTCCGCGGGTTCGAGACTTTCGGGGAATCAACGCCAGGTCTTTTGATGGCCGGGGGAACTATAACTGCGGTCTGCAGGAGCAGCTGGTGTTTCCGGAGATCGATGCTGAAACGGTGACTCAGCCACAGGGGATGAATATTACCATTGTTACGAGTGCTCGGACGGACGACGAGGGACGGATGTTGCTGAAGGCGTTCGGAATGCCGTTCAGCACGGGCGCTAAGAGCGGTAAAGAGAGCTGAAGTTATGGCAAGCAAAGCGAAAATTGAGAAGGCGAAGTTGCCTCCGAAGTTCAGTTCACGCATCGTGCGGCGGTGTGGGCTCTGTGGTCGTCCCCGAGCGGTCTATCGGAAGTTCAAGGTTTGCCGAATTTGTTTCCGCAATCTTTGTCTCGATGGTCTGGTGCCTGGCGCAAAGAAAGCCAGCTGGTAATCTGTTTGCTGCAATGATTTTCTGTTGAGTACTCTGCTATGATGACTGACCCGATCGCGGACCTGCTGACTCGAATTCGCAATGCGATTCACGTTGAGAGGCCGTATGTGGACATGCCCCATTCTCAGATGAAGGTCCGGGTGGTTCAGGCTTTGGAACGCGAGGGGTTTGTCTGGGATCATGAGGTGATTGAAGGAACGCCGGTTGCGACGCTGCGTGTCAATCTGAAGTATGGTCCGAACGGTGAGCACGTCATTCAGCATATCGAGCGAATCAGCAAGCCGGGGCGTCGGGTGTACGTCGGGGCGACTGAGACCAAAGATGTTCGTCAGGGGCTTGGTGTGTCTGTTCTGTCAACCTCCAAAGGCGTTTTGAGCAATCGGGAGGCGCGACGTGAGGGAGTTGGCGGTGAGCTGTTGTGTCAGGTTTGGTAGCATCTGGCTGCTTCGATAATACTGGTGGAAATGGTTGAGCAATGTCACGAGTTGGAAACAAGCCTGTCGTTTTTCCCGGGGAGGTCACCGTCGGGCTGGACGGTCAGACGTTGAGCGTTAAAGGGCCTCAGGGCGCTTTGACGCTGGACGTTCATCCTGGGGTTGGAGTTTCTGTCGATCAGGCAGAACGGCGGATTGTTGTCACCCGGCCCGATGATCAGCGAGAGAGCCGTGCTCTGCATGGGCTGACTCGCAGTTTGATCAACAATATGGTGACCGGGGTTGTAAAGCCGTTTGAGCGGTCGTTGATTATTGTCGGAGTCGGTTACAATGCCGCACTTTCCGGTAATAAGCCGTCTCTTCGTGTCGGATATGCGAACACAATTGAGCTTGAAGTTCCCGCCGGTGTGACCTGCGAGTGTTCCAGTAACGTGCGAGTCGTTGCATTTGAGGGGCTGATAAACAGGCGGTCGGACAGTTCGCGGCGGATATTCGCGGCGTCCGTCCTCCGGAGCCATACAAAGGTAAGGGTATTCGCTACGAAGACGAGTTTGTTCGTCGGAAGTCCGGGAAGGCCTTTGGTTCAAAGTAGTGCTGGCGGTGCATTTCGGCAGTTGGATTTGATATGAATACCGTAGCGCTTTGGGGGAAGCGGGACGACTCGTCGTCGTTTCCGAATTCGGAAATCGTGTCCGTCGGGATGCTCGCGGAAAGCTTCGGCTTTCGGTATTTAAGGAGCAATCGACACATGTACGCTCAGATCACGACGATACGGCAGGTCGCACGCTGGTGTCTGCGAGCACTCTGGATCCGTCAGATTGCGGGCGTTGGTAGGTCGCTGGAAACTGCGAGATGGCCGCAGTTGTGGGGCGTCTGATCGGCGAGCGAGCCAAAGGGGAAGGAATTAGCGAAGTGGTGTTTGATCGTGGAGCGTTTTCACATCATGGTCGTCGCGGCGTTACCGATGCTGCTCGTGAGCAGGGCCTTCAGTTCTAGATTTGTTCGGAATTTTGGGAGTTCACAGTGTTCACAGGTGATGTTCAGCGAGATTCCGGCGAATCGGTTATCCAGATCCGTCGTTGTGCGTGTGTGGTGAAGGGTGGTCGACGCTTTAGTTTCGCCGCGCTCGTTGTCACCGGGGACCGCAGCGGTCGAGTCGGATATGGCTATGGCAAGGCCATCGAGGTGCCTCGGCCGTTGAAAGCGACGAAGGCGGCAAACCGAGCTCAGAAGAGTTTTCCGGTTCATAATGGAACAATTCCCCATCAGGTGATTGGGACGTATCGCGCTTCGCGCGTGATTCTGCTGCCGGCAAAGCCCGGTACCGGTGTTATTGCCGGTGAGTGCGTTCGGCTGGTTTCGAAGCAGGCGGTGGACTGACATTCTGACCAGTAAAGCTTTGGTTCAACCAACTTTGAATCTGGTCAAGGCGACACTGGACGCTCTTTCTCAGCTGAGAACTCGTGAACAGGTTGAACGATTGAGAGGGGTTTCGCTGACATGATTCTGAACGACGTGCATCAGGGGATTCAGAAGCGTAAGCCGCGGAAGCGTGTTGGTCGAGGCGTTGGGTCCGGTCACGGCAAGACAAAGCGGACGCGGGCATAGTGCGCTTTAGCAGCCGTTCCGGTTCAAGTCGGCGGACTGGATTTGAGGGCGGTCAGATGCCGCTGTTCCGTCGAGTGGCCAAGCGTGGTTTACCACGTTGCCTTTGCATCCACCGTTGTCATCATCAATGTGGACAGTTGAGAAGGCGTTCGATGACGGCGTTGAGATCACAGTCGACTTCACTCGTGTCCTGCGGGCTGGTTCCGAGTCGGCATCGATTCTCTGAAGGTGCTGGGTGACGGAGACGTCACAAAGAAGTTCACTGTCAAAGCGAATCGGTTTTCAACGAGCGCCGAAGAGAAGATCGTCGCTGCCGGTGGCAAGTTTGAACGCATTTGAGCTCATGCTGCGTGTAAGGACCTTCGCTGTCTGGAGGTTTTGAGGCGAGTCCTATGTTTGCCAAATTCCTGACTGTATTCAGAGTTCCTGAGCTTCGCCAGAAGATCCTGCTGACGATTGGTCTGCTGGCCGTCTATCGCATGGGGTTTTCGATTCTCCTGCCGTTCATTGATCACTCCCTCATCCGAGAGACTACTCAGGGTGGTGGTGGAGGGTTGGGGGATATGCTGAAGATGGTGCAGGTTTTTTCTGCATCCAACATCATGAACGGTTCGATTTTCGGTCTGGGAATCATGCCGTACATCACGGCCTCCATCGTGTTCCAGTTGCTCGGGACGGTCTATCCGCCACTGGAGCAGCTTCAGAAGGAGGGTGAGTCCGGTCGGCGTCGGCTGAATGAGTACACTCGTTATGCCACCGTTTTGATTTGCCTGCTCCAGAGCTTCTTTTTGATCAAGGGGCTCGCTGGCGGTCAGATCACAAACGGCCAGGGGATTGTGCTGAGTGGTTACGACACACTGCCCTGGATGCTGGTCGGAACCATGGTGATGACCTGCGGCACTGTGTTTTTGATGTGGATTGGCGAGCAGATCGATGCATATGGCATTGGGAACGGTATCAGCCTGTTGATTATGGCAGGCATTCTGGCCAGAATGCCTGCAACTGCGGGTGGATTTTTGAACGAGATCGTTGAGGGGGGAATGCAGCTGGGCGGTGGCCGCGGTGTCGAGTTGCTGCTGGTGTTGGCTGTTCTTTTCATCGCGGTCATTGTGTGGGTGATCTTCATCACGCAGGGCCAGCGAAAGATTCCGATTCAAAGTGCCAAACATGTTCGCGGTCGGAAGGTGATGGGCGGACAGCGTCAGTGGCTCCCGCTTCGAGTGAACCAGGCTGGGGTCATGCCCATCATTTTTGCTTCCAGCCTGTTGCTCCTCCCGTTCTTCGTGTTCAACCAGCTTTCGGTCGTTTGGCCTGAGAACAGCGTCCTCAATACTCTGAAGAATGCTTTCAGTCCCGGGCAGGGTTTTGTTTACAACCTGAGTTATATCGTCCTGATCTACTTTTTCTGCTACTTCTGGACGGCGATTACGTTTAATCCCAAGGATATGGCAGAGAATCTGAAGGATATGGGCAGCTTTATTCCGGGGTATCGTCCAGGTGGTCGCACCGCAGGGCACCTCGAGCAGGTCATGCTGCGAATCACATATGTCGGTGCCGCATTTCTTGCCATTATTGCCGTGATTCCCACTGTCATCTCCACCACGATGACTCAGGATTTCGCGGTTGCCAGTTTCTTTGGCGGTACCGGGTTGCTGATTATTGTTTCAGTTGCCCTGGATCTTGTTCAGAAGATTGACAGTCATCTGGTGATGCGGAATTATCCGGGACTGCTGGACACAGAGGACTAGGGTTTAAGTTGAAGGTTGGAGTTAAGTCATGAAGGTCCGTTCGAGCGTCAAGCGTATCTGCGAGCACTGTAAGACAGTTCGCCGCCGTGGCCGTACCTATGTCATTTGTTCCGCGAATCCCCGTCATAAGCAGCGTCAGGGCTAGCTCTTGTCGATGTTCCGGCTGGATTTCTGTTTGTGACAGTTGTGTTTGGAGTTCGGTGCGATGCCCCGTGTGCTTGGTGTTGACATTCCCAATAATAAGCCGACGTACATTGCGTTGACTTACCTGTATGGTGTTGGCCGTGTTCTTGCGGTGAAGATCTGCTATGAACTGGGCATTGATCCGCAGGTTCGTGCGAGCGATCTTTCGGAAGACGACGTGAGCCGCATCACGACTCACCTGGACAAGAACTACACCGTTGAGGGGCCACTGCGACGTAAGGTTCAGCAGGATATTGGGCGTCTTCGTGAGATTCAGTGTTATCGCGGTCTTCGACATCGTCGCGGTCTTCCTGTTCGTGGTCAGCGAACCAAGACCAACGCAAGAACTCGTAAGGGGCGAAAGAAGACGGTTGCAGGCAAGAAGGGCGTGAAGGACATGAAGCACTGATTAGCGTGCTCTTCGGGTTTTCTCCGGTCCGTTTGTTTTTGAGAAGATAGATCGTGGCAAAAGTAAAGCAAAAGAAGCGAATTCGACGCAATGTGACGAAGGGGATTGCCTTCATTAAGGCGACCTTCAACAACACGATTGTGACAATGACTGATACGAACGGAGACGTGTTGTGCTGGGCCACTGCAGGGACTGTTGGCTTCAAGGGCAGCCGCAAGAGTACTCCATTCGCAGCTCAGAGGGCTTCCGAGACCGTTGCTGAGCGAGCAGCGAAGTTTGGTGTTCGGGAGATTGAGATCCGGGTGAAGGGGCCGGGGTCCGGCCGCGAAAGTGCGATCACCGGGCTTCAGTCATCTGGGATTACTGTGCGTTCCATCGAAGACATCACCCCGCTGCCACACAACGGATGTCGTCCGCCAAAGAAACGCCGCGTTTAGCGTTGTTGTTGGCTGTCAGTCTGCTAAACGAGTCCGTTTTTTAAGAGGCATTTGCAATGCGTATTCGATGGAGAGGTCTTGAACTGCCGAGCCGGGTGTTTCCCGTTCGGGAGACTCTGACATCCTGCTATGGTCGGTTTGTCGCAGAGCCGTTTGAGCGGGGGTTTGGCTCCACGGTCGGAAACAGCCTGCGTCGGATTCTGCTGTCCAGTCTGGAAGGGGCGGCCATCACCAAGGTGCGGATTCAGGGGATTCAGCACGAGTTCACAACGATTCCGGGTGTTGTTGAGGACGTGACGGATATCTGTCTCAACCTGAAATCGCTGGTGTTGAAGAATTACAGCGCCTCCGTTAAGACGATTCGCATTGAAAAGACGACTCGCGGCGTGATCACCGGTGCTGACGTGATCTGCGATGACCAGGTGGAAGTCATCAACCGCGACCTGGTGATTGCGACTATGACGGACGATGTTCCGTTTCACATCGAGATGACGGTTGAGAACGGGCGTGGTTACGTTTCAGCGAACGAGCACTACCAGAACGATCCGGAGATTGGTGTGATTCCTCTGGATGCTGCGTTTTCGCCTATCATTCGAGTTCGGCATGAGATCGAAGAGACTCGAGTGGGTCAGCGGACGAACTATGACAAGCTGAACCTCGAAATCTGGACCAACGGGACGGTTTCCCCGTCAATGGCGCTGGTGGAGGCTGCCAAGATTTTGCGGAAGCATCTGAATTGTTTCATTACTTACCGCGAGCCGGGGCCGGAGTCGTCTCCGGAGGGCGGTCTGCGGGGAATGATGGAATCCACCGGGTATTCGCCGGTGGACATGGAGCTCGAGGAGAAGCTGAACAAGAGTCTTGCCGAGCTGAACCTGTCGGTTCGAGCGACGAATTGTCTCGAATCTGTTGGAATCAATACCGTTCGCGACCTGGTCGTGAAGTCTGAAGACGATCTGCTGCAGGTTCGAAACTTCGGCGAGACGACTCTGGACGAAGTGCGGGAGCGACTGGGAGAGATCTCGCTGCGGTTGGGCATGCGACTGCCGAATCAGTCTGCTGGTCATTGATGCTGCCTGTTTGATTACTTTATTTGTGGAAGAGAGTTGTCGCCATGCGACACCGAGTCAGCGGTCGAAAACTAGGTCGGAATGCTTCTCACCGAAAGGCGATGTTTCGTAACATGGCCTGCAGTCTGCTTCGAACTCTGACCGGAGCCGAGGGTGACGTTGGTCGAGCGAAGGTTCCTGGCCGGATTGTGACCACCGTTCCGAAGGCTAAGGAATTGCGTCCCTTCGTCGAGAAGCTTGTGACTCTTGCAAAGCGGGCTGCGGAGCACGAAAAGGCTGCGGCTGCGTTCGCGACTGACGCTGAACCAGGTTCGGAGGCTTTTGCGGCGTGGAGAAAATCCGATCAGTGGCAGAAGTGGGCACAGGCTAAGGCTCCAGCCGTTGCGCTGCGTCGCCGGGCATTTTCGGCACTGCGTGATCATGTTGCTCTGGGCGTCCTTTTCGGACAGCTCGCGGACCGGTTTGCTGACCGGGAGGGCGGTTACACTCGGATTGTTCGGTTGCCGCAGGTGCGGCTTGGTGACGCCGGTGCTCAGGCGATGATTGAGTTTGTGGGTGAGCGTGATCGAGTTAAGTCCCGGAAACGCTCTGCCCCGGTTGTGGAAAGTGAATCCAACTGACCGGTGTTCCGGCTCATTGATCCTGGTTCTGCCGCTTCTGTTGGGAGCGGCTTTTTTTTTGCTGTAAGAGACGAAGGATGACGTCCGGCAGCTTCGATTTCTGTCACGCAATGCGGCAGTTGTGTTACGACATCTGTCATCGGCATTCGGAATTTCGTCACATTGACATGGATCGGGTCGTGGTGACGTTTGCTCAGACCCGATCTCCGGTCGAATGGGGGATGCAGGCCAAGCTGACTCCGCTAAGGTTCGAGAACGGAGCGGCGGTGCAGGTTCGAGGAGGACGGCGATGGGCCGTGCAGAGACTGTTTCATGACGGCCGTGAAGCCCTCTATCTGCTGACCTTTTACCTCCCGCGATTTCTTAATCAGACCTATTCTGAAAAGCTGGTGACGGTGGTGCATGAGCTGTTCCACATCAGTCCGGCATTCAACGGAGACATCCGCCGGTTTTCGGGAAGCTGTTACATGCACACCGGCAGCCAGGCCGAATACGATCGCCGGATGGAGTTGTTTGTGCGTCAGTATCTGGCAATGAAACCACCGCGGCAGCTGCGGAACTTTCTAAAGGCGGATTTCCGAACTCTGAAGCAGCGATACGGTGACATTGTCGGGTTGAAGCTGCCGATGCCCCGGTTAGTTCCACTGGACGACGCGGCGTAGCTCGATTCTGCTCAGTCAGCGGGAGAGTTTCATATGGAAATTGATGCTGGTGAAATTCGACCATCGCTGCTGTATCAGCACCTGATTCACTGCATCGTTCCCCGTCCGATTGCGTGGGTGTCGACAGTATCGGAGTCCGGGATTACGAACGTTGCTCCGTTCAGTTTCTTTTCGGGAGTCGGCTCGCGACCTCCGAGCCTTCTGTTCTGTCCGGCCAACAACGCCGATGGCGGCCCGAAGGATACTCTGAGAAACATTGAATCGACCGGTGAGTTCGTCGTGAATATCGTTCCGGAGTTCCTGGCTGAACCGATGAACCGTTCTGCTGCTGTGCTGCCGCCGGACGAATCAGAGTTTGATGTCTGTGGTCTGACATCACTGTCAGGGACCCGTGTACGGGCTCCGCGAGTTGCTGAATCTCCCGTGCAGTTTGAGTGCGAAGTTCTGCAGATTTTGAAGATCGGTGACGGCCCCGGTGGCGCCAATATTGTTATTGGCAGGATTCTTTACGTTCATGTTTCGGACGCGGTCCTGGGGGCAGACGGCGTGGCTGATCCAGACCTTCTGAACGCGATCGGACGCATGGGCGGCAAGGATTACTGTCGAACCGGGGATCGGTTCAGTCTGCCGCGTCCGGAGTAGGATTTTCAGCATCCGGCTTTGGGGGCGATGTCTCGCGGTCTGCGACTGAGTTGTCCAGCTGCTCGAACTGGAGCCGCGCAACGTGCCACATGAAGTTTGGGCCGTATCCGGCGGTTCGAGGCCACTTCCGCCCGGTTGCCCGACGGAGCTGTTCTCTGGCGACGGTGGGCTTCTTCTGCACAACGTTCAGCATTCCCAGGTAGAGCTCTGTGTAGAACAGTCTCTTGTCGCGTTCGTCGGCTGGCAGGTCGTTTGGGATCGCGGCGAGGGCGGCTTCCGGGGTAAGACTTCCGTCGAACAGACGATAGACGGCGGGAAATGGTTCACGGTCGTCTTTGTTGTATCGAATGAGTTCTCGATCCGCTGTTTCCTGACCGTGAGCCTGGTACTGGCAGAGGTAACGCCAGATCCCGTTTTCCCGATCCACGTTGTCAAAGGAATGGTATTTCTCGAATTGCCGAGCCGCCTGATCGGGTAGTTTTGCAAAAAACAGTGCGATTCCGAGCCGCCAGTGGGAGGCATCGGTTTCGGGAGAAATTGCAACCATGGCCTGATATTCCGTCACGGATTCGGCGAATCGTCCGAGAATAAACAGCGCGTCTCCGCGTTTGGAGTGTTTCTCCAGTGCATTTGGTGCCCTGAATGTGTCGATCGGGTTGTCCTGCAGAATCTTTTCGTACCGGTTGATGATCTGTTGCCGGTCCGTGGGATGCAGCGGTGGATCATCGGCAGGAGCAGCAGGGCAGACCAGCAGGGCTGCAAACGCGAGGAAAATCAGTTTTGTTTCTTGAAGATCTGTCATGGTTGATCTCGCTGACTGGAGCTGAGAAGGTGCGGTTTTCGATCGTCCGGTGTCGGTTGCATTCGCCGTGAATTCAGCGAGGTGAAGTTAAACGTCACGAAATGCGCGGGACATTCTCAGCCGGTATTTCGTCGAGAACGTCGTGATTTTTCAGCCGTCGAAACTTTATGATATCCCGTTGTCACGCAACCGGGGTGTTGGGTTTCGGTGAATCCTGTTGTTTCTTTCGGATATGGACGAGGCGATTCAATGATACGAAGTGCCTGGGTAATTCTTGGGGGCATACTTACTCTGCCGCTGGCTCTTCAGGGAGATGAGCCGTTCGCAGCGGATTTTTCTCTGCAGGACTATCGAGGGAAGACACACCAGCTTGATGATTTTCGCGAATCTCCGGTGCTGGTCATCGCTGTGCTTGGGACGGAATGTCCGCTGGTGCGACTGTATGCTCAGAAGCTGCAGGCAACCGCTGTGGCCTATGCGGACCGAGGTGTTCGGTTTGTCGGGCTGAATCCGAATCGACAGGATTCCGTGACCGAGATCGCGGCATTTGCTCGGACTCTGAAAATCGATTTTCCCATTCTGAAGGACGTTGGGAACCGAGTGGCCGATCAATTGGGCGCCGAGCGAACTCCCGAGGTGTTCGTGCTGAATCGGGCAAGGCAGATCGTCTATCGCGGCCGAATCGATGATCAATACGGAATTGGGTATGCTCGTGAACAGGCTCAGTCGACCTGGATGATCGATGCGATCGAGGCGGCTTTGAAAAATGAGCGGCCTGAAAAGAGCACGGTGGCTGCCGAAGGTTGCCTGATCGGTCGTGTTCGGAAAGTTGATGACGAGTGCGATGTTACCTATTCGAGCCATATTGCAGAGATCATGAACCGACACTGCGTCGAGTGTCATCGGTCGGGAGAGATAGCGCCGTTTTCGCTGACGAACTACGAGGAAACGGTCGGCTGGGCGGACATGATTCGGGAAGTCATTCAGGATCACCGAATGCCGCCCTGGCACGCGAACCCGGCGCATGGAGAGTTTTCCAACGCTCGCGGGATGACGGCTGAGGAAAAGGACCTGGTTCGTCGTTGGTCGCTGGCCGGGGCGCCGCCGGGGGATCTGAATTCTGCCCCACTGCCGCCGGAGAAATCATCCGGCTGGCAGCTCGGGACCGAACCGGACATTGTGGTTTCAATGCCTGAGCCCTGGGATGTCCCTGCTGATGGTGTTGTCCGCTATCAGTATTTTGAAGTGGATCCCGGCTTTGAGGAGGACCGCTGGGTTCGAGCCGCTGAAGTGGTTCCCGGCAGTCGCGATGTTGTCCACCACGTGCTGGTGTTTGCTCGGGCGAAGGGTTCGGGGGGGCGCGATTCCGGGGCTGGCGGCGGAGCTTTTCTGGCGGCCTATGTGCCGGGTCTGCGGACGGAACCCTATCCGGACGGAATGGCCAAACTGGTGCCGGCCGGTTCGAAGCTGGTATTTCAGATGCACTACACTCCGGTCGGCGAGCCTCGGCGGGATCAGAGCTCGGTGGGGCTGTATTTTGCTGACGATGCAGACGTTCGGCAGGTGGTGATGACTCAGGAAGCAACGAATCGAAAGTTTGAGATTCCTCCTGGTGACCGAAACTTCAGTGTCGAGTCACAGTCGCCGAAGGCACCAATTCCCGTGACTCTGCTGGCTCTGATGCCGCATATGCATCTGCGGGGGAAAGCGTTTCGGTTTGAGGCCGACATTCCCGGACAGGACAGGCAGACTCTGCTGGACGTGCCTGCTTATGATTTCAACTGGCAAACCGCTTATCGCCTGCAGGCACCGCTGACTTTGCCGGCCGGTTCCCGAATGGTTTGCACCGCAGCTTTTGACAATTCCGCCGATAACCTCAACAATCCGGATCCGTCGGCGAGTGTCCGCTGGGGCGACCAGACGTGGCACGAAATGATGATTGGTTATTTCGATATTGCCATTCCGCGAACCGGGGCAGGGCGTGTTGGGCCGGAAGTGCAGGGTGTGCTTGATCGTTTTGACACAAATCGTGACGGCGCACTCCAGCGGTCAGAAGTCCCGAAGAAACTGCTGACTGTTTTCGATCAACTGGATTCCGACAAAGATGGAATCGTTTCGGCTTTAGAGCTCCGAAAACTGAAACGGCAGACGCTGCCCTGAATTTTCGGCGATGCGGACTGAGTTCAGGGCCATGAGAAAAACGAAAGGTTTCCGCCGTGATTGCTCATGTCATGACTCTGCTGATGCTGACGCTGTTGCAGGCCGTGCTGGGGTTCGACAATCTCCTGTACATTTCGATTGAATCCAAGCGGGTCGTCTTCCAGCTGAACGTTCACGCACTGATTGTTCTGGTGGGCGGGGCGTTCATTATTTACACGGCGATCAAAGAGATCGCTCATATGATGCTGGACAGTCAGCTGTCGACAGGTCAGGACGGTGAGAAGTCCCGTTCTGTTGTGTCGGCGATTTTCTGGATCACCACGATGAACCTGGTGTTCAGTTTCGACTCCATTCTGAGCGCCATTGCGCTGGCATCGTCTCCGAATCCGGATCCCAACCTGAAGGCTCAGGTGATTACGATGGCCGGCATGGTGGTCATGTCGCTCGCAATTCTGTTCAGTGGCCTGATGATGCTGTGGCTGTCCGATCGGGTGAGCGAATTCCTGCAGAAGAACCGGATGTACGAAGTTCTTGGGCTGTTTATTCTCTTTATCGTGGGAATCATGCTGGTTTCCGAAGGCGGACATCTGGCGCATCTGAAGCTGTTCGGACACGAAGTTGAGCCGATGGCCAAGAGCACGTTTTACTTTGTGCTGGCGGTTCTGGTGTTGGTGGACATTGTTCAGGGGCGCTATCAGAAGAAGCTGCTGGCTGGACAGTACCGAGGTTTTTCGGGGGATGCCACCTGACCGGGAGTTGTCGGCCGATTTGTTCGTGTTTCCGCCAGTTCCCGCGGGATCAGAGGCCGGAAACTGGTTCAGAAGTTTGAGACTGAGTCAATTTCCGGCTCGAACTTCCCGAATGTTTCGTTATACTCCGCGATCCTGCAAATCCGGCCCCGGCTTCTGCCGACAATTGGAGGCTGTCGATTTCGCGAGAGTTTTGACGTTTCGACTCAGTTCTCAGGTTTTTTCCATGTTCGCAGTCATTGAAAACGGCAGCCGTCAGCATCGAGTTCAGGAAGGTGATTTGTTGTCGGTGGACTTCTGCAGCGATGCCGAAGTTGGCAAGACAATGAAGTTCGACCGCGTTCTGCTGGCGAACGCCGGCGGTGCCAGTGTGATTGGTGCTCCGGTCATTGACGGTGCCAGCGTTGAAGCGGAAATTGTGCTCGACGTCGACAAAGGTCCGAAGCTGGAAGTCCAGAAGCTGCGTCGCCGCAAGAACAGCCGACGTCATACCGGGCATCGCCAGAAATACACTCGGGTGCGCATTACGTCGATCACGGTGCCGAACCTGGAAGTTGTCAAGCCGGAAGCATCCGCGGCGAAGTAGCCCGGGTTTCTGAGCTCACTCGATTTGTAGCGACAGGCAGGTTCCGCTGGTCTGTCGCTTTTTCGTGCGCTGCCGGAAAACCCGAGAAGTTTGCAGTTCAGCCCAATGGATTCTGCTGACTGGGCGTAGGTGGTGAAGTTCACGCCTGGTTCTGAATGTCCCTTTCGCCGCGATTGACTCATGTCCAGCACAGACAAACCGAAGATCGTCGCGGTGATGCCGGCTTACAACGCGGCCGCTACCCTTGAGAAAACAGTTCGCGACATTCCCGCGGGAACGGTTGATGCCGTGATTCTGGTGGACGACTGCAGTCGCGACAACACGGTCGAAATTGCCGAATCGCTGGGTCTGACCGTGATTCGGCATGAAACCAACACGGGATACGGGGGCAATCAAAAGACGTGCTACACCCGAGCCCTGGAGATCGGGGCGGATATCGTGGTGATGATTCATCCCGACTATCAGTATGACAGCCGCGTCATTCCGGTGGCCGCCGAACTGATTCGGCTGGGAAACTGCGACATCATTCTGGGGTCCCGAATTCGGACTCGAGCCGAAGCACTGGACGGCGGAATGCCCG
This sequence comes from Planctomycetaceae bacterium, assembly GCA_041398865.1. GTDB lineage: Bacteria > Planctomycetota > Planctomycetia > Planctomycetales > Planctomycetaceae > Fuerstiella. The sequence continues at coordinate 129,160 of JAWKTY010000009.1, forward strand.
TCTGGAAGTACATTGCCAATCGCTGCCTGACGATTGTTGAAAACATTGCTCTGGGGCAGAACCTGGGGGATTTCCACAGCGGATTTCGAGCCTACCGAAGGGAAGTGCTGGAACGCATTGCCTGGCGAAACAACTCAGACGACTTCGTCTTTGACACGCAGTTTCTGGCTCAGGCTGTGGCTGCCGGGTTTCGTCTGGCAGATATCCCCGTCCCCGTGCGTTACTTTGACGAAGCGTCCAGCATCAACTTTCGTCGCAGTACTCGTTACGGCCTGCTGACGTTGTGGGTGATGTTTCAGTTCTGGCTCCACCGCGTCGGTCTGTATCGAGCTCGGATTTTCCGCGACGCTGACAGCGATGCCTGCACGGCGAACTCTGCCGGCTGAAACGCCCTTGTCAGCGCATTCAGTTTCCGGTTAACCTGCCACCGCCTTTTCCCGCCGAGATTCATCTGAGGCGGATCCTCGCATCTTTTCTGAGCGACGGAGTCGCGTTTCCGAACGTTCGCTTGTACGGGGCGTGGGCTCTGCCGACGCTTGGATTGGAATCACATGACCGCGACTCCAGTTTCGGTATACATCATCTCGAAAAATGAAGAGAGTCGCATCGGTGCCGCGATTCGGTCAGTCATCGGCTGGGCCGACGATGTGGTGGTTGTGGATTCCGGCAGCACCGATCAGACGACAACCATTGCTGCCGCGCTGGGAGCACGAGTTCTGCATCGTGACTGGACGGGCTACGGGCCTCAGAAACGGTTCGCCGAGGATCAGTGTCGGCATCGGTGGGTGCTGAATCTGGATGCTGACGAGGAAGTCAGTCCTGAACTGGCCGAAGAAATCATGGCGGCGGTCGCGGCTGCCCCGGCAGATCAGGGAGCATTCCGGATTCGTGTGACGGACATGCTTCCCGGCGAAGAATGTCCCAGCTGGCATGCTTACAGCTATCACATTCTGAGACTGTATCACCGTGATTTCGGGCGCATGTCGGATCACGCCTATCAGGATCGCGTGGAAATGCGCGGCGGGCGATGTGACGACCTTCAGGGAAGAATTCATCATCGGTCGTTCATTTCGTGGTCCGCGACGCTCGCGAAGATCAACTTCTACACGACTCAGGTTGCCGAGCAGCGTTTCGCGGCTGGCCCGCTTCGGCTGCAGACACTTCGGCTGTGGACCGAATTCCCGCTGACGTTTCTGAAGATCTGGATCGGCCGCCGATATCTTCTGCGAGGCAGTATGGGGCTGGCGATGTCCATCACGGTCGCTTATCTGAACCTGATGCGTCTTCTGAAGACTCAGGAAGTCTTCACCTCGCAGCAGGCATCGTCCGTGATCACCGCAGAAAGCCAGCACGGGGATTCCGGCAGTGATCGGTCGGCAGCTGCCTGACCCTGTCCGTCCCGCAGAATCCATCTTCGCTTGCAGTGTCGATTCTGTTCCCGGATCTGCAGAACCTGATCGAGGTTGGTGGCTGTCTTTGCGAGTCCGTTCCCGGCCCGATAAGCTGCGTGCAGGTTCTTGAGAGGAGCGGACTTCCGGCGAAAGTCGTCGGGGCACTCCGCATCTCCGTTCGGAAGATTCTGCCACGGAACGTCATCAATGCTTTGGGAAGTCGAAATTCTGCCGTCTCAGGATGCTCGCGATCACGAAGGTCTGCGAATACTGTCGGATGCCGGAAGTCTGGGGATCACGAGTCTGAAGAGCGTCCGGTCGGCTCGCAGTTTTCTGATTCAGGGTGACCTTTCTGAAGGCGATGCCGCCAAAGCCGCTGAGTTGCTGCTGTGCGACGCCGTGGTGGAACAGTTCCGGGTCACCGCGTTGCCGGATACTACCTCCACCAGCGCTGACTGTCTGAACGTGCTGCTGCATCCCGGCGTCACCGACAGCGTAGCCGACAATGCTCGCAACGCGCTGCAGCAGCAAAGCCTGAATGTCACCGCCGTGGCCACCTGCCGCAAGTACTGGCTGACGGGTGAGCTGTCTGATGCGGAGCGGCAGCGAGTGTGTTCGCGTGTTCTGTCCAATGAAGCCATCGAACACGTGATTGAAGGTCCGCTGCAGCTGAACGATCTGTCCGTGGGCGGTGACTACAACTTTCGGTTGAGCACTGTTCCCATCCGCAGCATGGACAGCGACGAACAGCTGATGAAGCTGTCTGCTGAAGGACAGTTGTATCTGCAGCTGGCCGAAATGCAGACCATTCGTGACTACTACAAGTCACTGGATCGAGACCCCACAGACATCGAACTGGAAACAGTGGCTCAGACATGGAGCGAACACTGTTCTCATAAGACTCTGGCTGGCCGCATTCATTACGTTGAAACTCAGGACGGTCAGGTCGTTCGCGACATTTCCTTCAACAACATGCTGAAGGAAACCGTGTTCGCTGCCACCATGCAGATTCGCCAAAACCTGGGCGACAATGACTGGTGCGTCAGCGTCTTCAAAGACAACGCAGGCATCGTTACGTTTGATGAAAAGAACGACGTCTGCATCAAGGTGGAAACTCATAACCATCCGTCTGCCATTGAACCTTACGGCGGAGCCAACACCGGGCTGGGCGGAGTCATTCGCGACCCGATGGGAACCGGTCTGGGAGCGAAGCCTGTCTGCAACACAGACGTCTTCTGTTTTGCTCGACCGGATTTCCCGGCTGCCGAACTTCCGCCCGGAGTCCTGCATCCGAAGGCGGTCATGGAAGGTGTTGTCAGCGGTGTGCGAGACTATGGCAACCGCATGGGCATTCCCACGGTGAACGGAGCCGTCTATTTCGACGACCGCTATCTGGGCAATCCGCTGGTTTATTGTGGCAACGTTGCCATGATTCCGGTCGGCAAAAGCGAAGGCAGGGTCGAACCCGGCCATCTGATTGTGGCTGTGGGAGGTCGCACCGGACGAGACGGCATTCACGGAGCCACCTTTTCTTCGGCCGAGCTGACCGAAGACAGTGAAAGTATCAGCGGCGGTGCCGTGCAGATCGGCAATCCGGTGACCGAGAAGATGGTGCTGGATGTACTGCTGCAGGCTCGGGATCAAAACCTTTATTCCGCCATCACGGACTGCGGAGCCGGAGGATTTAGCAGTGCCGTGGGGGAAATGGGTGAAAAGACCGGAGCCGAAGTGTGGCTGCACAAGTGTCCGCTGAAGTACAGCGGCCTGAGCTACACAGAAATCTGGATCAGTGAAGCTCAGGAACGCATGGTGCTTGCGGTTCCCGAAGCCAACTGGTCGGCATTTGAAGCGTTGTGTCGTTCTGAAGGAGTCGAAGCCACCGCCATCGGGAAGTTTACTGACACCAAAGAACTGGTGCTGAAGTACGAAGACAACGAAGTCGGCCGGCTGACGATGGAATTCCTGCACGACGGCCGACCACCCGTGATTCGTGAAGCCACGTATGCGATTCAAAGTCGCCATCACCAAAGTAGCCATCACGCTCCGAGTGATGAGCAGAGTAGTGGGCGGGACGCAGGGCTCGTCACGGCGGAGCGTGACGGCAACGTTGACGCACTCAGCAAGGCGGACTACACCGACGACCTGAAGAAGATTCTGGGCAGTCTGAATGTGGCCAGCAAGGAATGGATCATTCGTCAGTACGACCACGAAGTTCAGGCCGGCAGCGTGGTGAAGCCTCTGGTGGGCATCAATAACGACGGCCCGTCCGACGCGGCTGTGGTGCGGCCGGATCTGACGTCGCATCGAGGCCTTGTGATCAGCTGCGGCATGAATCCTCATCTGGGCGATTCCGATCCGTACTGGATGGCGGCCAGTGCGATCGACGAAGCTCTGCGAAACTGCGTGGCAGTCGGAGCGGATCCGTCGAAGATTGCCATTCTGGACAACTTCTGCTGGGGCAACACCGAACGCCCGGAGACTCTGGGCACACTGGTGCGAGCTGCCCTCGGCTGTCAGGACATGGCGGTTGCGTTCGGGACTCCGTTTGTCAGCGGCAAGGACAGCCTGAACAACGAATTCAGCTACGAAGACAAAGACGGAGCTCGCCGCACGGTCGCCATTCCGTCGACTCTGCTGATTACTGCTCTGGGTCAGATCGAACACGTCGAACAGGCCGTCACCATGGATCTGAAAGCGGCGGGCAACAAACTGTATCTGGTCGGCACAACCCATGCGGAGGAATTCGGTGGCAGTCACTTCAACCTGGTCAACGGCCTGACCGGCGGAGCAGTGCCGACTGTGAATCCTGAAGAAGCTCTGGCCACGTTTCAGTCGCTGCATCAAGCCATCAAAGCCGGACTGATTCGCAGCTGTCACGACCTGAGCGAAGGTGGCCTGGCCGTGGCCGTGGCCGAAATGGCCTTCGCCGGCGGCATCGGAGTCACGCTCAACACGGACCTGACTCCTGCCGATCTCTTCGCCGAAAGCAACAGCCGTTTCGTGGTGGAAGTTGAAGCTGACAATGCAGCAGCGTTAGAGTCCACTGTCCCGATCGCGACTCAGATCGGCAGCACCAATGACAGCAACCGTCTTATTGTCGGTTCATTGATTCAGGCGGACCTGAGTGATCTGAAGGAAGCATGGCAGCAGCCGCTGAACTGGTGAGAAGGGCTCGGGATGAACCTGGTTGAAGAATTCGAAGCGCTGGCGGCCGCTCTGCATGACGCCGGGATCGAGTTTGCTCTGTGCGGCGGCCTGGCGATGGCCGCTCATGGGTTTATTCGAGCGACCGAAGACATTGACCTCATCATCCGTGAAGAAGACCTTGAAGCGGCACAGTCGGTGGCGTCGGCCTGTGGCTACAATATCCCGGCTGGAGAGATTCCGCTGAAGCCAGGCACAGATCGGGCGGGAATGATTTTCCGAGTGTCGAAGGTTGTCGGCAACGAACTTCTGCCTCTGGATCTGATGCTGGTGACACCAGCCTACGAACCCGTCTGGCGACACCGGTCTCAGGTTCTGTTTGGAAAAACTCACGTGCCCGTGATTTCCAAACCCGGCATGATCATCATGAAACAGCTCAGCGGACGTCCCAAGGATCAGCTGGATCTGCAGTTTTTGACAGGCAACACTCATGGACTCACTCCCGAAGATTGATCAGTCGGTTCGGTACCCGGTCGATATGTCTCCGGAAGCCGTGGCGGATCGCATGCGGCGCTGTTCTGAAATCAGTGCTCTGTGTATCAGGCTGAAGCAGGCAGGAAAGACGATGACCGATCTGCCGGTCCGAACATCAGGCTCAGAAATTCCCGAAACCAAGCCCGGGGCTGACGCTGCGGATGGCGACCCCACCGGTTCGCTGGAGTAATCAATTCAAATGAATTCGAGGACGGCCATGGGAAAGGTTTTGTTCGGAAACAGGAGTCTGGATACCGCAGAACAACCTCAACCAGGTCTTCAGGTCTAAGCGGCAGACGTTTCTTCGGTGGTTTCTGAATTCCTGGCCTTCAGCAAAATGAGAGTGTTCGCAGATGGGAATCCCTTCGAATCCGACCGTCGGCTGGCACGAACGTGAAGCCACGGAAGAACCACTGGCATCGGCACTGAAGCTATACCGTGAGGCTCGGGCGCTGATCCATGAGTGTCGGCTGGAAGCAGCGGAAAACTGTCTGGCTGAGGCTCAGAAGCTGGTGCCTGATCTGTCCGAGGCCTGGGGAGCCATGGCGGCCATTGAACAGGCTCGAGACAATTTCACCAAAGCCATTGAACTGGCTGAGAAATCAATCGCAATTGATTCCGGATACTCCCGAGCATGGTCGGTTCGTGCAGCGTCTCTCATGTGCACGGGACAATTTGAGGAAGCCGGCCGCTGTGCCGAAGAAGTTGTTCGACTGACGCCCGAATTCGGTGATGGCTGGGTGATTCTTTCCTGTATTCAGCTGAATCTTGGCGAGATGGAAGCGTCGTCTCAGTCACTGGCGCAGGCCGAACGATGCGACCCCGGTGGGTTCGGAGTTCTGTTGCAGAAAGCCGAGCTGGCTGAAAGGCAGAATCGCCCTAAAGAGGCGGAGAGATTTCTGTGTCAGGCCGAAGATTCCGTGAAGACGACGTACGAAGCCGGGCGCCTGTTGTTGAAGCAGGCGGAACGAGCTCTGGGGCGTGACGAACTGGACACAGCGAAGAGACTCGCGTCGCAGCTGAAACTGAATCCGGTTTTCGAAGCGACTGCATGGAGTATCCTGAGCCGCACAGTTTGCGGTGACGACAGGCATGTTCTGACTGATGGTCTCCATGCTGTTGTCCAGTGGACTCGACTTGCTCCAGCCACAGCGGATGCGCATCACCTTGAGTGTGTGTTTCGAACGATATTCGGCGAGCAGCACTGTTCCGGTCCGGCGGTGACTCGGATGTACCGTCTGGCGACAGCCGCAGCTGATCGGGCGATTGAGTTATCGCCCGATGTCGCTGATTATCATCAGAGTAGAGCGGATGTGCTGTTCAACCTGGCCCGTTATCTGCAGATCGGAAACTTGCCTTCGCTGGGGACAGTGATCAAACGCGTCCTGTTACCTCATGCTCACCGACTGGAGGTTCAAGCTCTGTATAATGCTTCCGTCGACGACTACACCACCGCCCTGAATCTCTACCGACAGCAGGAACGGTCCGAGGAACAGTGGGAATCCGTGGTTGAGGTCCTTCGATGTCGGGCTTATTCACTGATCGGTGCCCACAGGTCCGTCGAAGCTCTCGAGGATGTCGACGAACTCCGCCGCCTGACCGGCGATTCCACTGCCCTGGCGGATCTACGCGATAAGCTCATTCAGCATCGAAGGTGGTAGCCGCACGGCACATGTGCCCTCTTTACCGGTAAGTGACAGAGTCTGGTGACTTCGATGTCAGGCAGCCCGTTACCGGCGTTCCACCGACATCGACACGCGGGATAAAAGCGGGTGGCTCAATCCCAGTCAGGCGGAACATCCATTTTCGAAGGTCTTTCAGAGCTCAGTTACTGAGGTCGTGGTGACGAAATTGATATTTGTCACGTGGGTCTCCCGTTTCAGGGTTCCCGGACACGAATCCGATACTCAGAGGTGCCGCCGGCATGGTGGCAGTTCTCAGACACTGACTGAAATCCGGGCATCTTTTCGTTCCGGACGCCACCTTTTCCCTTCCAGTCGCTGACTTTTGGCTTCGACTCGGCAGGTTCTTGCTAAAAGTTGCCGACTTTTCCCTTCGACTTACTGACTTTGGGCTTCGAGTTGCTGGCTGTTGGCTTCGCGCTGCCGAGATGACGCCTGGGAATGGTGGTGTTCCCTGATTGGGTGGGGTAAGTCGCCATTCAGACTTCAATTGTTTTGTTGCTGGGGATAAATCGATTTATGGCCCTTGTGATGATTCTGCTGGTATTCCTGGTTTCTGCGTTGGGTTTTGGCATCATTTGGCTCAATGTTGAAATTCCGGACGTCGAGCGGGGATTCGCTGAACCAGGATGAAGCGTTCGAGGTCAATCTCCCCCGTGTGTGGTGGAATCAGATGTCCTCATCGCTTCACCTTTGACCAATGAGGTGTGTGATGGCGAAAAGTGCCATTCCATCGCAGGAAGATGAATTCAGTGCCTATGCCACTCAGTTCACTTCCGTTGTTGCTGACCATCCGGAGCAGTATCGTCTGACTCCGGAAGAGGTCACGACGCTGAAACAGCGTCTGGGAGTCTGGGATCAGGATCTGGCGGCTGCCGTGGCCGCTCGTGATTCCGCCAAAGCGGCTCAGCAGAGCAAAGTGCTGGCTCGAGCCGAACTTGAGGCCATCCTGCGAGACCTTGGTCGCCGCATCCAGGCGGATTCCAACGTTTCCAATGCGGCTCGAGTTCAGGCGGGCCTGCCCGTTCACAAGACCAGTCGAACTCCGGCACCCCTGCCGAAGGAAGCTCCGGTTGGTCGAGTGGAAATGGCGGGGCCGCTGCAGCACCTGATCCACTTCTCGGCTGACACGCATCGTGGCAAGCCGGAAGGAGTGATCGGATGTCGGATTCGAGTCTTCGTGGGTGAGAACGCTCCGAAGAATCCTGCCGACTATGTCTTCGTGACTCAGACCGGACGCAGCCCGTTCCGGATGACTCACAACGAGGCCGACAGCGGAAAGGTGGCACATTACCTGCTGCAGTGGGTGAACAGCCGCGAAGAAGTCGGCCCATGGAGCGCTGTTGTCAGTGCGACCGTGCCGGCCATCTGACGATGACGTCTTGTTCCAGCCGGTCGGCAGCTGCTGCACCGGAAAGCCACTCAGGGCTTCGGCGGTTAGTCTGCCGAAGTCCTTTTTGTGTTTGATTGTCGCGGGTCAGGCCTTCCAGAAGCGGAAGCGACGCTGTCAGATGATTTTCGACGACGAACAGCGCTGGTCATCAGTGCTCGGATCTTTTCGTCGGTGGCGTAGTCGAGCGGTTTTTTCCCGGACCTGTTGCAGATTTCAGGGTCCGCTCCGGCCGCCAGGAGAGCTTCCACGATTTGCCGAGCTACTTCTGCTTTGCCCGCTGTTCCGGGAGCTCCGGTCTGCGTTACAGCTCGGTGAAGCGGTGTTGAACCGTTTCGGCGGCAGGCCTGATTCACATTGGCTCCGTGTTCAATCAGCGTTTCTACTGCTGCCAAACTTCTGAAACGCACTGCATGATGCAGGGCCGTGACACCGTTTTTGTCGGCCGCATGAATATCCACGCCGCTCTGCAGTATGCCGAGCAATCGCCTCCGCTGATCCCGCGGTTCCGGATCGCGTTCGCAACAGATCGTGGACAGTTCATTCAACATTGTTGCGTGCCTTCGGTTGAACGACTGCTCAAACGTATCGAAGTGGCATTCACCGGCCGACACTCTCCTTCTCCTGGCCTCGCACCGCGCAAAGAAGTGTACTTTGGGGTTGCTCAGCTGCAGATGCGATCACAGTCTGAGCTGCCGGAGTGCTTGCCGTGCATCCTGTGAAGTCATGGATCAGAGATGTGACCCGGGAAGCCGGGCGAGCCAGGACGCGGAGAGTTTAACCGGATTCTGCAGCGAAGATCATCCGACAATCTGCCTGAGTGCACAACCTTGCCAGCTTCTGGCCTGGTCGCGGCACTTCGATTTTGACAGTCGATCACGGGTCAGGGACGCACGCGGTGGTCTGGAATTCATGACCACACGCGAGGCGGACATCGATGTCAACAGGAATGGTGGTTAGAGCGAAAAAGATTGGCTGCGGAACACAAAAACAGGGCTTCGGCAGCAGATCTGCCGAAGCCCCTGACGAACTTCTGATTAACCCAGCCAGCCATCAGAAGTTGCGGAACCCGCCCTGTCGCAGCCATCGCATTTTTCCGAGGTTCAGCGTGTTGCGACCGGCACCGCCATCGATTGAACCGTAGGAAGCGGCTGAGTTATCAACGATCATGGTGTCGTCACCTTCTCCCAGACGAATCTGGATTCCGAAAGCCAAGACACGGTCGAGTTCGACAAAGTCGATGTCATCACCGGTTTCCATCACCATCCAGTTGCCGATGCGGGTGTCTCGGATCAGCAGCGTATCACGACCGCCATACGTATTAGCGATCAGGTTGTGGCCGATCTCAGTCGCACGCAGAACCATGAGGTCAGCCTGCTCGCCACCTTCGAACATCAGGTCTTCCTCCACAGTCAGTCGATTTGCCCGCATAATATCGTTGTTGCCATTCCCCATTTCCACGAACATGCTGTCCAGAACCGTCATGTCTTCGATGTCGATGGCGTCATGATCAGTAGCGGCATTCGCACCGGCGGTGTTGATTGTGACGTCGCCGCGAACGTTCAGTCCACTGATGTAGACTTCGTCGTTGCCGGAATCACTGCGGCTCAGGCCACCGTCTGTATTAATCACTGCTTCTCCCGCTTCAGAATCGTTGATCGTCACGACATCATCCATGTTGCCTGTGCCGATCGCCAGCAGTTCGCGGGCCTGAACCAGATTCAGTGTGACGCTGTCGACATCTTCACCGACGCCGGCGGTCAGAATGTTAACCGTCGCGGCATTGATGTCCTGCACCTCAACAACATCATTGTCATTTCCACCAAGCACATCACTGCCCATGTCGATATTCAAACGTCGCAGGACAAGGTCGGTGCCGTCGTAAGAACTCATTTTCAGGCTGTCATCTCCGCTGCCCAGATCGATACTGATGGAATCGTTGAAGTCGACCGCAAAGAATTCCGACGCTTGGCCATTGATGGTTGTTCCGTTCAGTCCCCGAAGCGAGACTCCGCCCATGCTGCGCATGTAAACGACTTCCACTTCGGCGTCGGCGACCTGAGCTCCTTCTTCAACGATGTTCAGCTGGTCACCAACCAGTTCCGCTGTGATCTGGGCGGTCAGCATCTGGCGAACTTCCAGGCATTCAGCTGGCTGTGCGGCGGTCAGAGACTTTGATTTGCGGCGTCGAGATGTCATGGCTGGTACTTTCCATTTCCGAGTGTTTGAGGTGATTGTTTTCAACTCTCGTTGAGTCATAAACACCTCAGCGACAGCCCTCGGATTTGTTACGACGTTTTCTGCTCGACGAAGATTCTGTTCCATTTTTCAGTGAAAACGCTGGTTTTGTAGTCGTCGGCCCCTGTTATTCCCTGCGCCACGGACCATAAATCCATTCGCTGTTAAAATTGTGGTGCGGGACTGTATGCTGCAGAATCAAGGCCAGAATCTGCCGCACGACAAGAGTTTCCGGACGAGGAGTTGTGACGATGCCGTTTGTGTACGATTTCGAATCCATCGAATGGCCGGAAGACCAGATGACGACTTCTGCCGGAGCCGGCTCCGGAGGAGTATCAGTACCTGAAGCCGGAAGCGTTCGGCGGCACGGCGTGTCCGGTTTCGTTTTCAGTTCCGGCGAAAGTCAGATCTGCTGCGGCAGAAGGATCGAAGTCGTCAGAACCGAAGCGAGGTTTGTTCGGCCGGATGCTGCGAGCTATGGCCGGGAGAACGAAAACCGGTCGAGCTGCCATGCAGATCGCAGATCTGATGGCTTCCATGAGAGGGCAGTCGGCCGAACAGGTGCGTCAGCGAGATAACCTGTTTTGTGTGGCCGTTCCTTTTCTTAAACAGATCGGTCGGCAGGTTGTGTGTTCGTATGACGGTGGCAATGACGAAGGCTGGGCATGGTTCCGATCGCTGAAGACGGCGGACGGAAGCCGGGATAAAGCTCAGCTACTGGCCGCACTTTCCCAAACCGGACTCGTGGCTGCTCTGCGAACCGCCGGTCTGCTGTACGAATCAGATCGGCATGTTCGGACAGACGAACAGCATCTGGAAGAGCTGTTGGAACGTCTGGCCGAAGAATGGGGAGTGATGCTGCTGGGCAACGGTTTTGGGCGACGGCCCTTTCAGATGTACCGGAGCGTTCAAGGTCGATCTGGAAAAGCTCACGATTGAAGACGACCCGCAGGCCACGGCTTCGATGGATGGCAACATTCGCTTCCCCGGATCCGAAGACCAGCGGCAAAGGCGAGGACCACTGATGGCTCATCCGTGGCATCATGCTCAGCGTTCGGCCAGTTTGTTTGGCGGGACGGCGGAAGATTATCTGGCCATTCACGACTGGTTTGACGAAAGCAAAGCTCACCTGGCTGACTTTCGTCATCGAGCTCTGCGGCACCACAGCGAAGGCATCTTTTCTGTGCGAAACGATCTTCGGTACGACACTGACCAACAGTGACGGCAAAGTGATTCCCGTACGATTCATCGGTGAACAGCACGTGAAGGATGATTTGGGGTGGATTCCGACCGTCAAAGACTGGCTGCAGCACATTCAGCCTCAGCCGTGGATGGACGAACGCCGTACAAGCCAGCTCGATCAGCTTCATCCGAACTTCCGGCTGAGTCAGAAACCTCGCAGCCTTCACAGCAGTAGCGACATCCCCGCTACGTGAGTTCCAGGACTCGCAGTTCTGATGATATCACCATGGTCCGCACTTTGGGGCGATAGGTTTCCATGTGCGGGGTGACCAGATGAGCTTTCAGGACTGTAGGTCAGGCTCCCGCCTGACAATTCAGCGCAAACTGTCAGGCGGGAGCCTGACCTACAAACTTCACAGCAGTAGCGACATCCCCGCTACGTGAGTTCCAGGACTCGCAGTTCTGATGACATGACCATGGTGCGCACTTTGGGGCGATAGGTTTCCATGTGCGGGGCGACCAGGTGAGCTTTCAGGTGGTCGACCGATGCCCACTTCTCCACGATGGTGACTCGATCAGCATCTCGGTTCTGGTTGGGCAGGTCGGTCTCCACATCAATGGTCGGGCCGTATTCGATACAGCCGTCTTCGGCCAGAACCTGAGGCACAATTCGACGGAATTCCGTCAGGAAGGCTTCTCGCTGACCGGGATGCAGCTGGATGGTGGCAATGACGATGATCATGGAGCGATGGATTTCGGGGTTCAGGTTTCGGAGTTTGTGTTGTCGATCACCCAGCTGCTGTAACCGGGTGAAACGTGCGAGATTGCAGTGGCCAGGATTTCGGGTTCATCATACGAATGGAGACTGCGGACGACCGCGGCCAGTCGATCGAACAGGGCTGAGCGGGTTTTGGCCACGCACAGCCATTCCGTAGATGTTTCCAGCTGACCTTTCCAGTGATACCGACTGCAGATGGGACCGGACACCTGCACGCATGCCGCCAGTTTGTGCTGAAGCAGGTGATCGGCGATCTTTGTGGCTTCGGCTTCGCTGCCGGTGGTGATGGACACCTGAATCAGACTGGTCACGGTGGAGTTTCTTTTTCAGCACTCACGTTGGAATGGTGTTACACTGGCCTTGCCAGTGGACTCCATCCGGAAAAGCACTGGCAGCTTCAGTAGGTCAGGCTCCCGCCTGACACTATGACTGAGCTAAAGATTGAACAGTCAGTAGGTCAGGCTCCCGCCTGACAATATGACGGTCGGAGCTGTCAGGCGGGAGCCTGACCTACGGAGTAAACTTCAAGCATTAGCTCAAATGGGCTGCGGGCACTGCCCGCGTTATGAATCCTGGAGTTCGACCAGCAGGCGTTTCAGGCTTTCCAGCTGAGCTTCCTGGCTAGCCAGAGTTTCTCGAATGCCTTCGACCACATGTGGCGGAGCTCCGTTGACGAAGTTGTCGTTGGCCAGCTTCTTTTGGCCTCCGGTAATGAAGCCTTCCAGTTTGGAGATCTCTTTGGTGACTCGTTCGCGTTCGGCGTTCAGGTCGATCAGGCCTTCCAGAGGAACAAACCCTTCGGCTCCGTCGACCGTGAAGTTCGCGGATGCTCCGGGACGATTCACTTCGACTCCGGCCGCCGCCAGCATGGTGCGGGACAGGTTGTCGAACTGGTCAGCGACCGCCTGCATCTGAGCGGCCACGTCCGGACTGCAGCGCATGAACAGCTTGAGCGGTTCTTTCGGGCTGATCTTATACAGACCTCGAACATTACGGACGGCCACGATCGTCTGCTGCAGGCGTTCGAACCGGGCTTCCAGTTCGGGACTGATGAGGGATTCGGGCAACGCCGATTCTCCGGCCGCCGATACCGGCCATGCGGCCACCATCACGCTTTCTTCCGCTGCGGCCGGGTTCGAGAAGCCTCGAACCGGAGCCAGTTGGTTCAGCTGATGCCAGATTTCTTCTGTGATGAACGGAGCGAATGGATGCAGCAGTCTGAGCAGGGAATCCGTGACGAAGACCAGCATGCGCTGAGCAACTGGACGAGTGGTTTCGTCCTTCAGACGGGGCTTGACCATCTCAAGATACCAGTCGCAGAATTCATTCCATGTGAAGTCGCGAATAGTGCGGGTGGCCTGGTCGAAGTGATAGCGGTCCAGCTGAGTCGTGACGTCTCGGGCCGTGGTTGCCAGTCGAGACAGAATCCACTGATCTTCCATCTGCAGACTGTCGACATCCAGCGGAGCAGGGGAGTAGCCGTCCAGATTCATGAAGGCAAAGCGACAGGCGTTCCACAGCTTGTTGCAGAAATTGCGACCGTATTCGAAACGTTCGCTGACGATGCGAGCGACGGGAGCTCCTTCGTCCGGAGTGAACCACGGACTGGGGAACTGGAAATCCTTTTTACACTTGCCGCATTTGATGGACGGAGTCGCTCCGCCCATGGGCTTCATGTCCTGATGCTCCTTGGTCTGCGGAGTGATGGCTTCGCAGTGAGGACATTCGTAGCCGACCGGCAGCCGCACGTCCTGAGTTTCGCCGCACAGAGAGGCAATGGTGAAACGCACGGCATCGGTGCCGTACTTGTCGATCAATTCCAGCGGGTCAACTCCGTTGCCCTTGGACTTGGACATGGTCTGGCCGAGTCCATCCAGAATCTTGGGATGGATGTAGACGTGTTTGAAAGGCACATCGCCCATGTTGTACAGCCCCGTCAGCACCATGCGAGCGACCCACAATGTGATGATGTCGCGGGAGGTGACCAGAACGGAACCGGGGTAGAAGAAGGGGAGAACTTCGTTCTGAGAGTTTTCGGTTTTCGGTTTTCGGTTTTCGGAAGATGAGGACCCTGCCAGCGGCGGGTTGTGGTTGGTATCAGGCCAGCCGAGAGTCGCGTGGGGCCAGAGGGCGGAGCTGAACCAGGTGTCGAGAACGTCGGGATCCTGTTCGAAACCGGCGGCTTCGAGTTTGGCTTGAATCTCTTCGCAGCCGTCAGCCACACAGACCAGCATGAGTTGCTCCCCCGGCTCAATGCCCTCGGCAATCAGTCCGGCCACCTGATCGGTGCTCCCCAGATCCGGCAGTTCGAAAACGTTGCCGTCCCCATTGGGAGCTTCGATATACGAATGAAGGTACGGATTGCTCTCTTTCGAGGCGGTTTGTGTGAGCTTCTTCGACCAAATCGGAATCCGGTGTCCCCACCACAGCTGCCGGCTGATGCACCAGTCTCGCTTTTCGCTCAGCCAGTCCATGTAGGTTTTGGTGTAGCGTTGCGGGAAAATGCGGACTCGACCGTCATCGACGGCGTCCATGGCGGACTGAGCGAGTTCGTCCATTTTGACGAACCACTGGTCGCTGAGGAACGGTTCGATGGGAGTCTTGCTGCGGTCGCTGTACTTCATGGGGATTTGGCGATCCTCAACGCCGTGCAGGTGGCCAAGTTCTTCCATCTTCTTCACGATGGCTTTGCGAGCTTCCAGACGATCCAGCCCCGCGAATTCTCCGCCTTCTTCGTTGATGGTGCCGTCGGCATTCAACACGTTGATCATGGGCAGATCATTGCGCAGGCCGCAGGCGTAGTCGTTGGGGTCGTGAGCCGGAGTGACTTTCACGGCCCCTGTACCAAGCTCCTTGTCTGCCAGCAGAGCGTCGGCGATAATTGGGATGACTCGGCCGTTGATCGGAATCATCACATGCTTACCAACCAGGTCGGTATAACGTTCGTCGGTCGGATGAACGCAAACCGCCGAATCGCCCAGCATGGTTTCGGGTCGAGTTGTTGAGAAACGGATGGAATGGCCCGTTGCCGTGATTCGCTCCTCAACGTGCCTGCAGGGCATCCTGTCGACGTCGGGACCTTCGGACAGCACCTCGCCACCGGTGTCATTCAGCACCGTCGTATCCACTTCCACCACCGGATAGCTCATCGTCCAGAAGTGGCCATCGATGTCTTCGGTGTAGACTTCGTCATCGGCAACCGCGGTTTGCAGGTGAGTATCCCAGTTGACCAGCCGTTTGCCTCGGAAGATTTTCCCGTCGCAGAACATCTTGAAGAACGTGCGGCGAACGGCTTTGCTGCAGACGTCGTCCAGAGTAAAGCGGACTCGCCGCCAGTCGCAGCTGGCTCCGATTTGTTTCAGCTGGTTCAGAATGCGAGCTTCGTACTGGTCCTTCCATTTCCAGATGCGGTCGACCAGAGCTTCGCGACCGATGTCGTGGCGAGTCAGTCCTTCTTCTTCCAGCATGCGGCGTTCGACCACGGCCTGAGTGGCGATGCCGGCGTGGTCAGTGCCGGGCATCCACAGAGCTTCGAAGCCCTGCATACGGCGCCAGCGAGTCAGCAGATCCTGAACGGTGCCGTTCAGGCAGTGCCCCATGTGCAGAGCTCCGGTCACATTCGGCAGCGGAATCATGATTGTGTGAGATTCGCGGTCCGGTTTGGGATCGGCGTTGCAGTAGCCGGAAGCTTCCCAGTGCTGGATCCAGCGTTGCTGAGCGTCGGAGGGTTCGTAGGTTTTGGGCAGTTCGGAGGTCATGAGAAACGTTCAAAGGTAACGGAATTCAGCGGAAGGCCGGGCCGGCAGTCTGGTGCCTGACACAGGAAACCTGACAGAATCGGCTGGCTCTCGGTTCGCCAGGAACGGCAGCAGCGGGGAGTTTAGAATCAGACTGAACCGGACACCAGCCGCCTTTGTGTCTGCGGGAGGCCAGGGCGGAGGTCGCCCCGGCGGAGGATTCCAGTCTGCGATTGAAGTTTACCGCCGGGAGAAATCTCACAGCCCGCAACCTTCTGATGTTGTTTTCCGGCGGATTTGGTTGCGATGTTGGACATGCGGATGTAGAACGTGTCTCCCTGCCTGTAGTGATTTCGGGATCCTGCCCTGGAACTATTCCGCCGATGGCCATTTCCTTTCAATGTCCGGCGTGTCAATTCGGCATCCGTGTGAAGGACGAATTCGCGGGGCGGCGGGGAAAGTGTCCCAGGTGCCAGGCCGCCGTGAAAGTGCCGACTTCTGATGCGCCGGCTCCGACTGAGGTCCGTCCGGCTCGAGTTCGCACACCTCCTGCCGAAGTCGTTGCGGATCCTGTTGCGATGCCGGATGTCTCGGAAGCCGTTCGTCTGCCTCCGGTAAAGAAGTCGATTGCTCAGAAGCGTGAACGTGCTCGCCGCCGCGCGGAAACTCAGGGCATTGCCTCAGCAGCGGTCCCCGGGAAGACGATTGATCTGAGGCAGAAGGTCATGGGCGGATTTCGCGGCTCGATCGATCCGGTAAGAACCACGATGCTGTATCGGGTTGGGGTTCTGTTTGCAGCGCTGTTTGTTGTGCTGCTGCCGGTGCTGTACGTGGCTCTGGTGGCTCTGGCCGGTTACGGTGTTTACTGGCATGCGACTCAGAACTCCGCCATCGCTTCGATGGGGACGGGCCGAGCTCGGATCATGGCGGTGATGCTTTATCTGGCTCCGATCGTTGCCGGTTCGATTGCGGTGATCTTCATGCTGAAGCCTCTGCTGGCTCGAGCATCCAGGCGGGGCCGGGAAGTGTCACTGAATCGCGCCCATGCAGCCGCTGCTGTTTGAGTTTGTCGATCGGATCTGCGACACCGTGAATGCTCGCCGCCCTTACAGAATACTCGTGAACTTCGACATCAACGCCGCGGCTGGTTTCGGCGGAGGGCTGCTGGAGTCTGGTGAAGTCCGACATGGTGGTGACCTTTGGTCTGCCTCTGATGGCGGGGTTATCGCTGCAGCAGTTTGCCGGAATTCTGGCTCATGAACTGGGGCACTGCAGTCAGGGAGCCGGACTGCGGGTGTCATGGATCGTTCGAAGTATCAACTTCTGGTTTGCCCGGACGGTGTATCTGCGTGACCAGTGGGATGATTTTCTGGTGGAAGCCAGCGAGGAAACAGATTTCCGGATTGGCTGGATCTTCTGGCTGGCTCGGATGGCGGTGTTTTTCAGTCGTGGTGTTCTGTGGTGCTTTATGATGGTCAGTCACGCGGCGACCTGCTGGCTGCTGCGTCAGATGGAATTCGATGCCGATCGCTATCAGGTTCGCCTGTCCGGAAGCGAGCATTTCGAAGCGACGTTCATGAGGGTACACTGGCTGACGCACGGCATGCAGGACTTTATTCGCAGTCGGATGCTGGCTCCGTCAACCGGAAGGGAAACGGGAAATCCGATTCGTGACTTCATCCAGCACTGCGACAGCATGAGCGATCAGGATGAGCAGCGTGTTCGGAAACGCATGCTGAAGGCGAAAACGGGACTGATGGACACTCATCCGTGTGATTCCGATCGGATCGCCAGTGCGAAACGCGAAAACGCCGAGGGCGTCTTCAGCAGCGATCTGCCGGCGGAAGCGCTGGTCAGAAACTTCGACGCGTTATGCCTGGGCCTGATGCAGGTGTGACGGAGGCTACTTCTTTTCGCCGTCCAGTTTTCCGGCGTCGACGGTTTCTTCGCCGGTTTCCATCTTTCCTGGTTCGCCGTACAGCGGCAGGTGTCGGTAATAGACTTCCAGAGTCATCACGCACAGGGCCGTCATGTACAGCCGCCCACCTCGAGCACCGTGAGCATCTGACAGGTTCCAGCTGCCGGCTGCGTGGCCTTCCTTGATCTGAGTGGCTACCAGGTGGTCACGCATTTTGGCGTTCCATTTCTGCCACTCTTCTCCGCCATAGTGCAGCATGACCTGTGTGGCGTAATAGTTGTAATACATGTTGCCGAAGACGGGTCCTTTCTTTGCCAGGTGCCCGACTCCCAGCTTCAGCAGCGGATGATTGCGATCCATTCCGGACAGCATGCGGGAAATGATGCCGATGGCTGTCGTGGATTCCTTCTTTTCGGGGCCTCGATAACCAAACCAGCCGTCTTCGGTCTGGACCGACGTGAGAAAGCGATTGGCGTTAACGATGGTGCTTCCGGGAAAGGGAATTTCTGCGTGAGCTGCAGCTTTCAACGCCATGACCTGCCAGCCAAGAATGGAGGTGTCGGCCGTTCGACCTTCTCCAGGATTGTATCCCCAGCCGCCCGAACGCTGATCCTGAGCACTCACGATGAAGGTGATGGCTGCCTGAGCCGCGGGACGGACCTGCTTCATCAACTGGAATCTTTTGGTGTTCAGCTCCCGCTGTTCCTTGTCCTTGCCCGATTTGGCGGAATCGTATTCGTGTTTGGTCATGGCCAGAATTTCGCACAGGGCAGTCGCGGCAATGGCCTGAGTGTACATGCCGGTGTTGTTGGCGTGCTTCGAACGCATGTCGAGTCCGGCGGGAACGGGATTCGCGTTCTTCAGCAGAAACGTGATGCCGTTGCGGACTTCTTCCTGAAAGTCGCCTTCAAAGGGTGTGTTGCCGGCCCCCAGCATGGCCAGCAGAGCCATGCCTGTAGCGGCCGTGCGGCAATCTTCGGCCAGCTGTCCCGGCTGCGAGCACTGCCCTTTGCATTCGCCCTGAGAATGATCGTAGCTCCAGCCGCCATCGGGATACTGATGGCGAGCCATCCAGGACAGTCCCTGCATCACGGCGGCCTCGCTGGCTGCATTGCCGCCTCGCTGAGCCACCAGTGCAGACCGACCGGCCTTGCTGCGTCCTCCCATTTCGCTTTTTGAATTCGTTGTGGGAGGGCCGGTGGCCATGTCTGTCTGGATCAGCTGATCCGGAATGCTGACTTCGACATCGCTCATGTCGATATCGACGGTATCCGGACTGTCGACTTCGAACTGACTGAATGATTCGGATTTGACGGGATCCACTTCCAGTTCGGTTGGGATGGCCAGATCAACGGATTCGAACTGCATTTCTACGGGATCTTCAGGTTCAAACGCGCTGGTGATTTCCATGAAGACGTCGAATTCCGGAGCCGGCAGGATGATCAGTGCCAGCAGCAACAGGATCAGTCCGTGGAGTCCGGCATTCAGCAGCATCACCTGCCATGTGCTTTTGTCTCCCAGAACGCTGTGCGCCGGAAGCAGGAATTTTGAAATGGCGGATCCGTCCGTTTCCGGTTCTTCCGCCTGAGGCAGGTTGCTGATCTCGGAAGAAGCCAGCACCTGTGCGGCGACAGCGGCCGCTGCGGATTTGGTGGCCCGGACGTTCTTTTCCTTCTGCACTGCATGCACTGTTGAAGCCGCGGGCGAAACGGCAGGTGGGGCAACAGCGTTGGGTGGCGGAGGCGTCTGTGCGGCAGGGGCTGACGCCGACTGTGCCGCGATGGTGGCGAGCATCTGCTGCGCTTCGGCGATTTCGGGCTGTTCTTTGATCAGTGCATCGCGGAATCCGTCGGCTTCAGCTTCGGGGAGATCCTCCGCCGGAATCTCGAAGATCTCAGTGCCGTCGGTAACAATCGCGCGGCCGTTCAGCGACGGCACGTAGAATCCGTCTGCACTGGCTTCCGGAAGGTCGGCGAGGGGAATTCGAAAGAAGTCCTCGCCGTTGGATACGGTGATCATTCGTTCGCTCATTCGTCGTCGCCTGCCTTGACCTGTTGCCTTCGAGCCTTCCAGCCGCCGGATTTTTCGATGCTGGTGTTTCTGAAGCCGGGGTGGCTGAGGTGGCTCGGGCGGATCATCGTCGGCTTCGACGATCACTTCGAGAGCTTCGTCTGTGGGATTGATGTCCGGAATGTCCTCCACTGGCGGCCAGCCGGGCTCGGCACTGAACGCGCTGAAGTCAGGAAAGTCCGGCGTCTCCTGGGCCATGTCTCCGAACTGGAATCCGTTCGCTTCGGAATCCGCTTCCGGCGGTGCATCTGTGGCTTCGGGGGCCGACGGAAGGGTGTCCGCATCGGTGGTGTTGTCCGAAGTCAGTGTTCCGGCGTCAATTCGGTCTGCCCAGCTGCTGATTTCCTCGTCCGACAGCCCGCTGCCTCGTTCAATTGTCAGAGCCGCCTTTCGGCCGACGGTCGGCAGCTGAGCCACCACCATCAGGCGGCCGTCCTGCTGATAGTTGAAGATCACTTCGACGGCGGTTGCTTTGGGCAGCTGAGCCGGAAGATCGCGAACCACACATTTTCCGACAGCCGTGCTGTGACGTCCCTGGTCGTCACCTCCTTCCACCACGTTGACGGCAACGCTGGCCTGGTTGTCTCTTGACGTGGTAAACCGTTTGGCTCGCTTGACGGGCAGAGTCGTGTTTCGGGGAATCATAATGGATCGACGAGCCTGACCGGACTGGCTGTCGACTCCAAGAATTCCCAGATCATGCGAATTCACGTTGCTGACGGTGATTCGGCTGGCTGAGGGATCGTCCGTGTTCAGCAGAATGCCGGCATAGATCGCTGCGCCGTGAGCGACGGATTCGTCGGCGGACAGCGAGCGGTCGACGGTCAGCCCCGATTCGGCTTCCAGCATTGCCTGCACCATCGGCATTCGCGACGAGCCTCCGACCAGCAGCAGGCGGGAAACATCCGACCAGCGCCGATCTGCGTCTTTCAGCAGCCGGCGCGTTGTGAACATGGTGCGATCGAGCAGGTCGCCGCAGAGGTTCTCAAAGGTGGCTCGATTCAGAGGCACCTGAATGCGGTTACCATCCATGGCGAATCGAATCACCACTTCTTCCCGCTGTGAAAGTGAACGCTTGGCGTCTTCGGCTTCAGTCAGCAGCCGCTGACGATGAGCGGGATCCTGTCGAGGGTCGGATCCGAACTGAATCACAAACTGTTCGGCGACAGTGTCGACGATTCTCTGGTCCCAGTCGATGCCGCCCAGATAAACATCTCCTGCCGTGGCGATCGCTTTGTAGTCGTTCCCCAGAATCTCCATCAGCGTAACGTCGAACGTTCCACCGCCCAGATCGTAGACCAGGACGGTTTCGAGCTGTTCGGTGCGGCCTTCTGCGTTCACGAACCCCTGCTGGACTCCGAAGGCCAGTGCGGCAGCCGTGGGTTCGTTAATGATGTCGACGACTTCCAGCCCGGCCATTCGGCCTGCGTCCTGAGTCGCCTTTCGTCGTGGTTCGTTGAAGTACGCCGGAACCGTGACGACGCATTTGTCGAGATGTCCCAGGCGGTGCTGAGCGTCCTCCTTCAGCTTCTTCAGCACCAGGGCCTGAATGACTTCCGGAGGAAATTTCTGCCCGGCCACGTTCACGGTGTAGTTGGCTTTTCCGAAATGTCGCTTGGCGAACTGAGCGACCCGGTCGGGTTCGTATTCGGCAACTTTCAGCGCTTCCCGCCCGACGACAATCGCGTTCCGATCAAAGAACACGACGGTGGGTGTGGTGGCATCGCCTTCGAGATTCTGCACGGTCAGCGGGCGCCCGGTGGCATCCAAATGAGCCACGACTGACCTTGTGGTGCCGAGGTCGATCCCAACGGCCACAGTTTTCCGACTGCCAGACAAAATGCTCGCTCCCAGGTTGTTCAGACGGCCCTTGTGCACAAGTTACGTTGGCGAAGCCCGTTTCCACACTCAAAAATCGCCGGAAAGTCAACAAAAATGCAGCAAATCTTCACGACGAGGCGAGCCCTGAGTCGTGTGGTTCGGCAGATTCGTTAACCTTGGGGACTGAAGTTGTGTTGACATCCCTGATTTTTTCGGAAGGTGCGGCCCGAATGAAATACTTCTGTCTGTTGATTTGTCTGTGTTCAGCGGTCTCCGCGGCGGACCGTCCCAATATTCTGCTGATTGTGGCGGATGATCTGGGCTGGAGCGACGTCGGCTGGCACGAGGGTTTTTCGAAAACTCCTCACATGGACAAACTGGTCGCGGAAGGCATTGAGCTCGACCAGCATTATGTGCAACCCGTCTGCACACCGACCCGAACGGCTCTGATGAGCGGACGGTATCCGGGGCGTTTTGGCCCGCACTGTCTGGCGCCGAGCAATCTGCGAGCGATGCCGCTGGACACCGTGACCATGGCATCCGCTCTGAAGACACTGGGCTACAGCACGCATCAGTCCGGCAAGTGGCATCTGGGAGGCCGGACGGAATGGGGGCCGAACGCCTTTGGCTTCGATACAGGCTACGGGACTCTGACCGGCGCAGCCGACCCGTGGACTCACAAGTATCGCAAAGGTCATCCGTATGAAGACACCTGGCATCGCGACGGGGTTCTGTTTCAGGAAGAAGGCAATGCCACGGAACTGATCGCGGCCGAAGCTGAACGCCGCATTCGCGAGAAGCAGGCTCCGTGGTTTGTCTATGTCCCGTTTCATGCCGTCCATACTCCGGTGGATGCCCCTGAAGAATTCAAGCGAATGTACGACGGCGTTCACTTTCACGACGATCCCGCGAAACAGGATTCACGCCTGCGAATGGCCGCGATGGTGTCTCAGCTGGATGCCAAGGTGGGGCAGTTCATTGCAGCACTGGAAGAAACTCAGCAGCGAGACAATACGCTCGTGATCTTCACCAGTGACAACGGTGGCATTGAATCCCTGAAGAATGCCTATGTCGGCACGGTCCCGGATTCTCCGTTGAACAGTGAAAACGATCCGCTGCGAGGTCAGAAGGGCACTCTTTACGAAGGCGGGACCCGGGTCTGCGCGTTCGTCAACTGGCCGAAGGTCCTGACACCTCGAAAACATTCCGTTCCGATGCATGCCGTTGACTGGTTTCCAACCATCGCGGCGGTAGCGGGCTTCAAGCCGACAGCAGACCTGCAATGGGACGGCATCAATCAGTGGCGGGGCCTGTTGAATGCCGACGCCGCAGCCGCCGATCGGGACATCTATATCGCCTACAACAACGGGCAGTCTCTGCGGCATGGTGACTGGAAACTGATTCAGTCGAAGAAAGGTGCGGCTCAGCTGTTCAACCTGGCGGAAGATCCTTATGAAAAGACGGATCTTTCAGAGACAGAACCGAAAAAGCTGAGTGAGCTGAGGGAGCGGTTGAAGGCTCATCGTGCTCTGGACGTCCCCAACGTCCCGGCAGATCTGAAGGGATTTCCTGGCTGAATCCCGTTCTTTGCAGCGATGCGGAGTCTGTGAATGGACACGCCTGAGACCGCCGGGAACGTGAAATGGGTCGCGATGGGAACCGTCACAGCCAGCCATCAGGGGCCGCTGTCGGTTGTCATCGTCGATGACACTCGGCTGACAGTTGTTACGGTACTTCGCAGACAGGACGAAATCCGAATTCGGATTCGGAAGGGCGAGGACGCTGATTCCGTAACTTCAGAGCTGAGTGAGCTGTTCTGCACCCGGCGTGATATTCCGGTGGAAGCCATCGGGAAACTCGAATGGCGCGATGGTGTCAACACGGTGCACATTCACTATTTCACCGATGGTGACCAGAAAACTCAGCAGGCGTGCCTGTGGACTGAACGTGACCGGTCTGCTCTGGTTCAGGTGATTGCTGACAGATCGAAACGTAAGGCTCGGGAATTTCTCGAACCTGCCGGACTTCTTGAAGTGACATGGAACTACATTTTCGGAGTCGTCGCGTCTCTGCTGTGCAGTGGGCCGATCGTTTTGATGTGGGACCCGGTGATGTTTCAGCAGGTTCGAGGCGGCAACATTGCGTTGTGGCTGGGAAAGCCGGGATGTGCGGCAGTGGGTGTCATCGCGGCTCTGCTGTGTTGCCGTGAAGGCTGGAAGGCGACCCATCCGTTTCCAATCCGCCACAGATGGGTCTTCTGAACATGCGTTTCTGAATGACCGGTCAGTCGACGCGAATCAGTTCGACGATGAAGTGCAGTGTGGCATTGGGAGGGACCGAACTTCCGGAACCTTCCGTGCCGTACCCCAGTCGAGCGGGAACCCACAGTTCGATCATGCCGCCTTCGCCGATCAGCTGCATCCCTTCGGTCCAGCCCTTGATGACACCGTTCAGCGCAAAGCTGATCGGCTGGCCTCGATCATACGAGCTGTCAAATTCCCTGCCGCTGTCCAGCCAGCCGCGATAGTTGACGGTGACGGAATCGCGGGCGGTCGGTTTGCGCCCCTGGGATTGTCTCAGAATTCGATAACGCAGTCCGGATGCTGTCATCTCGAATTTTTCCGAAGGGCTGTCATCCATCGGGCCCGTGCCGTACTGCAGATGGTCACTGTCCAGAAACGTCATTGGCAGTTTTGTCGAAGACGATGCCTGCCGGATGGAGCTGTCAGAGCTTTCGGCCGAGTCGGAAAGAGCTGTTTTCCGGTCACCGGAGCGAGTCATCGGATTGGTGCATCCGGCCGCGGTCAGCAGTGAAATGAACGTCAGTGCAAGCAGTTGGCGACGGGCAGCAGTCATGATTCATCCCTGAACAGGCGTTTTGCGGCTTCATGCCACGCGGGGATGATAGTCATGGATGCGATTGGCTGCCACGTGAATCTCCGGGCTCGCAGAACAGCACATTTGCCGCAGCACGCAGGGAGCTTGGCCACATCGGTCGCGGCTGTCGGTCTTTCCCGGCGGATGGC
Organism: Planctomycetaceae bacterium; assembly: GCA_041398865.1. GTDB lineage: Bacteria > Planctomycetota > Planctomycetia > Planctomycetales > Planctomycetaceae > Fuerstiella. The sequence goes on from JAWKTY010000009.1 coordinate 154,071, forward strand.
AGTTGTCCCGCGAAAAATCAGACAAATGGACTGCGATGATGGATCCATTTCGGCGGTGGCGAACGTTTCCTTTGGTGGGAGAATGAATGATGAGTTCCAACCCTTACATTCAGCCGGAAACACCTCCGGCACCGGTCGTTCCGAAACGCAGCTGGATGACGCCTGTCGAGCTGCTTGTTGTGCTGTCCATTATTCTGGTTCTGGTCGGATTGCTGCTTCCGGCTCTCAGTCGCGGAGGCGGACGGCAGGCCGCTCGTCGAGTTCAGTGCAAAAACAACCTGAAGCAGATCGGAATCGCTCTGCATCAGTATCGAGCTGATTTCGGTTGTTTTCCGCCGACCGTGACGACTGCTGACGATGGAACTGTTATGCACAGCTGGCGAACACTGCTTCTGCCTTATCTGGATCAGAAACAACTCTACGAATCCATTGATCTTTCCCGACCATGGGACGATCCGGTGAATTCTGAAGCTGCACGTCAATACGTGTCTGCGTACCGCTGCCCGTCGGCGAATGGATCGGCTGAACAGACCACTTATCTGGCTGTGACGGGACCGGGAACATTCTTTCCTCCGCCTGGCCCGGAGCAATTCGATCAGCCGAACGGTAACATTTCGGACGTTGTGATGGTGATTGAGTTGGATTCTGCTGCTGCGGTCTCATGGATGGCACCGGTCGACTGGGTCGCCGATCGAACATCGGATGCAGAATTCCCGCATTCCGGTGGGGCACATGTGCTGCTCGGTGACGGACGGGTGCTTTATCTGACGAAAGACGAAGTGACCGCGAATCGGCTCGCGATGGTTGAGGGAAGAGCAATCACGACAGACTGAATGTTTGCTCTGAGGCATTACTTTCCGATGCGAACCTGATTTCTGTGTTCGATGGATTCCAGAATCAATAGAGGCAGAAGCCAGCAGACCCATGCCGCAGTGGGATAGCCCCATTCGGACTCGATGCCCGCGACCTGCTGAGTTCCTCCGATGACGCGCAGTACCACTGCTGAACACAGCAGTACGAAATTTCTCCACATCCACCGTCGGTGGCTGACAAAGCGCCGACGGACTGCTTCTCGCCAGCCGATGGCTGCTGTGAGGGCGGTCAGCACGGCCAGAAGAGCGAACGCGGTTCCGGCAGCGGCTCCGCCATCGGAATGCCAGGACATGCTCAGTCCGCTGGGAGCCACCACGCCGATGACGCAGACGCACTGAAGGTTTCCCAGAACGCGGTGCAGAGCTGGTCGCGCGGTTCTCAGCTGATTATTCAGCAGAACCAGTCCGATCAGCAATGAGCACGGACCGGAAGTGATATGCAGATAAAACGGCCAGCGATAAAAGCCAAAGAAGTACGATTCGCGACCCGCAAGGAAGGCGGAATCGAAGTTGGGAGGCAGGTAATCCTGATAGCTGGCAAAAACAACAATCACTGTTCTCAAAACGAGCAGCACCGCCAGCACGACCCACATGCGTTTCAGCAGTGAGGATACGTCATTCATCGAGAGGTCTCTTTCGGGGCCTCTTCTTCTTTGCCTTCTTTACCTCGGATGTCTTTGCCTTTTTCCTCTTTGGTTTCTTCGGACCGCCATTCAGGTTGTCTTCGAGTTTCTGCAGGCCGAAGACGCCTCCCAGCACCAGACCTTCGACCACCACGACTGCAATCGGCAGCCAGAGGCGATGGCTGAAATGCCAGCCGATGACGGTGAAGAGCTGCGGCAGCCAGGCAACAGAGTTGTAGGCAAACATCACGACTGCCGTCACCGCCATCGCAGCACCCTGGCCTCGCATGCGACGCACAGAGACCGGTCCGGCTTCCTGAAACGATTCTTCGGTCTCCTGAGCTTCCAGTTCCATGGCCGTGTCATACGAACAGGCCATCAGCCCCCAGCCCACAATAGCCACGAAGATCATGGATGCCGTGGCAATCCATTTCAGGGATTTTCCTTCGTGACGGTTGTCTTCCATTGCGACTTTCCTCGACAGGAACTGTTGAAACGGGAGTCGTCCTGAAACTGCCTGCGGTCGCTGCCGGGGTCTACCGGGGGTCAGCGAGCCTTCAGGAATTCGAGCAGGTCAGCCATCTGCTGGATTGAAACGTCCTTTTCAATGCCTTCCGGCATGAGCGATTTCGTCGTCGCCTGCAGTTCTTCGATTTCACGGCGGGGCAGAGTAATTTCTTTTCCTTCCGGCTGTCGGAGAATGATGTCAGACTCACCTTCGCTGACCAGCAGACCGTTGAAGGTTCGCCCGTCGTTCGTAACGACCACATAGGCAGTGAACTGCGGGTCGACTCGACGATTGGGGTCCAGAATGTCATACAGCAGAGCATCCCGGCTGCGGTTGCGGGTATCGCTGATGTCCGGGCCGACGTTGTGTCCTTTGCCGTTGATCCTGTGACATTTGCTGCACGTCTTTTCAAAAACCAAAGCACCTCGGTCGGCCGCTGCCGACATCGACACGGCTTCGGCGTATTCGTCCGCAACGGCTTTGCGATCGGCGGAAACAACGCCTCCCAAAAGTTCACCGGCCAGAGTTCGGATGGCTTCGTCGGAATGCTGCAGCAGGCGGATTCGCTGATCAATATCGATGATGGACGACGCTACCTGACCGCCCTGAATGGCGATGAGCAGCTCGCGGGTCGATTCCGGTCGTCGGACCAGGATCTGCAAAGCTGTTGCTCGGGCAGTTGGTGTCAGGCTGTTCCAGTGGCTGAGCAGAATGGCGGCCGCCTGCTGAGGCTGAATCTGGCCGATCACCTGAATCGCGGTTTCCTGCAGCTGGCTGTGTTCATCGGGGGACAGCATCTGTTCCAAAGCAGCCCGAGCTGATTCTGTCGGCTGCAGCGTGAGAAGTTCCAGAGCCGTGCGACGTTCGTTTAGAGATCGGCTGCGGTCCAGTGCGCGGGAAACCATCTCGTCCAGCATCCGCAGGATTTTCTGTGCGGCTTCGGACAGGGGTTGCGGAGGACTTTTCAGCAAAGCGGTCAGGCTCTTCGGAATCGCCTTGTCCGGGTTGCGGGGCAGGCCGGATGCCAGCCCCTTCAGGACGGCTGCCGTCTGCCAATGATCCGCGGCCCCGGACCATGTGGCCGTGACAAACGCGGACTGGAGATCGTTTTCCGTTGCCGTTATTGCGGTGAGTTCGGCCAGCCGACGAATGCTTTCGGCTGTTGCTGCATTGAATGGCTGAGTCGACAGAGACGTTCCGGAATTCGGTTCAGCCGGAGGACCGGTTCTCACGGCGGTCGCTAACAGAGTGGCGGCCTGCGGACCTGAGGCGATCAACGCTGCATCGGTGAGCCAGGGGTCCGGCCAGGCGTCCCTGGTCAGCCGAATCAGGGCGGCTGAAATCTGCTGAGCTGATTCGGCGTCCGCATCCGGAAAGCGGGCACACGCCAGAATTGCTTTCAGTTTCAGTTCCGGATCGACGCTTTCGGCCGCGGAATTCAAAGCAAATAGAAACCGGCGATCCAGGTCGCCGTCCAGCCACAGCGACAGGCATTCGGCGTGGGCCTTCACGAACAGTTTTGAATTTCCAAAATCCTTCTCGGTCAGTTCTCCGCAATGTCTGAGACACTGCATGGCCTGAATCGCGCTGATGGCTGGCAGATCTTCCGTTTTCAGCAGCTCATGCAGAGTCGTCGCGACACTCGGATCAGATGATTCCACCAGTCGCTGTTGGGCCATCCGGCGTCGCCAGCCGTTCCCGTCTTTCAGAAGCTCAGCCAGCTGATCGATCGTGTCAGCGGGTTTGAACGGTGGTGAATTCGCCGGGCTGCTTTCCGGTACGATACGCCAGATTCGACCGCGATCTTCTCCGGCCCGCCAGTCAATTCGAGCTGCGATCTCGGGCGGCAGAAACTTCGGATGCTCGACCCACATGCGGTACATATCGGCCAGGTAAAGTGCTCCGTCCGGTCCGGTTCGCAGACTGGAGGGTCGGAACCACGTGTCACCGGACGCCAGAAAATCTGCGTTCGGTCGAGCTCGTTCCGCAGTCAGGGCAGGGCTGTTTTTGACCGGGCTCACAACGGAACGAGTCACCAGATGTCCGACCGGTTCACAGACAAAGACGCTGTGCTGAAAACTTTCGTCCCACAGATCGCCGAGATACGCGGTGACTCCACAGGCGGACGTATGCGTACCTGCGTGAGACAACCAGTTGCTCTTCATTGCAACCAGTGGATAGACTCGAGTCTCTCCTCCGGACGGACCAACATCTGTCTGCCGTTTGGACAGGCTGACCCAGCGATTTCGTTTTGTGGCCCATTCCGGAATGATTTCCATGATGATGGGGTTGCGGTTGGTGCTGAAGAAACGGTGCCCGTGGTTATCGATGGTGTTGCCGAACTGACCCAGCCCGGAGACCGGTTCAAATTTCATCGTGAACGGATCAAACCGCATGTCCTGTCGGGGCATTTTCACGGGCTCAGCCGATTCGAAGCCGGGACGCAGACAACGGACTTCTCCAGGGGCGTAAGTCAGGTAGATGTAATTGTCGATGCCCCATTGCGGACAGCCGATCTGCATCTGGGGATGAGCCGGAGTGAAGCCGTCGAACCAGACTTCCCGCAGGTCTGCCACGTTGTCGCCATCGGTGTCTTTCAGAAACAGGACCTGAGTCTGAGCACAGGCCAGAATTCCGTCCATCAGAGGCAGAAAGCTATGGCAGAACTTCAGCTGATCGGCAAAGACCGTTCGTCGGTCCATGCGGCCATCGTGGTCCGTATCTTCCAGCAGAACAATCTTCGACAGCGGAGCGGCCTGAAGATTTTCGGTGCCATCGGCATTCACCGGGCCGATGGGGTAGTCTGTGTATTCGGCGACAAACATTCGGCCTCGATGATCGAAGTCCAGCCACACCGGATCGAACACCAGCGGTTCGGCTGCCACCAGTTCGATGCGACTGCCCGGTTCAATCTGAAACGTTGCCTGCTGTTCGTCGGGTGCTCGAGCCGGATCGGGTTGCTGGTCGATCCAGTGTCGTCCTCCTCGTTCGGCGTTTACGGCATCCAGCAATGAATCTGCCTGCTGAGGAAACAGCAACAGCATTCCGGCGATGAACTTCAGCATAACCAGGGCACCTCACTGTGGCAGGGGATAGAAAACGGAGGACCTGCCGGTCGTGTTGTTCTTAAGAATTCTATTCGTTTCTTACTGAGAAGCATGAACCCAGGATACGCGAATCTTTTTTGAGCGACGGAGTCGCGTTTCCGACCGTTCGCTCGTCTCGAGCGTGGACCCTGTCGGCTCAGGTCCTAGCTTCAAAAATCAAAAATCCCTGTTCATCAATCATCATTGAGCCTGTTCATTTGTTGCCTTACCTGTCAGACGCGCCAGCGCGAAGGCCAATGGGTCATCGTTTTTGCGAGCCGCTTCTTCCAGCAGATCCTGTCGGCCAAGTTCCACACACAGCCGTGTGAATGAGAATCCGTTGGGATCTTCCATGCGGCTGACAAATTCCTTCACATCGTCCAGCACGTCGTTTGCGCAATCAATTCGCTGGGCAAGATCCAGCAGGACAAATGCAATCAGCTGCTGGTCCGGAACATCCGGTTCATCCTTCAGACGTCCACTGAAATAATCCAAAGCGGCTTCCGGATTGTCGCCCGCAATCGCAGACAGGAAGAAATGGTGAGCCTGATAGTACTGGTCGAAAGGAACATCTGCCGGATACTGAAGCTGAGGTGCAAGGTGGCTGCCGTAGTCACACAGCTGAATGGCAAGACGCAGTTCCGGGTCCTCTGCGTGCAATGCGCGAGCAAATCCGACGGTGGAATGCAGGTGAGAAACATCAATGTGATAGTTGCCTTCTGCAAACAGCCAGTCACGGCCCGCAATCAATTCCCGGATGGAAGCATTCGGTGACAGGACCGGCATGCGACGTTCGACATCCCGCCGCACGCTGGCCTGCAGATCCTGAGAGATGGTCCTCACCATCATCGCGGCCGCGGTTCGCCGTTCTTCGGCCGTCATCTGCCCCTGCAGCTGGCTGAACGCTGTCACCGTGTTGCAGGTGCCGTGAGTCTTCAGCAGAAACTCAAGACCGCGCGCGATGTGAGCACCTTCATAAAGAGCGACGTTCATGATTTCATCGAACTGATCGTCAGGTTCCCGAGGTACGCTCAGGCGATCAATGGCCGCTCGCACCGGCCCGGGCTCGCCGATGGTTCGAAAGTAGGCCCATGCATCTGAAAGGCGACCGGCCTGGAGAAAGTGGTCGCCGACCTTTCGAGCCGCCTGAACGTAAGCTTCCCGAAAGGCCGTTTCGTGTTCTTTGGGAATGTCCTGCAGCGACGTCGGCTGAACCAGGGGCAGGCCCAGTTCCAGCCGGGTCTGCATGAGCATTGCATCGAACAGCCGGTGGTAATCGCCGGATTCCGTGAGTTGCTGCTGCAGGACGCGAAGCACATCGCTTGCGGCCGCGTTTTCAGGAAGGCTGTCGGCAAGCCTGGAAACCTGGCCGGAGTCGGCGGAGGCGGATGTATTCATGGGAGGGCTTCGGTGGTGAATTCTGCGGCTTTTCAGGTCGATGTTTCGCAGCCGCGAGACTATCAGGGCAGGCTCGACTGTGCAAATCGGAACGTTGTTCTGTCCCGGGAAACAGACTATGATGGCCTGTCGCCTGCCCAGCTTTCCTGTCTCACTCTCCGGCCTCTCCGAATGTCCTCGGAGTTCTGATCGTCAGCTGCACATGACTTCTGTTCCGCAATCCCGGACGAATTCTTCCGTCCGCTCTCTGAACGCGTTCGATTTTCAGCCGCGGACCCGAGTGATATTCGGGGCAGGAACGGTGGCTCAGCTGGGGCCAATTGCGCAGGAGTCAGGAAAACAGCGAGCGTTGCTGGTGACGGATCCGGGTCTGCAGGAAGCCGGGCACAGCGAATCCGCTGCGAAGTCACTGAGGAATTCCGGACTTCAAGTGGCGGTTTTCGACGATGTGTCTCCCAATCCCACCACGGACGATGTTGATCGCTGTGTTCAGTTTGCTCGAAAACACGATTGTGATCTGATTGTTGGTCTGGGGGGCGGCAGCAGTATGGACTGCGCCAAGGGCGCCAACTTTCTGCTGACCAACGGCGGCCAAATGCATGATTACCGAGGAGTTGGAAAGGCACGTCTGCCAATGCTGCCGATGATTGCCGTTCCGACCACCGCCGGCACGGGCAGCGAGGCTCAGTCGTTTGCTGTCATTGCCGACGCGGAAACGCATATGAAGATGCCCTGCGGTGATCCGAAGGCCGCATGCCGTGCTGCCATTCTGGATCCGGAACTGACGCTCACGATGCCTCGGTCTGTCGCCGCCGCCACCGGAATCGATGCCATGACACATGCCATCGAAAGCTACGTGACCACGAAGCGAAATCCGGTTTCTCAGATGTTTGCTCGTCAGGCATGGCAGCTGCTTTCCAGAGCATTCCCGGTGACTCTGCGTGAACCTCAGAATCTGGACGCTCGGGGCGAAATGCTGCTGGGGGCTCATCTCGCCGGAGCCGCCATCGAAAACAGCATGCTGGGTGCGGCTCATGCGACGGCCAATCCTCTGTCGGCTCATTTTCAGACAGTTCACGGAGTCGCGGTCGGCATCATGCTGCCGCACGTGATTCGCTGGAATGCGGCTGAAGTTGACCCTCTTTATCGTGACCTGATCGAAAGCGCTGGCTGGATGACTGCCGACGGAGCTCAGTCGGCGGCTGAATCGCTGGCCGAAGGGTTTACAGACATGCTGCGGCTGGCCGGAATGCCGCTTTCTCTGAAGGCGGCACTGCCGCACGAACTGACCGATCAGGAGATTGAGCTTCTGGCATCAGAAGCGTCGCAGCAGTGGACGAACACCTTCAATCCGCGGCGGACCGACGCTGAGATGTACGTCCGCATCTACCGAAACGCGCTTTGAAGAATCTCTGACGATCGAGGGAGTCTGCGGCCGCCGGCCGGGCTCTTCGGGAGGCCGATTTCAGCATTCCGGACCGATTCGCAGGTTTTCCCGGTGCGATTTCGATGTAGACACAGGTTTTGAAATTGTGATCTAATCCATCGGCAAAAACTGCTGTCAGCGGATTGGCCCGACGAAAGGATGCGGAACGGCCACATGGATAACACGACGCGAATTACCGGCTATATCTGGCCTTATCGACTGACTTTCGGCATCTCCATACTGTGCGCCGTCGCCGTTGCGATTTGCTGGTCGGCTAATCTGTCAGCCGTCGGCCCGGTCGTCAAGATTCTGTTCGAAAGCGAAAGTCTGCATGACTACGTCGATGAACAGCTGGCTGATGCTGATACTCGGATTGTTCAGGAAACAGCCTTTCTCGCGACGATTGATGAAACGGACCTGAACAAACGCACAAAGGTGCAGGCTCGGATTGCCGACGCCACTGAAAACTGCTCACCTATACCAAGATCAGGGAATATGTTCTGCCCTATGTTCCCCGTGACAAGTTCAATGCCATTTCACTGATCATCGCCATTGTCTTTCTGGGGACAGTGATCAAGAGCATCTTTCTCTACGCTCAGGAAATGCTGGTCGGTCGAGTCATGACGCTGGCTGCCAATGACATGCGTCGTGACTGTTTCCGAAATGCTCTGAAGCTCGATCTCCAGACTTTGAATCGGGAAGGTTCGGCCGGACTGCTGTCTCGAATGACCAACGATGTCCAGCAGCTCGGAACGGCAATCACAGTCTTCGGAACGAAACTGATTCGCGAGCCTCTGAAAGCCCTGGCGTGTATCGGCGCGGCCTTCTTTATCAACTGGCGTCTGACGCTGTTTGCCGTGATGGTGGTGCCGCTGATTGGTGTCCTGCTGGCTCGGTTCGGCAAGAGTCTCAAAAAGGCGGCTCGCAGCGCTATGCAGAGCGTTGAGACCATCTACGATTCGATCAGCGAAACCTTTGATTCCTTTCGAGTCGTGGCGGCGTTCAGCGGTCAGCGTCGACAGCGCAAACAGTTTTCAGAAGCGAACCGCGAATATTACAACCACATGATGAAGTGCATTCGGATGCAGTCCATCATTCGTCCGACCTCAGAAATCATGGGCATTCTGGTGGTCATGGCCGCATTTACTCCCGGGGCCTTTTTGGTCCTGCGGCAGACGGACAGCATTTTCGGCATTCAGCTGGCGACGGAAGCCATGTCGTTCACAGAACTGATGACGCTGTATGTGCTGCTGGCGGGCGTGCTGGATCCCATTCGGAAGCTGTCAACGGTGTTTGGGCAGATCAAGCAGGGAATGGCCTCGGCGGATCGAATCTTTGATCTGATTGATACGCAGTCACTGGTGAACGACCCTCAGCATCCCAAACCTTTGACACGCCACACGAAATCCATTGTCTTTGATGACGTTTGCTTTCAGTACCTGAAATCCAGCCGAGATACTCTGCGACCGCCGGCACTCGAACACATCCGGCTGACGGTGCCGTTTGGTGAAGTTGTGGCGGTGGTGGGAAGTAACGGCAGCGGAAAATCCACGTTGCTGAGTCTGCTGCCGCGATTTATGGATCCCGAATCCGGAACCATTCGCATCGACGGAGTTGATATTCAGGACTACCGGATGCAGGATCTGAGAAGCCAGATGGGGCTGGTGAGTCAGGAAACCATGCTGTTCAATGACAGCATCTACGAGAACATTCGGTACGGAAACTTTCAGGCCGATGCCGGAATGATCGAACAGGCGGCCCGGACTGCTCTGGCGTGGGATTTTATCGAATCGCTGCCTGAGGGAATTCATACATCAGTGGGGCCCAGAGGCTGCAATCTGTCCGGCGGACAGCGCCAGCGAATCGCTCTCGCCCGAGCCATCATTCGCGATCCGGCCATTCTGATCCTTGATGAAGCAACTTCCGCGATTGATGCTCACAGTGAAGACCTGATTCATCGTGTTCTGAAGAACTTCGCGAAGGGCCGTACCGTCTTCATGATTACTCATGTGCTGAGTGAAGCGTTTCTGGACATGGTCGATCGCATTGTGGTGATGGATCAGGGGAAAATTGCGGCTGTCGGGACGCATGCCGAACTGCTGAGTCAGTGCGGTCTCTACCAGCGTCTGACTCAGGCCGGGCCTTCCGCCCGATCTGCCGCCTGACGTGGGCAGTGCTGCGATGGAGAATCGCCTGCTGACAATCTGGTGTCTTCTGGATGGCAAAGCCGGACATCAGAATCAGGTTCTGGGTCTGGCTGAAGCGATTCGCCGTCAGGTTTCGGCCGAACTGCATCCCGTTGTACTCACGCCTTCCCAGCGAGGCTTTCGCAGTCTGCTGCCGTCGTCGTCGCGAGGTCTTCCCGAGGCCGCTCCGGACCTGATGATCGGGGCAGGGCATGCGACGCATCTCCCGCTGTGGACGTTTCGCCGGCGTTTCGGCGGAAAATCCGTCGTTCTGATGAAGCCGACGCTGCCGCTTCGCTGCTTCGACCTTTGTCTGGTTCCCGACGTTCACAGGCTCAGACATGTTCCGGAAAACACGATTCTTACGCATGGAGTTCTGAATCGGATCCAGCCTTCCGTGACACACGATTCGGGAAAAGGGCTGATTCTGATTGGCGGTCCATGTTCGCACTATCGGTGGGACAGTGAAAAAATTGCCGACCAGTGTCGAGCTGTCATCGATCGGTCGCCGCGCACCGAATGGACAATTGCAACATCCCGAAGAACTCCGGCAGATTTCATCGAATGGTGTTCGGCTTTCGAGACACCGCATGCACTGATCCGTCCGGATGACGTGGGACCGGACTGGCTGGTTCAGCAGCTTTCCGTTTCCGGCACAGTATGGGTTTCCGAGGACAGCGTCTCCATGACTTACGAGGCTGTGACGGCCGGAGGGCAGGTGGGCGTGCTGGAACTTCGGCGACATCGAAGCAATCGCGTGACGGACTGTATCGACGTTCTTGTGAGTGAAGGCTATGTGACTCGCTGGTCCCTCTGGCAGACCACCGGAAAACTCGACCGACGCAGCCACACCTTCTGTGAAGCTGATCGCTGTGCTCGGAAAATCCTTCAGGACATTTCTCCGCAGGCCGTCACGAAGACGGACGACAGGCCGCTCACTCGCCGGGTGGCCTGATTCCTTTGCCGCTGTTCAGCAAGTCAGTACGCTGAGAGGGTCTATCCGCCAGTAATAAAAAAACGGCACTGAAACCCGATTTCAGTGCCGTGGAGAGAACCCTGCTTCAGGGTTTGAGAATCTGAATGTCAATCATCCGAGCCCGAGGCGTATGTCCGTTTGACGGTCACCAAATGGAGGCCGATCGCGCCGGATGAAGTGTCGGAAGTTAGGCGGCCGCTGAATCTCCCGCGATTCGGGGCGGATGGCCGGTGACCATTTCTTCCGTAATCAGGAACGACTTGCCCCGTTCCTGTTCGGGCAGTTCGTACATGATGTTGAACATGGTCTTCTCAACGATACTTCTCAGTCCGCGAGCTCCCGTGTCACGGTCTCGGGCCTGGCGAGCAATCTCCTTCAGAGCACCCGGCGTGAATTCCAATTCGCATTCTTCCATCTGGAACAGCTTCTTGTACTGACGAATCAGTGCGTTGCGGGGTTCCGTCAGGATCTGAATCAGCGCTTCTTCCGACAGCGGGGTCAGAGTTCCCAGGACCGGAAGTCGCCCCAGCAGTTCGGGAATCAGTCCGAATTCCATGATGTCGTCGACGTCGGTTCGCATCAGCAGGTCGCGGCGAACCTGTTCGTCATCGGTCGCCGAATTATTGCCGAAGCCGATGACCTTCTTTCCCAGACGACGGGCAATGATGTCTTCCAGTCCCACGAACGTTCCGCCGCAGATGAACAGAATATTCGTGGTGTCGATCTGGATATACTGCTGTTCAGGATGTTTCCGCCCGCCCTGAGGCGGAACGTTGGCAACAGTGCCTTCCAGCATTTTCAGCAGTGCCTGCTGCACACCTTCCCCTGAAACGTCCCGGGTGATGGAGACGTTCTGGCTGGTCTTCCCGATCTTGTCGATTTCATCAATAAAGATGATGCCCCGCTGAGCCGCTTCAATGTCGAAGTCGGCCGCATGCAGCAGTTTCAACAGCAGATTTTCGACGTCTTCCCCGACATATCCGGCCTCTGTGAGTGTTGTGGCGTCGCCGATGGCAAAGGGAACCTGCAGAACACGAGCCAGTGTTTTGGCCAGCAGAGTCTTGCCGCAGCCGGTGGGTCCGATCAGCAGAATGTTCGACTTTTCGATTTCCACATCGTCGGTATCGTCACCTTCGTGCTGATGAATCAGCCGCTTGTAGTGACTGTGAACCGCGACAGACAGCAGCTTCTTGGCGTGCTCCTGACCGATGACGTATTCGTCCAGAGTTTTGACCAGCTCCCGCGGCGAAGGGATTTTTGTAAACAGCTTGCTGCTGGTTCCGCGTCGCCGACGTTCCTGATCCAGAATGGACTGGCAAAGTTCGATGCACTCGCCGCAGATGTAGACGTCTTCCGGGCCTTCAACCAGAGGCCCGACTTCCCGGTAATTCTTGCGACAGAATGAACAGTTTGCATTGCGTTTGCCCTGACTGGGCTTCTTTCCGGCTCCAAAATCCTTACCAGATGGCATCTCTGTTCCTTTAGTCGGTGTCGCGGCGAAAAATGATCTGACGTCCTGACCCTGGAAGACGGGGGGCCTGTCAGCTCAGATTCATCCGCAAACGGTTTTCAGGGAGTAAAGTCTCCACGACTGTCGGCGTCCCTGCCAACCGTAATCATGACATTCCCAGTCCGGTTTTCCGGACTGTTCAGTGTGTATTCAAATCAGTTCCGATGAACGTTCTCTGATGTCGTGAAAGAGCGTTCGTAAATCAGGTTGCCTGCGATTCCGATTCCGTTTCGTCGATCGGTTTCGTCGACTCTTCGGGATCCGAGGGTTGTACGGCCTCCGCAGGCAATGACGCGGACTGCTGTCTGCCAGGTTTGACCGACGACAGCCGAGCATCATGGATTGCAAGACGCTGCACCAATTGACTCTTGATCGATCGGAATTCTTCCGGTGTTAACTCACCTTCGCTGTGCAATTCCCTGACCGCAGACAACATCTGCCGATCGATTTCAGCAGGATCAGTTTCTTCGGTCACGGAAGTTGTTAACCGAGCAATCAGCCAGATGGAAACGATCAGAAGAACCAGAACAACCCCAAGCACCCACCAGCTGTCGTACGGGATGGGGGGAACCCTGAGGTTCAGAGCCGCCGGATTTGTCATTGAAGAGGCCGTCATCAGCTTTTCTACCGCAGTTGATCCGCCTGTCCTGGCAGAAGAACTCAGGCGATTTCCGTGACAGCCGCTCCTGCGACACCCGGCTGCCTGTCATACTCTAGCAAGCCGGATGCCAATGAGCCAGAAAACCGACAGGCAACTTGTTTTCGCGGATGTTCCGGTGATTTGGGTGGGCTCGCCGCTGCGGCATCCCTTTGAAACGTGATGACATCCATGCATTTGTGACATTCGTTCCGGATTTTCTACAAAACAGATTTGTCACCTTTACACGTCGAGCCCGAACGAAATGATTCCGGATGGCGCGGTCCCGGTCGGCCCATCCGAAATTCCGCCTTCCGTCCGGGGGATTTTCCGGCCCGCCGTTCCGCCCGGTTGTGCGAGGAAAGTCCTGACAGGTGGTTGTATTTTGGCAACGCTGGAAGCCACTGAGTTTGCCAGATGTTTCATTCTCCGTTGTTTTCCTGATCTATGTTTTTTTCGTGATCGGAAGTCCTCTGCTGGTTTCGTGACGAATTCGAACAATTCTCCTGAACTCAGCGGGCGTCCAGTCTTCAGAAAAGTAGTCTTGGGGTTAACTGGGTGGCATTCGCGTTTCGCAGCGCGATGCCCGGCAATGCTGCAAACGGATTTGCGGCCACTTCTATCCGGTTCGGGAGAGTTGGCATGTCCGTGTGTCGAAATCTGTTTTTTCTGGCATTCGCTGTTTGCAGTTCTGCCGTTGTTCATGCCGGACTCTGCGGAGTTCCGTCCTATTCCTGCTGCCCGACTCAGGCCTGCAGCCCCGCGAGCTGTTACACAACCTGTCGAGTCGCCACAGAAACATGTTATCGCACAGTCTGTGATACGGTCTGGGAACCGGAGCAGTACACGACGATGCGGACTGTCTACGAGACCGTCTGTGAAGATGTTCCTCAGACCTGCTATCGCACCGTCACGGAAACGGCTTACCGGGAAGAAGCCTATACAGTGAGCCGTCCGGTCACGGAGACAGCTGTTCGGGAGGAAACCTACTGTGTCCAGCGTCCCGTCTGGGAGACTCATGTTCGACAGTGCAACTACACCGTTCAGCGGCAGGTCTGGGAAGATCACGTTCGGGAACAGAAGTACACCGTGATGCAGCCGGTCTGTGAAACTCTGGAGCGGGAATGTCGTCAGGTCGTGATGAAACCCGTGACGGAAACGATTCAGCAGGAACGCTGTTACACCGTGATGAAACCGGAAACTCGGACTCGCTGCGTTCAGCGAGTGACGGGTCGCTGGGTGACTCAGCAGCAGGTGATTCCCGGCTGCGTGCTGCCTCGAATTGTCTGTACGCCGTGCGGGCCCAGTCTGTGCATGGCTCAGGCCCCTCCTCGCACCATCTGTCGTCGGGTCTGGTGCCCTCAGGTTGTTCAACAGCAGATTCCGTATACTGTGATGGTTCCGCAGGTTGTCCGGCAGTCCTGTCCGTATCAGGTTACCCGATATGTGCCCGAAACGATCATCAAAAAGATCCCGTATCAGGTGACCAGGATGGTTCCGCGCGAAGTTTCTCAGCAGATTCCTTATCGAACCTGTCGAATTGTCAGCGAAGTCCGGACACAGGAAATTCCTTACCGCACCTGCCGATTCGAAACCGAACAAAAGACTCGTCAGATCCCGTACACCGTCTGCCGAATGGTGCAGGAACAGCAGGTACGGCGAATTCCTTACTGTGTTCAGAAGCAGGTGGAATTCACCACGATGCAGAAAGTGTCCCGCGTCGTGCCTCGCCAGGTAGAACAGACCTGTACCAGAATGGTTGCGAAACAGGTGACTCGTGAAGTTCCTTATGTGCGAAGCTACCTGGTGCCGGAAACGGTGTGTGGCGAAAGTTACTCGCCCGGCTGTTCTGCCTGCGGACAGTAGCCGCACATTGAGAATGTGAGCCGTCGGTATTCGCCTCGGCACTGCCCGGAGCAGCGTTCAGTCCAGAATTGCCCCCGTTGCGATCGCCTGTCTCCGAACATGTTCATCCAGGATGGCTCCCCGAAGGTCCACTCGCCAGAAGTCCACTCCATCGGTTCGGGCATCACGCAGATCACAGCATTTCAGGCTGGCGGCTCGAATTTCTTCGGCGGACTTATAAAGAGTTTCCTCGAAATCCGTCGTGTAGAAGCCGGTTCGCGTTCCCTCGCTGACGATTCCGCCCGGCACCAAACCACTGCGTGATGATCCCATGTGAAACGTGGCACCACGCAGGTCGGCCGAACGCAGTGAACACGCTTCCCAGACGGCGTCGGCCAGATAGACGCCACTCAGATCTGCTCCGCCGAAGTCTGCGTTGCGGATTTGCGAACCGGTGAAAGTGGCGAATGCCAGGACCGCACCTGCGAAGTTCGTGTCTTCGAGCTGCACATTCAGAAAGCAGGCACGATCAGCCCTGACTCTCGTCAAGCTGGTTCCCCGAAGGCTGCACGTTTCGAAGCAGACGTTTTTGACAGAGGCCATTCCGAGGTCGGCGCCGGACAGGTTGCAACCCTCCAGAATGGCACGATCCAGCAGCGCACCGCGAAGAAATGATCGACAGAGGATCGCATCCGTCAAGTCGGCCCCGGTAAGGTCCGCATGAGAGAACGACGAATCCGATGCATCTGCGCCAACGAACGAAGCTCCCGTGAATCCTGCATTGGAGGCCAGGCAGTTCTGCAGAGATGCTCTGTCCAGATTGCAGCCGTGAGCTGTCATTCGCCTGAGATTTGCGTACCGCAGGCTGGCGGAATGGAAACTGGCGCTGGCTGCGGACGCCCGACTCAGCAGCGCACCATCCAGAATTGCTCCTCCCAGATCGGCTCGATCCAGCTGATATCGTCGAAGGTCAGCGTAGGCCCAGCGAGCTCCGGTCAGTTTTGATCCCGTAAGACGCGGACGCACTTTTCTGTCCGGTGTCCATGTCGGGTCACAGGTCAGCAGCAGTGAGGCGCACTGCGGGTGAATCGAGTCGTCGTTGCGGTCCGCCAGGCAGGTTCTGAGTCGATCGCAACCCTGTTGACTGAGCCATCCGGGAATGAATTCGGCTCCCCGAGCGACTGCGGCCGGATCCTGCCGAAGGATTTCTGCGCATCCGCGGTTGAGCCGGTCTGCCACGTGAGCCGCGACCGCGAGATCCTGAATGATCCTGTGTCGAAGCAGTCGCACCGCCTTCAGGGGAAGTGGCTGAGGTCGTGGACTGCCCGGTGACACCATGTTGATGCTCAGCAGATCTGCCACGGCAGGGTGACGAACTACTGAGTCCCCAACCAGTTCTGTCAGTTCGTCACGGATTGCATCGGCAACTGTGTTCAGGGTTCTGTTCTGCCGAAACCGGTCGATGACAACCGAGCAGATTTCCGGAATTTCACCACACAGATATCTGTCTTCCGCCCCGCAGAAACGCGAGATGACCGATCCTCGATCAGCGGCCGGGATCGAGCTGGCATATTCAATCACGTCATCTGTCTGCCAACCGGCCAGATTCAATCGAGCAATTCGATGCGGAAGCGGAGTGCAGCTGGGGCCGACTTCGGCAATGACCCGACGATCAGGGGGAACAGCCCCATCCAGCGGGTGCTGGAGCATGCAGACGTTCAAGTCCGGTGACAGACGACGGGCGAGGAAGATCAGAGCTGTAGTCTTTCCCGATCCTGTGGGCCCGCAGATCTCGACCACTCCGGAAGAACGCTGACGAAAAAGTTCGGCGACGGTTTCCTCCAGCGTCAGAATCTCGCCACTGGAGGGTGACGTATACCGAGGTCGCACAAATGGAGCATCTGAAGCCATCCGCAGATCCTGACAGGCCGGAGTTCCGTCATGATGCCCGTCAAATCAGGCGTCGTCAATCGTGTGTAGAGTCGTGAACACGATTGCCCGGTTTGTTGGTTCGATGAATCCTGGAGGCAAAGCGGCGGCGCAGGCTCACATGAAGCTTCAGGAAATCGGGCCACTGCGGCTTGCCGTTGGGGGTCCGGCCGGAGCAGGGTGTTTTCGGTTTCTGGCGTAAGGCTGGTGTCACACTGTGCAGAGACTGCGACGCCGAAAAATGATGCCGCCAAGAGACCAGCTGATGGCGGCGACAGCCAGCAGGACAGCGAAATCGTTCCGGGGAAAACATCCCGACTGGAGGATTCGGGCCGGACGGTAGTATTCCATGATGCTCAGGAAAGAAACCTTTCGGGCAGGCTCCCAGAACTGAGCCAGAAAGTTAAGCAGAAACGATGCCAGAAGCACGGCAAACATCAGACCGATGGCTCGTCCTCGACGATCACTGCACGCCGAAACCATAAACGCCAGACCTCCGACCGCCAGATAAACGCCCAGCAGATTGGTCATCACCGCCGCGGCTGCGGCTGCGGGCGGTCTCATCTGCGGCTGAAGTGTTCCGGACGCCAGGAGGTGACCACAGAATCCGGTTGCCAGTATGATCACGCCTGAACCGATCCAGCCGATGGTCTCTGAAAAGTACAGTTTCCAGCGAGAGATCGGGAGTCCGAGCAGGAAGTCAACGGTGCCTCGATCGATTTCTCCTGCCGGCATTCTTGAACAGTACATCAGTTCATGAGCCCACAGAAGTGACAGCACGGTCGGATGAACCCAGAGAAATCCCTGCATCATCTGAGCCGTGAACCCGTCCCCCGGGTCGACTCCCAGCAGAGCCGTCAGCAGCGGTTTCACGAAGGGCAGTCGCTGAAAAATTCGTTCAGCATCGCCCAGAACTTTGGGAAGCAGAGTTGTCAGCAGCGCCATGACAAATGCCATGCCGAGGCTGAAATACAGTACCGGCCAGCGAACCTCCAGATAGATCTTCCGCAGCAGTCCCCGCATGGGTCAGTTGTTCTGTTCAGGATTTGAGTTTAAAGTCGCTGATTCGACAGGTTCGTAGTATTTCCGAAAGAGGGTTTCCAGACTGGGGCGTTCAATGATCAGATCCGCCGGAGGATTGGCGGCCGCCCAGCGAATCAGCGGATCCACAGACCCCTTCAGGTGACAGCGAACAGAAGCTCCCTGCTGTGCTTCCCGCCGGACTTCTTCGGGAAGGACAGAATGTGCAGCTTCGTCAGGAGAATGAAATGTAATCGTCACAGTTCGCGGCGCGCGTGCCTGGAGCGTTGCGAGTTTCTCATCCGCGACGATCCGGCCATCGCGAACAATCGCCACCCGGGTGCACAGAGATTCGACCTCGCTGAGTGTGTGACTGGAAAAAAAGACGGTGCTCCCGTGACTCACTCGTTCCAGCAGGCATTCCGACAGTGTGTCCTGAATCAGTGGGTCGAGTCCCGACGTTGGTTCATCCAGAATAATGACCTGGGGTTCATGAACGAGAGCCAGCACCAGAGCAACTTTCTGTCGATTGCCCCGAGACATCTTTCTGACGGGAAGATCAGGTTCCAGCTGAAATCGATCGCACAGGCTCATTCCGGCGGTCTGCAGGGTTCGGCGTCGAATCTGTCCGACAATTTCGAAAGCTCGACGAGCTGTCAGCCAGGGGTACAGCCGAACATCGCCGGCCACATAGCCAACCTGTTGCCGGATTTGATCGCCACGAGTCCAGCAATCCATTCCCAGCACAGTTGCAGTGCCGCCGGAGGCACGGAGGAATCCCAGAAGCAGCCGGATGGTGGTCGACTTTCCCGCTCCGTTCGGCCCCAGAAACCCGAAGACTTCACCGGCGGCAACCGACAGATTGACGTTCCGGATTCCGCGCCGCAATCCGTAGCCTTTGCACAGATCTTCGGTGTGAATCACTGTCATGACCGACGATTCCTCAAGCTCGGATGTCTGACGCGTTCACGTCACGGGGCCAGCAGCTTTTCAAACAGAAAATCGTTACTGTTTTTGAATGGGGAAGACTCGGAAACTCCCGGAATCAGCAGGTGACATTCGTGCCCCAGCGCATCCGATCGTTCTTTCAGTTTGACACCGTAGACCGGATGGTGAATTCCGTGTCCTGCGTTTTCTGAAGGCAGCTTCATATTGTTGCCATAGGTCATCAGCAGCGGAGGATCATCCTTGCTGACATGGTTGTAAGGGCTGAACTCAATGTACACAGCCTTGTGCTGTTCATAGTGTTCCAGAGCTGCTTCGATGGTCGGTTCACCCACAGCCATGTTGATCATTTTGTGCTGCAGTACGTTTGGTCCCAGCCATGGTTCGATCTGTTTCGGGTCAATTGATGTCTGACCCGCCGAAACAGCCGCTGCCGTGACTCGGGTGGATTCCTTCAGAACCGGATCCTCGGCATCGGGATCGGCAAGATCGTCGTGCAGCAGCAGCCACATCGACGTGCAGGCACCGGCACTGCCGCCGGTGAGTGCAATGCGGTCTTTGCGGATGTTCCACTCCGAAGCCTTTGATCGAAGAAACTGCAGAGCTCGGGCCGCATCATGAACGGGGGCAGGCAACGCCGCCTGACCGGTCAGCCGATAGTTGACGGCCGCATAAGAAATTCCCTTTGACAGAAACGGCTCGACATCGCGAGCCGTACGTTTCTTGTCTCCTCCGATCCAGCCACCGCCGTGGATATAGACCAGCAGAGGACGCGGGCCATCACCTTCGGCCTGCCAGAAGTCCAGGGCGTTCATCGGATCGTCGCCATAGCGGACATCCGCATGCGTCGGCGGCAGAACCCGGGGCTGCGGCTTTGGCTTCTCATCGGCAACCACGATGCTGAGCAGACAGGTGAGGAACAGGCTTCGGGTCAGAACTGCCATTGCGATACCTTCCGGAAATGATGGAGGGGTGTAATTGGGCGGCCATCGTAACAGGGAACGCTGGCGAGTTCACTGGACTGGATTTTCCGGACCTCCGGATGCAGCACACGGACGATCCAGGTGTTCGGATTTGAGCTCAGGACGAAGCAGAAACGACAGAGGGCAAGGTTTGCACCTTGCCCTCTGCTGTTTCGTGACTGCTATGTTCGCAGCGTTTCCGTTATCCGGCTTCAACGGCCGCCTGAGCGGCAGCCAGGCGAGCAATTGGAATTCGGCGAGGCGAACAGCTGACGTAATTCAGACCGATTTCGTGGCAGAAGAAGACGGACTTGGGATCTCCGCCGTGTTCACCGCAGATGCCGATTTTCAGATCGCTCCGAGTTGCTCGGCCTTCATCGACGCCGAACTTCATCAGACGACCAACGCCGGTCTGGTCCACCGTCTGGAACGGGTCGGCGGGCACAATATCGTGTTCCGTGTAGTAACCGATAAAGCCCTTGTAGTCGTCGCGGCTCATGCCGAGACAGGTCTGCGTCAGGTCGTTGGTTCCAAAGCTGAAGAACTCGGCCGTCTTCGCAATTTCGCCTGCGGTGAGTGCCGCTCGCGGAATTTCGATCATCGTGCCCACCATGAAGTCGACAGTGACTCCCTGTTCGTCGAACACCTTTGCGGCGGTATCCTTGATCAGCTTCGTCTGGTTGTCGACTTCGGTCTTGTAACCCGCCAGCGGAATCATGATTTCCGGATGGCAGTTGACACCCTTCTTCTTCAGCTGACAGGCTGCTTCCAGAATTGCCCGAGCCTGCATCTCGGTGATTTCCGGGTAAACAATTCCCAGTCGGCAGCCTCGGTGGCCGAGCATCGGGTTGGATTCCTTCAGCTCTTCAACTCGGCGTTTGACATCGTCTTCGCTGACATTGAAGGTTTTCGCCAGTTTACCTGCCAGAGTCGGATCGTCGTGCATGTGGTGTTCAGAAAGGAACTCATGCAGCGGCGGGTCCAGCAGACGAATGGTTACCGGACGATCACCCATGACTTCAAACAGGTGAGTGAAGTCATCACGCTGGAATTTGATCAGCTTGGCCAGCGCGGCAGCTCGATCCTTCTGGTTGGACGCGAAAATCATTTCGCGGATTTCGTCCAGATGGTCGAAGAACATGTGCTCGGTACGGCACAGTCCGACTCCTTCCGCACCCAGCTTGACGGAGGCCACGGCATCGTGAGATTCCGTGTTGGCTCGAACCGCAAGTTTGCGGTGTTCATCGGCCCATGCCATCAGCTGAGCATATCGCTGGTAAGTTTCTGATTCTTCGGGCTTTCGGTTGCCCATCAGAACTTCCATGACTTCCGAAGGACTGGTTTCGATCTTGCCGGCAAAGACTTCGCCGGTGAAACCGTCGACAGAAATCCAGTCGCCGCTTTTCAGAACATGACCCCCGACCGTCACTGTGCCGGCTTCGTAGTCAATGTTCAGCTTGTCGCAGCCACACACGCAGGTCTTGCCCATCTGACGGCTGACCAGAGCCGCATGAGATGATGCACCACCGAAAGCTGTCAGAATACCCTTGGCAACCTTCATGCCTCGCAGGTCTTCCGGGCTGGTTTCCTTGCGGACCAGAATCAGCTGAAGGTCATTGTTGGCGTTCCACTGTTCTTCTGCGTCAGAGGCGTGGAAGACGATCTGGCCGGTGGCCGCACCTGGACCGGCATTGATGCCTTTTGCCAGCAGACGGTCGGCTTTTTCGGCTTTGGCCTTGTCGGCCGGATTGAAAATCGGCTGCAGCAGCTGATTCAGGTCGTCCGCGGGAATTCGGCGTTTCTGCAGGGCTGTTCGAGCGTCGATCAGTCCTTCGTTGACCAGATCGACTGCAATTCGCACGGCGGCGAAACCGGTTCGCTTGGCGTTTCGAGTCTGCAGCATCCAGACCTTGCCGCGTTCGACGGTGAATTCAATGTCCTGCACTTCTTTGTAGTGCTGTTCCAGTGTCTTGCCGATGTTGGTCAGCTGTTCGAAGGCTTCCGGCTTGTCCTGAGCCAGAGTTTCTTCGATGCGCTTGGGAGTTCGTGTTCCGGCAACCACGTCTTCACCCTGAGCGTTGATCAGGTAGTCACCGCAGAAACCGGGAATACCGACCGAGCAGTTTCGGGTCAGACCCACACCGGTGGCACAGTCGTCGCCCAGGTTTCCGAAGACCATCGCCTGAACGTTGGTCGCCGTGCCCCATGAGTGAGGAATGCCGTACTGACGGCGATACACCATCGCTCGGTCGTTCATCCAGCTGCCGAAAACAGCTCCGATACAGCCCCACAGCTGTTCCATCGGATCTTCCGGGAAGTCAATTCCGGCGTGCTTTTTGATGATGGCTTTGAAGTCAACCACGATCTTGCGAATGGCTTCGATGCTGAGATCCTTCTCGTGATCAACGCCTTCTTTTTCCCGAGCGTGGTCGAGAATCTCCTCGAAGTGATCCGGATCGTTCTTGCTTTCCGGCTTCAGGCCCAGCACGACGTCGCCGTACATCTGAATCAGACGGCGATAGCTGTCCCATGCGAAGTGTTCGTTACCGGACTGTTTGATCAGAGCCTGAACGACGGCTTCGTTGATGCCGATGTTCAGAACGGTATCCATCATGCCGGGCATGGATTCGCGGGCACCGGAACGGCACGACAGCAGCAGCGGGTTGCTCGGGTCGCCGAACTTCTTGCCCATGATGGCTTCAGCGTTGGCAATCGCGGCGTTGACCTGGTCCTTCAGTTCGGGCGGATAGGTACGGCCGTTGTCGTAAAAGTAAGTACACACTTCCGTCGTGATAGTGAATCCTGCGGGAACCGGCAGACCAATGCGGCTCATTTCGGCCAGATTTGCTCCTTTTCCGCCCAGCAGTTCCTTCTGAGTGGCGCCGCCGTCTGCCTTGCCATCACCGAACGTATAAACGTACTTTGTGCCTGCCATTTTGAGTCAAACCTCGTGAGGTGTCGCCTGAACTGCGACAAATGTGAATTAGTCCGGAATGGACAGAAGTGAAACGCCCGAATTCGAATGCGGAAAGCAGCCGCCCGGGAAATTGCAGTGAACCGCCTGCCTGTCGGCGCGCACCATCAGTGGCACCGGATCGGCAAACGAGCGGGAACGGTATCAGTCCGATGACCAAACTTCAAGCAGTTTCACAACTCAGAGAAAACCTGAGAAAATGGGTCGTGGCCGGAGATTTTTGTCGTCGTGAACGTCCGGGGGTTGCGAGTCCGACAATGGGTGACAGAATGCGGAGATTCTCACGGCCGATGACGGCGGTGAACGACGCGAAGGGGACCAGTTTATGGCGGTGCGGGGGATTCGAGGTGCGATTTCAGTGGATGCGGACGATCCCGAACAGATTCGCGCGGCGACTCGCGAGCTGATTCAGGAAATC
Organism: Planctomycetaceae bacterium; assembly: GCA_041398865.1. GTDB lineage: Bacteria > Planctomycetota > Planctomycetia > Planctomycetales > Planctomycetaceae > Fuerstiella. The sequence continues at coordinate 177,386 of JAWKTY010000009.1, forward strand.
CTCGATCGCAACGGAATCGCGGACTTCGACGACGTTATCTCGGCCGTCTTCACCACAACATCCGATCTGGTGTCGTGTTTCCCCGCAGAAGCGGCTCGCCTGATCGGAATGACAACTGTTCCCCTGTTGTGCGCTTCCGAAATCCCGGTCACCGGTTCCATGCCGCGCTGCATTCGAATTCTGCTGCATGTCAACAGCGATCGCACTCCTCGGCAGATTGAACACGTCTATCTGCGCGAGGCAGCTCGACTTCGTCCGGATATGAACAGTGCTCAGTAGTGCCTGAGTCTGCCGGTGCAAAGGGGCTGAGCCTGGAGTGGCAGGAATCCTGAGTTGACATGGCCTGGGCTTGCACCGGTTTTGGTCCGTTGTGTGGAGCTGTTTTTCGCAGCGGAGCTGCGGCAGCATTTAGCCCCGGGGTTGGAGCTTGTGCTGATTTCTGAACATTGAACGGATTGCCATGTGGCTGGCACCTGAACATCTGATGCTGGCGTCGATTCTGGTGCTGGCGGCTCTGGTGCGGGGAGCATTCGGTTTTGCGGATGCTCTGCTGGCCATGCCTCTGATGTGTCTGGTCGTTCCGGTGGCGACTGCGGCTCCGCTGATGTGTCTGACCGGCTTTCTGTCCGCGAATGTGATTCTGTTCCGGGAATGGAAGTCTCTGCATCTGCCGTCTACTCTGAGGCTGATGGTTTTTGGTGCATTGGCCACTCCGGTGGGAGTCTGGGGGATTCGGTATCTGGATGACCGGATTGTCAAAGGCGTCCTTGGGCTGGTGGTCGTTGGCTTTGCGATATGGTCGCTGTCAGGCCGCGCGTCGCTGCGTCTGAAGACTGAACGCTGGGCTCCGGTGTTCGGAATTGCCGCCGGGCTGCTGGGGGGGGCTCAGAACACTGCCGGTCCACCACTGGCCATCTACGCCACGCTTCGTGAATGGACGCCTGAACGTTTCCGAACGATGATGCAGTCGTACTCGCTGCTGAGCAGTGTCTGGGTCATGCTGCTGCATTCCGTCGCGGGGAACGTGACCCGTGCCACGTTTCAGGTCTTCGTCATTGCGTGTCCGTTCGTTATCATGGCCACACTGCTGGGACAGCGGTTGACTCGAGGAATGGTGCCTCGGTCCTATGTTCGCTGGTTGTATCTTCTTCTGCTGGTGCTGGGGGTCAGTCTGCTGATTTCCTGCAGCCGTCCTCTGATAAAGACAGCGCAGTCGAAGGAGCAGGATGTTCACACAATCAATTTACAGGAAACCCCATGTCTCAGTTCACGACGGGCGATACGTCTATTCTGATTTTCGGAGCCTCCGGAGACCTGACGGCTCGAAAACTGATTCCGGCTCTGTTCCAGCTGTCTCGACAGGGATACCTGAATGAACGGTGCCCGGTGATCGGAGTGGCTCGCCGCGAAAAATCTCATGACCAGTTTCGCAGTGAACTTCAGGAAACGATTCTGGCCGGCTCGACAGATGCCGAAGTTCGTTCCGCCTGGGAGAAGTTTTCGAAACAGCTGTTCTATCAGCAGGTGGATATCAGTACCGACAGCGACTACATCACCCTGCGTTCATCCGTTGAACAGATTGAACGGCAGATGAAGGTCGCTGAGAACTCACCGCGCGTCGTCTATCTGGCCACGGCACCCGCTCTGTTTGATGATGCTGTTCGCGGTCTGGATGCGGCCGGAATGATTCCGCGTGAACGAAAACAGCGGGATCGTTTGCGGGTCGTTGTCGAAAAACCCTTCGGCCACAACTTCGCCTCGGCCGAGGTCCTGAATGAACAGTTGATTGCGCGTCTGAGTGAAGATCAGATTTACCGGATTGATCATTATCTCGGCAAGGAAACCGTTCAGAATATTCTGCTGTTTCGTTTCGGGAACGCGTTCTTCGAACCACTTCTGAATCGAAATCATGTTGACAACGTGCAGATCACGGTGGCTGAATCCATCGGTATGGAAGGCGGTCGTGGCGGCTACTATGACACATCCGGAGCTCTGCGAGATGTTCTGCAGAATCACATGCTACAGCTGCTGTGTCTGATCGGAATGGATCCGCCCGCGCTGTTTCAGGCTCGGGAAATCCGTGACGAGAAAATGAAAGTTCTGCAGGCGCTGCGGCCGGGAGGTGTAAACATCGGCGACTGGGCCATCCGAGGCCAGTATTCTGAAGGACTGGTTGATAAACAGGTGGCAGCGGCCTATCGCGAAGAAGACCGTGTTCCCGAGAAATCCAATCGTGAAACCTTTGCTGCGATGCATGTCGAGATTGACAACTGGCGCTGGGCCGGAGTTCCGTTCTATATGCGAACAGGCAAACGTCTGCCTCAGCGCGTGACGGAAATCGTGATCACGATGAAGCATCCGCCGCTGAATCTGTTCAGCACCGTGGAATGTGATGGCGATCTGTGCAGCATCGTGGAAGCTCGGCCAAACCAACTGGTCCTGCGCATCCAGCCGAAGGAATCCATCTTTCTGAGATTTTCAACCAAACGTCCGGGGATGCAGTATCAGGTGCAGCCCGTGGCGATGGATTTTGATTACGAAGATCATTTCACGAATCATCTGCCCGAAGCCTACGAACGTCTGCTGCTGGACGTGATTCGTGGAGATTCGACTCTGTTTACCCGCAGTGACGAACTGCTGGCGGCGTGGAAATTTGTCGATCCTGTTCTCGATCACTGGGAATCCAGTGGAACGGATCTGGAATTCTACCCCGCCGGCACCTGGGGCCCCGCCAGCGCAGATCGCCTGTTGGCAGAATCCGGCCGCCGCTGGCGAGTTCCGCGACTGTAGCTCAGAGCAATTTTTCGCTGCTCCGCAAACGCAAGTTGTCTCATAGGATTGACGAGCATCAGCCATCACCTTCGGCCGGTGATGCCAATCAGCACCGCGCGCCAAACCCACCTGTTGTTCCTTTACCTGCATGATCGGTCGACATCACAGCCATGGTGATCGTGCGCGCAGCCGTCGCATTTGAGTCTGACCGAACAACCTGCGCGCACGGTGCGAGTATCTTTTCTGAGCGACGGAGTCGCGTTTCCGAACGTTAGCTCGAACCGTATGGCGGCACTGCCTGCGTCAGGACAGGATTCGGATTCTCTGTTGTCGGGCGTTGGTTCCGGCGGGTTGCTACGTGACGAATCCATGACCGCCCATTGACTTCGACCATTTGCGGAGCTCTAATTTGTGGAGTCGCGGCTGGCGGTTTTGACCGTTCCCTCCTCATCCTGCGACCTCCTTCCTCCTCATGGATGCCTGGCATGAACTGGTGCCGACTGACTGCTGTGGCAGCCTCTCTTGCTGCGAGCTGTGCGTCCTGCGATTCCGTCTGTGCGGATGAACCGCTGAGAGCGATCATTGATCAGAGAATGAATACTGTGTCGGGGTTTGTTCCGGACAGGTGTTCGGATGCGGAATTCCTCCGGCGGGCTTCTCTTGATCTGAACGGAATGCCGCCGACCGCTGATGAAGCTCGAGCCTTCCTGAATGATGCTTCACCCAACAAGCGCGAACTGCTGGTTGATCGCCTGCTGGCGTCACCGCATTATGCTCGGCATCTGGCGGCAACGCTGGATCTGATGCTGATGGAACGTCGACCGAACACGCACGTGACCGCTGATGAATGGCAGGCGTGGCTGGTGAAGTCGGTGCGAGACAACAAACCGTGGAACGTGCTGGCTCGGGAAATTCTGACCGCTGATGGTGATGATCCGGCGCTGCGACCTGCGGCTCGTTTTGTCCTGGATCGGGCGTCTGAGCCGAACCTGTTGACCCATGACGTCAGCCGCATCTTCTTCGGTCGCGACATGCAGTGTGCTCAGTGTCATGACCATCCGCTGGTGTCAGATTATCTTCAGGCCGATTATCAGGGCCTGCTGGCCTTCATGTCGCCGGGCTACGCACTGGTTCGCAAAGAAGGCGACAAAAGCATCACGCTGCATGCGGAACGATCCGGAAGTGATCTGGCGTTTGAAAGTGTGTTCAACAAAGGCACGCCTCATCGAACCGGACCGCGCATGCCGGAAGGCATCGTTCTGGACGAACCTCTGTTTCTGCCCGGCGAAGAATACGAAGTGGCTCCGGCGGACAACGTGAAGTCGGTGCCGAAGTTCAGTCGTCGAGCCAAGCTGGCGGAACTGGCGACCAGTGGCAACAACGTGGCTTTCAATCAGAACATTGCCAATCGGTTATGGGCTCATCTGTTTGGTCGAGGACTCGTGCATCCGCTGGATCTGCATCATCCGGACAACCCGGCGACCGATCCGGAACTGCTGAAAGCTCTCAGTGATCGCTTTGTTGCGATGAACTTCAACATCCGCGGCTTCCGCGCGAGGTCGCATTGAGCGACGCGTATCAGCGACCCTTTGATCCACCGGAAGACATCGTAGCGGCGGCGAATCTGGTGGCCGCAGTCACGCCCGAACTGCAACAACAACGTCCGGAACTGCTTCAGGCCGCCAAAGCTGCGACGGAAGAATATTCAACCGCCACCGACGCCTGGTACGCAGCAGAAGCCGCCACATTGCCAGCTGCGGGCGAACTGGATGCCGCTCGAAACGCTTACGCCGAAGCCAAAAAGAAAGCCGACGAAGCTCGCAAAGCCGCTGGCGGATGTCACGGCTCAACAGCAGTCGAAACAGACGGTGGCTACACTCCTGAACGAAGCGGCCATGGCGGCTCAGAACGCCGCAGAACTGCGTCCGGATGATACGCCACTGGCGGAAGCGGCGGCTCAACTGGTCACGCGTGGTCAACAGATTTCTGCCGAAGCCGCCGCCCTGACACCGATGATCGACGAAAAGACTGCAGCCGTGAAACCATTGGCCGAGGCTCAGGAAGCGGCGAAGGCTCCGATCGGCGCGGCGGTTGCGAAGCTCGCGCCATTGAAGGCCGCCTTCCTTCAGGCCGAACAGGTGATGCTGGAGTCGCGCCGCCGGTCAGCGGAACAAAGTCAGCGACTTGCTGCCGTGGATGAACGACTGAAGACGGTCGAACAGTTCACTCAGCTTTCAGCACAACAACAGGCATTCATCGCGGCGACCGGTGCTGCCCGCGATCAGGAACAGACTTACGTCGCTCTGCAGCAGCAGGTGTCGGAATACGTACCGGTGGTGGCTGCGGCTCAGACCGGTTTGACCACCGCCACCGACGCCATGACGGCCGCGACCAACGGCATGAACATCGCAACAACCGAACACAGTCGCCGCAACCAGTTTGCGGACCTGCTCGCATCGGCAGTCGTCTCCGCAGAAGCAGCTCTGCAGCAAGTGAACGATGACGCTACGCTGGCCGGCGCGGTTACGAAACTCAAACAACGTTCCGCTGCGGCTCATGCATCACTGGCAGAATCCCAGGCCGCCATCGACGCCGCCAGCACTGCGATGTCGGCAGCCACAGCAGCCATGACGATGGCTCAGCAGGTGATGGCCGATACAACCGCCGAACTAGCTCGACGACAACAGGCCATGACCGATGGCAACGCCGCGCTGGACGCTGCCAAAGCGGAACTGGCCGCGCGAGAAACAGACTTCAACGCTCGGCAGGTGGAAGTCGAAGATCGTCTGGTTCACAATTTCAGCACATCGTCATTGAAGCCACTGACGCCCGAACAGCTGTGCTGGAGCGTCTTTAAAGTGACGGGCGTTTATGATCGCTACTGGCAGGCCGAAGTGGCGGAGCTGGAAAAGAACTCGCCACTGACTGAGGAACAAAAGCAGGACGCCACCTTCATGGCCGCTCGCAATATCGAACTGGAACAGAAAACGTACGACAAGCTGAAGGGAAACATCGGCACGTTTGTTGCCTTCTACGGAGCAGCCGCCGGTCAGCCTCAGGGAGATTTCTTTTCGACCGCCGACCAGGCATTGTTCGCGGCCAACGGAGGTTCCATCAACAGCTGGGTCGCACCTGCCGCAGACAACGTGACCGATCGAGTCATCAAACAAACAGATCCTCGAATTGCCGCCGAAGAAATCTATCTCAGTTTACTCACGCGACTGCCCACAGAAGAAGAAGTCGCCGACGTGACAACCTACCTGGCCAGCCGCACTGCGGATCGAAACGTGGCTGCTCAGGAACTGGCCTGGGCAGTTCTGAATTCAGCAGAGTTTCGGTTTAATCATTAACGGAAAACACACGATGTCAAAAATTCGTTATGCCTGCAGGTCCAGTGAGCACGGGATGGCTCGGCGTCAGTTTCTGGGCACGGCCGCCGCTGCGGCGGGTGGCATGATGGCGGGTGGGTTGGGATTGTTCTCGCAACCTGCCATCGCCGATCAACTGAAGTCTGATCAGAAGCGCATCGTGGTGTTCAACATGCATGGTGGGCTTAGCCAGCTGGAAAGCTGGGACCCCAAACCGGGCACTGACACCGGCGGTCCGTTTCTGGCGATCCCGACGTCGGTGCCGGGCATACACATCAGTGAACTGCTGCCTCAGACGGCTCAGCAGATGCACCATCTGTGTCTTGCTCGCGGAGTCAACACCAGCGAAGACGATCACGGCAAAGGAGCCTACATGATGCTGACCGGGCGTCGTCAGACACCAGCCGGCAACTTTCCTCAACTGGGAGCCGTTGCAGCCAAATCATTGACGCCGTCCAACAATTCCCTGCCGGGTCATATCATAATTACGCCCGGCGGCAGCGGTGGTCGAGGCAACGATTCGGCGTATCTGGGACCCATGTATTCCAGCGTGTCGCTGGGCAACGGCAATCCTCCGCAGAATACGACTCGCCCGGAAGCCATCGCCGAAGCCTCCGATGCCGCTCGACAGGACTTCCGCCGAAAGATCAACGAACGCTTCCTGAATCGCCGTCGCACAGCCGTGACCGAAGCCTTCGCGTATTCCTTCGAACAGGCAGAGCAACTGATGCGACAGCGAGATGTCTTTGATGTCACCAAAGAACCGGCCGCTGATGTGGAACGCTACGGCACTCACGATTTCGGACGCCACTGCCTGCTGGCTCGACGTCTTCTGGAACAGGGAATCACGTTCGTGCAGCTGTCGCATTCCAACTACGACACTCACAATGAAAACTTCAACTTTCACATCGAACAGATGGGCGAATTTGACCGATCGTTCTCGTGCTTCGTCGCCGACCTGGCTGCGCGAGGCATGCTGGACAGCACTCTGATTGTGGTGCTGTCAGAATTCGGTCGCACGCCCAACATCAATCTGTACTATGGCCGCGATCACTGGTCGCGAGCATGGTCGGTGTGTCTGGCAGGTGGCCGCGTACCTCGCGGAGCCGTCTATGGCAGCACCAACGAAAACGGAACTGAAGTCACTGATGGTCAGGTGGATCACGGCTCGCTGTTCCACACTTATCTGCAGGCCGTCGGAGTCGATTCGACGGGTTCGTTTGATATCGACGGCCGCGACATGCCGATCGCCGATCCGTCGACGGCGGCGGTCAGTCAGTTGTTGACATAAGGACCATCCACATGACGATTCCCGAAGGCTTTGATCCCAAGCAGGCTCATGTGGTTTCACAGTGGGCTCATGATCGACCGTTGAATGTGTGTCGGTTTGATCCGTCCGGACGATTCGCGTTTTGCGGTTCCGAAGACGCTCTGGTGGAACGTTTCAACCTGGCGGATGGAGTTCGCACGAACTTCAGCGGAGGTCACCAGACGTGGGTGCGAGCGATCGCGTATTCCAAAGACGGAGCTCAGGCCATCAGCGCTGGCTGCGACGGGAAAATTACGTGGTGGGAATCGGCCGCCGCTGCCCCCAAACCCATTCGCAGCATTGATGCTCACAAGGGCTGGATCCGCACGCTGGATGTCAGCCCCGATGGAACTCAACTGGTCAGCGGAGGCAACGACAACGCGGTACGACTGTGGAACATCGCCGATGGAACTCTGCTAAAGGAATTCAGCGGCCACGCACGGCACGTTTACAACGTCGCCTTTCATCCCAACGGACAGTTTCTGTTCAGCGGTGATCTGACGGGATCACTGAAGCAATGGGACGTGGCCAATGGCAAGGAACTGCGCAGCTTTGATGCGACGGGCGCTGCATTCGTACAACGGTGGTCAGCAGGTGGACTTTGGCGGCATTCGAGCCATCGCGGTCAGTGCCGACGGCAAGTGGCTGGTTGCCGGCGGACTGCACAAAGCCACCAACCCTTTGGGTGCCGTCCACGAACCTCTGGTTCTGTTGTACGATCTGCAGAACCAGACGGAAGAAGGTCTGAAGCCCGTGCGACAACTGATTGCCGAAGGAATCACAGGCGGTGTAATCTGGCGGCTGAGGTGGCTGAGCGACGGATCCATCATGGGACTCAGCGGCGGCAGCAGTGGCGGCATCCTTCTGTTCTGGAAACCCGACGCGGAAAAAGACTTCCACCGCTTCGCTCTGCCCAGTCTTGCTCGAGACATGGACCTGCACCCCGACGGCCTTCAGGTCGCCACCGCCCACTACGACCGCCACCTGCGCATCACTCGCCTGGCGGCAAAGGCCACGTGATACGGTTTCACCGTCTGCCGGGACTTTTGAGCCTGAGGAACCGGGTTGTGGCGGCCGTCGGAACTTTGACCCATGGCAGGCAGAACCAGATCTGACCTCGCAGGGTTACTCGTCAGGAGAAAACGTTGTCGAGCCAGCTTCCCCTGATCTTGCGGGGCGATGTCCCTTTCGATTGTCTTCTGTTTGGGGGGGACTGATGAGTCCCAACGGCCGGGCCACCTGCGGCTCAACCAGCAGTTGCGGTGGGGATCTGGCCGAAATTTCGGATGAGACGCTGCTGTTCTGCTTCGGTGAGTGTTGAACGGTTGGAGACTCGGAAGGGGTTGAGATCACTGAGCGGGAAGGCTGGGTTGAGCTGCAGTCCCGGAAACGCAGCGGTGATGGACTGGATTCCTGTCTGCGGATCATTGCAGAAGTCTTCGTAAGACAGCTGCAGAATGCGATCGGGTGCAACAGCACTGAGCTGCTGCTGCAGGTCTCGGCTGATGTCTTCCACCTGCTGACAGACCTGGTCGATATAGGCCAGCGAATCCTCAGATGTTTCATCAGTTTCTGGCGACTGACTGTTCAGGCCCCAGCCGATGTGTTTGTCTCCCTGAACCTGTTCGCGAGCTCGGATCAGCGATTGAGCCACGAAGACCGGATTTCGCTGAACGACCACGAAGCGTGCCTGGGGCAGGGTGTCTGCCAGCAGGCGGATGCAGGCGGTGTTGCGATTGTTCTTGTTCAGAAACGGACGATGAAATGCAGATGTCCACGCGGCGAAGAACCTGCGCATGTCATCGGCGACATCGTCAGACAGGGCTTCCGCCGGCTGGTAACGGTCGCTGCCGAGCCAGCGGTTCCACAGGTGAAACGCATCGTTGGGGCCGCTCAGTTTTGCGGTCTGCCCGTAGAAATTCTGAAAGTCCGGGCGCGTGGAAAACGGCAGTCGCTGCTGGAGTTTCGCCACGGTCAGAGGCGAACGCGGAAACATGGATGTGAGATTCGAAGGCGTTGTCACGTCGAGATACGCGGCCAGAACCTGATAGACCAGAGTTGTTCCGCTGCGTGGAGCTCCGACAATCAGGATCAATGGATGTTCTGAAGTCGGAGCTGCTTTCAGCCTGCGTTGTTCGAATCCGGACAGAAGCCAGTCTGCGGGTTTCGCCGCGATACTCAGTCCCTCCCGCAACAGCGCAGCATATGCGGCTCGATTGCCGGAGGTCAGCATTCGCTTCAGCAGGCCGAACGGGTCGGCGAAGTTGTTCAGGTGAGCGGGTTGTGTCACAGCGATGGCTTTGTAGGAATCGAGGTGCGGGCAGTGGTGTCACCAGCGGGCTGGAAGCGTTCTGCCATCAGCTGCAGAATTGTTTCTGCCGCGTGGCCATTGCCATACGGGTTTTCTTCCACCTGCATGGCTGCGTAGGCGTTCCTGTCGGTCAGCAGTTTCGAGACTTCGGTCACGACGTCGTCGGTCCGGGTCCCCACCAGGCGAGTGGCTCCAACCTGCACGGCTTCAGGGCGTTCTGTGCTGTCGCGAGTGACAAGAACCGGTTTGCGAAGTGACGGTGCTTCTTCCTGAACGCCGCCCGAATCGCTGAGGATGAGTGTCGACTGATCCATCAGCCAGACGAATTCGGGATACTGAGCGGGTTCGATCAGGTGGACGTTCTTCAGGTGGCCCAGAATCTGGTGGACGGGCCCGCGAATGTTCGGATTCAGATGAACCGGGTAAACAAACCGGACGGTGGGAAACCGTTCGGCCAGCTGACGGATGGCTTCGCACAACTGACGAATGCCCTCACCATGATTTTCTCGTCGATGAGCGGTGATCAGGACCATGCGAGCTCCGGCCAGATCCGGATGTTTTTCAATCCAGCGATGCCCGTCAACTCGTTCCTTCTGCACCGTCCACTGCAGCGCGTCAATGACCGTGTTTCCGGTGACCACAACGTCTGAATCCGGGTAGCCTTCTCGCAGCAGGTTGTCGGCGGCGGCCTGAGTCGGAGCACAGTGCAGGGCGGTGACCAGCGAGCAGATGCGGCGGTTGAGTTCTTCCGGAAACGGCGACTGAATGTCGTCGGTGCGCAGACCGGCTTCGACATGCACAAACGGAAGTCGATGATAGAAAGCTGTCATGCCGGCACACATGGCGGATGTCGTGTCGCCCTGACCGAGGATGCAGTCCGGCCGGAAGTTGCGGACGGTTTCATCAAGTGCCGTCAGGCATCGGGCCGTCAGAGCCGACAGCGACTGATTCGGCTGCATCAGCTGCAGGTCGACGTCCGGCCGAATTCCGAAGTGATCGGTCACCTGCTGCAGCATTTCGCGATGCTGACCGGTTGAGCAGGCAATCACTTCGATCTGACGATGATGCCGTCCGGCGAGAATGATGGGGGCCACCTTGATGGCTTCCGGGCGAGTTCCGAAGACGCAGAGTGTTCGCAGGCGAGTCATGGGATCAGGTTTCGTGTTCGAAAATGATTTCTGAATTCAGGATCAGGCCCGACCGGGTCAAAGTGGTTCACCGCGTTCCTTCAGCAATGTGAATCGGCGGCAGTGAGTTTGGTTCGACCCGGTAGATGACCACGTCCGGCGTTGACACTTCGACAGACAGCCATGCGGGCAACGGCTGTCCCTCAGCAAGCTGTTCGAAAAAGACGGGGTTGGCAGACCGCGGCAATTCGATGATCTTCGGAAATCGAACAAGGCGAGTGATGCGGTACCGTCGGACCATGTCGGAGACTTCGGCCTCTGACCACGCCTGCCGGGAATAGCGGAACGGAGTCAGGCCGACGGTTCCCTGCTGCAGAACCTCACCGAGACTTTGAGACTGTTCAGCCAGAATCCGCTGGCCCTGCAGCAGTTCCCTTGCAGTGAGTGACTTCGCTTCCGGAGTTTCAACGGCCTGATTCACGGCACGTGTGACCTGCAGAAAGACGAGGCCGGGGCCGAGTGCATGCTGAAAAATCTGCAGCTGGGCAGTCATCAGGCCGACTCCCAGAACGCCGGTTGCTGCGCTGACCACTGACAGACTGACGCGTGACGGAATCTGAATTCGGACGGCTATTGCGGCCAAAATCAGCAATGCCGATGGGATCAATGGCTGAAGCATTCGGCCGGTCATCGACAGCGAAGCGGACTTCTCCAGCCACAGCAATCCTGCCGTCATGGACACGGCCCACAGGGCCATCGCCTCCATGACATTTTGGTCGGCGAGGCCGCCGGGAATGTTCTTTCGGGTTCCTGATCGCAGAACGGTCCACGACACAAGTGTCAGCAGAACGGCGGCTCCGGCAACGACCAGCACTTCCTGAAGTCGTCCTGCCAGCATCGCGTCGTGATCGAGCCCGAGTGTCTGAGAAACGGCGTACCACACCGTGCGAACGACTTCGATCACGGGCTTGGCGACCTTCTGATTGTTGCCTCCTTCAATACTGCCCACCAGCTGGTGATTTCTGGCGAAGCAGCCGATCACAACGGCCGTCGGGATCGCCGAAAACAGCAGAAGCCTGCGAACAGTCAGGCGGAGGTCGGATCGTGTCTGGTGAACAATCAAGAACGCGGCTGCCGGCAGCCAGAAGACTCCGGCATAACGAATGAGAAATGCCAGGCTCGCCAAAATCCCTCCGGCAATCAGCCGTGATGAGCCAGCCTGTCGCGGTGGATTGTTTCGGGGATCCGGGCACAGAGCCAGAACACTGACGAGCGTGACGGCGATGAATGTCAGGTCGGTCAGACACATCAGCGCGTTGGCCCAGTTGGCAGCGAATCCCATCCAGCTTAGACCTGCTGCCAGAGCCGCGACCGGAGGCAGGGCAGCTCGAATTCCCAGGCGATAAATCAGCTGCGGGATCAGCCAGAAACTGAACGCTCCCCAGGCGAAGGCCGCGGTTTTGGCGGACATTCCCATGGTGACCGGCAACAGCAGCAGCAGCGGGAATCCGGGAGGAAAGACGGTCTGTGCCACCAGCGGACCGCCCTGTCTGTAATGTTCGCTGTAGATGATCAGGTCTGTCTGCAGCGGGTGACCGGCCAGTGTGTTCCGGACGACGCTGAATGCCTGGGCAGAATCGGCGGCAATCAGACTTCCGTCAAACAGACTGATCAGGACAGCCGTAGCAGCAGTGGCTGCGACGAAGCAGATGATTGTTGCTGTCTTTCCGTCAATGCAGCGCATGCGGTCTGTTGGAAACGGTCGCCCGGATCGCTCCTCAGTGATAGGCGCATTCTGCGCTGCTGATTCATGACAGGCGGTTAACATCTGGATTCAGGGCTGACGGTCCGACTTTCGTCGGGTTTGATCGGCGTGTTCTTTTCGGACAGGTTCCTGTTTCGAATCGCAGCCGCATGGTCCTTCATGGGACGGACGTCATAGTGTCTGGCCATTTCATCCAGCATCCAGCCCACCAGTGCGACCTTGGGTTCGGCCGGTCGTCCCATTGCCGGAAAGAATGCCAGGTCGCTGTCGTCGTCACAGCCCATGAAGTCCAGAGGGTGCAGCAACAGTGACGGAGCAATTCCTGCCAGGCGGCACATGGTGATGGCCATCTTCCAATAGGTTTTGGCGGCCAGTTGAGAAAACTGTGCCAGATAAAGGATGTAGCTGGCATGAATCGGCGTCTTGAAGATCGGCATGGTCGTCACCGGGATTTCGGTGAGTGAGCCTTCCGGGAACGTCCACTGGAAGGGCCGAAGCGGACGGAAACCCTCGCTGAAACGGCCAAACAGTTCCTTGCGTTCTTCCCGCTGATCGGCGTTCAGACGCGTCGACATGAAGTAATACAGACGAGCGAGTGGTCCAAGAAACGTGGGAAACGTCGAACCGTCATACTGGTAGCCTCGACGAACCATGATCTGCAGCAGCTGCTCAGTAAAGCTGAAGCCGGGACCCCGAAATCCGATCGGACACTGCCCCGTGACTCGTTCGAGGTGTTCTTCCGTTGTCGCCAGTTCGCTTACGAGTTCCTGTTCGCTGTACAGGTGCAGCCATGGTTCGTGTTTGAAACTGTGATTGCCGATTTCATGACCGGCGGCTGAAATTGACGCCAGAGCTTCAAAGTTTTCTTCCCGAGCAGCATCCTGCCCGACGACGAAGACTGTCATCAGCAGATCCCGCTGCTTCATGACCTGCAGAAACCGAGGAACAACCGTGTCCAGATAGGTCGGGTACTGGTCCCAGCCGGCATCGCCATGAGTTTTCATGTACGACCACTTGTTGTCCAGATCCAGCGAAACGCTGGCGATGGGTTTGGTGTTCATGGCAGTCTGGTGGTGTGTTTGAGCAAATCAGGAACCTGATCTGCAGTTTCGGCTGATGGAAGTTTGTGGCCCTGATTCCGCGAGAGTTCTCCGTCTGACCGGATGAGCACTCGGCCGTCAGGACACGTGTGAAGTTTCTACACCGGCTGAAGCTCCGGCTGTCGGGTGGTGGTCTGAGCCTGCCGGGAATACTGTTGAACGAAATCGTTCGCCAGTCGGACGGTTTCGTTGACATTCAGAGTTCCGTTCACGATGTGTGCGGAATTTACGGCAAGGACATTTGGCACGCTGGTCTGAATCGGCGGCACTCGTTCGGAATACCCCAGAGTCGGCAGCGCGAAGACATGCCGAACCCGGGAAACTCGAAACGCCAGAACGTCATCCTTCGAGAACTGTGGATACATGCGATCGAGGGCCGACAGGAATTCGTCCTCGGATTTCGGCATCTGATTTTTCGAACGCCGGGTCGTCCGGAGTCACATATTTCGGCAGGTAGATCAGGTGATTTCCCGACAGCTGCTGCGGATCAACCAGCTGCTGTCATTTCAATCACGGCTGTGAACGGAACACCGTCGTCCGTGATGTTGGTGACGTAATACGGAGAGATCGGTTTTTTCAGAAGGACGGAGGCGCAGATGATTCCGTGATAGCGGATGCCGTCATGAAGTGCCTTCTGCGGTTCACTGAGTTCCGGAAGGATGTTCGTGAGTACAGGCGAGGGCAGGGTCGAGACGACTCGGTCGTAAACGTCTTCTCCCAGCTGCGATTCCACAATCACTCGGCCGCCAGGATGAGAATGGACGGCTTTCACCGCGTTACTGGATTGAATGCAGACTCCGCGTCGATGCAGGTGAGTTTCGAAGGCGTCCAGTACCGTGTCGTATCCGCCCTGCACATAGCCGAACATTTCCTTCTTCAGACCCGATCGGCGGGCAGCATACATTCTGGCTATCGTGGCCCAGATAAAGGCGGCGGATGTCTCTTTCCAGCAGTCCCCCAGTTTGGCTCGCAGCAGCGGCAGCCACATCTTCTGAAAGGTGCGTCGTCCGGACAGGCGAGTCAGCCAGTCGGCGACGGGAACCTGTTCCAGCTTCTTCCAGTTTTTGATTTTTGAAGCGGTGAAGATTGTTCCGCCCAGCCGCAGCTTGTCGATCAGGCCCAGCGGCGGAAACTTCAGGAACTCAAGCGTGTTGGACATCGAATACAATTGTCCGTCCGTGTAGAAACCGGTTTTGGTTTCTACCCAGTTCATGTCTGATTCGATGCCCAGTTCCGTCCACAGATCCCTCACGTACTGATCTGACAGCAGCGTGACGTGATAGTGCCGATCCCAGGTGATGTCACCCACCCGCCACGCGTCGGCCAGGCCTCCGAGATTGCGGCGGCCTTCGATCAGCGTGACCTGATGGCCCTGCTGTCTGAGCCGATGAGCGATGGTCATCCCCAGCAGACCTCCACCCAGAACGGCCCAGTTCTGCGGGCGATGTGATCGGTTTTCAGACATGACCGGCTTCCTTTGCTGTGGCCGCAGGACTGCAGGTCGGCGGATTCAGTTCACGAACCGTCTGCCCCTGAATTTCGTATGTCAGACCGCATTCGCAGGTGACGGGAACGCGAGTGTCTGAGTGATCCGCTTCTGAGAAGCGATGTACCGGCTGTCCGCATCGGCAGACGGCTCCAATCGACCTTGCCGGGCTGCCGATTGCCAGATGGAAGTCGGGAACGGAACGGGTCACGATTGAGCCCATGCCGACCATGGCGAACCGACCAATGGTCAGGTCACAGCCCACGATGCAGCCCGCACCGATCGTGGCTCCTTCCCGGACGGTGGTTTCCAGAGTATGTTCGTCCGGTTCTGAACTCCGCAGTTCTCGCAGGTCGGGTGTGCTGGATCGCGGAAATCGATCGTTGGTGAAAATCGTTCCGGCACTGATCATGACGCCGTCTTCGATGGTCACTCCATTGCAGATGTAGACGTTCGAATTGATTTTCACTCGATGCCCGATGCGAACGTCATAGGCAATCAGCGATTTCCCGCCGACGATGCACTGGTCGCCCAGACTGGCTCCGTGTCGAATGTGAGCGCTGTCCCACACCGAGGTGTCTTTCCCCAGCGAGACACCCTGTTCGATGATGGCGGTGGGATGAATGCGAATCGACATGGAAACATTCCGAAGACGAACTGGATGCTGTGAAGGTTTGGAGGCGGAACGCCGCGATCGATCATGAACGACAACGGCGGAAGGTGGTTTCCGGTGTTAGCTGCCTCCGGCCTTGTGCCCGACGGCCGGACGCTGCCAGGCATCCTGAACCTGACGCACAGGTTTCCATTCGGTGGAACGCAGAGCCTCGTAGGCGGTTTCCATCGTCATCACGGATGCCAGAGCGTCCGTGGCGGTGATGATCAGTTCTTCTTCGCCTTTGATGGCTCCGGCGAAGTTCTTCAGCTGGTTGGCGAATGAGGCCACTTTGTCGTAGCCCTTTCCGTAGACGGTCCATTCCGTTTCGCCTGCCAGCTGATATTTGGATTCCTTCCAGCCGACCAGCAGTGTGCCCTGAGAACCGTAGATGCTGATGAAGTGCGGCTGCACCTTGTTCATGCTCCACGACAGGTCGATGCTGCCCATGGTTCCCGTTTCGTTGCGGACGAACAGCCGAGCGGTGTCTTCGACTTTCAGATTCTGAATTCGACGGCCTTCCACCACCTGCAGTTCCGTGACGGATCCCAGCAGAAATCGCATGATGTCGATGGAATGTGTTCCGTTGTCGATCAGAACTCCGCCTCCGCTGATTTCCGGATTGGAATTCCAGCGAGTGGACATGTCGACATAGCCGGCGAAGGTGTTTTCGAACAGGATGATTTCACCCAGTCGCCCGGATTCGATGATGCGTCGAGCTTCCTGAACGTCTTCGACGAACCGGAACTTGGACCCCATGGTGAAGACCACTTCATTGGCATCTGCCGCTGAAATCATTCGTCGCGCGTCCTGCGACGTGACAGCCAGCGGCTTTTCGCACAGCACATGGATTCCCAGGTTCATCAGCTCGATGCAGATGGCTGCATGAGTATTGGGCGGGGTGCAGACAATGGCTGCGGTCGGCTGCAGTTCGGTGACCATGATTTCGATGTCATCAAACGCCTGAGCCCCCACAATGGCGGCGACTTCTTCAGCGGCCTCTTTGCGAATATCAGCGACGCCGACAAGTTCATACGGCAGACCGTTGGCAAATGCCTGAGCGTACGCTTTGGAGATTCCGCCAGCGCCGATCAGGACGAAGGTCGGTTGAGTTCGGGAGATCATGGGACGGGACTTTCAGATGGGATGAGCGGTCTCGGAAGAAGAAGTGAGTTCAGGATGCTGGCGAGCAGACTACCGGGCGGATGTCGCCTTTCCGGCGGTCAGTTCCGTGACAGCTTCACGGATGGCATTGGCGATGTAGCTGATGTGTTCATCGGTGTAGAGTTCGTTGAACGGCAGCACCAGAACGTGCTCAAGTGCCTTGTAGGTTCCGCTGAACCGAGCTCGGCTGTAGTCGACGGCATCCGGTCGAGCCAGAGTGAATGGCCAGCGGCTGGTGCCGAAGGTCACCTGGTCACGGATGACCTGACATTCAAAGGCAGGCTTCTGAATGTATCGAGGTGCACAGGCGATGCCTTTTTCCCGGAGTCTGGCTCCAAGTCCCGGCGACCCGCCTTCGATGACGGTGGCGTCTACGTTCAGGCAGTATTTCCAGAAGGTATGGCAGCTGTCCTGCGTCACAACGGGCGTCTGAATTCCGGGCAATCCGTTCAGCTGCATCGTCAGGGCATCAGCAGAACGAACTCGGGAAGCAACGACACCTTCCAGCTTCTGCAGCTGAGCAACCGCAACAGCGCCCTGCAGTTCGCTCATGCGATAGTTCAGAGCCGCGAAGTAGTGGTCCGGCTTTGCATCGCCGTAGCCCCAGGCTTTGTTGATGTACAGGTACATGTGACGAGCCAGTGCTTCGTTGTTGGTGACAACAATTCCGCCTTCGCCGGTTGTGATGTGCTTGCCCTGCTGCAGGCTGAAGCAGCCGATGTCGCCGATGGTGCCGATGCTCTGTTCGCGATACGTCGACAGAAACGCCTGAGCACAGTCTTCAATCACGGGAATGCCGTGCTTCTTCGCCAGCTCCATGATGTCCGCCATCTCGCACGGATTTCCGAACAGATGCGTGACGATGATCGCTTTGGTTTTCGGGCTGATGGCCTTTTCAATTGTCTTTGCCGTCACGTTGTAGGTGACCGGGCAGACGTCGGCGAAAACGGGAATGGCTCCCTGATAGATGATGGGAGTCAGACCGCCCATGTCCGTGATGGACGTGGTGATGATTTCATCGCCTGGATTGGGGTTGATGGCGGCCACAGCACAGTGAATGGCAGCTGTTCCGCTGGCACAGGCATAAGCAAACTTGCTGCCGAGCTTCTTTGCGAATTCTGTTTCAAGCTGTTTAACGAAGGCACCTTTGGTGCTGGTCAGTGTTCCCGATTCAATGACCTGACGGAGCAGTTCGAGTTCTTCGGCACCGAGTGTACGGCCAGTGGAATCCTGATCGGATGGGAGAAGCATGCTTGGGTGTCCTGGAAAATGGTGAACGTTTGGTCGGAAACAGATTCGTGGTGTCAGAAAGGTCTTCGTGACCGGGGACGGTTCGGGAGTTCAGCGGCCTGTTGGCGATCCCACAGCTTCCTGCTTTTGCGGAGTTTCAGCCCCTTTCATCCGCGAGGCGGCGATTCGAGCCAGCAGTCTGAGATGACTGAGGATAGCTCGAACAGTTTTCATTTTGGAAAAGCCGAACAGCCGGACGCTCAGAGTCGCCGGATGTTCCCGGATGATTCGACGATGCAGCACCAGCTGAGCGGCAAGTTCAGCGGTCCCGAGAAAACCGTTTTCGTGAAGCGGCAGGTCCAGGATGTCGTTCTTCCGGTAGACTCGGAAGCAGCTTGTCCAGGTTGCCAGTTCCTGCTTCAGCAGACGCTGGTAGATGAATGACAGTCCTCGTGACAGAAACAGACGCCAGCCCGGGACATTGCACACGTGACCGTCGCGATGGTAGGGCGATGCGGTGACCATTGAGACGTCATCCGTCAGCAGAGGCAGCATGTTGCTGAGCTCATGCGGGTCATATGTACAGTCGCAGTCCATGGAACAGACAATGTCAGTCTCCGCATTGCGAAGTCCTGTGAGAATCGCCGCCGAAACGCCCTGATTGACGTCATGTCGGACGATGGTCACGGCAGAGTCCGTGCCGTAATGAGTCTGCAGCGCGGCGAAGGTGTCGTCCGTGCTGCAGTCGTCGACAAACAGAAATCGCGGCAGATAGCGGTCTGACAGCTTTCGCGTCACGCTTGTCAGCGTGTTTGCCAGATAGACCAGTGATTTTTCTTCGTTGAAGCAGGGGACGACCACGGTCACGGGAATGCGATCACCGGCCGTGGTGTCTGAGTCGTGAGGAAAGGGAGTTTCAGCAGCATGGACCTGAACTCCGGAATCCATTCGCCGACGGATGGAGCTGTCAATTGACGATCGCGGAATGTTCCGGGGAATTTCGCGAGTCACTGAGTGCAGCGGGCTGTCTTCGGCCAGAGCATGATCACGCACGGACGTGAATGCATACTTATCGAGGTACTGCGGCAGAATGCGTCGATACTTGCCCAGGTTTCGGTAGTGACGCAGGCGAGTCACCAGATCAGCCACACTGAGTCGGGGCTGTTGATCGTCCAGTTCCCAGACCTGAAAGTACATCACAAACGGAGCGTCGTCTGATTCTACCGCGTGTTCAACAAGCCTGCGCATCAGAAAATCGGGCAGCTGACGCTGGTAGTTTCCACCGGAGATCGGCAGCCAGCCTCCCGGCACGGGAACTGTCGTCAGCGGAACTTCCAGCAGCGGGCCATGGACCGTCTGAACCTCATGAATCGAACGCCACTTCGGATCACTTCCAAAGTCACCGCGGCGAGGCATCAGGCTTGAGTCATACCGGTACCCGGCGGCGGCCACTTCATCCAGCATCCACAGAGTTGAGTGGCTGAGCCATCCGTCAGACATGCGGAAGCCATTGACCGGCTGTCCGGTGACATCTTCCAGCACGGCTTTGGATCGCCGGAGGTCCTGACGAATCAGTTCACGGGGAAGCGATGTGAGTGACTGGTGCAGGAAGCCACGGCTGGCAACTTCATGTCCGGCGGCCACGATCGAACGCACCAGATCCGGGTCGTGTTCCGCGGTCCAGCCAAGGACAAAGAATGTTGCTTTGGTTCGGTGCTGCTCCAGCAGGCGCAGCAGCTGATCAATGTTGTTCCGCAGGCGGGATTCAAATCGATACCAGTGGTCGGAGCTGATGAACTTCCGAAAGACTCCGACCTGAAAATACTCTTCAACGTTGACCGTCAGAAGGTGTTGGCGCGCTGCTGCAAACGAACCTGTCTGGTTCGGATCGGCATCGGGTTGTGCTGTCTGCAGCACCATGGGAATTCAAAACTTCTGAGTCAGCGACATCAGGTCCCTCGAACGGGGGGACCTGCTGCGTGAACGTTAGTTTCGAATTTTCGACATGGATGTTGCTTTCCTGCTGCACAGAGCATTCCAGGACAAGCGCACCCTGGACATTAACGGTTATGCCGATTTCGTAGACTGCCTGGTCCGACTGTACCGGTTTTGAGGGCAGATTCGATGATGTGGCGTTATCAGGTGATGCTCACGCCCCGCACGACGTATGCTTGCACTGCCCGTTCCTGCTCCAAATGCGTAACTCGCCCATCGGAATTGTGACCGCTATCATCAGGTCTGGCAGGCGGGAACAGCTGATGTCTGTGTCGGCCCATCAGGCTTCCTGTCACCAGGCGACAGATTCCGGTGCATTGGAGACGATGCTTGGATATCGATCACCTTACAGCAGGCGATCGATATCCCGCAGAACATTCTTTGTTGGTTCCTGTTCCCGAATGCGAACCACAAGCTCCTTCAGTTCTTCGCAGTTGCGGTCCACAAGGCCCAGGTTGGCGTCATTGGGATATCGCTTCAGCAACAGGCGGCCGACGTCGGGGTACCGAGTCTGCGAGAAGATAAAACGCAGGTCTTCTTCAGAGATGTCATCGGCATACTGTTTCAGAGCCAGTTTGGTGGCTGCTTCTTTTGCCATGGGAACGTGCTGAATCAGCTCCTTCAGTTCCTCCATTGTGAGTTTGCGGTTCAGCAGTGTCTTGACGGCTGATTTTGACAGCAGAGGGACAAACCGGGACAGAAACATCAGATCCTTGTTGTCGGGTCCCGGACGACTTTTGGCCAGACGTTCCCACAGAACCTTCGCCGTTTCCTTCCGGGGATCCGTCCCGGCTTCGGGTTTCGATTTGGGCTGGGGTTCTGATGCTGAAGTGTCTTCAGACATCCGGAGACCTTTCTGGAAAAGCTTGAAACGGAACGTCGGCGTGTCGAATGGAGCTCGGCATCATAAACTCAGACTCTGAATTCGAGAAATGGTGCTGTGGCAGGTCGCTGCTTTTTTCATCGGACTCCGATAGACTCAGGGAGGAGGCCGTGTCTCAGACGATCCGATCTGTTGCCGGGAAACGCAGCCGTTGGCGACTGAAAATCCGGCTGAATGTGAGCCGGTTTTGGGGAACCGGAAGTTTCAACTGATGCCCACTATTCGAATTGACTCGCTGGCTGACTCTCGGCTTGATCTTTATCGCAGTCTGAAAAAGACAAACCAGACACGACGGGAAAATACGTTCATCGCCGAAGGTACAACCGTTGTCGAGCGACTGCTGCAGAGCGATTTTCAGGTGCAGTCGCTGCTGGTCACAGATCAGGCTCTGTGTGATCTGCGAAGCTGCATCCCGGAGGCTGTCACCGTCTATCAGGTTGATCGCAGTCTGGCGACGATGCTGGTCGGATATACGTTTCATATGGGGGTTTTGGCAGCAGGAGTTCGTCGGAATACACTGGATCTGTCATCCGTGGCCGATTGTCAGGGACGAGGTCTGATCGTGTTTGCAGAACGGGTGATTGATCCGCAGAACGTGGGACTTCTGATTCGCATTGCATCCGGGTTTGGGGCCGATGCGCTGGTGCTGACCGGAGGTTCGGCCGATCCGTTTTCCCGTCGAGCGATTCGGGTGTCGATGGGAAACGGGTTCTTTCTGCCAATCGTTGAAATGCAGGATTCCGTGGCAGCCCTCAACGCCGTGCGGTCGAAGGGATACTCATCAGTCGCCACCGTCCTGAGTGACGACGCCATCGATGTTGCTCAGCTGGAATTCCCCGAGAAAACCGCGATGGTGCTGGGGAACGAGACCCACGGCGTCAGCGGAGATGTGCTGCAGATCTGTGACCTGAAAACTCGAATTCCCATGCAGAACGGCACAGATTCGCTGAATGTGTCTATTGCGGCGGGCATCTTCTGCCACGAATTTCGCAGGCAGGGCAGTGCAGGGGGCTCAGGCAGCTGAATCACTGATGAAGCAGCCCGAAAATTCTCCCAACAGCCCGCACGGACCCCGCGTACACCCGTATGGTGCAGGTTGTGTCGTCTCGCTTTGGTGATTTTCAGGACGTTCCGGATCCATGAATTCCCTTGTTTTGTTTGCTCAGCAGGAAGCCGTTTCTCAGCCGCCGAACTGGACAGTTGCCTGGCTGGTCGCGCTGGGACTGCTGTTTGCCCTGGTTGTTTTCGCCTACACCACCCGAGCCGGCATTATTGCTCGGGCGACGACCAAGGAAGCGATTCGCCAGCCGCTGTTTTTTCTCCTGCTGTTCATCTCGGCGACTGTGCTGGTCGTGAACACCTTCATGCCGTTCTTCACATTCGGAGACGATATTCGGGTTCTGAAGAACTGCGGACTGGCAACGATGCTGATTTCAGGAGTGCTGCTGGCTGTGTGGACGGCTGGAACCAGCATTACCAACGAAATCGAGGGCAAGACGGCAATGACGCTGCTGTCGAAGCCCATCAATCGCCGTCAGTTTATTGTGGGCAAATACGTTGGGATTCTGCAGGCCGTGCTGTGGCTGTTCCTGCCGCTGCTGCTGATCTTCTCGTTCTTCATCTACTACAAGGTCGGATACGACCAGAAAGAATCTTCCAAGGAAGTCACTCCCTGGTTTCTGTGGGAAACAACGGACAGCGGGACCGAGATTCCTCGACCGCATCCCGATCGTGTGGCTGCGATTTCTGAGATTCTTCCCGGTGTGGTCCTGGCGTTCTTTCAGGTGAGCGTACTGGCTGCGGTCGCCGTGGCGGTGGCGACCCGGCTGCCGATGGTGGTCAATCTGGTGACCTGTTTTGCCGTGTTTGTGATCGGGAATCTGACGCCGGTGATGGTGGCTCAGGGCAAGACAGTCATTCAGAACGAGTTCGTAACGTTCGTGGCCCGACTGATCGCAACGGTCCTGCCGTCTCTTGAATCCTTCGACATCTACGCCGCACTGGCAACGGGGCATTCTGTGCCGCCGGCGTATCTGGGGTACAGTCTGGCCTATGCGGCTGCTTATGCCAGTGCCACCATTCTTCTGTCGTTCATCCTCTTCGAAGACCGCGACCTGGCTTAGTTTTCATTCTGAATGACTTCGAAGGATGAACCCGTCGGCAGTGGGTGCAGACGGGGTCGTTCGTTTGAGGCAATCCAATTTCAGGCCTTGAAACTCGGACCGATCGCCCTTTGCGTCTGGAATGTTCGGAACAGGCGCTCCGGGGAAACGACCAAAACAGGTGCTGCCGCGAAGCTCTCAGTTGTTCCTGGTCGAGCCCATGGGTACTCTTCAAAGGCGTCCGGGCCATTGCGGTGTCTGAGGTTCGGAGGTCGTTTCGTCTTCCTTCACGATGCCCTCATTCGTGTAAAGGATCATTGTGTCAGGCTCAGCCCAGTCTTCGCTGAATCGAGTGATCTCAGACCGGGACTTCTTCCGACCGTCCCTGCTGTCTGCAACGATCGCTGCCCTGCTGGCGGCGATCGGGGCGGTGGTCATTGTCCTGTGCTCTGGTCTTCTGGCGGCTCTCCTGATGTCAACCGGAAAAATCGCGTCCGGCGCGGGACTGGCCGGGGCATTTCAAAGTCGTTTTCTGCAGGCTGTGTTCGCTCCTCTGCAGGGTCGCACCTTCTTCGGAACACCGTCGGCAATTCTGACGGTCGCGATGTGCGTGATGGTGCTGGCGGTCGGAATTCGATCGCTGCTGCGAGCCTTCGGAGAACGTCGAGTGAACCGGAAGGTGGCGGGCGCGGTGAATCGGCTGCGGGAGCGAGTTCATCGGCATGCTCTGAGATCGAACCCCGGAGACTTTCTGGGACTGCAGCGACGGCAGGTTGCCACGCTGTTTCGGGAAACGGCCCGGCGGCTTGAGCTTCATGCGGGGCGTCGAGCGTTTTCGCGCATGACGGCTGCCGCGGATCTGTGTGTGCTGGTGATTGTTCTGCTGCTGATTCAGTGGCGCGTCGGACTCGAATGCCTGATTCCCATGCTGATCTGCTGGTATGTGTCGGGCATGGAAGCCGGTCGCAGTCAGGCATCATCCGATCTGCTGGCCGAACAGGTGGACCGAGGTCTGCAGCAGCTGACCGACAACCTGAACAAGGCCAGAATCGTTGCCGGATATGGCATGGAGAATCTGGAAAATGACCACTTCAGCTCAGACCTGAAGCAATACGAAGATCGCTGTCAGTTTCTCGACCGCCAGCAGCTTCACATTCGCTGGACTCAGCTTGTCATTCGAATCGCGATGTTCGCGCTGCCGGGTTACCTGCTGGCTCGCCACGTTGTTTCGGGGGGAATGGTTTCGCTGCCGGATGCCGTCGTTCTGACGGGAGTGCTGGGATTCATTCTTACCGCGCTGCGAGTCTTTCAGTCTGTTTCACAGGACGAATCTGCAGCGACGGTGGCGGCCGACGAAATCAATCAGTACCTGCTGCGGGTTCCCCCGGTGAGTCAGCAGGTGGGAGCTCGGTTTCTGGAGCCCATGTCCAGAATTCTGCAGTTCAACCAGGTGGCCTACGAAGTGGAAACTCAGCCGGATCTGCTGGCGGGACTGGATCTGAAGATCGAATTCGGTCAGCGGGTTTCCCTGGTGTCTCTGAATCCACGCGAAGCCGAAGCTCTGATCAGCCTGATTCCCCGATTCGTCGATCCGTCCCGCGGTCAGGTGCTGATCGACGGCCAGGACATTCGACGCGTCACTCTGGAATCACTGCGGGCAGAGGTGGCCATCGTCGGCGGCGATGAACCTGTCTTCAATGCCACGGTCCTGGACAACATTATTGCCGGTCGCCCCGATATTTCGCGGCAGGATGCGATTGAAGCCTGCAAGCTTGTTCATGGTGAAAGTTTTATTCGCCGACTCGGCAAGGGCTACGAGACGCATCTTGGAGAATCCGGCATCCGACTGGATGTCGGGCAGCGTTTTCGTCTGAGCCTGGCGCGGGCGGTTGTTCGAAAACCCGCCCTGATGATCATTCAGGAACCCGATGCGGCTCTGGATCCGGAAACGAAAACGATGCTGGACGATACCTACCAGCGCATCTGTTCGGGACGGACCGTGATATTCGTTCCGACGCGGCTTTCGACGGTCAAGAAGTGCAGTCGTGTCGTGATGCTGCATCAGGGGCGAGTTGCCGCCGATGGCGTTCACGAACAGCTGGTGCGAACTTCCGAACTGTACCGGCACTGGGAGTACATGCGGTTCAATACGTTTCGCAGCGATCGCTGACCAAACGCTTTAATTGTGCGGCACATTGATCAGACGGACGGGTCGATTCGATCCCCGCCGCTGGTTGATGCCGCGATTTCCGGTGTCATATTGAAAAGAATCCGGCCCCCCGTGCCCCATCGCCCGCGGTGGAAATGAAACACGCCGCAGCCGTCACGCACCATGGAAACGGCTTCAACGCCATCCATGTCTCCGCCTTCGATGGCTTCGAAGGACACGTTGACGGCCTGAAACAGGGTCAGCATGTTGTTTGACGGGTCGCGAACCACTGTGCGACTGTCAAGCCATTCACAATGCTTCCATCTCAGCCCCCGTGGTTTTCCCGAGTCCGCTGCGATCGAGAACAGCTGGTCCTGCAGAATCTGCCGCTGAGCGTCGAAGGTTCTCAAGATGGACGGCACATCCTGGCTGATTCCCCGGATGGCATTCAGCCAGGTTCGGATTGTCTCCCGCATCAGAAGCTCTCGTTTCTGCCGACATTCGGCCGCTTCGGTCCGGCCCTAGACCAGTCAATCCGTAAAGTTTGACTGTTTTGTGCAGGCGTTATAACTGATGCGACGATGCTGTCCGAAGGAATCCGGCAATCCGTTCGAAGCAATTTCTTAAAACCAGCCGACACGATCTGCCGAATCTGAACATCAGCGACAATCGCAACCAACGGAATTGCCCGAACACTCAATGCATCCGGCGACTGCCTGTGATGCCCCGGAATCAACAGGAGACTTCAATGAAAACGTCTATGGGAAGCTGGCTGGCCGGATTGGCGCTGGTCGCTATGGTGTGTCCTCTGCCGGTCAGTGCTTCAGAAGCTGCCACGGTGACCGATGTTTCACTGTCAGCAGCCGGTGATCTGCACGGTCTGGTTGTCACAGACACCGGACTCCCCCTTGCGAACGTGGCTGTTCAGGTTGTTCACGACAAGTCCGTTGTGGCTGTCGTGCGGACTGATGCTGCCGGTCGCTACGTGGTTCAGAGCCTTCGGCCAGGTGTCCACCTGGTTCGTACTGTCGAAGGGCAGCAGGTTTGTCGGTTCTGGAATGCTGCCGGCGCACCTCCTGCTGCTCGTCAGGGGCTGGTAATGACAGCATCTCAGACGATCGTTCGAGGCCAGAGCTGTGGCGAGGACTGCGGCGAAGACTGCTGTGACGGGGGATGCGGCCGAGGCTGTGGCTTGTTCGGTGGTGGCGGTTGTGGGTTGCTGGGCGGCGGCGGAGGCGCACTTCTGCCTCTGGCACTCTTCGGAGGTGCGGCTGCTGTAACTCTGGCATCTGCGACCAATGGCGGCAGCGATCGGGCTGTCGTGGCCAATCAGCCAGCCAGCCCGTAGTCGAAAGGACTCGACCTAACAGGAGCAGATGTCTGAAAACCGGATGTTGTCGCTCCCGGGATGATCTGAATTCTGAATTTCAGGCGAGGTGTGCTGTTCAGCGGCACACCTCGCTTTTTTTGTTGAACCTGAAATCACTGACAGCATCGCCCGAAACACATTCCGGCTGAATTGACGGGGAATGTGTTTCGGGCGTTTCTGCTGATGTGGAGCAGATCACTTTGTCTTCACTCCGTGCTAGATCTCAGAACCGATGTTTTCCGCAAATCCGAACCAACCGAAGTGATCCTGACAATCGTTACAGGCCGATAGATCGGAATAACCGTTACAGTTGAACATCTGCGAAGGCTTGCGCCATGACCCTCCCTTGCCTCGGGAGCGTCTTTCCGAATCGATGATTGGAAGCGATTCAGAAGCGGATGTTTGTTTCGGACTGTGGCGGTGTTTTGGGGGAGGCGATCGAAAGCCTGCAATTCGTGAAGGATCACCCCGGTGAGACGTCATGGCTTTCTTGCGATTACTGCCGCCGGCTGCGTTGCCGTGTGCGCATGGCTGCTGAGTCACTCGGGTGCTTTGGATGCGTCTGAGGAAGCAACGTCGTCGTTTCGGGATGCCTTCTCGAAGCATGCGCCGGAACCTGAATCTCAGCCTGATTCAGGTGGCGTTCGACTGAACTATTTCGACTCGTCCTGGGAAAAAGTTCTCAGTGATGTCGCCGAAAAAACGCAGCTGAC
Organism: Planctomycetaceae bacterium; assembly: GCA_041398865.1. Classification (GTDB taxonomy): domain Bacteria; phylum Planctomycetota; class Planctomycetia; order Planctomycetales; family Planctomycetaceae; genus Fuerstiella. The sequence goes on from JAWKTY010000009.1 coordinate 204,881, forward strand.
GCTGGTGATGCAGAAGACCCCTCATGGTCGTTTTGCTCGTCGCGACAGAAATCACTATTCGCTGGAATCTGCACTGCAGATTCTGAACTCCGAACTTGAACCACAGGGGTATCGGGTTCTTAGACAGGGGCAGTTTCTGGTTGTCCTGAAACTGGACGAGGCTCGAGCAAAGTATGCTCGCCCCATTCTGAACGACTGGAAGAGCACGGAAGCCGAACAGTCTGCCGGACAGCGTCCGAATCCGTGGGAAGCTGTCAACTCGAAACGGAATGACGCTCAGTTCCTGCCCGCCAGTGCTCGAAATGACGGTCGAACTCCTCAGGTCGCCTGGGCAGCTCAGGAACGCGAAGCGGAGACAGCGCAGTCACCCCCCGCCCCGTTTTCCGACCGCGTTGCGCCAAGGACTTCGTCTCCGTCAGAACAGGAGCCAGCCGAAACCGGACCACCGGTCCTGCGCAGCGTCGAACTGACCAATCGCAAGGCATCTGAAGTCGCTCGGTCGATTTATCTGGTCTTCGAAACAAGAGCCGAGCTGATTCATCAGGGGCTGGAAGGTCTGCCGACCTGTCAGGTCATGCCGACTCCCCCGGCGGAAGGAGCCGCGAATGAGAACTCATCCCCGCTGTTTCGCATCGGCATTGATCAGGCTCAGAACCGACTGCTGATCGAAGCCACAAAAAAACGAGCTGAACATCTGGTTCGTCTGGTGAATGAAATGGATCGAGCTCAGGAGAATCCTGAAAGCACGATCAAACTTCTGCCCAACAAGGGCGTGTCCGAGGTGACCGCCAAAGACCTGACGCAGCAGATTCACCGCATGGTGGCCATGAGTTCACCGGCGGCACAGCCGCCTGTCAACGGCTCCTCATCAGGCAGTTCGCAGGGAAACACTGACTCTGACGCGTCGCTGAATCTGCGCGGGGACGTCAATGTGCAGGCCATGCAGGATCTGGGGATTCTGATTCTGAAAGGCAATGACGCCGACGTTCAGAAGGTGGAAGCCATCATCAAGCAGCTGGAAGAAATGAGTGTCGGATCGCTGCCGGACGTTCATCTGCGGACATTAAAATATGTGAACTCAGAAGCCATGGCCGAGCTGCTGACGACGGTTTACGACCAGCTTGCCGAACTGCGGAATCGGGACAACGATCGCAAGACCGCCGCGTTTATTCCGGTTGTTCAGCCGAACGCCATTCTGATCATTACTCCCAGGATCGATCTGGATGCCATTCTGCTGCTGGCAGACGAACTCGATCAGCAGACGGATCCGTCGTCTGAATTTCGTGCCTTCAGTCTCAGAAATGCGATCGCGTCGCAGGTCGCGGACGCTTTGACCAGCTTCTATGAAGAACGAGGCGGTCTGGGAACTCGAATTCGAGTCATTCCGGACGTTCGTACGAATTCGATCATTGCTCAGGGACGCCCCAATGATCTGGAAGAGATTTCGAAGCTGATTGAAAAGTTCGACAAGGATGAGCCGGGTGCTGTTCATCGAGTTGAGATCATTGAACTGCATCATGCCACAGCGACCGAACTGGCGACGACAATCAATTCCGCCATTCAGAGTGTCAGCAGTCCGCCTCAGCAGGTGAACAACGGTGCCGGCGGCTTTGGAGGAAATCAGGGAGCTCAGGAACTGCGGGACGGCAAGTCGGCGGCTCTGGAGTTTCTTGCGACTACCAGCGGCGGACGCGAACTGATTCGATCCGGGATCCTGGTGGATGTCCGAGTCAACGCGGATGTTCGGTCCAATACTCTGATTATTTCCGCTCCGGAAGCCAGCATGGCTCTGTTGAAAGCTCTGGTGCAGCAGCTGGACCGAGCTCCTTTGGCGGTCGCGGAAATCAAGGTGTTTGCTCTGAAGAATGCGGACGCTGAACAGTCCGTCGAGCTGCTGACTTCAATGTTTGAGAACCAGAATCAGGAAGATCAGCTGGGTGTGCAGATTGCCGGTGCAGAAGATGCGTCCAGCAGTCTGATACCGGTGCAGTTTTCTGCTGACCTGCGAACCAATACCGTGATCGCTGTGGGCAGTGCGGAATCGCTGGCGGTGGTGGAAGCCATTCTGCTGCGACTGGATACAACTCAGTCACGCCAGCGCACTACCAACGTGATTGCTCTGCGGAATGTCCAGGCGTCAGTTGTGTCTGCGGCTTTGGAATCCTTTCTGCAGCAGCAGCAACAGCTGCAGGACAGTTCCACGGATCTGATCAGCAATATTGAACGTCTGCGTCAGGAAGTGATCATTTCGCCGGACAACAACAGCAACTCGCTGATTGTCAGCGCATCGCCGGAATACTTCAGTGAGATCAGCCAGATTATTCAGCAGCTGGACGCCAATCCGCCGCAGGTCATCATTCAGGCCCTGCTGGTGGAAGTGCAGCTGGACAATACAGACGAGTTCGGTGTGGAGCTGGGGTTCCAGGACCCGTTGCTGTTTTCTCGCAGCATCCTGAACACTGCCGCTGACATCGTCTCCACAACCAACATTACTCAGGCGGCCAACGGCCAGCAGATTCAGCAGACCGTGATTCAGTCTCGTCAGCCAACTCCGGGGTTCAACTTCAACAACACCAGCTTTCCTCTGGGCAACAACGCCGCCAACAACACCGGTGCGGTCGGGAGTCAGGGGCTGAGCAATTTTTCACTGGGACGCCAGAACGGAGATCTCGGATTTGGTGGCTTTGTGTTTTCGGCTCAGTCGGATGCTGTCAGCGTTCTCGTGCGAGCTCTCGCGGCTCGACGAACAGTCCACGTTCTCAGCCGTCCTCAGATTCGCACGACCCACAACAACCTGGCCAGCATCGAAGTGGGGCAGGATATTCCTGTCGTGAACGGAGTGGCCATCACCAACAATATTGTCGCTCCGCAGACGGAACGCAGAAATGTGGGGATCGTGCTGCGAGTGACTCCGCGTGTGACACCGGACGGCGACATCAGCATGTCCGTCTACGCGGAAAAGAGTGCTCTGTCACCGGGCGGCGTTCCCGTGTTTACGGATGCGGCGTCCGGCAACGTTGTCGAATCAGTCGTGATTGACGCTGCGATTGCGGACACGACAGTCACCGTGCCGAATGGTCAGACCATTGTCATCGGTGGCATGATCACCAAGTCTGATGAGACCCTGGAACGCAAGGTTCCCTGGCTGGGTGATCTGCCACTGGTGGGAAATCTGTTCCGCTATGATGGTACCAACACGGCTCGAACCGAACTGCTCATCTTTCTGACTCCCCGCATCATCTACAGCGACGCAGACAGCGAACTGATTAAGCAGGTGGAATCCGAACGGATGCACTTCCTGGAATCAGAAGCAGAGAAACTGCACGGGCCGCTTTACAGCGTTCCACCGTCCGGCCTGGATCAGTCTCACAACCTGCCGGCTTCCGAACATCACATGATGCTGCCGGACATGATTTCGCCTGTTCCCGATCCGAACCTGCCTCAGCAAAGCGACTTCATGCTGCCGCCGCAGGTTGAGAATCGTGACGGAAATCGCAAGCCGTCAGATGCTGTGCAGCAGACCAGCCGGGATGTGCCGTCGGGTGAGAAATCGGGCGTCCGAACCGCGGGAAATTCTGTAAAGAACCCTGCTGCTTCGGAGGACTGGGACCTGCCGCCAACCACGGCATCGGCAGCTACGGCTGCGAGTCCCGAAAGCGAAGAGGCGGAAAAGGCTGCGGCTGCCAACTGGGTGCGACGAGTTCTGCAGAAGTCGAAGATGAAGGGTGACCGGGACGACGCAGATCACGTAACTCCTGTCAAAGCAGAGGCTCGCAGTGTGTCGGAAATGCGGAGTGTTTCAGCGGCATCAGCCACCGGAACTGCCGGTCGTCGTCAGGGCGATTCGGGCACAACTGACGAGGACAGCTGGGTTCAGAAAATGAGCAAAGCCAATCCATGATTCGAGGCGATTCGTTTTCTGAGACTGTTGAGCAGAGGGTTTCCATGTCACGTTTGAAAAGCGCTGCTTCGGGGTTTCTCGCGATTGTCAGCATGATGATGATCTGCGGGTGTTCGTCGTCGACATTTCTGCGGACATCTTCGGCGGTCGTGACGGCTCCGGCACGAATGATCGAATCGGCGATCCCTGCGAAGCCCGTTGGGAAGATTCTGTGTCTGTGGGAACCAGCGGAAGGGCAGGGCGTGGACGAACTGCCCGCTCGCGGGTTTGCGGGGCAGATTCTGTTCTTCGCTCATGGCAGCCCGTCCCCGATGAAAGTGAAGGGCGAAGTCGCGATTTACGAGTACGTCGACTACGACGAGAACGATGATGCTCCCACACCGATTCACGTTTTCCGGTTTGATTCAGGCGCGTGGAATGCTCATCGATCCGAAGGGACTCTGGGGCACAGCTACAATGTCTTTCTGCCATACGTTCTGAAGGACAGGCAGCATTCGGTGTGTGCTTTGCGAGTCGAAATCACGACTGAAGACGGACGAAAGGTTTCGTCACCTTACACCAGCGTGACTCTGGCGGCGAAGACTTCGCACCGAGCTGCTTCCGGTATTCAGCGGGAGGTCGTGACTCGGTCCACAACTCCGGTCGGCACCACGTCACAGCAGGTCAGCGCTGCGGCGGCGTCGGCTCCAGAGAAATCGACGCTTGACACCGTCACCATTCCTCTGCCCAGCCGCCGCTGAGCACCGTCGGCTCACAGAAACTGTTTCGGAAATCAGAGCCTTTGACCTCAAACTGCAGCCATTGAAATGTTTGGGGCTGACCTCGCGGAGCGAGGTGCTGCAGTGGCACCGGACTCCGCGAGGTCAGCCCGTTTTCACGGCAGGCATTTCGCGGCCATTTGTTACAACGTCAATGCGTTACCACTCCGGAAGGTCCTGCCAATGCTGAAGATTGATGAAGCTGCTGCCGTGAAGACGGTGATGGATCTGATCTCCATCTCCGGCGGCAGCTGCGATGAGGTTCGAGTCAGCGAATGGCTTCAGAAACAGCTGTTGGCGCTTGGCGTTCCGCAATCGGCGATCTCTGTCGATACGGCTCATCAGCGCAGTCCGTCCGGCGGTGTCACCGGTAATCTCATCGTGAAACTTCCGGGCACATTGAAAGGTCCGCGGCGGTTGCTGATGGCTCATATGGACACAGTGCCTTTGGCCGTGGGTTGCCAGCCGGTCCACGACGGCAACATCATTCGCCCCGCAAAGCGGACGACAGCTCTGGGAGGCGACGATCGGTCGGGCTGCGCTGTCGTGCTGACGGCAATTCGGGAAATCTTCAAACAGAAGCTTCCCTGTCCGCCGCTGACGCTGCTGTTCACCGTTCAGGAAGAAATCGGACTGCGGGGAGCCCGGTATGTGACTGCAGCAAAACTCGGGAAACCTCAGCTGTGTTTCAACTGGGACGGGCGTGATCCCGGGCTGCTTGTCAACGGAGCTGTGGGGTCGTCTTATCTGCGGATCGGGATCGAAGGAATTGCCAGTCATGCCGGTGTTCATCCGGAAAACGGAGTCAACGCGGCTGTGATTGCTTCGCTGGCGATTGCGGATCTTCAGCAGAACGGCTGGCATGGCCTGGTGCTGAAGGGGCGGCAGCGAGGCGCCAGCAATGTGGGTGTGATTCGCGGAGGAGCGGCGACCAATGTTGTGATGCCCGAACTGACGATCGAAGCGGAAGCTCGCAGTCATATTCCTGCCTTCCGAAACCGCATTGTGAAGGAATTTCGCAGGGCGTTTGAATCAGCGGTCCGTCAAGTCAAAACGGCGGCGGGCGAAACCGGACGGCTGATGTTTGAGGAAGACGTTCGCTACGAATCATTTCGGATTCCGAAATCGTCTGAATGTGTTCAGACAGCGATGAAGGCCGTTCAGGCGTGCGGCCTGCAGCCGGAAGTTCACCCCTGCGATGGCGGACTGGACGCCAACTGGATGACGCTGCACGGGTTTCCAACAGTCACTCTGGGTTGCGGCCAGCACGCGATTCACACTGTGGATGAAATCCTGAACGTGAGTCAGTTTCTGTCGGCCTGTCGCATCGCGGTGCTGATTGCTTCTGACGCTGCGAATTCTCCTTCGCGGTCAGCGGGGGTGTGCTGATGGCAGGTAACAGCGACAGCCATGAGGTCCCTGCCGCCGCAGAAGGTGTGTTTGAGTTCCCGGTGGACGTCACGGCCTCCGTGATCGATCGAAACGGGCACGTGAACAATGTGGCCTATGTGAAGTGGATGCAGGATGCCGCTGTGGCTCATGTTCGAGCTCGAATTCCGCGAGACGCTGCCGCGATGGACGACAGTACGTGGGTCGCCCGGTCTCATTTCATCGAATATCTTCGGCCGGTTGTGATCGAAGACCGAATTGTTGTGAAGACCTGGGTGGCGGAATTTCGCCGAGTTCGTTCCCTTCGTCGATATCACATTGTGCGACAGAACGATCAGCAGCTGGTCGCTCGCGGAGAAACGGACTGGGTGTTCATCGCCAGCGACACCGGCCGTCCTCGTTCAATTCCGGAACTCATTCGCAGCGCCTTCGTCCTCTTGCCGGACGAATAGCGGCAGCCTGAACGTCCGTGTCGTCGTGGTCAGCACATCGCGATGCCGGCCGACCGGATCGGTCCTCGAGTCTCCAGCCTCCGGTGCGCTGCCTTCCGGCGTGCAGAAGTGCACACCTGCTCTCTCGAATTCCGAATCGGGTGTCATCAGTTGCGGGAAGCGCTGATACGACAGACAGCAGAACCGGAAAACCCACGGTTCGGCTCATGGCGGCGGACGACTCTGTTTCCGTTCAGCGCAGCCTCTGTTTTCAGATTTGGCGACTCGTTGCAGTTCAATCGGCGATTCCTATAATCCGGGCGTCGTGCTGACCGCCGAGGGAAGTCTGAAGTGCTGCCTGAGAATTCCACCAGTCCCGGCACCTGACTGCCGATGGCGGTAAGAAAATTGCATTTCTGTTCACCCCACACCTGAAGGAACGGGGCCTTGGACGTTTTCTGTAAGATCTTCACGCTCCCGTGTGAGCTGTTGGCGAAGGTTCCCGGGCTGGGGCCGATTCTGAAATCCTGCTGCACGACTGTCGGCCAGAAGATTCTGATGGCGCTGACGGGACTGTCTCTCTGCGGATTTCTGGTGGCTCATCTGGGAGGCAACCTGTACCTGTTTGCCGGTCAGGAAGCCTTCAACGGCTACGCCGAAAAACTGCACAGTCTCGGCCCGTTGCTGTGGGTTGCGGAAGTCGGCCTGCTGGGCCTGTTTGCACTGCACATGTCGCTGGCGATGTCTACAGCGGCGATCAGTCTGCGAGCTCGCGGCAGAGCTTACGACGCGAAGCAGAGCAAGCAGGAAGGCTTTGTCCTGCCCAACGGCGGCGCCGCTAATCTGATGCTGGGCACGGGGCTGATCATTCTTGTGTACCTCGTCCTGCATGTCTGTGACATGAAGTTCAATGTCCGCGAGATGGGCAGCGAGGAAAACCTGTTCGAACTGGTTCGCAACGTCCTGTGCGATCCGAAGACGGCAGCCTTCTACGTTGTTGCTCTGCTGGCACTCGGTGTTCACCTGACTCATGGTGTGAAGAGTGCCATTCAAACGCTGGGAATCAGTCATCCCCGCTGGAACAAACTGTTTGAGATTGGCGGAGTTCTGTTCGCCTGGGGAATTTCGCTGGGCTTTCTGAGCCTGGTGGCGTGGGCGATCGGAGCGAAGTAAACAACAGGCGGGTGGCTGCCGAAAGGCGCCGGCCGGAAAACGCAGACTCCTGTCGACCTGATGCCGACTTTCGGCCGTCTGCGAAACGGGGTGTCCAATAGGGCGCCGAAGAACGGAAACTTTACATTCATCTGACGCCGAACTGGCACAGGCAAACTGAGGTCTTCCAATATGGTTCGCGTGGCAAGTGATACTCTGAAATCCAATGTGCCGGAAGGGCCGGTGGATCAGATCTGGGACAAGCACCGCTTCAATATGAAGCTGGTGAACCCGGCTAACAAACGAAAATTCAAGGTCATCGTCGTCGGCACCGGTCTGGCCGGTGGAGCCGCCGCGGCATCGCTGGCGGAGCTGGGCTACCACGTGCAGGCGTTCTGTTTTCAGGACAGTCCTCGCCGAGCTCACAGTATTGCAGCTCAGGGCGGCATCAACGCGGCGAAGAATTATCCCAACGATGGCGACAGCATCTGGCGGCTGTTCTACGACACCGTCAAGGGCGGCGACTATCGGGCTCGCGAAGCCAACGTCTATCGCCTGGCCCAGGTCAGCAACAACATCATCGATCAGTGTGTGGCTCAGGGTGTCCCGTTCGCTCGCGAATACGGCGGGACTCTGGCCAACCGATCCTTCGGCGGAGCTCAGGTTTCCCGAACCTTCTATTGCCGAGGCCAAACCGGACAGCAACTGCTGCTGGGAGCTTACCAGGCGATGATGCGCCAGGTCCAGCTGGGCAAGGTCGAACTGTTTGCTCGCCGCGAGATGCTGGATTTGATCGTGATCGACGGGAAGGCTCGGGGCATCGTCGTTCGCAATCTGACGACCGGTCAGATGGAAACTCATCTGGCCGACGCGGTCTGTCTGTGTACCGGCGGTTACGGAAACGTCTACTACCTGTCGACCAACGCCAAGGGCTGCAACGTCACGGCGGCCTGGCGGTGTCATAAGCGTGGGGCTTTCTTCGCGAATCCCTGCTACACGCAGATTCATCCCACCTGCATTCCGGTCAGCGGCGACTATCAGTCCAAGCTGACTCTGATGAGCGAAAGTCTGCGGAATGACGGGCGAGTCTGGGTGCCGAAGTCGGCCGACGACAAACGAGCTCCGCTGGAAATCCCCGACGCCGATCGCGACTACTATCTGGAACGCCGCTATCCGTCATTCGGGAACCTTGTTCCGCGGGATGTGGCGTCCCGAGCGGCGAAAGAACGCTGCGATTCCGGTTTCGGCGTCGGCGAGACTCAGCTGGCCGTGTACCTGGACTTCCGCGACGCCATCGTTCGGGACGGGGAAGACACTGTTCGGAAGAAGTACGGCAATCTGTTTCATATGTATGAAAAGATTACCGCCGAAAATCCTTACAAGGTGCCGATGAAGATCTACCCCGCCGTTCACTACACGATGGGCGGGCTGTGGGTCGACTACAATCTGATGAGCAATCTGCCGGGACTGTTCGTTCTGGGAGAAGCCAATTTCTCCGATCACGGAGCCAACCGGCTGGGGGCGAGTGCTCTGATGCAGGGGCTGTCCGACGGTTACTTCGTCATTCCATATACCATCGGCAATTACCTGGCGAAGGCTGAGCTGCCGAAGGTTTCCGATGCCGATGCTGCCGCTGCGGAAGCTCTGCAGACATCCAATGATCGCATCGAACAGCTGCTGTCGGTCCGAGGCCGTCGGACGGTGGACAGTTTCCACCGCGAGCTGGGGCTCACGATGTGGGATCACTGCGGGATGGCTCGCAACGATGCCGGTCTGAAGGAGGCCATCGGAAAGATTCGCACACTGCGAGACGAATTCTGGAAGGATGTCCGGGTGCTCGGCGAAGGCGAAAGCCTGAACCAGAGCCTGGAGAAGGCGGGCCGAGTGGCGGACTTCTTCGAGTTTGCCGAACTGATGTGCGTGGATGCTCTGCACCGGGAAGAATCCTGCGGCGGACATTTCCGCGAAGAGCATCAGACCGCCGAAGGAGAAGCTCAGCGCAATGACGACCAGTTCAGCTATGTTGCGGGCTGGGAATTCGGCGGAGTCGGCCAGGAAGCGACTCTGCACAAAGAGCCCCTGGAATTTCCGAACGTGCCTCCGAGTACAAGGAGCTACAAATAATGAGCAGCGACAAACTGAATCTGACTCTGAAAGTCTGGCGACAGGACAGTCCCGATGCCGCGGGTGGCTTTCGCAGCTACAAACTGAACGACGTCAACACACACATGTCGTTTCTGGAAATGCTGGACGTTCTGAACGAACAGCTGATCGAAGGCGGCGAAGAACCAGTGGCCTTCGACCATGACTGTCGCGAAGGAATCTGCGGCATGTGCAGCCTGATGATCAACGGACAGGCTCACGGCCCGGATAAAGGCACCACCACCTGCCAGCTGCACATGCGGCGTTTCAGAAACGGCGACACCATCACCATCGAACCGTGGCGGGCTCGAGCCTTCCCCGTCCTGAAAGATCTTGTGGTCGACCGTTCCGCTCTGGATCGCATCATACAGGCCGGAGGATATGTGTCGGTGAACACCGGCAATGCTCCGGACGGAAACTGTGTTCCCATTCCCGGAGCTGTTCAGGAAGTGGCCATGGAGGCTGCGGCGTGCATCGGCTGCGGAGCCTGTGTGGCGGCCTGTAAAAATGCGTCGGCCATGCTGTTTGTATCGGCCAAGGTGTCTCAGCTGGCCGTGCTGCCTCAGGGGAAAGCCGAACGCGGCGAACGAGTGCTCAACATGGTGGCTCAGATGGACGATGAAGGGTTCGGTCACTGCACGAACACGTCGGAATGCGAAGCTGCCTGTCCGGCCGAGATCTCCGTCAGCAATATCGCTCGACTGAATCGGGAATATGTTCGAGCATCCATCCTTGCGAAGAACTGAATTATGGCTCAGCGAGATCTGTCGGCCTATCAGCAGAAGGTCATCAAGCGTTACTACGACAACCGCGACGCCATCGACGATCAGCGTCTGGCGGAACTGGTGACCAATCTGTATCTGTCTTCCGGCAAAAAGGCCGAAAAGATGTGGGAGACCGCCGAACAGATCATGACCCGCATGGAACTCCCCGCCACCCGCATCACTCACGTGATGGAAAGCAAAGACCCCGCCGTCCTGGCCCGAGTGGTCGAAGAACTGCAGAACGGCAAGCTGAAGAAGGGTGCGGCGAAGAAGAAAGGTTTAGGCCATCTGCAAAAGATATAGATGCACTCGTTCAAAGTCCACGGCACGGCCTCATGAGCTTACATCGAGACCGCGAAGATCTGATCAGGGCTGTGAGAGTTGAGTTGGGTTTTGATATCTGGCCATACGAGGGTGATAAAGAAGAATTCGAAGATCGCTACAGATTACGAAAACGCCGACCCTGCGGTGGGATTTGGATTTTTCTGACACGGAAGACTGGCACCAAGACGCGCAGATGGCCATCTTTTCTCACGTGCCGTGACTGTTTTGACCACGGCTGGACAGTGGTCAGAGTCCGGGTGAACATCCAACAAAGATCACCTGCTGTTCAGGGTCGCCAGCCCATGTTCGGTGTCGTCCACGTTGTTTATCATGCGACGAAGACCAGCAACTTTAGCTCTATATTGCAAACAGGTCTGTGTGATAATGATTCGTTGGAACGACCGACGGAAGGCTCGACTGCTTTGGTAACAAGTACGTATCTACGAGTCTGGGAGCGAGCACGATTTCGCCGTTGGGTACGAAGGACGGCTCATTGGTGGAGGTTTGAGCTGGCTCAAACTCTCAAAGATGATCCAGATTGCTGGGGGATCCTGACGCTGTTGCTCGAAGTTAAACGTATTGTCCTTCAGGGACCTTGAGAGCCGGACTGAGTTGTCTTCGGCCCTGAGGTGATCCCACCGATTGTATTTCGATTGAGTATCCATCTTGTTCTCCAGTGTAGCCTCCGTGATGTGCGTTGCAACATGCGACTCCGTTCCAGAGTTTTGTGCCGAACGGAGATAAAGACCACAGTCTAACGGCTGGATTACAGTGGGAGCGAACCTTCACTGGCCGCCCAGTCGAGTCAGTAACATCGCTGTCCCCATCGTGGCGTTTAGGTAGGATGGTTCATGAACTGAGGTTAAGTACGAGGAGTCCGTGTTCACATCGATTGAGTTAAGAACTATCGTTCTTTCATAGACGCGAAAGTCTTATCACCCTTCACCTTGGTTAATGGACCGAATGGATCCGGGAAGTCCAATCTGCTGCGATGTTCGGGATTTCTTCTCCCCGTGGACAGGAGATCGCCGCTTCTGGCCGCAAGGAGAAGTCCGACAGCTGGAGAGCTTGCGTCATTTCAATTTCATGCAATCGCCAATGCGAATTTCCTGAGCGTGGCGACGAATCGCCGAACTGGATGGGACGGCTTTCGTCTCTAAGCCGCCAAGAATGCCAGCCGGGTTTCGTGCCAGCTGGTTCGCTCTAGATCCGGCGACGATTGGCCAACCTGAGTCAATTCAGTCGAATGCCCAAATCGCGGCTGATGGGACGGGCTGAGTATTCTCGACGCTCTCAAAACGGGTGATCGCGAAGACCTGTTCAACGCCATCGAGTCCCAACTGAAGAACTTCGTCCCTTCGATCGAGAAGCTGAGCACCGGGTCGCGGAGACCGGCGGAAGATTTCTACAGGTCCGTGAGCCGCGGAATTCACGATCCGTTTCCGGTGTCAGAACTGTCCGGAGGGAACTCGACTAGTACCTGATTTCACAATCGTTATCAGGAGAATCCTCCTCAGCTGATTCTGCTGAAGATATCGACCGAGGCATGCATCCTCGTTTGTTTCACGGCGTTGTTGAGATGCTGAGAGAAACCGTGGCGAAGTCCCTGTCAGATTATTGCAACGACACACAATCCGTACTGTGGATGAGTTCTGATCATGAAAATGAAGTGCTGATTGTCGAACGGTCTGATGAAAAGCTCTGTGGCTGACTCTGTCCGAACGGCTCAAAGACGACGTCACTTAGACGACGGCATGGGGCTCTGTGGTTTGACGTCGTCCAGGGCGGAGTTCCCGATCGGCAGCGGCTGTCTCGATGAATACGTCACTGCTGTACCTCCCGTGACCGAGGATGACAATGACGATCTGACGAGCGAGGGACGGATTTCCGGACGAAACTTCTTTCAGGGTCCTCGAAGAATTCGCACCGCGGGAGGATTGGCGAAGTTCGTAAAGTACTTTCTGTGTTTTTGAAAGATCTGCGCCGCGCGGGTGTGGACTGACGCTTATTTTGTGATTGCTGTCGACAACGATCGCGCACCGGAACATGAACATCGTCGAATCCACGGGCTAAGTCAGCAGGATGGCCGAAGGCACCGTCGGTACTGCGAGGTACTGCGAAGCATTGAGCAGCATTGGGGACCGAACGCGAAGATGGCCTGCAAGGCGATCGCAGTTCCCGTGCAGATGCTGGAATCATGGCTGCTGCTGGGAATGAAGTCGAGCAGAATCCATTGCCCATTTTTCGACGCAGAGCAAAGATGCGGCCCGGACGTACCATCACGGGAGTCCGCCGCCTCAGTCAAAGACCTGTGCGAGCATTATCGAACGGGCGGGGATGAGTCAGGGCGACTTCGCCGGAAGCGCCGATACAATGTCACTGGACGATCTGCGGCAGCTGTCCCCCAGTTTTCGATTGTTTGCGGAAGAGGTCGAAACCTGGAACGCCGGAAGCATTTGAGATCGGCGGTGGCCTCGGCATTCGCCAGTCAGCCTGCACGTCTGTTGCTGTAGAGCTGATTTGTTTCGCGTAAGGAAAACCGGAGACTTGGGTCTCCGGTTTGTTTGTTCCTGGCGCGTCATGTTTGGGGCAAGGTCACGTCGTAATGTGGCCTCGTCGTTTATTACACGGCCGGGATGGTGGCGCTGATGGGCTGGCTCCAGGGGCCGAATTCGCCTTTGCTGTTCACCCATCGCAGCAGGTAGTTGGCCAGGCGGCCGCCGTCTTCCGGCTGGAAGCGGATCGTTTCCGGGCTGCGTGAGCACAGTCCTGCGAAACGATACTGCTGAGGATCACCGGGCGGGTGGTCGGCGACGGCGACATAGATTTCGCACCCCGTCGCGCCGAACGGTCGGGCTCGGCGCGTCGGCGTGGCACTGTCTGAAAACATCACCTGATGTTCCAGACGTTCTGTGGCAATGACGCTGCCGACAGGAGCCGTCGCGGGACGCGGAACGGGCGTTCGGTGGTTCTTGTGAACCGGAATTCCGGCGGCCAGTCTCGCCGCATCGGTGACGGACGGATCCGCCTGAATACGACGAGTGACCAGACGGACGGCCTCCTTCGCGGCGGCCACAGCCGCATCCTTGGTCTCGACCGCGGCTTTGGCGGCGTCACGTGCCGAGTTGGCGGCTGCGGTGGTGGTATCCAGCCGGGCCTGATCTGCCTGCAGCTTCTGGACGTCTTCCGGAGTCACACCGTATTTCTCCGGATGATCTCCAAGCTGGGTGACGAAGTTCCTCAGGTATTCGAGGAACTGATCAGCCCGGCTTGGAAATGCCTGCTTGTGAGTCGTCATGATGACTCTCCTGTGATACGTGATCACGAAACGGGGAAAGGCCGTGGGATTCGGCCAACACTCAACGTTAGGTTGTGTGAGCCGCCATCCAGGGGATTACATTTCGAGCTCTCCCGGATTTGCCGAACACGCTGTTAAAGTCTCGGGATTACGCCGAGTACACCGATCATCCGGCCATTTCGAGACCGCAAACTGCGGGAATTAGATCTGATAATCGCGTTTCACGATCTAATACCGGCGTTTCATCATCTGTTGCTGACGTTTCATCCTCTGTTGGCGACGGTTTTTGATCTGTTGCCGGCGTTTCATCATCTGTTGGCGGCGTTTCACGATCTGTTGCCCGCATTTCACAATCTGTTGGCGGGGACTCACGAACAGCGGAGGTGCTCATCACATGACCAAATGCTGTCTTCTGAAGCCAGTGTTTATCCCTGTCAAAACTCTTCACGGCGTTGGGATGTGCGCTCACGGAGGGAAGGAAGTCATCTTTTCAGGGGCATTATTCTTGTCTCCCGGATGGAAAATCTCCGAGGTCCGCGGTTGCACTTTTCTGTGACAATAGTCCTAATAACATTATCCGACGAGTTCTGTTCGCTCCTTCACTATCCTCCTCAGGAGACATCTGATGAAAAGACGAGCCTTTACGCTGATTGAGCTGTTGGTTGTGATCGCGATTATAGCCATATTGATTGCGCCTTTTGCCTGCGGTGCAGCAGGCCCGGGAAGCCGCTCGACGAACTCAGTGCAAGAACCACCTGAAGCAGATCTCGCTGGCGCTGCACAACTACCTCGATACCCATTCCACTTTTCCGATGGGGTCCTACAACCTGAATGGTGGAGTCTGGCCGACCACCGGGACAAACTGGCGCACCCTGATTCTGCCGATGATCGAAGAGGCGAACGTCTATAACCAGCTGTGCTTCGAAAGCAACTGCCACTTCATGGCAGGCGGCGCGCCGCGCCCAATGCACTGAAGGGCAATGAGATTCTGAAGGGCTTCAAGGTGGAAGGTTATGCCTGTCCGTCCAGCATCATTGACCTGTTCGAGAACTCGCCTGGAATCACGCACAACAATCAGGAGGGCGTGATGAGCATTCAGTATGTGGGAATCGCCGGATCGGCTCGTCCCGTTCCCGGGACAGATCCCAACAACGGTACCTTTGACTGTGGTCATGGCTGGTCATGCAACAACGGTATGCTGGTGCCCAACGAAATCGTGAAGATCGCCAAATGCATCGACGGGACTTCCAATACAATGATCATTGCCGAACAGTCTGCTCTGGTCGCTGGTCGTCATCGATCGTCCAACTACTATGGTGGCTGGTTTGGAACTCGACATCCACGAACGGTACTCAGTGGCAACTGCAATGACCTGTGGCAGACAGGAACGACCTGTGTTCGCTTCCCGCCGAATTCTGACATCGTGCAGACCGGTGCGACTGATCAGATGTATCGCAATAACACCGTGATCAATTCTCAGCACGAAGGCGGAGTTCAGATCGGCCTGACCGACGGAAGCGTTCGCTTTGTGTCAGAGAACGTCGACTTCCAGACGTGGAAGAAGCTGGCGTGTCGTAATGACGGTCAGGTGATTGGTGAATTCTGATTTCTGCCCTGCGTTTCATGACTGAAACAGCTCCTTCCCGTCCCGCCACAGAACTCAATCAGGACTTTTGCAATGGTTCGCGTTTTACGCCGCTCGTTCGGCGTTCAGTTTATCTTTCTGTTTTCAGCGGCTGTCCTGCTGGCCGGGTGTTCATCCGGTGAGCCTCCGACACCTTCGGGCATGGTGCACGGGTCTGTCACACTGAATGGCAAGCCTTACACGAATGCGGCCGTCACAATGATTTCATTGCAGACGGGGCAGGCCGGAAGTGCCAACATTCAGGACGACGGCACCTACCGCATTCTGACTCCGCTGTGGGTTGGGATGTATCAGGTCTTCCTGTCTCCCAAGCTGGAAGATAATCTGGAGACTGCGGAACCGAAGCCTGTTTACATGGACGAAACCGTTCCGGAAAAATACTGGAACGAGACCACGACAGACCTCATCTGCACCATCAAGGAGGGTGACAACGAGTTCGTTGTGGAACTGAAGAAGTAAAAAGAGGTTGATGCTTTGGGCAATGGATCGATTCAGAAGTTCATCCAGATGCTGCGGCCAGCGGCGACGGAACGTTCGACCAGGCTGCTGTCTGTCAGATCAATGTGGTTGTGAAGCCGAGCGTCTTTGGACCGCATCGTTTTCAAATGATTCAGAAACAGCGGCAACTCAGACTCAGTATTCCCGGCGCTGGCGGGAACTGGGGATGCCCATTTGTTTACGGTATTTGGTGATGGTGCGGCGGGCGAGCGGGAGGCCCTGATCGGCGAGTGCATCCATCAGGGCTTCATCGCTGAGCGGTTTGGATTTGTCTTCGCCGTCGATCAGTTCCTGCAGCTTGATGCGGATGGTATCCCATGCGACTTCTTCGCCGTCGGCGGTCTGAGTTCCTCCGCCGAAGAAGCGTTTCAGGGGAAACAGGCCACGGGGGGTCTGAATCCATTTTTCATCGACGGCTCGGGACACGGTGGTCACATGCACGCCGACTCGATCTGCGATCTGCTGCATCTTCAGCGGCGCGATGAATTCGGGGCCCTTGTCAAGGAATTCGGTCTGGTGGTCGATGATTTCCTGAGCCACCTTTTTCACCGTGTTGTAGCGCTGTTCGATGGATTCGATCAGCCACCGGGCGGATTCCACCTTGCGGCGAATCCAGTCGCGGGTTTCCGGCGTGGGGTTTTCCTTCAGCATTTTTGCATACCGGGGGCTGATACGCAGTTCGGGGACGTATTCATCCAGCAGCCGCACGGTGTAGCGGCCGTGGTCGTCCTGTTCGACCGCCAGGTCGGGTGTGACTCGCTGCACGGGTCTCTGTTCGAAGCCTCGGCCCGGGTAAGGATTCAGAGTCTGGATCTGTTCGATCCCCACTTTGATCATGTCGATGCTGTAACCTGTGGCCTTCTGAATGACCGGCAGACGATTGAAGGCAATGTCTTCCAGATGGTCCCGGACCAGGACTCGCATGACTTCGTGAAAGGGCATGTGGTCGGTGATCTGCAGCAGCAGCATTTCATTCTGGTCACGGGCTCCCACTCCCGGCGGATCCAGCTGCTGAATCATCTTCAGAACTTCCTCAGCCTGTTCATTGGTCAGGTCCTGATGAAAGTCGCGGTTGAACTGCTGGCAGACACCCGGCAGCAGACTGTGGAGGCGTCCGTTGTGGTCCAGGTGCTGGATGAGATATTCGCCGAACTGCCGCTGGACTTCGGGGACGGAGTTGAAGCTGAACTGTTCCAGCAGGTATTCGTGCAGCGACTGAGGCCGGGCCACCATGTTCGACATCACGTCGTGCTGATAGTCCATGCTGTCGGAAATCTGATTCGACGACAGACTGGCACTTCCAAAGCTGACGTTGTCTTCCGGCCATTCGGACGAAATTTCCAGCAGTCGTTCGAAGTCGGATTCGTTGTTGCGATCTGATTCTGAGAACAGTTACCGCTGTTCGACTTCCTTCTTCAGTTCGCGGGCTTCGCGGCGGTCTTCGGGCAGGTCATCGACAACGTCCTTCTCGGCGACGGGAGCGTCGCGGTCGCGGTCGACCAGTTCCAGCGTGACGTTTTCAATCAGCTCCTGCTCGATGCGTTCGTTCAGTGCCATCATATTCAGCTGCAGAATCTCCATTGACTGGATCATCCGCGGAGCCAGCTTCATCTGCTGGCTCATCTTCATCTGCTGAGAAATATTCAGGTGCATGGTAAAACGATCGTTCCGGAGAACATATTTCGGAACCGGCGAGTCCCGGTCCTGTTTGAATCACTGTACTGTCAGAATGTCTGTCGGCCTCGCAGAGCATCCGCCAGCATCTCGCGATTGGCAAATTCCAGCACACTGCCGGAGGCAATTCCGCGAGCCAGTCGAGTAATCTTCACGTCATCATTTTCGAGAAGGTTGGTGATAAACAGTGCGGTACCGTCGCCTTCCAGCGTGGGATTGGTGGCCATGACCAGTTCCCGCACGTGATCACGTCGAATCCGGCGGATCAGCTGAGCGATGGTGAGATCTTCCGGGCCGATGCCTTCCAGCGGAGCGATTCGGCCGCCGAGCACGTGATAGCGACCGGTGAAAACTCCGCTGGATTCCAGAGCGACCACGTCTTTGGGCTGCTCAACCACGCACACCACTTCAGCATCCCGTCGAGGATCCTGGCACAGCGTGCAGATTTCGCCTTCCGTCAGGTTGAAGCAGATGCTGCAGCGTCGGACGGAAGTTTTCACGCTGCGAATCGCATCAGCCAGAGCGTTGGCTTCCGGTTCAGTGCAGCTGAGAATGTAGTTGGCCAGACGTTCGGCCGACTTGCGCCCGATTCCCGGCAGGCGATTGAACTCATCAATCAGCCGCGCGACGCTGGGACCGTATGGATGTGATGAAGCAGTCTGTCGTGTGCCCGTCATTTCTGTTTCCTTCAAACGGTATTTCCGGCATTGGCCGGTCAGTGACCGCCAAGTCCGAGTTTTGACAGAGCATCGCCCAGGCCGGGAATGTTCATTCCGCCTGCCACTTCCGCCATTGCCTGAGCTGCGCCTTCTTTGGCCTTCTGCAGTGCCTGGTTGACGGCCGATGTGACCAGTTCTTCCATCATTTCGCGGTCCTGAGTTTCAACCAGTGACTGTTCGAGCGTCACGGAGATCACTTTCATGTCTCCACTGGCTTCGACCGTCACCATTCCGCCACCGGCCGTCCCCTGAACTCGCAGTTCGGCAATTTTTTCTTTGGCTTCGGCCATGCGGCTCTGCATCTGCTGAGCCTGCTGCATCATGTTGCCGAGATTCTTCAACTGTTCAAACATACCGTCAGACTTCCTCTTCGTGTGATTCTTCCGTTTCCTGACTTCCGGCTTCTGAAGACGTTACTGCCGGTTCCCGCCGAACCGGAGCATCTGTGATTCGCACGACCTTCGCGTCAAAAACGCCAACGACATGCTGCACAAACGGATCCAGCTCCGGACGAATATCCTCGCGCACCCGAAGTGCTGTTGCTGTTCGACCCTGCTGAGCCGGTGCTTTCGATTCCTGCCGCCGTTGGGCCGAGGGATTCGAAGGCGAATTCGAAGTGACGGGCGATCCTGTGACCTCCGCCTGCTCCGAAAGTGCCGAATCGGATTCAGTCGTCGCCTGTGAGGAGGACGCCTGCGGTTTCTCGGCAATCAGCCTCAGATTCACCGCCGCGTCCACGCCGGTCAGTCTGCGGATAATCGACTGCATTTCAGCCCGATGTTCAGGCTTCTCAATCACTCGCTTCTGGAAATCATAGGATGACGGAAGCAACAGATCTACGCCATTTGGCCCGGAAATTGCTATTGACGCCACCGACCGCAATGCTCCGGATAGCGTAAATCCTGATTGAGAAATCATTTCCGCCAGCAGGCGATCTGCATTTTCCGGGGCAAAGTCGATCTCGACGGAGGCAGATTCGGCCGTTTCCGGAGCATCGATGACGGGCTCTATGGCAGATTCAGGATTTTTTTTTTCCGCGGGGGGCTGATCTGAGGCCGCTGGAACAGGCAGTTCGGGAAGGGCAGGCAGTTCTCCCGACAGCAGGCTGCTGATCGCGGTCAGGTTCTCGAGCATCGACATCTGCACGAGTGCCATTTCCAGAAGAACTCGGGAAAACGTGCTGCGCAGCATGCGGCCTTTGGCTTCCGACAGAATCTGAAATGCGGCCATGACATTCGGCATTCCCAGACGCCCGGCCTGGTCGGCAACCAGCTGACGACGGCTGTTTCCCACGCTGCACAGAGGAACTCGGGCACCGCCGCTGAGCGTCACCATCTGATCGCGCACGTACCCGACGCATTGGTCGAGTAGTTCCCCGGCCTGAACTCCGGAATTCAGAGCGGCGTCCAGGATGTTCAGAACTTCACCGGGACGATGTTCGGAGATGGCCTGAAACAGATTGACCAGTATTTCGTCACCGGCTGTTCCCAGCATGCGATGGACGTCGTCCGCATGGATGACGCCGGTACTGAAGGCCAGCAGCTGATCGAACAGCGACTGACTGTCTCGCATGGAGCCGCGAGCTCGCCGAGCCACCAGTTCGACAGCTTCGTCATCAACTTCGAAACCTTCGGCCTGAGCAATCTCCTTCAGCCGGGCTCCGATGGATTCTTCACCAATGGCACTGAAGTCAAACCGCTGACAGCGAGACAGAATGGTGTCGGGGACCTTGTTGGGTTCTGTGGTGCAGAACACAAACTTCACGTTGGGCGGTGGTTCTTCCAGTGTCTTCAGCAGAGCATTAAACGCCTCGCGCGTCAGCATATGGACTTCGTCGATGATGTACAGCTTGTACTGAGTCCTCATGGAACGCACATTGACGTTGGCTCGCAGAGACCGAATGTCATCAATGCCGCGGTTGGATGCTCCGTCGATCTCCAGGACATCCACATCATTGCCGGCGGAGATGCCATCGCAGATTTCACAGTTGTTGCAGGGAACTCCGTCTTTGACATTCGGGCAGTTCAGAGCCTTCGCCAGAATTCGGGCGGTGGACGTCTTGCCGACTCCGCGCGCTCCCGTGAACAGATAGGCATGAGCGACTCGGCCTGCTCGAATGGCATTGCGCAGAGCCTGAGCGACGTGTTCCTGACCAACGACATCGTCAAACGCCTGAGGCCGGAATCTGCGGGCAAGGACTGTGTAGTGAGAACCGGTGGACACGATGACATCTTTCGTCACAAATCAGGTTGCGATGCTCGGCGAAAAAAACTGCTGACGGCATCGACGGCACGAAACACCTATTGTGACGACGCCGGAGGAATTCATCCACCGTAGGGCAGGGCAGCCACACGGCAGGTGAATCTGTTGAAAATGGAGGGTGAGACCAGCAGCTCTCAGGCCGCGCTGTCCCACCGTTCTTTGGAGCGAAGCGATTGTCTCATGCTGCAAACTCTGCAACGGAACAAATGAGACAGCCGTGAGATGGGTTTGTGAGTCACGGGCTGTTCAGACCGGTGTCGCTCGGAAGAACACTGACAGAGCCGGTGGCACACGGCAGGACCCTGTCAGGACACGGGCTGCAGTTCTGAGATGGGTTCGCCGAATGGCAGGATCGGCATCGGGCGACCGCTGTGGTCCGGGAACGACTGCGTGTAATCGATGCCCAGATGCTGATAAACCGTGGCCCACAGATCGTTGGGCGTCAGCGGGCGTTCCATGGGTTCTTCACCTTTCGGGTTCGTTGCCCCGATGACCTGCCCGGTCCGCATGCCTCCTCCGGCAACCAGCAGTGACATGGCTCGAGGCCAGTGATCCCGGCCTGGCTGGACTACTTTCGTCTGAGTTCCGATCTGGTTCGAGATTCGCGGCGTGCGGCCGAATTCTCCGGTGACGACCAGCAGGACTCGACGATCCAGTCCACGGTTGTAGATGTCTTCCACGAGAGCAGTCACAGCCTGATCGTAAATCGGCAGTCGAACTTTGGCGTCGTCGAACAGGTGGCAGTTGACGGCGTGCGAATCCCAGTTGTAGGTGCCCTGTTTCAGAAAATCGATGCCGGAGACATAGGGGTTCTCCATGACCATTGTCACAAAACTGCAGCCGGCTTCCACCAGTCGACGAGCCAGCAGAGCTCGCATCCCCCACGCATGGCGGCCGTACCGATCCTTCAGGGTGTCGGATTCCTGAGACAGATCGAACGCATTGCGAGCGGCGTCACTGGTCAGCATCTGAATGGCCTGCTGGTTGAAACCGTCCATGGCCCCCATCAGGCCTGACTGATCGACCTGACGCTTCAGCTGATCGAAGCCGGTCAGCAGAGCTGCTCGATCGTTCAAACGTTCGGAAACAGACTGATCAACACTGAGATTCTGAACTTTGAAGTTCGGATCACTGGGGTCACCGGGAACACTGAACGGCACATAACCGGGACCCGTGTACGCAGCTCCGAAACTGTAGACGTCGACTCCGGCTCGCCCCGGATGAGTTCCGAAATATAGTTGGGCAGACCTCGTGAAAGATGTTCTCGGCACTTGGCGACAATGGAACCAACCGCGGGTGCATCGTTGACGAAGCCCGTTGGCGTTGCGGGATGGCGACCGGTCAGAAAACGTTTGTGGCCGCCACCATGGTCAGCAAATTCGTGCGCGATGGAACGGATAATGTTGTAGCGGTCGGCACAGGCGGCGTGCCGAGGCATGAGTTCGCAGACATCCAGTCCGGATACGTTTGTGGAGATCGGCCGAAAGATGCCCCGATATTCTTCCGGAGCATCCGGCTTCATGTCGTACATCTCCATATGAGGCGGACCGCCCGGCAGCCAGACGAAAATGACCGAGGTGTCATCGCGACGGCTGCGCCAGGGATCTACTGACGTTTCCGCCGCCGATGCTCGAAGCTGCAGCAGGTCGCTCAGACCCAGCATTCCGAGCCCCAGCGACCCGACTTCCAGAAAACTGCGACGTGAGAGCGGGCCGGGGCACAGCGAAACCGTTCTGCTCATCGGAAATGACTCCTGTTACGGCTGATCACGAGGAGGGAAGAAGCGTGAACATTTGAGGTGGGAAACGAAATTCGCCTGTCTGGACATTCGGATCCTGTCAGGGCCTGAGGACAGAATACCTCAAAAACTGCAGAAAATACCATCGCATTCATCCTGCCTGCTGCCGATTTCCCTGAAGTCCATGGCCGGTGAGGAATGTCTGAAAATTCGCTTCCCCTGGTTTCACCGCGCATAAAAAACTGCCCCGAAGAATGACTTGAGGGCAGTCTGAATCAATGAGAACGTGCGTCCGGCAGCAGGCGTCTATTTGGAGATGTCAGCCACGCGAAATGGCTTCTTATCACGATAAAGCTCCAGCAGTTTCTGTTCGTCTTCCCTGGCCGCTTCAGGAGCTCGTTCGATGGCCTTTTCCTGCCACCCGATGGCCTTCTCGAAATTGGCGTCCTCCGCATAGGCCGCGGCCAGAGCTTTCAGTGCATTGAAGTCCTGAAAGTCAGTCAGTTCACAGGCACGGGTTGCCGCTTCAATTGCACGTCCTGCGTTTCGAACTTTCTCGTCACTGCAGGTGCTCAGCAGCCACGCCTTGTTGATCCATGCCAGAGCATACTTTGGCGCGAGTTCTGTTGCTTTGTTGTAGTCGACAATGGCCTCCTGAAACTCGCCCGCCAGCTGCCGATTGAAACCGCGATTGTTCCATGCATCTGCGGCGCCGGGGTTAATGGAAATGACTGCCGAGAAATCCTCAATGGCCTTTTGAGTGTCGTTGTTCTGAAAAGAGACGAAGCCGCGTCCCATCAGTGAGGGAACATGTTCGGGGTTGATTTTCAGAGCTTCCGTGAAGTCTTCAATGGCCTTGGCTGCATTTCCCTGCAGCTTCCATGCGATCGCTCGCTGCTGATAGGTCGAAGTTCGCGGCTTAATCGCGGCGGCGTCGGTGTAGTCCTTCACGGCTTTCTCGTACTGCTTCTCGCCCATGTAGGCCGCTGCTCGATTGATGTAATTCGCTTCGTCCTTTGGATCCAGCGTGATGGCTTCAGAGAAGTCAGCGATGGCTTTTTCCGCGTTGCCGACGGCCGCGTGAAACATTCCTCGGCTGGAATACGCATGGGATTCACGGTACCCGTTTTCGATGGCGGTGTCGTAGTCGTTCAGGGCCGCGATTTCGTCTCCCCGAGCCCACCACGCAGAAGCTCGCAGAGTGAAGTACCGACCTTCCTTGGGTGACTCTTTGATCAGCTCATCGTAAATCTCAACGGCCTCTTCAAGCTTCGGAGCATTGACCTGACTGACCATTCCCTGACGGCCGGTGTGGGTGAGAATCAGATAGTTTTCGCCATCTTCCTTCAGGACAGTCAGCAGATCTCCTTTGCGGATGACGTCCACAGTCTCCTCGCCGATCTTCAGCTGCATCTCGACACGGGCGACGACCGGAGCCGCAAACTCCTGAGAATACGCAAGACTCCCAAATGCAGTTGCCAGTCCAAAGACGCCTAATCTCCAAATCCAGTCTGTTACGCCAGACATTGAAAACTCCTTTCCCTGGCAGAACCAGCCAGTCTTCCTCATAAACTCAATAACCCAGCAAACTCATGGGTCTCCTTATGGGTAGAAACTCCCAGATTTGCCCAGATTGTCAATTGACTGAATCTTCGATTTCAATAAATTCTACCCAGCTCACCGAAACACTACGGATTTTGCACAACTCTTATAGGCTCAGATCGCTTGTGGATTGTGCTGGTTGTTTCTTTTCACAGGAGGAATTGGTGATGAATCGATTGAAAGGAGTTGCGGCGCTGCTGGCGACCGTAGCATTTACTGGGGGCAGCCTGGCCGCTCAGTGCTGTAGCCCCTGCGGCGGCTGCAGTGACCCCTGCAGCAGCGGGGGATGTGGGGGATACGTGATATCTTCAGGATGCGCGTCCTGTTCAGGTGGCTGTGGAGTTTCGGCTCCGGCAGCTCCAGCGCGACAGCCCATTGCTGTTTCAGCAAAGGGGCTGAAAATTGTGATGGTGCCGAAGTACGACACCTATCTGAAGACGATTTGCTCAACAGAGTGCAAATCGGAAACCCGTCACCGGGTTGTCAACGTGCCGCGGACAGAGGCCATCACTGAAGAAGTGATGTCGACCAGCACTGTGATGACAACCAAGACCGAAACCAAGACCATTGAGTACACATCAATGGTTCCGGTGAAGGAAGAGAAGACTGTTGAAGTCACTGTTTCCGTACCGGTCTGGAGCGAAGAGACCGAGAACTACACCGTTAAGGTGCCTCAGCTGAAGGACGTTGAGGAAACTTACAACGTTCGCGTTCCGTATCTGGAAGACGAATCCTTCACGTACACTGTGATGGTTCCTCACGCCGAAACCGAGCAGCGAACCCGGTCGGTGACCAACGTGACTCCGGTCACAAAGACCCGAACTTTGACTCACTGCAAGCCGGTGACGATGACTCGAACTGTGACTCGGGATGCCGGTCATTGGGAAACCCGCGTTGTTGATTCCGGTTGCGGCCATGTCAGCAGCTGTGGTGGTTGTGGATCCTGCGGCGGGTGTGGTCAGATCAGCAGCTGCGGGTCATGCGGCGGCTGCAGTTCCTGCGGTGGTTGCGGTCATGTCAGCAACTGCGGTGGTTGTGGATCCTGCGGCGGATGTGGTCACGTGAGCAGCTGTGGTGGCTGTGGCACATCATCCACACGCGTCTGGGTTCCGAACGTTCAGACATCGGAAGAAACCTACGTGACCAATGAATCTGTCACTCAGCAGATTCACTACACCGTGTACGAACAGCACACCACACAGGTTCCCTACACTTGCACGTTCATTGCGTACGCACCCGAGTCTCGAACGGGAACCCGCAAGGTTGTTCGTTACCGTGACGAGCCACGAACCCGGACCCGCAAGGCTGTCGATTATGTTGATGAGCCGCGAACTCGCGTGAAGAAGGTTCTGACGTACAAGGATGAAGTTCGATCTGAGACTTATCCGGTTATCAGCTACCAGCCGCAGACACTGACGAAGGAAGTGTCGTATACGGTTCAGGTTCCTGAGACTCAGGTCAACACCTCAACTGTCACTCGTCATGTGACCGTTCAGGATTCAAAGATCGAAGAGTATACGGTTCAGGTACCAGTGCCTGTCGTAAAGACAGTTGAGGTCCAGTTCTGCCGAATGGTTCCGACAGTTGTCGAAGTTGAAGAGTCGCTTTGCGGTGCTTCTTCTGCGAGCTGCGGTTCCGTTGGTGGGTGCTCTGCCTGTGGCGGGTGTTCATCCTGCGGCGGGTGCAGCAGCTGTGGCGGATGTTCGAGCTGCGGTGCAGTTTCGGCTCCGACCTGCAGTGCCTGTGGCGGCTAAGGTTTGATTCGGCTGTGAGGTGCTTCGGAACTCTTTTCCGGGGCACCCGCTTTCAGTTGAAGTCAGAACATATCCGTTGGCCTTTGATGTCGTTGCGATCGGGCATTTCTCATGTTTCCCGGTTTTCGAAGGAGTTGGAGAAATGAAAAGGTTGTTCGTGTCGTCCGGAGTGCTTGCTCTTGCTGCCGCTGTCGGCTCAGGGGTATCTGCTCAGGAAGATAAACCCGCTGTCGCCGTTGCAAAACCTGCCGTTGCCACGGTAACCCCGCCCGCAGCCGCAGCATCCAAGCCGGTTGTCAGGCCGCTGAGCGTCACGGTGGAAATCGCCGGGGGGACAAATATTCGGGGGACGCTTTCTGAGACTTCAGACCTGCCAATGAGGACTTCTTTTGGTCAGGCGTCCATTCCTCTGTCGGAAGTGGCCGGGATCCGGCTGGCTTCTGCAGATAACGCGACCACGACTGTCGTGATGCACAACGGAGACTCCATCACCGGAGCGACTGAACTGCAGAAGCTGGTTGTGGAGACAGAATGGGGCAAGGCCGAAATTACCGGGACCAGTATCACGTCAATCCTGTTCGCTCAGGGGTTGCAGTGGACATCTGATACAGGTCTGAACGGGACTCGCTGGTCTCTCGCCGAAGCTCCCAAACCGGCGGCAAAGCCTGCAGTTACGCCTGCAGCAGCGACTCGGCCGACGACACCTCAGCCAAGGCCGGCATCAAATGTTCAGCCGGTGTCCGGGTTCCGGGTGATCAACGGATTCTAAACTGAAGTTTGAATTCAGTTGCGGAGGCTGACCTGTTCTCAGGTCAGCCTTTTTTTGTGCCTGAGTCGTCAGATCCGGCGGGGAAGCTTCCGGCGGGTTGATCCGATTGGTGTTCAGAGGCGGTCCATGTATCGAATGAATTCCACTTCCAGACGACTGATGTCACCAAATGCCGTCTGGAAATCCTTCAGTCGGTCTCGTGCGCCGTACTCCTGGAGTGGATCTCGCTGTTCCAGGATTCGCAGATATGTCGCAAGATTCTGTCGGCGGGACGGATTCTCCAGCAGAAAGAAGGTGACCGCCCACGATTCGCTGTAGGAGTTCAGAATGTCGCGGTAGAAGTATTCATCCGAAGCGATAAGCTTTGCGAGGTTCCCCATTTCCCGGGTTGGGCGGTGCCGGGTTTCAAACCATTGAGCTCGTTCCTGATTGATCCGATCGGTCAGCAGCCGCTTGCCCACGTTGCTGCGGACCGCGTCCGGTTCCAGAACGGTGGCCAGTCCCTCGACAACCCAGACGGGGGTGCCGCCCAGCCGGGAATGGACACCGATGTTGTAACCGACCTGGTGAGTCGTTTCGTGAATCACCGTTCCCGCCGTGCCGCCGGAGATGTTGGCAGAAGCGAGATAGCTCCGAGTTTCGGGAGACAGCAGTTCATATTCGGGATTCGTGGTACTCACCAGCCCCCATCGTCGAACATTGCGACACGGTTGGTCAGCAGCGAGTAGTATCCCATCAGCGTCGGTGATGGCGGCACATTATCTGCGGCACAGTACCGAGCGAATTCCTGTCGGTCGCGAAAGACAACGGCGACCAGAGGAACTTCGGGCGCGCGAACTCGGAAGCCTCGGACTCGATAGAACTGCTCGACATCCCGATAGATGCTTTCAAACAGCTGTGCGTAGGCACTGGCTCGGCCGGCGGGTGCACAGACAACGTAGCGGGTTGTTCCGGAGACCTCGTAACCGTCACGAAATTCCTGCAGAAGCTCGTGGCGGAAACTTCCGCTGGAATACGGTTCGTAGTGAGCCGCGGTTTTTTCCAGGTTCCTGAGTGACCGCACATTCAGGTGATGGAGCTGTCCCTGACGATCCATCAGTGAGCACATTTCGGTCGTCAGCGCGACAACTTTTCCTTCATAGGATCGTTCGGCGTCTGAAACGCGAACCATCCCAGCGGCAACGGCATCTGTCTGTGCTGAAGACACGGCCCATCCACAAATCATGCCGACAATGACCAGTCGGCAAAGGCGGGCAGGCTGCGGGCAGGATTGAGAACTGACAACGAAAGTCATGATTCACGGATTGGGTGGCTTGAGGAATTCGGCCAGAGTCCAGTCCGGGAGCTTTTTGGGGGGATAGAGCTAACCTAGGTCAATAATTTCGCCGAATCGTCCAAACCTGAAGAAAACGGTGTTTTTTTCAAACACGATCACCCAACGGCCTCGTGACCCGAGATCCGGACTCTCACCGTTGCGAACGTCGGTGCAGGAAATTCCGGATGTGTCGGGCGACACCTGCCATTGCAGCCGCCAGAATCCCAGTGATCAAACCGGTTGTTCGAACTTGCTGGCCTGCGGGATTCCCCGAATCGGCTGAGACCGCAGCCGTCTCAATGTCCTGATGGTGAGGCGATGAGTTCTGCAACTCGTCCGGAAATGACGGCGAATCGACGGTTGGGTGGGACGCTGCTGAACCGGAGTCAACATCGTCGACCAGAGTTCGAACTCCGGTTTCCGGATCAAGAGCTTCGAGGAACGTTTCGAATTCTTCGTCGCTGAGTTCGGATGCCGGCGTCTCTTCGGGCAATCGGGCCTGAATCGGAACCGCTTCGGCCGTGGGGCTGTCCGTGGCCAGGCATGGGCGTGTTGGGGAATCCGATGTCGGTTGAAATCGAACCGGCCGAATTCGTCTCAATCGGCGGGCGTGCAGGGCCAGCGGAGCACTGCTGTCGATCATGTCAGACAACTCTTCCGGATGACTCGAACCAGTTTCTTCTGCGTCGTTCGCCAGCCAGTCTTCCAGTCGCGCGGCGACCTCCGCGGCTGACTGAATTCGATCTTCCCGTTTCTTGGTCAGCATTGCCGCGACCAGTTCGGCCAGCGGCTCCGGGACATCCGAGCGGCGCAGGCGGACGCAGGGAGCGGCCTTTGTCTGATGAGCGAGAAGTCGCTGAGCCAGCGAGCCTTCCGGAAACGGCGGGCGGCCGGTGAGTGCGAAGTACAGAGTGCATCCCAATCCGTAAACGTCGGCTCGTTCATCAACCAGGTGACTGTCGATTGCCTGTTCGGGAGCCAGATAATCGGCTGTTCCAAGGACTCGTTCATTGTGATTGCGAGTGACGTTTTCGTCGGTTTCTTCAAGGACGCCCGCCAGTCCCAGATCGAGAACCTTCACCAGTCCGGAAGTCGTGACGAACAGGTTTCCTGGTTTGACGTCCCGATGAACGAGACCGCTGGAATGGGCATGCTGGAGGCCGTTGGCTGCCTGCCGGATCACATCAGCGGCGAGCCGGAGCGGAAGCGGGCCGTCGGACGACACCGTCTGAAACAGGTCACGGCCCGTGAGCAGTTCCATGGCCATGAAATGCACATCTGTCCGGCCATCGGATGCCTGCAGGACTTCAAACACCTTCATGATGTTTGGGTGGCTGAGCGCAGCGGTGACACGTGCTTCCCGAAGAAATCTCGGCAGATACGACGCTTTCCCGGCCCTGGACGGCGGCAGAATCTTCAGGGCGACAATCTGTTCCGTTTCGAGATGTTGAGCGACGTAAAGTGTGCTCATTCCGCCGCGGGCAAGGTAGGCCAGAAGTCGGTAGGGGCCGAGGAAGAATCCGCGATGGCGACCTTTCAGCACCTTGTCGGCCTGCCAGCGGGTCAGTAACCTGCGTGCCACCAACCGCTTTGCGAACTCGGCAGGTTCGGAGTTTGCGGTGTCGCCGTTCAGCAGGTCCCGGACCTGTTGTTCGCGCAGCAGGCCGCTTTCAATCAGGCGATAGCCGAATTCTGAGAGATTTGCGACAACCATACAGCACCGGGCGCCGGGTTGATGCCGGGCAGTCAGAAAACAGAGGATACGGTTCGTTTCATCGACCGCTGATGACTGGTTTCGGGTAGGGAAACACGTCCCGGAAAGCCCGTGGGGAAAAGTCCGATGGGTCCTGCGGAATCTGCGGACTCTGAAGCAGTGAAAAAATCGTTATCAATGTCACAAACTGCAATTGAAAACCGCCTCAGCGAAGTCCTCGGCTCGTCGTTCCTGTACGCCGGAGCCGCTATGTCGGTCTTGATTTTCGCCGATCGATGGACTGACGTCGCGATTCCATTTCCGGGGTTCTGGATCGTTTCGCGAAGTATTCACGTCCCGTTGTGTCTGACGCTGCTGGTGCTGGGCTGG
Organism: Planctomycetaceae bacterium; assembly: GCA_041398865.1. Taxonomy (GTDB): domain Bacteria; phylum Planctomycetota; class Planctomycetia; order Planctomycetales; family Planctomycetaceae; genus Fuerstiella. The sequence goes on from JAWKTY010000009.1 coordinate 235,099, forward strand.
GTTGCTCACCGCCGGGTTCCGCGTGACGCCGGGCCGCTATCGACTCCGGCGGCGTTTCAGACAGTTCGGTTTTATTCGAAGCCGGATTGTCCGCTGTGCGATGAGGCGCTGGAAATTCTGTCCGAGTTTACTGACTGCCTGCCGACGATTGAGGTCGTTGACATTTCCGGTCATCCGCAGCTGCTCGAACGTTTTGGAAACTGCATCCCGGTTGTGGAGATGAATGGACGTGTCCGGTTTCGAGGTCGGGTGAGTCGCATGCTTCTGACTCGACTCATCGACGCAGCAGGTCGAGCCGAACAGGAAGGCAGTGAGTCGGGACAACCGTCGCGGCAGGAATGCTGTCAGACTGTGAGCGGAGCATCCTGCTCACGATCCGGCGGACGGGCGGAGACATGACGCTTCTGGGAATGTTTGCGAAACGACCCGTTCCCGGACGAACAAAAACTCGCCTGGCCGCGGCAATCGGCGATGCCGCAGCAGCAGAACTTGCGGAAGCATTTCTGCTGGATTTGCTGAGTCGCTGTCAGCACCTTGCTGACCGGTTTTCTCTGCTGGTGACACCTGATGACGCCGAATGCCGAGAGTACTTTTCCGGAAAACTGAAGCCCGAATCGCAACTTGGTTTTCAGCCCAACGGTGACCTCGGACAGCGGATGGAATGGTTCTTCGAGTCCGCGTTTCCCACGCAAGCGACGCGAGTTGTTCTGATCGGTTCGGACAGTCCGGACCTTCCCGACGAGTGGATCCATTCGGCCTTTGACCAGCTGAAAACTACGGATGTCGTTCTTGTGCCGGCGACGGATGGCGGGTTTGTTCTGGTGGGCCTTCGCCGCCCGATCCCCGGATTGTTCCATGATGTCAGCTGGAGCAGTTATCGGACGCTCAGTCAGACCATTGCCGCTGCAGAAAGGGCACGCGCTACGGTCTCGCTGTTGCCGCCGTGGTACGACGTTGATACGCTGGAAAATCTTGGAACTCTGTTGGCCTTGCAGGAAACGGGGCATTCCGGAGCCGCCAGCTGTCCGGCGACACTCCGCCGTATCAGAGCCGACTGGGAGGAATGGGGTCAGAATCGAGACCTTTGACCGCCACGCTGCTCGTCCGTTTTTCTTTGGCCTGAATCCACGTATACTTGCCGCCTGAGTTCCGGTTCGCTGAGTTCACGAACCACCGGGTGGAATTCGCTGCAACATCGCCGCGGTTCGGCCATTTGTCTGCAAAGGATGACGGAAGAGAATCATGTCCGGTACCGAAATCAATCTTTCCGGTTCCCGAGTTCTGATCGCGGATGACAACGAGCAGAATCGGGAACTGCTGGATGCGTACCTTGCGAATGAGAACTACGAAATTCTGTTTGCTCACGACGGCCAGCAGACCATGGACGTCGTGGAATCCGGCCAGCCGGATCTGATCCTGCTGGACATCATGATGCCGAAAATGAGCGGGTATGAAGTCTGCGAGCGGCTGAAGGCCGACCCGGAGAAGCGAAGCATCCCCGTGCTGATGGTGACCGCACTGAACGAAATGGGCGACATCGAGAAGGCCGTGAAAGCCGGCTGTGACGACTTTCTGACGAAGCCGGTCAATCAGCTGGAACTGAAGACTCGAGTGCGTTCCCTGCTGCGTGTCCGCCATCTGGCGAATGAACGGGATCGACTGCTGGCCTATCTGGAAGAGATGGAGCAGCAGGTGCTTCAGAGCAAAAGCTGAATCCATGACAGATCTCCAGCCGGAACCGGATGCGGCGACTGAGCCCATCCGTGTGATACTGAAGCCGCGCCGAGCCATGCCGTTTTTTTCGCGGCATCCTTGGGTCTTTGATTCGGCGATTGACCGAGTCAGCTCGCAGCCGGAGCAGGGCGGACCTGTTGAAGTCTGGTCAGCTAAGAATGAATTCGTGGCCCACGGATTCTGGAATTCCGCCAGCAACATCCGCGTTCGTCTGTTTTCGTGGGATCGTCAGCAGCCTCCCGACGATGCCTGGCTGGACTCGACGATTCGCCGTGCCGTTTCGCTCCGACGTTCTCTGTTTGATCTGACCAGCCCGGTCAGTGCCTGTCGTCTTGTGTTCAGCGAGGCTGACGGAGTGTCCGGTCTGACCGGTGATCTTTATGGAAACCATTTGCTGGTTCAGTTCACCAGCCTGGCCCTCTATTTGAGGCGTGATGCGATTGTGGCGTCTCTGCAACGGGAGCTGCAGCCTGAGGGCATTTGGCTGAGAACCGAAAAAGGGATGCGGGAAGCTGAGGGCCTGGAAGCAGCTGACGGACTCATCACCGGGGCGCCGCCGCCGCGACCTTTGTTTATCGAAGAGAACGGCATTCAGTTCGGTGTCGACGTTCAGGAAGGACAGAAGACGGGATGTTATCTCGATCAGCGGGACAACCGGCTGGCGGCGGCAAAGTACTGTCGCGGACAGGATGTGCTGGACGCGTTCTGTTTTTCGGGAGGATTTGGAATCACGGCAGCGAAAGTCGGGGCGGCTGCTTCAGTACTGGGAATTGATTCGTCGGAGGCTGCTCTGAATCTGGCGGCCGCGAATGCCGAGTTGAACGGTGTGGCCGATCGTTGCCGTTACCTGCGTGGCGATGTCAAAGCCGAGCTCGCTCAGATGGCTGCTGATGGCAGGAAGTTTGGAACGGTCATCATCGACCCTCCACGGATGGCCCGCAGCCGCAGCGGACTGTCGCGAGCTGTGAAGGGGTATTTTCGACTGAATCAGGCGGCTCTGAAGGTGCTGAAACCGGACGGCATTCTCGTGACCTGCAGCTGTTCCGGCCTTGTCAGCCGGGAAGCGTTTCGCGAAATGCTGGCCAACGTTGCGACGATCAGCGGCCGCAGCATCCAGATTCTGGAACAGCTCGGCCAGCCTCCTGACCACCCGGTCTCGGTTTCCTGCCCGGAAACCGAATACCTGAAGGTCCTGATCTGCCGAGTCAGCTGAAGCGAAGTGATCCCGGCACGTAACTGAGCTCGGCCCGACTTCTATTTGTCGTCGATGGCGAGCTGAGCAGGTGGCAGCCCGGGTTCAGTCAGGTCAGATAAGAGTCCTGTCGGGCGCGCCTGGTTCGAATCAACGGCGTCCATCATTGGATCATCCGCCTGTGTTCCGGCAGCGGCAAGTCCTTCCAGAGCATGCATAGCTGCTTTCTGTTCTGCTTCCTTCTTGCTTCTGCCCCATGCCGGCGTGTACTGAGTTTCTCCGATGGCGACCGCCACCAGAAATTCCCTCGCATGATCCGGGCCTCGCTGGTCGAGCAGCAGATAGCTCGGAACAACGTTCCCGTCGCGCTGAGTCTCTTCCTGCAGCAGGCTCTTGTAGTTTTCGGCGTCGCCATCGGTGCAGTTTTCGAGTTCCGGTCCGAACGCACGCAGGATGAATTCGTGGGCCGCGGAATACCCTCCGTCCAGATAGATCGCAGCAATGACTGACTCAACGGCGGCAGCCTTCAGTGAATCGGGAACCGACTGCAGTCCTTTGCCGACGAAGATCATCTCCTGCAGCCCAAGTCGTTTGCAGACTTGGGCACATACAGCTCGACTGACCAGATGTGATTTGTGCTGAGTCAGCTGGCCTTCACGGCGTTCCGGAAACCGGTGATACAGTGTTTCGCAGATGACCAGGCCGAGGACGGCGTCGCCCAGAAACTCCATCCGCTCGTTGCAGTCCAGCCGAGTCGTCGCACACGAGCTGTGGGTCAGGCTGCGTTCCAGGTGCTTGAGTGTCTGGAACTGATAGCCGATGCGGACCTGGCATTCGCGCAGGATACTTTCCCGATCAGCAGAAGGCTCACTGTTCATAGTCGTCTCGAACCGGACCGCAGAAGGCAACGACACCGTTCACGCGATGGTCAGATCGAGGGTCCGAACGCTACGTTCGCCAGAGAGCAGCATTCGAAAACGCAACGCTCAGGCGACAGTGGCCAGGTTCCCATTCACCGCCGCGGGACAGAATGTCATCAGGGTTGTACCTACCAGCATAGCTCGCTTCCGACGAAAGCTGCGAGGTCATCTCGAATGGAAATCGAATTCCACAAAAGGAATTTGATGCATCCGCCGGATTTCGCGGCAAAAACTGACGGGAGGACGTTTGGACCGGCAACTGCAGGAATTGTTCACGCGGTTCGCCGCGATTTCACATGTCTCTGCAAAGGAGTTCCGTTATGAAACCATTTCCCTGGCGGTCAGCCGGCCTGATCGCAATTGCCGCATCTGCTGCCCTGTTCCTGCATTCCGCCGGGGGGCAGCGCAGCGTGAATGCTCAGTCTGCTCTGTCTGTTCCGTCGGACACAACGCCTTCCACGGCCGCGATGGCTCGGGCGTTTGAACTGTCGGAAGCGTTTCGAGATGTCAGTCGCAAAGCTCTGCCGGCTGTCGTATCCATCAAGACAACCGGTCGAGTCGTACGGCAGTCAGTCGCTCGCGGTCGAGGCCGCAGTCCGTTTGATGGAGATCCTCTGTTGAGGGAATTCTTCGGGAATGATCCGCGTCTCCGGGGTTTCTTTGAACGGGATGGAGACGGAGCGGAACGCGAATTCCGCACCCCCGGTGGACAGGGATCCGGATTCATCATCGGCGCAGATGGGGTGATTCTGACGAATGCTCATGTTGTGGCAGACGCCGCCGAGGTTGTTGTGACGCTGTCTGACGGGCGTGAGTTTCGTGCTCAGGACATTCGGAAGGATCCTCAGGCCGATGTCGCCGTGCTGAAAATCGATGCTGGTTCAAAGCTGCCGACTCTGCCTCTGGGAGATGACAACCAGATGGAAATTGGTGACTGGGTGCTGGCATTCGGAAGTCCCTTCGGACTGCATCATTCCGTGACACAGGGCATCATCAGTGCCAAGGGGCGAGGTCTGGATGGTGAAGGCAAGGAGTTTCTTCAGACAGATGCCGCCATCAATCCAGGAAACAGCGGTGGCCCGCTGGTCAATCTGCGCGGCGAAGTTGTCGGGATCAATACGGCGATTTCGACTCGCAGCGGCGGATACGACGGCGTCAGTCTGGCTGTTCCGGTTAACCTTGTGAAATGGGTTGCCAATCAGCTGCAGACCAGCGGTCGGGTTCGCCGAGCATTTGTCGGAATTCAGATGCAGACGATTGATGCTCAGCTGGCAAAGGATCTAAGTCTCAGCGTTCCGCAGGGAGTCGTCGTCACGGATGTTGTAGCGGATTCTCCCGCCGACAGGGCTGGTTTTCAGCCTCGAGATGTCATCCTGGCGGTGGATGGTCAGCAGATTCTGAACCCGCTGAACATGCGGGGCATTGTCGAAAAACTGAACGTCGGGCAGACCTACCAGATCCGTGTTCTCCGGGACGGTCGCGAACAGAATCTGAAGATTACTGTGGACGAATGGCCGGAAGATGATGTCCAGCTGATGGCTCGAGACACGGACGGTAACGATTCGTCGGAACAGGAATCGCGGGACGCCGTGGTCGAAGACCTGGGAATTTCTGTCCAAAACATCTCGAATGATCTTGGCGAACAGTTGGGGATTTCTGCGGGGCAGGGCGTTGTGATTTCTGATGTTCAGAGAAACAGCCCTGCCGAGCAGTACGGACTTGAACCCGGAATGGTGATCGCCAGCGTTGGAAATCGGGCAGTGACGACGGTTGGAGATCTCCAGGAAGCGGTGAAGGAATCCCGGGAAAAAGGCCGACTTCTGCTGCTTGTCAAAAAATCGGAAGGAAATTCCAGCTTTTCACGCTTCATCAGCGTACCACTGGGCAGCGGTCGTTAACGCGACCGGGAACCTCCTTTCCGAACGAGAAGAACGCGATTGCCGAGCCCTGTGTGGGGCCCGGCAGGGACCAGGGGCACCGAGCAATCGGTGCCCTTTTCCTTTGGATTCGACGAAATTCTGCATTGCGGTGTTACAGATTGGCTGTCTTTTCGCTCTGGGTCAGTGTCTCAGGCATCAACCTGCATCACTCACTCAGTTCAGAAAATGGTGACTCCGATGAAACTCACGTCTCGCAACCTTCTGTTTCAGTATGCTTTCGCAGCCGCTGTTCTGGCCAGCCTGACCGTATCAGCTCAGGCCGATGTGGAGAATTACAATCGAACGCTGAAGTCAACGGCGTGGGTTCTGGCAAAGGTGGACGGCGAGACGTCCAGCGGAACCGGCGTACTTGTTGACAGGGACAAAAAACTTCTGGTCACCAACTTCCACGTCGTGGGCGAGGCACGAACAGCCGTCCTGTTTTTCCCGGACATGAAAGACGGAAAGCCGAATGTGGACCGCAATCACTATCTGAAGAACGTCAGCAAACTTGGCGTGCGTGGCCGAATCCTGGGAGTCGACCGAAAACGCGATCTCGCGCTGATCGAACTGGACCGAATTCCGGAAGGCGCTGATGCGATTGAACTGGCAGCCGACAGCATCGGAGCGGGCGATACGGTTGAGTCGATCGGAAATTCAGGGTCAACTGATGCACTGTGGGTGTTTACGTCAGGCACCGTTCGATCCGTTTATCAGAAGCAGTTCCGCACGGGGGCCGGTGAACATGACTTTCTGGTTGTGGAAACTCAGTCACCCATCAATTCCGGGGACAGCGGCGGTCCCGTGGTGAACAGCAAAGGTCAGTTGGTGGCCATTTCTCAGGCCATCTCTCCCAAGGCTCGACTTGTCAGCTACAGCGTGGACATTACTGAAGTTCGATCGTTTCTTTCCTCCGACTGGAAGCCCGCTCCGCTGCCTGTTACAGAAGTTCTGAAGCGAGCTGAACTGACGTATACGGAGGTTCAGAAGGACGTGCTGGAAGTGAGTTTTGAGCAGAAAGATAAGCAGGCTCAAACCGTCTTTGTTGCCAAGGATGTCGAATACTTCCAGCAGGCTGACATTCGCAAAGTCTGGTCGCTGGCATCGAACACCAAAGAAGCGCCCAGTGCTGAACTGACGACGAAGCTTCTGGAGCAGAGTGGTCGTACGAAACTGGGGGGATGGACACTGGAAAAATCGAAGGACGGCGAATTCCTGCTCATCTACGTCTGCAAGATTGACGCCACAGCCACACCTCAGGCTCTGAAAAGCACGATGGAATATGTGGCTCAGCTGACACACCTGACCAAAAAGGATCTGGCACCGGCGGACACTCAGGAAGACCCTGCAAAGGTTCTGAGCACCTGGCTGACCGAATAGGTCGATGGACTTGAGGGACCGGCGGATTCGATGGAGCCACATCGGATGAGACAGGGACGTGAGTATTGTTGATGTTCAGATCGCAGCGCGACGCATCTCAGATGGGTCGCGTTGTGCTATTGGCGACCATTCGAGAACTGAGTTACGATTGCGGAATGACAACTTCTTCGGCTCATTCGGTTCATTTCTCCAGGATCGCACTGATCCTGTCAGCGGTTTGGGCGAGTGGATTTCTGTGGTACTTTTTTCAACAGAACCTGCCGAACCTGTCTCCGGGGCAGGGCGATCAGGCGATTACGCGACTTGATGTTGCTGAAGCCATTTTCGTTGATGCTCCTTCGCTTCTGAACCCTCTGAATTATTCCGGATCGGGTCAGCAGCAGGCTGGCTGGAAGTATCTGCCTCAGCGAGTTCCGTACATTTGTACGTCGGCAGCTCTGCTGTTGGCAGCTCTGGGCCTGGGGGCGATGGTCTGTCGCCTGCTGCTGAATGACTTTCCGCTCACTTATCCTGAACGTTTCGTTCTGATCGGAGCCGTTGGACTGTCGCTGCAGTCGCTGTGGGTTCTGATCTGCGGGCTGGCTGGCTGGCTGACTCCACTGGCAGTCCTGACGCCCGGAGTACTGATGCTGCTGGTCGGGTTTCGCTGGCTACTGACAGGAACAGGTCAGCGGGAGTTGCTGTTGCCTGATCGCAGTGCTCCGTCTGGCCCGGTTCGGTGTCTGCTGTGGCTTCCGGTGGCTCCGTTTGTCCTGCACATTCTTCTGGGAGGGATGACTCCTCCGTTTGACTTTGATGTGCGTGAATATCACCTGCAGGGGCCCCGAGAATGGTTTGAGGCCGGTCACATTTTCTTTCTGGAACACAACGTCTACACGAGTTTTCCTTTCCTGAGTGAGATGCTGAGTCTGGGGACGATGGTTCTGATCGGTGACAGCTGGGGCGGTGCGATTGCCGGGAAGCTGGTACTCACTGCATTTCCTCTGCTTTCGGCCATGTGCGTGTTCTCCATCGCACGACGAGCGTTCGGCTGGGTAGCCGGATATATGGCCGCGGCTGCATTTCTCAGTACTCCCTGGATCACTCGAATTTCGATCATTGCCTATGCTGAAGGTGCAATTACGTTGTACCTCATCGTTTCGGCGATGAGTGCACTGCTGGCAGCCGGTTGTCGCGATGACCGAATTCGGCTGAGGCTGTTTGGTCTGTGTGGTTTTTTGGCCGGAAGTGCCATGGCATCAAAGTATCCGGGCCTTGTTTCGGTTGTGCTGCCGACTGGACTGTTTCTTCTGTTCATCACGCTCAAACACCGTTTGGGTGCAGGGCAGGGCAGTTCGTCGAACGACATCCCGTCTGCCCATCGAGTTCTCAGGTATGCATCTGTTTACATCGCCGGAATCGTCATTGCGGTCGGACCTTGGCTGCTGAGGAATACCGTGTGGACCGGGAATCCTGTTTATCCGCTGGGATACTCAGTGTTCGGCGGACGCGGCTGGGATTCTGACATGGACGGGAAATGGAAACGGGCGCACAGTGCTTCTGAGCATTCGCTGCAGATGATTCCTGAGCACCTGCTGGACGTCACTGTTCGCAATGACTGGCAGAACGGGTTTCTGTTTGCATTCGCCGTCCCGGCTGTTCTGGTGCTGCTGGGAAATTCGACAACACTCCGGCTCGGCCTGTTTGCAATCTGGATTCTGCTCACATGGTGGCTGCTGACGCATCGGATCGATCGTTTCTGGGTGCCTCTGATTCCTGTCCTGGCGGTTCTGGCCGGATCGGCGTGGACGATCTCTTCGTCGGCATTCTGGCGACTGATCATGATCGCCGCGTTATGTCTGACCTGTGTCTTCAACTATGGATTTGATCGCCTGGGTGTGGTTGGGTTTCACGCAGGGCTGCTTGAGCTGTCGACTGCTCGACGCCTTCCGATCAGGCAGGACATCCAGCAACTGAATGAAAGCCTGCAGGGTGCTCGGGTTCTGATGGTGGGCGAGGCTGAAGTTTTTGATGCTCAGTTTCCCGTTTTGTATAACACCGTCTTCGACAAAAGTCTGTTTCAGCTGTGGACCAGTGCCAACCCGGATCAAGACGTCCCCGACCACGATCAGCAGCTCAGGTCACCCTCGGAAATCATTTCGGCTCTTCGAGACCATGATGTCGAATACGTCTATGTCAACTGGTCTGAAATCCTTCGCTATCGGCTGACTTATGGTTATACGGAGTACGTCGAGCCGGTTCGGTTTCAGGATCTCGTGTCGATGAAGGTGCTCGAAGCTCCGCAGACGCTGGCTGTTGGCAGCTGGAACGGGCTGAGTGAACAGCAACAGAGTCAGGTTCTTTCCTGGCGAGGAGGAGACAGCCTGGTCGCCGGTGATCAGTGGACCACCATTCTGCTGTACAGGGTTTCAAAGCCGGCTTCACACTGATGTGCATCACAGAGGGGGCGCTCAACCGGCGCATTCTGAGGGGCACGTTTTTGAATCAGTGCGTCTGTCAGGGCAGGGCGGGGACTCAGATGGAAACGTGCCGACCTTCGCCGAAACGCTGAACGAATCATGACTGCTGCCCGTATAGGCGACGATCAGTTCGGCCAGCAGACCCAGAGACAGGGCCTGACCGCCCAGCAATGTGGCTGCGATCGAATAGGCCAGCAGCGGGCGACTGCCGATCTCTGTTTTGGGCATCACCTGCAGCAGATTCATCAACACCCACAACACACCCAGATAGCTCAGCCCCATCACTCCGATGGCGAAGAAGAACAGTCCGACAGCTCCCAGAGCGTGCTGAGGACGGCGACCGAAACTGGTGAGAAAGGTGACGGTCAGGACATCCAGCAGGCCTCGCAGAAAACGGCGAACGCCGTACTTGGAATACCCATGCTGGCGAGACCGGTGATGGACTGGCAGTTCCGTGACCCGAAAGCCTCGGGCAAACGCAAGGACGGGAATGAACCGATGCAGTTCTCCGTAGATTCGGATTTCCGAGGCGACTGCGGATCGAAACATTTTCAGGCCGCAGTTGTGATCGTGCAGCTTCAGGCCCGTCAGGCGACTGACCAGCCGGTTGAAGACTCGACTGGGATAGACTTTATGCCAGGGATCAAGTCTTCGAATCTTCCATCCGTTGACGACATCAAAACCGGCATCAATCTGCTTCAGCATCTCGGGGATTTCTGCAGGATCGTCCTGAAGGTCGGCATCCATCATCAGAATCAGATCGCCCTGAGCTGTCTGCATGCCGGCGGTCAGTGCTGCGGCCTTGCCGAAATTGCGACGAAACCGGATGGCGCGAATCCGAACGTCTGATTCAGACAGCTTTGTGATGACCTGCCATGAGTGATCGGTGGAACCGTCATCAATAAAGATGACTTCAAACCGGTCAACGGCCCGGGATGCCGCGTCGAGAATTTCCTGCCACAGCTGAGGCAGGCTTTCTTCTTCGTTCATCACGGGGATGATGATCGATAACATAGCAGCAGCTTTCGGGATGCGGGAAGCCGGAGTGAATCCTGTGCCAGCCCGGAGTGATTCAGACTCGCGGCGCTGTGGCTCGGGGGGCAGAAGGCGGCTGAGCTTCGCGGGCACGAGTTTCTCCGCGTTCCCGCAGTGCTTCGCCTGAAATCAGATGGACCAGTTCCTGTCCCAGTCGGTCCATTTCCATGACCAGACCATCAATTCTGCCGGCGAGGTACATATAAGCGGTGAGCGCCGGAATGGCGATGAACAATCCGGCGGCGGTGGTCAGCAGCGCCATGGCGATGCCTCGAGCCAGCTGTTCAGCCTGGCCCATGGCGTTGCTCTGAGCAATATCATTGAACGCCTGAATCATGCCGATGACGGTTCCCAGAAGTCCGACAAGTGGACTCAATGTTGCGACTCCGTTCAGCACACGCAGTCGTTTCGTTAGGATGCTGATCTGCCGTTCTCCGCCATCGATGACGGCCTGTTCAATCTCAACGCTGGGCTTTCCCCATTTACGGACTCCGTGCAGAAAAACATCGGCCATGGGACTGCCGTCCTGCTGACAGACAGCGATGGCATTCGGCTTGTCCATTCGGCCCGACCGCAGATGCTGGAGAAATCGGTCGACAAAGGCACGCGGGATGACTCGACGGTGACGCAACAGCACCAGACGCTCGATCGCACACCAGGTTGCCACGAGCGATGCGGCGCCGAAAATCAGCGCGAACGGCCAGCCAATCGCACTCATGATTTCCTGAGGCGAATTGGGGATCGCAGACGCCGGCTCAGCTGCTGATGTGCCGGGAACGCCAGTTGTTCCCGACGGACCGTCGTCCTGTGAAAACGCTGAATTCGTCAGCAGAATTGCCGTCAGCACGGCGAGACAGATCACACCGGGACGAATCAGATGGCCAGATTGATTCATACAGAACCAGCCGTGGAGAAGGGCAGGGCACAGGTGAGCGGTGCAGCCTTCGCTCGGCTGCTGAACGGGGCCGATTGTAGCAGCCGAATCCAGGCGAAGTGGCAGAGAAATCGGCAGAAATCGTTCATTCCCCTTCGCATGACGACAGGAAGGAACGGTCGTCCGTTCCTCAAGAACCCAGACTGCGCAGATTTACGGCTTCGGAGCAGATCCCAGTTCTTTCAGACGCTCTCGAGCCATCGCAGCGAGTTCGGAGTTGGGGAAGTCACGAACCAGGTCCTGATAACTGCGAATGGCTTCATCGGTTTTCCTGAGTCGTGCTTCACATGCGGCTGCCTGGTACAGACCCCGCGCTCGCCATTCGTCGAACGGATAGCTCAGGTACACGCGATAGTATTCGCCGACAGCGGCATCGAAGTTTTCCTGCATCACCAGCGTTTCCCCGATCAGGAACTGGCAGCGAGCAGCCGTTTCTGTTCCGCGGGCGTTCTCGTCCTGCACAACCTGAGTCAGATACTCACGAGCTCGGGCAAAGTCCGGTGGAGCCTGATTCTTCCAGCGACGCCCCTGAACATCCCGAACCTGAAACAGGAACCGTGACTGAGGACGGCGAGTGGCCAGTTCATTCGCTGCGGCGTCCACATCGGCATAGCGTTTTTCCGCCAGAGCCAGTTCGGCCAGAACAACCCAGATTCGTTCTGTCCACGGTTCTGCTTCCAGAGTGCCGGACGTGACGGACGTTCTGAGCATCTGCAGCACTGCGGTCGCCTGAGCAAACTGTTTCTGGTCCAGCAAAGCTTCTGCGTACAACAGCTGAATCATGGGAGCCCGGGAACTGGCGCTGAACAGCGTGCCAAAGCGTTCGCCATACTGCATGACCTGAGGCCACTCACGACGAGCCGCGTGAATGTCGATGACGTGATAAAGTGCCGCTTCCTTTTCGACCTCACCGTACTGATCGCCTGCAGCGATTGCTGTGAATTCAGACAGAGCAGTATCCAGTCGATTGGCCGACATTTCGCTTTCTGCAAGTGACAGCCGAGCGAGACCTGCGTACCGACTGCTCGGAACTTCCTTCAGCAGGCGTCGGCAGATTTCATCCGAGCGTTCGTACCGCTCACTGGAAAGATTCAGTTCTGCCCATTCATGCAGGACCTCGTCCAGGTGCTCGGATCTGGCGAAGGTTTTTGCAATGCGCTCCCACATACGGTCGGCATCGTCGACCTGACCTGCTTCGGAAAGCAGCCGAGCATAACGTCGACCGCTGTCCAGAAAATAGGACACCTGGTCGGGCGATTGCACGGCTTCCGGCTGCTGCTCGATCGAATCATACAACTTCAGGAAGTCCGCCGCTGCTTCCGGCTTCCGGCCTTCGTCCAGGGAACACATTGCCATCATGAAGGCCGCTTCCCGCGCTGCGGTTGATGATGGGTACTGCGATGTGAGCTGACCAAACAGTTTGCGGGCCCCGGCGAAATCATTCCGGCGGTAAGAGCTCCAGGCAGCTCCGGATAATGCCGATTCGTGAACTCGAGCATCTTCCTTTCGATTGACTGCCATCAGAAAGAGCTGTTCTGAATTCACATAGTCCTGCTGCTGCCATGCGGCTTCTGCCGTCTGCAGCACGGCCATCCATGTCTGTGGATTCTGAGCAAATCCGCTGGTCAGCGTCCTGAGATCCTGCTGAGCTGTGTCGAAATCCTTCAGTTGAGCGCAGGCGATCGCGCGAACGGCAAGCGCATCGGCGTGTCGAGCCGAATTCTGTTCGACCTGCAGGAACAATTCAGCGAACTGACGCGCTTTCGCGTACTGCTTCAGTTCCAGAGCAGACATCGCAGCCAGTGACACCGCACCATGAAAATCGGATGCATCCGGTTTCGCATATTCCTCCCGGAGATCCTCGAAGGCGGCAACCGCTTCTTCGAATTTCTGACCGGCATGCAGAGCTCGGATGTAGTGATAATTTCGCAGGAGCTGTTCTCGCAGAGTCGCAGCCGGAAGTTTGCTGATCTGCTGAAGGACATCAATCGCCTGATCAGGCTTCCCTTCCTGGAGCAGCAGTCGGCCTTCCAGAATCGTCGCGGCCGGACCTTTGGCAGCTTCCGGAAAGTCTGTCTGCAGTCGAGTGAGCACTCGCCGCGCAGCAGGGATTTCGTTGAGCTCCATGCGAAGTTCGGCTGCATTGAACAGACTCTCAGCCACATGGCGATCCTGTGGCCACCGATCTGTCAGGTCTGTGAACATCTGAGCTCCCAGACTTTTTTTCTGATCCAGAACCTCAAGCTGAGCCCGGTGAAACAGAATCTCCGGAGCCAGGTCCGTTTCCGCTGCCTGCTGAAACGCCGTGGCCAGGACAGTTCTCGCGTCACTCAGACGATCCGCTTCGCGCAGACAGTGCCCTTTCCATAATTCCGTCAGCCCCGGGGTGCCGGCGTCTGCCGGGACTTCTGAAAACTTCGCGAACGCCTGCTCGTACTGGCCCAGTCGAAACCCGCAGACCGCCGACTGAAACGCGGCAGACTTCGCCAGTGCCTTGTCGGGATAATCGGCGGCAACGTCATCGAAGATTGTTCCTGCTTTGGCAAAGTCTCCACTGTCAAAATAGATTCGCCCGATCTGATACAGCGACTTGTGCGAGAATGCATCCGACTTCATCTCAATGACTTCCTGATACAGTCGTACTGCATCCTGGATCTTCTTTTGCCCCTGAAGTGATTCAGCCATCGCGAAGGTTGCGTCCGGAAGAATGCTGGCCGGAGGACTGCTGTCCAGCAGCGCCTTGAGAACCGGTTCTGATCGGGAAAACAGATTCTGGCGGTTCAGGCTTTCTCCCAGCAGAAGTCGAGCCCACTGGTTCAGTCCATGCTGAGGATGATCAGTCAGGTATTTCTCCAGCTGCGCCGTGGCACCGGCAAAGTCATTCAGGTAGTAACTGCATTCACCGATGCGATACCACGCATCTGCAGCGAAACGGCTTTCCGGGTCTGCTTTAACAAACAGCTGCAGCTGCTCACGCGATTCCTGATATTTTTCCAGCGAGTTCAGTGACAGTCCGTAGTACAGACGAGCCGTCACGGCACGCGGATGATTCGGATGAGCGGCCAGAAAATCGCGAAAGGCATCGGCGGCATACGACCATCGCTTGTTCTGGTAAAAGCCGGCGGCATACAGAAAGTCAGAGTCCGCCTGGTCTGCTCGAACGGCTGATGCCGGCAGACCGACGACAGCGGAATCGATGGTGACCAGTAGAACAAACCCCGTCAGTAACAAACGAATGATCATCAGCAGAACTCATGTTCCCGGAAAAAGACATCTCCTGACCCGGCCCCCGGACGACTGGTCAGGCATCAGCGAGCGGTTATTGTACGACCGCCGTCGAGCCGACCGAAGTCTGTTCAACTCAGAATCAGTTTTTCGTTCGTTTCCGTCAGCTCGATGAGTTGGAACCACAAAGCCATGAGTGATGATTCGGGAATTCACATCGGTGACGACAACCTCCATCGCTGCTGGTGGTGCGCAGCTCATCCAGACTACCAGGAATATCACGACAGCGAATGGGGGCGACCTCATGCCAACGATCAGTTGCTGTTTGAAAAGGTCTGCCTGGAAGGATTTCAGGCAGGACTCAGCTGGTTGACCATCCTGAAGAAGCGCCACAGCTTTCGAAACGCCTTTGACGAATTCGATTTCAGTCGTGTTGCCCGTTACTCAGATCGAAGGGTGATGAAGCTCATGCAGGATGCGGGCATCATTCGGCATGAAGGCAAGATCCGAGCTGCGATCCACAATGCCGGACGGGCCATTGAGATGGTCGCGGAGTTCGGAAGCCTGTCCGCGTGGTTCTGGCAGTTCGAGCCTCCGGCCCGGCGCCGTCCTTTTCGGTCAAAGTCAGCTGTTGCTGCGCAGACCACCTGCCCTGAAGCCCAGGAGCTCGCAAAACAGCTCCGGAAACGCGGCTGGAAGTTTTTCGGGCCGACAACGGCCTACGCTTTTATGCAATCCATCGGAATGGTGAATGATCATCTGACAGGCTGCCATGTTTTCCGTGATGTGGAAGCTCAGCGGACCGCATTTTCCCGCCCCCGTCCGACTCAGTGAGCTGCCTGATCGCCAGATTCCCGAATCGTCTCGGCCGCTCATTAACGCTTGTACCCTGCTCTGACAGTGCTAGCATTCCTGACGATTTTCGGCGTCTGATGCCGATGTCGGAATTGAGGAACAGGAACGCAGCATGAGCGGTTCACCGGACATTCTGATCATCGGTGGCGGAGTCATCGGACTCTCTACCGCGGTCCGACTGGCGTCTCGGGGCGCCTCCGTTCGGGTCGTGGACCGCCAGCCGGTCGGGCTGGAGGCGTCATGGGCGGGTGCCGGCATGCTTCCCCCGGGAAACGCAGCTCATGCTCACTCGCCGGAAGCGCGGCTTCGAGCGTACAGCGATGAGCTTTGGGACGACTTCTCCCGCTGGCTCCGAGATCTGACGGGGATCGACAACGGTTTTCACCGCTGTGGGGCCGTGGAACTCAACCCGGATCCGGGAAGCGATGCTTTTGGGGCCGCCGTGTCCCTCTGGCGGGCAGAACAGATTCGCATGGAGAAACTGAATCGCAGTGAGCTTGAACAGCGGATTCCGGGCCTCAGTTCCGGCTTTTCTGAAGGCGTTTTTCTGCCGGATTTTGGACAGGCTCGCAATCCTCGCCACCTTAAATCTCTGAAGGCCGCCTGTCAGATTCTGGGAGTTGACATCGAAGAGGGATTGGGGCCAATTCAACTGGAATCATCGAAGGACCAGACCGTTGTTGCCAGGTCGGCCACTGGCAGGGCTTTTTCCGGGCGTATTTGCGTGAGTGCCGGAGCCTGGACTCCTCATCTGATGCGGCCGCTGGGCCTGGAGCTGCCAATTGAGCCGGTCCGAGGCCAGATTGTGCTCCTGAAGCCAAAAACCCGGATGCTGACCAGTGTTGTGGAAGTTGGTCGACGGTACCTGGTGCCCCGACCGGACGGACTTGTCCTGGTCGGATCGACTCTGGAACGCTGCGGCTTCGAAAAACGCACAACTTCGAGCGGCGTCTCTGAATTACTCCAGTTTGCCCATTTTGTTGTTCCTGGTCTTGCCGAGGCTTCTGTGGAAAAGACCTGGGCGGGTCTGCGACCGGGATCGCCTGACCAGCTTCCGTATCTTGGGCGAATTTCCCGGTACCGGAACCTGTTCATTGGGGCAGGACATTTTCGTTCTGGTTTACAGATGTCGACCGGGACGAGTGCCATTCTGGCAGATTTATTGCTGGACGCCTCGCCTGCCATACCGTTGAATGGATTGGAGGCATGCAGGGGATGGGGTGAATGAGTTGTGTGGGTTTTATTGCGAGATTATGGGTTGTAGGTAGACGTTTTTGGCGCCACAGGTGTGAAAATGGGAAGACTTATTCGATGAGAGCGGTCGTTCAGCGTGTGTCATGTGCCAGTGTCACAGTGAATGAGCAGATCGTTGGGCAGATCCGGAAGGGTTTTCTGGTCCTTTTGGGAGTAGCTGCTGAAGACACACAGGAAGATGCGATCTGGATGTCTGGTAAAATTGCAGATCTCAGGGTGTTTGAGGACTCGGAAGGTCGGATGAACATCGGCCTCAGTGACGTAGGCGGAGCTGTGCTTCTCGTCAGTCAGTTCACATTGCTGGGTGACTGTCGCACGGGAAAGCGGCCCAGCTTTATCGCTGCCGCGAGACCGGACAGCGCGCGTCAGCTGTATGCCAGCGTCGCTGCAGAATTGAAGGGACGCGGCATTCCTGTGGAAACCGGCACTTTTCAGGCTCATATGGATGTTCGTCTGACTAATGACGGGCCAGTCACTTTGCTCTTAGACAGCCGGAAGACCTTCTGACTGTCCTGAGCCTCGGCTCTGTCCCCCGTCCGGGAAATCCGCTGGCTGCGATCGGCTGTGGGAAGTTTCCGTTCGAGTTCAGCGTCCATACGTCGGGGCGTTGCCCCTGTTGGAACCTCTCTTTCCCCATTGGCTTCCGCCCACCTATACTGCCGTCACAGTGTCTCGGATGTCCTGTGATCCTGTTGTCGAGCGGAAACCATGGTTTGGTACGATTTTGTCATTCTGGCGATTCTGATTTACACCACCTGGTCCGGTGCTCAGAAGGGGCTGGTGACTCAACTGGCATGGATCGCGGCACTGATCCTGTGCTTCAAGTTTGCAGACAAACTGGCACCGGCGATTGAACCTCGGATCAATGTCGAGCAGCCGCTGCGTCATTGGATTGCCATGTTTATCCTGTACGTGGGCTTTTCACTGGGCTCATTCATGGTGGCTCGAATCCTGAACAGCTGGCTGGAGAATGCTAAATTCAAGGATTTTGATCGCCATCTCGGGGGAATGCTGGGCCTGCTGAAAGGTGTCGTGGTTGCGATGGTGATCACGTTTTTTGCCGTCACTTTGTCAGAGTCTCTGAAGGCCACTGTTCTGCAATCGAAAACCGGGCACGCGGCCTGTGCGATTCTGGACAACGTTGAACCGCTCACGCCGGACTATTTTCACGAGTATCTCGTGAAGTATCGGGAGGAACTGGCAGCGATTCATAATGACAGTCATCTGGGGCAGCCCACCAGTATCACGGATCTGCTGAATTCGACGGGGACAGGTTCATCTCAGGCCGGCGGCCGTGGGCAGGGCGGAGACTTCGGGTTTTCTGAATTTCTGGACGGGTTTCAAGGCACGCCATCCGGAACGAGTGTCGGAAGTGTACCGCCGCAGACTACTGTTTCGGACGTCCCCACTCTGGATCAGCTCTGGCGAGCTCTGCCTGGCCAGCTCAAGGACCAGCTGGGAGATCAGATTCAGCAGCGGTGGAACTCAGCCGCCCCGGAACAGAAGCGACAGCTGATGGATGACCTGGCGGGTGCCTTTGATTACCAGATCCCCACCGCAGTTTCGAATTTCCTGAGCCAGCGATCGGTTTCTCCGGCGCCCACACCATTGGGCGGACTCGATTCCGGTGGTATCGAGGAAAAACTGAATCAGATCGGGGACATTTATCAGGACCGGTCAACAATCGTCGCCAGAACGATGCAGCATCTGGCCGGCGTCCCTCCGCAGATCCAGAAAGCCGTGATTGATGACTGGTATGCCGACCTGACACTTCAGGGTGCCGATCCCGATCCGGGAACTCGACTGGATGCTCGGCTTGACGAGCGAATCCTTCGGCAGCTCGACAAAGCCAACATCTGGCAGCAGCTCAGTCTTGAACTGAAGCAGCGGCTGAACCAGTCTCGACAGTGATGAGCCGGAGCCAAAGCGGCTTGAATACGACGGCTTCGATTCATGAAGCCGTCACCCACCGCTATGAAATTCAGCCGCAGCAAACACCGGCATTTTTTGTGATTAACTTAACATAACGGACATTATCGGACGTTGCGGTGCGGCGTTTTTCGGGACGGTTTTCAGCACGGTCATCACGAACGCTGCGTCGTCAGCTGTTGTCGCCGACAGTTGTGGTGTTCACAACCGCTCCGATGTATTCGCAGGCTCGGATCCAGTCGGCCTCGTCGGCGAATGCTGATTTGACGATGCATACCAGCGATCGGCGGTGATCGTTTCCGATCAGGATTTCCTCCGGGGTGACCTTTCCCGGTATGCCGGCACTCATGGGCAAACTTCAGCTCACCGAGGTGCCTTCTTCGAACTGGCCGATTTTTCGGAAACGGTTGTAGCGACGGTCGAGCAGCTGGTCCTTGGGAAGTTGCTCAAGGCTTTGCAAAGCGGCGATCAGACTGCCCTTCAGGGTCATTGCCATCTGGCGATGGTTTCGGTGGGCTCCGCCCAGTGGTTCGGGAATGACTTCATCAATGACTCCCAAATCCACCAGATCCCGGCTGGTAAACCGCAGTGCCTTGGCGGCTTTGTCCGCGTGGCGTGAATGCTTCCACAGAATTCCCGCGCAGCCTTCCGGACTGATCACTGAGTAATAGGCATTCTGCAGGACGGCCACATGGTCGCCGATGCCGATTCCCAGAGCTCCGCCGGAACCACCTTCTCCGATCACCACGCAGACAATCGGAACTTCCAGCGTTGACATATCCCGAAGATTGACGGCGATGTTGTAGGCCTGTCCGCGTTCCTCGGCTCCGATCCCCGGATAGGCTCCTGGAGTATCGATCAGACAGATGATCGGCAGACCGTACCGCGAAGCCATTTCCATCTTGGACATCGCTTTGCGGTAGCCTTCCGGATGGGCACATCCGTAGAGGCATTCGTTGCGTTCCTTCAGAGTCCGTCCCTTCTGATGGCCGACCAGCATGACTTTGCGCCCATCGATTTTGGCGAAGCCAGTCACCAGGGCTCGGTCGTCTCCGAATGATTTGTCGCCATGAAGCTCCACGAATTCGTCGAACGCCAGTTCGATATAGTCCGGTGTCTGCGGGCGCTCGGGATGCCGACTCACCTGAACGATTTCCCATGGGTCAAGATTATCGTAGCGGTCACGGGTCATCTGAGTCAGTTCGACTCGCATCCGCCGAATGCTTTCCTGAACCGTAGCTGTCGGGTTGGGTTCCGCTTCAAGTCTGGCGAGCTGAGATTCCAGTTCGTAGATGGGTTTTTCGAAGGGAAGCTGATGGGAAGGTGCCATGAATTCTGTTCAAAAATTTAACGAGGTTGTGCCTCAGACCATTCAGGGAGCTGCGTGGAAACGCGACGACGAACTGTTCGTCAGCGTTGGGTTGACGCTGCGAACGACCACCGGTGGCCGGATTTCCGGCAGCCGGTTCGATCGCAGCACGGAGCTTATCCGGTGTTGAATGTTTCGTCAGCCATCCTGGCTCATTCCAGTATGAAATCGTCCAGGGAGGCTTCCCGAGGTTCTTCCGCCGGTGGAGTCGCGGGCTGGGGCGGAGCAGCCTGAGCTGGCTGAGTCTGCACTGGTGGAGTCTGATTCGGAACCTGCGACGCGCCGGTCGCGGACTGCTGCCCCGGCTGCATCTGTGGCTGAGGCGACGGGAATCCCGGCGGCATTGGCTGAGGTTCAGCCATTCCTGATTGCGGTATTTGCGGATAGGCCATTCCCGGATATCCCGGCATCTGCGGAAATCCCATTCCCGGCGGCATTTGTCCGGGCCATGGCATTCCCGGTTGCGGCATTTGCGGATAGGCCATTCCCGGATATCCCGGCATCTGCGGAAATCCCATTCCCGGCATCATCTGGCCTGGCATCGGTTGAACGGGCATGGGCTGGACCGGTGCAGCGGGTGTCGGACCGGCAGCGGGCGAACTTTCGCCTGATGGCTGCCCTTTTCCTTTGGCTGCAGCACGCGCGGCCTCTTCGCGCAGAAACGATTCCGTCGCCTTACGTTCCCGCTTTTTCGCAACCGGCGCTGTGATTCCCTTGGCCACCCGATCCGCGTCGGCTCGGCTGTCAAGGCGTTTGTCGACGCTCGCCGCCTGCTGGTCCTTCGCTTCCTGAGCTTTTCGTTCCTGAAGGGCCAGCGGATCTTCTTCAAAACACCTCACGGATCGCAGGGCGGATTCGAGGTCCTGCATTGAGTCGTATCGCTTTGCCGGATCCTTCGCCAAAAGTTTCAGGACGATGCGATCCAGGTCTTTGGTGACATTCTTGTTGTGGAACGATGGACCGACCGGGTCTTCTCCCAGATGTTTTTTCAGGAGTTCGTTCGGAGTATCACCGGCAAACGGAGGCTGTCCGGTCAGAACCTCAAAAAACGTGACTCCGAGACTATACATATCGGTCTGAGGTGTTGCGGGCTTCTTCAGAATCGTTTCCGGGGCGATGTATGTGCGTGTTCCCTGAATGGCCTTCTGTTTTCCGGCCATCATCAGGGCGATGCCGGATTTTACTCGGGACGAAAGGGAAAAGTCGATCACTCGAGCTTCCCCGGCTCGATTCACCAGAATGTTGTCCGGTTTGATATCCCGATGCAGCCACCCGGCCTGATGCATGAAGGCATAGGCATTGGCCAGAGCTTCCGCAAGTTTCTTAAAGGATGACTGGATGGCTGTTCGGTTCGAGGTGATCTGCGTCTTCAGGCTGGGGGATCGAAAGAAATCCATCAGAATGAAGGCGTGGTGCTTCGTGATCTCGATCTTGTGGTAGCGCAGAAAACTGGGATGGTTCATCGCCTGGCCAACCTTGAACTCGTGTTTCAGAACAGCCTTTTCGGCTGGGTCCTTCCGAGCTTCATCCAGCATCAGCTTCATGGCCAGCTGCACCGGAGATCCTGGTTCTGTGACTTCCCAGATCTGTGTCGTACTGCCGGAAGCTACGCAGTTTTTCAACTCGTAGTTTCCAATCATCATTTCGCCCTGTGTCACGATAATTGCTCCTGTCGCGGACATCGGAACCGGCCACGGTTCATCAGCGGACCAGTATACACACAGGCAGGGCAGTGATGCGAAGGCTATTCTCCGGCCGAGACTGGCCTTCACGAAACTCGCCTGCGTTCGAAGCCCACCTGTTGCCAATGTTCGGCGAATGTGAGACCATTCCGGCCAGCTTCATGCGCTTGTCGCGGTCGAGGGTGCCGCGGGGGACGAGGCTGCGAATCCGGAAAACGTCCATGCTTCTTACTCGTGCGCCTCTGCTGTCATTTCTCCTGCTTCTGACCCCTGCTGTTCAATCCTTTGGAGCACCTGCAAGGGAAATTCGATATACCGGGACTCTGTCCCAGGCAGGGCGGGCAGATGAAGATCTCACGCTGAGGCGATTTGAGGTCCTGGTTCTCACGTCCGCCGACGGCACCGGCTTTTTCAGTCTGCTGGAAGAAGACGACCAAAACGGATGTCCGTGGCCGGAAAGTTACGGCAATCTCAGCGGAGCGGGATCCATCATGCCGCATCTGATGTACGTATACGACGGCCTGGTTTATAACCTCCACCTGCCCCCACTCATTCTGCAGATGCCCTCGCCGACAGAAGAAGGTGTCACCTGGAACGCCGATGGATGGACCTTCGAAGCCATCGAAAAGTCCGGAAACGCTGCTCAGGCCACATGGTCGATCGAAGGCAGTGAACGTCGAGGCCGAAAGCAGTCACTCGTCGTCGATGCGGCCACCGGCACGCTCAGGTCGGCCAATCAGGATGTCTTCATGGGGCAGGGAGAACGTTTCAAGCTGACACTGAAACAGTCTTCGTCAACTGCGATTGACGAATCTGCCGCGGAACAGCTGCAGAAGGTGCAGGATGCTCTGATCAGCCTGCAGGCTCGGATGCAGCGCCGTTCGGACAGCCAGCAGCTTGAACTTTCAGCCCGCCAGATCCACGACGCTTCGGAAGCTCTTCCCGGTCTGACCGGCTTGTCCCGGGACACACTGCTGCAGGAGGCCGTTCTCAGAATTCATCGCGACGTGACTCGACAGGAACGGCGTGTTGCGGAAACCATGAAGCGGCGGGATCAGCTGCACAACACTGCAGCTCCTGCATTTAACCTGCAGCTGATGGACGGCGGTCAGCTGAAGTCTTCAGAGCTGAAAGGAAAAACGGTCATACTTCATTTCTGGTCCTACACTGATAAACCGCTGTCTGAGCCGTATGGGCAGGTCGGATACCTGGAGTTTCTGTCCAGTCGCCGAAAACAGGCGAATGTGTCCGTGGTCGGAATCGCCACCAACCCTGCTCTGCTGAAGGAAGATCAAAGCCGAACCGCGATCCGCGGAGCTCGGAAACTGGCCGAGTTCATGAACCTGACATACCCCATCGGTTACGATGACGGTTCGCTGCTGAAAACGCTTGGAGACCCTCGTGAGAACGGAGGTGAACTGCCGTTGTGGGTCGTGATCTCCCCGGAAGGAAACGTGATCCATTATCACAGTGGCTATTACGAAATTGATCGCCGACAGGGCTTGAAAGAGCTTGATGACATCATCACGCCGTAAGGCCTCCCTGAGAAATGGGCTCGCTTCCGAATGTTGTTTCATCCAGTCGAGGGTTCGGCACCGGATGCCATGTTCGGGGATCGAACCGCTGCTGAGGAACAACAGATGGTCTGTCCTCTGCCCTGCTCTTCTGTTTTGATTTGTCCGTCTGTTTCACGTCGTCGGCGTCACCTGAAATCCTGATTCTTCCCCTGAAAACCTGAGTTATTATGCAGTTTCGTTCTCTCGGAAACACAGGAATTGACATCAGCGTTATCGGCCTTGGCACCTGGGCATTGGGGGGCGGGGACTGGAAATTCGGCTGGGGAGATCAGGATGAACAGCAGTCGCTGCAGACAGTTTTCGAAGCGGTAAAACAGGGCATCAACTGGATCGATACCGCGGCCGTTTACGGGATGGGGCTGAGTGAATCCGTCGTCGGCAAAGCCGTGCAGCAAATCCCGTTTGCCGAGCGGCCGCTCATCGCTACGAAGTGCGGGCGAACGAACCTGGGACACGGCGAAATCGGCAAGTGCCTGCAGCGCGAAAGCATCATCGCCGAATGCGAAGCCAGCCTGAAACGTCTACAGGTCGACTGTCTCGATCTCTATCAGATGCACTGGCCCGAACCGGACGAACAGATCGAAGAAGGCTGGCAGACACTGGTGGATCTGAAACAGCAGGGGAAAGTTCGCCACATCGGTGTCTCCAATCACAGTGTGTCTCAGCTGCAGAGATTGCAGTCCATTCATCCGGTTGCGTCCCTTCAGCCTCCCTACAGCTTGATCGCCCGCGAAGTTGAAGACGATCTGCTTCCCTTCTGTGGTCGGCACGGGATTGGAGTCATCTGCTACAGTCCGATGGGCAAAGGGCTGCTGACCGGAGCGTTTTCTGCCGAACGCGCTGCCGCTCTTTCGGACAGGGATCATCGCAGTCGGGATCCGCGATTTCAGTCGCCTCAGCTGGAGATCAATCTCCGCTTTGTCCAGTCACTGCAGCGGGTCGCTGATCAGCTGAAGTGGACTCTGCCCGAACTGGCCATCGCCTGGGTCCTTCGACGTCCTGAACTGACGGCTGCGATAGTCGGTGCGCGGCGTCCGGATCAGATCGACGAAACCGCGATCGCCGGAACCCGGGTTCTGGATGCATCGGCTGCCGCTGACATCGATGCGGCCCTGCGACAGCGAACGGCAGAGCTCGATTCACTCGGCGATGTCGTGAATCCTCGAGTCTGACGTGACGCTATGATTGAGAACTCAGAATCACCGGCGCCCTGGCAAGATTCGAACTGGATTGTCCGTTCTGCCCTGCTCCTCAATTCCTTCGAACACTGGACCGGCCGGTCCCTGATTGTGCGGAAATCTCCGGAAGCAGATTCTGAAAGGCTGTTCAGTGCGCCTTTTGTTGTGGTGGCTCACGGGACGGAAGCTGATCCTCTGCTGAATTACGGAAATCAAACCGCGCTTGACCTGTGGCTGATGTCGCTGGCAGACTTCATCGGGACTCCCAGCCGCATGACGGCTGAACCGATGCACCGTGACGAACGAGCTCGACTGCTCGAACGGACTCGACAGCACGGTTACATCGACGACTATTCCGGAATCCGCATTGCATCAACCGGACAGCGTTTTCGAATCCATCAGGCGACGGTCTGGAACGTGATCGATGAACACGATGCCGTCGTGGGCCAGGCGGCTGCATTTGCTGAATGGACCATGATCATGCCTGAATGCCGTGAGTAAACAGAAGTATGTTTGCAACCGATACCAACGTTCTGCTGATTCTGGCCGTCATCCTGCTGGCCGGAACCGTTTCCGGGATGCTGGCGAAACTCCTCCACCTTCCCTCCGTCACAGGACAGATCATTGCCGGCGTCATCATGGGGGCGACGGTGATGACATCGAAAAACCTGCACGCCCTGAAGCCGCTTGTTGATTTTTCTCTGGGGCTGATGGCAGTGGCGGTCGGCAGCCATCTGAACTTCCGTCGCCTCTCGGTGGCTCGCTTTCGACTTCTGTGGCTGCTGCTGCTGGAAGCCACACTGACGCCACTGTTCGTCTTCACCGGGCTCTGGTTCTTCAGTGATAACGGCTGGGTGACCAGCCTGCTGCTGGCGACGGTCGCGATTTCGACAGCACCAGCCACAATTCTCGCCATCGTGAAGGATACAGCCTCCCGAGGGGCTTTCGTCACGACACTGATCGCAGCGGTGGCCCTGAATAATCTGGCCTGCATTATTCTGTTCGAGATTGCTCGAACCGTGGCCGCTTCTGCCATGTCCACCACCGGCAGCTTTTCTGGGTCGACGCTGCTGGTACCCCTGACGCAGATTTCACAAAGCATGCTCCTGGGATTCGCCGTGGGGCTCACTCTTGTGATCGCGACAATTCGTGTGATCCGCACGGATCGGCTGTCGGCACTGTCGCTGATCGCAATTCTGCTCACATCCGGTCTGTCTGCTCATCTGCAGCTTTCCGTTCTGCTGTCGTGTCTGTGTCTGGGGATGACTCTTGCCAACCTGACGCCGAACAAGGAAGAAATCGGTCACAAGGTTTTCGACAGCTTTGAATCAGCCATCTTCGCAGTCTTCTTTACCGTCGCTGGAATCGAGCTGCACTTCGAATCTCTGGTCACAGGCGGTGCTCTGGCAGGAGTTGTCTTTTCCGGGCGACTGGCAGGAAAGCTGTCCGCAGGATATTTCGGCATGAAGCTGGCCGGAGCGACTCAGCGATTTCGCCGCTGGATCGGACCGTCTCTGACGCCTCAGGCCGGTCTGGCTGTCGGTCTGATGCTACTGGTCACGGAGGATCCTCGGTTTGCCGAAATCAGCGAAGTGTTTCTGGCCGTTGTGCTGGCAACCGTGCTGCTGAACGAAACTGTCGGTCCCCTGCTGACTCGCATGGGACTGGCTCGATCCGGAGAAATCGGCAACGATCGCGCGCGGGTTCTGGACTTCCTGTCAGAACAGAATATCACAACGGATCTGATCGGCCCCGACAAAGCCTCCGCCATTCGCCAGCTGGTGGAACTGACTGTCCGGGTTCACAATCTTTCGATCAGTGCCGACGTTCTTTTCGAGCACGTGATGAAAGCCGAAGAAGCCTGTTCGACCTGCGTTGGCGAAGGACTCGCCCTGCCCCACACCCGACTGGATGTCGGCGATCGAATTATCGGAGCCATGGGTATCAGCCGGGACGGTCTGGCAATTGATACACCCGACCAGATGCCGGTTCACTGTATGGTTCTGATCATCACGCCCACAACCATGCCGGAACGTCACATGGAAGTTCTGCGCGCTCTCTCCGCATCCATCGGCAGGGATCGATCAATTCAGCAGCAGCTGTACCACATTAATTCACCCGCCCATGCCGACGAACTGCTGCATCTTGATGAACAGTTCGAAGACTGGAACTACTATCTGGACGGACCCTGATCATCACGACAGCGACACCACCGTCCCCTGTTGGTGACCGACGGTGGTCAGTGAGGTTGCGGCAGCATTGACGATGAAGTCGTGGACGTGCTGGCCGGTTTTTTCCTGAGCGGCCACCTTGCCGTCCTGCATGCTGAAGATGCTGACAAAGCCGTTGTGGTCACCTCCGGCGGCAATCAGCCAACGGTCGTCGGGGCCGAACTGCAGGGCCTCCACCAGGCCTTTGAACTTGCTGTCTTCGATTTCGTGCCGACGTTCCTGAGTCTGCCAGTGGAAGACTTCAATTCTCGAAGGGGCATCGAGGTGGTCGATGTTTCCGACTTTTCCCATGCCGCCGACGGCCAGCAGTTCACTGTTGCCGGAGAATGCCACGGACCGAATTCCTCCGATGGAATGTCGGCGAGCCTTTGGGTCCCAGGTGTACATCACAGGAGTCTCAATCGTTGCAGCAATGTTTCCGTTCGTCAGATCACGAACCTGGACTTGACCGGTGCGGTCTCCGGTGGCCAGCCATTTTCCGTCGGGTGACACGGCCACTGCGTACAGCATCGACGGATAACCCTGTGGCGTCTTCTGTTCGTAATCGCCCCAGTCGAAGATGCGTTCTCCGGTGGCTGTGTCCCAGATTCGAGTTCTCATGTCGTCGGCGACGCTGACAATGCGACTGCCGCCCGGAGTGACGGCCAGCATACGAATCCACCTGTCATGAGCCTTCTCGACGCGGCGAATGATTTCGCCGGTTTCTGAATTCCACCAGATCAGCGAACCATCGTAGCTGCCGGAAATTAGTGATGACCCGGAACGCACCAGGCCCATCACGTAACTCTCGTGCTTCGATTCTGAAATCGCGCGGGCTTCCACCTTTTCCGCCGCCGGGTCGAATTGATGAACCGCGAAGTCCGAAAGACCGGCGAACAGCCGAGATGCCGTTTCCGGGCCAGCTCCATCCGCGACACAGAACGCCACACCCGGCAGCGAAAAAGTCCTGTCAACTTTCACGGTCGAGGGCATGGTGGCCGCTCCGGCCGCGGGCGTTGTCGAACTGTCTGATGGTGTTTCGGTCAACATCGGGAACCCTGTTGTGTGTGTCTGCAGGTCAGGCTCCCGCCTGACAATCTGATCAGAACTGTCACTCAGCAGTCTGACCTGCAGAGATTGTTGAATCTTCACGGGACTGGGCGAAGCCCCCTTTACGCCAGAATGTTCTGAATGGGTTTGCTCCCGAAGTCGGACAGCGGGATGGGGCGTGATCCCAGCATGTATTCGTGTTCGTGGTTGATGCCGACGGCCTGCAGAATAGTGGCAAACAGGTCGGCGGCCGAAACTTCTCCGTCTTTGACGGTCTGACCTTCGTCGTCCGTGGCTCCGTAGGCGACTCCGCCGCGAATGCCCATTCCCGAAAGACTGCAGCTCCACGCATTCGCAAAGTGATCTCGTCCCAGACTGGCGTTGATGTTTGGCGTTCTGCCGAATTCTCCCAGAGTGATCACCAGCGTGTTCGCCAGCAGACCTCGGTCCTGCAGGTCATCCAGCAGCACCGACATGGAATGATCCAGATCGGCGCAAAGTTCCTGGTGAGTTTCAAAGTTCTGGCCGTGGCTGTCCCACCATGCTCGGGCAACTTTCACAAACGGCACTCCCGCTTCCACCAGTCGTCGGGCAATCAGGCACTGGTGGCCGAACTGTGTCGGTCCGTATCGAGCTCGAACGTCGGCCGGTTCTTTCTCGATGTCAAATAAATCGGCGCTGGCCATCAGTCCGTGAACTCGCTGGTACGCGGACATGTGACTGCCGACGGTGGGATTCTGTCGAGCCGCCATGAATCGCTGCCCCAGCGCGTCACGCAGAGCGGCTCGTTCCTGGTGAGCCGTTTCTGAAATGGCTTCGGACCGAAGGATGTCCGGCGGTGTCATGCTTTCGGACAGGAACATGGGTGCATAGCGAGCTCCCAGAAAGCCGCTGGTGCCTTTGCGACGGCCCTCCGTCGACGTGTACAGAGACACATAATCCGGCACCCGACTTTCCAGTCGCCCCAGTTCCCGAGCAATGATGGCTCCCATGTCGGGATACTGAATTCCCGGGTCGTTCAGTCGGCCGCATTCCATCAGATCCGCACCGCGGCCGTGGTCGGCAATTCTTGTGTTCAACGACCGAATGACTGCAGTATGCTGCATTCGTTGCGCCAGTTCCGGCAGCAGTTCGCTGATGTGAACTCCGGTCGCATTAGTCTGAATGGCTCCGAAATGGCCCGCCCGTCTTTGCACCGGGTTTGGGGTCCCATGTTTCAAACGACTGGCCCCGCCGACCAGCTACAGCAGAATGACTCGTTTGTCATTGCGTCTGAGTTCCTCCGCCAGGGCCGGGGAGCTCAGTCGATCAACGGCTCCATGTTGACCGCAAACGCGAAGCCGCCCCGGCAGCCGCCGACAGAAGAAAACCTCGCCGGCCGGTGATCAGTGATCTGCTGTGAATGGATGGAATATTCATTTCTCTGGAGCCCCCAACGTTGACGGTGCCCACTCCTATTCGAGCTAACGCTCGGAAACGCGACATTGTCGCTCAGAAGAGATTACTTTCAGCTCTGTAGGTCAGGCTCCGCCTGACAGTTCTGGTGTTCTGTCAGGCGGGAGCCTGACCAACGGACTTTTCTGTCAAACATGGCGTTGTCAGTTAATAGTTAAAGCGAAATTCGGGCCCCGCCAGCAACGCCCATGTCGGCGGGCATTGCGGAATCCGGTCGTTCGACGTTGTCCTGCTGCAACCATGTCAGTTGCTGCCTGCTCGTCATCGGTCGGAGTTCGATTCAGTACGCTGATCCACAATTGCTGCACAGCGTCATTATCAGTCAGTGTCTTCAGATGGTGAATCAGCCGGTCACCGGAATCCCGCAGCAGGTCATTCTGAATTCGATCGTTGTTACTGAAGAACAGAGCTTCGTCGACAGCGACCTGAAACCCCGGAGTCGGCTGTTCAAAGGATCTCGACCAGCCGTCCGATTGGTTCTCCAGATCCCGGCGAACTCGTTCCCATTCGTCGACGGCGTTCATCGCTGGCCACTGGTCCGGTTTACGGACCGCCACCAGCAGCGACGCCGCCAGTTGGCGAGGTGTCAGGGGACGTGACGCGGCAACTGCAAACGTCGCCGCCGCGGGTGATTCTGCTTCGGACGACCACTCAGAAGTTCGAGCATAGGCGTTGCTGAGAACAATGCCGCGAATCAGTCGTTTCAGGTCATAGCTGTGGGCCGTCAGATCGTGTGCCAGCCACTGCAGCAGATCGGGATGACTGGGAGGATTTCCGGAATGCATCTGATCGGGCGGATCCACAATCCCGATACCCATCAGTCGGGCCCATGTGCGATTGACGATGTTCTTTGCCAGAAAGAGTTCTTTGTCATCCTTAACGGCGATGTCCGCCAGTTCGCGACGAGGACTGAAGGTGGGGTAGACGATGTAGCCGGGGTTTTCGTCGCGTTCAAGCTTCCTGAACTGTTCTTCCAGTTGTTTGCGTTCATCTTCAGGGAAGTTCGGCGTCCGGTCTTCGACAACGTCTCCGGTCAGAAACATGAACGCCGCAGGCTTTTCTTCACCAGCCGTCGTTTTGAACTTCACTTCGCCGAACGGCTTCTCGGTGAGAACCTGTTTGCGGGTTGCGAACGTGCGGCTGAAGAACGCCTGCATGCCGTAGAAGTGATCCTGCTTCCAGTCCTCCACCAGCGGATGATCATGACACTTCGCACAACTGATGTTGACTCCGAAAAACAGCACCGCCGTGTCGTTGGTCAGATCATCCAGTTCGCGGGCACGCGACTTCAGGAACTGAGCCGCTCCCTTCTCTGGACCGTCCGTATCCCGAGCCAGCAGGATGTCGCGAAAGATCAGATGCCACGGACGCTGCTGCTGAACCGCCCACAACAGGTATTCGCGAAATTCGCCGTCGTACGGTTTGTTCGGCAGCAGCAGTTCGTCAAGGCTGTTGCGAAGATGCAGGTCAAAGTCCGACAGCGACAGCAGTCGATCCACCAGCGTCGCGCGGCGAGTTTCTTCGGGCAACTGCTGATACCAGTCATACTCTGTTCGCGTGGGAATGCGACCGGCCAGATCCAGCGTCGTGCGTCTGAGCAGGTTGTGCCATTCGGCCTGAGGTGACGGGGTGATCCCGGCAGAACTCAGTCGCCCGTCGATGAGACCGTCAATCGTAGTGGCGACACCCGTGTCCGCAACGGGAGTCGGCGATTCACCTGCCAACGCAATCCCGGATGTGATCCCGAAACATGCGAACAGCAGAATGCACGTGACACGATCCATGGAAATGTCCGGGAGGGAGAAGTTGAAGGCAGGCAGGTCAGGCGAGGGACAGCAGCGTACCACCTCGCCCTTTCTTATTCAATGACCGTGTTTTTAAACTGCATCTTTACTCTGCCCGGTCATGAGCATGATGACTCTGCATTGCACTCAGATCATCGCTACAGTTCGTAGTCCGTTTCTGAGGCTTTAGCACCGCCGAAGGCTGCTCGGAAATGATCGGCCTGAGCTTTCACCGATGCATCCGGTCCCGTCAGTTTCAGGTAATAGACGCCTTTTCCTTCGAGGACGACGATGGCTCCCAGCATGCGAAATCCAGCAGCGGGTTCCGTCTTTCGCAGGATCGGCGGGCCGACGGGCTTGTTGTAAGTTCCAGCGATATCGGCCAGGTAGTATTCGTTCCCTCCGGCTTTGCCTCGAGTCACTTTGGAAGTGCGGCCTTCTCCACCGAACTGCTGAACCCAGCGGCTGATATTCGCACCCACGTCTCCGCCTCCGCCTGGAAAACTAAACACCGTCAGTTCACCGCCTTCTGAATCTCCGTCGGCGGTGGGCGTCTTGTACGTGGCCAGGCGCATGTTGCTGGTGTTGGGGGCCTCTTTCCAGGTGTCCGGGACCATCAGTGTCAGGTCCTGCAGTTTGACGGCCGTCGTCTTAGCGTCTGCCTTCTTCTCGTCATCGGCGGGCACGGAGGAAGCAGACAAAAACAGTGCAGCGACGGCAAGCGACATCAATTTCGGATTCATAGTGATCTCAGTGTGAAGGTGAGGTATTCGATTGTCCACGAACGCTGCAGAAGAATACTTTCAGCAGCAGGGGTGGAGTGCGAAGTGTCCACACTGGAACGCTCTGAATCAACCGACGCGCCTTCTGCCACTTGATTTGGCATACGTACGACGTGGGAATCTCAATGAAGCCCGGCAGCGTCGTAGCGAGTCAGTTCGAGCAGTTTTTCGGCATCATCGGTTTCTGTGTCACCGGTAAACTCGCGTTTGTGATACTCGACCTGCTGATTGGGAGTATGATTACGGACAGCTTCGTCGTTCAGCTGGAAGGTGCCGTTGGGCTGCTGGTCGAAGAACATTCGAAACCACAGCATCTGCTCGACGTTGGGCTGCGGAGCGTGCAGCGAAATCCGAATTCCGTCCTCGTACCATTCGTACAGCATCCCGAAAAAGCCGCTGGGAATGTACTTCACGGACTCGAGATTCACTCCGATTGACTGAAACGATTCCTTCTGAATCAGTTCGGTGAGAACTTCCCGCAACAGAGCCAGATCGGCACCGTCCCAGATCTCGATGTTGTCCAGACCAACTGTTGCCGTCTCACCGTCGACTTCGATATTCAGTCGCTGACGCTTCTTCCGATTCATCATCAGTGGATTCATCCTGGCTTGGTGCTCGTTGCTTCACTGCTTCGAGGGGGGTAGCCTCCCGGGTTGCAAACTGTGAACCAGGATGAGACGGTTTTCGGGGGCAATTCCCAACACGCGCCTAACCCACTCGCA
Organism: Planctomycetaceae bacterium; assembly: GCA_041398865.1. Taxonomy (GTDB): domain Bacteria; phylum Planctomycetota; class Planctomycetia; order Planctomycetales; family Planctomycetaceae; genus Fuerstiella. The sequence goes on from JAWKTY010000009.1 coordinate 267,744, forward strand.
TCACTCGGGTTGCGGGAATTCGTCGTTCGATGATGACGGTCTGTGAAGCCGTATCCCGTGTTGCAAACAGGCATCAACCGGCAGAATTCTGTTTCAAAATGCCGACTCAACAGCATTCAACCCGAACTCTCACCTGCCGAGCTCTCGGCATCGCAAGATCCCAGAAGTGTTATCATTGTGAATACAGTGGGTGCAGGAGTGATGCAGTCGGGAATTGAGGAGAACTGTCTGAAATGGCGGAAACGCCGGAAAAACGTTGGAAATCCAATTCCTGCCAAATTCGGCAGATTCGGCATGTGAGCTGCTACATTCCAAACTCGGGTGTTAACTTCAAACTTTGCATTCTGCAGAAAGGAAAATGTAACGATGAAACACTTGCTCATGATGGGTTTGGTTTCAGCAGCAACACTGCTGATGGGGGATGTCGCCAATGCTCAGTGCGGCTACGGCGGTTACGGTTACGGTGGGTATGGTTATCAGTCGCCGGGCATCAGCTTCGGTTACAGCAGCTATTCCTACCCTCAGACGGCGTTTTCCATCGGGTACAACAGCTATCCGAGCTACGGCGGCTACCGATACAGCTCACCTGTACGTGGTCACTACGATTACTACGGTTCGAGCGTTGTGCGGCACGGTAATCACTATGACTATGTGCCCGCTCATTCGCACTATCACCGCGGTCACCATCACTGATCGCTCACACGCAGTGTGACCACCAGTTCGATTCGACCGTGTTCGGCTGCTCACTCAACGCCGGGTGAGCAGACGGACGCGGTCGCTTCATTTGGGAGTTTGAACGGTATCAGCGAACGGATGGCAGGCCGAGTGCTCGGCGCAGAACGCCGATCTGGCCTGCGTGCAGCAATTCGACCATGAGGCAGAGAGGATTGCCCTGATTTGATCGGCCACGCGGCATACGGCATCTCGACAGGCTCAAGCAGCACCTCAGGACCGACCTCGCTGAGTTCGCTGAGCGACCGGTCGTAGATCTGCTGCAGACGCAGAAGCAGGTCATCGGGCGACAGGCGGTCGTCTGCAGTGTTCGATGGTTGAGACTCCCGGGAATAGGCCTTCCGGAAACGTCCCGGAACCAGTTCGAGATCGTCCGGACGACGGCCGCCGCTCGAAACATCAACAGTCCATATTGACTGACTGCCATGTACCCCACCTGCCACGCCACATGGGTCGGCAGTCCGGCGGCATTTCGTACCACAGTTCCCGCGGAGTCGCGATAAGTGGAGGACGCCGTCCCGGGCAAAGTGAATCTGTCCGATCGCTCCGGACAGAATTGACGAGACAGGAAAGGGTCGGGAACAGGCTGTATTTCTGAGCCCGGCTTCCGTGTTGAAAAGTGAGTTTCAGGGAACTGCCGGCGTTTGGCAACCGGTGTGAATGCCTCAGGCTGACAGGCAGTCAGGCACTTGGCTGATGTTCAGTTTTTTCCGCTCTTCTGAGATAATTCCGAGCCTTTTCTTCGAAGTGCCGGGTTGCCTTCCGACGGACTTAGCTAACTCGTCATCCGCGGCCCATTCGTCCGTTGAAGACTCGATGAACGGCCCAGCACAGCTCAACTCGATTTGCACTGGCACAGTGCAGCGGGACTCGTTCCACTCTTGTTCTTCGCAGCTGGCGGCGAACGGGTCGAACGGCATCGTGAGTTCGTCCGGGCCGCCGATCGGGATGGAGACGTATGCCATGCCCAAGCGTTTCCACGACGCCCTTTGTCGAACGCTCGGTCGGTTCGCAGATTGATGACTGTTCGCACGCCTGCTCTTTCCAGGACTCGCAGGTCGGCTTCAGAGGCTGACCTGCCAGCGAGACTGTCTCCGCAGCGTTCGGGATACTGCCGATCTTTGCATCTTCCAGTCCGGCATTCATGTCGAACTGGCCGGCTGCTTTCCAGCCGCCCTGAGGGTTCGCGACGGCTCCGTCGATGCAACCTGATCAGCCGTCGATCGGCGCGGGTCATCCGGCAGTCATGCCGACCGCATCGCCCGGTATCAGTTTTCCATCGGTGGTCCCACGTGGTTACTGCACTCCCAGCACACCGCTCATCGCCCTGCCCTTTGCATCGAGATTGACCACATCAACGGTTGGCTGGTCATCAATCCAGTGCTGATGGTGATTGCGCTTCCACCAGTCCGGAAGCGGTGCCATTCGCCGGGTTCAAAAGAAGTGCTTCACGGGGAAACTTCCCACAACCCACGGCTGACCGTCTTCGGCAATGACGACTTTCTGTCCGGTATGAGCCAGAATCCGACGGCCTCGCTCTTCATACAGCATGCCGTTGTATTCGTCCTTGTTCGACACAACATCGCACTGACATCCGGTTACCACAAACGGACCCAGATCCGGACGTTCTGTGCTGCGATATTGCAGGCCGCTGTTCCCGCCCGGCGAAATCCAGACTTCAGCCAGCAGTTCGAAATTCCTGACCGGCGGGACGTCCGCAACGATAAATCGGTTGGCCTTCAGCGTCCCGTCTGCTCTGCCGATGAGCGTTCCGTCGCTGACGGTCCATGACGACGTATCGCCGTGCCAGCCCTTCAGTGAACTGTCGTCAATCAGGCTTTCAAATTCCGATTCCGCACGGGCTGACCCTGAAATCAGCAGAACCGACAGCAGGCAGCTGAGCATCAATTTGACAGGCATATGATCTCCCTCAGAACGTTTTTCAGTGGCGTTTTTCTTGATGAACAGATGTCGGCATGTTGGATGCGACTTCACACAGCGAAACAGTCGCTTTTCCCAGCCGACACTCGAACCGATTGTCGACACTGCCTGCACCGGATACCGAACAAATCTTCATCCGTTGAACAGACTGACCCAGGCTTTGATGATCGGGCCGATGACCGGTACGTTTTTGGACGTGAAGATCAGCGGAGCATACAGAATCGTTACGATTTCGTTCAGGAACGGCGCTTTGAATTTTCCGACAATGAATGCTGTCGGCCCCGCACTCAGGACATACCCCGCAAAAAACGCGATTCCTGACACCAGCAGACTGAGGCGTCGCCGCTGCTTTGTGACTCGGGGCTCGGGCAACCTGTGCTCGGTCTCGATCGGGCCGTCGGCTGAAACGTTCCAGGCAACCGTCATTCAGTGATCCTTTGCGGATAGGTTCTGCGATTTATGAGCACCGGCTGCCAACGAGTGGGGTTAGTCGAGAAATCGGGATCGCTCGTCGGGTGTCGGCAGCCGACATGTTTCGTGCCTGCCGAAGAGACGATAACGAATTCGAGACACCAGTCGATACGCGAGATCACGCAGGGGCCAGGGGATCAGCCAGAAAACGCCTCCTGCGATTCGCCAACAGATGCCCAGCTGCATCATGATTCGAACGAATGCGGTCGACCTGTAAAACAACCGACCGTTCTGGCAGACAACAAACGTGTCCAGTTTTTCGCGAACTGCCTGAGGAACGATCTGCTCAGCAGTCTTCCCCTGCAGCGGAGCAAATCGAAGGACTCCGCGGCGGTCAATGTTCAACAGAAAGTTGACGGTGTGATTACAAAGTCCGCACACACCGTCGAAGAACACGACCGTCTGTCGGGAATCATCATTGGCAGCACTTTCCGGCACGAACAGTTTCTTTCACATTTGACAGAAAACGATTTTTCCTCCTGCGCGACTTTCCCGACGGACGTCGAGCCGGGAGCTCTGACGGACAGGTTCCGTTCATTCGGGCCCTCAGCGTCGCTGTGAAGCAACGGGGGCACGCAGTGTGGCAGATTGCCGACCGAACCGCCATAAACTTCCGGTCTTAACAGAATTCCAGACACCGAACGTGCGGTTGAATTTTTCACGAGCCGCCGTCCATGCGGCAGTGTCAGCCCTTCCGGAAATGGTTTCGTGATTGAAAAGCCTCTCAGGAAGTTGACCCTGAATACGGAAAGTGTGACGCGCCAGTTCGCCGGAATTGGTGCTCGCGCGGCCATCCGCACAGATCCATCGCGAACTGTTCGTTCCAGTGTCTCGATCGACATCCGGCGCGATGAATTCGGGGGAATTCTTCGATATTGCGATCGGGCGAGACGCCCCTGACGAACTGACGGTTCTGGATGCTCAGCCTCGCCTGCGGCACCTGCTGATGTCACGCCAGGACGACGGCAAGCACAAGTTTTTGTGCGGTCACGATGAACGCCACTGGTTCGTTGCCGCCGTGCCCGAGCGTGCGGGGGCATCAACTGTCGGCTCAGCGTTTGAAGCGCTGCAGCCTCCGGTTGGTCGAATTGAACTGAATCGCAGACGAGTCAAACGGAAGAACCGCCATCGACGACGAAACGCCGCTTTCCTTCGGCAGGGAGAATGGTTCTTTATTCCGATCCCAGGAAAGCCTCACGTTTGTGCGGAACTCAGATCTGCGCCGATCGTTCGAAGGTTGTCAGGATCGGTGGGGATTTGAAACGCTGGTAGCCCCAGTACAGCGAACCGGCGAGTGCCAGGGCTCCGATGCCGATGACTCCTGATGGACCGATCACGTCCAGGATTTTGGCGAGCAGCAGTTTGAGTCCGCCACGGCGTCCGGAAGTGTCGATCTCGACGCCGGCAGCCACGTCCCTGGCCAGCATCAGGAAGACCGTTGTTGCTCCCACCACACACACAGTTGCGAAGCCGGGACCAATCAGAGCCTGGAGAACCGGAATTGGAGCCTGCTGCTCTTCGACATCCGGAAAGGTTGCTCCGACGGCTCGCACGAGTGCCAGCTGGTCCTCAAGGTTGGGCATGGCGACCACGTGATGTTTTTCTGCTCCGGCTTTGTTGAACCGAACCTGAACAAAATCGTCGTGCTCCGCGGTGCGGATCCGGGTCATCTCTGATGCCGGAATCGTCATCGCCTTTTCACCCAGAGCTTCGGCAGCCGACTGACCGGCGTTCAGCGATTCGACGGCGGTTCGAGCCACCTTTCCGGAAACATTCTCCAGCAGGTAAAGCGTTTCACCGTCGAAGACTGTGACATATCGATTTGATTCCCGCTCGGCGACAAAGACCAATGGGGCGCTGCTCATCGTGCTGCTTTCTGTTTGTTTCTCTGAGGGGGGGATTCAAAACCTTTCCGGTGACTGCTCAAAATCGGCGCAGGCAGGGATCGGGCTGAGATGTCAAATCGGGATGTGCTGCCGCTCCGGAAGTGATCAGGATGACAGTCCTCAGGAGAATTCTCAACTGATGCGAGCCTCGGGATGCTTCTGACAGCACCGTTGATCAGCAGGGTCTGCTTCCAGATCGCATAGCGTGCAACACTGTTCGTGGATAGACTCCGGCCATTCCCCACGATCACGTTTTGCTGAAGTTGTTGCCCATGCCGGAATCACTGACTCACGCTGTCCATTCTGACAAGCCGGCCAGCGATTCGCTGATTTCGCGGTCATTCATCGGCTACCTGTTGATGGGGTTTCTGACAGCGGTCAACGACAGCATGTTTCGATGGCTGGTTGTCCCCATTGCCAAGTATCGCGTCGGACTGACGCCGGGGCTGACCGACGCGGAACGCGAATCCAGTGAAGCCATGGTTCTGGCGATGGGACTGGGAAGTTTTATTCTGCCCGCCATTCTGTTTGCTCCGTGGTCCGGATGGATCGCGGACCGTTTCAGCAAGCGATCGGTGACGTTGTGGCTGAAGGCGGCCGAGGTTGTGCTGATGCTGCTCGGAGTCCTGGCCATCTCGGTCGGCAGTCTGCCGGCGATGTTTGCCGTTCTGTTTTTAACCGGAGCCCAGAGCGCGCTGCTGAGCACCGCGAAGTTCGGCATCATTCCGGAAATCGTGCCGCGTGAGAAGCTGTCCGCCGCCAACGGGCTCACCGGCCTGGTGACTCTGATTGCGGTCATCGCGGGAACAGTCGTCGGTAACACGTTGTACCAGTTGACTCAGCCGGACGGTCTGCCGCAGCTCTGGATTTCCTCAACGGCGCTGCTGGGTGTTGCCGTAACAGGCTTGCTGGGGGCATTTCTGATTCAAGAAGTTGTACCTGCCGATCCCGACAGTCCGTTTCCGTGGAACCCCCTGGCTCGTTCCCTGCGTGACTGTCGGCTGGTCGTCTCTGACCGACCGATTTTGCGGGTGACTTTGGGAATCGCTTTCTTCTGGTCGCTGGCAGCGCTGGCACAGCTGAATGTCGACACCTTTGTGATCAACCGGCTGCATCTGAGTCAGAGCGATGTCGGGACATTTCTTGCCGTGTTGTCACTGGGAGTTGGTATCGGCAGCGTTCTCGCGGGCTGGTGGTCAGGAGGGCGAGTCGAGCTGGGGATGGTGCCGCTCGGAACGGCTCTGATGGCCGCGGCGTGTCTGTCGGCCTGGCTGCTGGGAGGTTCGGGCTGGGCCTTCGGAATTTCTCTGTTGCTGATTGGTGCCGGAGGAGGATTGTTCAACGTACCGCTGAATGCTTACCTGCAGGATCGCAGCCCGCACCAGTCTCTCGGCGCAATCCTGGCTGCAGGCAATCAGCTGACATCCATCGGGGTTCTGGGCGTTTCGTTTCTGTTTCCGTTCCTGCGGAACACGCTGCACTGCGGA
>JAWKTY010000010.1:0-267312 GCA_041398865.1 Planctomycetaceae bacterium
ACGGACCACTAGTGCGTTTGTGAGTGAATCAAATCAGCAGGGTGGGAGTCCCTGTCAGGAGGTTAGAGTTTGAAACTGTAGCTGACCGAAACTGCGTCGCTGTGAAGCGGGGTGGAGAGCATCGGAAGGCGAACGGGTGGTCCGAAACGAAAGTGCCCCTTTTCAGACTAAAAACAGTGATTCGGCCTGTTGTCGCGGCGAGCCTGCTAGACAGTGGCGAAGCCGAAGTGCCATACAGAATCCCGCGAGGGATCGGTCGCGACCGGAAGGCAGCGATTCGTGGTTGAACCGAGACATGAAACACAAACTCATGATGTCTCGGGCGGCAGGGGGTGGTTGGAGTCGGAACGTCCGGAAGGTTTGATTCATAAAGCAAAGAGACCTGCTCGAGAGACTGACTCGGGCAGGAGTCAGAGGAACCATAGTCGTGATGAAGCCGGGTAACGCCGGTGGAGCGAAGGGTTCCAGGAAGATGGAAGGCGTAATGACCAGACGAACGGAAGACACACCGGCGGCAGTGCCGCTGGCTCAACAAGCCGGAACCGCTGAACTTCATCCCTTGTGGATGACAGCGAAACCGTGCGTCTGGACAGCGCGCATGTTGACGACTCTGATTGAAGGAGTGGAAGGAGGCAAATGGTTTCGCCTGATTGATAAAGTCTTTTCCGAACGCAACCTGCTCGCTGCGTTTCAGCAGGTCGCAAAGAATGACGGAGCTCCCGGCGTCGATCATGTCAGCGTCACCGAGTTTGGTCAGCAGATTCCGGAGAACATCTGGCAGCTGGCCGATTCGCTGAAGGCAGATACCTATCGTCCGTCGGCCATTCGTCGCGTGCACATCCCGAAACCCGGCACGAACGAGACTCGTCCGTTGGGAATTCCCACCGTTCGAGATCGCATCGTCCAGGCTGCGGTTGTCAACGTGATCGAACCGATTTTCGAACGTGACTTTGCGGAACACAGTTATGGATTCCGTCCGGGTCGCGGCTGCAAAGATGCATTGCGTCGCGTGGATCATCTGCTGAAGGCAGGCTTCGTGCATGTCATCGATGCAGATTTGAAAGCGTACTTCGATTCGATTCCACACGAGCAGTTGCTGGCTCAGCTGAAGACGAAGATCGCCGACGGCCGCGTGCTGTCGCTGATCGAGTTGTTTCTGACGGCCGGGATTCTGGACGGCGTGGATGAATGGACTCCGGCATCCGGAGCGCCTCAAGGGGCTGTTCTGAGTCCTTTGGTGAGTAACGTGTATCTCGATCCACTGGACCATTTGCTTGCCGATTCCGGTATCGAAATGGTTCGCTACGCAGACGACTTTGTGGTTCTGTGTCGCACACGCGAAGCTGCCGATGCGGCTTTGTCGCTGGTTCAGTCGTGGGTGGCTGAGGCCGGTCTCACGCTGCACCCGACGAAGACGCGGATCGTGGATTCTCGCGTGGAGAGTTTTGCGTTTCTGGGATTCGAATTTCGTGGCGAGAAACACTGGCCACGAAAGAAGAGTATTCAGAAACTGAAAGACAGTCTTCGCAGCAAGACCAAACGTACGTCCGGGGAATCCCTGCAGTGCGTGATCGTGCAGTTGAATCAGACGCTTCACGGCTGGTTCGGGTACTTTCAGCACAGCAGTTACCGGAATGTGTTTCAGGATCTCGATCAATGGCTTCGTGGTCGTCTCCGCAGCATTCTGCGGAAACGCCGCGGCGGCCGCGGTCGAGGCCGAGGAAAAGATCATCAGCGTTGGCGAAATCGCTACTTCGCTGAGCTTGGGTTGTTCAGTCTTGTCGCAGCCCATCTTTCAGCCTGTCAATCCTCACGAAGGTAAGACCATCAACCGGAGAGCCGGATGCGGGAGATCCGCCAGTCCGGTTCGGAGGGAGGGGGAGCCGAAAGCAATCGGCCCTCCCTACCCCTATCGTTGGCGATGCTGCTGGTTTGGGGTTAGTGGGCGCCGGTGATGGTGAATGGGGCCCAGAAGAATGGATGGGCGGCTCCGAAGCGGTCTCGGCGGGTGTGGATGCGGTCGATTTGGGCCTGTCGCAATGCTTCGGATTTTTCCATTCCTGCTGCCAGGTTTTTGAAGAACTGAATCATCAGTCGAGCCGTTTCGCTGTCGTCGACGGACCACAGGCTGGCCACGATCGCGTTCGCGCCGGCCAGTCGGAACGCCTGTCTGAGCCCTGCGACTCCTTCGCCTGCATTCACATCACCAATCCCGGTTTCGCAGGCACTCAACACCACCAGATCAGTCCCGCGCAGGTCCAGTCCCACGATCTCCATTCCGGTGAGAACGCCGTCATCGTCCCCGACGGTCGTTTCGCTGTTACAGCCCGCCAGCAAAAGTCCGCAACGCAGCAGAGGGTTTGTCGTTCTGCGCCGCGAGCCTGCTGAATCGATGTCGTCTGAGAAAGCATCGTCGAGGTCGTCTTCCGGAGGCAGGAAGAACCCGTGAGTCGCAAAGGTCACGACGCGTGGACTGCGAAGAGCTTTCGCCACACGTTCCAGGGCGTATTGGCCTTTGTAGAGTGTTGCTTTCGCCCCGCAGTATTCGTCCAGACTGGGCTTCACAGCCAGGGCTTCGATCTCCGTATTCGGCAAGGGATCCACCTCAGATAACCGCCGCTTTATCGACACACTCCGCAAATTCGATTCGTCGCCGGCGGTGATACTGCGGAAGATCGCTCGAATAGCATTCGCTTTGGATGTGCCATCCTGATCGAATTGGGGTGCGGCAAGAATGGCTGGCGCCTGCGGATTTCCCTTTGGATTCGTGACCAGTAATTCACGAGCACTGGTCACAAACCGCAGCGGGCGCTGTTCAATCAGAAACTCCAGGCCATCGGCATCCGCCGGAAGTGCGCTCCAGGGAAGAAGCCACAGTGGACCGTCCGGACACAGAATCAGTTGTGACTGTCCGTCGATGTGTTTTCGAATCGGCTTCCAGACAGCGTCTGACAATCGTCGCATCCGTTCCATGTAAGCTTTTGTTGCCTGCTCTTCACCGACCGTGTCAATCGCTCCGTCACTGTCTGCGTCTTCCAGAACCTGAACTCGCACCTGCTGAATCAGGTCATCGATGTCTGATGCTTTCCCCAGATCGATGTAAACCGGTTCATCCGTCTTTGGCTTCGTCAGCATGGCCAGATATCGAACTTCTGGGTCAGCGCGGTCCGGTTTGCCATCAAACAGACTGACTTTGTAACGAGCGAAATCGATAAAGACAGACTGCTGATCGACGGCCCCGCTCAGTTGCGACTGCTCAAACCACGGTGCAGCAAAACTCTCGCTGTCGAACTGCTCGGCCAGACTGCGAACAATTTCCTGTTCGCGGGCCATCAGTTCCGCCAGACGATTCTGTCGTTGATGATTGCCGCCACCGGATGTGCCTGTCATGGAGATCTGCGAAATGTCACGCCGCAGTTCTGACAGTTCATCCACGAGTGATTCGCCGTCCTTTCCCGAGACGTTCAGCAGCAGACGATTTCGCGCGGCCAGTGACTCCTGAGACAGTCCTTTGCAGTTGATCAGCCATTCTGATACATGTCTGGCAAGCCCGGGAAAGTCCGGATGCCGTCGGGCAAGTGTCAACCCGCTCATCAGCGCCGGATGAACTCGTTCATTCAGAAACGGCAGCTGTTCTTCAGGAGTCATCGCGAACATGGTTTGCCGCACGTACCTGAGAGAATCCTGTAACGTTCTGTCCATCTGACTGATTGCCGGATCGGTTTTTCCCTGTGCTTCGGAAATGGAGGCCAGCCGGTAGCGGGCCCCCACGGCCAGAGGATTGACGGCTCCCAATTCCTGTTCCAGCCGAGTTAGCGCCTTGACCATTGTGGCTTCCGCCTGGTCGAAATGATTCTGCGCACACTGCATTCGTGACTTCAGATCGAGCACAATGGACTCCTGCCCCCAGTTTGAATCGGCAGGCGGCGGAATGCGTTCGATCAATTCGGCGGCTCCGGAAACATCACCACTCGCAAATCTCGCCCGCGCCAGAGGAATCATTCCCTCGAACGCCTGGGGACTCGTCTTCCCATAGCGCTGCTGATAAATGTCCAGTGCACGCTGTGCCAGCGAGATTGCTTCTGCATGCTGCTTCTGCCGGGAGAGCGCCGTCGCCAGTGAATCAAGGATCGGCGCGATGCGGGAATGCTTGGGGCCCAGACAGAACTCGGCCTGTTTCAGGGCATCGCGCAGAATTTCTTCGGACTTCGCGACGTTGCCAATTGTGTTGTACTGTGCCCCCTGATCCGCCTGAAGCAAGGCAACAGCAAGACTGTCTCGGCCTGCGGCTTCCTGAAGAATTTGGACGCTCTGATTCATATTGACGATCGCCTGATGCACATCGCCAAAGAAGAAATTCACCGCCGACATCGCAGAGTAGATCCGGGAAGCCAGTTCCGAATTCTGCTTTCCTTCGCGTGTCAGAGTGTCCAGCGCCTCCTGAAACTGCTCCTGTGCCTCCTTAAACCGGGACTGATTTTTGCGGGCCTGACCGAGCCCGAACTGTGCCGTGGCAACCATGTCCGGTTTGCTGGTCCTGGCCTGACGAATCATTTGCTCGTACAGTTCTGCCGCGGCCGCATGATCACCCGCGTCGCGGTAAATGCCGGCGGCCTTGTCGAGCAGCATGATGAGTAGCTGTGGATTCGATTGGTTCTTTTGCAGAAGGTCTTCAATCAAACCTTTTGCTGCACTGGCGTTGCCCTGCTTCTGAGACAACTGTGCTCGAATCAGCGAGACCATGGTCCGCGTTACGTCGGCTGTTCCCGGAGCGGTGCTGGTGTTTTCGATATCGTTGAGCACAGCTACCGCTTTAGCATAATCTTCCTGGACCGCGTAACAACCGGCCAGAGACAGCATCGTATTGACCTTCACGGCGGCGGCAGCGGGACGATCTGCATAGATGGACAACGCGAGACGGTAGCTGCGCTGGGCGTCAGAAAATCGTTCTGCCTTCTGGTAAACGAGTCCGTTGAGCTGGTGATGAGCTCCCGCGTTGATGTTGTCGACGGCATTTCCGTTTCTCAGAATCGTTTCAATCTGATCTGCAAAAGTGGTGGCTTCCGCAATTCGCTCTTCCTTGAGCAACGCATCCCGGCGCTTTGCCAGTTCCAGTGCCTGCTGCAGCGCCTGCTGAGTGCTCTGCCCACAGGCATGCTGCGCTTCCCACGGGCCCAATGACAGGAACTGGCACACGACAATGCCGACAAACAGAGATCGCTTCATGATCCGACAACCTGATTTCGCATGACGGCTGAGCAGTGAATGCTGTCGCCTCGGCAAGTCGCCGCAGTTCTCGCCCGCTGCGGAAACCTGGAAGACGTTCATGATATCCGACAGCGTGGCTGATGCACGTTTTGGCCCGCAGAATCTGATCGTGGGATGCTGACAGCCAGCCGGAGCCTCTCACGATGAATTCGGGGCGAATCGACGCTGGTGGCGGAAGCCTGAAGTGGCGGGCAGACAATCGCTTTTGCTAAAGTCCGGGCTCGAACGCAACGGGATGGCTTCTGTGTGTTCATCCGCCGGATTGCAACGTCGAATCCGGTTTCCTGCTAACACTGTTCGATCGCAGAGCCACCTGATGAGAACCCTGTTTTCCTGCTGCATTTCTGTTTTGGTTCTGGCCGGGACGTCGTCCGTTGTGGTTGCTCAGCACTGGCCGCAGGCTGCCGGGCCGAATCTGAACTGGAAGACGGACGGTCCAGCACCGCCGCTGACGTGGTCGGTGGTGAATGATTCGAACATTCTGTGGAGGACGACACTGCCTGAAGGCGGGCAAAGCGCGGTGACGGTGTGGGGGAATCGTGCGTTTCTGACGACTCATCGACCGATGAATGCGGACAGCGATCGCCTGGAACCAAACATTGTGGGCTATTGCCTGGATGCGGATTCCGGCGAGGTTCTCTGGACGGTCGATCTGCCTGGTACTGATCCCGTTCAGACGGCCGGCATCTTCAGCGATGCCACGGTGTTTGCTCCGATTGCGAACGGCAGGCATGTCTGGTTTTTCAATCGCTGCGGTTCGATGGTCTGTTTCGATTTCGAAGGCCGTGTCGTCTGGCGGCGCGACTTTCAGCCTCGCCGACGTCACACCAATCGCCAGTGCGAACCGATCCTGGTGAACGACATGATCATCACGGTGGAAGTTCGCAACAAGAACGCCGGTCAGCAGCTGGAGCGACACAAGCCGGTGCCCGCCGGCATTGACCCACGCGACGTCTGGACGTATCTGCACGCGATCGACAGCAATACGGGCAAGGTTCTGTGGGTGAGCGAAGCCGGAACCTGCGTGCACAACACTCCGATGGTCGGGCGATTGAAGGATGGTCGTCAGGCGATCGTTCACGGTCGCGGCGGCGGACATGGGCCGCTGGAAAAACCGTACGGCGTCAGTCTCAGCCTTCTGGAAACCGGCCGCACGCTGTGGAACTGTGAACTGAACAGCGACTGTTCGTGGAATTCGCACTGGAACGAATCGAACGTGTTCTGGTTCGAAAAGCACGACCACCTGGTGCTGGACACAGACACCGGGGAAGTGCTGCGGAGGCGGAGCGTCGCCGAGAAAGTCGACGTCACCGATTCGCAAAGCGGGCAGCTGGAATCCGGTGTGTCGATCAAGGTTGGCAGAGGCATGCCGCTGACCAATCAGAGCAATATTGTCGTCGGTGACTGGCATTACTTTCTGGCTCATGACATCAACGCCATCGGCCGAGTCAACGTGAAGACGGACAAAGTTGAATACCTGAACGTGCCCGTTCAGCTGGTTGCCGGTGCTGAACCGCGATTCATCAATGACCGCAGGGATGCGATTCCCGCTGACACAACCAATTCGCGAGGCATTGACATCGCGCTGGACAAACGAGCCAAAGGCACCGGCTGGGGCCATGTTTCGGCGGCCAGCCCGATCCTCGTCAACAACCACCTGTACTTTCCGATCATGAATGGTACGGTTTACGTCATCGACATCACGGCCGAAACCTTCGACGCCAAAGCTCTGACCGCCATCAACGATCTCGGCCCGGCCGGAAAAACCTGGACCCTGGCCAGCCTCACGGCATCCAACGGACGCCTGTACGCTCATACGTTGAAAGAAGTGATCTGCATGGGCAGCCGGTAACTGCGTTGGCAACGCCATCCGGGTGTCGTTCGGATAGACGGGGATTGGATGGTGTCTCCGGTCCGGCAGCTGATTGATGGAAACAGGATCTTCGATATTCTGAATCAACCGACATCGTCCAAAACATCCTGGAGATACAACCAATGACGCTCACACGAATCCTGGCTGCGTTCGCGGGGCTGACAATCGCGGCCGACGGAATGAGTGCGGAATTAATTGAGCCGGTTCAGGCCTTCGCAGAACGGTGGATGCGGCCGTCGATTCGCTGCCGCAGGAACGACAGGAACTGCTCGACGGCGTCTGCGATTATGTTTCGACGCGAGTGAAACGGGCGGAACCCGTCCGTCTGGTCTTCATCTGCACACACAATTCGCGCCGCAGCCATCTGGCTCAGGTTTGGTGTCAGATTGCCGCAGCACATTACGGCGTTCCGGGGATCGAAACATTTTCCGGCGGCACCGAGGCCACGGCCTGCAACATTCGCACGGTTCGAGCCCTGCGCCGAGCGGGCTTGTCTGTGGTTGCAACATCACAGACAGATAACCCCGTCTATCTGGCTCAGTATTCCGATGCACTGCCTCCTCTGCAGTTGTATTCGAAGGTCTACAGCAGGAACGGAAACCCGTCTTCCGGATTCGCGGCCATGATGTGCTGTTCGGACGCCGACGAAAAATGCCCGCTGGTGTCCGGCAGCGACGGACGTTTCGGCCTGCACTACGAAGACCCGAAGTCCGCCGACAACAGTCCCGCTGAAACGCAGCGATACGACGAACGCAACCTTCAGATCGCTCAGGAAATGTTCCACGTCATGGCTGAAGTTGCTGACCGCATCGGGAAGAAAGAATAACCCGAAATAACGCCAGTGTCGCCAAAACGCTCCGCGTGATGGCTGCGTAGCCGTCGCGCTCCGCCGTGACGAGCCCTGAGAGTTGACTGTCAAAAATGATTGCCGCTCGGAAACTTTCAAAAGCAGGCCCGTCACCACTGCACGGCCACAAAGGATTGACTGATGACCATTCAACGAGGCTTCCCGCGAAGCGAGCCCGTTCGTATCGATGCCCTGACCGTTGCCCTGGGGCTGTCACCGGAAGACGTGGAGCCCTATGGCTGGCAAAAGGGGAAACTGGCGCTGGGGCTTGACCGGCAACTGACGGATCGGCCGTCAGGAAAGCTGGTGAATGTCACGGCCATCAATCCGACTCCGCTGGGAGAAGGAAAGACGGTGACCGCCATCGGCCTGTCGATGGGACTGAACCGAATCGGACACTCGTCGATCGTCACATTGCGCGAGCCATCTCAGGGGCCACTCTTCGGAATCAAAGGCGGCGGCGCGGGCGGGGGAGAGGCTCATCTGGTTCCGGCAGACGAAATCAACCTGCACTTCACCGGCGACATCCATGCCATCACCGCCGCGACGAATCTGCTGGCCGCTCTGATCGATAACCACGTGGCTCGCGGACAGACGCCGATCATCGATCCACAGGCGATTCTCTGGAGACGCTGTCTTGACGTCTGCGATCGCAGTCTGCGTCACGTGCGGACCGGTGTCGGCGATACCGAAAAATGGCGGGAATTCTCCACCGGCTTTGATCTGTCCGCGGCGTCTGAGCTCATGGCCATTCTGGCTCTGGCGCGAAGCCTGTCCGACCTGAAGGAACGAATCTCGCGAATCGTGGTCGCTTTCACGTCACAGGGAGACCCCGTGACCGTGGATGATCTGCAGGCCACCGGCGCACTGCTGGCGATGCTGAAGGATGCTCTTCGACCGAATCTTGTTCAAACCTGCGAAGGAACTCCGGCTTTGGTGCATGCCGGTCCGTTTGCAAACATCGCCCACGGCAACAGTTCGGTCCTTGCCGATCTGGCAGCGGTTCGGCTGGCGGAATTCGTTGTGACGGAAAGCGGGTTCGGATCCGACTGCGGAGCTGAAAAGTTTATGCACATCAAGTGCCGAGCCAGCGGGCTGGTGCCGGCTGTGGAAGTTCTGGTGTGTACGGCTCGAGCCATCAAACTGCAGAGCGGTCGATTTGCGGTTCGTCCCGGAAAGCCTCTGCCCCCGGAACTGCTGGCCAGAGATCTCGACGCTGTTCGCGCCGGTTCAGTCAACCTGGAAGCTCATCTGGACATTCTGCGGAAATTCGGAGTTCCCACTGTAGTGGCCATCAATCGATTTCCTGATGATCACGAAGACGAACTGGAACTGATTCGCCAAATTGCGATTGATCGCGGAGCTGACGGAGTTGCCGATTCCACGGCGTTCGCTGAGGGAAGTTCCGGGGCGACCGACCTGGCCGCAGCAGTGGTGGCGGCCGGTCAGAAGCCGAGTCGCTATCGAACGCTGTACGAAAACAGTCTGTCGCCCGCGGAGAAACTGGAATGCGTCGCGACCGAAGTCTACGGTGCGGATGGTCTCGATATCAGCCCGGCGGCACAGTCTCAGCTGGACCGCTTCCGTCGCCTGGGATTCGACGGCCTGCCCGTCTGCATTGCCAAGACACAGTATTCGCTGTCTCACGACCCCAAACTGCTCGGCCGTCCGGTCGGCTTCCGGCTGCCGATTCGCGAAGTTCGTCTCGCCGCCGGAGCAGGTTTCCTGTACGCACTTGCCGGAGATATCAACACAATGCCCGCACTTCCGGCTCGCCCCGCTGCCAGCGCCATCAATGTTGACGATCACGGACACATTCAAAACATGCGATAGTTTAAAATCTCCGTCGGTCAGGCTCCTGCCTGACAGAACACAATTCGGCATTCAGGAGCGTGTTGATGGCCTGTCATCATCGGTGTCGCGTTTCCGGCCTGCGTTTGACTGTGATGCTGCTGACTGCGACAGCGTTGTTTGCTGCCGGATCGTTTGCAGCCGCCGACGGAGAAGATGCCTGGCCGTTTGTTCGCGGAGCACACTTCGATGCTCATTCGTCAGCGACCGGCATCGTGGACCGCTGGGATTCGGAAGGTCCTCCGGTTTTGTGGGTGCGGAAGCTGGGACAGGGCTATTCCGCATTCGTCGGGAAAGGCGACCGAGTTTACACGCAGGCTCAGAACATGACCGGACAGTATCTTTACTGTCTGGATGGCCGAACCGGGCAAACGATCTGGGAATACCGATATGACTGGCCCTATGAAGCGGCCGGAGTCTATCCGGGGCCGCGCAGCACGCCGACAGTTTATGATTCCCGAGTCTACTTCACATCGCCGACGGGAGTGCTGAGCTGCGTGTCAGAGTCGGATGGAAGGCTGATCTGGTCGGTTGATCTGCAGCAGACCTATGGCATCGAAGGCTGCGACTTCGGCTATGCGTGCTCGCCGACGGTTGTCGACGATCGAGTGATCCTTCCCGTGGGTGGTCCCGGAGCCGGCATCGTTGCCTTCGATCATCTCAGCGGACGGGAGCTCTGGAAGGCAACGGACGAGCCTGCCAGTTATACGCCGGCTTATCCGATTGAGCTGCGAGGTGAACCGCTGGTGGTGGGATATCTGCAGAATGCCATCGTCATTCTGAACCGGGAATCCGGGCAGCTGCGCCGCAGGATCCCGCTGTCTCAGGGATACGACGAACATTCAGCGTGGCCGATCTACAGCGAACCGTATCTCTGGCTGTCCGGACCGTTTCGAGCCGGATCGTACTGTCTGGATCTTTCCGGAATCGATGATTCAGAAACGGAACTGCCCAGCATCTGGCGTTCAAAAGCGATGTCGAACGATGTGTGTTCAAGCGTTCTGGCCGACGGACACATTTACGGCTTTGATCTCCGGGATGTCCAGTCGAAGACTCATCGTCCGTCCCGAGGCGTCTTCCGCTGTATCAGCTTTCAGACCGGTGAGGAAAGGTGGTCCGTGGGATCGGATCAGCTGCGTCGCGACGCCACCGCCGAAGATTACGCCGGTGAGATTCTGCAGTGCGGCATCATTGTGGCTGACGGCAAGCTGATTGTGCTGAACGAACTGGGGGAACTGATTCTGCTGAAGATCGATTCAGAAGCCTGCACGGAACTGGCTCGCTGTACGGCTTTGGGAGGTGAACTGACATGGACAGCTCCGTGCCTGATTGACGGCCGACTCTATATCCGCAATCAGACTCAGGCCACATGCATCTACATCGGAAAGGCTTCGCTGCCGCAGGATGTTGCCACCATGAAAGTCGGCGATCTGCCTCAGCGGCAGTACTACGACCTGGCAGCCATGCTTCTGGCCGTTGAACCCGAATACGCCTTCGACATTCCGCATGACCGCTGGCTGGTGCGCTGGTGCCTTGCGGGACTTGGCCTGATGATTGCCGCCAGGCTGCTGGTCCGGCGACTTCGTCGTTCCATGCCGGAAACGTCACTCGCGACGTCCGAGTTTATCGCTGTGACATTGGCGGGAGCCATCGGTACGACGGTGCTGGGATTTCTCACTTCCGAATTCATCTTCACGTGGCATCTGTGTCTGTTTGCCGCACTTGAATACGTCGCGTGCGGAACGGCGGTCACAGAAGGCGGGGGACGGATATCAATTCTGCGGCAGCGAATTCCCCTGTTCGCTCTGCTTGCCGTCAGCCTTGGGTATTTCCTGATCTGCCGCCGCCTGAGCCTTGTTTTCGAGTGGGCTTTTCTGATCGGTTTTCCCGGAGCCATCCCCATTGTCTGGCTCACACATCGCACAGCTCGGTTCACGCCGAAAACCACGATGGGAAAGCTGACAGCTTCGACAGTCGGCTATCTGTGCTTCTATGCCACCGCCGTTGCATTTCTGAAAAGCCGTTACTGACGGACATTCACGTTCTGAAATCGCTTCCGAACGGTCACCGACCGCTTTGTCGGCGAGCCTGTTCGTGCAGTTCGACTTTCACATGAGCCAGCAGGCGGTCGATGATCGCATCGGGAGTCATGCCCTGAGCATCTGCCTGAAAGGTGGTCATAATGCGATGTCGCAGTACGGGGCGAGCGACAGCGGCAATGTCCTGGCTGGTGACGTGAAACCGTCCTTCCAGAATGGCTCGGGCACGAGCTCCCAGAATCAGGTACTGGCCGGCTCGCGGACCAGCTCCCCAGCTGACCAGTTCGCGAACGAAATCCGGAGCTTCCGGTTCTGTCGGCCGAGTTGCCCGGACCAGGTCTCGAGCGTACACGAAGTTGTATTCCGCACAGGGAACCCGGCGGACAACTTCCTGCAGCACCTGAATCTGGCGTCCGGTGAGGACAGGATTCAGTGAGACGGATTCTCCGCCCGTTGTCTGCTTCAGAATCTCCAGTTCTTCCGCCGAACTGGGATAACGCACCATGATGTTGAACATGAAGCGGTCCAGCTGAGCTTCCGGAAGCGGATACGTGCCTTCCTGTTCAATGGGGTTCTGAGTCGCCAGCGTGAAGAACGGATCCGGCAGAGCATAGGTTTCTGATCCTGCCGTGACGTGACGTTCCTGCATGGCTTCCAACAGGGCCGCCTGAGTCTTCGGCGGAGTGCGATTGATTTCGTCAGCCAGCAGCACGTTGGTGAACAGCGGGCCTCGAATGAATTCGAATGTTCGTCGACCGGTGACCGGATCGTCCTGCAGAACATCGGTTCCGGTGATGTCGGACGGCATCAGGTCGGGCGTGAACTGAATGCGGCGAAATGTCAGCTGCAGAATCGATGCCAGCGTGCTGCACAGAAGAGTCTTGGCCAGCCCCGGTACGCCAACGAGGAGACAGTGGCCTCGGCAGAACATCGCAATCAGCAGCTGATCGACCACTTCGTCCTGACCAACGATCACCTTGCCGATTTCCTGCCGCATATTGCGGTAAGCGACCGACAGGCCCTCAACAGCCTGTTCCTCAAGTTCGCTTGTCAGGACATCGCCGGCCGAAGACGAAGATTGTGAATCGCGCTGGTTCATGAGGAAGTCAGAATGAGGTGCAGTTTGGGCGGGACGGAATCAGAAGTCTGTCATGAGGCCAAAGGATCAGGAAGACTACCGACTTCCGCACAGAAATTGAATCCATGTCGCCTTCGGCAGCGCGGCTGGCAAATCTCTTCCACAGCACCGTTTGCAGGGGCCAGGCGGTCTGCAGGTCTCACGGGCCTGAAGCTTTTTCGGGCGACTGACAGGCCGCAATTCCGGTCGCCCGACATTCCGGAATTCACTCAAACCCAAAATCTGAGAACAACTTTGGGGGCCATGCCCTGTGGCGGAGTTTGGATGGACTGTGGCTGAGGAAACGGCGGAAGTCTGGGGGACATCATGTTCCCAGACCCGGGGACGGCGGCAGAGGTCTGGAAACCCAATGTCCGGACAGCTAGCATGTGCCCGCACCGGGGCGTCTGACGGAGTTGCTGAATGACTGAGTCCCGCGTTCTGCCTGAATCGCAAAGCAGGGTAAACATGCCGAAGATCAACTTTGTTAACGAAAAAGTTACCGTCGACGCTCAGCCCGGCGAAAACATTCGTGCTGCGGCTCGACGCAGCGGTGTTCAGCTGTATTCCGGTCCTCACAAGGTTGTGAACTGCATGGGCCTTGGCACCTGCGGCAGCTGCAACGTGATTGTCAAAAACGGCAGTGATCACTGCAGCCGAAAAGGCCTGAAGGAACTGCTGATGAAATGGTTGAACCCTCTGCTGGGCCTGAAGATTCTCAGCAACCCCGACAAGGACGTTCGGCTGGCCTGTCAGGCAAAAGTCAACGGGGATATCGAAGTGGAAACTCATCCCCCGATCAACTGGCACGGCGAGAAGTTCTGGAACTAACCTGTCTGACGTGGTCAGCGTTCAACGCCGTGAACCCTTTGTTTGTAGGTCAGGCTCCCGCCTGACAGCTTCAATCAGATTGTCAGGCGGGAGCCTGACCTACAGAGCTTCTCATCTCTTCACAGCGACAGATCGGCGCCCAGGTTCGAGCCTGACGGTCAGAAGCGGCGACGACGTCGACCGCTGATGGTGCGTCGCCGTTCGATGTTCAGGTCTTCTCACAGCAGACCGGCAAAAGACTTCCGGTCGTCATTGCCGACACCATTCTTTTTCTGAGGTAACAGACTGATGAGTGACAAGACATGCCGCTGGGGATTTCTAAGTACAGCGGGAATTGCCATGAAGAACTGGCATTCTGTCGCAGCTTCCGGAAACGGGCAGGTTGTCGCCGTCGCCAGTCGGTCGGTCGAGAAAGCTCAGAAGTTTATCGACGCCTGTCAGGTATCGGTGCCCGTCTGTCACTCGGTGGATGCCGTTGGCAGCTATGATGCTCTGCTGCAGCGCAGCGACATCGACGCCGTCTACATTCCCTTGCCAACCGGCCTGCGGACGGAATGGGTCGTGAAGGCGGCCAATGCCGGGAAGCACGTGATGGTTGAGAAGCCATGCGGCGTCACGGCCGATGACGTCCAGGCCATGATCGACGCGTGCAACAAAGCAGGCGTGCAGTTGATGGACGGAGTGATGTTCATGCACAGTGCTCGGCTGCCTCAGCTGCGAGCTGTCCTGGATGACGGTGTCAGCGTGGGAGACATTCGGCGAATTGCCAGTCAGTTCAGCTTCTGCGCGGATGAGGCCTGGGTCGCGAGCAATATTCGAGCCAGCAGTGATCTGGAACCGGCGGGTTGCCTGGGAGATCTGGGCTGGTACACGATCCGAATGACACTCTGGACGATGAAATACGAGATGCCGACGGAGGTTCGGGGACGAATTCTGTTCGGGGCCAGTCGAGCAGACAGCCCACATCCGGTGCCGATGGAGTTTCAGGGCGAACTGCATTTCGCGAGTGGCGTGTCTGCGACATTTTACAATTCGTTCCGCGGCAACCATCAGCAATGGGTGAATATCAGCGGCAGCAAAGGTTACGTTGAACTGAAGGATTTTGTCCTGCCCTACTTCGGGAGTTCCTCGTCCTTCGATGTCGCCAATCACAATTTCGTCGCGGATGGCTGCCGCTTCAACATGGAGAAGCATCTGAAGACGGTTTCCGTCCCCGAATACAGCAACAACGCCGCCACGGCTCAGGAAACCAACCTGTTCCGCAACTTTGCCGAGCTTGTCCTGAGCGGCAAAGTCGATCCTCACTGGCCCGACATCGCCCTGAAGACCCAGATCGTCCTCGACGCCGCTCTGCAGTCCGCTCACAACAACTGCGTTCCGGTGTGGTTGTGAGTCTGTCAGGCTGACCTCGCGGAGAAGGTGCCACAGTGGCGCTCGCTCCGCGAGGCCTGCCCTCAGTTCCGGATCCCGGTCTTCCGAGCTCAGAGCCGGGTGGCATGTTCCATGCAGGCACCGCACCGAGCATGACCTTCGACGACGTGCTGACCTACTCAGCGGCTTCTGTGTCGCTGATGGTGTGCAGCCAGTGGCGGGGGGTGGAAGGTTTGGGTTGGGCTGCGGGAGCTGAACCTTCGTGTTCTTTGTGTTCCCCGTGTTCTTTGAGGTGCAATTGCTCGACCCGATCATCGGAAACCGGTCGAACAGCGGGGCGGCGAGGTTTGAGTTCGACGGACGCGAAGGTGACCGGCGGGGTGAGGGCTTGTGGAGGCTCGGCGGATACGGGCTGCTCGACAGCTTCTCCAACAAACACGTTCGCAGCAACTTCGTCTGCAACAAACACCTCCGCAACGGCGGTCTTGGGTGGGCTTCCGGCGGGGGTGATGTTGGCGACAATGACGCTGGACTCAATCACGGCAGGCGGGCGGGCGGAAGGTGGCTCGACGCTGGCTGAGTCGGCCTGAAGGGGCAGTTCCACGGCGGCGGTTTCTGCAAAGACCATGGCGGACGGTGCAGCCGGAGGAATGGCGGGCGGTTGCTGGTAGCCGATGCGCTGGATGCTGCTGAGTGCTTCCAGAGGCGTGACGACTCCGTTGCCGTCGAAGTCGTGGGCGGCAGACGACGTGCCGATCGCCTGGATGGCGGCCAGAGCTTCCAGAGGTTCCACGGTCCCGTTGCCGTTGGTATCCCACGGAACGTACGTCACCGTATCGCTGTCGGTCAGCAGACCCAGGCCCGAGTTATTGGCTTCGTTGCTTTCCGGAACCTGATGCAGCGAATCGGTGATCAGAAACAGAGTCCCGCTCGGCTGCACAACACTGCCCACGGGCTGACCGGCCGGGTTATGGCTGACGGCCTGACTGAACAGAGCGTCTCGCCCGATATTCGCGGTCACCGAGCGGGTTTCCGTGGTTCCGGCATTCAGCCCGGAAAAGATCTGCACGGTGTCAGGCAGCGGGATGTCATCCGCATCGCCGACGATGGCATTGGGCGACCAGACCAGCTGAGTCTGAAAACTTCCCGCCGCCGCTGTGCCCGAATTGGCCACCGTGAACGTGACCGACGTGGTTCCGTCAGCGGCCGCATGATCCGTCACCGCAAAAGTTGTGGCCGCCAGATCGGGCAGCGGCACAGCATCCAGCTGCACTTCCACATAATAGCTGGCTCCGGGGTTTTCATAATCAGACAACGCAAACCTCAGAATCCCGGTCGTCGCATCCTCGCTGATGGCCTCAACCCCTTTGGAAACCACCGCCGGAGCATAATCCGCCTGCTGCTCCGTCAGCCAGTCTTCAAAGATCTTCGGCTCGGGAAAGGACGGATGCCAGATGAAACCTTTGCCGTCAACGGTCGTGCCGACTGCGAATCCGGAATCCGTGACATCCAGGACAGTTCCTTGAAAGAAGTCGTTACGTCCATCTTTTAGAATCGTTTGGATTCCACTAACCCGATCCCATACAACGGCTAGGGCGTATAAATCACCAGTTATTGCATCGATGCTGACAATTAATCCACCAATGGAATTGCCATCAGGAGAAACTGCATATGCGATGCTTTGATATAGGTTTAGTCCAGATACATGACTGTTAAGAGCGTGAATGCCTTCATCGTCCCAGAAATAGGCGGCACCGTCGAAATGTTCGTGAGTGGAAAACCCAACAATGACGTTTCCATCCGCGCTCACGTCTTTACCTTCAGCTAGTCCAAGTTTTGTTCCCGGTAAAGTTTGAATGAGACTAGAAGTGTTCCATTTAGTTGCGCACGCTCCTCCTCCAGATTGCCCAACCACTCCACCGCTCCATGCTCCCACTGCTGAAGATCTGTTTGTAAATCCAGATACGAATCCAATTCCTGTAGGATTGCTCGGAACTGTTCTCGACCAGGTTGTCCCCTCCCCATCAATTGACGCTGGGCTAACTGACAATCCTGCGATCCGTGACGCGTCGCTCGAAATTCCAGCAACCAAAGCCTTCCCGGTTGCTCCCGGCAGGTCGGCGAGTGTGTTGGTGACGAAGGCGTCGTGAGCGGGGTTGAGTTCGAAGACCGTCGCGGTTTTGATGCCGTTGTCCACGATGTAGCCGACGATGCCCACTTCGTCCGTGGTCGAGTCATAACCCATGTCCGCGAATTCGACATTCGCCTCCGCCGCAATCACCTGCACGGAACTCAGCACCAGCCGCACTTCCAGCAGCTCCGTCAGCGACTCCCGCCGCAGCGCCAGCCGCCGCCGCCCACCACGCCGCCCCGCCAGCCGTTCCACCCACAAGAAAAACTCACCCACCATTCCAACCTCCCCCGCGCCACCAGCATGCTCACCACAATTCTCGCAGCCGCCGTAGGTCAGGCTCCCGCCTGACAGCCACGTCCCGTCGCCACGTCGTCGCCGCAGGTCAGGCTCCCGCCTGACAGCCACACCACCAAACGCAGATTGTTCCCGCATTCCGGCCAGCGTCAAGACGAACGCCCCCCGTTCAGCCCGGATGCGAGACCTTCGGAACAGAAATCCGCAGACCAGACTCCTTCCTGACAGAATCCCCCGTCCAACGCGGCACCGGCAAAACTCCCCAGCGGCACGTCCTGAGCAACATCGGGCTGACCTCGCGGAGCGAGGTGCCACTTTCTGCTTACAACGCTTGCTGGACACTGGCTTGAATTTTCGGGCGGGCTTGCGACAACTCAGTCTCGGAGAAACATTCCCCGCCGGGCTGAACGATTGCGAGAGAGTGATGTCGGAATCTGTGGTTGAGATTCAGAACCTGACCAAGCGTTACGGTGAGTTTGTCGCCCTGGATGATCTGACTCTGTCGCTGGAACGCGGCAGCATTCTGGGCTTCATCGGTCCCAACGGCGCGGGAAAGACGACGACGATTCGCATTCTGGTCGGTCTGACTCGACCCACGTCCGGGACAGCTCGCATTGCCGGTGCCGACTGTATTCAGGAGGCTCGAAAAGTCCGCCAGCTGGTCGGCTACATGCCGGACAAGTTCGGTTCCTACGACAATATGCGGGTCCGTGAGTATCTGGATTTCTTCGGAGCTGCCTTCGGGATTGCTCGAAAGGAACGACGAACACGCATCGCCGAAGTTCTGGAAACGACGAACGCGACCTGGATGCAGGATCGTTATGTCGAAAGTCTCAGCCACGGCATGCAGCAGCGAATCGGACTCGCGAGAACTCTGCTGCACCGGCCGGACGTTCTGATTCTGGACGAACCCGCCAACGGCCTTGACCCTCAGGCTCGTATCGAAATGCGAGAGATTCTGCTGAGACTGGCTGCGGACGGCCGAACGCTCATCGTCACCAGCCATATTCTTCCCGAACTGGCTCGCATCTGTGACCGAGTCGCCATCGTTGCCGGCGGACGTCTGCGAGCCTTCGGAAGTCTGAAGGACGTCACCAGCCAGCTGACTCAGCATCGAACCTTCGAAGTGCAGTGCCTGCAGGCCGATCAACTGGCCGAAGTGGATCGCCACGTTCGACAGCAGCTGGAAGATTCCGTGGAAGTCACGACTTCTCAGGCGGAAACGATTGTTCGCTTCCGAACGTCGGCCGCTGACGAACAGATGGCTCGACTGCTGACGCAGCTGGTGACCAGCGGCACGGTGGTGGCTCAGTTTCGCGAAGTCGTCGGCGATCTGGAAGAAGCCTTCGTCAGCGCGACTCGGGAGCCAACCGAATGAAGGGGACTCTGGTCGTCGCCGAACGTGAACTGCCGGCACTGCTGAAGACTCGGCAGATGCCGTTTATCCTGACCGGCATTGCCCTCATGTCGGCGCTGACCGTGCTGTTGAAGTGGCCGTCCGACGGCGTGGCAGATCTGAACGGAAGCCAGCCGCGAGCTGCTTTTCGCAGTCTGTCTTTTGCCATGCTGCTGGCGGTGGTGCTGGTGATTCCGGCATTTCCCGCAACCGGACTGGTTCAGGAAGTCCGCCGACGCACAATGGAACTGTTGCTGAATTCGCCGCTTCGCCGTAGCGAAATTGTCCTTGGGAAACTGGCGGCGGTGCTCAGCTTCGCCGGGCTGCTGCTGATGGTCACTTTGCCGGCCATGGCCTGTTGCTACGCCATGGGTGGATTGTCTCTGGTTTCGGATGTGGGAACCTTATACGGCCTGATTCTGCTGCTGTGTCTGGAACTTTCGGTTGTCAGTCTGCTGGCGGGAACATGGGCCGACAGCCCGGAAGCTGCTCTGCGTTTCGCCTATGGAGCCACCTTCGGCGTCGTGATTGCAGCTCTGATCCCCTGGCAGTTCCTGCAGGGATTCGAAGGACTTCCGGGAACCATCGCTGATCTGCTTCGGCAGCTGTCGCCGGTGAGTGCGGTCCTGCAGCTGACAGCCAGTCAACCGCTGAATTCGGTGGGCCTGTCAGAACCCGTCGATCTGATTTCCCGTTTCGTGCTGCTGTCGATCGTGGTCATCGTTGTCGGAACGTTCGTCTGCATCCGACGCATCAGCTACGCTCTGCTGGACCGATCCCGTTCTCAGGGCATCATCACCGACGACCGATCGCTCGGAGAACGTTCGCTGCGGCGAATCTTCTTTCTGGTGGATCCTCAGCGCCGATCGGCGGGAATCCCCGGCTTTCTGAACCCGGTTCTCATGAAGGAGTTTCGCACTCGGCAGTTCGGGCGACTGCACTGGCTGCTGAGACTGGTCGCAGGCTGTGCTGTGATGTCCCTGCTGCTGACTCTGGCCACCACGATGGGCACCGTGGGCTGGGGAGTCGAACGCATCGGGGGCATCATCATCGTGGCTCAGGTGGCACTCATTGCGATTTTTGCTCCAGGCCTGGGCGGAGGCATGATTTCCGCGGAACGCGAAAGTGGAGGCTGGGATTTGCTTCGAGTCACTCCGCTTTCGCCGGGCAGAATTCTGCGAGGCAAACTGATCAGCATCCTGCTGACTCTGCTGCTTCTGCTGTGCGCGTCACTGCCGGGCTATGCCGTCATGATGGTGATCAAGCCGGTCCTGCGCGAACAGGTGTTTCAGGTGCTGATCAGCCTGCTGCTGACAGCCGTCTTCTGTGTTCTGGTCAGCGCCACCGTGAGTGCCTTCTTTCGGACGACCGCCGCAGCCACAACCGTGTCCTATGGCATCCTGCTGGTCATCTTTGCGGGAACCATGATTGTGTGGGCCAACATGGATGCTCCGTTCAGTCATCATTTTGTGCAGCAGGTGCTGTCCGTGAATCCCATGGCCGGAGCTCTGAACGCCATGCAGGTGAGCGGCTTCGAAACCTTCCAGCTGATCCCCCGCACCTGGTGGCTGACCGGCGGAAGCTGCGTGGTGCTGATGATTGTGCTGCACCTGCGAGTCGCTCGGCTGTGTCAGCCGGACTGACTGCGCGCTGTCGCGTGGCGTCAACTTCCGTCGAGCGTGCGCGACAGCTGCTGATTCGGCACATGTCAGGAAGAAGATCTGTCCACTCGTCTGGCGCGTTGACTCGGATCCGCATCCGCGATATTGAGTTACGTCACACACATCTGCAATCTCGTTTCAGGTCCGACTTCGCCCTATGAATCATCATCTTCCCGCATTCCTTCCGACGGTCATCCTGTGCAATTTCCTGCCGATGCTGCATGCTCAGCCGATGCCGCAACCGTGGACCGATGGCACCACGCTGGAACGCATGAAGGGAGTGTATGACCGCGGTGAATTTCGAGCGAAGGAATTCCGAGCGGACTGGCTGCCGGACAGCAGCGGGTATTCAATTCGGGAACGAGATCCGCAAACGGATTCGATGGTGACTGTTCATTATGATGTGACGACCGGCAAACCGTTCGATCCTCAGCCCGGTATCGATCCCGCATTGGGACGTCATCGGGACGGTTCGCCGATGCTGTCCCCGGACGGAAAACGTCGTCTGGAATTTCGTAACGGCGATCTGTTTGCGAAAAGCCTGGAATCCGACGAAACCATTCAGCTGACTCAGCGACCACCTGATCGCGACATTTCCTTTCACGGGCAGCGGTGGAGCCCGAATGGAAAATACGTGGCCGTGATCGAAACCGATCAGACGGACGTCAGGCAGCGAGCGATGCTGGTTCCGGATGATCCATCCTATCCCGGAGTTCGTGAACGTCGGTTTGCTCGCGTTGGAGAGAAGATAGCCGTCCTGCGAGTCGCCATCATTGATGCGGCGACCGGCGAACAGCAGTGGCTGCCCATCGAATCGCCGGAGGAAGGCTTCTATCTGGGCCTGGTCGAATGGGCGGAAGGATCGAGCGAATCCCCGGAACTGCTGATCGAACGTCTAAGCCGCTCGCGGGATGTGCGGGAATTTTTTCTGGCATCACCGGATGGAACTCTGAAACGCATCTTTCACGAATCCGATCCGGCATGGGTTGTCGCCAGCCAGGGAAAGAATTCCGGATTGATGTGGCTGGCGGACGGGAACGCCTTCATTGTCATCAGTGAAACGGACGGCTGGCGGCACGCGTATCGGTATTCCCGAGACGGTGAAGAAAAGGCCCTGCTGACTCCCGGCGATTACGACATCATCGATCGAGCCGTCGTCGATGAACCAGGCGGGTGGTTTTACTTCTACGCCTCACCCGACAACGCCACGGAGAAGTATCTGTACCGAGTTCCGCTCGACGGATCCGGCAGGGCCGAACGCATCACGCCGGCTGATCAGCCTGGGACTCACGACTATGAATTCTCGCCCGATGCGAAGTGGGCCTTTCTCACGGTTTCCACGTTCGATTCGCCGCCGGTGGTGGATCTGGTTCAGATCGAAGGGCATCGATCCGTCAGCATTCTGCAGGCCAACGAAGACCTTCACGAGCGAGCGAAGGCGGTCGTGCATCATCCGACCGAGTTCCTGCAGCTGAAGATCAGCGACGACCTCGAAATGGATGCGTGGCTGATCAAGCCGAAGGATTTCGACGAAAGCAAAAAGTACCCCGTCTTCGTTTACGTTTACGGTGAACCTCACTCGCAGACGGTGCTGAATCAGTGGGGAGCCGGGCAGAGTCATTTTCTGCGAGTTGTCGCGGATCTGGGTTATCTGGTGGTGTCGATCGATAACCGCGGAACGCCGGCTCCCAAAGGCGCGGCGTGG
The DNA here is from genome assembly GCA_041398865.1 of Planctomycetaceae bacterium. Lineage (GTDB taxonomy): Bacteria > Planctomycetota > Planctomycetia > Planctomycetales > Planctomycetaceae > Fuerstiella. The sequence goes on from JAWKTY010000010.1 coordinate 22,388, forward strand.
CGGCGAGCCATCTTCGGAAGTCTGGGACCGCTGTCGACCGAAGAGCAGGCGGCCGGGCTGAAGGAGTTGGGCCGCATGAAGCCGTACGTGGATCTGTCCCGAGTCGGCATCTGGGGCTGGAGCGGCGGCGGTTCGAATACTTTGAATGCCATGTTTCGCAAGCCCGATGACTATCACGTGGGAATTGCGGTTGTTCCGAAGCCTCAGCCACATCTGTACAACGCATGGTTTCAGGAAATCTTCATGAGAACTCGGGAAATCAACCCCGACGGCTACAAAAAATCGGCTCCGCTGAACTTTGCCGAAGGGTTGAAAGGCCACCTGCTGATCGTGACCGGTTCCGGCGAAACAAACACCCACATTCAGATCATTGAAGGCCTGGTGGATCGCCTGATCGAACTCGGCAAACCCTTCGACTATATGGTCTACCCCAACCGCGATCACGGCCTCAGCGAAGGCCCAGGCTCCGTCGTCCACGTTCGTATGCTGATCGCAAGGTATCTGCTGGAACATCTTCCGCCGGGACCGAGATAAGCCGCCAGCATGTTTCGCGGCAGGCAACACGAACAAAGGCGAGCCGAATGCATCCGCCCCTGCATCTCCTTCCCATCTGTAACTCATTGCAACGCCTGTCGCCAGGACAGTCACGGCTCACGTCGAGACCTCGCCCGGATGTGCGTCAGCCTCAGCCGTTTCATTGCTGAACTTGATTCGTGTACACTTTCACTCTTCCGAACTTCTCTGCAAACCCATTCCCGCAAAGCCATGCTTCAACCATCTCCCACCTGGCGATTTACGCTTCTGGTCCCCCTTCTTACGGCAGCAATCTTTTCCGAAAACGTCGCAGCTCAACCACCCGCAGCAAAACCGACCGAAGCCGAGATGGCGGGGTATCTGCTGGTGCCGCATCAGCGAGTCGACCGCAAGTACGATGGCGGCTTCGGCATGTATGTCACGGCATGGCCTCTGCTGAAAAATTATCCGGGTCAGCGCTTTCAGACGGGGCTGTTCGGCACATGGATGTTTGCTCAGTACGAAGGCCAGCGGCCGAAGGATTCGTACAGCGACATCGAAGGCGGTCTGGGCTGGTGGCGGGATACTCGATTCGCCACCGAAACGCCCAAATTCATTATGGGCGGTGTCGCGAAGAGCTTCTCGGAATGGGCGAACGGCCCCGGAGCCGGCAAGGGGCGAGACTGGGATCGTCCCAACGGCAAATACGGTGTGGCTCAACTCAGCCCTCACGTTGTCTGGCCGCCCGACGGACTGAATCTGAAACAGGGAACTCGCGGCGAACTGTTCGGCTACGGCTACCTTCCTCTGCCGCTGACAGAACCCATGGCGACCACGTCCGGTAAGGAAGTTGCGACCGGCGATCAAAGCTGGACTCTGTTTCTGAACACCGAAAACTTCAAGGGCCCGGTGGCGTTCTTTACGCCGTGGTTCTGGACGAAGCCATCGCTCAACGATCCGTCGCTGGAAGGCATGTTTCTGGACACGCGTCCGTCCGATCCCAACAAAGCCATTCAGATGGAAACTCAGTATGTTCCCGCCTATCAGTCCGTCGGGCCGGACGGAGTCACCTATGCCCGAGTCGCTCCGACGCAGTTTCCGCTGGATGCCGATGGTAACTGCCCGCTGGCTCATCGAGTCATGGCCTTTCAGAAGCAGGAATACTGGAACGCCATGAAGGCGTGGTTCGACGGCGGCGAAGTGTTCAGCGGTCGAGTCCCCGATGAGGCTCTGGCCGAACAGGCCTTCGAACCCGCCGGAGGATCCACGTGGAGAATTTATCCTCCTGGAACAGCTCGCGATGACAAAATCCGTATCGGCTGGAACGACTTCGCCACGCCGACAACGCTCGACCGGCTGACGTATGCGTACAAGTGGAACCATGATCTCGTCACGACGTCTCAGGCCGATTCCCCCGGCGTCATCACGCTGCCGCAGTACTTTCGGCTGGGGAAAGACAATCGAGACAAACCGGTCTGGACGGCCGTTTCTGCAGCTGACGTTCCGGCGGAAACCGGTCTGGCGGATCTGACGTTTCCCCGAGCCAAACGGAAGAAGATTGATCCCTACGTCACGCCCGAAGATCCGAACGATACGTGGCACAAACCCGGTCCGGTGGCTGGTCCGTTTCAGTCAAAACTGGGAGACGGTAGTCTGCTGACGTATTCGTGGTACCGCTTCGCCGACCAGCCCGCTCTGATGAACGCCGATCTGTCTCTCGAACAGCGCGAAGCTATGCAGAAGAAGGTCGAACTGCTGCACCGCCACTGGCCCACCGACCGAGACTACCTTCCGCCTCCAACCCGATCCCCACTCGCCAGCCTCGACCCCGCCCTCCTTGTCACGCCACCGAAAGGATTCGAATACGGCTACGTCCCCATCGCCACCCGCCAGGAAACGGCGCCGTGATGAACGGACGCAAAGTTACCGCAGATCGTTTCCGTATCCGGCGGAGACAAAACGAGTCCGGGTGAAGGCTGGCTGCATGACTCCCACAGACTTCCCACAGGCTTCCCGCGACAACCGTGCCCGCGATAACTCATCGTAGGGCCATCACGCGAGATCACGTCAGCACATCATGGACAATGTTGCCAAAGATGTCAGTCAGGCGGAAGTCGCGGCCGGCGTGGCGGTAAGTGAGGCGTTCGTGGTCGAGGCCCAGAGCGTACAGCAGGGTCGCGTGCAGGTCGTGCATGTGCATGGCGTTTTCGACGGGAGCGTATCCGTAGTCGTCGGTGGCTCCGTAAGTCAGACCGGCCTTTGAACCGCCACCGGCCATCCACATGGTGAAACCTTTCGGATGATGATTGCGGCCGTCGCCGTTTTCGACCATCGGAGTTCGCCCGAATTCGGCACCCCACAGTACCAGCGTATCATCCAGCAGACCTCGGCGATCAAGATCGGCCAGCAGTCCGGCGATGGGGCGATCGACTTTGGCTGATTCCGTGATGCTGCCGTCTTTGACTTTGGTGTGGTGATCCCAGGTATAGTCCGTCGAAACCTGAATGTAGCGCACTCCGCTTTCGGCAAACTTTCGAGCCAGCAGGCACTGTCGGCCGAAGTTGTCGGTGGGTTCGGTGCCGATGCCGTACAGATCCAGCGTTTCCTGAGTTTCATCGTTCAGACCCAGAATGTGCGGCATGGTGGACTGCATGCGGAAGGCCAGTTCGTAATTGGCAATCAGACCTTCGATGTTCGGGTCGGCGACCGTCTGCTGCAGGTGCTGCTGATTGAGTGCCTGAATCAGATTCAGCTGGCGTCGCTGCTGATCACGGTTCAGCTGTTTGTTCTGCAGGTTTCGAACGACGGCGTCTTTGATGGGAGTTTCGGCCGACCCGATCGCCAGGCCCTGATGCATGGCCGGCAAAAACGCGCTGCCGTAGTTCTGAACGCCTCCGTGGCCTCGGGGCGGCGAAATGGTGATGAAGGCGGGCAGGTTTTCACTTTCACTTCCCAGACCATAACTGACCCACGCTCCGACGCTGGGTCGCACCAGACTGGCTTTGCCGGTGTGAAGATTCAGCAGGGCTTCGCCGTGAGCGTTCCCGTCAGTGTGCAGAGAACGCAGCATGCACAGCTTGTCGGCATGACGGGACAGATGAGGAAACAGTTCGCTGATCCAGTTTCCGCTGTCTCCATGCTGCTGAAACTGAAACGGCGATCCCAGAACGGTGCCCACCGAATCGGATCCACTGCCCACGGCTTTGCCCGGCAGAGGCTTGCCGTCATCAATGTTCAGCTGAGGTTTGGGGTCGAACAGATCCACGTGACTGGGTCCGCCCCACATGAACAGAAAGATGATTCGTTTTGCACGCGGCGGAACATGCGGACCGATCGACATCCCGCCTTGTGAGCCAGCTTCCGTGGTCGCGGCGGAATTGTTTCCGGCCGCCATGGCGGTCAGAGCCAGATTTCCGAAACCCGCTCCGGCGGTTTGCAAAATGCTGCGACGACTGATCGCTGAATGGAAACGTCGACACGCCATCGTGCTACTCCACAATCTGAAATCGACTGGACGCAAATACCGCCTGCACAGCCAAGGCCCAGGCGGACACTGCCGAATCGGATGGGTTGGAATTCGCCGTCTGTTGCTGAGCATCCTGAACGTACTGTGCAACAGACTCCCGCCATTCGGAGGTTGCATCGTCCTGAAACACCAGCTGAAACAGAAACGCAGCGACGACCTCAGGGTCCTGCGACGGCGCTTCCTTCAGAATTCGTTCGGCGGTTTCTCTGGCGGCTTTGATGACGGATTCGTCATTCATCAGAAACAGTCCCTGTGTCGCCACCATGGTGTTGGGTCTGGATCCGGTTGCGGCCTGAGGATCGGCAAAGTTGAACACGTCGAAGATTTCCGGCAGGTCGTTGCGAATGACAGGCAGGTACACGCTGCGGCAGGGGAAGTCGGTGCGGCGGCGATTGGTGTTGGCTCCAACCGCCGTGGCCTGATCTCCGAGATACGCGACGGTCGAATCCATTGGATTCAGGTCGAGAGTTCCTGCCGCGGCCAGCATGGAATCTCGCAGAGCTTCCGGATCCAGCCGACGCCGGTTGGCTCGCCACAGCAGAGCGTTTTCCGGGTCAACCGTATGAGCGATTTCATCGTGAGCACTGCTCATTCGAAAAGTGCGGCTGAGCGCGATGGTTCGCACGAGTGATCGAATAGACCAGCCGGATTGAATCAGTTCATTGGCCAGATGATCCAGCAGTTCCGGATGCGTGGGGGATTCGCCGGTGCGGCCAAAGTTATCAACCGTTCGCACGATTCCTCGGCTAATCATGTGATGCCAGATGCGGTTGGCCATCACACGAGCCGTCAGACGTCCGGCTCCGTGATCGACATCGGTCAGCCAGCGAGCCAGTTCGATGCGTCCGCTCTGATTGTCGGGGATCGTGATGGTGGAATCGCCGATGACCTGAAGAAAACCACGAGCGACCTGTTCACCCTTCTGACTGAAGCGACCTGCGATGCGGACGAATTCATCCTGCGGCGACTTTCCGTCGGCAGGCACCATGGCTCGCGGAGGAATCGGCGGCGGATTGGCAGCGGCATCGTCGAGTTCCTTCACCAGCTGCTTCTGAGCTTCAATGCGATCGTCTTTGGAAGATTCACCATTCTTCGCACTGGCGGCGACTTCGTTTGCATGTTGTTCGGCGAAGGTGTTGAAGGCCGTCAGATCGTCCTTCTGCAGCAGTTCCAGAGCTTCCTTTGCTCGCTTCCGGCGATCTTTGAGTCCCGGCTGTTCTCGCCAGTATTTTTCGTAGGCGTCGTCCAGCTGCCCGTCGTCGGAAAGTCCGACCAGCTGTTCCATGACTCGCTGCTGCCCCAGCATGTATCGCTGTTCGAGAACCTGTGTCGACGTGAGAATTCCTGCCAGAGCATAATAGTCGGCGGTCGGAATGGGATCGAACTTGTGGTCGTGGCAGCGAGCACACCCGAGCGTCTGACCAAGGACGGCTCGACCGATGGTGTCGAGCTGTTCGTCGGCGACATCCATGACACGCTCTTTGTCATCATTGCCCAGCAGCACCTTCGGCCCCAGAACCAGAAAGCCGGCTGCGATTCGCTGACGATCGCGCTGTTCGACCGAATCAAACGGCAACAGGTCTCCGGCAATCTGTTCCAGAAGAAAGCGATCAAACGGGATATCATCGTTGACCGCCTGAATCACCCAGTTGCGATACCGCCAAGCTTCACGAAACAGAAAGTTTTCATCCAGCCCGTTGGAATCGGCATAGCGAGCCAGGTCCAGCCAGTGTCGCCCCCATCGTTCACCATACTGAGGCGAATTCAGCAACCGATCCACCAGGTGTTCATACGCATCGAGACGAGCGTCGTTCAGAAATTCGGTCGCCTGTGACGGAGTCGGCGGAAGTCCGGTCAGCTGATAAAACGTTCGCCGTAGCAGAGTGACGCGGTCCGCTTCCTCGGAAGGCTTCAGATTTGCGGTTTCCAGTTTCTGCAGAATGAACGCGTCAATCGGAGACGCCGCCCAATCGGGATCACTGGTCTGAGGCACATCGGGATCAGACAGCGGCTGAAAGGCCCAGTGCGAACGTCCGGCGATCGGGTCTGAAGGATGCACATCCGTCTTGCGCGGCTGCGGATCTCCGGTTCGGGGATCGGGAGCTCCCCGTTGAATCCACTGATCCAGCAGATCAATTTCGGCCGCGGTTAAAGGCTCCTTCGGCGGCATCCGAACTTCGGCGTTTGTGGAACGAACTCGGTCCATCAGCAGACTTGCGGCGGAATTTCCCGGAATAACAACCGGCCCGCTGTCGCCGCCCGTTTCCCAGCCGCGTCGGGAATCAAGCACCAGATTGCCGTCGCGTTTGTTCTGTTGTTCCGAATGACATTCATAACACCTGGCAATCAGCAGCGGTCGAATCTTCTGTTCGAACCACTGGACGTTCTCTTCGGTTAACGACTGGTCCGGTTGGGAAGTCCTGGTTGGCTGAACATCTTCCGCGCCGCCACGCGGCAGGTGCCCGGCAGCGAAAGTCAGGTAAAAGCTGATGATCAGCCCGATGTTTTTCGAGTGAAGGGTCTCCATAACCGGTCATCGTATCCGAGCGTGTTCGGCCGAACAATCACGGGAGCATGAGTTCAGGAGTCGGGTTGTAGGGGTTGCTCCGGCACGGCCGCGTTCCCGGGTTGAAGCGGTTTGTCCGGGCATTGGGATTTGTCCGCAAACTCGGACTGTAGGCCGCAACGACGATATCGTGAATTTCTTTCCGGGCGGTCGACGATGTGATCGATGGTGAGAAGAAGTTTTCTGCGCACCGACCCTGGAAAGGCCGGTTTTGGGAGAGTTCAGGGAGAACTGTCCCTCAGGCAAATTCCGTAAGGAGTGAATCTTGTGAAACTCAGAAGCCTGAAATCCGCATTGGGTGCGATGCTTGAGATCGCCTGTCTGGGTGGTGTCGCGGGGCTGTGTCAGCTCGCTCTGTGTCCCCCCGCCGAAGCGCAGGATTATGACCGTTACCGTCCGAATCCGCCGGTGACACTGCCTCACCTTCCCTGCCTTCCTTCCCTGCCGCAGGCTCCGATTGAAGGTTCGACGGATATCATTGTCGAATCGCTCAGGGGTGTGTTTGTCGTTGATCATGAATGCCGCATTCAGGATCCGATTGCCGCGTTCGACGGGATCCGCATTGATCCGGCTGCGGAACTGACCGTTGCTCGGGAAGACGGATTTAAGGAAGCAATTCAGCCCTATATCGGTCAGCCGGTTTCGATTCGCATGCTGAACGAGATGGCTCGAAACATCGTCCTGCTGTACCGGGACGCTCGGCAGCCCGTCGTGGATATCAGTATGCCGCCAGGGCAGGATATCACGGACGGAATTGTTCAGATTATTATCACTGAATCACGCATCGGAGCCGTCCGCTTCGCGGGAAACTGCTGGTTCGACACCTGCATGCTTGAGGAACAAAGCTGTCTGCGTCCGGGGCAGCTGATTTATGAACCCTGGCTGGAACAGGAACTGGTCTGGTACAACAAGAACCCATTTCGCGATGTCGATGTGAATCTGGTTCCCGGGGCTGCTCCGGGAACAACTGACGTCGTCTATCAGGTTCGCGAACAGCGTCCGGTTCGGGCATTCGCCGGATACGAAAACAGCGGCGTCCGCACGACAAGTATCGATCGGCTGCTGTTTGGAGTTCACTGGGGCAATGCCGGTGGACGAGACCAGCAGTTCAGCTACCAGTACACAACAGATGCTCATCTGAGTGGTGTGATTGGCGTGCATTCGTTCGCCTACGAAGCTCCGATTTTTGAAAACCGCGACTCGTGGATGATGTACGGCAGCTGGACCGACATCGACACGACTCTGGGCGGGATTCCGAACACTCAGGCAACTGCGTGGCAGTGGTCGGGACGATATCGGCACACTCTGTGCGAAAACGAATGCCGTCTGGACCGGATGTACTTTGGATTTGACACCAAGGGAACAAACAGCGATCTGGACTTCGGGGGAAACACGGTTGTCGACAACCGAGTGGAAATCGTTCAGCTGACGGCCGGCCTTTCCAGCTGGCAGCAGTATTCTGATGGAGTCACCCGGTATGCCTTCGACGGATTTCTCAGCCCCGGACACCTTCTGGGCCGAAACAACACCGCCGACTTTAAAACTCTGCGCCCCGGAGCTGTCAGCACCTATCTGTACGCTCGCGGCTGGGTGGAGCGACTTTACGAAATTGACTGTCGCCACGATCTGGTGGTTCGTGCAACGGGGCAGCTGTCAACGAACAAGCTGCTGCCCATCGAGCAGCTCGGGTTTGGTGGATATAACACAGTTCGCGGCTACGACATGCGAACGGCCAACGGTGATGCCGGGTACCTGCTGAATGCGGAATACCGAACCAAGCCCATCATCAGTTGTGTCCACGGCCGTGAATCGTCACTGACACTGCTGACATTCGCGGACGCCGGAGTGCCCTATCAGTACGGGACAGTTGCCAATCAGGTCGATGGCAAGCTGCTGGCCAGCGTGGGCGTGGGAGCTCGGTATCTGATCGATCCGAATTGCACCATTCGCTTTGACTATGGCGTTCCTCTGCATGACGTCGGTCCGAATTACCACAGTGCCGGCCGAGTCCACATCGGTGCGGTGTTCGCCTACTGACTTCTTCGTCAGCACGGCATGAAAGACCTGAGAGGCGCTGGTATCCCGGTTCCTCTCTTCATTTGCGCGGCGTCGCACCCGGGAACCTGACCTGCAGCTGGAACGACACGAAGCCTGCCGGATGTTCACACATCGCACCAGCGACGAGTTCGGTGGCTGGCGAGGATCGCTTCGCACAACTGGATTTCGTGGTGGCCGTCGGCGAAGGTCGGGAAGGGTGGTGCCGAGTGGTAGCTTCCGTCGGCGATTGATCCGTAGAAGCTGCGAAACAGCTGCTTGAACGTGTCCGGAAAGCCTTCGTTGTGGCCTCCAGGATAATTCGCAATTGCAGCAGCCGAGCAGCTCAGCATTGACGGATCCCGCAGCAGCACTTCGTTCGGACGATCGCGATGTCCCAGCCACAGCTCGTTGGGTGTTTCGCTGTTCCATGCGATTGACATGGCCTGGCCTGCGATTTCGAACCTCAGACAGTTCTTTCGGCCGGCTGTCGTCTGCGAAACCCACAGACAGCCGTTGGCGTCGTTGTCGAATTTCAGCATCACGCAGCCACAGTCTTCTGTGGTAATGCTTACCGGTGTCGTGCGCCTTGCCGATGGCTGCTGTCCGGAAAACGTTTCGACGCCTCCGACGGGTTTCAGGCGTTCCGGATGGACGGTTTTCAGGTCAGCACACACCGCAACAATTCGCCGACCGGTGATGAACTGCACCAGGTCCAGCCAGTGAGTTCCGATGTCGGCCATCGCGCGCAGTTCTCCGCCATCTTCGGCCAGCACGCGCCAGTTGAAGTCACCCTGCTTCAGCAACCAGTCCTGAACGTACGATCCGCTGACATGCAGCACCTCTCCTGCGCTGCCCGCGGAGATTCTTGCGGCCGCTTCATGGCACAGCGGATAAAAGCGAATGTTGTAGGCGACTGCGGCGGCCAGTCCGGTTTGCCGAGCCAGACGGACCAGTTCCGCGGACTGCTGCGAACTCATGGCCAGCGGTTTTTCGCACAGAACATGCTTCCCGGCCTGCAGAACGGCCTGAGCCTGTTCGAAATGAAAACGATTCGGAGTCGTCAGGTGGACGCAGTCAACCGACGAGTCTGTCAGGACATCGTCCAGAGTGCGAAAGCTGGCTGGAAGATTCAGACGACTGGCTGCCAGAAGTGATTTTTCGGGAGTCGATCCCACGAGTCCGGCTACCTCGACACCGGCGCGACGCAGACCTTCCACATGAACAGGCCCGATAAATCCCGTTCCCACCACGACTGTTCGAAAGTTTGGCATCAGAATCACCACCGTCTTCTTCTGGCTGTTTCAGAGTGAGTGCCGCTGCTGTGAATTCTACCTACCGAACTGGAAGATTCGAAACAACAGAGCCATCAGCAGTCACGCCGGACACAGGCAAATGGAGCAAATGGTTCGCCAGGACCTCGGCTCCTGGACCATCGGTGCGGGATTCTGTACACTCACCATCCGTAAATCCCAGCGGGAATCCGTCGGCGAAAGGTCGCGAAACTGATGCCGGACCGATTTGCGGGCGAGGGCGTGTTTTCGGGAAGCTGACTTGAAGTAAGGTGATTCCATGATTCAGACCGACAAGTCGATGTTGCTTGCTCAAAGTGGAATGGGAGCCGGCGGCTGGGTCGCCGTTGTGATCATTCTTCTGGTTTCGATTATCGCTCTGGCTATTTTTGCTCAGTTTGCGAGTTTGTGGCTGCAGTGCAAGATGACTCGCGTGGGCATCGGAATCACCGACCTGATCACGATGAGATTTCGGAAGGTCAATCCCGTGGTGATTGTGCGCAGCATGGTCATGGCCGTGCAGGCCGGTCTGACTCGCAACTATCCCATCACCAGCCGCAATCTGGAAGCTCACTACCTTGCCGGTGGCAACGTGCCGAACGTGATTCGAGCTTTGATTGCCGCCCAGAAGGCTCAGATCGATCTGAACTGGGAAACCGCTCAGGCAATTGATCTTGCCGGACGAGATATTCTGGACGCGGTTCGCACCAGCGTTTATCCCAAGGTGATTGACTGTCCGGATCCCAAGCGGACATCCGGAACTCTGGACGCTGTGGCTGGCGACGGGATTCAGCTGTGTGCCCGAGCCCGAGTGACGGTGCGAACAAATATCAGTCAGCTGATCGGTGGAGCCACAGAAGAAACGGTGATTGCTCGCGTGGGGCAGGGAATTGTGCAGGCAATTGGCTCAACAAGTTCCTACAAGCGCGTGCTGGAGAATCCTGACAGCATTTCCAAGACCGTTCTGAATCAGGGACTGGAAGGAAATACGGCCTACGAAATCGTGTCGATCGACATTGCTGATATTGACGTCGGTGAAAACATCGGAGCTCGGCTGATGGCCGACCAGGCCGAAGCCGACATGCGCGTGGCTCAGGCGAAGGCTGAGCAGCTGCGAGCTGACCAGACGGCACGGGAGCAGGAAATGATTGCTCTGATTCAGGAAAACCGGGCCAAAGTCGTTCAGGCGGAAGCTCAGGTTCCCAAAGCCGTTGCCGAGGCATTTTCCTCCGGACGTCTGGGACTTCTGGATTTTTACGAACTGAAAAATGTTCAGGCCGATACCAGTATGAGACAGGCCATCGCCGGAACCGGTGCCGCAGAATAGAGGCGATTTGAAACAGGGGGCTGACCCTCTCCGGACAACCTCGAATGAATTGTCAGGCGGGAGCCTGACCTACAGATGTTGGCGGGCATACAGCCTGAGTGAAGTGTGGTCGGTTTTTCAGTGAGAACACAGGCAGGATTATCATGGAAAAGCTGATTGTCTTCCTGATCTTCATGGGGTTCAGCATCGTCAGTTCACTGATGAAGTCAGCTCGTGAAAAAGCCGAACAGCAGAAGCCCAAAGCTCAGGTTGATCCTGCTCGTCGTCAGCGAGTGCAGAGCGAGATCGAAGCGTTTCTGAATGAGGTCGGTGGCAATTCCGGAGCTCGTCGCGCGGCAGCTCCGACTCCGTCCGCTGAAGTTCAGCAGGCCGATCGCCAGCGTCAGGCGCAGGAAGCGAAACGCAAACGAGAGGAACAGGCTCGACAGCGAGCCGCAAAGAAAAAACAGCGGCAGCCGACAGCGCCGAGTGTCCCGGAACGTCCGAAGCCACAGCGTACGGTGCGTGCAGGTTCGCTCGGCCAGCCCCTGACATCGCAGATCGGCGGCCATCGAGTCGGTGGCAACGTGAGCGAACACGTGGGTCAGTACATCGGCAGGCACGTCGAAGAAGCCATCGACAACGACATCGAGGAATACGTTGAAGAAACCGTCATCGGTAACGTGAACCGAAATCTGGGCCGTCGTGACCTGGAAATGCCGACACAGACAGTCAACAGCCGACGGACCACAGCGGCCGCAGATTCCGTCCGGAAAATGCTGAAGGATCCCAAAGGCGTCCGCAACGCGATCCTGGTGAACGAAATTCTCTCACGTCCGAAATCGCTGCGGTGATTTCGACTGGTCTTCCCGTTCAGCAGGTCCGCTGCCGTCCAGACTTCAGGCTGCCCCGAGACCGATGTGTTGGAAATACAGGCGAAAGCCTGGACTCCGGCGGGGATTGTCAGATCATGTTGCGACGAGGTCGGCGGGCCTGGCCCGTCCGCGATGAAATACGAGTCGATCGTGAGTTCTGCTGCAGAAAGATTTCACATGTCTGATGTTTCCCGGCTGATGTCTGGCTGCCTGTTGCTGTCCGTTTTGTTTTTCGGAACGAGCGTCGGGATATGCGATGATGATGCCACAAAGGCTGCTGCTGAAACTTCAGATGCGGCAGAGCTGCCGGAAGGCCATTCCATTCACGGTGAAGTGTTCAACGAAGGCCCGCGACAGGCAGCGTATCTGATGTCGGGCGTGGGCAATGTTCACTTTGACGTCACGTCCTCGTCAGAAGACGCCAGGGCTTTCGTGCGTCAGGGGATCGGACAGCTGCATGGGTTCTGGTACTTCGAATCGGAACGATCGTTTCGTCAGGCCGCAACACTGGATCCGGAATGCGCCATTGCTTACTGGGGCATGGCGATGTCCAACCGGAAGAATGAAAAGCGAGCCAAAGGGTTTCTGGTCGAAGCTGATCGCCTGAAAGGCAAAGCATCCCGCCGTGAAAAGCTGTACATCGAAGCTCTGAAGGAATACTTCGATGCCAAAGCGGATTCGGAAGGCGACAAAGCGAAACGAGCTGAAAAGTATGCCGAACGTCTGGATGATCTGATCACCGAGTTTCCCGGTGAGATTGAGGCGAAGGCGTTTCTGTGTGAGTTCATGTGGTCGGGAGAACGGGAGGGACTGAAGGTGCCGGGGCATCAGATTGTGGATGCTCTGCTGCAGCAGATTCTGGCTGAAGATCCCCTGCATCCGGCTCATCATTACCGCATTCACTGGTGGGACAACAAAAAGGCCGAGAAGGCTCTGGAGTCTGCGGATCGCTGTGGCCTCGCCGCTCCCGCGATTGCTCATATGTGGCACATGCCGGGCCATATTTATTCGAAGCTGAAACGTTATCACGATGCGGTTTATCAGCAGGAAGCGTCGGCGCGAGTCGATCATGCTCACATGATGCGGGACCTTGTGCTGCCGGACCAGATTCACAACTTCGCTCATAACAACGAATGGTGCATTCGCAACATGAACTTCATCGGCCGGGTCACCGATGCCGTTTCGCTGGCGAAGAACATGATTCAGCTGCCTCAGCATCCGAAGTACAACACCATTTCGAAGCAGGGCAGTTTCAAATACGGTCACCAGCGTCTGCTGGATGTGCTCAGAAACTGGCAACTGCACGATCAGCTGATTCTTCTGTCGAAGACTCCGTACCTTGAGCCGTGTGGAGATGAGAAAGAAGACCTCAGACGCAATCGTTATCTGGCGGCCGCCTATGCGGCAACTCAGCAGACCGATCAGGCGACGGCAATTCGTCAGCAGCTGCAGGATCAGCTGACGGCCAAAAAAACAGAACAGCAGCAGGCCGGACAAAAGGCTGAACAGGAAGCTCGGGAACAGAAGAAATCCGACAAAGACATCGCCGCTGCGAAGAAATCTGCAGAAGACGGGCTGAAAGGAATCATTGCCGATGTTGAAAAGGCCGTTCAGGAAATCGACGGACGCCTTGCCGCTGCGAAGGGTGACCTAGATGCGGCCCTGGAACTTTTCAAAAAAGCAGGCAGTGTTCCGGTGGAAGAACAGGTGGCACTGCTGTCAGCGGCCGGTCGGCACGACGACGCTGTCAGGCAGATTGCCGACCACGTGAGAACTCACAAGAACGAACTGCGTCCGCTGGTGGCTCAGGTGTCAGTTCTGTGGACTGCGGGTAAGAAAGACGAAGCTCGCAAAATCTTTGAACAGCTCAGAAGCCAGTCCTCCAGCCTGGATCTTTCCGTTCCGGTGGTTGCTCAGCTGACCGACATCGCCAAGGAATTCGCTGCAGAAGGCGACTGGCGGTCAGAACGGCAGATCCCGGCAGACATCGGCCAGCGACCGCCCCTGGACGCACTGGGGCCGTTGCGCTGGCAGCCTTCTGGCGCCGCCGACTGGTCACTGGCTGATGTCGACAATCGGCCGAGAACACTGAGTGAGTTCCGCGGTCGTCCGGTGGTGGTGATTTTCTATCTGGGAGCGGGTTGTCTGCACTGTGCTGAACAGCTGCAGAAGTTTGCTCCGGCCACGGCGGCCTTCCGTGAGAAGGGATTCGAAATCATCGCCGTCAGTACGGATGCTCAGAAAGTGCTGAAGAACGCCTGGACAGATCTCGAACAGCCGCTGCCGTTTCCGCTGGTCTCTGATCAGGAACTGAACGTTTTCAAACGGTATCGCTGCTACGACGACTTCGAAAACAAGCCTCTGCACGGAACGTTTGTCATCGACGCTCAGGGGCGAATTCGGTGGCAGGACATCAGTTATGAGCCCTTTATGGATCCGGACTTTGTGCTGAAGGAAGCGGTCCGGCTGCTGGAACAGGACCAGCATTCCTCTGACCCTGCGGCCGTCGCCGGGTTCTGATCCGCCGGCGGGTTTTGCTCTGCAGGGTCGCTCCGGCCCGTTGTCTTCGATCGTCGTCAATTGATTGTGACACCATGTCGCTCCCGTCGTTCAGTGTGCGAAATCATGTTCTTGTGAACATGCTGATGCTGGTTGTTCTGGCTGCGGGAATGATCTTCGCGGTGACGCTCAAACGTGAAATGTTTCCGGAATCCCGGCCGGACAAGCTGCTGGTGTCAGCGGTTTATCCCGGAGTTCAGCCGGAAGACATTGAAAAGGCGGTGACGATCCGCATCGAGGAATCGTTTCGAGGTCTGGAAGGCATTGACAAAGTTGAATCACAGGTCGGCGAAAGCGTCAGCTTCACGACCCTGACGCTGGCTCAGTCCGTGGACGACGTCGATGCGATGATGCAGGAGATTCGCAACGAGGTCGATTCCATTCAGGACATGCCGGACGATGTCGAGAAAATCAGTCTGAAGAAAGTCGAACCTCAGCTGCCGGTGATTTCCATCGCTGTCTACGGCGATGTGGACGAAGCGACGCTGAAACGGGAAGCTCGCAATCTGCGTGACGAGCTGTTGAAACTGCCGGGGATCAGTCGAGTTCAGCTGAACGGGATTCGGGATGACGAAATCTATGTGGACATTCGTCCCGATCGGCTGCTGGAATATGATGTGACGTTCGAAGAGATTGCTGCCGCCATTCGGTCCGAAAACGTGGATATCAGCGGAGGCCAGCTGAAGGGCAATCGCAGCAGTGTGGCCGTGAGAACTCTGGGAGAGGAAACGGAAGCTGTTCAGCTGGAAGACATTGTGGTGCGTGCCACTGCCGATGGCCGAAGAATTCGACTCAGCGATGTCGCCGATCTGTCGGACGGCTTCGTCGATTCCGATCTGGAAGCTCTGTTCAACGGCAAGAACGCCGTCAACTGCGTGATCTTCAAGGCCGACGATGAAGACGCCGTACAGATTTCTTCGGTCGTCAAAACCTACGTGGCAGCTCGCAGCGGTCAGCCGTACACCGGACCGTCACCGGGCATGAATCAGCTGCTGACCATGATCGGCCGGCCGAATCTGATCGACGTTTACGAACGAGCCAAAGTGATGCCGTTTCCGGAACAGGTCAGCTATCGTCTGCACACCGATATTGCGCGGTTTGTGGAAGGACGTCTGGACCTGATGACCCGCAACGGTGCCTGGGGTCTTGTGCTGGTGCTGATTTCCTTAAATCTGTTTCTGAACTGGCGAGTTGCCTTCTGGGCGGCAACCGGGCTGGTGGTTTCGTTCATGGGCACGTTCGCCGCGATGTGGGTGCTGGGAGCATCCGTCAATCTGCTGTCGATGTTTGGACTCATCATTGTGCTGGGAATCATTGTCGACGATGCGATCGTCATCGGTGAAAACATCTACCGGCACGTCGAGGAAGGGATGCCTCCCCTGGAAGCTGCCGTCAGGGGAGCAGAAGAAGTCATGTGGCCGGTGATCGTGGCTGTGACCACCACAATCGGGGCATTTGCTCCGCTGTTCTTTATTCAGGGCCAGATCGGCGACTTCATGTCTCAGCTGCCGCTTGTTGTGATTGCGGCGCTTTCAGTGTCGCTGATGGAAGCTCTGGTTGTCCTGCCGGCTCATCTGCGTCATTTGCCGCCGCTGCGCCGAGCGGAAGGTCCCGAAGCTGCGCCCGCGATTTCGGGTATCGCCGGGTTCAAGGACCGGCTGCTGAAGTCCGTTCTGGTGCGGCCATATGAAAAGGTCCTGGTGCTGTCTCTTCGCTGGCGTTACGTCACCGTGGCCGCTGTGTTCGGAGCCTGCGTCATTGCCAGCGGGATGCTGGCGGGTGGCGTTGTTCGCTGGCAGTTCATTCAGGATATGGACAGCGAAAGCCTGATTTGTGCCGTCGAAATGCCCATCGGCACCTCGACACAGCGTCTGCAGGACGAGCTGCAGATTCTGACTGACTACATCGTCGACAAGGACCGGTTTCCGGAAATCGTGAATGTGCAGACAATCGCCGGGAGGCAGTTTGATGTCACCGGGGCTGGAGCGGTGGGGTTTGAAGACCAGAGCCATCTTGGGCAGCTGGTGGTGGAAATCTGTCCGGCCGAAGAACGAACTCGATCCAGCAAGGAACTGGTGACCGCGCTGCGAACGTTTTCCGAGACGCAGATGACCGGAGTCAACAGTGTGCGGTGGGAATCGATGAACGGAGGTCCCGGCGGAAACGACATCGAAATCAGTGTGTCCGGGTTGTCTGATCACGACCTGCCTCGAGCGATCAATCAGCTGAAAGGTATCGCTGCGGAACTGGATGGTGTCTACGACCTGGATGATAATCTGGACATCGGCAAGAAGGAGCTGCGACTGCGGGTGAGAGATTCGGCCGCGGCCGCCGGAGTGACGTCAGCAGGTCTCGGGCTGCATGTTCGCGGAGCTCTGTTCGGGCAGGAAGCTCGTCGAATCACCCGCAACCGCGAGGACGTGCGGATCATGGTTCGCTATCCGGAAAGTTTTCGCGACAGTCCGTGGAACGTGGAAGACATGCGAATTCCGTCCGGTCGACGTGACCGCAACGGGCAGCGCAGCTGGCTGCCGATTTCTGAAGTCGCAGACGTGGAAAGCGGCATCGGCTTCTCGATGATTACCCGCTACCAGCAGACTCGCTCGGCGAAAGTGATCGGCGCTGTTGACGACGCGAAGGTTCCCAGCACAACCGATGTGATCGACGGAATTCGAGCCCGAGCGGAAGCGGAACTGGTGCCTCGCTTTCCCGGGATTGACATTCAGTATCTGGGTCAGGCCGAAGAAATGCGCAAGAGTTTTTCATCGCTGAAGCTGGCCTTCCCGATTGCTCTGCTGATTATTTACGGCATGCTGGCCGGGCTGTTTCGATCGTACACTCAGCCACTGGTCGTGATGTCGGCCATTCCCTTCGGCTTTCTGGGAGCGGTTGTCGGGCACTGGCTGACCGGAGAAACATTCACCATCCTGAGCGCCATCGGCATGGTGGCTCTGGCCGGGATTCTGGTGAACGATTCCCTGGTCCTGGTCGATTTCATCAATAAACGCGTCGACGACGGGCTCACACTGCAGCAGGCCAGCGTCGATGGAGCCACCAAACGATTGCGAGCCATCCTGCTGACGACTCTGACCACCGTCTCCGGCCTGGTGCCGCTGATGTTTGAAACCAGCTTTCAGGCCAAATTCCTGATTCCGATGGCCGTCACACTCACGTTCGGGCTGATGTTTGCCACAGTACTGACCCTGGTCCTCGTGCCGTGCCTGAACCTGATCCGCAGCGACGTTTTCGCCTTCTTCGGTTTCGAAATCACAGCCGAATCGACCCAGGCCGCTTAATCTGACGTCTGTTGCCCGCGTGCTGAGTTTCGGTGTTTCATGCGGGACATGCAGGCGGCTGTAACCCCCGACCATCGGACACGTTGGTCCGGTTTCGGCAGACACAGGAAACTCAAAAAATCACGGGAAGATCTGTCGGGAACTCAGCGTTGCCACAGATATTCAGTTGTCGCCCCGGATCCGTCTGCACTCCCCGTGCTCGAACATCAACAACTGAATACGAACAGCAAAACACCGGCTCAGAGTGCTGATTCATTTGCGTTTTGGGGACAACAGCGGAAGAATCAGACGAACAGGTCAATCTGAAACAGGGAGAAACAAGGGATGCGGACCGGATTTTTTTTCGCGGCTGTGGTCATCGCAGTCTGTCACGGCCAGTCATGGGGCAATGAACTGGCACAGCAGGCCTACGACATTCTGGACAAACGGTGTTACAGCTGTCACGGGCAGAAGTTCACTGTCGCAGATTTCAACATTCGCGACCATGCCCGCGTGATCCAGGATATGGGCGACGATTCCTACGTCGTTCCGGGAAATCTGGAAAAGTCTCAGATCTACGTTCGAGTCGCCATTGATCGCGACATGCCGGAGAAAAAGGCTCTTCCGGAAGGGCTTCCCGAAGAAGAAATCGAGGTCATTCGGCGCTGGATCGAAAATGGCGCGCCTGCGTGGGAGTCCAGCTACCCAAGAGAACCAATCACCAGCGCTGATGTCCTGGCGGACGTGTATCGTTATCTGGATGACCCCAGCCGCGAAGCGGCCATCAAAACGACGCGGATTTTTTCGGTTGTGCACCTGCATAACAACCCGTCGATTTCCCCTGCGGAAATGCAGCAATACCGAGCAGCACTGTCCAAGGCCGTCAATTTTATGAGCCGCGGATCACGCATTGTGCTGCCTGAAGCCATTAACGAATCTGAAACGCTGTATGCGGTGGATTTGAGGGATGTCGGCTGGGACGGGCGCGACACCTGGCGAGCTGTTCTGACCGAATATCCGTATGGCACAGCGCCGATGAATCCAGATGAACGACTGGTTTTCGACAAGATTGCCAACCTCTATGGCAGCTTCAACTTTGATGGTTTTGTGACAATTCGAGCCGACTGGTTTGCGGCCGTGGCAACTCGACCTCCCATTTATCACGCTCTGCTGGACATTCCTGAAAAACTCAGTGAACTGTACAAACGGCAGGGAATTGACCCAATCGCCAACTTCCGAAATGGAACGGCAAAGCGAGCGGGCATGTCAAAAAGTGGTGTCTCCGCACAGAATCGAATGGTGGAAGTTCATGATCAGGGCGCCTTCTGGATCTCCTACGATTTCAAGGGACACGCCGGCCGCAGTTCACTGGCTCGATTTCCACTGGGCCCGGTTTTCGAAGGCAATGAGTTCGAGCAGTTTGCGTTTCAGCACGATGGCGGCGAAGCGATCTTCGAACTGCGCAACGGTCTGCACGGCTATATGCTGATCACTTCCAGTGGTGACAGAATTGATTCGGGCCCTGTGGAAATCGTCTTCGACAAAAAGATGATCAGTGGAACCCCAATCATCGTCAACGGTTTGTCGTGCATTTCCTGCCATCGTGAAGGGCTGCAGGCTCTCACAGACGACATTCGCGAAGGACATGCTCGAAGGTTTTCCGCTGCTGACAAAAAGGTCAAGGAACTGTATCTGACCAAGTCTGCAATGGATGCGTTGATTGAGGAAACGAACGACCGGTACGCCCGAGCTCTGAAGCAGGCGATCGGCCCGTTCTTCGACCAGGACCGAGACGTTCGCCGCTTCGAGCCGATCAGCTTTGCAGCTGCGGCATATGATCGGGACGTCGACATCGTGACAGCGCTTCGCGAACTGGGAATTCTGGATCGAGATGACGCTATCGCAGCTCAGATCAAGACTTCCGGAAGAATTGTCAGCTTCGGAGTCGGACCGCTGGGCGAGCCCGGCGGCGTGATCAAACGGAAGTTCTGGGAGTCATCAATCGACGCGGGCGTTTCGGTCTATCAGCGGATGGCCCTGGAACTGGGAGTCGGCACCAGCGTTGTTCCTTAGCAGCGGTGTCTGTATTCGGGCGTGCCCGCCGTCTACGGACTTCCTTGTGTGTTCGGCGGTGTGCGATTTTCTGGCGGGTTTTTCAGCAACTTCCAGATGAACATATGCACATCGGGCGACCGGACAGACTTTTTCACAGAGAAACTCCGGCTCCAGTGCCAGTGCTGGAACTCGTAAATGACGCCTCTGGATTTCTGACACGGAAAACCTCAAATTTTCTGAAAAACCGGGAAGATGTCGGGATTCTTAGACGTTTCTTCAGCAACTGCATCAAAATCAAACACTGCCGCAAATCACGACAGGAAACAAAAATGAGCTCGCTGAAGACAATTGCTTTGACCGTATTGCTGGGGATTTCGCCGTCAGTGATGGCATTTGAGTCCGACTCGGCTCCGCTCGATCAGGCAGCTTCAGCAATGCCGGCTCGCATGAAGCAGGCTCTGACCCTGATGAAGGAACAGGGGATGACTCAGATCTGCGTCAAAGTCGTCGAGAGCGAAGACCGAGAACGGGACATCGAAGGCTTCACCCGAGTCTGCCGATGCCTCCAGAAGGGCGGAATGAAGGTCATCCGCACCGATCTGAACCAACCCACAGCAACGATAGAAGTCCTGCAGACCAACAAAGATAGCTCCATCTACTGTCGCCTGAGACTTCGGTCTCCCGAAGGAACCCTGCTGGCGAATTTCTCGATGGACATGCCCCGGATCCCGCCTGCTGAAACTGATTCCGGGGCCGGTGCCTCCGAAGTTCCGGTATCAGAGATGTAGTTCAACCCTCCCCCTCAAAATTCGGACAATGTGTCGGCAGACAGGGTTCTGCTGAGTGGAAATTCAAATCCTAAGGAAAGTTGTCATGCCTACCTTTAGTCATCATGGTCTGCGGCTGCTGCTGGCCGGTGCATTCGTTCTGTTCTCGCCATCCCTGGCACAGTGCGAATCGATCGAGGATGCGGTTAAGAAGATCAAGGATCGGGTCGAGCTGTATCTCAAGTCTGAGGGGCAGAATCAGCTGCTGATTGAGACCTTTAAGGCGGCCAAGTCTTCTCCAAACGTGAACACGAAGCTGTTTGAAAACCAGATTCGTGAAGCGCTGAAGGCAGGCGGACTGGTGACCATTCAGACCCAGGAAGACGTTGTTGCGGGTGAAGTGAACTGGTCACTGAAAGGCGTGATGTCTGTCGAAGTTGTGGGAGACGTGACGGAAACACGCGTGACCCTCGAACTCCTGGACGGCGAAGAGCGACCTCTGACGTCGTTCAACTCGTTCTATCAGGAAAGGGAAGCTGAAGACGCCCTCGCGCAGGCGAAGGAAGAGGGAACAACTCCTCCCAGTAAGCCGCAAATCAACGACAGGAAGCTGCCGGAAGTGAAGATTGATGTCCCGCAGGATGTCCCTTCACTCGTTGGGACCAATGTCGATGTGCAGACACCGGTTCAGGCGTTACTGAAAGGCAATGTCGATGTCCCGGCCCCGAAGGCGGATACTCCGGAGAAAACGCAGGAGCTGGCAAAGGCCACGGCTGATGTGAGGGCGATTGCTCAAAAGACAATTACAGCGGCAATCAAGTCACCGAGCTTCCATCGGCTCACAAACAGCGAAATCTCAGCAAGTGCTGACAGCAAGTTCACAATGAAGATCAGTAAGAGCCGAAATCCTGATGGACCGTTTCAGGACGCCGAGGTTGTCGATCTGAACGGCCGCGCATTTGTCAGGCTGCAGGAAGGAGATTACTTCCGAGTCCACGTGGTGAACCGTAATTCGTTTGATGTGGGCCTTGAACTCCTCCTTGACGGCATCAACTCACTTCACTTCGCGGAAAACAAAGGAACTCGGGAATCCGGAAAGTGGTTCATTGCTGCAGAATCTTCCGGTGTTGTCGACGGATGGTTCAAGAAGCTGGGACCTGGCGGAATTACAAAGTTCATGATTTCCGCCGAACCGGATGGAGTCGCCGCCAGCCTTGGACTCAACTCCGGAATTGGAAAAATTCAGGCCAACTTCTATATGGCACTGCCTGTCAACCGGAACACTCCGCTTCCAATTTTTGTTGCCGCGAGCAGCAAGGGTGCCGTTGCACAAGGGCCTCCTGCGAACTTCGGCGGAGGGCTAGTCAAACGCGATTTCAGCAGCGGAATCCCGCTGGCCTGCATCACTGTTCTGCACACACACCCGGAACCGTCCGACGTTCCCTAGAATTCAGTCCGACCTTCGTTACCCATGAAACTTTGATGTTCAACCCCCGTTTCCTGAAAGGAACAAACCATGAAAGCCAAACTTCTGATGCTGTCTGTCGCTCTGGCAGCAGCAACCTCGGTGATGACTCCTGCAACTGCTGAAGCCGGATACCGGCAGTACTACAGCAGCTGGAACTATCATCCGACACGCAGCTATCACTACACGCGATACTACTACAAGCCAACTCCGACCTACAGCACGTACAGCTACCACTACTGCATCAGCTATCCGTCGCAGCCGCGATATGTCTACTACTACAACCCCCACGCTCGACAGTACTGGGGCCGATTCGATCTGGAAGGCAAGGACGGAGCTCAGTATTCACTGCTGAAGCCGGAAGATCGAAAAGAAAACCTGAAGGACATTCCGGAAAGTGCCTTCCCGCCTCCTGCTCAGATGCCGGTGATCCCGGAAGCAACAGACGCCACCGGAACGAAATCTGATGGCACTCGCATCGAACCCATCAAGGAACTTCCGCCGGAAGCTCCAGAGGACGTGCCGGCAGGATCATCACCGTAGTTCAGGTCCAGTGAACCTCCAAAAAAGTGCGGGCTGATTTCGAGGAGCGCGGCAAACCTCTGCCGCGTTCCTCTTTTTTGTTGGAAGTGGATGGATATGAATACAACGATCATTCGAACCGGATTGCGATACATTACTTCGTCGGCGGTCGCATTGAACATCCGGCCGTCAAAGATCTGGAAGCTGTGTATCGGGACGGCGCTGTTAATGAGCGGCCTGACGAACAGCTTGAGTCAGACCGCAGTCGCTCAGACGCCGGATCGCCCTCGGTTGGCGCTGGATTTTCGTGGTCCGGCGGGGCGAACGCTGACTCTGGGTTTCACGCCGGATGGGCGTCGTGTTTTTTCCGGCGGGCAGAATAAGTTCGTCCAGCTGTATGACCTGAACGGCAACGATGGTTTTGCCGGGAATGCTCTGCGCTGGGAGTTCTCCCGAGGCAATCGCGGCGATGTGAATGCGATGGTGATCAGCGCATCACAAACTCACTATGCCTTTGTTGCCGGTGTGTCCGCTCGCAGTAACCGGGACATCGCGGTCTTCGATTTGAAGACAGAGACATGCGTGGCAGCCATTCCGAACGATCCGGCGTCGCCTGCACATCAGGAAGCAAGCATTCTGTCGCTGGCCGTTTCCAGTGACGGAACTCTGCTGGCATCAGCCAGTGACAATGGAGAAGTCTGGGTCTGGGATCTGAGCCACGGACCGAAGGCCGTCACTGGAAATCAGGTCCAACCCGCGACCCATGCCTCGGGGAAATTGACCATCCATGACGTGGCCTTCATGGGGCGTTCCCTGCTGTTCGCTGACCGGGCGACAAACAGCCTGAAGGTTTACAACGCTGATTCAAAACAATCGTATCGGGCACAGGGCAGCACCGGTGAGCAGATCACCGCCATTTCATCGTCACCAGACGGATTGACAGCACTCACTGCGGACGTTCTGGGGACCGCTCACATTTTTCGAGATGGCAAAAGCCGTTCCGTCAGTCTGGCATCACTCGGAATCGTTCACGGAAGTGCGGTGTCTCCCGATGGTCGCTGGATTGCAGTGACTGGCAGACGGAGTGCGGGTGACCAGGGCTTTCTGGCGCTGATTGATGCGGAATCGCTGCAACTTGTCGATCAGATCAACGTGGGCAAAAGTCTGGATTGTCGTTCGGTGGCGTTCAGCCCGGAATCCAGCCAGCTGCTGACTCATGATGACAGCCGCGAAGTGCTGTTGCTGTTCGAAACTCCGAATGCTGCGAACCCTCGCCCGCTGTCAGCGCCCGCGAAACCTCCGGTCGTGATTGCCAGTCGAGGACGGGACTGGAAGACGGCTCGTTTTCTTGAAGGGAAGTCGACCTCCGCAACGGGGTATGCACTTTCGCTGACGGATTCGTCCGGGGCTGTCTATACACTGGATGCGTCTGCCGGTGTGCTGACGCAGGGGGGAACTCCCGACGGCATCACGCCCGACCGGTTTGCCCGAGGCTGGCAGTTTGGCATCATCGATCTGAATCAGGACAGTCAGACAATTCAGCTGACGTCACCCGCCGGAAGTGTGCATCGGATTTCGATTGCCCGTGCACAACAGGGGTATCTGACCGGAGCCTACTGTTTTCTGCCGGATGCGAATCAGCAGCCCATCGCTGTGGCCGTGGGAACACGCAATCAGAACGAAGTCTATATCTATCGGCTGGCGGACATTCAGCAGCGGCCGATGAATACTCATCTGCAGGGACTGGTGCGACACTTCCGTGATCACAGCGGACTGATTCACGACCTGTCCGTATCGGCAGATGGTCGTTATCTGGTGTCCACGTCGATCGACAAGAGTATCAGGATCTGGAGCCTGAGCGGTCTGGATCGGCCGGTGCAGGAATCGATTTACGGAGCATCCATCGTGCAGCAGGGCAACGATGTGGTGTTTCAGAACGTTGATCCGGCAGGCATTGCCTTCGCTCGGGGAGCTCGGAACGGAAGTCATCTGCATCGATATGGAGCCGACGGGAATCCGCATACATCCATCAAGGCCACGGAAATGCTCCAAATGCTGGCAGCGCAGTCGCCTTTGTTGACCGGTTACCTGTGGATCCGAGAACGCGGCGTTAGGTTTGACCCGGGGCCGGCACCTGATGATGACCGAATCGTCATTGTGCCTGGCTGGGAACCACTGATGACTCTGGTCGTTGACCGCAACGATGACTGGGTCCTGTTTACTCCGGAAGGCTATTACAACGCGTCTGTCGCCGAAGGCAATCGGCTGTTCGGCTGGCAGATCAATCAGGGCCGAGACGTGAGTCCGCGGTATGAATCCGCCAGCCACCTTCAGAAGATTTTTGAAAAGCCGAATGTGATCGACAGTATCCTCAAGTCCGGCAGCGTCGCAGCTGCACTTGGGGATGCCGTCACGGATTTTCGTGCAAGGCTGGGAATTCAGGTTGCAAGCCAGCCTCAGGTTGAGATCCTGGCTCCGGAAGACGGTCAGCAGTTTCAGCTGGGGCAGCGTGTCGAACTGCAGGCGAGAATTACGTTTCTGCCAGGGACCGATCCTTCTCGCTTCGTCGTATCGGCTTCCAACAATGCTCGCCAGATGGGTGTTTCCGATCCGACAAATATTCAGAAGTTCACGATGAGCTGGACAGCCACGATCGACAGCCCTCTGACGGAACTGCGTGTCGCCGTCAAGGAAACCAATCCCGGAGTGATGAACAGCCTGTTCACGGAAAAATCTGTTCATGTGCACGGCAGCGGCCCGCCGCCCGATACGAAACCGCACATTTTCTATCTGGGAGTCGCCGTCGAAGCCTACGACAAGGCAACGAGCGGTCTGCAGAAACTGGACTGGACAATTGAAGACGTGAACGCCGTTGCGGAATCTCTGCGGAAGCATGAACACACGGCCAGGCATTTTGACAGTAGCGAACTGCTGACGGACGCCAATGTTTCTCTTGAGTCACTAAATACGGCCGTTCGCAACATCACCGAAAAGGTGAAGGCTCGAAACAACCCCAGTGATCTGGTGGTCATATACGTTGCGGGGCACGGTGTGACTCGAGCATCCGCAGAGGATCCGAAAATGGAACAGTTCTATTTTCTGCCGGCCAACGTCAATCCGGATGTGCCCACAGTCCTGCATCGTGACGGAATCTCATGGCCCAATCTGACCAGGCAACTGGACAATCTGAATTGCCACGTGTCCTGGTTTATCGATGCCTGTGAATCCGGGTCCGTTCGCCATGCTCTGCGGGATGCGCAGGGCCC
This sequence comes from Planctomycetaceae bacterium, assembly GCA_041398865.1. GTDB lineage: Bacteria > Planctomycetota > Planctomycetia > Planctomycetales > Planctomycetaceae > Fuerstiella. Next base: position 48,409 of record JAWKTY010000010.1, read on the forward strand.
TCATGGCCGCACGGTCATCTGTGCCGCGGATGCAGATCAGAAGGCTTTCGAAAGCCGGGAAGCAGTTGTGAGCAACACTCAGGTCGGTGGCCATGGATTTTTCACCATGGCTGTACTGGAAACGCTGGACGGCAATTCCCTTGATCCAGCGGCGGACGCAAAGGCAAAAAGCACTGCTCGCTGACGGCAGCTTTGACTCTGGAAAAAGATGTGACCAAATACGTCCGAGTCCGCGTCCGCGAGCTTGTTCGCGACAAAATCGGAAAAGCGCAGGTTCCCGTTTACGTTCCTCTAACCCGTTCTGTTCCGCTTGTTGAACTGCTCAAAGTGGAATCAGCAGCAGCAAAGTAGTCAGGATTCCCGATCCCTTTTTTGGCGTCCTCAGGACTTCAGTGAATATGTCGTCTGACTCCGATGTCGATTCTGTGTGCCGCCGCTACGAATCAGCACTCACGGCGGGCGAGTGGCTTTTCCCGGGGAGTTCCTGAAGCGGCAGGTGACAGGGCTTCCGCTGTCTGCAATTCTGCGCTTTGGTGAAACCGATGTTCGACAGTTGCACCGCGCTGGTCGGCCTGTCACGGCGGCGGATTATCGATATCTCGGCGCTGCGGCATGTGACGCGGCGGCAAAGCAACTGGCGGCGTGTCAGAACGAGTCCAATTGTCAGAACATCGGAGACGACGATGTGGAACAGTCACGAGTCGCTGAGACTCTGCTGGGTGACGCCCAGTCGCTGGACGGCTTCGAGAGAACTCTGGTTCCCGGACACAAGTCCCCGACGATCGGCCGATACAAGCTGCTGCAGAAGATCGGTCAGGGCGGAATGGGAACCGTGTTTATGGCGGAACAGAGGGAACCTGTCCGTCGAATGGTTGCCCTGAAACTGATCCGCTCCGGGATGGAAGACAAGGGAATCATGACTCGGTTCGAAGCCGAGCGGCAGACACTGGCACTGATGGATCACCAGAATATTGCTCGTGTCCTTGACGCAGGGACCACGGACGATGGCCGGCCGTATTTCGTCATGGAACTGGTGAACGGAGTCTCCGTGACGAAGTATTGTGACGAGCGTCGGCTGAGTATTTGGGAACGACTGCTGCTGTTCGTTCAGATCTGCCGAGCCATCCAGCATGCTCATCAGAAGGGCATCATTCATCGAGACATCAAACCTTCCAACGTGCTGGTCACGGAATACGACGGGCGTCCGGTGGTGAAGGTGATCGACTTCGGGCTGGCCAAGGCTCTGAATGTGAACCAGCGGCTGACCGACGAAACTCTGTTTACCGCCTTCGGCCAGGTGGTGGGAACGCTGCAGTATATGAGTCCCGAACAGGCAGCTCTGAATTCCCTCGATACCGATACACGCAGTGATGTTTACAGCCTGGGAATTCTGCTTTACGAGCTGCTTACCGGCGAAACTCCGCTGTCACGGCAGTCGCTTAAGGCCATGGCACTGGAAAAGGCTCTGGCCGCCGTTCGAGAAGATGAGGCGACGCGTCCCAGCCTGAAACTCAGCAGCATGGGCGACGCGGCTTCGGAGATCTCTGCACGACGAGGGTCGGATGTGCGTCGGCTGACAGTCAGTGTGCGAGGCGATCTGGACTGGATTGCCATGAAGTCGCTCGAAAAAGACCGCAATCGACGTTATTCAAGCGCTGGCGATCTGGCGGACGACGTCCAGCGATTTCTGAACGGAGATGCCATCGAAGCACGACCGCCCAGTACGGCCTACCGAATCAGCCGGCTTGTCCGTCGTCATAAGGTTTTCCTGGGAATTGCCTCGGCGTTCTGTGTCCTGCTGACCATTTCCGCAATCGGAGGCACGTGGCTGGCTTTTCGAGCCCAGACAGCCGAAAGAACAGCACTCGCGGAGGCCGAACATGCCCGGGCCGCCGAAGCCAAAGTCAAAGCACTGACAGTCCAGTGTATCGAACTGCTGTCCGAGACCCGTTCAAAGAACGCATTGCAGATTCTGGAACAGCACGCTCGTCAGCTGGGCCTGTCCGACGCGAAGCTGTCGCAGCTGGTCTTCACGATGCCCGGTGCAGGCGACAATGACCTGAGACAAATCACCGTCGAACCCGACAGCTTTACCGCCGGACCAGGAGTCAGTGAACGTGGCAGCCCCGGGACCCGAAACGGGAATGAGGATGAGATCGAAACGGTTACCAGTCAGGAACAGCTCTGGAAAAATCTGCTGGGCCAGCTTTAAAGCATCGATCCTGACTGGGCCCAACAGATGAAATCCGCATTCAGTCCTTCAAATCAATGATTCTGGAATCGAAACTCGTCTGCATTCGTGTTGTTCCTTCAGAAAACCTGAAGTCTGCTGCAAAACAGGGGGGTCCGTGTTATGTTGTTCGCAGTCTCAGGGTTGATCGGCGATGCAATTCAAGAAGGTTCGATACTGCACAGCAGGCCTGGCCTGTGTTTTGATTCTGCCCTGTCTGACGACAGGTCAGGACGTGCCGCCGGGGTTTGCCGGAGCGGACAGCGTGGTGACTCAGCGAGGGGATCTGCCGGCGGTCCGGCTGACCGGCGAGATCACGGAAATCACCGGCGACACTCTGGCTATTCGTCGTAGCGGAACCGGGCGTCTGCAGTTTGTGAGCACCGACGACATCACAGACATCACCTTCGTGCGGCACGCGGACTTTGATCGTGCTCTTCAGCTGAATTCCGAAGGGGACTATGTTCAGGCACTGAAATCACTGGACCGATCCCTGGAAGAAGAAAGCCGCAGCTGGGCAGTGAACGAAATGCAGGCCGCGGCCGTCCGCATCTGTCTTCGCAGTGGACAGTACGATGATGCTGTTCGTCGTGTTGAGCTTATCCTGAAAAGTGATGCTCGCAGTCGTCACGTTTCCCTGTTGCCTCTGACCTGGGATGAACGGCTGCCAATGGAAGAACGTCCGTCCGGAACCATCAGGGATCTTTCATCGCCTTCAGCCGTTCGTCAGCTGGTGGCGGCATCAGTTCTGCTGGGCGGTGAACATCACCCGTCGGCGGAACGGATTCTGAAAAAGTTGCGAGAAGAATCCGGCTTTCGGCGATTGTCTGATCTGGCAGAAGCTCAGCTGTGGCGAGTTCCGGTGCTGACTCAGAACCCCGATGCGTTATCCGTGCTGAGAATCTGGCAGGACCATGTCCGGCAGATGGCCGTGGAAGCTCAGCCCGGGCCCCGGTTTACTCTCGGACGCTGTTTACTGATGCAGCATGATCTCGACGCCGCGGTGCTGATGTTTCTGTGGCCACCGCTGATGTCAGCGGATGATTCTGCACTGGCAGCCGCGTCGCTGGCCGAAGCGGTTCACTGTCTGCGGAATTCAGGACGCCCCGCTGAAGCAGAACAGATGACGGCAGAACTGAAGCTGCGTTTCCCGAAGTGTTCAGCAGTCCGCCGGATCGCTGAGCCCCCGCGTCCGTGACCAATCCGGTTCAGTTCATTCCGAAGGCGTTGTTCGAGAGTGGCAGATGGCATTCGCCTCATGGCCCGCGCGGGAAAACGCACGCTGAAGCGTGGACTCCAGCGCGGTCGGTTGCAGCGCTGGCCGTGCGGCCGATACATTCCGCGTCTTTAATCTTACGGAAACCTTCAGAAAGATTCAGTGCAAGCCATGAGTATCGAAGCGCGAATTCAGGAACTGGGGCTGGAGCTTCCGGAAGCTCCGGCAGCTGCAGGAACGTATTCTCCGGTGGTTGTGGTCGGAACGATGGCGTATGTTTCGGGTCAGGGGCCGGTGGGACCGGATGGCCGCTGGCTGACCGGAAAGGTGGGCACGGATCTGACCGAAGAACAGGGCATCCAGGCAGCTCGAACTGTCGGGCTGACCATGCTGGCCACCATCCGCAGTCAGCTGGGCAGCCTGGACAGGGTCAGACGCATCGTGAAGGTGCTGGGCATGGTCAACAGCACAACAGACTTCAAAAACCACCCCAAAGTCATCAACGGTTTCAGCGACCTGATGGTGGAAATCTGGGGCGAATCCGGCCGAGCCGCCCGCAGCGCCGTGGGAATGGGATCGCTGCCGGGGAATATTCCGGTCGAGATCGAAGCGATTCTGGAACTGCACGAATAGAGGTGCGAGCAATTGAATCTGTTCGATCCCAGGGAATACATCCGCGACAAGCAGGGACAAGCGATTGATTCTCCTCTTCAATGAGTCCTGTTTTCGTGCAGGGGACTTCTACCCCACAAGTTCACGCCCATGTCGGACGTACCGGCACGGCAGGCCGCCAGGGGCACGAAGCGACTGCGAGTGACCTTGCTCGCGGCCCTGCCCGCCATCGACGGTAGCTGGCGAAGTGCCAGTCCGCCAACCGGGCCTCGGTCGAGAAACGCGGCGACAGCGCCAACTTCTACTTCAACAGCAACAGCAAGCCGTACGAAGTCGAGGCAGCGGTGGCCGTGGCCGGGGATCAGCTCGTCGTCGCCTTCCGCACCGCCGACACGAATCTGCTGCGAAACAGCGGCGAAACGCCGAACGCGATCTTCAAGACCGGCAGCGCGCTGGGATCCTTCGGGGAGACGGCTCCAGACGCGGCAGCGGGTATACTGGTCGAACAAGGCGACCGGCCTGATGGCCGATGTACCTGGCGAGGCCGAGCTCACGTCGGGGCCGTGGGGAGTGGGAGATCATTCCGGCCAGGTGATCCGCAGTCTCTCAAGTTCGTTCCCGCCGCAAAATGATCCCAACTGAACAACGCCTTCTCCTCGCGGTGAAGGTATCATCACACCTGAACAACAGCCCTTTGGCCACACCGACAATCATGAGCAACATCCAACCCCGCCACTGGCTTCACAACGGCCGTCCCACCAATGCGTATGGCTCGGAAGTGAAGAAGATTCTTGTATGAATAACAGGCCTAGAGTCACAGCCGTCATTGCCGCTTTCGCCTTGTTGGCGTCGGCTTCATTGCAGGCGGAACAACCCACGGAACTGGAGCAGCTCATGCAGCCTTTTCTCAAAGTACTGTGTGGAGTGTCACAGCGCGATGTGCAGAAGGGTGACTTCCGCGTCGACAATCTCTCGCCGAAGGTTGGTGCCGAAAACACACCGCAATGGCTGGAGATCATGGAACGCATCAACTCAGGCGAGATGCCGCCGGAGGATGCGAAGGTGCGTCCAGAGGCTGAAGAAAGCGCCGGGATTGTCGAGTGGATTGCTGCGCGGATGAAGGAAGGCGAAGCGGCCCGCATGGCCGCGCGCGGTCGAGTCAGTTACAACCGCCTGACTCGTGACGAGTATGTCAACACGGTGCGTGATCTGATCGGCGTGGAGTATGACGCGAAGGACCCCGGCGCGCTGCTCGATGATCCGGGTGGCACGGCTTTGAACGCATTGGCTCTGTGCTGACGCTCTCGCCCTCGAGCATCGAGAAATATCTCACGGCGGCCGAAACCATTCTGACGGAAGCGTATCCCGAGCCGCTCCCGGCGAACGCGAAACCCGCACCGCCTTTCGGTGGCTCGAAGCCGGCGATCGTGGAAGAACAGATCAATGAGCGACATCGTGAACGGCTGCGGGAGTTGGGGCTGCTCGACAAGGTGCGGTTTGAGATGTGGCCGGGCGACATCTACCGCTATTCGTCAATCGGCCAGCTCCCTGAGGCAGGCATTTATGAGATCAGCTACACGCTCAGCGGCCTGCGTCCTCCGCAAGGCCGCGCGCCCGCGAATCAAGGTCTATCACGAACGGCTCGATCGCGTGTTGTTCGAGCAGGATATTGTCGCGGACGAAGACAAACCGATTACGGTGACGTTCCGCACGCATCTTCCGAAAGGCCACCAAAGCATCTTCGTTTATAATGATGTGCCGGACCATCGAATACTCCCGCGGCTCAGGTCGGCATGGCGAGGTGCCGTTCATCAGCACGAAGATCGGCCGCATTCCTGGCAAATGAAGCTCACCGATGAAGCCGGCCATGCGCGTTATCCCTTCCTGATTTTGACTCGGTCTCGTGGAAGGGACCCATTCTCGAGGAGCATGAGAAGCAGCTTCGCGACGAATACATGCCGCGCGAAGAAGGTAACATGCAGCAAGCGCGCGAGTGCCTCGCCACTCTGGCCAGGCGTGCCTTTCGCCGTCCCGTCACCGACGAGGAGATCAGTCAGTACATGCGGATCGTGCAGAGCGAACTCGAGGCGAAGGAGACGTTCCGCAATGCGGTGAAAGCCGGGATGCTGGCCATCCTGAACTCGAAGAGCTTTTTATTCATCGCCGAGGGAGATGAGAACGCATCGCGGCAGACGCTTAATGATTGGGAGATCGCCTCGCGTTTGTCCTATCTGCTCTGGAATACGATGCCCGATGCCGAGTTATTCGCGCTCGCCGAGCAAGGCAAACTCCGCGACAAAGCGGTGCTCGAACAGCAGGTCGCACGTCTGCTGGCCGATGCGCGATCGCAGCGCTTCACGGACTCGTTTGCCACGCAATGGCTGCGATTGAAGAAAGTCGGCATGTTTCAGCCCGACAGGAAGCTGTACCCCGACTACGACAAGGCAGCGGAAAGCAGCATGGTCGGCGAGACGAAAGCCTTTTTCCGTGAAGTACTCAGCAGCGGCCTGACACTGCGCGAGTTCCTGCACTCGGACTGGAGCATGTTGAATCTTCGGCTCGCGCAGTTCTACGGTCTGCCCGAGGGGCTGGTCAGCGACGACGATTTCCAGCGCGTCTCTTTGCCCGCCGACAGCCATCGCGGCGGCTTGCTCACGCAGGCGGCGATTCTCTCGCTCACCAGCGATGGCGTGCGGCATCGCCCCGTGCATCGCGGCGTGTGGGTCATGGAGTCGATCTTTGGCAAATCGCCGCCGCCCCCGCCTGCGAACGTGAATCCGATTCCTACGAACCCGACCGGCCCGAAGGCCACGCTGCGGCAGAAACTTGAAGCGCACATCCACGATGCCAACTGTGCTGTCTGTCACGCCAGGATCGATCCGCTCGGTCTGGCCTTCGAGAACTATGATGCCATTGGCCGCTGGCGCACCGAGGAAGTGACCGACGGCATCGGCGAGAACCCGAAAGTTTCCGCCGCGGGCAAGCTCCCCGATGGTCGCACGTATCAGACCGCCGACGAATTCAAGAAGCTGCTCGTTGAGGACCTGGACGCCTTCAATCACACCTTCATCGAGAAGCTCGCCACCTATGCCCTGCGCCGCAGCATGTCGTTCGACGACCGCGATCACCTGAAAGCCATCGCCGCCGCCAGCAAGGCCAAAGACTACCGAGTGACCGACATCGTCACCGCACTCGTGACCTCCGACCTTTTCCAGAAACGCTGACACTTAACCAGGAACAACCCATGAGCAACCTGAATATGAAACGCTGGCAACTTGGCCGTCGCGAGGTTCTGCGCGGACTCGGAGCCACGATCGCCCTGCCATTCCTCGACGCCATGCTGCCCGCCAGTGCGCGTGCTGCCGAGGCGGCTGCGAAGCCGAAACGCAGCGTGTTTCTTTACATCCCTAACGGTGTCAACACGCTGACGTGGCAGATCGAAAAGGCGGGCGCGGACTACGAGTTCACGAAACCGCTGAAGTCGCTGGAAAAGCATCGGGCGGACATCACGCCAATCAGCGGCCTGCATCATCCGATGGTGCTGGGCAAGCATCACAATTGCGAAAAGGTCTGGCTGACGGGCGCCAACGTGCCGGGCGACGGCGGCGCCTTCCGCAACACGGTGTCCGCCGACCAGCTCATCGCCGAAGTGCAAGGGAACGCAACTCGGTTCTCGTCGTTGGAGATGGCGATCGAGGGCACATCGTTGGCATGGTCAAGGGACGGCATTCAGATTCCCGCCGAACGCAATACGCAGCAGATTTTCAACATGCTCTTTGGCGTCGAAAGGGACAGCAAGGAGACGATTCGACGTCGGCTCAGCCGCCGCGGCAGCATCCTCGATATTGTGGCCGATGACGCGAAGCGCGTGAACAACAAACTCGGCAGCGAGGATCGCAGCAAGCTGGACGAATATCTCACCGCCGTGCGGCAAGTCGAAGAACGCACCCGCCGCGCCGATGAATGGCTCAACGTCGCCAAGCCCGCCGTGCCAGCGAGTGAAGCCGCACGCCTCCAACGTAAGCTCAGCATGGCCGAGGCGGGCGAGTACTACCGCCTGTTCTACGATCTCATGGTCATGGCGCTGCGCACCGATTCCACTCGCGTCATCACTTGCGGCATCGGGAGTGAAGGTCACACCAGCGGCATCCCGGAGATCGGCATCCTGCAGACACGCCACGGACTCAGTCATCACAACGGCGATCCCGAGCAACTGCGGCGTCTCACCGAGACCGACACCTTCCTCGTCGGCCAGTTCAGCTACTTCCTTGACCAGTTGAAGGAACACAAGGAAGGGGACACGCCCCTGCTCGATACCACGCAGGTCCTCTGGGGCAGCGGTATGGCCTACGGTCACAGCCACGGCAACGCCAACCTGCCGACCATCCTCGCGGGAGGAAAATCGCTCGGTTACAAGCACGGCACGCATCTCGATTTCAATCTTCCCAGGATCGGCCAATACAACGTCGCCGATGCGACGGCCCACTATCAAATCTGCTCTCGCCCCGTCGACACCGATGCCCGCGTCAGCAATTTGCTGCTCACCATGCTGCAACGAGTGGACGTGAAGGCCGACACGTTCCAGGACAGCGTGGGCGTGATCTCTCAGATTCTGTCGTAACATTGCTCAATCAATTACCGGATTTCCCCATGCGACATCTCATTGGCCGATGCCTCTTGAGCCTGATCCTGGCACCCGCCCTGCTTTGCGCTGAGCCGCCGAGGTTCCGCACCGACGCCGACGGCCCGGTGAAGGCGGGCGAGAAACGCACAAACCCGAAAGACAGAAAGCCCGACGGGAAACCGGACTGGTTCCAGCTCGTCGAGGGTCAGTTCCCGCCGGAGGGCTCGGCGCACGCTGTCGCCGGTGAACTCATTCAGGTTGATCACCTTGAACGTCGTTTCCAGATGCGGGTGGATCGGAATGACAGCCAGGACCGCGGCATCATGGACTTGCCGTTGGATGCGACGATGCTGCCGTTCGGCTCGATCTGGTATCAGGGAGCACCGGCTGCGTTACAGGACATCCCGCTCGGCACACACCTGCACGGCTTGTTCTACCTGAGCCCTCCCGACGATAAGACGCCCCTGCCGGTAACCGCGAATAATCGCAAAACGCCCGAGTGGGAGTTTCGACGCTGCTTCCGTATCGAGGATGATTTTTCGTTCCACGCTCGGCAGAAGCAGCTCTGGAAAATCGACAGCGTGGACCTCGATGCGAAGAAGCTGACTGCCACACTTCAGGACAACGGTCTGTCCAGCGGGCAGCCAAAGATTTTTGATCTACTCACCAGCACGCGGGTGTTCATGGCCAACACCATCGCGGATCTCAACGCGATCCAGCCGGGACAGACCGTGCTTTTCAACATCACGTGGGCCACGCTTTACGGTCCGGGACGCATCACTGACGTCTGGCTCGACGAACCTGCGCGAACACTGGTCACCGCCAACCAACTCGAACGCCATCGCAACCACATTCGCGAGCGCGGCCTGCCCGGCTGGGTGAACGCCGTGGATGACGCGAAGCAAATCGTCACCATCACCTTCTTCGGTGGAGTCGATCCGAAGCTGTTCGACGAGCTGTATGGCATCAACGAAGAGCCACAGGGATGGCCGTTTTCCTATCCGGAAGATGATCCAAAAGCTCCGAAGGGCGGTATCGCCGTCGCGCGTGAGTGCCTCATGACCTACGACCCCGTCAACGACCGCAAGGGCGGGAACATCCTCGACATCAAAAAAGTGCCTCTCGAACCCGGCAGCAGCGGCGTGCAGATTCGGGTCAAGTGCGGCATGTTGCTCGAAGGCTACCGCCCGCGCCGCATCGTCCGGTTCTATCCCGCCACCTGGAAAGTCGACGCGTTGCCGCAGGAAGAACAATTCCACGGACGCGAGTAACGACCTTGTTTAATGAAATGCCAGGCAACATGAAACTCCCCCTGATCACCATGAAACCGACCCTCACCATCCTCACTGCCCTGCTTGGCTTCGGCATCACTGCCACGAGCCTCGCCTCCGAAGCCTTTCGCGTTTATGCGCCTTCCAGCAAGACCAACACCCTTTGGATTGTGGATGCCGTTCCCAAAGCGGACGGTGGGCTGGAATTGAAAGTGGCTGAAAAGCGGAACCTCGGCTTTAACGGTCGTGTCATCGCCGCGCATCCGAAAGAGCCGCTGCTCTATGTCGCGAGTGGAGAGGGAGAGCGGGGCAAGGTGCCTGGGGCGGTCGTGACTTTGGCGCGAGACGGCGGCTATGCGAGCCACCAACGCGTTGACTTGAATGACGATGCCGCCTACCTCAGCCTCGATCGGAGCGGTGCGTTTCTGTTGGGCGTCAGCTACGGAAACGGACGGCTCAATGTCTATCGTCTGGGTGAAGACGGATTGCCGGGAAAAGCCGTCGCGACCGTTGACGAAGGGAAAAAGGAAGCTCATTGCGTTCTGATTTCGCCCAACAACCAGTTCCTCTACATCCCCTATGTGAAGAGCAACCTGGCGCTCTTCCAATACCGCTTCGATGCGTCCACGGGGGCTGTCACTCCGCTCGATCCTCACAATGCGAATCCACCCGTCGGCACCGGCCCGCGCCACCTCGTCTATCACCGCACGTTGCCGATGGTCTATTTCACGAATGAACAAGGCATCGGACTTTCCACCTACGAGCGACGCCCCGACGGTCAGCTTGTTCTGAAGCAGGACATCGCGATCCTGCCGGAAAGCATGTCGAAGGATGGCCTCAGCGCGTCCGACCTGGAGATCACGCCGGACGGCAGGTTTATCTTCGCCGGGTTGCGGGGACACAGTCAGGACTTCGACCGGATCGCCCGCTACCGGGTGCGGGAAGACGGCCAGGCCGAACTGCTCGGGTTGACTTCAGCGGACAAGATTCCGTGGGGGCTGACTCTTTCACCAGACGGCAACTATCTCCTCGTTTCCGCCTATACCGGAGCAACCCTCACGGCTTACCGAATCACCAACGAGGGTGATTTGCAAAAAGCAGCAAGCCTGACCTGGGATGCCGAGATTTCAGACCTCCTCACTCTCGCCGCAACAAGCACCGCTGCACCTGACCTTTCCCGAATCGCGTCGCGCACGGATCTGGATGCCGTCATTGCCGCCACGTCCGATGCGGCTTTGAAAAAGGCTCTCGCCGAGCATGCCGACGCCATCCTCGCGGCAGCGGAGCGGCACCCGCATGTGGAAGCCGTCGTTCGCACCATCGAAAGCGCGCCGGGCACCTTCACGAAATTCAACACCACCCCCGATGCACTGAAGAAAGCAGCGGGTGGCGACATCGCGATCTTCGACACACTGACGCAGATCGACACCCGCATCGCGGGTGGCAAAGCCCATGACCATCGCAAGGAAAACAAAGACCCCTACGATGCCGCCTTCATCGAACACCTCGGGCACATTCTCTCACTGGAGTCGGTCAAGCTGGAGGCGTCCGGAATTCAGGACTCCTGGGTGGCTCCACTTTTGAAGCTCAAAAACCTGAAAGACCTGAGCGTCAGTGGCTTCGGCAGACTGGGTGACGCCAGCCTCGCTCAGCTCCAGGGGCTCACCGAGTGTCCCGATCTCACGCATCTCGAACTGGCCTATTTCGGCGCGGCCACCGATGCGGGTTGGGAGCAACTCGCCGGTTTGAAGAACCTGGAGTTTTTCTCTCCGCGTGGCGCTCGTTTCCCTGGCCATTGCTTTGCCAGATTCAAGGGTTGGACGAAGCTCAAGAACATCAACTTCCACAGCAACGGTCTGGACGATGAAGGGTTCGGCTATGTTTGCGAGAACTTCCCCAACCTCGAGTTCATCAAGCTATGGCACTCCCAGCACATCACCAATGCCAGTGCCGAACACCTGAAGAAGCTGAAAAACCTGAAAGGCATGGAAATAAGCTGCTCGAAGGCCACGGCTGCCCTGGTCAAGCATCTGGGCCAATTACCGATGGAATATGTGGCGCTCGAGTACGGCGTCAATTCCCCGGCGTCTGACGCCATCAGCACCATCAAGTCCACCCCTACGCTGCGTCGGCTCAAGTTGGCGGCCGACGCGTTCACTGATACGGATCTCGCCACCCTCGCCACCGCGACCCAGGTCCACGACCTTTCCCTCGCAGGCCTCGACTTGCCCGACGCCCGCCTCCCGCAGTTGCAGGCCTTCGCTCATCTCAAGTCCTTCACGCTCGTCCGCTACGGAAAAGGCTACCCCGACGAAACGCAGGCCAAAGTGAAAGCCCTGCTGCCCAGGGTGGAAGTGAAGTTTGTGAAGTGATGCTCCACCACTCCAGCAAGTCACGACCAACAAACCAGGAACCAACAACAAAGAATATGAAACTCGCCCTCCTTGCCGCCGTCTTGCTCGCCTCGCCAGGCCTCGCCGCCACCTGGCCGCTCGATGGCGTCGATGACGCGTTGATCGTTCGAGGAGTCGCGAGGATGGCGACTGGAGCCTCCGGGCAAAGTCTGGTACTCGATGGCGAGTCGCTGATCGAGCTCAAAGACAGCGCGAAGCTCGCGAGCGGCGCGTTCACCGTTTCGCTGTGGTTCAATCCGTATGAACTCGCTGGCGGTCAGCAGATGCTCGCGGGCAAAAACCGCTACTCGCGCAACGAGCGCCAATGGAGTCTCACCATCGAGCCGGATGGCCGGTTGAGCGCACATTTGCAGCAAGGTGGCTGGAGCACGATTTCATGCGCCGAGCCGTTGAAGGCCAGTGCATGGCATTTCGCCGCCCTGGTGGTCGATGCGGAGAATGCAACGCTGTTTTTGAATGGGAAGCCCGTGGGCGTGGTGAAGCTCAGGACGCCCATCGCGACCACGGAAGCTCCCATCACACTCGGCGGCATCTGGGATGCTGAAGATGCGTCGAACCTTCCACGGTGCCCTGGATGAGTGCTCGGTGCATTCACGCGCTCACGGCGGAGGAGATCGCCGCGAGTTATCGGCCAGTTTGACACGCATGAACTACCGAAGCTCGTCACCGCATTGCCGCTCTGGAACGACTCGCAAACGCTCCCGAAGGCTGCCGAACTGACGCAGGTGGCGGGCGTGAAGTTTCATGTCATCAAGAAGCCTCGCCCCGACACCGACGACTGCAGGTTCACGCTCGGCGTCGGTCTTGCGTGGCACAAGGGCCAGCTCTACGCGTCCTATGCCTATAACAAAGGCAACGAAAACACGCCCACCGAGGAAGCGCACGTCCGAGTCAGCGGCGATGGAGGCAGGACCTGGCAGTCACCCGTCGTGATGGATGCAGGCGACGGTGATCTTGCTGTCAGCCACGGCGTGTTCCTTTCGCATGGTGGCAAGCTGTGGGCCTTCATGGGCGCCTTTTATGCTCACACTCAGCTCTACCACCGCGTTCATACCCGCGCCTATCGGTTGAATGAAACCACCGGCGCATGGGAGGCGCAGGGCGCCGTTGTCGACGGTGGATTCTGGCCAATGCAGGAGCCACAGAAGATGGCGGACGGAAACTGGATCATGGCCGGGTTCCGAATCGGCGGCCAGTATGGTCAGCCGGGCAATCCGCCCGCCGTGGCCATCAGCAAGGGCGACGACTTCACGAAGTGGGAAATGGTCGTCATTCCTGCTGCGCCCGGTCTGGGTACGGTCTGGGGCGAGTCCACCGTCATCGTCGAGGGCCAACGCACCCTCAACATCGCCCGCTATGGCAAAAAAGCGGTCGCCCTGCTTTCGGTGAGCGAAGACCACGGACGCACCTGGACACCCACCGCTCCGTCGAATCTGCCGATGGCCACCAGCAAACCGTACGCGGGCATCCTCAGCACCGGCCAGCGCTACCTCGTGTGTACCACGGCGGCGGACACTGGCGGAAGCCGCTCGCCTTTGACGATTGCCGTGAGCAAACCGGGCGAATCAGTCTTCAGCAAAGTCTTCCTCATCCGCACCTCGGTGTTCGAGGGCACGCCGGGAGTTTCCGCCGCGAACGCTGACTTCAGCTATCCCTATGCGGTGGAATATGAAGGGAAGCTCTACGTCGGATACACCCACAAGAGCCATGCCGCGAACGAACTGGTGATCATCCCTATCGAGCAACTTGAGGTTACACCATGAGATACGTCGAACGGAATCACGTACGAGCCAACTTCATTAACCTGGCCGAAGAATGGCAATGGTTCCGCTGATGCTCGCCAAGGACCTGCAGAAGAACGCCGCTGGCTACCGCCACTGTTCTGCTGGCGTTTCAGGCGGCGCTGGCCTTCGCCATTTATCGCGCGGCATTCGGTTCGGCGCCGTCGACACCGGTTGCCACCGATGGTCAGGCCGTGCCGATGACAGTTGTCGCCACACCAGCACCGGCTACTCCCGTCATTAACGATGGTTCACTGGTGGCGTACTGGTCGGGCGAAGGAGCGGATTCGACAGCCAGAGACAATTCGCCGAACGGAAACAACGGCGCGTTGATTGGCGATACCACGCGAGCAACCGGCGCGATTGGCAACGGCTATTCGTTTGATGGCGATGGAGACTACATCAACTTCGGTCGCTCTTCCAAATGGAACTTCCTGCACGACGGCTCGCCGTTCAGCATCACGGGATATGTCGCTCCGACCAGTGAGGAATTCTGACCACGATCGATGAAACATCAACGGCCGCGAATCGACATGGACTGAGCGTGCGTCTTGACGGAGCTCGTAAGCTTCAGTTCCATATCCAGGGCGTCGGCGGAAAATTTCCCACAGGAGCCAAATCAGAAACCGTGCTTCCCCCCGACGTGTTCACAGCATTCGCGATCACGTTTGATGGCCAGACAACTCAGCTGTTCATCAACGGACAGCTTGAAGCCACCGAAAAAGTCGTCGCCCCCTTCGCCAGCAGCACCGCACTGGACGCCTTAAGCCTTGGATCCATCGGCACCACCAGCGGCCCCAATGGGCAGCCGTTTTCGCCCTTCGAAGGGCTGGTTGATGAAGTGCAGATTTATCGTCGCTCACTCAGTGCGTCCGAAGTCGCTCTGTTGGCGGGATTGAGCGGCGATGTCTCTGCGGCTCCTGAGATGATTGCGGTCGTGCGAGCTGGCTTTCATTCGGAATCGGGAGCTGATCCGCAGACCCGTATCGAAGCGACCTGTTCCGGCGATGGCATGCAGACTCCGAATCTGTTTCCCGCCACTCATTCTGCTCGTCCCGGCGATTCGTTTCTGACAGATTCATCCTACAGTGCATCGCTGCATTATGACTTCGGAGGTCCTCGACCGATTGACCGTCTGCGTTTATGGAATTACCACGGAGCGATCTACGGAGATGACGGCAACGGTCGCGGGGCGAAAGATATCCGAGTGTTTGGTTCGAATGACGTCGACGCGTTTCATGAAGTCTGGCACGACAGTTGGGAACTCATCACAGCGTTCACTGCTGCCCGCGCTCCGGCAGATGGGGCCCACAACCCTTATGGCGAAGAACATGACTTCGGCCGCGTTACTTTCCGCTTCATCAGACTTCAGCTGGATACGAACTACGGCGGCCGCAACGTAGGACTTGCCGAGGTTCAGTTCCTGAATACAGCTCTGCGTTCAGCGGTTCCTGCCATGCCGTCAGCATCCAATAATTCCGTCTCGGCCATGTTCAGGCAGCTCCCGTGTTTTGGTGTGTTGTGGATTTCCAGACGAGAAGCCAGAGCTCGCGCTGCCGCGGGATCGAAGGCTTCGTATAAGCTGCCAATGCAGTGAGTATTCAGATTGTCCATCACCAGCACGACCACAGCGGCCTCCGGATAAACCGTCAGTAGCAGGAACCTGATGAACAGTGTCCAGTCAACTTTCATAGACACGCGTTGATGGAGATGGCTCCAGAGTTTCCTCCAGCCCCTCTTCAACGAACGCCCGGCGAACTCGTTTCACAGTCGTCCGTCCACATCCCAATGCCTCGACGATCTCCGGATCCGATTTCGCAGCGCCTCCGACCGCCTGATCTGCCAGCGACAGAATTCTGGCCCGAACCAGCCTGCGTGCCTGCGACTTGCCCTTCGAAACCATTGACCGCAAATCTGAACGCTCCTCTGCTGTCAGTGTGACCCTGTATCGTTTTTCCATGATTTCCTCCTTGAGACATCGGTCTTCCATGAACGATCAACTCAAGGATGACATCCATCACCGAATTAATGACAGAGTACTCGTGCCTCAGATCATAGTTGTTAGGCCACCAGATGAGCATTCCTCCTGGCTTTCCTTAAGTTTGCCCGGTTTTCCTTCCATGTTGGCGGGCGTTTGATGGTGTCCGATCGTACAGGGCGACCGATGTGCTTCCACTGAAACGGCCTGGCGAACGTGCGGTTGAAATACTGCACAAAATCAAGAAGCCGATCTTTCAAGTCTGCCGGCGATTTGAAGTTGCGGCGACGCATCACGCGGCGACTGACGATGCCAAAAACGATCTCAATCTGGTTCAGCAATGAGGTGTGTTTGACTTCCTTACCGTCCGGATTGGTCGTAACGATCGGAGTCGTGTAGCTCTGAGCGGCCTCGCGGCGAACATCGGTGACTCGGTCATGCTTCCACAGGAGTTTGCCGTCCGTTCGATTCAAAGCGGCAAGATAGGACGGACCGGAATGCATCATCGTGACGACCACAGCGTTGCTGGTGAGAACGGGAGAAGTTCCCAGATCCCACCACAGAGTTTCGCTGGTCACTTCCGCAAAACGTTCGAAGACGTTCAGCTGCCACTTCAGATTTCCCTGCAGGTCATAGCATCCGAAGTCGCCGCTCTTGAAGTACACAACACATGTTCGCCGTCGACAACGGGCGATGGGTTGGCTCCTGTTCCGTCCTTGCCCTGCTTGCCTTCGACGGACGTGCCCAGCTCAGCCGTCCATTGTTCGCTGCCGTCCATGCCATAGCAGATGACCTCGTTCCTGCCGTTCTGAGTACTGGTCAGAAAGATCCGGTCACCAGCCACGGCAGGAGTTGATGCTCCGATTCCCTTCAGTTCAACCTGCCATTTGACGTTATCGGCTGACCAGGTCACGGGATAGCCGGTTCCGTCAGCCACACCGTTTCCATGAGGACCGCGCCACGACGGCCAGTCCGCTGCCGTCGCCGATGGCAGATTCAGGATCAACGTCAGCAGGAAGGCGAAACCGATGCGCATGGCAGTCTTTTCACGGAATTGCAGGGAAATACGGAAGCAGGTGTCGGCTGGTCAGTGATGACCATGGTCGGCGTGTGCATGAGCGTGGCCGTGATCGTCGGCCGCCTGATCTTCGTTTGAGAAATCGATCAGCGAACCGAACGTTCCGGACATCTGAATGGATCCACAGATCAGAGCAATACAGGTCAGCATCGTCACGTAGATAAATTTTCCGACATGATTGCTGACGGTCAGGCCGAACAGAGTATGCACTCCTTCAATCGGCGGAGCCACAGCTCCCCACACAATCACGGCCAGTGCCATCATCAGCAGAACGCCAATGAATCCGCCTCGCTGCAGAATGGGATACGCCTTGGCCCAGTTCACGGCCAGTGACCAATAGGCAATCCACGCCAGCAACGGCAGCCACGGCAGAATCACGTGAACCAGAGCCACCACAACATCCAGCAGTGACCAGAAAACGTTGACGAAGCTTTCGAGCAGATTGATGAGGTTGTCCATGAAACACAGATTCCGGTCCGGGAAAGGTGACGGCGAGATTCAGGATCCGTTCCCGAAATCCGCGATCAATCAGTGACTGAACTGCACACGAAAGGTGCCATTTTGCGGGAATTGTAACGAACGCCGTTCTGAACGAAAACGACGCGGGATTCACCCCGGTCCGGATTTCCGAAATCAGGCCGAACGAACGATCGAGAGACCCTGGCAGGGAATTGACTGGTTCGGCCTGCTTGACGAGACATCGGGAAACTGGCAGAAATCGGAAGTCGGTGCTGTCCCGGTGCGTCGCTTCCGGGTGGTTGAGGGCACCGCGGCCAACATTTTTCGAGGATGCAGCATGATGAGGCTTTCGGCACTGTTTCTGGTTCTGGCGGTTCAGCTGATTCCTGTTTTCGCAGACGACAAAGCGGCCCAGCCGGACGCCAACATGCAGGCTCTGCTGAAACGTTTCCCGGACGCGGACACAGACAAAAACGGTGTCCTGACTCGGGAGGAAGTTCAGGCCTATCGAGCTCGCATGCAGGCCGGGCGGCGACCTGCCGCTGAAAATCGGATTCAGCCAACCTTCCGCGATGTGTCGTATGGACCTCACGAACGCAATGTGCTGGACTTTTACAAAGCAGATTCCGATACGCCGACTCCGCTGGTCGTCTATATCCACGGCGGCGGGTTTGTCGGCGGGAATAAGAATGTCTCAGCGGCTCAGGTACAGGCGTTTCACAATGCCGGGATCAGCGTGGCCGCGATTCACTATCGATTCGTCGATGGCAAAGACATCATCTTCCCGGCGCCACAGCAGGATGGTGCTCGAGCCATCCAGTTTCTGCGCAGCAAAGCCGCTGAATGGAACGTCGATCCGACGCGAATCGGCTGCTTTGGCGGATCAGCAGGAGCCGGCATTTCCATGTGGATTGCCTTCCATAACGACATGGCCGACCCGGACAGCTCGGACCCCGTGCTCCGTCAGTCAACGCGAATTCAGGCCGTCGGAACCTTTGGCGGACAAAGCACCTACGACCCGATTCAGATCAGGGAACTGATTGGGGGGCGAGCGTGGGAGCACCCTTCGATTTTCAAGGTCTATGGATTGACTCAGGCCGCCGACGCTCTGAATCCAACTCCGGAACTGCAGAAACTGTACGACGAAACATCGGCGTATCATCACCTGACCGCAGATGATCCGGCGCTGTACATGGTTTACAGCGAAGCCGACGGACCGCTCCCGGACGATGCTCGCCCCGGACAGGGCATCCATCACCCCAACTTCGGCCGCCATCTGCAGAAGCGAATGAACGAACTGCACATCGAAAACGAATTCGTCTACACCCCCACAGCCCAAGGCCGAAACGTCAACTCAGAATTGGTCGAATTCTTCCAGCGACAGTTTGCCAAACAGGAGCCTCGCCCAACGCCGTGAAGAGCGTTCAGGCGGGAAATCACGGCGTTTCAACCCGGACCGGTTCGAACAACAGAGCCCGGGGTCGACGCGAGGCGGCACACTGATGATCGCGGCGACGGGCCGGTGATCGTTTCCGGCTTTCATAAGTCCGCATGCACACCCTCTCAGGAAATCTCTTCAGGGCGGTGAGCCTCGCCCCTGATCCGGATACGTCCTGACGCTCGAAAAGGCGACGTTGTCACTCTGAAAAATCGCTCGTACTGCGGCGCAGTCATGTTCAGTCAGAATTGAACAGGCTGCAAAGCGGGCGGGCTCATCTGTGCACAGCGTGACGGCTACTTTGGTCTTGCCAGGCGGCGTTCGAGTGCAGTGCCGACGAATCCGGAAAACAGCGGGTGAGGTCGATTCGGCTGAGACTTGAATTCCGGATGGTACTGCACCGCGACGTACCACGGATGGTTGGGGATTTCGACGATTTCCACCAGAGTTCCGTCGGGGCTGGTGCCGGTGGGATTCATTCCGGCGGCCACAAACTGGTCGCGATAACGCGAATTGAATTCGTACCGATGCCGGTGTCGTTCTTCGATCTGCGACGTTCCGTAGGCATTCAGGGAACGTGAACCATCGGTCAGCACGCAGGGCTGACTGCCCAGTCGCATCGTGCCGCCTTTGTCTTCAACATCCGCCTGTTCTTCCAGCAGGCAGATCACGGGGTGCTGAGTATCCGCCTGAAATTCGCTGCTGTTGGCATCTTTCAGGCCCATGACGTTCCGAGCAAATTCAATCACAGCACACTGCATTCCCAGACAGATACCGAAGTAAGGAATGCCGTTTTCGCGAGCATACTGGATCGCCTGAATCTTCCCTTCGATTCCACGCATGCCAAAGCCGCCGGGAACCAGAATTCCGTCCACGCCGCTCAGCAGAGTTTCCGCTCCGTGCCGCTCCAGATCCTCTGCTTCGACTCGGCGAGTGATGACTCGGGCAGAATGCTGAAAACCGGCATGGTCCAGTGATTCGTAGATCGATTTGTAGGCGTCTCGGTGGTCGATGTACTTGCCGACAACCGCGATGGTGACTTCGTGTCGAGGGTTGCGAATGCGGTGAATAAGATCTCGGTAGTCGTCGAGTTCCGCGGGCGGAGCATCGATTCCCAGCTTTTCGACGATCAGGTCGTCCAGGCCGTGTTCCACCAGCCCCAGCGGCACTTCATAGATCGAGTACTCCATGTCGACTTCTTCGATCACGGCTCGCTTTTCAACATTGCAGAACAACGCGATCTTGTCGGTATGTTCTCGGCCAATGGTCCGTTCTGTTCGACAGACCAGAATGTCGGGCTGAATGCCGATCGTCCGCAACTGCTGGACGCTGTGCTGAGTCGGCTTGGCTTTGGCTTCGCGGGCAGCTTTGAGGTAGGGCACCAGAGTCAGGTGGATGAACAGGCAGTTTGCCTTCCCGATTTCCAGCGGAATCTGACGAATGGCTTCCAGGAACGGCAGGCCTTCAATATCACCGACAGTTCCGCCCAGTTCGGTGATGACGATGTCGACATCCGGAGCCGCCAGTCGCCGAATGCTGGACTTGATTTCATCCGTGATGTGAGGCACCACCTGAACGGTGCGGCCCAGATACTCGCCGCGACGTTCCTTGTTGATGACGGTCTGATAAATCTGACCGGTCGTGTAGTTGGAATTGCGATTCAGCGGGCTGGTGGTGAAACGTTCGTAGTGCCCCAGGTCAAGGTCGGTTTCAGAACCATCGTCCAGCACGTAGACTTCGCCGTGCTGGTAGGGGCTCATCGTGCCCGGATCGACGTTGATGTACGGATCCAGCTTCTGCATGCGAACCGTCAGTCCGCGACGTTCCAGCAGCATTCCGATGGACGCGGAAGTGAGTCCCTTGCCCAGAGAACTGACGACGCCACCGGTAACAAAAATATGCCGAGTCATAGGGTTCCTGTCCGTGCGGCCGATCCGGTTTCTGCAACCGATCAGCGAAACTGTCCAACCGGCTGTGAACTCCGTCCCAGCTCCTGCGTCGGACCACTCAGCCGGTCTATTTAAGCAGAAGCCGCCTCGTCCTCAACGGCACCGACCGGGATTCCTGAAGAAGGAACCAAATCCCCGGAATTGACGTCCGGAACGAAAACGCGAACAGGGCCGAGCCATTGATTTCCGTTCGGAAACGCGTTATTCAGAGTCCCTGTATTCGAAGCGACCGAAGCGACGCGAAGTTGCTTTCGGATCGCTCAGAGCCTGGTTGTGCTGCATGTCCGAATCTCCTTCATCCCAACCCGAACCCGCACCGGCCGCGTCTGCCGAACGCAGGTTTTCTGCGGTGTCAGTGACTGCCATGCTGGTCGGCGTGATTGCCCTGGTGGTGGACTGGTGGCTGAAGCACAGAAGTCCGGCGCTGCTGTTTCTGGCGCTGCCTGTCAGCCAGATTTTGATTCTGCCGATTGCATTTCTTACCGGCCGCAGACCGCGGTCTGCGTTCGGCTGGCTGAGCCTTGTGACGCTGCATGTACTGCTGGCAGTCCTGATCGGGTTCACACTGAACGGCGAATTTCTGCCATTGAAAGGCCTGGTCCATCAGGCTGTCTTTCGAATTCTGGTTGTCGGTCTGTGGCTGTTGCCCGCGATGGGAATCGTGCTGATTGCGATGACCCTTGGGAAGGGACGGCTGCGGTGGGTCAGCTGGAATCCGCAGGTGCTGAGAATCTGTCTTGCGGGAACTCTGATCACCGGCATTCTGGAGATTTCTTCACGAGTCATCGAAGGCCGACAACGTCCGGTTTCCATCCTGACATCGACTCTGCAGCCCGACCAGCACTCAGACATCCGCATCGTCGCGATCGGTGGTTCGTCGGCTCTGGGTTTCCCCTACGATCCGGACAGCAGCATGATTCAGGTGGCTGCTGAACAGCTGCGTCATCGCTTCCCGGGCAGACAGTGGTCCGCCACCAATCTGGCAAAGACAGGCATTGATCTGGAACTGGCCATCAGCCAGCTGAACCAGCTTACGGAATGTCCTGACATTGTCGTGATCTATTCCGGCCACAACGAATTCTTCCACCACCTGGAAGAACTGGCCATCTTTCGCAAATCTCGGTGGTCCATCGATTCGTGGCTGTCATGGTCCGGACTTTTCCGAGTTCTGGCGCCTCGGGTGGCCGAACAGACCTATCAGGTGTGCAAAGACTTCGACAGTGAATTGGAAGGTCAGCGCTGGGTCAGCTATGCCGGCTGCCCTCCGCCGCTGGACGCCGAGCGACTGCAGAGACATTGCCGCCACCTGCGTGAATTCTTCGAATGGGCCGGCCGCAATGGCATCCACGTGGTCTACTGCGTTCCGGCGTCCGCGGAGGCCGAATGCTTTCCCATTCGGCCGCTGATGTATGACCGTTCGCTTCAGGAACGACAGCATCAGCTGGCGATGATGAAAACGATTCTCTCACTGCACGAGGACGGCGAATGGCAGCAGGCTCTGACCTTGTGCGAAGCTTCTCTAAGCCGCCATCCGGAATGTGCGGACTTCCATCTGTTGGCAGGCATCAGCCAGCGACAGCTCGGCCAGACGGAGTCAGCCATCCGGAGTTTCCAAAAAGCTCGGGATCTCGATCAGCTGCCCATTCGCATGATCAGTTCCTATCAGGACGCAGCTCGAAAGATTGCCGAAGAATACACGGCTTCCATCATCGACTGCCCGGCTCTGCTGCGAACTCAGACGTCAGACTTCGTTCTGGACTCGACCGTGTTTCCGGACGGCGTGCATCCCAACCTGGCGGCAACATTTGTGCTGGGAACAGCGATCGCAGAATCAATTTCAACAGCCATGGTGTCGGAAAGTGTCGGCCATCTGCCATCGTTGGCAGCTGAAAATTCGGAACCCCTCGCCATGGAAGACTGCTTCGCACGAATGCGACTTTCCCGCGGCACTCTGGTCGAAGCCTGTCGCCGATATTCCGTAGTGCTGAAGCACTACAACAACCTCAGCGTCGACCGTCAGTCGCAGCGACTCCTGGATGCCGAACGCTTTCAGAAACTCAGCCAGCAACTGGCCGACGAAGTCATACAGCCAGGAGAGTCCGGCTCGGAATGGATCGGCAACTCACGGTAGCTGCAGAAAGCAGGCAGCAAAAGGCCATCAGCCAACGGACAGACCGCGCAATGGACATGAACGTCGCGTCGAACAACTGAAACCTTGCCCATGCGTCCGCGCCAGTGGCAGGAATCCGGCAGCGGCTCCAGCGGCGACACCAATCATGTGACCGGGCAAAGCAACAACCGGGGCAGCTGGTCGTGGTCGGACAACTGGGAGTCTCCATCTGCCGGCAGCGGAGCGTACAGCAGCAATGCCTCGTATGACGAAAACGTGAACGAAGCCCGCTGGTATTCTCAGGGCTATTATCAGCCCTGGGGCAACAGCTATGGCGGAGGACCGTCCGTCCCGACCCGAGGAGTTGGAGCATCTCCGAGTATTCACGGCGACCACGGAGTCACCTCCGCCCCCGTCCTGAGATTCTGGCACGGCCCCTTCGGAACCGGAGCCCCCAGCCTCTACACCGAAGGCTGGCAGGAACACGGACTGTTCACCACCTCCGGATCCGGGATGGGAGGCTCGACCACCGGAACTTCCGGTGCAACTTCGGCTGCAACAGCCTACGCCACCTCCGCCCCGGCTCCACCATCCGGAGGCGGAACCACAACCTCAGCCGCAGAAGACGATCCTGAGACCGCAGAAAACCCACGCTTCGCCAATCAGAAATCTCTGAAAGGGCAAGCCGACGGAGCAGTGGAGAAGATTCCCAATGCCCCGGCGGACGGTGCTGCACCGGTTGAAAATGTTGGAAACACTCGCGAGTTTGGCGATGGCACGCTGACGGTGCACGAGTATCCCCAAGATGGACTCTACGTCTACGACGTTGAACTCGCCGGTGCGACGGCGGATACACTTGTCGAGCTCCGCGAAATGCGTCTTGATCGGCGCCAGACGAAAGCAACCCACCGAGCCCTGAAAGTAGCGACGCAGTTCCGTGAAGCGATGAGACATCGACACGCCGCGGTTGCGACGGGTGATCTGCTTCACGCGGTCACGAGATTTGCGTTCGTTCTTCGGGCTGACTCGAATCTGGCCCGCCCAGCCGACGAACTGGAAGCCAAGCCCTGTTGTCTTCAGTGAATCACAGGGCGACCCCTTCCCGACAGTCGTCCGGAAACTCGGCGATCGTGATTCCGTCGGGGCCGGGGGGTGGCAAGTGCCACATTGCTTCGAGCTACCGCTCGGGTGGAATTGGTCGGTGGAGCGGTAGCTCCAAATCAACCGCCAATGTCGGCCGCTGTTGGGTCGCACTTTGTTCCAGGCGTTTACGAGATTGTCCGTGTCAACAATCTTCTCCATCAACATTTCTGAGGACTGCTCCAGGGATGTCGTCATCATGACCGCTGACTCCGATTGATCTCGCTGAGACTCCGGCGGGCGCGGTGAAACCTTTTGCTTGCGAGTCCTGAGCTGACCGGCGAAGCGTTTTCTTTGCGACTTTGCGCCTTTGCGTGACCGCTTTCGCCCGGACTTCCTTCTCCGGGAAGCTCATTGCATCTCACGCGAAGGCGCGAAGATCGCAAAGGGCGGAACTCGGGATTGGCCGGGTGGCATGTTCCATGAAGGCTGGTCAAGGGGGGGCCATGCCTGCATCACGGCGACTCACTAATTCACAATCCCCAGTCTGGATAAGAGTCGATCGATCTGGAGGACGTTGGAACGAGTAGCCGCTGCGATGTTCTCAAGGCCGGAAGCTCTGATGCAGTTGATGGTTGCGTTGCGGACAATGCTCATTGCGAATGCGGCGAGGCCGGTGCGGATTCGAGAGTGATCCTCTGCGGTGGCGTGCTGACGTTTACTGAAGCATTGCCGTCTTATATGACGTGTTTCGGGTCGAGGATATCCTGCAGGGCGTCGGACAGGATGTTGAACGCCAGGACCAGGACCAGCATGAAGCCCGTCGCGCTTGCCGATCTGCCAGAAGAAGCCGTTGGTGACTTCGAATCCGGACTGGCTGATCATCGTGCCCCAGCTGGGAACGTTTTTGACGCCCAGTCCCAGAAAGCTGAGAATGACTTCCGACTTGATGGCTCCGATAAACAGCAGCGAAAAATCGATCAGCATCAGATACGTCACGTTGGGCAGAACATGTCGCAGCAGAATTCTCATGCGTCCGAAGCCCATCACCGTCGCGGCCTGAATGTATTCGAGTTCGCGAATCTTCAGCGTTTCTGCTCGAATGACACGGCACGGTCCGATCCAGAACGTGGCGATAAAAGCGATGTACACCGGCAGCAGAGTATCCCCGATGCGTTCGCCTTTCATCCATGTTCCGAAGCGATCACCCGAAACGGAATTCAGCCAGTTGTCGATGACTCCGCCGGAAAATACATGAGCCAGCAGGACCAGCAGCACCAGGCTGGGGATGGAAGCCAGAGTCGAATACAGCCAGGTGACGATGGTATCGACCCAGCCGCCCCACATGCCGGCAGCCATGCCCAGCATTGTTCCGATCAGCACGGAAGCCGTGGCCGTGACCACGCCGACCAGCACTGCAATCTGAACCGAATAGAGTGCCCGGTAAAATCGATCGCCCCTGACGGTCGGTCCCCAGCAGAGCGCAAAGGACTGCCACGGCGACTCGGAGTTTCCGTGAGTGGCTGGTACAGCGTCAGGACATCCGCTTCCAGTGATGCGATGTCCGCGGACATCGATTCCGGAAGACTTTCTGTGGTGTCTCCGCGCTGTTCGAGCGACTGGTCCAGCTGATCGAGTCGCATGTACAGACGGTCGACGTCTGCCTGCAGTTCAGTGATTGGCCGGTCGGCCGGAATGTAACTGCCGACGGGTTCGAAGCTTTCCAAAGCTTTCGTCGGATCGGATTTTTTCAGACAGATTTCGACGCCGCGAATCCACCATTCGATGTTCAGCAGACGTTTTTCAGCAGACGCAGTTCGCCCGAAGCCGGGCACGTGCATGGGACCGTATCGCCGAGTTACATCGTCGCGACTGACGATCATGCCCGCCAGCAGCAGTGTCGCCAGGACGGCGTACAGCAGAATCACCAGGAAGGCGAGGACCGCCATTCGGTGTTTCAGAAAGCGTTTGACGAAGTTCTGCAGACCGGATGTTGTCATGACAGTCTTACTCGCGGATCAACCACGGCATACAGCACATCCGTCAGCAGGTTGCTGGCAATGTAGATGGCAGCGAACACCGCCGTAAACGCCTGAATGATGGGAAAGTCGTTATGTTCGACGGCCAGAATCAGCCTGAGTCCCATGCCTGGAATTCCGAAGTATGTTTCCACCAGAAAGCTGCCTGTGATCAGAAACGGCAGTGTGATGGCGATGCGGGTGATGATCGGAATCATGGCGTTCTTCAGCACGTGCACGCACATCGTGCGAAACCGGCTGACACCTTTGGCGGTCGCTGTCACCACATAATCCCGAGTACACTCTTCCACCATGACAGCTCGATAAAACCGAGTGTCGTAGCCCATGGCCACGATCACATTGATCAGCACCGGCAGCAGGCAGTAGTGCGGCCAGATCTGCAGCAGGTACTCCGTCATGGAAGTGTCTCGATTGACGTTGTATCCGTGAATGGCGAACACTTCGTAGCCGGTCAGCTTCTTCAGTTCGAAGGCTCCGAAATACTGCCCGAAGATCACGTACACCAGAAAGCTGATGCTCATGCCGAAGACTGCCACAATGACCAGCAGCTGATCGGGCCATCGACCTCGAAACCACGCACTCACGATGGCCACCAGCAGAGAAATGACGGTCGTGATGACCAGAGCGGGCAGAGTGATCGCCAGGCTGGGACCGACGGCGTCCCGCAGCAGTTCACCCACGGGAAATCCCGGATAATCCCAGCTTTCTTCTGTGAATGAGACGGTCAGTACCTGCCAGAGAAAGCGTCCGTACTGAATGATGAACGGCGCATTGAGGCCCATGGCCTCGCGCTTCATTTCGATTTCTTCGGCGCTGGCGTTCTTGCCGAGATACTGGTACACCGGATCGTTCATCCGCAGAGCCAGCATCACCAGAAAGATGATTCCCAGATAGATGGGAATGTTGTACGCAACGCGTCTGAGCAGATAGGCCCACATGGGTCATCCCGACTTCTACATCCTGAAGTGTCTGTTCACCGGTGCGGTCGATCCCGAAGTCCGGCAGCACTTGGCGCGGAGCATAACACATCCCGACCGACCGGCACAGCTTCTCACCCCGAACACCCCGCGGGTGGCCAATTTGCTGGTCTGTTGAAAAGCAGGGTGTGACCAGCGGCTCTCAGAGCGCGCAGGCTCACCATGCTGCCGGCATTGGATGCTCATTGGTGTGCCTGCGCATCGCTTGTCAGCACTCGACGGTCGCCGCAGCTGAACAAATTGGCCGGCCGTTCCAGAAAATGCTCCACAGTGTTGCCCGATCGGCGATTATCGAAAGATCACCAGTGCTGCGACGACCAGCAGGACGAGGACTCCGACGGCGACGCCGGCGATGGTCATGGTCTTCTTCATCGCCTGCTGCTTTTGGATCTGAGCGATGCGTGCTTCGAATTTGTCCAGCACGGCGGAAGGAATTTCGAAGTCTTCGTAGTCGGCGACGATGTCGTAGTAGTGATAAAGATCATCCACCGTGCTGCTTTCGGCTCGAATCACCTTCTGCAGCTTCTTGATATCAGCGTTGAATTTCTGAGCTCGCTGATCTTCTTCTCCCAGCTTTGCCAGCCACTGATGCACGGGCTCAAGTTTGTCGCCGGCTTCCATGGCCAGAGTGGAACCCGGAGGGCATTTGGCGAACAGTTCGTCCCAGCGCTGCAGCAGCGAACGCACCTGAGCTTCGTCTTTGGCCTGCTGAGCTGCCAGAGTTTCCTGAGTCAGCCGCTGCAGCTGGTTGAGCGCTTCCATCTGACGCACTTCCAGCATCGCTTCGTCAATGCGTTCGACGACTCGACGATCCGGCCGAACGACCCAGGGCTTCTTATGAAGTTCGTCTGCCAGCCGACGGACTTCCGTCCAGTTCTGAGCCAGAATGGCATCGCGGCTTTCGTCGGCAATCTGGCGGATTCGCACCTGTTCGTATGACTTCAGGTCTTCCTTCCAGTAGGCCGTGCCGATGTCGTGGTCGGTGATCTGTCGCAGCAGATCAATCCGCATTCGCAGCGGAGCTCGAGCCAGTGACAGGACTCGAAACTTTCTCAGCAGCTTCTCCAGGGGTTCATCGTCTGAGTAGGCTCCGTTGATATCCGTGGCGATGTCGATCTGCAGATCGGGCGTCACCGTCAGGCCCTGTTCGGCGACGAAGTCGTTCCATTCCTGAAGCTCGGGAAAGTCCAGAATGGAAACCACTTCCAGCAGGTTGGGTTCCTGTTCGGCCAGCTGAATGGCTTCGCTGCGGTGCCCTTCGGCCAGCAGAGCATCGCATTCCCGCAGGCGTTTGTTCGCCGTGCGGATTTCTGTATCGAGCTCGCTGTGCAGTCGCTCGAGTTCTTCGCGGTTGGGGTTCATGGAACTGGCCAGCGTGACTCGCACGCTTTCCAGAAGTTCATGAATTTCTGCAATGTCAGCCATGTTGAACCCTTATCGAACGTTTCCGGGACGATTCCCGGACCACGAACGGCTATGAAAACTGTCGATAGGCAAAGTACGCAAGAATTCCCAGCACCGCAACCAGCAGCGTTCCCACCACCAGAAGTCCCGTCCGCTGCCGGCCTCCGGAAGAACGACTGCGTCCGGAAGTCCTCGGCCTTTCGGCGTCGTCGGCATCGTCATCATCGTCGAAGTCAGCAACCCCGCCCCGGCCTCGCAGATATTCCTCTTCCGGAACATCGAAAGGTGACCGAGCGGCCTGAGCTTCAAAACGCGACTGTGCTCCGGGACGTCGTCGAGTATTCGTGGACGGCGTCCGTCCTGTGCGGGCTGCGCGACGACTGACAGGTTTCAGGTCGTCCGCGTACGGATCCACAAACGGAGCTCCGGCGACTTCTGAAACTCCGGCTTTCGAATTTGCTGTCGTCGCTGCGGTCGGAGGCGATGACAGATCGGGCAGAGCCACATCTGATCCTTCTGACATATCCGGCGTGATCGAGCGGCGACGGCGAGCGGCGGTACGGCTTTTGACCTGCAGAGCCTGCTGAGGTCGTCCGGCTCGAGCAGCCTGAACAAACGGGTTATCGTTTGGCGGCAGGCTGGATGACTGAGACGGATCGACCAGAATCCCCTGAACTCGAGCCCGCAGGCGACGAGCTTCGCTGGTGCCATCCAGAACAAATCGCCAGTGACACTGCATGCCCGACACGTGTCGCGAATAGTAGGTACTGAAACATACGCTCCAGCGATCCTGAACGGGCACCAACAGCAGCGCTTCGTTCAGCAGGTCCAGAGTGCAGTCGGTGTCGGGAACGATGACGGACACGGACTGCATCCGATCGGCGACAGCATGTCCCAGCAAGCCTGCCCATCCGGCGTCTCCAAAAATTGACTGCCAGGTTCCGAACCCCGAAACACTGCCCGATGATGGTCGTGGCAGTCGTCCCGGTTCCAGCTGCTGCGGAGAATCATTCCATTCTTCGAACCAGAAACCGCCGTCGGCAAACAGAGTCGCCGGCCCCTGACCGAAACGGCCCAGTTCGTCGCTGGTCAGAGCCAGGTGGTGAGCAATCTTGTTCGTGCGGCCGGAATAGTCGATGCCGGGATCACCGATCCGCGAGACCACATGATAAATCGTCTTCTGAATGCGAACCGTCAGATGAGCATGATTGACGGGAGTGCTGCGTCCCTGAGCGGCTTCGGTGTGCCGGTATCCGCTCAGTGATTCCAGCTTGTCCTGCAGCGCGCGCGGAATTCCTTCCGTCGCAGCGACGGTGCAGAATCCGCTGGAACCGTTTCGCAGGCCCCGGCGCGCTGATGTGTAGACAAGTTCGAAAGACATAAACGAGAAAACGAAATCCGGATCGACTCGGCCAGGCCCTTCCACTCAGAAAAACAGGTCGTTCACCAAAAGCCTCGGCAACCGGCTTCGCTCGCAGAGCGAAGGGCCACGATCCACACAGCTCCCGAAACCCAGAAACCCCCGTGCCCGCAACTAGCTCCTTCTGACCGAAGGAATCAGCCCCGAAGTGGTCTGGTTCAGCAAATACAACAGCGGAACTTCGGCCCACACGGGACGGATTTCGTTCGGTCGAACTCCCAGCCGCCCGGTTTCTGCATCTTCTTCAGGAGCTCGTCCCAAAGCCGACACGGGAACGTAGGTGACTTTCTCTGCGAAGCCTTCTGCGGCGTTGATGAATTCCGGAGCGTACCGGCCCATGACGGCTCGGACCTTTGTGGAAACATTCTCAATCAGATCCGTCTCCAGCCCGGCGATACCCTGTTTGGAATCGCGAATGGGTTCTTCCAGCTGAGACCATTCCGGCCACAGGGTTGGTCCCCAGGCATCCAGTTTTGTCACGACAATGATCAGCGGCTTGGAATACTTCTGCTGCTGAGCCAGTCCGCTGTGAGTCCGAATTCGGTTCGCCGCTTCGTGCAGAATCTGATCCTGTCGATGACTGCGGCCGGTGCCCAGAATCTGAGGGTCGTTGGTAGTCGCCTTGCAGGCTTCACGGAAGCGAGCGTGCTGAGTCGGGTCGAACAGAAACAACAGACCTCGCGACACATTCAGATGCTGAGTCGCCGGGCTGATCGACGATTCGCCGCCGGGCAGAAAGTGTTCGCCGGCGTTGTCGTAAAGACAGATGGCGCGGGAAATTTCCGATCGCTTGTCCAGATGAGGATGGTCGGCCAGTGGCTGCACCACAAACACAAACGGTCGCGGATACCAGATGGTTTCGTCACCGAACTGCACAGGCTGGTAAAGCTCGCCTTCGGTTTCTGTCTTGGGGATGGATGCCAGCTTGTCGGGATGTTCGTTGAAGAACAGCCGTTCTTCTGCTTCGTTCAGCTGGCGATTGGAATCCGGGTCTGCGTCGGAAATGCTGAGCTTGAAGCGGGTTCCCAGAGCCTGTCGCATCTGCCATGTGGTTGTCGCCAGCACGTGCGACTTGCCCGATCCCGGCGATCCCAGAATCGAATAGAACAGACACTGCATCTCGAACATGGTGCGGGGAATCACCAGATGACAGCGAGGACAGCAGACTTCGCTGCAGAACGATCCCTGACTGTCAATGGCATTGCCGCCCGGATCGAACCGAGTCGGCAGGAAACGTCGCTGAACGTCCGGACCCAGCCGAGCATCACCGTAAAGCCGAGGATGAGCGGATGCCCACAGCGTCTCCGCCGGCGCAAACCGGTGCCAGCAGTGCGGACACATAATCTGTGATAAAATGCCTGCTTCAGACAAAACTGGTCTCTCAATCAAAAGGTCCCCGAGATTCACCATTCGCCTTCCGGCAGGCCCATTCTGACATCTCACCCCAGTCGTGGAAAGCACCCTGCGACATCAGGCCGAATTTTTGTTTCAGCCCGACCCAACCAACCGCGACAACCGAAAAACTTCAGGCCGCGCTGGCCACCCAAAGTGGCGCTTCGATCCGCGAGGCCCCCCCCCCCGGCCTGAGAGCCGTTTGTCGCGCCCTCCAGTTTCACCAAATCGGCAAATCGGCCGGTCCCGAAACTTCGGACGGGAACGGTGGAACCGTTCAGGGAAAAACGGACAATCGTGATGGTGATGCCGTGTCTGTTTTGTTGGAGTCGTGCGAACATGCTGGTCTTTTTCGAGTCTTGATGGCCGTGCTGGCGACTGCCGGTGGTTGTTTTTGCGAAGGCCGAGGGTGGGAAGCCGGTCTCGCAGGGTGGGTTTGAACTTCGCGAAACGGACGCAACGATTGAGGTTTTGAGTCACGGCAAGCCGCTGCTGACGTATCGCAGACGTCGCCTCCGGTGCCGGACGGATTGGATCCGCTTTATGCACGCAGCGGCTGTCTGCACCCGGTGAGTTCGCCGGAAGGGCGAATTGTCACGGCCATGTTTCCCGACGACCATGCTCACCAGCACGGCATTTTTCGGCATGGACCCGCACGACATGGAACGGGCGGAAAGTGGACTTCTGGAACTGGCTCGCGGCACCAGCCGAGTGCTTCACGAAAAGGTCGTGTCAGTCGCAGCGACAGACAGTGGAGTCCGCTTCGAAGTCGATCTGCTGCACCAGGCGACACAGGAACCAGTCACAGACGTTCTGCGCGAGAACGCTGGACCATTTCAACCGTCCCCACCGACGGAACCTGGCACTGTTTTGATCTGGCGTCGGTCCAGACAGCGATGACGACTCATCCGCTGGTGCTGGAAAAGTATCTGTACGGAGGCATGGCGTTTCGAGGGCCGGTGGAATGGCTGACCGAGTCCGATTCGGACTCGAAGAATTCCCGCATTAACCGCCAGCCCTGCGAAATCTTCAACGATCACGGATCCGATCGGATTGAAGGCAACCACCAGCACTGCCGCTGGGTGTGTCTCAGCGGACAGCAGGCCGAAGGAACGGTTTCCGTGACGGTGATGTGCCATTCTGAAAACCTGCGAGCTCCTCAGGCCGTTCGCATTCATCCGACAAAACCCTATTTTGTGTTCGCTCCGTGCGTGGATGACCCCTTCGAGATCACTCAGCTGCAGCCCTATGCTGCTCGGTATCGCTACATCATCACCGATTCCCGCCCGGAACCGGAATGGCTGAATCAGCAGTGGAATGCCTGGCATTCCCGACCCAGGGACCGGTAAGTCGGCCAGAACTCTGCTGAGTTCACACACGCCCTGTCAGACGAAGCCCCAACCTGCACCCGTTTCCGGAACGATGCTCAACGCGGCGGGCCTTCCTTCTCAGCTTCGAAGATGCGGGTTGCTTTTTGAGCCCGACCGTTCTGGTGAAGCGTCAGTGCATAGGCCGGACCCTTCGCCCGAAGATGGAATTCCAGTTGAGCGGCGACACTTCGGTAGGACCACTTCGTCGGCGAGTCGGCAAAGACTTCCTGAGTCGGCTGGTTGGTGATGCCGACCAGCAGGTGACCATCAGTGAACTTCACATCAAAGATGAAATTCGGTGTCAGCTGATATCGGCCAACCAGCCGGTCCGGAGTGACACCGCCAGGGTCTGCACCTCTGATGGCTCGTGCCTGCATCAGGTGGGCGACCATTTCGTCGCAGGCTGGAAACGCCTGAGGCTCTCCCGAATTCGCGCAGACAACGACGGCAATATCCGCTTCCGGAAGAACCCAGATCAGCGAGAATGAATTCGTGTTCGAACCACCATGAGTCAACGCCGGGCCGAGAGGTGTATTCGTATGAGTCCACCCGCAGCCGTGTCGGGTCGCTGCCGGCCCGCCAACAAGCGGTCGATGCAGATAGTCGTATTCTTTCTGAGACCGCAGCACCGGTTCGGGTTTGCCGGCCAGTTGCCAGCTCGCGTATTTCGCGTAGTCTTCAATTGACAGGCGAACAGTGCCCGCCGCGGCATAGATGGTTGGGTTCTCGGCTCCGGCGATTCGAGGATCAACCGGCTTACCGTCTTTGTGTCCCCACAGCAACGGTGCCTGAAGTGTCTCTGCAGACTTCACTGAATGAAATTCGGCGGAATGCATCTTCAGCGGATCGAAAATACGTCTTTTCATCAGCGACTCAAACGCTTCCTGAGCTCGAGTTTCCAGCATTGCGGAAGCGACGGCGTAACCGAGACTTGAGTAATGGTATTCGCCCTGAGGCTTTGATGGCGCCTGAGCCAAAGCCAGTTTCAGCATGTGTTGCCGTTCCTGTTCCGGAGCCTGCTTTTCACCGAATGCACTCGCCCAGGCAGACTTTGAAATATCACTGAAGTGTTCAGGAAGTCCGCTTTGATGCGTCAGAAGTTGTTCCAGAGTGACCTTTCGCAGCTCCGGGTGAACGTCATTTTCAGTCACGCCGGGCCAGACATCGCCGATGGTGGTGTCCCAGTCGATTTTGCCCGATTCCACCAGCACAGCCGCCAGAGCTGCCGTCATGGACTTCGTGTTCGAACTGATCGGAAACCGATCGGTCAATTCCACTTTGTCAGTGGTTCCTCGCTGACGAACTCCAAAACAGCCTGCTGCAACCAGGCCCCTGCTGTTGACTTCGGCCGCAACCATGCCCGGGATGTCGTGCTTCCGACAGATCTCAGAAAGCTTTGCCTGCATGTCCTGTGACCGGTCTTCAGCCTGACAGGCGGAATGGATCCGGCTCGCGGTTATCAACGAAGAAAAAATGATTGCCTTCATAACAAAAGAAACTGACTTCATTGAAATTTCCCCCTCATGAAAAACGACCGATCGATTGAAACGTTGTGAACAAGCAGCCAATCCTGTCCACTCGCTGGCGGATGATGTTGTTCTATTTCATGGTCGCGCCCTCCCGGACAATCCGGCGATTGGCATGCGTCATCAGAGTCTGCTGTTCTTCGACCTGACCGTCCGACTTCTGCAGTTTCAGAGTCACCGTCCATCCGGGTTCGTGCCCAAACTTTGACAACAGTTCCACCAGATCCTCAGCGAAGCGTTTTTGAGCCTGCGAACCGAACTCGTCATTGGCGAATGCCATCAGCCGAACAATCGGAATGCCGTCGATGGAAACCAGTGGCAACCACTGATCGTTCACCCGGACAACGGGCTGGTCACTTTCCCAGCGAACTCCGGTGAACGGAGCCACCTTTGCGTAGCCGCTTGTCGCAACAGGTTTGAAGGCACCGGAGACCGATCGCTCCAGCAACATTCGCCCGATCAGGTCAACCTTCGGTCCCCCGCAGTTGGTCACAACAACGACGCCAACTCCGTGGCCGGGAACAAACCCAATCCATGCACTGCAATTGCTGCGACCGCCGTTCTTTTCGGGGTACGGGCCGAGAAACTCATTGAACTTGAAGGACCAGCCCAAAGCCGTGTCCGCAGGCATTCCTTCGTCGAGGTTCGTTCGAGTATGAAGTTCCTCCAGCATGTCGGCTGAGAAAACACCGGGCTGCATTTGAGCTGCCAGGAATTTTGCAAGGTCTTCAGCAGACGTCATCAGTCCGCCCGACCCGGCCAGTCGTTTGCGGAGCGACGCTTTCTCTTCACGTTGTCTTCCACTGTCATCGTAACCGGTCGCCGGATGGACCGTGTCGTCGACAGGAATTGCTGTTCGAGTCAGTTGCAGCGGATCGGAGATCATTTCCTTCAGAAGCTGGTCCAGCGGTTTGCCGGCCGCTCGTTCCAACACGTGACCCAGCAACCCGAAGCCAAGATTTGAATACAGTTCTGCAGTGCCGGGACGGGATTCCAGTCTGACGTTCTGCAACAGTTCATAAAGTCGCTGAGGTTCCGGTTCGTACCAGTCATCGACCGACTGGACATCGCTCGGTACGCTTCGCGGCAAACCCGACGTGTGGGATGCGAGCTGACGCAGCGTGACCGTTGCACCTGTCTCGGGCGTCGTACTGATCGCAACATTGGCAGGCAGATACTTCGCCACCGGATCATCAAGATGAACCACACCCTGCTTCTGCAGCATCACGGCCAGCGATGCGGTAAAGACTTTTGTGACGGAGGCGACATAGTACTGAGTCTGCAACGTCGCCGGTCTGCCGCTCGCCACATCTTCAAACCCAAACGCTTTCCCGTAAACTGTTCGGCCATCGCGCACAATCGCCACCGCAAGGCTCGGATAATTCGCCAGATCAACCTGCTTCCGCAGCCAGTCGTCGATGTTCGCGATGTCATCTGCAGTGAACGCACTGATGTCCCCAAAATCCGGTTCAGTGAATGCATTGCCCGCATGAAACGGGCTTCCGCTGCCGGAACCATTGCCGATCGAGAACGCAAACACCGCCAGAATCGCCAGGATCCCCAGCAGAACCGTCAGCACGAGAATCACAAGTGCCGGAGCGTTGGGTAGGCGTTTCGTGGCGTGCTCCCGGAAATGAATCTCAGAACGCCGTGTTCCGGGGATTGCTCGATCGGCACCAGGCAGCGCGGCTTCCATCTGCTTCTTCCTGCGGTAATACAGATAGACAAACGTAAAGAACACGACCTCGAACGGAATCACAGCTCCGACCACGGCCTGGAAAAAGACCGGCCCCATTTCCGGAATTCGCAACTTCAAACCGGAATACAAACCGCCCAGGGCTCCTGCCAGTGTGGGTCCGATGATTGCAGCGGCAACACGCCACGACGGCACAGTCTGATTCCATCTTGCCGCCCATGCTTCCCAACTGAAGTTGCTGTCGCGACTCGGATCGACGAAGGCGGCCACCAGGTCGACGACCTCATCCGAAGTTTCATTGTCTGATGCATTTTCGAGCCCTGCGATCAGCTTCAAAAGATCCTGTCGACGAGGTTCCAGCTGCTTCCGCACGGCGAGTTGGTTGACCCAATAGATTCCGCCGTAAATCACCAGCGTCAACAGAGTCCAGAAAGCCGCCTGCCTGGAAAAATCCCGCCAATCAGCGGACGTGTTCCACGAAACCTGAAGGAAGAACGCCATCAGCGGAATCGCCAACGGCAGCAAATACCACCAGAAGACATTTCGCAGCAACAGGATTTGATGCTCAACCTGAGCCAGCGCTTCCCGGGCATAAAAACTCAGAGGCTCACCCGGTCCGCTTGCACGCTGAGGATGACGCCTGCGATCAACGAGGATATAACCGGCAACCCAGATCAGAGCCGGAACCGTCAGCCACCAGGTCCACGGCATCGAAGTTGTGAGTCCCTTGTAGACCCAATAAATCAACAGCAGGATTGAGACACCGACTTCCCGAATATCCCGCCAGTTGATGGTCGACTGAAAGCCACTGTGGGACTTTCGAACGGCTTTGGCCAGCAGCTCCGTGTTGATTCGGACCTGAGGCTGATCCGCGGCAGATTTCCAGGCCTGCTGGTATTTGTCAAAATCCATCGGACGCTCCGCTCAACAGGGTGCTCAGAGCTTTTTTTGCACGATTCAATTTCACGCCGACATGACTTTCGGAGATCCCATAACGTCGGCGATCTCTCGATAACTCAGCTCTTCCAGATGCAGCAAGACCAGTGCACAGTCGGATTTGGGCAACTGATGGATCGCGGTGTAAAGCTGTTCCACCATCTCCCGCTGCTGCGCCTGTTCGACACTTTCCTGCGATTCCGCTGCAGGATCCTGAAACTCAAGAAACGGTTGCTGCCGAGATCGCCTCTGCCGATCGTTGCGATGCCAGTTCATCGCCGTATGCAGTGCCACGCGATAAAACCACGTCGCGGGGCTCGCCCTGCCCTGAAACCTCTCCAGCGAACGCCACGCCTGCAGCAGGATTTCCTGAGCCAGATCCTGACGCTCATCACGGTTCAGCGTGTAAGCGCGCGCCACCTTGAGGACGGAAGAACTGTGTTCCTCCAGCCATCGGGTGAACACTGTCTGGAAATCTTCTTCCTGCACTCATGGACCCTGAAAGCTGATGTTGTCCTGGCTTCATCAGTATTGGTACCACAATGAGGCAGGGACTTACAAAAATTCTGCCCCTCTTTGACAATCAGCCATCAAAGGTTCATTATCTCAGTCGGAAACTCGTGAACGAGCGAGAACGAACGGAGGGACGCGGTGGAATCTTCATCCCTCGCCAATGGGGCGATTCCAGCCGCTCGATACAGAAGCTGATGCCATGCCTGTTGTCCTCAATCTCGACGGTCAGCATCCCCATTGCAGGATCGCCAGCGATACCTGGAGGATTTCGATCGATTCAGAGGGCCGCAGCGGAGAGAACGAATATTGGAATTTATCTTTTCAGCCGGGCTCCTTAAGGTGGAACGAACTGACGCGGCTGAAGAAGTTGACAGATCTCACCTACCGCGGCTCAGACGCCTCCGTCGTTGACTATCTGTGCTCAAAGGCCTGTACAGTTGAGGTGTTTTCATGGTGCGAAAGCGGACAGAATCGCTTTGATTTTTCCGCAGCGACCGTGCTGACAGACCTCGGCCTGGAGATCACCGGCAGGAGTGCTCATCTGAGACTGCCGGTTCATGGTCATTTCGAACAGCTTCGATTGATGAAGGTGAGCGCTGGCTGCAAAGTCTCGGTTGCCTGTCCTGAAAAGGGACGGGGTGTGTGCCTGATGGTGGCCGACGGCCCATTGGTGACGATTCCCGGTCTGAAGAAGATTTCCTCGCTCGAACTGTTTGGCGTGAGAAATGTGGACGTTGCCGAGGTTGTGAAGGCCTATCCGAATCTCACGGAACTGACCATGTCATTCAAATCCGGCGGGCTGATCAGCGTGACCTCTCTCACAAAGCTCAGACACCTGAAATGTCTGCGGATTTTTGAATGCTATGACCTGAATGTGCCCGACTTTCCGGGGGCGGCACAAATGCCAAACCTGCAGACGGTCTACATTGACGGCATTCGAGCGGCAGACGCAAAGCTGCGTGCCGAGACATTACGGGGGATCGAGGATCTGACGATCTGTGGCAGGCGAACAGACCAGTGGATCGCCAACAATCTGGACAATCCATTTCGCCACTGGGATGAAGATTCCGGTGCATCGACGGGCAAAAAAGTCATGAATGCCTGGAAAACCGCGATGACGGAAATCGGCAAACTGCCCGCGCGCGGCAGCAAAACGAAAGGGAAAGCGGTCCTGAATTCGTTCGTTGAGGTTTTCAACAAACTTGATCAACGTTCCGGCCTTACGACCGATCAGCGGGAACAAATCCGCGATGCTTTCTTCGGCCTTGCAGCGAAGCTGCCACCCGGGACAGTGACTGACGATGACTATGATTCGTGGGCGAAGTACGCATAAGTCATCGTGGTTCTCGATTCTTCGCTTCAGGATCCCTGCTTCGTTCAGGCCGACGTCGTCACGGTGACATTTCACAGGTCCGGTCTGAGTACCTGAATTCAGTCAATGAACAGAAATCTGTTGGAATTCAGCAGGACTCGGCAGAACGCGGGGAGGCCGTGGTCGGTGACGAATTGTTCGAAGGCCAGGGCTTCGGCTGGATGAGGAGATCGGCACCAGACGAGCCGGAGGGCGGTGTGGACCTGAGTCGGCACATCAGCAGCGGATGCGGAAACTCGGTCCGCCATGACCTGGCTGAAGTGCAGCACAAAGCTGTTATTGTACAGTGCCAGTGCCTGCAGAGACGACGCGCTGAAGGCTCGTGTCGGGGCCAGCAGGCCGAGATCCGGAAAGTCCAGAGCTTCCATGAACGGATCCGCGATGCCTCGCCACACATATCGGTAGATGCTGCGTCGTCGAGCTTCCGGAAGTGACCAGTCATAGTCTGCGTAGTTCAGTGCCGGAGTGGCCTGAGGTCCAGGGCTCTGAAGAAAGTGCTGCACTGCGGGGCCATGCTGTGTCAGGTCGATGGCTCCGGATGCCAGCAGCACGGCATCACGAAACTGATCCGCGTCCATGCGGTGCGAATTCTGCTTCCACAGCAGCCGGTTGTCTGCATCGATCTGATGCGGTTCGTCGCGGTGAAGAGACGACTGCTGCCATGTCTGGCTGGTGAGAATCAGGCGGTGAAGTTTCTTCAGCGAACCCCGAGCATCATCCCGAAACCAGACCGCCAGCCAGTCGAGCAGTTCCGGGTGCGAAGGAAGACCACCCATTCGCCCGAAGTCGCTGGGTGTATCACACAGACCAACTTCGAAGTGTCGCTGCCAGATCCGATTCACGATGCTGCGCCAGGTCAGCACGTTGTCGCGGTCGGCGATCCAGCTGGCCAGAGCGGCTCGGCGACTCCCTTCACGTTCGGGATGCGGCAGGTTGAAATGAGCTTCCAGCTCGGAGAACACGGAGAGCGCACCGGGCTGAGCGACCGCTCCAGGCTTGTCGAAATCGCCTCGCTGCAGCACATGGACCAGCTGAGGTTCGGGCCGAGCTCCGGGTGACGACTGGCCGTTTCCGCCGGGAATCTGAACCTGAGTTCCGGCGGCGTAGACCAGCGTCTGCGGCGGAAGTTCACCAAGCGCGGTTGTGGCGGCCAGCTTCAGCACATGGGCGGCCAGAGTGAGTTGCTGGTCGGCTGATCGTTCTGATTCCGGAACCTGCAGAGCCGTTTCAACATCCGCTGGCAGAGCCGTGGTGGCCGAAGAAGGTGAGTCGGTCACGGACAGGCGGAAGGCTCCAATCAGATGTGAACCTCCGTGCAGTTGCTTCAGAGTCACAGCGATGCGACTACCTTCAGTAACTGCGACGGGTTCCGCAAACTGAAAGACGACGTGGTGCGGTTTGGCGACTTCCGGATAAATACCCCAGGCCGTTTTGGGATTGCCGTCCAGAATTCGTTCGATGCCCCAGCCTGCCTGGTTGAAGTCGGCTGATGCCTGAGCAATGGTGAGCGGCCGAGCGGAATCGGAGTTCGGTTCGAACACGCTGACCAGAACTTCCGTCAGATGCAGGTTTCCATTCTGACAGCGTCCGGGTCCCTGCATCGGCAGGCTGTCATGAGGCAGCACCTCCAGTTTCATCGCGCTGAGCGTCGTGAGCGGAAGTGATGCGCTGATGCTGTAAATATCTGTTTCCGGAGACTTCCCACTGACCAGCAGAGCTTCCGACGAACCAATCTGTGTTCGACTGATGGTGGCTCCTTCGTTTGACAGGAACACGTCCGGCGACAGTGCCTGCCATTCAGCTCCGCTTCCGCGACTCGTCAGCCAGCGTGTCAGCAGCGGGCGATTGGCTTCTGTCAGCAGTTCGGCGGCGTCCCGACGATCAGCGGCGGCGATGACGGCCTGCAGACGTCGGCGTTCAACCGCGGTGGTCGGATCGGCATCGTACGCTCGGTCACCTTTCAGCACGCCGGCAAAAACGGCCTGCAGAGCGTAATAGTCGGGCTGCGAAATCGGATCGAATTTGTGAGCATGGCAGCGAGCACAGTTCGCCGTGGTGCTGACGAAGGCCGCCATTGTCTGAGTCACCATGTCGTCGCGATCCAGATAGGCGAACGTCACGGGGCCGGTGCTGTAGGTGCTGAGGTCAAACGTGCCGGCTCCGAGAAATCCCAGCGCCGGAATCAGCTGAGTTTCTTCCGGAAAGCATTCATCCGCGGCCAGCTGTTCCCGAATGAAGCGGTCCCACGGCGTGTCACGATTCAGCGAATCAATCACGTAGTCACGAAACCGCCACGCATTGTCCCGGCCGACATCGTGTTCGTAGCCATGTGAATCAGCAAAGTGAATGACGTCCAGCCAGTGCCGAGCCCACCGTTCGCCATAATGCGGTGATGCCAGAAGTTCGTCGACGGTTCGTTCCCACGCCGCCGGGTCCTGATCACTGACGAAGGCATCCATCTGTTCGGGCGTTGGCACCAATCCGATGATGTCCAGGTACAGTCTTCTGAGCAGCGTGGAGCGATCGGCTGGGGGAGACGGCGCGATGCCTTCCGACTGCAGCCGCCGGCGGATGAACGCATCAATCGGATGAGCAGCCCCGATGTCCGGGATGGAAGGGCGTTCCAGCGGCCTCAGCGCCCACCAGTCTCGTGGATCCGCAGACGCGGGCTGAGTCTCTCTGTCATCGAACGCCCCGTCATTGATCCAGCGAATCAGAATGCTGATTTCTTCGTCGGGGAGCCGCTGTTCGGGCATCTTCAGATCGGCGTCCTGATGCTGAATGGCCTTCACCAGCAGACTGTCGTTCGCCTGCCCAGGCACAATCGCGGGGCCTCGGCTGCCTCCACGCTTCCAGCCGCTGGCCCAGTCCAGAGTCAGCCCGCCCTCCATTGAATCGGCGGCGTGAGAATGGCAGGACATGCAGCGGCGCTGCAGAATGGGCAGCACGTCTGAATGGAAGCGTTCGGCGATTTCAGAAGTCGCAGCATTCGCGGCAGTTTCATCAGCCCGAGCGAATGAAATCAGCAGACAGCCGATCGTCAGCGAACAGACGACCCTATTTGTTCGATGCATCGCTGGCGGATTCATGGAAAGCTCTCCAACAACCGGCCGACGCAGCATACGGTGCGTGAATCACCGGCAGAGCCGCTACCACACAGCCGAGTCGACGGCATGCACGACGGCCTGGTCGTCCGAATGAAGCATAAACTCGCGCCGATCACACCGCCAGAAAGTTTCTCAGCAGATCATATCCGTGTTCCGTGAGGAAGCTTTCGGGATGAAACTGAACTCCGTGGACGGGATATTCGCGGTGCTGCAGTCCCATGACCTCGAAGCCCTGTCCCGGATCGTCGACCCATGCCGTGATTTCCAGACAGTCCGGAACGGTTTCCTTCGGAACGATCAGGCTGTGGTACCGAGTCGCACTGAAAGGATTGGGCAGTCCTTTGAAGATCCCGTGGCTGTTGTGATGAATCTGCGAGGTCTTTCCATGCATCAGCCTCGACGCGCGAACCACCTTCGCCCCGTAGACATCCGCAAGGCTTTGATGCCCCAGACAGACTCCCAGCACAGGCAGCTTTGGTCCGAAATGCCGAATGACATCGCAGGACAACCCGGCTTCCGCCGGAGTACACGGGCCGGGAGAAATGATGATACGTTCGGGATTCAGATCCGCAATCTGTTCCAGCGTCACCTGATCATTGCGTTCCACCTGAATCCGGACATCAGGAGCAATCTCGCCGATCCTCTGAACCAGGTTGTACGTGAAGGAATCGTAGTTATCGAGCAAGAAAATCATGAGCAGTCGAAGAGCAGAAAAGCAGCATCGGAAGGTCTCAGGAAAACCGAATTGTAGAGTCTGCCCCCAAAACGTACATCTACCCCCGCCGAGCCTCAACGGCCCGGCAATTCGCTGGTTTGGCGAATTCTGAAACGAAGCTGCCGCGCCGGTTGTTGGCCGATATGCCGCAGGTCGGGTCTCGGTTGTCTGTGAAACTTCAACAAAGTTGGTGAAGACGTTTCTTGTGCGTTGCACCGACGATGAGGTCACAAATTGGCCATTCAAGCATCGTCCTTATGCTCGTCCCATCATCGTGAAGGTATCCCTTGGAACTGTTCTTTTCGACTAAGTCCACGGCTGTCTTGGGCTGACCCAGCAAGACGAATGCACAGAATCGATGAACCACAGGTCCATCCTTGGCGATACGGCGGAGAGATGTGCGGCGTTCACTCGTCAGTGTCCCTTCGCGGTATTCGATCTGAGCGGAGTTTATTTCAAACGCATTCCCATCCTTCCCGCCAGCATTCAGAATTACTTTGGCTAGCTCAAGCCTGTCTGCTCTGATCAGGCTCAAGGCAAGCTCGGTCAGAAGAACGTCATTGTGCTTGAAGGGCTCTGTTTGGAGGTACTTGATGAATGCTTCTTGAAATTTCAGATCGGGCGACTCGATTTCGAGCTGAACGGCGAGCTCAAGGGCCGTCCACGCCCCGGCGAAGAACGTGCCAACATGACTGAATTGCTCTAACACCAACTTGCGAGCTTTGGCGATCTTCTTGTCCTTCCACGCTGTGTAAGCGTTCACGACAAATGGTTCCGGAAACGATGCCTGCTTTTGGGGATCGCGGATACTCTTCGCGAGCGTCTTGGCGTGTTGCTGAATCCTTGGGTGGATCTCCGAAACGGGGAGTTTATTGAGCATGTTAATCATCTTCACACCGTAAACCCGGTAAGGGTTTTCGATCATCGGGTGCGAAGTCCGCGTGAACTGGTGCAACTCCGCCATGAGTTCGTCGAATCCCAAGATCTCAACCAGATGTACGCCGTCATATCTGAGGAGGTTTCGCAATCCTCATACTCGGCTTCTCTCCGGCAAAAGGCACCAATAGAGTCCGTATGGGAAGGCATTCTTTCGGACATGTTCTTCGATCGCATCCATGACTGATTGGTCCGCCCAGCGTACCCAATCACAATCAAGCCATATTCGTTTGCGAACTGGCCAAACTTTTCCTTCATGTTCACCTCAAGGGAAGCAAGTTCCCGGGGCGTATTCTTGATATTGTCATAGAGAAGTCGCCGTGCAGCTTGATGATCTTCGGACGTCGACGTTATCCGAATAGAATGAATGCTTGAGTCATGTGAACAGACAATTGGGCGAACATCTTCTGTGAAGGAATGGCATGCGTCATTAATCAAGTCGTCGAAATTGGTTGTAAAAACGGTGTTGATCAAGTTGGCACTGATCAAATCGGCAAGGTAGAAGTAACCCCATGAAGGCGACGCGAAACGAACCAAATTCTCGATATGGTCTCTTCGTGATGCGGGCTCGTCAAAGATCCGTTCGAAAAGCTCCGAATACAGTGTCGCAGGGTCATACCAGTCCTCTTTAACCAGAGGCTTTTCTCGCGTATCCGCGTAGAGTCTGCGAAATACACTTACCATTTCACCGGCCAATGGCACTCCACTTTTCTTGCTTGCCCCCGCACCCAAGAGCAGAG
The DNA here is from genome assembly GCA_041398865.1 of Planctomycetaceae bacterium. Lineage (GTDB taxonomy): Bacteria > Planctomycetota > Planctomycetia > Planctomycetales > Planctomycetaceae > Fuerstiella. The sequence goes on from JAWKTY010000010.1 coordinate 92,792, forward strand.
AATAGCGAGGGGTGTATCGGCCGGATTTCGGGTCGAGACAGTGCCGCAGGAGTTGAATGAGATGTTTGTCGGGTTTTTCTTTTGGTCATGTTGATCCTCGACCAATAGTGTTTCTGGCAAGTTCACTCATCACAACGAGATTTTCCAAAGACCGCGACTTCGTTCACAATCTCAACGATCTCAGTCTTTCCGGATAACCGATGGGGCCAAAGATTGAGCCAATCGACTGCGACCGCTGGATATTTCCAAGACAAATAGCATGGTGCCAGTCTGTACCCTGCGAAGCTGCGCGAATGGTGCACGGATCTTTTCTTTCAAAACAGCTAAACAAATCCTGGCATTCCGGGCCTTTTTCAAAAATTGTGGACAGAGATTGATCCGGGGCTCTGGTCCGGACATTCTGGTTGGAAGCCGGGGTGCTTGGTTCGTCGCTGACCGGCGGGGTTGTCTGTGGCTTGCGGGAGAATTCCATGACATCGGTTCTGAAGGCGTCTGCTGAAAGGTTCGGTCGGCAAAGCAGTTGCCGTTCGTGGGTGAGATGGGGATCGAAGACGATTCTCCCTTTGGTCTTCAGGGCTTACGGCGAGAAAACCTGACCGTTCTGAAAGCGGAGGCCGTCAAGCCGCTCGCTGCGCGCTCGCGATTTCCGGATCGCGTCAGGACATCTCTGAAACCGGCCTGGCAGAAAAGCTGCTGGCCAAAAACTCGCAGTGGGTGGATGAGTATCGAATCATTCATCTGATTGAACGGTCCCTGTGGTTTGATGGCCGCCGTGATTTTGTGATGCAGATGACCCGCAATCCCAGCCAGATTGCCGACAATCCCCCGGCCGAAATTCGAAGAGCTTTGGCTCGAGCCTACACACTGCATCCTGATGCGACGGTCTGGTACGGTGTTCCGCTGTTCGGGGAAGAAAGAACTCCGCCGGATTGCCGATTCCGCTGACCGCAGCGCAGGTGCGTGAAGAAGCCGGGCAGCGTTTGTCCGCGGCTCAGCAGCACGCTCTGCGAATGGGCTGGTTCTATCGATCTATGCTGCGGATTCGGCGTCTGCCGCTGACCGTGCGACAGAGACTGCGTCGAGAATGGCGGGGCCTTCAGGCTCTGTGGAATTATCTGGTGGCCGAGTACCGACAGGCGCGTCAGGATGCTCGAAAGAGAAGCCGGGCAGAGACCCTCGCAAAGCTCGAGTACAATCGGTGCGGACGATCTCGAACTATCATCCCGGAACGCACAACCGGCCTGGGCAGAATGGCGGCCGCCGCATTGCGAGTCCGTCCGCACCGTGAAGGCTTCTTTTGAGCAGTCGTCGGCAAGACCGAGGAGTTCATCGAACAGCATCAGTTTGCGGCGGCGGACTGGCCGTGCCGCTATCTGATGGCTCTGCAGGTTCTGCCACTGTTCCTGAATCCGGCGACCGTCCTGGCGTGTGATCCGTTTCTGTTTATCGAACTGCCGGACGAACCCGGCAAACTGCATATGATCGGCCACTGGTACTGGCAGCCGCAGCACAACGGCCAGGAAACGCTGCACCTGCACATTTGATTGGCCACGTGAGGACGACAATCTGTTTGACGTTGCACGCAGATGCAGGAGTCCTCCAGCCAGGCATTCGGGCGGATTAGACCGGTCGGCACCCGTGCTGAACTTCAGTCAAGCACAATTCCGAATCCGGCCCGGCGACAAACCGTCAGGAACTGAGTTACGTTTTCCCAATACATCGCTTCTCTTTCCGCAATCTGCGGCGGACTCTGGCGGAGTACTTCCAGACATTTTGCAGTCTGTTCTGGCGTGATCAAGCCGTATTGCAGCCCGGTCAGCAGACGGAGAATGAGACACAACCTGAAAGCGCAGAAAACCCATCTTCAAAAGAGTCGTCAACGCCAATCGAATCGCGAAGGTTACTCTGCAATGGAAAAACTGATCCGTTGCTCAGCCGTAAGCTCACTCCACGCCCCAATTCATCGACGTTGCACGCAGTGGCAGTCGTCCCCATCATCAGTCCTCATTAGCCGACCATCAAAACGATGCATAATTCCACGAAGCAGAACATGCAACGGGTGCCACCCTCGCGGGTGCATCACTCGCGGGTGCATCAAGGAGCCGTTTTCTTGGTATTTGCGTGGACGATAACGCATCAGCCCGATGGGAGACCATCAGTTTGCGGTGCAGTTCGTCGGCAAGTCTTTTAACCCTTCCAACAACGAACTGATGTTCTTTGGAGACTTTGTTTGTCAGCTGATCTGATGTGGCCAGGCGACCGAGTTCTGCTTTGATGTTATCTGGCAGCGGCTGTTGATTGGCAATCTCCTGAAGATTCTCGCAGGTGTGAAAGCAGGGATACAGACGTTGTTGTTCAAGCTGCCGGAGTGCGACGGCGAAGTAATTATCGTAGTTGCCAGTCGCGCTGGCCGGTGCAGTAGACAACGTGTTCATAGTTGGCATCTCCGGGCTGAGCATCGGACGCCTGCAGAATGGGTAAAGCTGACTGAGGTCGGGAGTCGGACAGAAACATGGCGGCTCGAAGACGCACCTGCGGATCGGAGTGCTGCAAGAGTTCTTCGAAGAGGTTGTGGATGGTGTCTGCCTGTTGGGGGTGGCGTCTCGCCGTCTTGGAAAGAATGGTCAGAAAGTCCATTCGTGACGAACCGTTCTTTTCCAACAGCGGTCGCAGCCCCTGAATAATTCGGCCAGCCTGATCCTGAATGTTTACAATTCGTCGCACTGATTCGTCTCGCGAGCGGCTGTCTTGCGAGTCCAAAATTGTGGCCACCGCGCCGTCAATTAAGGGAATGGATGTGGGAGCGCGGTAGAACAGGTATTCACGAACCGGTGATCGCCATTCGTCCGGACAGTCGCTGTCATTCAGGATCTCAAACAGAGTACGAACAAGTTCGTCGTGATCTGTCGTCACGTCTTCCAGCAGATATTGCAGGCCGGAATAGTCAAATCGAGTGCTCAGAATCTGTTCGATGCGACTTCGAACTGAATTGTCTGTCGTTACTTTGGACTCGCCGTCTGCCGGAACCCCGCTGAGATTGATGGTGGGATCACCCGCCTGAATTTGGACTCGCCATTGCCACACCGGATAACGAGGGCTCGCCCCCGGGTTGGTCGAGACCAGCTTCACCACGTATGCTCCGGGTGGCAGCTTTCGGGTCGCAAAGAAGCCATCAGCCGCCGGACGGACCATATCGACCGCCATGACCTGATAAATAAGGCTGCCGGTTCGAGCGTGGTGCGGTCTGGTGACGATGACATAATGTTTTTCCGGTGACAGATCACAGTTTCCGCCAATGACGGCGCCATCCGCAGCAGAAGGCACGTCCGGAATGGTCGTCATGTTCGGCGTGACCGTGAACCGCGACAGTTCGACCATCACTTCATACTCGACTGCTTCAGCGCAGGCGGTGTATTTGCCGCGTGGGAGCTGTATCCTGACCTGACGATCTTCCGGAACAGTTGCAGAGTACACAGGCTGAATTTGTTTGGTCCAAAGCCCCTGCTGGCAGAAGTGAATCTGCTGGCCGGGTTCAGCATAACGTCGAGGCACAGACCAGCTTAAACTGACGGGCTCAGGCCACTGATAATCCTGAGCCTGGTCTTTAACGGTCGGTTCCGTCAGCCGGTACAGGCCTGCGGTCGAAAAGAAGACCAGAACCGGATGTTCCATGGTCGCTTCCACACGGAAGCGTCCTTCTTCATCTGTAACGTCAAAATTTTCATCCACTGCCTGATCAGACACGTGTATCTGCACCGACGCCATCAGTCTTCCAGAGCCATACTTCGGCTGGACGGCAACAGGCATCCCCGAGATCGGCTTGCCATCGCTGTTCACCAGTCGCCCTTCGATTGGACGGCTGGGAAATCCCAGGACATCCAGACTGTCTTCCGGAGGTGTCGTGAAATAAGGCTGATTGAATTTCTCTCGAAAGTGCAGCAGCTGAAACGGATCGCGACGAACATGGGGATCTGCCGTCGCCGATTGATCTGGCTGACTGGGTGCGGACGGACTAGGTTTCTGGTCATTCTGGGCGGGGCCTGTGCCTGCTGAATGCGCCACCATAGAGCCGCTGATGATCATCAGCAGGGTGAGTAACGCCAGCATTCCGGGGCGAGTGAGATGCAGTCGAGTGGCTGGCGGGGGCTGAATCAGACGAATGATGCGGCTTTCCAGCAGCGACTCTGAACGCCCTGTGGCTGCGACGCCTGTTACGTTTTGTGTTCGTCTCATCGCACACAGTTCCGCCATGTGCAGTAGCGCACCGGCGTAGTCCATTCGTTCATGGCCCGAACGGATGACGAGATCGTCGCAGCAGATTTCTCGTTCAGCACTGATGCGGCGGCTGAGGAGCCAGATGACCGGGTGAAAGAACAGCACCGATTCGACGATTCGCTGCAGCAGATTCATCCAGAGATCATAGCGGCGGATATGAGCCATCTCGTGGCTCAGGATCGCGGAAAGCTCGTCGACAGAGAGCCCTGTTGTCAGCGTTGCCGGCAGCAGAATCATCGGACGCAGCACGCCGATGACCGTGGGCACCGCCACGCGGTCACACCATGCAACGACCGGCACAATCCGGAGTCCGATGTTTTGCGTCTGTTGGAGAATCAAGGCAAGCAGCACGGAATCGGTGACGGGCGTGGAACTCGTGCGAAGGCGGTGTCCGCCCCAAAGTGCGACCAGCAGACGAACAAGGAAAGAGACGACTCCAATCACATACATGGCCATCATCCACGGCGCGCTGCGGCGAAGCCATTGCAGTTGTGATCTGCCGGTCGAAAGCATCTCGACGGTCGAACCGGCCGGTCCTTTTTCGGATTGGCGTGCCCTGGCGGCAATCGGGGAATTCTGCGGCTCGGTCGTGCTGTTCTCGGTCGCACTTTTGGTGGTGACTGTGCCAGTGAGACGGGGCTCCGCAGACGACACTTCAGCAATCAGGAGACTCGAAGATGCCTCATCGATCGCGGGCGTCGAATTCGTTTCCGTTCGAGGCAACGCATCCTGAACCGGCCGGACGTCAAGCGTTGCGAACGTCACAACAACACACAGCGGGCAGACCAGCAGCGCGGCGCAGTGCAGCCAGTAGCGAACGCCGGCTTTCTGGTTCTGCAGGATGCGTGAAAGCACAAACGTCACGATGCCAACCAGCGTCCCCTGCCACAGAAAATGCATCAGAGCAAGAACAGACTTCTCTGCGTTCAGATTGAGCCACGACAGGATCATGTCAGTCATGACTCTTCTCCTTCAGCTTCTGGTTGAACGCCCTGCGAAGACTCTTCAGGGCGTCTTCATCAAGGTCAGCCACATCAAACAAACTCAGCATGACGGCTTCTGCGGAACCATCGAAGACCCGGTCGAAAAGGTCGCCGAGCATACTGCGGTTCACCTGTTCGCAGCTGATCAGCGGCTCAAACCGATACGCCTTGCCTTCGACAGGATCCAGCTGTGCCAACTGCTGCTTGTCGACCATTTTCTGCAGTGTCGTAATCACCGACGTATGAGCCAGATCGCGTCCACGTTTCGCAAGGATATCCCGTATCTGCCGGGCCGTCTGAGGAGCGTCCTCCCACAGTGCTTTGAGAATCAGAAGTTCCAGTTCCGTTGGATAATCCGAAGGCGACCGAGCCATCTGCGGCTCCTTTCATCTGCGCGGCAATCAGCGGCTTGCTAATTTCTACAGCGATAGAAGTTAACGTCGTGGCGGCCCCCGTGCAAGACCCAATCTCTATTGAAATAGAATTTCAAAGGGGACGCCCAGACGCCCGCCCCAGCGCCCTGATGAGATTTTCAGGGAGAGGATACATGCGAACTCACGGAAGCCGGAATTCCGATTCACGTCGCCCCGAATTGAGTTTCACAACACTACCCGGAGCCGGCGTGACAACGGCACACCCCTGACCTGAACCCCTTCAGGGTTCAATGTCGATCTGTTGCCATTTTCTTCAGGGCTTGATCCCAACTCGCACCTGTCGCCGCAATCGAAAAATGGGTGAAGCTCACGAACCTGAAGGGGGCGGCGTTGTGGTGAGGCGGCTGGGTGGGACTCGCGTTGCGCGCAAAAAAAGAAGCCGGGCTGTTTGCCCGGCTTTCTTTTTTGGGGGTTCCTGACAACAGGGGGTCTGGGGGTGTGGCGGGTGCCAGCTTTCAGATGTTGTCAGGGGGTCTGGATGGGATGAATAGCACTCCCTGTGCCGAAGTGCATGGATGGACTGAGAATTGTTCGCAAGTCGTTTTTATGTTTGGTCTTGCGCACCGGGAAGCAGCCTGAGCGACTGGGGGCGAGGAATTCCGTTCTGTTGTTTATCTGAAACGTCAATCCCGGTATTTTCAGGGAACGGACAGTGAATCAGGATCGGGGGAGTGAGACAGCGGACTAAGAGTGAGCGAGAAAACCGGGCGAAATCCGGGTTCTGGAATCCAGGACTCAAAAATCCGACTGGCGATTCGTCGTTGTTCCCAAAGACAACAATTGATGCTGATTTTCGACAGGCGATTCATTGCCAGGGATTCGCTCACGCAGTTCGGCTTGAAATCCGATCTGAAATGTCATCGAATCGGTTGACGTGTTTCGGGAATTTTCCATAATCCCCGCAGATCCGACCAGCCGATTGGTTCAACACAATTTGATGGTCGTCCTGTCACTCAGGATGACATACCTGCGGATGTAGCTCAGTGGTAGAGCACCACGTTGCCAACGTGGCTGTCGAGGGTTCGACTCCCTTCATCCGCTCTTTTTTTTTGCACTTTGAGAAGTGTCATCAAGGGTCCATCAATGAGTTTAGGTGCAGAAGAGCACGATTTGCCGGAAAATGCCACGGACGACGTCACGCGACTGAATCTGAGCGTCGAGATCTCCTCAATTGGCCCCTGTCGCAAACACGTGTCGGTCACAGTTCCTCAGGCCGACATTGAAGAACTGCGAAATGCGTCTCTGGAAGAGTTCTCTGAGCAGGCCGCCGTTCCAGGATTTCGCGCGGGTCGAGTTCCTCGGACGCTGCTGTTGAAGCGATTCCGCACTGAACTGGCGGACCAGGTCAAGCAGAAGGTGCTGCTGCAGAGTCTGGAGCAGATGTCGGAAGAGAACGAAATCGACCCGATTACTCAGCCGGATATCGATGTCGATTCGCTGGTCATTCCGGATGAAGGCGACTTCAGTTACGAATTTGATGTCGAAGTTCGTCCGGAATTTGATGTTCCTGACTACAAGGGCTTCACCATTGATCGTCCGTCGGGAGACGTCACCGACGAAGAGTTCGAAGCCTACAAAGAAGAGTTTCTGGATTCGTTTGCGACGTCCGAGGCCGTTGATCGTCCTGCAGGTGAGGATGATTCTGTCGTCTGTGACCTTGTGTTTCGACACAACGGGGAAGAGATTCGAAAAGCGGAGATTGTCAATATTCGCCTGCGACCGACTCTGCGATTCCAGGACGCCACGCTGGAAGGTCTGGACAAGCTGCTGAATGGTGTTGCCAAAGGTGAAGCTCGTTCTGCCGACGTAACAATTTCACTGCAGTCCAGTGTTGTGGAAATGCGGGGCGAAACAGTCAGTGTCGAGTTCAGGGTGCAGGGAGTTCGCGAGAACCGCCTGCCCGAGCTGAACCGGGAGTTTCTGGATTCACTGGACTGTGAGTCTCCGGAGGATTTGGATACGAAAATCAGGGATGCTTTGAAGCGACAGGTTGAGTACCGTCAGCGTCAGGTGGCTCGCGAGCAGGTTCTGGAGAAAATCACGGAGTCAGCTGACTGGGATCTTCCCGAATCCATTGTACGGCAGCAGACAGAGAATGCTTTGCGTCGCGAGATTCTGGAAATGGCTCAGGCCGGCTTCACTCGCGAACAGGTTGCAGCTCGTGAGAACGAGATTCGCGAGAACGCCGTTGAAACCACCCGACAGGCTCTGAAGGAACACTTCGTTCTGGATCGAATCGCGACGAAGGAAGAGATTGAATGTGAGCCGGGTGATGTGGCTTCAGAGCTGGCTCTGATGTCGTTTCAGCGAGGCGAACCCGTTCGACGTCTTCGAGCTCGCATGGTCAAGAACGGAATGATGGAGAACCTTGAAGCACAGCTGCGTGAACGCAAAGCTGTCGACTTCATCCTCAGTCACGCTTCGTTCAAGGATGTGCCTCGAACGCCGATGGCAGAGAATTCCACGACATCTCTCAGCCTGGCGATCTGCGGCAACATGCAGTCCAGCCTGATTGACGACGACGCTGAATAGAGGTCGTGCGACCTCGGGCAGAGCGACACGGAAATCGCTGTGCGGACCTGAAGGTTGCAGTACACTTGGTTTGTTCCCACGGAAGAACAGGAATTGAGATATGACGGACGCGCGAACCGCTTTTTCGCCTCAGGCGGCCCGTGAATACAGCGCGCAGCGGCAGATGACGGTCGGAGACCTGCTGCTCGATAACCGCATTATCTTTCTGGACGGGCCGATTCACGACGGCAGTGCCAACCTGATCGTGATGAAGATGCTGTTTCTGCAGTCGGAAAACCGACATCAGGACATCCATCTGTATGTCAATTCGCCCGGTGGGTCTGTCACCGCCACCATGGCGATTTATGACATCATGCAGTTCATTGAGTGCGATGTTGCGACGTACTGCGTCGGTCTGGCTGCCAGCGGTGGTGCCATTCTGGTCGCTGGCGGAACAGCCGGAAAGCGGTTTGCTCTCAAGCATTCCAAGATGATGATCCATCAGCCGCACGGCAACGTAGGCGGGCAGGTTTCAGACATTGAAATCCAGGCAAAGGAAATCATCGAAACTCGCGAACTGCTGAATCAGATGCTGGCAGATCACACAAAGCAGCCGGTGGAAAAGATCGCGAAGGATACTCAGCGTGACTTCTACATGACGGCAGCGCAATCTAAAGAGTACGGTCTGGTCGACGAAGTGCTCGAGAAATCGGCGCGAGCGAAAAAGTGACGGTTCTTCTGAATCGCTCTCTCTGACACACACTTCCTGAATCGGACGGATTTCGAAATGACAACACTGGTCCCCTACGTTGTGGAAAAGAACGGCCGCGATGAGCGGGCGATGGATATCTACAGCCGTCTGCTGAAAGACCGCATTGTCTTTCTGGGAAGCGGAGTCAACGACGACGTGTCCAACAGTATTGTTGCTCAGCTGCTGTTTCTGCAGTTTGATGACCCCAAAGCGGACATCCATTTCTACATCAATTCGCCGGGCGGATCGATCACCGCCGGCATGGCGATTTATGACACGATGCAGTACATCACCTGCGACGTGGCCACGTACTGCATCGGACAGGCGGCCAGCATGGGAGCTGTTCTGCTGACCGCCGGAGCGCCCGGCAAACGCCATGCTCTTCCGAACGCCCGAATCATGATCCATCAGCCACTGGCGGGTTATGAAGGTACCGCAACGGAACTTGAGATTCACTATAAGGAAGTGCTTCGGATCAAACGCCGGATGAATGAGATCCTGCTGAAGCACACCGGGCAGACGCTCGAAAAAATCGAAGAAGACACCGATCGCGATAACTTTATGACGGCCGAAGAAGCCAAAGCTTATTGTCTGATCGATTCGGTTCTGGAGAAACTGGAATAGCCGGGAGCAGCTTCACTGGCGGGACAGAGTCAGCGAAGCGGATCCGACCGGACGACAATCTGACCCGTGGCTGGAGACCGGATGCCTGAGGCACTTGTCTGTGGCCACGGGTCGTGTCATCATGCTGGCGGGCCAACTGTTCGTTTCGACAATTGGTAAGTGAGAGGAATCATCGATGGATGAATTGATTTCGCAGCTGACGGCTCGTTTGGGTATTGGTGAGGATGTCAGCAAAAACGCGACCGGCAGTCTGTTAAAAATGCTGCAGGACCAGCTCGACGACTCCACATTTGGTGAAGTGCTGAAGAAGCTGCCGGGTGCTCAGGGCCTGATTGATTCCACTTCTGAAGCTTCTCAGGAGACGTCGAGTGGCGGTGGCTTGTTCGGATCACTGGCGTCGATGGCGGGCGGACTTCTGGGCGGCGGGAGCAAAGGCGGTCTGGGTGAGCTGGCTGCAATGCTGTCAAAGTCCGGCCTTGGCCTGACTCAGGTGACAGGATTTATGAACACTGTGATTGCCTTTCTCAAGGAAAAGCTGGGTTCGGATCTGTTTGCCACGGTCGCTGCGAAGCTGCCGGAACTGATGGGTGGCAGTTCGGAAAGTGGTTCCTGACGGGCGAACCTGGTTGTCTCCTGGAAGAGATGTGAAGTTCGGGCATGTCCGTACCTGATCTGAGCGTTCCGAAGTCCGCACTGAGCGGTATCGTCACGATCGGAAACTTTGACGGCGTGCATCGAGGACACCAGGCGATGCTGGCCACCGTCCGAGCACAGGCGGATGCGTTCGGCTGTGCCACGGTGGCTGTGACATTCGACCCGCATCCGGCCTCGGTGCTGCGGCCTGACGTGCTGTTGCCCCGCCTGACCACCATTTCTCGCCGGACTCAGTTGCTGCGGTCCTTCGGGGCCGATCACGTGGTCGTTTTACCTGTGACTCGGTCCCTGCTGCAGATGTCACCCGAATTGTTTTTCGCGGAGATCGTGGTCGGACAGCTGCACAGCCGAGGCGTGGTGGAAGGTCCGGATTTTCGGTTCGGCAAAGATCGAGCCGGAGACACGACGACACTGCAGCAGCTGTGTGCCACAGCAGGAGTCGCCGTCAATGTAATTGCTCCCGCGGTCAGTGACGGGGCCATGATCTCATCGACACAGATTCGACATCTGTTGACCGCTGGCCGCATTGAACAGGCCAACTGTTTGTTCGGACATCGGTATGCGGTCGCAGGCACTGTGACTCATGGTGCCGGCCGGGGTCGGCTGTTGAGTTTTCCGACAGCGAATCTGGAACAGATTGACGTTCTGATCCCGAGCGATGGAGTCTACGCAGGGGCGTGCAGAATTCGGCAGGCATGTTACCCCGTGGCCGTCCATATCGGTCACAACCCGACATTCGAAGACGGGGCTCGCAAAGTGGAATGCCATCTGATCGGCTTCACCGGTGACCTGTATGACCAGCGACTGGAAGTTGAGTTTCTGAAGGAGCTGCGGCCACTGCAGAAATTCAGCGGACCGGAACAGCTCAGTCATCAGATTCATGCTGACATCGCGGCATGTGTCGCTGCTTTCGAAGCGGAAGTCATTGACTGATCAAAACAGAGTCTCTTCCAGCAGATCATCCTGACATCGGTCATGAGCCAGACGGGCAATTGCGAAGGCGGTCGCCACCTGCGTGACGGAAAGGTCAGACATGTCCGAAAGCAGCATGATCTCGGAGAAGTTTTCTCTTCCAAACTGATCCACGGCCTGGCGGGCAATCTGAGCTCCACTGCCGCTGAGGATCACCGCAGGGCGAAATTTTCGCTTCGGTCCGCGGGGCTCGCCCGTCGCTGCTGCATCCTCCTGAACAATCCGCTGCAGCGATTTCATCACGGTCTGCACGGCAGAACAGATCTGGTGCCGCTGGTGACTGATCAAATCTTCCGCAACGAGCTGAAGTTCCTGTTCGGTGACTTCCGTCAGATCGCAGCACAGCATGTGAGCCATTCGGTTCAGTGACGCCTGGCGTGTCAGTGGTCGGCCATCGGCTGTCTCGGTGCAGGAGGCATCTTCTTCCAACTGCCCCACAATCAGGTAGGCATCGGCCATTGTCGCAAACAGTTCGGCCGCCAGCGGGCAGCGCTGGCGGCGAAACATGACGGAACCGGCAACGGAACAGACGGGGGTCCGAAACGCTCCGGTGTAGACCAGTTCTGAACGCAGTAAGCGGTCCAGATCGCTGGTTTCGAAGACTTCCGGTCGACCGTGCAGCAGAGGAATGACGTCTGTGGTTGTCGAACCCATGTCGATCAGAATCGAAGGGCCTTCGGGAACGGCTCGACCGGCCCAGGTGGCCAGAGCATGCCAGTTGGCCGCCGCGACCAGCATCGGCAGTTCGACGGCGTCATCAGGTTCCGCGAATTCGCCTGAATTCAGCCAGATGCGAATGGGCACTTCCGGAAAGGCCTGCTGCAGCGATCGGATGACAAACTCGACACCTTCGGCCTTGGTCGGAAAACAGTCCGCAAGTTCGGCGGTCATCGTTGCCGCCACCAGATCCGGCTGGCGGCAGACGCTGTGTCCGATTTCGGCAAGCTTCGATGGCAGTTCACAATGTTGCTTCCACATTGCAAACGGCACGGACGCGGCGCGGCCGTCCGCATCAGAAACCTTCAAATTGGCTCCGCCAATATCAAAACCCAGGATGTGCATCATATGAATCGAGAACAGAAACTCATCAGATTTGTCAGCACCGGCCGGCCAGCGTTCGGCAGGCCAGCGGGTCGCTGATGTCCGGTTCACGCCGGAACACCGGACCTGCGACAGTGCAGCCCCGAAACCCCGTCGGTGAGTCCGGTGGGAACGCCGATGACGCAGGGGGCAGGAAACGCTGAACCGGGAATCGTCTCTGATCTGTCGAGTTTGTCTGCATTGCAGGTGGGCAAACCGTTGGGTTTCTCAGGAATTGCGTCATAATCAGTGTGAGCATCGTCGCTCTTTCAGGTCAGATTCTCATTCAGTTCTCCATTTTCAAATGTCAGTCTCCGAGATGACCACAACGGAACTCGCCGCCGCACTGGTTGCCCGAATGCGCGACCTGCGGTCGGTGGCAGTCGCGTTTTCCGGTGGAGTCGACAGTGCCATCGTTGCTCGGGCGGCGGTCGAGGCTCTGGGAAACGGTGCCGTCGCCGTGACCGCAGTCAGTCCCAGCCTGGCTGCATCGGAACTCAGCATCGCTCGGCAGGAGGCCCGGCTGATCGGGATTCGGCATGTGGAAATCAGTACCAGCGAGTTTACTCGCCCCGAATACCGAGCCAACACCGGTGACCGCTGTTTCTACTGCAAGGAGACTTTATACAGCCTGGCCGCTGAACGACTTCAGGAACTCGGCGTGGCCTGCCTGGTAAACGGGCCAACGCAGATGATGCCGGAGATCATCGACCGGGAATGCGAGCCGCTGATTACAACGTGCTGAGTCCTCTGCTGGAACTGGGAATCACGAAAGCTCAGGTGCGGCAGCTGGCGGAATTCTGGAATCTGTCCGTCGCAGACAAGCCCGCATCTCCGTGTCTCAGCAGCCGCATCGCGTACGGGGTGGAAGTCACTCCGGAACGTGTCGCGATGATCGAACAGGCGGAAGCGTTTCTGAAGGAACGGTTCAAACTGCGAGTCCTGCGAGTTCGACTGGAAGCCGCGAACGTGGCCCGAATCGAAGTTCCCGTGGATGACCTGTCATTGCTGACAGAACCTTCCGCCTCGCGGACCGTCACAACGGAATTGCTCCGCCTTGGATTCCACCGTGTCACACTCGACCTCTCAGGCTTCCGATCCGGCAGCCTGAATGACTCCCTGCCGCTGGTCCATTTGCAAACCGCCACGCCCTGAGTTGTCGCGGCGGTCCCGGCAGATGGACAGGACATTCGCTCGAATCAGACCGTTATCAGAGCAGTGAAGTGAATCATTACACCGTGAGCAAACAGCTGGTCATTGCCGCTGTCATTCTTGTGTTCGGATGTCGACAGGAACCGGATGCAGTTCTTTCACGGCAGAAACTCATGGCTCGCTCGGCATTAAAGAACGCCTCGGCAGCCTTTGATCGCGGAGACTATCAACGGGCGGAAGACCTGCTGACGGAGTTTGTTGAACTCGATCCCGGTCACTCGAGAGGTCAGTTGCTTCTGGGACATGTGTTTCGACAGACCAACCGTCCCGCGCTTGCCATCGATTGCTATGGTCAGGTCGCTCAGTCAGACACTGAATCGTGGTTGCTGGCAAAGTGCTTTGTTGCCGACACCTGGATGTACGATCTGGGAGAAGCCGGGACCGCTGAAGCTGTCTTTCGTGACGTGCTGGATCGGGATCCGCGACATGGCATGGCGAATCAGGGACTGGGGATGATGCTGCAGATTCAAGGACGTGCAACTGAAGCGGTGCCATGTCTTCTGAAAGCCATCCTTTACGGACAGCTGAGCGTCCGGAATCTGATCGTTGCCGGCTGGACGCAGGTTCCTGCCGAGAACTCAGAAGTTCTTCAGAAATGTCTCAGAGTGCATCCCGATGATGGCTACGCAAGCCTTGGACTGGGGCTGGGCGAGATGTACCACAATCACCAGCAGGCGGCTTTGGAACATTTCATGCGCGCAGCTGAAACACATCCGGGGTCGGCGGAAGTCCAGGCGGCCATCGGGCAGGTTCTGCTTTCGCTCGGAGATTCCACGGCGTTTGAAAAGTGGCGAACCGATCTTCCCGTGGATCTGAGGGAGCATCCGATCATTTGTGGAGTTCTTGGCATTGGCGCCAGAACGGAAGGAAACAGGGCAGAGGCCGTCCGACTTTTGAAGGTGTGTGTTCAGGCAGATCCCGATCATCCTCAGGCGGTCTATCTGTTGGGACGGACGCTTCAGGAAATCGATGACGTTCAGAACGCTCGGAGGTTCCTCGAACGAGCTCATCAGCTTGAGCAGCTGAGTCTGATTCTTGGGCAGATTCAGGATGCGGGACCGGATGTTTCTCCGTCATTATTGCTGGAAGCAGCAAACCTGACACGCCGTCTTGGGCGGCCGGTGGAGGCTGATGGCTGGTTTCAGACAGCACTGCTGCTGCAACCAAATCAAGCCGCCGAGAGGGAACGTAAAGCACTGGCACTGATTCTGAAATCAGATGATATCACTGAGTCACGAACCGACAGGCGGACACGGGAGAATCTGATGACACTCAGCTCGCCTCAGGACATCGCAGTCGGACCGAATCCGGAACGCCGAGAATGGGTGTCTGCCGAAGGAGATTCTGCGGTTTGTCGATTTGATGATCAGGCAGCCCAGCGCAACTTCCGTTTTCGGTACAGCAGCGGCTGTCAACAGCCGGAAAACGGGGTGCGAATGCAGGAGATGATGGGAGGTGGATGCGCAGTCGTCGACATTGATCTCGATGGATGGCCGGACCTCTGGTGCACTCAGGCCGGGCGCTGGGAGGACCGAGGGCAGCCTGAGAATCCTGCTGACGAACTGTACCGCAGCAGACGTGGCGTGGACTTTGTGGGTGTGGCAGAGATCGCAGGCGTCAGAGAACACTCATACAGTCAGGGGATTGCTGTTGGGGATGTGAATCAGGATGGGTTTCCCGACGTCTATGTCGCCAATGTCGGCCCCAATGCTCTGTTCCTGAACTGCGGGGATGGGACATTTCAGCTCGATCAGTCAGACAGGTTTCACATGGACCACTGGACAACCAGCTGTGCCATCGCTGACCTGAACGATGATACATTTCCCGAAATCTACGATGTGAACTATGTGGGAGGCGAGGAAGCATTCCAGCGATTCTGTCGAGGCCACGGTGTGGAACATAACTGTCGGCCCGCACTGTTCGATCCCGTTCAGGACCAGTTGCTTCGAAACGATGGTCAGGGCGGGTTCGTCAACGACACCCAGGACTCGGGAATTGTGGCCCCGGATGGCTATGGTCTGGGAATTGTTGTCGGTGATTTTGATCAGGCGCCGGGTCTGGACCTGTTCGTTGCGAATGATTTTTCTGCGAACTTTCTCTTCGTTAACCGCTCAAAGAAGGGGCGACTGTCATTCGTTGAATCTGGCCTGTCTTCCGGAGTCGCGGTCGATGAAAGTGGACGCTTTCAGGCGTGCATGGGTGTTGCCGCACTGGATGTGGACAACAATGGCCGAACGGATCTGTTTGTCACAAACTTTTCCGATGAATCCAATACTCTTTACCTTCAGACAGAGATCGGTCTGTTTTCTGACGGCACTCGGGCTGCAAAGCTGCGTGACACAGGTTTCGACCTTGTAGGTTTTGGGGCTCAAAGTCCGGATGCCGACAACGATGGCGACGAAGATCTGATTTTTGTGAATGGAGCACTTGGGAAATCCCTTCCTGCGACATCCGGTGCCATTGGCATGCGTGCCTGCCTGATGATTAACGAGGCCGGAATCTTTCGTGAATCATTGGCAGTCACCGCCGGGCATTATTTTGAGGTGCCTCACCTTGGACGGGGACTGAGCTGTGGTGACTTCAATCGGGACGGTGCATCTGACTGCGTGGTTTCCAACCTCGATTCACCGGCGGCACTTCTCATGAATACGTGCTCAGATATCGGTGCCTCGCTGAGACTCCGATGCGTTGCTGCCGGGGCAGACCGTCGAGGCATCGGCACGACGGTGGTGGTCTCTGACGAACAAGGGCAAACTCAAAGGTCTCTTACCGCAGGAAGCGGCTACATGGCCGCCAACGACAATCAATTCATCGTCGGGACAGGTCGCCGGAAGAACGTGGATCTTGAAATTCGCTGGGCGTCAGGTGCTCGAAGTACCTTCTCGTCCGTGGCAACAGGAACGGACTGGATTGCGACTGAAGATGGACGCCTGTGGCCAGCTCCCTGAAATCCACGGAAAACGTCTCACAGTTTTTCGGACGGCGTCATCACCTGAAAAACCACAACCCGATGGCGATGATCGCGATAAACTTCACTGATTCCGGCAGCCTGACGAAGACGGTTCTGCCACACTGACGATTCCGGAACCACGCAGAAATCGATCTGATGAGCGATCAGCCTGTCCCTGATTTCCAGGGGTGACAGCTGTGCCGATTCCTGAAACGTCGCACTGACTTCTCGAAATGGTTGGGGGAAGAATCCCGAGTATCCCGTCGCCAGCCTCCGACGGTGCCACATGCTGTAGTACATCTGAACCGCTGTTGGCTCATAGTCATCCACAGTTTTCCCCGCCGGAAGGGGAAACGGCAGCAGGATTGATTCTTCCGGAGTATGCGTGGAAATCCAGAGCGGCCAGTCCGACGATTCAGGAGCGGCAGGCAACTGCGTCAACGGACACCCTCGTGGATAAATTTCCCAAATTACAATCAGGCCGCTGATCAGCAGAGCTCCGGTCGCCAGCACGCTCTGACGCGGTCTCCCGGTACGTGACAAACGCTGAAGTCTCTCCACGGAGAAACACATCAGCCCCGTGGCGGCGATTTGTACAAGGACTGCAGCTCGATAAGGACTGCGAATCTGGCTGACTCCCGGTACAAATTCCACGAGATACATGTAGGGAATTCGACTGAGAATATGCCATCGAGGTCCCAGCGAGAAAAGGAAGGCCGCGCCTGCCATCAAAATGAACATCAGAGCGAAGCGTCGTGATGACTGCCTGGCCAGAAGATGGGCTGATCCTCCGACAGCCAGGGCAAGTACGCTGATGCCGGGTGAAAGAGGAAAACCAGCTGGTCCGGATGTGTGAGCAGGGCGAACATAATCTGTGGCAGCGGCAGACAGGTTCCAGATGGTCTCAGTCGTCCTCTGTCGCTGCCGGTCTCGTGACATTATCAACTGACGATTGATAATTGGCCAGCAGATGAAGATGAAGACAAGTAACCCCGAGCCGGCTCCTACCCACATGGAACGTCTGTGCAGTCTTCGCCACAGAAGAGGCAACGCACTGAGCGGAAGCAGAAGGCTGAGAAACAGGCCATAGTAGTTGCAGGACGCGTAGGTCCATGCCAGCGAGCTTCCGAGCAGCATCGCCCATCGCCAGCGCAGGCCATCGGAGAACCGACAGAGAGAATAGATCACCAGCAAGGACGGAAAAACAGGAACAAGCTGAAGTACACCCAATTGCCAGTGAACGAATGGCAGCAAAACCATAACAGTTCCGCCGAAGAAACCGGCGAGGCGGGACTGAGTTGTCCATGAAAACAGCAGCCAGCCGGAAAACCCATTCAGTGTGAGCGCTTTAAGCAGGTACAGATTGTATGCAAAGCACACGGTACCCGGTTTCGCCGCCATCGGGCCGACGATCGCTGTGACCGGCTGAGCTTCTGACAACAGGAATGTTGAACGTTCGGGAGCAAAAATGGGAGCATCCCAATAATTCTGCCACAGGTTGCTTGCTCGGTCCGCATTCCACCAGACCGTCCAGACGTTCAGCAGAGGCACCGTTGCGACGTGTTCGTCACCGAGCGGAACATGAGTGTCCAGATGGCGCACCAATGGCCATGTCACAACAATCGACAGCAGCCCGTAACCACATAACACTTTCAGCCATGGCAACCGGCAGACCTGAATACCCTCTGGATTCGGGTGAATGCCCTGTTGATCAGTCGCGGGCACGGCTGCTCCTGTCAGCGAAACAGATTGTCGACAAAACAAAAACAGACCACCTGTGGAGGTGGTCTGTCGGCAATTTAGATCTGCTTTTCAGGCAGTTTAGAACTCGCCAACAACATTTCCGTCGTTGGTTCCCAGGATGTACTCAAAAAGAGTGTTACAGCTGGCCCAGTCTGTGTCATGTTCAATGTTCTCGCTGACAAAGCGGACCGCACCGTCGCACATGAGGAACTGGGCACCGCCTTCGTGCCGGCTGGCAAATCCGCCCTTGCAGTACGGCTCCGCATCGTCACCGCCGCCGACACCGACAACAGTGCTGTTCAGGCCGTATTTGCCGGCTCCATGGTTCACGAACGGACCCCATTTCAGAGCGTTCCGGTCGTTGTCCCGCATGCCGAAGACCACGCTGGCTCGACACAAACGAGTCCCGCCATTGAAGTCCACAGACTGAGACCGTTCACCGATTGCTACGGAATTGCTGGTACCATCAGTGATGTCCCGCATTCGAGTCACCCACATGCGACCCATCAGGCCATTTGCTTCCTGGTCGCTCAGCGAGACATCTCCGGGAGACGTTCGCCAGTTGCCGCCCTGGCTTCCTGGAAACCCATGGGTACCACTTCCGGCGTTGGCGACATAATTCGAAGTTGCGATTGAGACCCCGTCGATCTGATTATCCTGATTGATGGCTCCGGTCGTGTCGGACGGACAAATGAAGCCCGGCTGTCCCTTCACGAGTTCTGCTCGCAGCCCGGCTGCGTCCTGAATGGCAGCCTTCAACGTTCCCACATCCCCGACTGCAGCAGTTGGGTTGTTGGTTCCCGGACTGAGCAGGTTGTAGAGCGGAGCCTGATCCATATAGGGCAGCAGATAGGTCCCCCAACCCCAGTGACCGGAGTTGCCGACGTTGACTCCCGTTGCGGACCATCTGTCCCACCAACCCATCGGAAAACAGTTGTGGACGTCATGGTAGTTGTGGAGGGCGAGTCCGAGCTGCTTCAGGTTGTTTTTGCATTGTGTTCGCCGTGCTGCCTCGCGAGCCTGCTGCACAGCCGGCAGCAACAGCGCAATCAGGATGGCAATGATGGCGATGACCACCAACAGTTCGATCAGGGTAAAACCTTTTTGACGCCTGATACCCAGCACTGAATCTTTCATAAAACCTCCGATGGGGAAAAGTGGGAACCAAAACAGGAACCTACGCGCGGAGAATTATTGCTGAAAGATTTCTGAAAAACAAGAAATCCCTGAAGGATTTTCCATGTACGGCACGGCCGTACCGGGAGCATGGCATGTCCCGATTCCGGAATTGACCGCTTTTTATTGGTCTTTTTGAGTTCTGTCAAAGTTTTTCCTCTCCGATTGTGTCAGCTTACGCCTTTCCGAAAATCATTGAGTTTCAAGCGTGAAATCAGCGACAGGCCGCCTTTCTGAGACGGCCTGCCGCCATCTATCGGTCGTGTCACAGCCCGATCAACGGGTCTGTACGCCCTAGAATTCGCCCACAACGTTTCCGTCATTTGTCCCCAGAATGTACTCGAAAAGCGTGTTACAGCTGGCCCAGTCTGTGTCGTGTTCGATGTTTTCGCTGACGAACCGCACAGCTCCATCGCACATGAGGAACTGGGCACCGCCTTCGTGACGACTCGCGAAGCCGCCCATGCAGTAGGGCTGACCGTCATCACCACCGCCGACACCGACAACAGTGCTGTTCAGACCATATTTGCCTGCTCCGTGATTGATGAACGGCCCCCATTTCAACGCGTTTCGGTCATTGTCACGGCAGCCAAAGACGACACTGGCGCACGACAGAGACGGGTTCACTCCTGAAAATCAGACTGTGACCGCTCACCGGGCGATGGAAGCGGAATTGCTTGTTCGGCTCTGTGATGTCACGAATTCGAGTCACCCACATTCGTCCCATCAGCCCGTTGGCCTGCTGATCCGGACAGAGAGACGTCTCTGATGTTCGCCAGTTGCCACCCTGACTTCCCGGAAACCATGAGTACCGCTGCCTGCGTTGGCGACATAGTTCGAGGTGGCAATGGCAACGCCGCCAATCTGGTTATCCTGATTGATGGCTCCGGTCGTGTCGGACGGACCAGATAAAGCCAGGCTGGCCTTTGACAAGCAGTGGCGGAGAGTCGCCGTGTCGTCAATCGCGGCGGCGAGAGTGCCCACCAGCGCTGGATTTGAAGAAGCGTTGGTGCCGGGCGACAGCTGGTTGTACAGAGGTGCCTGGTCCATATAGGGCAGCAAATATGTGCCCCAGCCCCAGTGTCCGTCATTTCCAACATTGGCTCCCGTGGCGGACCATCGGTCCCACCAGCCGGTAAGGAAGCAATTATGCACGTCATGGTAATTGTGAAGCGCCAGTCCCAGCTGTTTCAGGTTGTTTTTGCACTGAGTACGTCGGGCAGCTTCGCGGGCCTGCTGAACAGCAGGCAAAAGAAGGGCAATAAGTATGGCGATAATGGCGATGACAACAAGCAGCTCAATGAGAGTGAAGCCTCGATGCAGGCTTCCTTTGCGTTCTTTCATGGTCGACCTCCAAACGGAAAGTGAGAAAAACGTCAAAACCAACCGAGTTATACTGGCAAATTCTGAACAGGAATGAAAGTCCGTATCAAAAGAAAACACGGAATCAGGATGATTTGTGTACCATTAGCACCTTGACGCCTTCCCGGGGGGGCAATCACGCCTGTTTTCCCATACCTGCCGGCGCTTTGAGGTTCTTCCACTGAGTCAACCTACGCTGAATTCTTCGGACTTTCGCATTCAGGCAAGCTGATCGCAGGCATCGTGTTTTTGACACTGATTGTATTGGCCAGCAGCAGCACTGCGCGGGCAATACGTTTGGGATGATGACAACTATGTCACTGAGAATTCGTGCCTGCGCGACGGCCGGGGGCTGCTTCGGATCTGGACAGATCCAACGGCCACTCCTCAGTATTACCCGCTGGTTCACACAACATTCTGGGTAGAGTATCAGCTGTGGAATCTGCGGCCTGTCGGGTACCATTTTGACAACGTTGTTCTGCACGCAATCAATGCGGTCCTGCTGATCCGGCTGCTCCGGCAGCTCAGAATTGCCGGTGCGGTTCTGGCCGGCCTGCTGTTCGCGTTTCATCCTGTCCACGTTGAGTCTGTCGCCTGGATCACAGAGCGAAAGAATGTTCTGTCTGCATTTTTCTATCTGCTGGCCGCTGGAGATTTCTTTCGATACGACAGCGCCCCGGACCGGCGCATGTACTGGTACCGATCGCTGCTGTTCTATTTCGCGGCCTTACTGAGCAAAACGGTCACGGTGACTCTTCCTCCCGTACTCCTGCTGGTTGTCTGGTGGCGAGATGGCAGAGTCCGGAAACGCCAATTGCAGGCACTGATCCCTTTTCTGGTCATTGGGATCCCAATGGGACTTTTGACCGTCTGGCTGGAACGGCACCACGTCGGCGCCTCGGGAACGGCATGGAGTCTGACATTCTTTGAACGTCTCCTGATTGCAGGGCGTTCAATCTGGTTTCATCTCGGAAAACTGCTTTGCCCGTATCCCCTGAACTTCGTCTATCCGAGGTTTGGAACAGACGCGACTGATCCGACGGGCTGGATTGCCGTTGGACTTGTGTTGACATTCATTGTTTACGGCCTTGTCGTCAGCCGCAAAAACTCGGCCGTTCGAGCGACTGTCACAGGGTTTCTGCTCTTCTGCGGAACGCTGTTCCCTGCGCTCGGTTTCTTCGACATCTTCCCAATGCAGTACACCTTTGTCGCAGACCATTATCAATATCTGGCGAGTATCGGTCCGCTGGTGGTTCTGGCAGCTGTCACTCAGCATCTGATCCGTTCCGCGCGGGTTCCGGCGATCATCGGTTTTCTTCTCGCCATCGGAATTCTGGCAACTCGTACCAATGTCGAGGCCCGTCGGTTTCTCAATGCCGAGTCACTTTGGCGGGCGACGCTGGCCGGAAACCCGGACTGTTCAATGGCTCATACGAATCTTGGGGATGTTCTTCGTTCTCAGGGCCGAATTCAGGCCGCAGCAGCTCAATACATGGAGGCCGTTCGGCTGGACCCCGATGATCCCGTTCCGGCCGTCAATCTGGCTGCAGTCGCTCTTGTTTCGGGCGATCTGATTCAGGCGGAACAACGACTCAGGCGTGTACTTCAGAAATTTCCGGAACAGGATCTGGCCCTCTATAATCTGGGCGTAATCTGCTCAGAACGGGGGCAGCACGAAGAGGCTGTTTCGCTGCTGCAGCGTGCCGTCGCCGCGAATCCATCTCATGCGCCGGCGGTGAATGCGCTGGGCCTGGAACACGCGCAGGCGGGACAATATTCTCAGGCACTGAGATGCTTTCAGAAAGCCCATCAGCTCGCCCCTCTTATGCCGGACTTTTTGGTGAATCTGGGGGCCGTGCAGCAGCATGAGGGTGAGTATGAACAGTCACTTTTGTCACTGAAACGGGCTCTGGAATTGTCTCCCGATCACCGACTGGCAATGATTCACCTCGCGGAGGTCTGCCGGAAAATGAATCGGCGTTCTGAAGCTGCCGCAATTGTCAGACGGCTTCTGGAGCTGCATCCGGAAGATCCGGAATGTGAACGACTTCTGGAGATGATCTCACTTCCGTGAACAGAACCCTGTGTCAAATGGCCAAATTGAATGGTTGGTACAACTCCGAAAGAAGATGGCGACTTCCGCCGAGCAGCCATCCCGCTTCGGAGAAAACTGGTGTTTTCTGCGTTCGTCGTTGTGGCATTCCTGACTGTGGCTGAGCTGGTTGCCCGACTCACATGGACTCCGCCAACGGTGTCCGGTCGTGCTGTCGGAACCCGCAGGTTTGTGAACTGGCTTTCTGATTTGTCTTTGGGCGGCCGGTCTCCTCTGAAACTGTACGAATCCGATTCGCAGCGGTTGTGGAAGCTGACTCCGAATCAACAGTTTCGGAGCTTCAATTTTCACTGCGCGAAGAATGGTGAACTGCAGCCGATCACAATCACTGTCAATTCGGACGGATACCGTGGCCAAATGACCAGTGCAGAAGAAATGGCGGCAGCAGATTTCTCAGTGCTGTGTATGGGGGATTCGAATTTCTTCGGATATCCGCTGGATGACCGGTTCGCCTTTCCGACCGTCCTGACTCAAAGTCTGGCGGACCGACTTCAGCCGCAGTCTGTGCGCCTGGTCAACGGTGGAATTCCCGGGTATACAACCGTGCAGGGGCGGATCTGGTATGAGCAGACTTTTTCCCGACATCAATTCGACTGGCTGCTGCTGTCCTACATCAACAACGATGCGTGGCTTCAGCCGAAATCTGACGATGACCTGATTCAGGAGAGCCGGTCACATTTGGGTTCCGGGTTTGTTGATCGATTGGCCGAAAAATCGGCACTTCTGAAAGCTCTTCGGTCGTGGAAGAATCAGTCCCCTCGAACAATGACGGAAGTTCCGAGAGTTTCGCTTGACCAGTTTGTCAGGAACTACCAGTCTTTTTTGGAAGTGGCCGGGAAGCATCGGGCAAAGGTGCTGATCCTGGACTACTGTGTCTATCAGGATTATGGGCCGTATGTTGAAGCGCTGCGACAGCTCGCCTCCGATGCGCCGGATGTATACTACTATGCCGTTCCGGAGAATGTGCTGGAAGCACTGGAAGCAGGTGTCCATCAGACGCAGTACGGAAAATTCCTGCCGAGCATTCGACGTCGATGGGGTGACGCGGCCCTTCAGGAAAACCCCCTGCTGTGGTTCTATGCCGAATTTCATCCGGAACATCTGAACGAACTGGGAACGGCATGGCTGTCGGATCAGATTGTGAAACGCTTCCTGCTGCCGGAATCTTCCGCACCGGTCGAGAATCAAATTCAGCCGGAACCTCCGTAGTGAGCCTTCGAGTTCGTCTGGCAGGAGTCGTGGCCCTTGCTGCGGGGCTTCGGATCCTCGCATCGCTCAACGACTTATGGCTCGACGAAGTCTGGTCCTGGTCTTTGGCGCAGAAAGTGTCCAGCGTTTCGGATGTCCTGACCATTCACCATGACAACAACCATCCGCTGAATACCGCCTGGATTCGACTGGTCGGGGCGGATGGGAATGGATGGCTCTATCGTCTGCCGGCCGTTGTTTCAGGTCTTCTGTTCGTTGTCGTCCTGATTTTCTTCCGCCGCGAGGCTCTGCATGCACAGGTCGCCGGACTCGTGACGGGAACATCATTTGTGCTCGTGCAGTATTCGTCGGAGGCTCGAGGGTATGGACCAGCAACTCTGTTTGCCTTGATCGCATGGCAGAGCCTGAAGGTACTGGAGACGGCAGATTCTCGCCCCGATATTCCGACCGGATTCCAGCGTTGGCGGAAATGCGGTGCCGGTTTGGTGTATGTCGTCAGCGTTTTTCTGGGGATGCTGGCACACGCAACGTTTCTGTTTGTGCTGGGAGCATTCTGGGTTCACAGCCTGTCAATTCTCGTGACTCGATGTCGACTTCTTCGGGCAACCGTTCAAACGGCTTCCTATCAGCTTCCTACGCTGGTCGCTGCACTGGCTTTCGTCTGGTTGTTTGCTCGTCATCTGGAGATTGGTGGCGGCGATTCCCAGTCGGTCGGGCACGTCATGCTGTCGGCTCTGTCACTCGTCCTGGGAGGCCCTGCTTCGGGGGCATTCGCGTTCGCGACCGGTGCAATTTCTGTTTGCCTGTTCCTGACCGCAGTCTGTTCAGAATTCCGCCGCTGCCCGCATCAGGCTCTGTTCTTCATTGCCATCGCGGTCGCCCCATTCGTCTGGGTCGCGGTTTGGCCGCCGAACCCTTTTTACGAGCGTTACTTTCTTCTTCCGATGGCCTTTTCTCTGATTCTGATCTCCGAATGGCTGGCAAATCTCATCGAAAACAAAGGTTTCGGGCGACGGCTTGCTATCGTGACTCTAATTGCGCTGGTGATTCTGAATGTGAGTCGAGATGTCCGTCTGATCGCCGAAGGACGCGGGCATTACCGCCAGGCACTTCAGGACATTCAGAATGCGTCAACGGGCGACAGAGTCGTAATTGGCTCAGACCACGACTTCAGGAACTCGCTCCTCGTCGAGTATCACCGCCGACAACTTCCTGATCGGCCGACAATCGAATACGTCCGCGAGGGCCGCTGGCCGGGCAACGGACCGGACTGGGTCATTCTTCACGACACCGCCGAAACGTTCAATCCTCCGCAAGGAATTGAAGACGCTGCCGGGAACCTCTACGACCGAGAAGCAGTCTATGGGCATTCCGGACTTTCCGGCATGTCGTGGGCAGTCTACCGAAATCGTCGGTCGGCTTCCCTTCCGTCACCGTAAGGGACCTGCATCTTCGGTGTCAGAAACATCCTGTTCAAACGAAGAGGAAATCCTTTCGCTGTCACCGGATAGACTCGTCTGTGCACTCCGCTGACCGTCGCCGACCTCATTCTTGATCTTTCCTGCTTACTGAGTATGCTTCAGAACTGAGCCGGGGTCCGGGTCGAGGTTTTTATCGGTTTCCACGGGGGCCAGGGCTGTCTTCAACCGGGGTTCACGCGCAATCCCGGAGCTTGTTCTCTTGGAATCAAAATGGAGATTCGTCTGATGATGATACGCGTTCAAATGGTCTTATGCTGCCTTTCATTTTTGGCTGTCACCGGATGCGGTGGTGCCACCGACTTGCCGCCGCTGGCAGGTGTTTCCGGAACCGTCACGCTCAACGGACAGCCGCTGGAAGGAGCGCGAGTCGTGTTCACTCCCACAGAAGGAGCAAAGCAGGAGTCGCTGGGGATTACGGATTCGGCCGGACACTACGAGCTGATGTTCAGTCGGGCGATGGGCGCGAAGGTTGGCGATCACAAAGTACAGATCTCGAAACGAGAATATCCCGAAACGTCCCACGATGATTCGGACGGAAAGGCCGCTCCGGTGAAGAAGCCGAAGCGGAGTGCCCATGATGATGGTAGTGGCGGAGGTTCGCAGATTGAAGACGGAGGCCACGAAACGATCAACAGCGAATTCAACACCTCATCGACGCTGAAGGCCACCGTCAAAAAAGGTGAAAACAACGTCTTTGACTTTGACGTCCGAGGCATCTGAGACGGCTTTAGCGTTTGCCGACTGAGGTTGGCCGTTCTCAGCTTTCGGGGGCACCCAGGCGGCTGGCGACGGCCATTTCTGCGCTCATGTCGCGCTGGATGGTGGGGGCGACGACCAGTTCTTCAATGACGGTTCGCTGAGGCAGCGTGGCGGCCAGGTGGATGCACGCGGCGACGTCTTCGGGCTGCATCATGGTTTTGCGAGCTTCCGCATCCGGAGGCGCGGGGCGACCGTCAAGAATCGGCGTATCCACTTCGGCGGGCAGAATTGCGGTGGCTCGAATACCGGATGACCGCAGTTCGCTGTTCAGGCCGTGCGAGAAGTTCAGCGACGCTGCCTTGGCCGCCGAATACGGCGAACCACCCAGGACACCTGGCTTCAGAGCGGCCATGCTGGATGTGGTGATAATGGTGCCGCGCTTTCGTTCCAGCATATGCGGCAGACAGGCCTGAGTCAGTCGGTAGACGGCCTCCACATTGATTTTGAACACCGCTTCCCATTCATGCGGCTGGACGTACTTCACTGAGCGAATCTTTGACGAGAAGCCTGCGTTGTTCACCAGAATGTCGATCTGACCGCAGTTCTTCAGGGTAAATTCGGCGACTCGGCCGACGGCTTCGCTGTCCATCAGGTCAGCCGGACAACACAGCGACTGACCTCCCTGAGCGGCGATTTCGTCGGCCACCGTCTGCAGATGTTCGGCTCGACGCCCCACGAGCACGACGCGAGCTCCTTCGGCGGCCAGCATCTTTGCTGCAGCTCGACCGATCCCTGTGCCCGCTCCTGTCACGATGGCCACCTGTCCTGAAAGTTTCATATCAGCGTTCCGTATGTCGTCGTTTGTGTTTCGGTGAAGAATGATGTCACAACCGTTGGCGATTTTCAGCTATTCCGAATCGATTTCCGAGTTCGCCTGGGAACCGGAAAAGCGATCCAGAATGCCGTTAACAAAGGCTGGAGAATTGTCGGTTCCGAATTCCCGGGCCATTTCGATGCATTCATTCAGGACGACGGCGGCCGGCGTGCCGACGACTTCCATTTCGCAGATTCCCATGCGGATGACATTGCGATCCGTTGGAGCCATGCGATCGATCCGCCAGTTTTTAGCAACCGACGTGATCCGTCCATCGATTTCAGACCGTCGTTCACGGACGGCCGTAAACAGCTGCCATGCAAAGTCCATCAACGGCTCGTCCGGCAGTTCCTTTTCCAGGTTCGCACGAATCCAATGGACGTCCGCATCCGGATTCTGATCGATCAGATACAGCATTTGCAGAACACAGCGTCGAGCATCAGAACGGCGAGGCATGAATGTCAGTCAGGTTTCTGAAAAACAACAGAGTTTCGATTTGTCAGCTCATGTTCGCGGACAGCTTCCAGTACTGTCCGGCGATGTAGCACGTTTGCACGGAGTCTAGCCGCATCCGCCTCGCGGCTCATCGGCCGAATCCCGGACTCTCAGATTTGCAACGAAAATCCTGCAGGCGTTTCAGGCGATTCACGGTGCCGCAGCCGGCCGGAATGTTCCGACCGACGGGGTGTCGGGTGGGCAGAATCAGGTTCCTGCGACTGCGTGCCAGGCGACAAGGGCATCGCGAGTTGCCCGGACATCGTGAATTCGCAGCAGATCCGCCCCCAGCGACGCCAGAGCCACGGAAACTCCCACGGTACCGCTCAATCGTTCCTCGACCGGCCGCCCCAGAAGTTTGGACAGAAACCGCTTGCGGGAATGTCCGATCAGCAGAGGTCGGTTCAGTTCTGCTTTCAGCCACGGAATGGCTCTCATCAGCTGCAGGTTGTGTTCTGCTGTTTTTCCGAAACCGATGCCGGGATCCAGGCACACTCGATCAAACGCAATTCCGGCTGCTGAACACTCTGCCAGTCGCTGTTTCAGAAAGTCGCGGACAGCCGTGACCACGTCGTCGTATTGCGGATCCTGCTGCATGGTCTGTGGTGTTCCGCGGATATGCATCACGCAGACAGCGACATCACGCTTCGCGCACAGTGGCAGCATTCGTGAATCAAACGTCATTCCGGAGATATCGTTGACAATCGCAGCGCCCGCATCGATCGCTGCTTCGGCCACGACAGCTTTCGTCGTGTCGATGGAGATGGGAATCTGAGTTCGCGACGACAGAGCAGCGATCACCGGGATTGTCCGCCGCAGTTCTTCGGCCTCACTGACGGGGGTTGCTCCGGGACGAGTCGATTCGCCGCCGATATCAATAATGTCGGCTCCGTCCTCAATCAGCTGCAGTGCGTGACTAACAGCAGCGTCGGCGTGATCATGGTCACCGCCGTCGGAAAAGCTGTCGGGAGTCACATTCAGAATCCCCATCAGCAGCGGCAGCTGAGTTCGCTTCAGGGATCGATCACCGACTCGCCAGCCGTCAGCGGACATCGTCAGCATCCGGGTCTGCGTCGGATTCCGGATTCTGCAGACTGTTTTCGATGGCGGAAATTTCGTCTCGAAGCTTTGCGGCCGCTTCGTAGTCTTCCTGTTCGATGGCAACTCGCTGCTGATGCCGCAGGTGCATCAGCCGGGACTGTCCGTCGCTGACTTTGGCGCTGCGAGCCGGCCGCTTGCCGATATGCAGCGCGTCTTCGTGAATGTTTTCCAGCAGCGATGTGAGTTCCGTGCGGAATTCCTGATAGCAGTCCGGACACCCCAGTCGGCCCTGTTCGCGGAATTCGGCGAACGTAATTCCGCAGCTTTCGCAGGCGGCCTGCGATTCTTCGTCGGTGCCGGCCATCAATGATTCAAGTTTGGCTGCCAGATCTGCACCGGGATCCCCCGTTCCGGCGTTGTTGTCATCATCGAGGTAATCGCGAGCACACGATTCACACAGATGCACGGCGACAGCTTTTCCGTTCTGAATTTCTGTGATGTGCAGAGTGGCGGGTTTGGAGCAGCTTCGACACTTTTTCATGACAGCAACTTCCACAGAATTCGGACCGGAAATGTCGTCCGGTCAGACACGTTTGATTCAGGCTTTCGAAGGCGAAAACGGGAGCCTCTCAGCCTTCGTCAATCACCTGCCGACATTGTAGGCGATGCGCGCCCGAAGTGACCACCTGACAACTTCGGATCTCAATCGCGGTAGCGGAAAAACGGCTCGATGCGAATCGCCGCCCTTCAGTATTGCCAGTGTTTGCTGAAGAGCTGCGTGGCGGGGCTGCCGGGAAACCTAATTCGACTGATACAGAATTCTTCCGCAGGCTCGGCACAGGACGAATTCCGCCATGTTCATGCGAACCACGTCCTGAGGTGTGGCTTCAGTATTGCATTCGCTGCAGTACGTTTCTTCCAGAGGAGCCAGCGCCGATGATGACATCGCTCCCTTCAGACGCTTGTAGGTGCTGCGAGGTTCACCGCCGGGAATCACCGATTCGGCCGCTTTGATTTCCGTTTCCAGTCGTTCCGCATCGGCCTTCAGACCGGGTTCCTTCTGTTGAACGTCGGCTTTGATCGTGACCAGATTCTGTTTCGCGTTTTCCAGTTCCGTCTGCAGCTGCTTCAGTTTTGCTGTTGCAGAATCGACGTCGGTCAGCATCCCCAGCACTTCGTCTTCGAGCGCCTCTTTGGCCTTGCGAGCCGCGGCGATCTGTCCCTGGACAATTTCGTATTCCTTGTTGGTCTTGGCGTCGTTCAGCCGCAGCATTTGTTTGGAAACCTCAGCCTCGCGGGACTTCAGGTTCAGTGACGAGGCATCGGCGGCTTTTTTCAGTCGTTGAATTTCGTCTTTCTGAGCGGCGCAGGCCTGTTCGGCCGCGGCGATTTTAGCTTCGCCCGCTGCGATTCGTTTGGGACCGTGAGCCAGCAGGCGCTGAGCATCATCCAGTTGCTGCAGAAACTCATGCAGCTGACGGTAGGTCCATGAGGCATCGGCGGACATAATTACAGATTCCGGAAAGGAGTCGGGGGATGCGAGGATGTCCTCAGGCATCGAGTTCAGGCGGTCCTCGGCCGACCACAGACGTCCGAAGACGTTCCCGCAGTTGGCACCGAACACTTCCCTCGACAGAAACAGGTTTCCTGAACCGACAGTCTAGGAAGCACAGCCTGGATTCTCTACAAACTCCGTCCGAACAAACACAAAGGTCGATCGGATTTCTCTTCAGAAAAGAGACAACGCTGGTGAGAACGGGAAAAGTTTATCTGGTCGGAGCTGGTCCCGGGGATCCGGGCCTGCTGACGGTGCGAGGCCGCGAACTGCTGCAGCAGGCAGATCTGGTGCTGTATGACGGCCTGGCCAATCCGCTGCTGTTAAGTCTGACCGGCGGTCGGTGTGAACGGACTGCTCGAACCCGCGTCGGCGGTGATTCCATTGTCCCTCAGCGGGCCATCAATGAACGCCTGATTCAGGAAGCTCAGGCCGGAAACACAGTGGTCCGGCTGAAGGGCGGCGATCCGTACATTTTCGGCCGAGGCAGCGAGGAAGTGGCAGCTCTGCAGGCCGCCGGAGTTCCCTTCGAAGTGATCCCGGGCATCACCGCTGCTACCGCTGCCGCTGAATATGCGGGGTTCTCTTTCACTCATCGCGATCACGCATCTGCGGTGGCCTTCATCACCGGCCACGAAGATCCGACTCGCCCCGTGAGCCACCTCGACTTCACCGTTCTGGCTGCGTTCCCCGGAACGCTGGTGTTTTACATGGGGCTGGGACGTATTGCCACGATCTGTGACGAACTGATCAAGCATGGCAAAGCTCCGGAAACTCCGGCTGCCGTGGTCTGTCATGCATCGCTGCCGTCTCAGCGAGTTCTCACGTCCACGCTGACTGAGCTGCCCGCCGCTGCCGCATCCGCCGGACTGAAACCACCATCGCTGATTGTGGTGGGGGAATGTGTGACGCTGAGGAATGGGGAATCGTGGTTCGAACAGCGAGCACTCTTCGGAAAACGCATCGGAGTGACTCGCCCGATTGATCAGTGCGATGAAGTGGCCCAGCAAATCATTCAGCTGTCCGGCCAGCCGGTGCTGATGCCGCTGATTGAAATACATCCGGTCGGTGCAGACCTGCATCCGCAAATCAACGCGGCACTGACGGCTCTGAAGGATTTCCACTGGCTGATCTTCACCAGCGTCAACGGGATTCACGAATTCTTCAGGCATTTGGAACGCTGCGGCCTGGATGTTCGAGCTCTCGGGCATCTCAAACTCGGGGCGATCGGATCAGCAACCGCCATGGCACTCAGACAGCGAGGCCTGAACGCGGATGTGGTGCCGGAAGTGTTTCGAGCTGAAACGCTGGCCGATTGTCTGAAGCCGCATGTGGCCGGGCAGCGAATTCTGTGGGCTCGAGCCAGCCGCGGCCGCGATGTCCTGCCCGCGATGCTGACAGCTGTCGGAGCCGACGACGGAACTGGTCGTCTATCGGAATGAAGACGTGGAAACTCTGCCGCCGGACATTCACCAGTTGGCCGACGGCAGCCTGCACTGGGTGGGACTCAGCAGCCCCTCGATCGCTCTCGCTGGTTTGCAGCTCTTCTGCAGCAGCAGTAATCTGAACCCGGATCTCCCTGGAAACTTCGCCTGGCCGCCATCAGTCCGGTCACCGCAGAAGAAGCCCAACGCCACGGCCTGACCATCTCAGCAATCGCCGAAACCTACACATGGACCGGACTTCTGGACGCGATCGCCAGAAGAGTGACGAGTGACTTCGAAGTGTGAATACATCCTGTCGCGCCAGAACGGACGCTTCATCAACCGGTGATCTGCTTAACCGAGCTCCGCAGGCGGCGACGGCAATGGCTGTAGCAGCGATAAGTCGGACGGTAACCAGCACCGTTGGCGGCGATGAGGCGGGCGGGTCGAGCAGGTCGCCAGTCCGAGCATCCGAAGCCGCGAAGATGGAATCGGCTGTCAACGGGTTCCGATAGATCGAACTCAGGCCTTCACCAGGAGGATCGGGAACTCCGTGATCCGCGAAGGCCAGAAACGCACGCTGCCTCCACACAGCAGGAAGGCCGCCAGAATCAAGCCCCATATCCGATGGCATCGTGCTGCCATCCGGAAGACAGACCGAGCGACAGCTGTTGCCAGGCCAGATAAATCGCACTGATCCGCAAACGTTCATCAGGCCGGAAAACAGCATTCCGGAAACCGATCAGAAGCAGCACATGCACCATCCGCCGGCGATACCCGCATCCAATCAGAGACGCCAGAAACAACACTGTAAAACAGCGACTGAACTCCACTGCAGGCTTCTTCCACCAGAAATCGCTTTCCCGGAACTGCAGCACATTGCCGCCTGCAGGTGCAGGCAGCCGACAGCATTCAGCAATGCACTGGCAACAGATGTCGTGGCACTCTGCAGCCACTGGATCAGGTGCAGGTCTGTCTGAACGGGCGGACGAATCGTGACCAGCAGCAGCACGATCAGGTAACTCAGTGAACACCGGGACTCACGATCCTGCACCGACAGGCAGATGGCCCACAGCAGAAAAACGGCTCCGGAATACACCAGAAGCGGGCTGACCATCCATGTCCCCGCAGCCAGCAGCAGAAGATCCGCCGTCAGCAGCAACGTTGCCCCCGGAGACCAGCGAAACGATCCGGGCAGGCGTCGACTGAAAAACAGCCAGACAAAAGACACCACTGCGAAGGGAAAGAACTGGTAGTGTTCAACGGCGAACAGCTCACGCCATTTCACCCAGACGAACGGCAGATGAGCGGCCAGCAGGCACAACAGCCACAGCCAGTGTTTTCCATCCGGGTTGTTGCTCAGAGGTTGTCATGAGTGGCGAGGAAATCTTTCCGTCTGAGAGCGGAATCTTTGTCCTGTTGCAGATTTCTGCTGACCTGCGACTGAATTCGACTCGGACGCAAGCGGGAAATGACCGAGCAGCGATGCAAACCACGGGTTCGCAACTATGATGTCGGGACAGTGTGACGTCTGCAAACTGCGATTTCAAATTCCTGCGAAAGTTCACCGTTGACTCAGCTCACTGAATCTCTTCTGAAACTGCATCCGCACGATAATGTGGCCGTGGCTCGAGTCTCACTGGCTCAGGACGCTCCGATTTTCCGCTCATCGAATTCCGCTGCAGCACGAGCCGTCATTCCTGCCGGACACAAGGTCGCCGTGACCGACATCGCAGCCGGTGGGCCGATTGTGAAGTTCGGCCAGACGATCGGCTATGCCACAAATGCCGTTTCCGTCGGTGACTGGGTCCATGTCCACAACGTGACGGCAACCCGCCCCGAACAGCAGTACGAGTTTTCCACTGAGATCCACCTGCCGCCAGCCCCGGCAACACCGCTGACGTTTGAGGGATTTCGCCGAGCCAACGGAGGGGCGGGAACGCGGAACTACATCGCCGTCCTGAGTACCGTCAACTGTTCGGCCACCACTGCTCGCTATGTCGCTCGTGAACTGGCCGCGACGGATCTGTCGGCCTTCCCGAACATCGACGGCATTGTTCCACTGGTTCACAAGTCAGGATGTGCTCTGGCCTTCAACAGCGATGATCATCGTCAGCTGAATCGAACACTGGCCGGTTTCGCTCAGCACCCCAACATCGTCGCCTGCCTTGTTCTGGGACTGGGCTGCGAAACTGCTCAGGCGACGGTCCTGGAACGGGATCATGGGCTGGTGCAGCTGGGCGGCAGCGGGCATTCCGGCGATCCTCTGCCGATGGTGCTGAATATTCAGGAAGTCGGAGGCATTCGGAAAACTGTCGACCGAGCACTCGGAGTTCTTCGCGAACTGCTGCCCCAGGCGAATGAT
The DNA here is from genome assembly GCA_041398865.1 of Planctomycetaceae bacterium. Lineage (GTDB taxonomy): Bacteria > Planctomycetota > Planctomycetia > Planctomycetales > Planctomycetaceae > Fuerstiella. The sequence goes on from JAWKTY010000010.1 coordinate 126,775, forward strand.
GTCTGCCGAGTTCCCATCCCGGTTGCGGAACTGAAGGTGGCCATGGAATGCGGAGGAAGTGACGGCAACAGCGGCATCACAGCCAACCCCGCGGTCGGGATTGCCAGCGATCTGCTGGTTGCTCACGGAGCCACCACGATTCTTTCGGAAACGACAGAAATCTACGGAGCGGAACACCTGCTGACTCGTCGAGCCATCAGTCGGGAAGTCGGCGAACAGCTGCTCGAACGAATCCGCTGGTGGGAAGACTACGCAAGTCGGAACCAGGCATCGATCGACAACAATCCGTCCGTCGGAAACAAGAACGGCGGGCTGACCACGATCTTCGAGAAGTCGCTGGGAGCCATCGCCAAAGCCGGCACGTCTCCGCTGCGAGCCGTTTATCGGTACGCCGAACCGATCACAGAAAAAGGCTTCGTGATTATGGACAGCCCCGGTTTCGATCCGGCATCAGTCACCGGGAAAGTAGCCAGCGGAGCTCAGGTGGTGGTCTTCACAACCGGACGCGGCAGCTGCTTCGGCTGCAAACCCTCGCCCACCATCAAAGTGGCCACCAACACGCCGATGTTTAACCACATGCGCGACGACATGGACATCAACGCGGGCACAAGTCTGGAAGGAGCCAGTGTGGAAAGTGTGGGCCAGCAGATCTTCGACCGCATCGTCGCCACAGCCAGTGGTCAGCAGACACTCAGTGAAGCTCAGGGCATCGGCGACGAAGAATTCTGCCCCTGGTTCCCCGGCCCGATTTTCTGACGAGCAAGTGCGTTCCGAATCACCAGCGGGTGACCCTGAGTGTCACTGGCTTGCACACAGCGGACGGTTTCGTTCTGATGTTGGCGGTCTGATTCCCGCCTCAACACTCCAGGATGATTTGCGATGGTGATGCGCCCTTCCCGACTGTGCTGTCTGTCCGTTCTTGTTGCTTTCAGCGTGCTGCCGACCGGCTTCCTGAACGCTGCTGACGCGGCGAAGGACACCGCGGTGACGCTGTGTGTTGGCAACTACCAGTCCGAAGCAGACGCCGTCCGCCAGCTGGAACGATTCGCTTCGACATATTCCACGAAAGCCGAATGGGAAGCTCGGGCGGCCCGAATTCGGAAACAGATTCTGACCGGAGCCGGACTGGTTCCTCTGCCGGCTCGAACGCCTCTGAACAGCATCATTCACAAGCGACGAACCTACCCCGGTTACACCGTCGAATCGGCGGCCTTCGAAGCGTCTCCGGGTTTTTTCGTTTATGGAAACCTGTATCGCCCGGAGAAGTCCACAGGTAAAAGTCCAGGAATTCTGTGTCCGCACGGGCACGCTCGGGGACGGGACGGCGGAAGGCTTCGAGCTGACCAGCAGAACCGCTGCGCCACGCTGGCTCGGATGGGAGCCGTGGTGTTTTCATACGACATGGTCGGCTTTGGAGACTCTGAAGATCTGGGCTGGAGTCATCAGCATCCTCAGGTTCTGACACTGCAGACCTGGAGCAGTATCCGGGCACTCGATTTTCTGCAGTCACTTCCGGATGTCAACGCGGATCTGCTGGCCGTGACAGGCTGTTCCGGCGGTGGAACTCAGACCTTTCTGCTGACGGCGATTGATGACCGAGTCAAAGTGTCGGCGCCGGTCGTGATGGTGTCCGCTCATTTCTTCGGAGGCTGCACCTGTGAAAGCGGCATGCCGATTCACAAAACACCGGAACTGGAAACCAGCAATGTGGAGATTTCAGCTGCTGCAGCTCCTCGGCCTCAGCTGCTGGTTTCTGTCGGTGGTGACTGGACGAAGAACACTCCTCAGGTCGAATTCCCGTACATTCAGAACGTCTACAAACTGTTCGACGTCCCTGGTAACGTGGAAAACGTCCACCTGCCGACCGAAGACCACGGCTATCAGATCAACAAGCGACAGGCCATGTACCCGTTTATGGTCAAACATCTGAACCTGAATTCGAAGGGCATTCTGGACCCGGCAACCGGCCAGTTTGACGAATCAGGCAACACGATGGAAAGCGTGGAAACGATGCGGGTTTTCGACAGCGAACATCCGCTGCCTCAGCACGCTCTGAAACCCACCATGGACCCGATTCCGCTGTAGGATTGGCGTGCAGGAAAGTCTGCTGGAGGCGACGAATTTGGTCCACCTGCAAATTCCAGGGACTCGTCGCCTCGTCCACTGCAAAGCGGGGCTCCTTCAGCAAACAGGATCAGCGGTTGATCCCGACGTAAAAGCTGAAGATGCGTTCGTCGTCAAACTTAGCGCTCTTGATCGGGAAGCCGAAGTCGAAGGCCAGCGGAACCGGTCCCATGGCGGGGACAACAACACGCAGACCCAGACCGACGGTGACTCGAAAGTTGTCGACGCTGACATCCTGTTCAACCGTTCCCACATCACTGAAGGCCACAAGGTTGATCATATCGTCGGCTGTCATCGGAATTCGGTATTCCGCGGTGCCCAGCAACTGCCAGTTGCCGCCGATCGAGATATTATCCACACCGCGAGGCGTGACTCCACGATAGGCAAAACCTCGGAAAGACTGGAACCCGCCCGCATAGTACTTTTCGAAGGCGGGCGTGTCATTGCCGCTCCAGCCAACGTTTCCGGCCAGAGTCAGCACCTGACGACCGCTCCCGTCGGCTCGCTGAAACATCGTAAAGTAGTGACGAGCGTCGCCTTCAAGCCGTGGATAAACAAAGTCACCGAATGCCTGCTCAAACGTTCCCGTGTAATAGTGACCGTCCGTGGGCAGCATGGAGGAATCGCGCGTGTCGTGGGCCACAGTGAAGCTGGCCGATGACAGAAAGTTCGACCCGCGAACCCGTTCGAGTTCAGGCACTGATGTCAGCGGAATGGCCGGGTTTCCGGCATTGGCTGCAATCGACGCAGACGTTGATCTGGGGTTTTCAATTTCGACATCTTCCAGTCGCATCGCAATGCTTCCGGACCAGTCCGGAGTCCACTGCTTGCCGACCGAGATACGACCGCCCAGTCGGGTTTCATCCCAGTCCGGATAGAATCGATTGAAGTAGAAACCGCTCAGCCCCAGGCTGTAATCGCTGTACATAAAATACGGATCGGTCCAGCTTAATGCATACCGGCTGACCTGAGCTCCCGGAGCTGCTTCCAGTCGGAAACGCTGTCCACCTCCGCGCCAGGCTCGGCCTTCGATGATGTCGGCGAAGGTCTGCGGCGGACGGAACAGGTTGAAGTTTCGTTCGTCCCAGACAAACGATCCGACAATCCCCGCATCGCTGTTGATGCCGGCTCCGAACATCAGTCGGCCCGTGCGTCCTTCGGCGGCCGAAATGTTGACGTCAACCCACCCCGGCGGCAGCGCCTGGAACTGATTGTTGTAAGGACTGCCCTGCAGAACCAGATCCCCCTGTTCAGGGCCTGGCTGAGGGCTTTGAGCTCGAATCACGGTGTCGTTCCGGGGCTCTTCCGGAAACGATCCCACCAGCACATCGGGCGGCGGCTGATTCAGCACCATGTCAGGGCGGCTGCAGGAATAGTCCACAACCCGAGGCAGATCCGGTCGCCCGATGAACATGACGGAAGACTGCTTTCGCGGCTCCGGAGCCTGTTGCGCTTCCGGTTCCGGCTGTGTCTCCGGTCCGACCGAGGTCAGGTCAGAAGCGGGAAACGCATGTCCGAATTCCACCAGCGGATCTCCGGTCACCGAAGCATCATTGAACAGCTGCTGCCATGATCCGGTATAACCAATCTGGTTCTGACCTCGCAGAGTTCTGGACTTCGACACCTGCATCGTGGTGGTTTCACCAGGATCGACCGGAACGACATTCACATGCACGTTGTCCAGAATTCCGCTGCCCGCAATTCGTGATTCTCCGCGGCGGATCATCTTCGGATTCGCCAGGTCCCCGGGTTCCAGCTGGGACTGATTCAGCGGCACGACTTCCATCGTGTGAGGATGATCACCTTCCAGATGAGCATTCACCATGCGAATATACCGCGGTCGGTCTTCGTCGATTTCGAAGATAACGTCCACGATGCCCGGTTCTTCCGTAAACTTCGGCACCGGCACAACAGACGCGAAGAAATGACCTCGCTCGCCATACTGATCCAGCATGTAGTTCACATCTTTGGACAGCGGCAGCGAATTGAAATAGGCACCCGATCTCAGGTTCTTTTCCTGACGCAGCCGTTCGCCTGCAATCACATTGTTTCCATTGATGGCGATGTTCCGGACTTTGTACGGAATGCCTTCGTCAACGGTGTAGACAAGTCGAACGCTGCTGCGATCTTCGGAAAACAGCGGCTTGGCGTCGATGGTGACGTCGAAGAAGCCCAGTCCCCGGTAATACTGTTTCAGTGATTCAATGTCCTGATCCAAGCTGTCCGGCTTGTACAGTCCGCCGAACAGTCCCAGAAAGGCTTCCTTGGTCTGAGTCTTGGTGCGCAGCCGAGCAGCATCCGGAGACAGCCCTTTGGCACCATCTTTGGAGACGCGATCCGAAACCAGCCATGTCAGATGATCGACGAACTTATTCCCCGACTGCCCCTGGCCGACAAATACAAAACGCTTTTCCTGAACTCGGACTTTCGGACCTTCGTTGATCCGGAAAATGACTTCACGGTCCTGAGGTTCACTGCCACGGACCAGGTCAACGTGGACAAAGTAAAAGCCTTTTTCCTGGTATTCCTGCTTGATGCGTTCCACGGCTTCGCGGTTGGCGATGTGGTCGAACGGGCTGCCGACTTCCAGCCCTGTCCAGGCCTTCAGTTCCTTCAGCTTGACTTTCTTCAGCCCCAGAAATTCCACTCGCCGAACAATCGGGCGTTCATGAACCTGAAACACCAGGACATCACCGTCGGGCCCGGATTCGAAGCGTTCCTGAACGCTGTAGAACCAGCGAGTATTCATCAGATTGCGAACATCTTCGCGGACCTGGCGATTGGTAAGAGCTCGCCTGGGCTGAGTATGCACCTTCTGCAGAATGGTCGATGACGGAATGGTTTCGTTGCCTTCAATCCTGACATCAACAACAGTCGACGGCAGCTCTTCGGCGGTCAGCCCGGTGCCCAGCAGCGACACGGCTACCAGCAGTGATGCCAGTGCCATGCACCTGTGAAGCTTTCCGGCTGAGGATTTCCGGGTGAAACGCATGTGAGCTTCTCGCGCCAGAGATTTGCAGAAAAGATTTCCACGGGCGAAGACTGAGTTCGCAGCGGAACTGCAAATCCGGGTTGATGAAGAATGGGGAGAGAACGAGATGGGTCTGGTGAGCTTCGAAAATCCGGCCGGACCCCGAAACTCCACCAGTGATTCGCGGTAGCAATAACGGGATTCCCGTTTTCCCTCAAGATGAGTCCGCCACAAGCCGGCCTGGGTTTCTGCGTTCGCAGGAAACTTCGGCAGTTTTCGCCGGATGCCCGGCGTTTGAGTTCAGGCTTCAGCCTGCCAGCTTCAGTTCGCCACGGCGAACTGCGTCTGCGGCGGCTCGTCACTCGGAGAGTGACGGCTACGTAGCCATCACGCTCCGCCGTGATGAGCCAACAGCCAAACGCTTCAACACACCCAACGCCCCAGCGCTGGATCCCAGCGAAACCGCTACTGCTGGCTGAGCGCCACGATGGTCCCGACAGCGGCAATTGCCGCCAGAACGGCAAACGCGATTTTCCAGACGCTGTAGGGGCGTTCTCCCTGAACTTCGCCGGTTGCCGCGTTGATGAACACCTGATGAGTTCGGTCGTTGTAGCGATAAGCCAGCAGCCAGACCGGCAGCAGCAGATGCTTAAAGGTGATGGCTTCGCAGCGAGTATCGATGGATGAAATCTGCTGAGTATCGCCGCCGATGCGCTGCCGCACTTCGACTTGCAGAGCTTCATCCATGCGGTGACGGGCTTCTGAGTAACACTGGTCCAGTTCGACGTCGTAGGTTCGAGCCAGATAGCCGGCCAGCATGGCCTGATTGAATGGCGCCACTTTCAGCAGTGGCCAGGGTTCCAGGGCCAGCATGAACTGTCGGTTCAGTCCCGTATTGGCCAGAACCAGAATATCGTCGAAGAATCTCTGAAAACGTCCACTGGCGGGATACCATCGAGTCCGGCGTTCGCGCCGCTGATTCTTCCCGCTTCCCACCGTCACCCAGTAATGTTCACCGCGCCGCCCGCTATAGGCCGTGAAGGTCATCGAATCGAAGGTGAAGTACGACAGGTACACTCCGTTGAATTTCCCGTCTGCGCCCTGATTCAGAAACTGATTCGGAGCAAACCAGCGGGAACGAACCCACTGATTCAGGTTGCGACGAGCATGTTCGTGGCCGATCTGGAACGGCAGAACTCCATCCACCGGAATGCGGCGTTCCTGACAGCGATGAGCTTTCTCAAGCTGCACGGCTGAACCGCAGTACGGACAATGCGTGCTGGTGAGAGTGCCGATAAATTCAATGTTGCCGCCGCAGGCATGACATCTCAGTTCATTCCGACTGGTGCTGTCCCCGGCATGTTCTTCATCGCCCGCATCGACCTTTTGCTGAGCGGCATCCTTGTGCCACTGTTCGATTCGGTTCAGCATTTCGCTGAAGTCCTGTTCCCGGACTTCAGCTTTCGAATCCAGCACGATCTGCTTCACGAACCCGCAGTAGGGACACGTAAGAGCCTGACGACCGATGTTGAATTCCAGATCGGCGCCGCAGCTTTCGCAGGGAAAGACTCGTCCTTCGCCGGCGTCGAACGTCTGCCCGACTGTCACGGTGCTGACATCGGGAATCCGCAGATCCAGTGGACCATCCGGATCGCCTTTACGAGCGATCGGAAGCGGCGGGAGGACGTAGTGTTCGGGATCAGATTCCGGTGAATTCATCGAGCAGGCTGCTCTGAAGGATTTGCATTCGCTGATTCAGATCAGGCATGCCTGCCATGACCGGTCGCTCGAATCCCCTGAAGCGGATGTCATCGAATGCCGGATCACGCGGCTCGGACAGAACCGGAACGCTGCACACCTGAAGCCAGTTCATTCAGCAGCAGGTCGGCCGTTCGCTGAGTCGCACCCGGAATGGCCACTTCCTTCGCCAGTTCGCTCAGTTCCTGCTGCCGCTGTGCCAGAGTTTCCGGCTTCAGACACCAGTCTGTCAACTGGTCGGCAATGCTGCGGACATCGCGATCCGGATTTCCCACAGAAATGAATTCCGGCATGATCTCGCGACCGGCGATCAGATTGGTGAGCGTAATGTAGCGACACGTCATCAGCAGTCTGGCAATCTGACGTCCCAGCCAGGGAGCTCGATACAGAACGATTCCCGGTTTTGTTCTTGCCAGCAGTTCCAGACTGATGGAACCGCTGACCATCAGGCAGCAGTCGGCCGCTTCAATCACTTCTGATGTGCGGTCAACGTAGTAGGTGATGTCGGCGTGAACATCGGATTCGGCCTGCAGGCGGCGGCAGGTTTCTGCATGAGAATCACGGTAGTTGCCGACAATCCACTGAATTCCGGGCACGCTTTCGGCCACCTGCCGAATCACCTGAAGCATCACGGGAAAGTTACGATCCACTTCGTGGTTGCGTGATCCGGGAAGGACGGCAATCAGTCGCTGCGATGGTTCTCGCTGCTGCAGATCGGCAATCAGTCCCTGATCCAGCTTCTTCATGGCGACATCATCGAAGAACGGATGTCCGACCCACGTCGCCGATACACCGCGGTCTCGATACCATTCGAACTCAAACGGCAGCCCGCAGATGACGCGATCCACCCAGCGCCGAACTCGACCAATGCGCCACGGAGCCCAGCCCCACAGCTGCGGTGGCATGTAGTAGTAAACGGGAATGCCGCGCCGCTTCGCCGCTTTGGCGATCCACCAGTTGAAACCGGGAAAATCAACCAGCACCACGGCGTCCGGAGGACTGGCATCAAAGTGCTGCTCGGCCTGAATTACCAGCCGACGAAACTTCGCCAGCAGGGGAATCACCCGAAGAAAACCCATCACGGCCAGCTGAGTCAGCTCGAACAGCAGCGTGCAGCCCTGAGCCTTCATCTGAGGGCCACCGAAGCCCTCGGCCTGAAACTCCGGATGCAGAATCTGAAGTTCGCGAATCAGATGAGCAGTGTGCTGATCACCGCTGGGTTCGCCGGCAGAAAAGAAAATTCGCATGCGCAATCCGTTTGAGGCAGGCTGATGAAAACCGAATCCGATCAGGGCTCAGCACCACCGCGAAATCATTTTCAGCGGTGTTGACGAAAGTCTGAGTGACGAGGTGCCCGAATTCACTGGGTGAAACGGCCGGGAAGTGCATCGAAACCGAAAGCCCGACCTTCCTGTCGATGCTGCTTCCAATTCGGTCTCGTGTCCTTTTCCGATCCGCTCACGCCACGTTCCGAAACCCGACGGCCCAACCGGCAACGTGGACCCTTTTTGTCCACTTCAGGAAACGCAGCGCCCATTCAGTATAGCGTTTTGCCCACGATTCCATCCACTCAACGGGAAATGTTTCCCGACGGCGCAACCTGCGAATTCGTCGTTTGAGCCCCGGGGTTTGGGAAATTTCCTGCGAAGCCACCAAACGAACGCCCGGAGAAACCTGAGTTTCTGTTAACCTCCGCCGCTGGCGGGCCAGCAGAATTCGAGACTTTGACCGCTCTGCCGAGACTGGTCGCCTCGAACACCGGCGTCAGAAAAGGCACTGTGTCTGACACCGGGTGGAAATCGGGTGTGGGCTCGGCCCGCGGAAAGTGGATTGATATGGCGGCGATTCCGATTGTCCTCACGCTGGGCGTCATTCTGGCGGCGATCGTCGGAATCATGTACTACCGCTATCCGGCAGACACCTGCCTGATGTCCGCTCTGACGGTTCTGCTGATCTACGGAGCTCTGGATCCGCCGCAAAGTCCCACCGATGATCGTCACGGCCTGACCGTCAAAAGTGGTCTGTCCGGATTCTCAGATGCCGGCGTGCTGACCGTGGCGGTGATGTTCGTCGTCGCTGACGGCCTGCAGCGCACCGGAGCGTTTTCCTACCTGGGGAATCGCCTGCTGGGAACTCCTTCCGGCATCATGGCTGCTCAGATCCGCATCATGCTGCCCGTCGCCGCACTCAGCGCCTTCCTGAACAATACGCCCGTGGTCGCTCTGATGATGCCCATCATCAACGACTGGTCGCGAAAACATCGGCTGTCGGTCAGTCATCTGTACATGCCGCTCAGCTACGCCGCCATTCTCGGAGGAATGTGTACGCTGATCGGGACCAGCACGACTCTGGTCATCAACAACCGGCTGGAAAAAGGCCTGACGATGTTTGAACTGGCGTGGATCGGTGTTCCGGTGACCGTGGCCGGAACCGCCTTCGTGGCCCTGTTTTCCCGCAGACTGCTGCCCGAACGTCAGCCCGCGTTCACATCCACGGAAGACCCTCGCGAATACACCGTCGAAATGCAGATCGAAGCCGGAAGCCCGCTGGTCGGCAAGACCATCGAAGTGGCCGGACTGCGACATCTGCCAGGAATGTACCTGATGGAAATCGATCGCCAGGGCCACGTGCTTCCGGCCGTCAGCCCGGAAACTCTGCTGCAGGCTGATGATCACCTGGTGTTTGTCGGAGTTGTGGAATCGGTTGTCGACCTTCAGAAAATCCCGGGGCTGAAACCGGCCACCGATCAGCTGTTCAAACTCAACAGCCCCAGATCCAGCCGCTGTCTCGTGGAAGCCGTGGTGTCGACCAGCTATCCGTTTCTCAGAATGAGCATCCGCGAATCCCGCTTTCGAACTCATTACAACGCCGCCATCATCGCCGTGAATCGCGATGGCGAGCGACTGACAGGAAAGATCGGGGATATCTGCCTGCAGCCCGGTGACACTCTGCTGATGGAAACCAGTCCGGGATTCGCCGAACAGCAGCGCAATTCCCGACACTTCTTTCTGGTCAGCGAAGTTCAGGATTCCACGCCCGTCCGCCACGACAAAGCATGGGTCGCCCGCCTGGTGATGCTGGGATTTGTGGTGCTGGCCTCATTTCTGGGGAACCGAGGCCTGAAGGAAGCCGCGTTTCTGGCCGCACTGCCCGCCGCGATGGCGATGATTGGGTTTCGATGTACTCGAGCCGGTGACGCCCGACGTTCGATCGACTGGACAGTGGTCATCGTGATGGCCGCCGGAATCGGGATCGGAGAAGCCATGGACTGCAGCGGCACGACGCAGTTCATCGTGAGCGGAATGATGTCGCTGCTGCAGACGCTGAACGGAGGTCACCTGCTGATGCTGGCACTGATCTATTCCCTGGCCGTCACGCTGTCGAATATGATCACCGCCAAAGCCGCCGCCATTCTGGTGCTGAAAATCGCACTCGGAGCTGCCGCAACCATGAACATCAGTCCGCAACCGCTGATCATTGCTCTGATCGTCGGAGCCGCCGGCAGCTTCGCAACCCCCTTCGGCTATCAGACCAACATGATGGTCTACGGCCCCGGCGGCTACCGTTCATCTGACTACCTCCGCATGGGTGTGCCGCTCAGCATCCTTGTCGGAATCGTCACGATGATCGTCGCCCCCGTCATCTGGCCCTTCTGACCCCGCCTGCACCCACACATTCAACCTCCGCCCTGCCACAGAGAATTCCGCCCCACCCCGAAAACAACGCCTCAACTGAGCTTGCGTCCAGAAATTCCCCCTCTAAAATCCCCGCCACCCATCGGGATGTAGCTCAGCCTGGCTAGAGCGCTACGTTCGGGACGTAGAGGTCGCAGGTTCGAATCCTGTCATCCCGACTTGAAATCAAAACAGCTCGTCGCATTCGTTTGCGGCGAGCTGTTTGTCGTTTCGCTTAAATGGTTTGCGATTAATTTCAGCCTCGGTTCGAGCGGTGAACTGAATTTGGCTCACGACATTACCATTGGCCGTAAAATTCTGCAGTGAAAGAGGTTGCGTGGTTCAAGTCCTGTCGCCACCTCGAACATCCCTCTAAGAGCTTTGGAGCCTCACGCTCGCTTGCGCAAGCCGATTTCAACAGGCAGGTGAGGACGAATTGGGATGAATGATCGATGCCAATACCGATCGCAACACTTCTTCGGAAAGTTTGGCGTCATCAATGGCGCGCGCGAGCACAATCGCACCGACCATGCTGGCGTAAATGGCTAACGCCCGCTCACGCTTCGCGCGAGCGGACTTTTCTGGCAGGAGTCGCGTCAGTATTTCGACCACGGACCGCACGCCTTGGGTGAAGGCACCGCGCAACGGCGAGTCGTGGCGAGCGGCTTCCGCACCTAACGCCGCAAGGACGCATCCTTCGCCCGGCCGGTCCCGGTGTGCGGGAGACAGGTAAGCGGACGCGACTTCAGATAATGCGTGCTTGCCACCACGATCGGCGGCTTTTTGCAACGTGTCCACGGAGCCTGCCATCGCCCGAGTGCAAGCCCGCAAGATCAAGTCCTCTTTCGATGCGAAGTTTCCGTAGAAGCCACCGTGGGTCAGTCCGGCGGCTTTCATCAATTCCGCCACGCCGATGCCGTCAAAGCCTCGCTCGCGAAGCAGTTTCGCCGCGACCTCGATGATCCGTTCGCGGTTCTCCGCCGCTTCCGCCCTGCTGACTCTCATTTCCCTGGTCTCCTTCGTTCAGCGTGAAGCACGGGTGATCGTGGGTCAGAAGCTGACGGCCATGATTGAGAACGGGGATCGCCCATCTGACGTCGCCGAGGTTGTATTTAAAGCTGCCAGCGCGGTCCGCCCGCACCTTCGATATACGGTCGGCAGACAAGCGAAAACCCTGCGATGGCTCCGCACGCTTGCACCCGCCGGGATGGTAGACGCTGCTCTTCGGAAGCAGATGGGGCTTAACACGCTTGTCGAACGGTCAACCCGTATCTCCCACTGATCTCGAAGCAAATCGATTCCCGGAAAATCGCAGGATCACCGAACATGAAAGCTCTCGTATTCAGGCGTTATGGAAAACCCAGTCAGATCGCGTTCACCGACATTCCTCGCCCGACATTCCTCGCCCGACAATCAAGCCGGATGAAATGCTCGTCCAGGTCCACGCCGCGGGCTTGAATCCAATCGACACCATGATTCCCAAGGGAACGTTTAAGCCATTCCTGCGGTTTGAGCTACCGCTCGGCAGGTGCTAAGGGACTATGACGCTGTGCTGGGAACGGTACGCGGCGATTCGCTCCGGATTCTGAAGCCAGGGAGCATTATCGTGTGCCTGTGCCGCGAGAGACCTTATCCTGGGGACGAACATAAGCGCACAAGCACGCTCCACGATGAGACGGGATGACGTTTGACAAATTCACAAACGTCGATTCGGATGAATAACTCGCCTTGGCAGAAGCCCAGATACGATGGATTTCTGGCAAGCGCCGGCCTGCTCACCCTCAGCCGATAGATATCACTCTTGCTTATGCGCAGTTCCGGCAAGAACCCCGCCAAAAATTCCGGGAATTTCTTAATGCAGAAGGGCAACGTTGAGGTCGGAATTTACTGTGGATCGATTGCTTAGCGTCAGACAGTAGGAGTCACTGCTGTATGCAAGCGCAATCCAGGGAGCAGGCTGTGGTGATTGCGTGTGGCTGCGGGGGAGAATCGAGCTGACAGGAATGTCAGTCGCCCGTTTTTTTAGCCGACGATTCAACCGGAGTTGCTTTGCCGCAGGCCAGCAGTTGGCGAGCTCCTTCGATCGAGATCACGACTCGACCGCACCCGGCATAGGCACCCTTGTCGTCGGGCCGAAAAAGGGGGATTTCTCTGGCAGCACTGTTATGTTTCCACAGCGCGGTGCCGTGCGACGAACCACCCCGCAGGACATGCTCTTTTCCGTGCTCATCCCCAATCGGGTCATTGACAAACGTCGAGCCATCAATCTCTGTTTGCAGGAAATTGAACAGTCGAACTCAGCAACATAGTGCGGAGTAGTCACCTGCGTCCTCATTGCCGTTCCGAAAAGAGCGTCGTCGCTGTGATTTGCTCGGGCGACTGCCTGCGGAGCGGATGGTCAATTCGTGAACTCAGCCGGAAGTGTGGCCGCCTGACAGGCCGTGCGGGCAATGAACCGGAGAAGAACAGCCCAGGTTTGCACTTGCAATTATTGTATCTGCAATAGTATACTTGCAGCGGAGACAAAAGAACGAATGGCACAAATCACCAGGAAGCAGTTTCTCGCGGATGCCTTGGGCAGAACGTTTGTCGACGTCACTGATGACCCGGAACAGCCATTTGATGTTGTGCTGAAGTTTTTCAGCTCGGACGATCGACAGCGACGAATGGAGGAATCGGAGATTCATCACGACAGGTCGCCTCTGGCAGGAGTCGTGCGTGAACTGGAAGCCGAACCTGCTGTCAATCAATTCCTGTCTGAGATTCACGCGACGCAGAGTAAGCGGTTTCGCCAGGCAATCGGAGTCGTCGTTCGCATTATCATGGAACGTCGTGGCTGGAAGAAAACGGGACGAAAGGGGTCGTTGGGAGTCCGTGCCCCGAAGTCCGTGCGTTCACCGCGACATAATACCGGCGGCCTTGCGTTTTGGTTTGTTCGGGGTGAGCGATACGAGCGGGCAGAAGGAATGCCCTATCGTTCCGTCCGAGAACGGTGTGACGAGATTGAGTCTGCTGCGAACAACAAGTAGTTCGATCGAAGCAAGACGGCTGCAGAAGTCCTGGTGTGAGCCTGGCCAGTAAGTGTGTTGCAACCGATGCAGGTTGCATAGACGAGACTGTGGGTTTGCTGCGCAGCTGGACGCCTGGTTGCAGAGTGTGGGACAGGTAAAGAAGTGCTTGAACATTGTCGTCCGAATCCGGGCGTTCCTTGCCGCGAGTGATGCCATGAATACTTTTGATGTGTGGGTGCGTCCCCTGGGTGAAAGTTGCCGCGTTCGAGTGAACGGGACAGGGAATGCCGAGTGGCTTCTGCGGGCACTCGGTGAATCTTTCTCAACGCGAGATGCTGAGCGGTGCCACGAGAATCAGAAACTCGACATTTGCACATTCGAGATCTCATGCCGGGCACCGCAGTCGCGCAGCCGTCTGGAGAAAGCGCTGGCATCCATGCCTGAAGTGAGATTAATGATGGAACCGGAATGATCTGCAAGGATTCTCACAAGAAGATCGAAATGTGGAATTGGTTTACGAATCGCTGCCTTTCCGGACTCGCTCGGTTTGAGCGAATCCGGCGATCAATTTCGATAGTCCGGAAGGCCTGACAGAAGATCGCAGGCAGGACCTGAAGAAGCTGACGTCGACGCACCCGGCTTTTTACATGTCGGATGAAAAACAGCATTTGAAGAACGCGGTGTTACGAAATTTGCCCGTGACCGGCGGTATCGACGCAACAATAGTTGTTCGCTGTGTGCTCGAAAATGCCGCCAGTGTGTCGTCCTTGCTGATTGTCAGCGGAGCCGTCATTGCGGAGGCCATGACAGGGAAGAATAGTGATGGATGACCAGACTCTGATTATTACGGCGCTGGCAGAGGAGTGCTGTGTTTTGCTGAAGGCAAGGCAACCGTCAAACAGTACCCTGCCGACGACGCTGCAACCGGAGCATCTGCTTTGGATGTCGAAGCAGATCATAAGCCATGCCGACGACTGGCCCCTGACGAAATTACACCGATGGATTGGCTACGTTCAATGCGGCATGGTGGGTAATCGCATGCTCGACTTCGACGGGGCCAGGGCCATGTTCATGAAAGTCAGGGACGCGTTCCAGGGAGTCGACATCGACCCCGACCTGATCGACCATCTCGATCATCTCGACCCTGACAACCCTTTCAGGCTGGAGATCGGCGGGGAGTCGTAGACATCGGCTTTTCTCAGGCCCCTGCGGAAAGAAGTTCAATAACAACGACGTCCGAAACTGCTGCAACCCCGCGTTATCTTCTCCTGGAAGACCGGGTGCTTAGCGACAATCAGAAGTGCCAGGATCCAATCGGTCCGGCAGTCGTTTCAGCGTCACCGGAAAACGGTTGCGTCGTGGTGCAGGTTTTTGCCAACAAGCCCGCATACGACCGGTTTGCGGCACATAGGATATCGGGAACTGAGGCCCTGTCCGTTAATGAAGAGTTTTCTTCAGAACCGAACCGCAGACGAAGGCTCTGAGTTACCTCTTGTGGTACTGGACGCCCATCATCCGACTCAACAGACCATTACTACCGTCACGACGAACTCCGCATTGATCGCTCAGTCGACCAGCGCCGCACACATTGATTCCGAGTATCAATTGAAATTCGATTCGCGGGTGAGTGCCTGTCGCATTGCGGAGTCCTCGACGTGAATGGACAACTTCTGAAGTCCAGGACGTTTGAGAATCGCATTATTACGGCTGGTCGTCGTGTCTCTGCAGTAAACCAAAGCCTTCGATAACGCATGGAAACCAACAAATGACGAAGAGAACAGAAAATCCAGGAACGCTGGTGGCCAGCGAGATTATGACTCCAAACGTCATGACGCTGTCGCCGGAAACTTCCATTCCGGAAGGAATACATGAACTGTTGGTAAGACAGTTTTCAGAAATGCCGGTCGTCGACAAAGACGGTGCGTTTCGAGGCATGTTTTCAGAGAAGTGCTGCATGAGAGTTCTCGCATCGCTGGTGGACCTGGCACCGGTCCCGATTCGAAGAGCGCCGACTGCTGCTGACGTGATGGTGCCACGCAGCAAACTGCTCACACTGTCGCCTGATCGGGATGTTCACACTGCAATGGAACTGCTCTTTCAGCGGAACTGTTCGGGAGCGCCCGTTATCGATTCGAACGACAGGTTCCTGGGGATTTTCTCAGAGAAAACGTGCATGGGATTCGTCATCGAGGCGGCCTACAACAATCTGCCGGGCGCGACCGTTCGTGAATTCATTGATTCGGACAGTAATCGCCTGATCGATGCCGACACTGACCTGCACGACATCGCCAGGATCTTCATGGATGTTCCTTACGGACGCCTTCCGGTGATGGACAACAAAAGGATTATCGGCCAATTGTCCCGAAGAGATGTTCTGCAGTATTCAGGCGTTCTCGCCTGCATCATGAAACACCATTTGCCGGCATCGTCCACGGTACATGTTGCTCCTTTGCCCGAAGAAATCGAAGTCTGGTCCAGAGTGCGCGACGTCCTGCCGGATTACACCGTCAGTGAATTCATGAATGACGCGTCGCAGACGATCGACACAGGCATGAATCTGTTTTCCATCGCAAGACTGTTCATGGTTTCGGCGTTCCGTCGTTTTCCTGTCATTAATGACAACCGGCTGGTCGGGCAAATCAGTCGTTGCGATCTTCTGCGTGAAATCCTCCGTGTGACCTGCCAGTGAAATCGCTGACGACTAAATCCTGCTGCCTGGACGTTTGTGATATCTATTCTGATTGTGTGCTGTAAGATGAACGCGGGTGCAGCAGTTGCACCTCCAGCCGAGGCAATGAGAGATGTTGAATCGCCGTGGCCGAAAGTCCTTACCGGAACTGACTTCAGTTTTCTGTCGTCTCCAGAGTTTTGCGTCAGGCACTCGAGTCCCATCCATAAGCACGCAGCGGGTACAAACCCGAGTCAGGTTGCGTGCTAATCATGTCAGCTAAGAAGCCCGCGCCACTCTTTGCTCAGCGCCCTCGCCCTGATTGTCCTGTTTGCGGGGAAACAAGCTATTCGGCAGCCGGAATACACCCGCAGTGTGCCGTCCGTCGCCTGGACCAGGCACGCATGGCAGCAGCCCGACTTCAAGCCAGGCCGGAGCGGGCGAACAATTCTGCTTCGCCCACTGACAAAGGTCCATGGGAGCGAAGATGCCCGTCCTGTCAAGCGGCCCGGCACGCACTCGGGAAAAGCTGCACGTGCGGACATGTATTCGCCTCTTCGTTTGCTCCTTCAACTCAGAACGGCGAAGCGTCATGACAGATGTTCTGACCGGGATTGTCGTCGCGATACTGAGCGTTGTCACCTGCGTTGCGGTGAGTCGGCATTTTTTTCTGTGGCTGCAGGCGTATTTGACAGGAACACGCATCAGTCTGCTGTCGCTGATAATGATGTCGTTGCGAAAGGTCGATCCGGCGGAGATTGTGCGCTGCAAGATCATGGCAGTTCAGGCTGGCCTGCAGTCGTTCTCCACAGACGCTCTGGAATCGCAGTACCTGGCTGGAGGCAGCGTCGAGCGGGTCACCGCCGCACTGGTCATCGCGAATCGTGCAGGAATTTTTCTGAACTGGGATACGGCAGCGGCGGTCGACCTTGCGGGAAGGGATGTTCTGGAGGCAGTACGGCTGAGCGTCAACCCGAGAGTCATCATGTGTCCGGATCCGTCGGCAGGGCGGGGTGACACGCTGGGCGGCGTTGCAAAAGACGGCATTCAGCTGAAAGTTCGCGTCTGCGTAACCGTTCGGACCAATCTCTCGCAGCTTGTTGGCGGGGCGACAGAATCGACCGTGATTGCTCGTGTCGGGCAGGGAATCGTTTCCGCAATCGGATCGTGTGACAGCTACCGAGACGCACTCGGTGACCCGATGGTGATTACTCGAAACGTTCTCGCCAAGAGCCTGGACTCTCAGACGGCATTTGCGATTGTCTCGATCGATATCGCTGACATCACCGTCGGCGCAAACATCGGTGCCCGACTGCAGATCGACCAGGCGGAAGCCGACATCCGGATTGCCAGGGCACATGCCGAAGAACGTCGTGCGATGGCGTTCGCCCGCGAGCAGGAGATGGTAGCACTGACACGTGAAAACGAGGCGAACGTTGCCCTTGCGGAAGCCGACATTCCAGTGGCCGTTGCGACAGCGTTTCGAAGAGGACAGTTGCGCGTCAGAGATCAATCCCGTCGAATTCAGGCAGTCGGACAATCAGAACGCCAAAGTATCGGCAACAGAACTCAGGAGCTTACGTTGCCACCCGATTCATCAGGATCAAACAGCACTCAGGCATGGGAAACTGAAGGTGGTGCCTGTGAAGTCAGAAGGTAAGTCCGAGTCAGCGGTTCGAAACATTTTCAATGACAGAAAGGTTCCGGAATGAACCGGAGCTACCTTGACCTGTTCAAAGGCCCTGTCAGTCGCGAGTCGGAATCCACAGTTCAGAACTCAGGCGAAGGTCTTCATGCTTCAGGCGAGAACCGCTGCCTGCCGCTTTCACGAAAAGGAACCTGATGCACGCTTCAAGATGTCCGTCACTCGCTCACCTGGATCGAATGACGGACTCAGTCGGACTGATTCAGCAGGCTATCTACAGCATTCCGCGACGATCGAGCGGCTACACAACGGACGACAACGCGAGAGCCCTGCGACTGTGTGCTCGCCTTTGCACTGATCATCCTGATGAACACATGATAGAACGAGTCGCCTGTTACCTGAGCTTCATGGAACACGCCCAACGCCCGACCGGCGGTTTTCACACCTTCATGAGCTATCAGCGCAACTGGCCGGACGAAAACGGCTGCGACGACAGTCAGGGACAGGCGGTGCTGGCGCTCGCGGAGGTTCGTGCGGGTAATGTGCCTCGGAGCTTTCGCGACCTGGCGAAGGAACTGATGAACAACGCCGCGCCCGTGCTGGGTGATCTCACCAGTCTGAGAGCTCATGCCTACGTTGTTCAGGCGTGGGGCATTCTGCGAAGAGCCAGGGTTGCGGGTATCGACGATTTGGAATCAATCGCCCGCCGTGCTGTCGGCCATCTCGTCAACGCCTGGGAAACCAATCAACACATCGACTGGAAATGGTTTGAACCACAGATGACCTACGCGAACGCAGTACTGCCACATGCGATGTTCGATGCTGCGGACGGATGGTCTGACGACGAGTACCTGTCCATCGCGGAGTGCTCGTTTCGATTTCTGGACAAAGCCACCACGACCGGCAACGTTTTCTGGCCTGTCGGAAACAGTGCCTGGTTCGCAATGAACGGCGAAAAATCGTTGTACGACCAGCAACCCGTCGAAGCCTCCACGATGGCGGCGGCCGCATTAACTGCCATGGACCTGCAACACGACCAGGATTACCTGGTGGCTTTCCAGAAGGCTCGCGGTTGGTTTCACGGAGAGAACAGCCTGCATTCTTCCATGGCAGACACCGAACTCGGCGGATGTCATGACGGACTGAAATCCACCGGCGTCAATCGAAACTTCGGGGCCGAATCCACGCTGGCCTATCTGTGGACGGAGGTCCTCGCGCTGGAAGCACACCGGGTTCCCGACAACGCGCCGTCCGTGTCTGCCTCTCTGCGAAGCATACTCACAACGAACAAAACCTCCGGAGCATCATGATGGCACTCCGGATATCGAAATCACAAGTCTGGTTCTTTAACGAGGGAGATTACTTATGGGTGACAAAGGCAGTAAAGACAAAGGAAAGCGAGAGCAGCAGAAAAAAGCGATGCTGAGCCTTAAAGAGAAACGGAAGGCAAAGCATGACAAAAAGAACAAGGCTGGCTCGGAATCGACGTAGGCGAGCCACTCAGCGCCGCGCACGTATTCCCGCAGGGACAGCGTCGGGCAGTGGACTGAATTCAGCGACGTCGGCATGGCTGGCGTCGCTGCCACACATAAAACAACCATTTTGCAGCCTGAATAAAGGAGTTTCACTTCGTCAGACTTCATCCCGCCAAACTGTTGCCAGCAGCGGTTCCATGTGGCATCGCTCACTTCGAAATTCTGAAGAACTTCCGACACCGATTCACCGGCGCCAACCATCGCCTCACCCTCCTGCCCCGGCAGTTTTCCCTGAACATCACACGGAGTCAGCGGCGACTCGTTCCCGATCAACGTCGCCAGCCACACATACTTGCCTGCGTACAGATCAGTCAGAGCCTTCCAGATGGAATCCTGGACAACAGTGAATGACTGCCGAAGCTGCGAATCGGACAGCAACCGTACTGCGGAAGGTAATCGCTGGTTCACTCATTGTCTGTGTTAATGAAGTCGCCGGATCAGATCAGTGGCGGTCATGATGATCCCTTGGGACGGTTTTACGCAGTCGTGTCAGCGTTGCTCGGCAGGCTCATCCTGTTTCTCCTGACACATCGTTTTGTACGTCTCGGCGAACAGTTTTCCGACCGCAAGTTGCCCCGCTGTGTTGTAGTGGACGTTCATCGGATGTTTTTCGATGTCCCGCAGAATGATGGCACGAGAATGTGAAAGCTCCTTCTGTGCGTCCCATTGCGCTTGAGGACAAATTCCACGGCGGGATACGGTCCGTCAACACGCTTCGGCGTGATGGATGAAATGTCATCGGGGTCTTCAGAACGTCTCATCGTGCCGTACAGAAATGGAAGCTCGGGAACCTGCGTGTCTTTTCTGATTGCCGCCACGAATGATTTCAGATTGGGCAGATACTCCTTCGCCACAGCAACGTTTTTCATGTCGCCACCACCCTGCAGCCAAAGAAGTCCAACGATCTCGACTTCTCTCACTCTGCGTGCGTGCTCAATCTTCTGAATCAGCTTTTGGTAAAGCGAACCAAGTCGACCTTGACCAACCCGGTCCGCGTCGTCCTGCGACCAGTCAGGCTTCCACGTCAGAATGCTTGTACCTCCGACGGCCAGCTTGATGATGCCGATGGTTTCATCGGGCCACGCCTTCGCCATCTCGTTCCCGAAGGCAATCTCCGGGCCGAAGGTGAACTCGCTCATTCCCAGTTTCTTTTGATTCTCCTGCACTTTTTGATCGGCCTGAGCCGCTGCCATTTCTCATTCTCGAACATCAGGACTCGATCAGTACCGCTCTTCAATTCATCCGGCAGTTTGCTGCTGTCACCCCAACCCACCATGTTCGACTGCCCGGCGAGAATGAAGACTTTGAGAGGCTTCTCGGCGGCTAACGTTGAGTGGATACTCACGGTCAGGATTGCGGCAAGAATTGCTATGGTTCGCATCATGGGCTCCACTCTGAACAGAGGTTTGAAGGCTGACAACAGGAATGATGGCGACAGTGTACCGGATGGAAAAGGCAAGTTCTGCCTTCCACGCAGTTCACGGCGACGACTCACCCCGATCTTTGCCGTGAACCTTTTCTTGCCGTTTGGTGTCGTGATCGCCGTGGTTCGATATACGCAATCAGAAAGAGTCGTACATGGACTTGCCTTCGTTTCCACTCGTTAACTGGTTTGCGGCTGCGGAAGGTCGCTTTGACATTTCGCTCAGTCATACCGACTGTGAACCACTGTCGGTGGCCGATGTGCTCGATGACGGCGAGCAACGCACGTTGGCGAATTATCCGCTGGGTTACGGGACGTTCACCGGCCTTGAAGAACTTCGACACGCTGTGGCCGCTCAATACTCAACGCTGACGAGCGATGACGTACTGATCTTCGGAGGAGCCAGTGAAGCGATCTACACGTTCATGCGGACCAACCTGAAACCGGGCGATGAGGTTGTGGCTCAAAGCCCAATCTTCAATTCACTGCGGGGCATCGCCGAAGGAATTGGCTGTCGAATTGTTGACTGGCAGCCACGAGCCGACTCGTCGTTTGTCTACGATGTTTCTGATCTGTCGTCTCTATGCAGTGACGGGACGAAACTCATCGTGTTCAACTTCCCGCACAACCCGTCCGGGCAGATGATTTCAGCGGATGAACTGCAAGCGATCTTGGACATTGCAAAACGTCATGACGCCATGATTTTCAGTGATGAACAGTTTCGGCTGCTGGAACTGCCCGGAACCCCACGACTAGCAGCTGCATGTGATCTCTATGAGAAGGCCGTGTCCGTGACAGGCGTGTCCAAGACCTTCGGACTGGGTGGCCTGAGAATCGGCTGGCTGGCGACTCGTTGCCGGGAGGTTCTCCAACGAGCGAAGCAGTACCGCTACTACACGACCGAGATGACGAACACCCCCTGCCAGATGCTGGCGGCAGCGGCCCTCCGAAAGTCCAACGACATCCTCAGTCGAAACCGTGGAGTGATACTGTCCAACCTTGAAGTGCTTACAACGTTCTGTTCAAGGTACGAACAACAACTTCTCCTGCATCCACCACAGGCCGGAGCGACAGTGCTCATCGAACAGAAGACAGGCTGGTCCAGTACCGAGTTCTGTGAACGACTGCTGGATGACCAGCGAGTCTTTCTCGTTCCGGGCGCATCAATGAGAATGTCGGACCGTCTCCTGCGAATTGGTCTTGGCCGCAGTGATTTCGCTGATGGACTTGAGCGACTGGGGCGTTTTGTCAGTGCGCAGAACGTCCATTGAGGTTCCGCTGGCAAGTCATCTCGTTAGATTTCACATCGGGGCCTAAACTGCCTTCCGAACCTTCAAGTGACACATGAACGCTTCATCAGACGAAATCCAACTTCGCCCACTGACGCCGGACGATGCCGCAGCCGTCAGCGAACTGGCCATTCGTTCGAAGTCGATTTGGGGTTACTCTGCTGAACAGATGGCTGTCTTCTGTAAGGAACTCACAATTTCCAGAGAGGAACTCAGCAACAGGATCGCCACCGGGGCTGTGATTGCCGGAGAGATGGTTGGATATTACACCCTCAAAGAAGGCAGCGACGAAGCAGAACTGGAGCAAATTTTTGTGGACCCTGCGTGGCTGAAGAAAGGCGTTGGTTCAAAGCTGCTGCAACACGCTTTGGATGAATGTCTTCAACGGGGATACCGCCGTGTCATCGTGCTGAGCGATCCGAACGCCGCTGGGTTCTATGCGAAGGCCGGTGCCGATCTGATCGAGAACATTCGGTCCAGCATTCCGAGTCGCACGATCCCGAAGTTTCAGTTTGATTTGATTCCACCTGAATACCTCGCTGCCTCCGAGATCATTGACCACACCGCTCCTGACGTTCGTGCGCTGGCAGTCGAGATCAGAGCAGAGCACATGGATGAATCAGTCATTGCTCGCCGCTGCTTCGAGTGGGTTCGAGATCACATCGAACACAGTCTGGACTTTCAACGGACTGAACTAACCTGTCGTGCGTCTGACGTGCTGGCAAAACGCACCGGCTACTGCTACGCAAAAAGTCACCTGCTGGCCGCACTGCTGAGAGCCAACGGCATTCCTGCAGGTTTCTGTTACCAGCGACTCACTGTTGAAGGAGACCACCCTCCGTATTGCCTGCATGGGCTGAATGCCGTCTATTTGAACGGCCACGGCTGGTATCGCATCGATGCACGAGGCAATAAGCCGGGCGTCACCGCTCAGTTTACTCCACCCTTGGAACAACTGGCATTTTCGACATCAACTCTCGGCGAATTTGATTTTCCGGAAGTCTGGGCTGAGCCGTTGCCTCCCATTGTTGAAGCGATGCAACGTCACTGCGACGTAAAGAGTCTTGCCGAATGCCTTCCTGATCTGACAATTGACCAGATGAAGCAACTTCGAGAACAACCGCCGATTCCCCCAATGCTCCTCAGTCGTGAGACTACGACATGACCGATTCCTCAAACATTGGTGCCGAAGTCATCACAAGTGCCATCACTTCCTTTCGAGCCAACAAGGGCTGGGCCGACAAAGCCATTGCCCAATTGCCGGACGACCAGCTGCACGTGACTCTTGATAACAACACAAACAGCATTGCCGTCATCATGAAGCACGTCGCCGGAAATCTGAAATCCCGCTGGACTGACTTCCTGACTACAGACGGCGAGAAGCCGTGGCGCAATCGAGACGACGAGTTCGTGGATACGTTCACCAGTCGTCAGGATGTGTTGAAACACTGGGAAGAAGGCTGGGCCTGTTTGTTCGATACGCTGGAATCACTTCAGCCCGACGACTTATCGAAAACCGTGACCATTCGGGGCGAGCCGCACACAGTTCCGCTGGCGATTCACCGGTCGCTCGCTCATTGTGCGTACCATGTTGGCCAGATCATGATGTTGGCTCGCATTCTGGCAGGTGATCACTGGGAAACGATCACCATTCCTCGTGGCGGCTCAAGAGACTTCAACAAGTCGGTGTGGAAGAAGGAAACGGAGCACACATGAAGCTAATTGAGATTGGAGAGACTGGAAGCCTGCCGAAAGGCATGATTGCAGATGATTTCCTGCAAGCCGTCATAGAGGCCACGGTGGCGCACTATCAACGTGTCGGATTCGTGCCGCCATGGCTTGGGTTTATCGGTGTGCAAGGTGACACTCCCGTCGGGGTTTGTGGTTTCAAAGGACCACCGACTGATGGACGAGTTGAGATTGCCTACGCCGCAGCACCGGGGCACGAAGGAAAAGGCGTTGCGACTGCCCTCGCCAGAGAACTCGTGAAGATCGCTCAGGCTACCGACGATACATTGACAGTCTTCGCCCAGACACTTCCCGAGGAGAACGCATCGACAAGCATTCTGAAAAAGCTCGGCTTTGTCATGACTGGCACGGTCGATCACCCGGAAGATGGTTCCGTCTGGGAATGGGAACTTCCGAGGGCTGCGATGATAGCTGAAGCAGTACCAGAATCTCCAAGTAGTGATGCAGCCAATGTCTGACCAGACCGAACCAGCGATGGAGATGATGTTCTCATTCTTTCAGGGACTGCATCGCAAGCGGCCGCGGAGCGAAGCCTCGACCTTGCGAGCACTTTCGCTGATGAAAGACCTTCCACCAAGACCACAGATCATTGAGTTTGGATGCGGCACTGGCGTGGCGTCACGGTGGGAACTGCAGAAAACCCAGTGATGTTACGCTGGGTAAATTCGGCTGACGTGGGTGTTTATCAGCCAGTCTGAATTTCCATGAATTTGGAAACGAGGGGCTGTTTCCTGAGTTCGTTTTCCGCGCGGGATGAGATAGTCTGTCGGCGTCGGGGCCAGGTCAGGAAGACCGGAACCGGCAGGAATGACGGATCGTTCACTCTCCCATGAAATGGATTTCGGAAAAGGGAACTGGTATGGAATCGTCCTCAGGTGCAACCTACCTCACGAAGGGAATTCGCCAGCTGCTGGAAGTCGTTCAACGCCCTGAACGCACGGCAGCTCAGGGTCTGGACGGCGTGGTCTGCGGAAAAACGGAACTGATTGGTTTCGCTGACGATCGGGTTCAGTACTGTGGCGAAGACATTGAGCAGCTGTGCGATCGCGGCAGTTTTGAAGAAGTCATGTGGCTGCTGCTGAATCGGTGTTCGGCCGACCCGGATGAACTTGCTGACCTGCATGCTCTGCTGGATGAATCCGCTGTCATCGACGGCCCGATCGCGGAAACCATCGCCGCCGTTCCTCTGCAGATTCGACCGCTGGACCTGTTTCCTCTGGCCGTGTCGCTACTGAGCTGCTTCGATCCGACCCCGGACGATCGCACGCTGGCCGGTTCCACATCGCAGTTTTGGCGAGTCATGGCTCAGTTGCCGGTCCTGCTGCACGTGGCGTTTGGTGGTCGGCTGGAAGATGGCCGCATTGCCGTCGGTGATGAAGGCGAAGCACTGTCGTGGGCGGGACGACTGCTGCAGGTGCTTCGCGATGACAACGAAGCTCCTTCGCCCATCGAGGAGCACGCGATGAATGTTGTGATGACGTGCCAGTGTCTGACGGAACTGCGCCCGGCCTGTTTTCTGGCTCGGTTCTGCGGCAGTGCGGTGAATGACGTGGTGGCCGGTCTGAAGGCAGCTTCATCCGTCTATGTGTCACAGCTCAGAAACGACCCGTTTGCCTGGACCTCGGCTCGCATGAAGCAGTTCAAGTCGCCGGACGAGGCCGAATCGTGGTGGCATGCTCGTCAGCCAAAAACGATGCCGTTTGGATTCCGTCCGGAAACGGAAGATCTGCGAGCCACCCTGCTCAGACAGCAGGGGCGTGAACTGCTGGGCAGTGTTCCGGCCATGGTGCTGGAAGCCTGTGCGGCTCGGCTTGAGCACCTGCAGGCTCGTCAGGGGCAGTTTCCGACAACCGACTGGGCGGCAGCTCGAGTTCTGACTCTGCTGAATGTCCCGGAAGATCGAATTTCTCTCGCGATCGGGATTGCCCGGCTGGTGGGCTGGGCGGCTCACACAATTGAACAGCACACCTCTGGAATCCCCCTGCTTCCCAGCCTACGCTACGCTGAAGAACAGGAATTCTGCTGAACCTGGGTGTGCTTAAGGTGTGAACTCAACGAAACGTGGCGCTGTCCGAAACTCCACAGACAGGAATGTCTGGGCCACCTGACACCGATTGCCGAAGCACAACCGACAGCGAACGCCCCTTTCTTTAAGACCGATCCTCAGCAACCGATCGTCACCGATCAACGGACTCATTCCCAATCATGTCGCATGCGTTTCAACAGTGTATTCATCCCGACTGCAGGGCCACTTATGATCTGCAGCAAATCCTGACCGGCTGTCCGAAGTGCGGCAGTCTTCTGGATCTTCAGTACGACTGGAATGCGGTGCCGCTGCCGAAGTCGCTCAGCGATTTCGAACTGCGGTGGAGGAATCGTCGGCAGCCGCTGGATTTCAGCGGAGTCTGGCGGTTTCGTGAACTGCTGCCGTTTGCCAAAGATGCCGACATCGTCACGATCGGTGAGGGCCAGACCATTCTGCAGCAAAATGACCGGCTTGCCAAAATCATCGGGATGGATGCCGGACGCCTGTTTCTGCAGTACGAAGGACTCAACCCGTCCGGCAGTTTCAAAGACAACGGAATGACGGCCGCGTCGACTCATGCTCGGATGGTCGGGGCCAAAATCACGGCCTGCGCTTCCACGGGCAACACCAGTGCATCACTGGCGATCTATGCCGGCGTGTCCGGACTGTTTCAGTGTGTCGTTTTTGTCGGCAGTGGAAAGATTGCTTACGGAAAGCTGTCCCAGGCTCTGGATTACGGCGCCAAAACGCTGCAGATCCGAGGCGACTTCGACGACGCTCTAGCTCGGGTTCGCGAACTGTGTGACCGCCATCCGATTTATCTGTGCAACAGCGTCAATCCGTTCCGCCTGGAAGGCCAGAAGACAATCATGTTCCGCATTCTGGAAGGTCTGGGCTGGGAAGTTCCCGACTGGATTGTTGTGCCGGGCGGCAACCTCGGAAACAGCAGTTCCTTCGGCAAAGCCTTTCAGGAACTGAAAGCTCTGGGACTGATCGACCGGATTCCGCGTTTGGCCATTATCAACGCTGCCGGAGCCGGAACGCTGGATGACCTCGTCAACAATAGTGATCTGGCATGGAACAACGGACGCAGCGACGCCGATCTGATTCGCAGGTACTACGAAGTGATGGACCGTGAAAACCACCGAGCATCCACCCTGGCGTCGGCCATCGAAATCAATCGTCCTGTGAATTTGGTCAAGGCACTGCGAGCTCTGGCCGTGTGCGATGGTGTGGTTCGCAGTGTGACCGATCAGGAAATCGTAGATGCTCGAGCTCAGATTGCCGCCAACGGATTTGGCTGCGAACCTGCCAGCGGCGCCACCATTGCCGGCTTGAAAAAGCTGCGGGCAGAAGGAGTGATTTCCGCGGGGGATCGAGTCGCCTGCGTATTGACCGGCCACCAGCTGAAGGATCCCGACCTGACCGTGGCCTATCATATGAACGACCCGAAAAAACACGCCGAGAAGCTTCATCCCGCAGGCGTCACAGAAACTCCGTACGCGAACGCTCCAGTCGTCGTCGATAACGATGTCGAGGCGATCGTCGCGGCATTGGGGCTGAACTGACGTCCGCCGAGGCAAAAATGTTTGCTGAACAGTCAGCTTTGCGGGACGATGAGTGACCTGTCATGGCCGGAAATCGGAAAAACAACGGCTGTCGTCTCACGATATTCTTCGGACTGCTGTTGGTTGCATCCGCTCAGGCCCTGAGTGATGAGCAGCGTTCACTGACGACCTTGCAGCCGGTCGTTGATCAGGCCAGCGCGGCTGTGGTGCGGATCAGCGTTGCAAACCAGCTGTCATCCGGAGTCGTAATTTCTGACGACGGACTGATTCTGACCGTTGCTCACGGATTCGCGTATCCAGATCGCACGACAACCGTCCATGTTCCCGGTTCATCCGCTGACACCTCGCTGTCGGTGAAAGCTGAGATCGTTCTGAAGGACTCGGAAACGGACGTTGTCGTTCTGAAGATTCCTCGACCGGAACACGGTCTGACCGTAATGCCGATCGGACCACCGGTCGCACGTCATCAACAGCTGATCGCATTGGGCTATCCCGCGAGAACCACATCGCTGCCTGCAGCTGTTCCGCGGTTCGGCACCGTCGTTGCCGGCGACGATCGACTGATCCGCAGCACCTGTCGCCTGACTGCCGGAGATTCCGGGGGACCGGTGGTGGATACCGCAGGTCGCCTTGTCGGATTGAACCAGAGAATCGGAACGGCACACGATGCGAACCTGCACCTGACGGTGGCGACTTGCCGAAAGGCTCTTACAAAACTGCCGAAGCCGATTCCACTGCCCGAAAGTCCTTCCGTCGAGCCCCCAGTTCTGGGCCCCCCGGGTCCGCTTCCGGGAATGCTCGGATCGCTGGTCCGGCTGACCGACGTCGGCGGCATTCAGCACGAGCCTTCTGTGAAAATCCTCGGCACCCTGATTGCCGAAGACGTGGTCGCCACCAAGCTCAGCGAACTGCGAGGACGCCGTCAGGTTGTCTGCCGAACGGCCAATCGCGAAGCGATCGAAGCGGATCTGGTGTGGTATGATCAGACGGACGATCTGGCCATTCTTCGATTGAAGTCCAAAACCACCGTGGAATTCACTCGGCCGGAAGCGACGGACGTACGACCTCAGGCAGGTGACCTCGTCATGTCGACTGCCGGTCCAACGCTGGGCATGATCGGTCGGTCCCGATTCGATGAACCTGCCGCTCGGGCTCAGCTGGGCTGCACAATTGACGCTGCCGACGGTTCTCTGGTGGTGACTCAGGTCTTTCCGAAAAGCGCAGCGGCCGATGCCGGTCTGCAGGTTCATGATGTTCTGAAGCTGCTCGGTGACCGCCCGCTGGCGGCACTCAACGATGTCGCTCAGGCACTCCGGAATACTCAGCCTGGAGACATCCTGGCGATCACGTTTGAGCGGTCCGGGCATCAACTCCATGCCTCCGGACAGCTGACTCATTCTGCTGACACTCTGCTGGAACGCAGCGAGTTTCTGGATGGTCATGCGGGTACACTCAGTCACCGTCGTTCCGGCTTTCGGGATGTGATTCAGCACGACCTGCCTGTGAATCCCGCTGAATGCGGCAGTCCGCTGTTCAGCTCCGACGGAACTCTGATCGGCATCAACATCGCCTGCCGAAGTCGTGAAGCAGTTCTGGCAATTCCCATCGAACGAGTCCTGAAGCTTGCTCAGTTGCTGCCGCACAGTGCCGGCGAACCGGGGAAATGACATCATGGGAATTGCAGTCCCGGAAGTCCGCTCCGCTTGGTCCGACCTGAATGCTGCGGTATCTTTCCGGAGACAGGGAGCCTCCAGCCCTGTTCGAGCTTCCATTCGACGACGCGACTTTCTCGCTCAGAATGGATGCTCGCTCGGTGAGTGGACTTTTCTGCTCACATTCAGAGATCGCCGTTCTTCAGCCCGTGGTTGTCATGCCGGAACCTGTTCCCTTTCTGTTCGTCGGATGCCAGGTGGGTGTGGAGAAAACACTGAAGCAGGAGCTTCTCACGAAGTATCCAGGACTTCGATTTGCGTTTTCCCGACCGGGGTTCATGACATTTAAGGTCACGGATCCGGCAATTCGGCCGGGCGAGTTTCGTCCGTCGTCGGTCTTTGCTCGTGTCTTCGGCTGGACGGTGGACAAAGTCACGGCAGAATCGGCAGACGATCTGCCGGCGATGATGGCCGAACGCATTCGAACCCTTCCCGACGTCGGACGGTATCGGTACCTGCACTGCTGGCAGCGGGATACCACAGCTCCGGGACGCAACTGGTTTGAACCCGGCATCAGCCCGGTGGCTCGTGAAGCGGCCAACCAACTGGACGCAACACCGACCGGTTCTGCCGGAACTGCGAATCAACGAAATCAGCGAACAGCGACAACCGACGCTGTGCGTGGTGATTGTGGAACAGAACGAATGGTGGCTGGGCTGGCACAATCCGAAGCACCGGCCATGCTGGCCTGGGGGAGCTCCGCCCATTGAACTGCCTCCCAGCGCGGTCAGCCGGGCGTGGCTGAAGATGCACGAAGCCGTCAGCTGGGGATGTGTGCCGATTCAGAAAGGAGATGTCGTGGCCGAAATCGGAGGAGCTCCAGGCGGTGCGGCTCAGTATCTGTTGACTCTGGGAGCCACCGTGATTGCCATCGATCCGGCGGAAATGGATCCTTCTCTGGCAAACGAGCCTCGGTTGATCCACGTTCGGCGTCGAGCTCGGGACGTTCCCAAACGCGATCTGAAGAACGTCCGGTGGCTGACCATCGACATCAACATGCCGCCGTCGTATACCCTGGAAGTTGTTCGGGACTATGTGACCGAACGACGCCTGCCGCTGCAGGGACTGATCGTGACGCTGAAACTCGCCGACTGGAAACTGGCAGAACAGACAGACGCCTACTGCCAAATGCTGAAGCACCTCGGATTCGCCTTCGTCGACGCCCGCCAGCTGGCCTTCAATCGCCAGGAAATGTGCCTCGTCGCTCTGAAAAAACGCCCACCCGGCAGACGGTCGAGATAACTGCGCTGAATCCCCTGTTGGAGTCCGGCCTTCAGGCTGCGTGAACCCTGTCGTGCATTCGCCGGCGAAAACCCAGACTTAAGCGTTTGGTGCACGAACGCATCAATTCGAGCAGCCGATTGACGAACAAAGAACAAGGATTTTTGATTTTTGAAGTGAAGGTCAGTCGCTGTTCCTGAAGCTCGGCCCACTTCATCTTTCAAAAATCCTTGATCCTTGTTCGATAATTCCATCACCGGGCGCCCCCATGCCGGTGCCTGTCGCCGAACTTCGCGGAACCTGTTTCCGGAAGTCCCTAAGCACTGGCAGGGTCGGCGTCGTAGAAGTAGTTGGCCATCAGATGTTCGGCGCAGAACAGGACGATCAGCAGACCCATCAGGACGGGGAAGACTTCGATCCCCAGGCGTCCCAGGTTGACGGCTCGATCCAGTTCCTGCGGGTTGGTGACTCGCAGATAGCGGTCTTTCCCCAGGACCTCATCCAGCTGTTCGCCGGTGATCGGTGTCAGGATGCTTTCCTGATCCCGCAGATTGTCGCTGAAGCTGAATGAAAACAAGTTGCCTTCATCGGCGGCGCTCAGTTCGTACTGACCGGGGTCGAACGCGTCCGTGATCAGGACGCTTGATTCGTCGAACGGCAGCCGGCCTTTGGTTTGCCGCAGTCGGGGGCGAGCCAGCAGGTACTGATTGAATCGCTTTTCCGCCGGAACGTCCACATTCACGGGCTCGCCAACGGTGAAGTTGTGGCGAGCCGATGACGCTCCGGTCAGATAGTCCATCATCTGATCGACCAGCATCAGGAAGGCCCAGTTGTCTCCCACGACGAAATCCTCATTCCACGTTCGAGTGCCGTTGTTGTCCAGAGCCGAGGTGAACAGCAGCACTCGTCCATGCCCGACGGAACGTTCCAGCAGAGCCGGGTGCGGATTCCGGTGTTGAAATTCCAGAATCGTGCGGGCGTCCGGGTGGAGACTGAACGTCCAGCAGCGATCAAAGATGGCTCGGTTCAGTTCCGTCAGCGCGGCTTCATCCTTCAGGAAGCTGTTCGCAATCGGATGATCGGTCGCGACCTGTTTCAGTCGAGCAGCCTCGCCGGAAAACGGAACCGGCAACAACGGAAGGCCCGGCAGCAGTTGCTCGGCGGCGGTGGTGCTCCAGTTACTCGTCTGCAGCGACAATTCACCACCCGCTGAGACAAGCAGAGCACCGCCGTCGCTGACAAACTGCTTCAGATCGCTCCATGCGGTTTCCGATGGTCGAGTCCAGTTCAGGACGCAGACGACGTCGTAGTTCTTCAGATTCTCCCGGGAAAACTCGGCCCCGGTGATGGATCGGCAGTGAAAGCGCTGAGCGGCCGTGTCACCGGAAAGTTCGGGCTGCAGGACGTTCTGCAGAATCCACGTATCCAGCGGCCGATCTCCCACCAGCAGCACCTTCGGAACCGGCGAAACGGCGAATGTGAAGTAGCGAACATCGTCAGCGCTGAGCGGGTCGGGGGTGCTGAGTCGAATGAGACCCTGTGTGAACGACTGCCCGGAAGCGGCTCGCACGTGAAACGTGACCACCGGCGGCGTTCCGGTCAGCTGGACAGTGCGCTGGGGACTACCGATGACTCCACCACCGGGAAGTTCGTTGCCGCCGGAATCCAGCGTCACCAGTTCGGCAATCACGTCCTTCCGCGATGCGGCTGTGCCGGAAATGGTGACGGACAGGCTGACGGGCTGTTCAGCTCCGACAGATTCGCGATCGAGCCTCAGCTGAGTCACCGCTATGTTATTGGGGTTTTCAACTCCGACATCCACCAGATACAGCTGGAGCCAATCATGCTGCAGCAGCAGGTCGTGAACGGAGGACTCATCCGGAAGCTGCCATGCGGATTCCGCCAGGTCGGTCAGCAGATAGACTTCCCGAATGAAGGCGTCCGTGCCGCCGGCATCCAGCCGGACCTGCTCACGATCACGCACATGAGCTTCGATGGCATCCTTCAGCACGGCATTCAGCGGACGGGGAACGGCGTGGATCTTCAGCTCTTCAATCCGTGATCGAGCTCCGGCCAGGTCGGCCTGAAAGACGACTTCTGATTCCGGATCTGTCGTCATCACGGCCACCCGGCTTTGATCGGGCAGAACCGTCAGATGAGTCATCGCTGTTTGTTCGGCGTTTTCCAGCCGAGTCAGCCCTTCCTGTTTGTAGGTCATGCTGACACTGGTATCGAAGACGAAAACCGCTGCGACCGGGATATCCGGCGTGACCGGACTGCGTTCGGCCGACAATTCCGCCTGAACCCGCAGCCCCCAGGGAATGCCCACGGCAGCGGCAATTGCTGCGAGCCCGGCAATCACCGACGCCGCCCTCAGTCGAGCTCGCTTTTCCTGCAGCAGGTACTGAGCCGGTTCGCGTTTTGCGAGCCGAGCGGAAAGCCAGCGGTAGACAACCACGACGGCCGCAGTGACCGCCATCAGAATCAGCCATTCGTACCAGCGCAGACCGTATCGGGCCGCCGGAAGCGACGGCCGCACCAGAGCCAGTACGGCGACCAGAATCACCAGAGCTCGCAGAATCAGCAGCAGCAGGTGGCGAATCCTCATTCGCCGGGAATTCGCCACATGACGTTTCTGCAGCAGGCGCAGCGCGGGAAACTCGATTCGCTTCGGCCGGGCTCGCATCATCAGATGCAGCACCACCGGAAGTCCGGCCAGCAGAACGCCTGCCAGCAATGAAGCGTTGATGAGTGTCATAGACCCCGGATCGTACAGGATCGAACGATTGTGCAAAATCGATCGGAGCGACGTGTTGCCGGTGTCCAACGATTGTTTCCCGGACTCACCTTCCGGCCGAATCCCGGGTTCTCCAGACTCGCCACCTTTTCAAGAAACGCCCCCAAAACGGCCTGAGCGAAAGCATGGAGGCGAATTTCGCTGAGTTTGGTGCCTCATTTGCTTTCTGAGTCCCGTACCAGCTGTTCATACTCCATTTGCGGTGTTTTCCTCGTGAAAACGCCGGTCTGACTTTGCTGATTCTGCGGAAGCGTGGCGAACGCGGACTGTCCGGACGGTCCGCTGAGCTCAGGTTTTCGGGGGTTTACCGGGTCAGGTCATCTGATCTGAGAGCTCGAAGCGGGCGAATCGGGCATCAGATGCACGGAGGAGCGGAACAATGTTGGGGACTTTGCTGACTGTTTTTCCGGGTGCAAGGTGAATTTGTTTGATTCCAGGGCCTGTACTCCGTTTTCGGGGACAAGTGCTGAAGATTCAGGCATTTCTTGATTTTTCGCTGGACATGGGAGTGTTTGATAACGGGATAATGCCCGTCCTATCACTGGTGCAGTCTGCGCGGGGAATGTGGGCGCCTGCGCTCGGAATACTGAGATTCTCATCGATTTTTTGTGATTTGTACTGACCGATCAGGGACGCAAAATGCTGATTAATTCGTGGCTCCAGTCGTTTCGTAACCGTCTTCAGTCTCGTACCCGCAAGTCCCGCCGCGTCAACCGCGCCGCCAAGAGTCGATCTGCTTCGACTCGTGCGGAGAATCTGGAAATTCGGTCGCTGCTGACCAGTCCCGAACTGGTGGCCATCAGCCCGAATTTCGGCTCGTTCATCAATGATGGCGACCAGCTGACGGAGGCTCCCCGGGAACTGAAATTCCAGTTCACTCCGGGCCAGGATCTGGACATCAACAGCCTGTCCGGTATTCAGATCGTCGGCAGCGGCTTCGATGACAGCTTTGGTGAAGGGAATGAACGTCCCATTGCCGGAGGCTTTGTTGGCTTCGGCGATACGACGGATCAGGTGATTTTCCGCTTTGCTGAGAGCCTGCCTGACGATCGGTATCTGATCACGATCAAAGGCACCGGGACGACGCCGCTGAAGAATACGATCAATGAGGTATTCAACAACGGAGTCGACGTTTCCCTTGAGTTCGATCTTGACCTGGGAGCTCAGGTAAAGGCCGTTGTGCCTCAGCCTGTGATCCGCGACCAGATTCTGACCATCAACAACGTCGCGTCGCTGGCTGACGGCAACCGGATTACCATCAACGACGGCGGGAGCGTGGTGGTGTTCGAATTCGAAGACACAGCAATCAACAACGGGACCGGAGGAAATCCGGCGATCCTGTTCAACCACACAACCGACACCACGACCAGCATCGCCACGAAAGTTGCAGCTGCGATCAACGGCGCTTTGTTTTCCGGTCCCGGAGTCACTGCAACGGCAGTCGGTTCAGCCGTCACCATTCAAGGCAGTGTGTTTACTCCCACGGTCACTCCCACAGTTGGCGGGGCCGCTGCCACGGTCACCGCGGGTTCAGCGACGCAGCTTCGCGACACCGTTCTGGTGTACTTCAACAGCGATACTCTGAATCAGACGGACGCCGAAGATCCTCGGTTTTATCGGCTGTTTGACACCAAAGGCACGCTGACAACCACGGATGATTCCGTTCTGCTGCCGGATACGATTACCTATGATTCCACGAACAACTTCGCCATTCTGAAGTTTGCCGGCAACCTGCCGACGGCGACTTATACGCTGAAAATCGGCACATCCAGCGAGCCGGATTCCACGATCACGACAGCGGCCAATCTGGGAACTCAGTTCGCCACAACGGGATACCACGAAGGCGGCTACATCGGCGACAACGGAAACGACGATGTTGATCTGTATCAGGTCAGCCTTGTTTCCGGGTCCGTGCTGACCGTCACCGTGACACCGGATGCGAATCTGAATGCTGCCGTCCGGTTCTTTGATGCCAATGGGAACGCGCTGACACCTCCTGCGACGGTCAATGCCGGCGGAACGGGCGCTGTTGAGACATTCACGTTCACAGCTCCGGCTGACGGAATCTTCTTCATCGGCATCTCCAGCGACGGGAACATTGCGTACAACGCAGTGGACGGAACCGGCAATGTGAACGGCACGACTGTCGGGTCGTATGTGCTGGACCTCGCTGTCACCAATCCCATCAACGGCAGCGATGACAACTCCGGTTTCGTAAACGCCACCGCGCTGGGAGTTCTCGGAGACAGCGGTCAGGTTTTCACCAGCCAGATTGAACCTCAGCCAATCGCGCTGCCGGCATATCCCAGTGGATCGGATGAGCCGGGACATCGCGAGATTCCGGCCGAAGCTCACGGAGCCGGTGCGGGCACGGCTTCGACCGCTCCGGGACCGATCAGCACGGTTCAGTACTACTTCCCGGACCTGTACGGTTACACACCTCAGGGGCAGCCTCGATTCAACGAAATCACGGAAAACCAGAAGCAGCGGGCCCGGGAAATCTTCGAACTTTACAGCAAGCTGTGGGGGATCGAAGTTCAGGAAACAGCGAGTTCCGGCATTCCGATCATCACCGGGGATATTCGCGTTTTTGCCCCGACTTACCCGCTGGGCGTCAGTCTGAGCGTGGTGCTGATGGACGGTTCGCAGAACTGGGGAACAAGCCCGTATGGCGGCAGCTGGTTCAACACAGCGCTGCACGAGATCGGGCACGCGATCGGCCTGGGTCACAGTTACGATCTGCCCTCAGTCCAGGGCGGGGCTCTCAATGCTGAGGACCAGTATCCAGGGTCCGAAGACATCGTTCACGGTTTGCGAATTCTGCGCCCCGATGCCACCGACATCGACCTCTACCAGTTTCAGGTGGATGCTCCGGGAACCTTCAGTGCGGAAATCGTCGCTCAGAGGAAATCCACGGCCGGCGGCTTCGACAATCAGCTGAACTCGGCCCTGCGACTGTATAAGGAAGTGACGAATTCTGACGGCAGCAAGACACGGACGCTGATTTCTCAGAACGACGATTACTTCGGTGACGATGCCTTCATCGAAATGGATCTGGCTGAACCGGGAACGTACTACATCGGCGTCTCGGCGTCCGGAAACACCGACTACGACCCATCCATTCTGGATTCCGGGTTCGGCGGAACATCCGACGGCGACTACGAGCTGCGGATGAACTTCCACAGCTCCACCGCGACATCGCTCCGCGATGCCACCGGAACCGCGTTCGATGGTGACGGAGACGGTACTCCAGGCGGCGACTTCGTCTTTTCGTTCCGCAGTGACAATACGATTTTCGTCGACAAGTCGGTGGCGACCAATCTGGCAGCGCCAGCCACGGCCACAGCGACAACTCTGACAGTCACCGATGCCAAAGTCTTCAAGGAGGCCGTTCCGTTTAACGTCAATATCGGCAGTGAAGTCGTCCGAGTGACGGCGGTCAATACGCTGACCAATAGGCTGACAGTCGTGCGAGCTCAGGCGGGGTCGACGGCAGCGGCACACCCGCTGCGCACAGCTCTGGTTCCATCATCGGCGGACGGCAGTCTGGCAAAACCGTTTGGTTTGATTTCCAACGCCCTGAACGCAGCGGACACCCTGGTGAAGACTCTGGGGCAGACACCGATCGTGCGGATTCTGGCCAACGGTGGAGCTGACAATAACGTGGCCACCACGGCGGATAACCGACCGTACCTTGTTGGTCTGGATTCGGCCTTCAATGCCTTTGAAGACGGCGACAAGTTCGAGGTTCCGAAAAACGTTCTGGTTCAGGTTGATGCCGGCGCGATTATCAAGCTGCAGCGAGCCGTCATTGATGCGGGTTCTTCAGCTCAGGGCGTTGATCGCAGCGGTGGTGCCGTTCAGGTTCTGGGAACTCCGAACCAGAATGTTTATCTCACATCTGTTCGCAATGACAGTCTGGGTGGTGACAGCGACGGCGTTACCGGAAATGCTCAGCCTGGCGACTGGGGTGGTCTGGTCTACCGCAGCGATTCAGACTTTATTGCCTCAGACGCGCTGACCAACACTTCGGATTCCCCGATTACTCTGAATTATGTTAACCAGGCTCGAATTACCTACGGCGGCGGCCTGGTCCAGGTGGACGGAGCTGATGAAACCTTCACGCCGATTCACATGGTTGAATCCCGTCCCACGATCACCAACAACACGATCACGCTGAGTGCCAAGGGGGCAATCAGCGCCGATCCGAACAGCTTCAGCGATGATCGCGGACGTATCGGGCCCGAAATTCACGGCAACACTGTCACGGGCAACACGACGAATGCTCTGGTCATTCGTTCGGACAACGGAGCCAAACTGACCGCAACGGCTCGGCTGGACGACACGGACATCGTCCACGTCATCACGGACAATCTGCAGATTGATGGTGCTCCGGGCGGTCAGATCTACGTCGATTCCAATGGCGTTGCCGATCCGACCCGCCTCAGGACGGCAGGGCGACTGGCGGTCGACGCGGGCGTCGTGGTGAAGTTGTCCTCGTCTCGCATTGAAGCGGAACGCGGTTCTGCAAATCTGATTGCCGAAGGTACGCCGGACAATCCGGTGATCTTCACGTCGCTGCTGGACGACCGCTACGGTGCCGGCGGCACCTTTGATACCACCGGCAACCTGTCCACCGTTCAGCCATCTCCCGGCGACTGGTCGGGACTGGTCTTCAATATGACCACGCACGGCAGTATCGACAACGCCGTGATCGCCTACGCCGGCGGGACATCGCCGATTGCGGGCGGGCTGAGTGAATTCAATGCCGTGGAAGCTCATCACTACGCGACTCTGCGAGTCGCCAACAGCGTGCTCGAATTCAATGCAACAGGAAACGCCTCGGATGACCGTGACAGCCGCGGCACAAATACATCCGCCGTCATCTTTGTACGACAGGCCCAGCCGGTCATCGTGAATAACGTGTTCACCGACAATCACGGTGCCATCATCGATATCAACGCAAATGCGATGGTGTCAGACGTCATGCGTGACCCGGGCCGCAGTACGGGACCACTGGATGTTGGAGTGCCAGACGGTCGGGACACACTGAATCCCGGAGTGCAGTTCGCTGATAACCACGGTCCGCTGGTGCGACTGAATCGCTTCGACCGCAATGACATCAACGGAATGGTGATTCGGGGTGGAAAACTGTCCATTGAGTCCGTCTGGGACGACACGGATATCGTTCACGTGCTTCAGGACGAGATTACCGTGGACTATCATCACACATACAGCGGACTGACTCTGCAGAGTGCTGTGGACGAAAGTCTGGTTGTGAAACTTCGCAATCAGGTTGACTCCAATGGCAATGTCATTCAGGAAGCCGGGTTTACTGCAGACGGAGTGCGCTGGATATTGATGACCGGATCGGCGGAACCGTTCAGGTTCTGGGGCGTCCTGATTTCCCGGTAGTTCTCACATCACTGAATGACTGCACCGTCGGAGCGGGCCTGACTCCTGACGGATTGCCTCAGTTGCGAACTGACATTAACTGTCCGGATACAACCACAGGCGTCGTGCCGTCCGTGATCGACGTCGTCATCCTGCTGGATGACACAGGCAGTTTTACTTCCGCTGGTCTGACACTTGCCACTGTGTTTCCGCAGATTGTGACTCAGCTCGGAATGGACCTTCCGGCAGCGGATTTCGCTTTCTCCGTGACCCGATACGAAGACTACGCAACAGACACTCCTTCGACAGTTGAAAGTTCGGACCGTCCGTTCATTCTGAACCAGCCATTGATTACGACCACAACTCCGAACTTCAGTACGGCAATTGATTCCGCATTGAATCGCAGCAGCCCGGGGTTCGGAGGAGACGCCCCGGAAAGCGGAATTGAAGCTCTGTGGCAGATTGCGACCGGGGCTGGTTTCGATGGCAATGGGAACGGCAGCAATCTGGATGGTGGTGTCGCCGGGCTGGTGACCACTCAGATCTCACCCGGCGCTGGTGGTGACGTTCCAGCGTTTTCATCGTTCACTCCGGATCCGACCGGTCCTGTTCTGCCTCCGGTTGGAACGGGCGGCGGTGTCGGCTGGCGCAGCAATGCCGACCAGAAAATCATCATCATGGCCACCGATATCACGTTCCAGTATGAGGACGATGGTCAGTCGGTCTACACCGGCGTTGGCGGTGTGACCGTTCCGGCCACCGACTTCACGACCGGCAGTCGACTTGACTCGCCGGGAGGACGCGGCGCCACAATTCAGGCAACAATCGACCGGCTGGTTGCTGACGGGATTAAAGTGATCGGTCTGGGAACAGGCCCGGCATCTCAGCGTCCCCTGGAAGCATTGTCCACGCTGACAGGAGCAGTCGATGCATCCGGCAATCCTTTGTACTACACCATTTCGGCCACCAATGCCTCTCAGATCAGTGCCGGGATTATCGATGGTATTACGAGCACTGTCTCCAATACAGCTGGTGCGGGCGACTGGCGCAGCCTTCAGTTCAATGAACTGTCCAATGACCGTAACGTGCGAACCGTTCTGGAAGACGAAAGTGCAAACAACGACGGAGTCGACACCAACGGAACGACAGGCAGTGCTCAGAATCTGGGCGAACTGGCTAAGAACCTGAAGAGTGGTGACGATACTCGGCCGCTCGGTTTTGATATTCGAGGTTTCATCAGTGCCGATGATTCCAGCGATGCCGACGTCTACAGCTTCCAGGTGGATGCCGGAACGGAAGTCTGGATTGACGTCGATCGAACTCGAGGTGCCTCTGTGGACCTCCAGCTGGAACTGGTTCAGCAGAACGGAACCGTTCTGGCCACATCGACCAGCGATACCGGCATCACCGGATCCGCCATTCTTCCGGTCGGAGCCAATCTGGGGCCTCTGACCAAGAATGACTACGATGGCGGCGACTTTTATACAACCAACTACCACGATCCGGGGATGCGAGTCGTGCTGCCGGGAGCTGTCGGCGGGAACAACGAAACGTACTATGTCCGAGTCCGCAGCGAAGGCGGCCTGACGAATGGCGAGTACCAGCTGCAGATTCGCCTGCGACAGGTTGACGAAAAGGCGGGTTCCATCGTTGAGTATGCAGACATCCGTTATGCCACCAACGGCATCGAAGTGAACGGGCTGCCGTATCATTCGCCTCTGCTGGCGGAAAGCAGCGAAGTCAGCGGCGACAACAACAGCTTCGATGGTGGTCAGCAACTGGGCAATCTGCTGGAGTCAGACCGCAATACGATTTCCTTTGGCGGAAGCCTGTCATCTGCTCAGGACGTCGACTTCTATAATTTCTCAACAGACTATGCGACGACGGTCTACGGTCCGTCTATTCAGGCGATCGGTGGAGTCAACGGCGGCCCGAAGACCTGGACAACAGTTTTCGATCTTGATTACGCGGACGGTCTGACCCGTGCTGACACGAACATGGTGGTCTGGCAGGAAGTCGGCGGCCAGCGAGTTCCCATCCTGATCGGTCGCGAATCCAACATCGCAGCGGATCAGCCGGCTGCCGGAAACGGCATCGACCTCAGCGATCTCTCGCGCGGCAGTGCAGGCGAACTTGACCCGTTCATCGGACCCGTTCAGCTGCCAACCGGAACGCCAGGCACGACGACGACGTACTCCGTCAGCGTCAATTCCAACCAGCGTCAGATTACTCAGCTGAATCAGACATACATTCAGAATGCCAACAACCCCGACATTCGCCTTGAACCGGTCAATTCCGTGGAACGCGTGGTCGAGGATCACATTGGGTATCAGGGGTACGATTCCAACGGAGCTCAGATTGATCCGGTGCTGACGGACGGGCTGGTGGACGTCCTGAATCTCGATACGTTTGTGAAGTCGTTCGACCTGTCCGATGTCCCGCTGTTTGTCTCCAGCCTCAGCCGACTGGAAACCGCGAATGCGCTGCATGGCGAAGTCACCACCGACTTCGGAAACCTCGGCAACCTGAACTCAAATAACGCACTGACGGATATCACGTTCCGTTCTGACGGGACGTTGTGGGGTTACCGTAACACCGGCAACGGAACCGATGCCAGCGTCGGGGCAGGGCAGCTGGTTCAGATCAATCCAGGGACCGGGGCATTTATCCCGGTGGGCAGCGATAATATTCCGGGTTCTGTTTCGACTCCTGTTTCAATCACCCCCGGTGGACAGGGGTCCCGTCCGTTGTTCGACGAACTCACGTTCACGGGGCAGGTCGATGCTCTTGCGTGGGAACGCAGCGGCGGTGTGAATTCCAATGCAAACTATGTCCTGTACTATTCAGTTCAGGAAAACGGCATTGACGCCACCGGGACGGCTTCGGTGAGTTCGAAGCTGTATCGAGCCAACCCGGATACAGGTTCTGCAGCTCGCGATTATGGCAACGGTTACGGTGCGATGGGAGACCTGCAGCCGGCCGGAGTGACCTACGCCAGCGGCAATATCTTCGTTCGCGACAACTCGGGCGACAGGAGTTTCGGGCTGGTGTTTGTGGAAGCGCGAGCACCGGGTCTGGCCGGGAACGGCATTCAGATTATCGTAACTCGCAACGATGCTGCCACTCAGGTGACCAACGTGGCCGGCAACGTCATCACGGTGAACGTAGACAGCAATCCAAACGGAACCGCTCAGCAGTTGGTGGATGCCATTAACAGCAACGCGAATGCTCGAGCGTTGGTCACGGCAGCGGTGACAGGCGGGGGCTCAGGTGAGGCCGGAGCTTCGATCACTGGAAACACAATTCTTTCCGGCGGTCTCGACGGGACGACCTTCGGACCACTGCTGGGCAACGTCAGCGGACTGTCGTTCGGCGACTTTTATGGCGATGCCAACGTTGGAGCCAGCCAGAACGGCAACGGCGTTGACAACACTCGTCTGTATGGTGTGACGGAAGCCGGTGAATTTATTCGCATCAACACCGCCAATGGTCTGGTGGAAAACCTTGTCGACCTGACTCCGATTCTGCCGGCAGGAGCCACCGGATTTTCCGGCCTGACTCTGGGACCGCAGAACCTCGGTGGTGGCAGTCTGTCGGACATTCTGTTCGCAACAACGAATAACGGGCAGGTCATCGCCCTGGATCCAACCGCCTTTGTGGCGGCGACGACCCGCACGGACAACGATCCATTCGGCTTTGTGGTGAATGCCTTTGACAGTGGCAACGCTCAGCAGGAGCTGACGGTCACCGGTCCGGTCAATCCGAACAATACGTTTACACTGACCTTTGACGACGGTTTTGGCAACCTGCAGACGACCGACCTGATCAGCGTCAGTGCGCCGGCTGTCAACAGTCTGAATGAAACTCAGACGGTGACGGTCACGGGAACAACAGGATCCTTTGCCCTGTCATTCGTTGACAGCGTTCCGGCAGTGACGGCACTCAGCACCGATGTCATCGCGGGTGCCACAACTCTGACCGTTCAGGATGCCGCCGACTTCCCGCTGACCAACTTCCTGGTGAGTATTGAATCCGAGCTGGTTCAGGTGGTTTCCCGGGCAGGCAACACTCTGGCACTTGCAGCTCCTCTGGCTGCGAATCACGACATCACGGACAGTGTGATCCAGGTTAAGCAGACCACCAATGCGGCGCTTTCGTTCCCGGGTGCCACAACACTGACGGTGGCGAACGCGTACGCTCTGACCGGTGCGACTCGGCTGCGGATCGGGACGGAAATCGTGGACGTCGCCACGGTGGACGTGCTGACGAACACCGTCACGCTGGTCTCCGGAACAACACAGTTCCATAACCTCGGTGAAACCATCAGTCGTATTCAGACAACGGCTCAGAT
The DNA here is from genome assembly GCA_041398865.1 of Planctomycetaceae bacterium. Taxonomy (GTDB): domain Bacteria; phylum Planctomycetota; class Planctomycetia; order Planctomycetales; family Planctomycetaceae; genus Fuerstiella. Next base: position 169,691 of record JAWKTY010000010.1, read on the forward strand.
TCCATACAGTTCAACACCGGCGGTGGTCCAGGCGGCACTGGAAGCCCTGCCGGGCATTGGAGCCGGAAACGTTCTGGTGACGCAGACCGTCGCCAATGTCTACGACGTGGAATTCACCGGACTGCTGAAATCCACCGACGTGCAGCCACTGATCGGAGACACGACTCAGCTGCAGCGAAACGAAATTCAGCAGATCAACCCGGCTCGCACACCGGACGCCGGCACGTTCACCATCACTGTTCCGGCAAATGTGCTGGGACCAGCATCCACCACAGCTGCAATTCCATTCAACGCCTCCGCGGCTCAGGTCGAAGCAGCTCTGGAACTGCTGCCGAACGTCAACGATGTGATCGTGACTTCAACCGGCGGGTTCGGCAGCTTTTCGATCGAATTCGTGGATCCGGGCAGTCAGAACCTGGCGCTTGTGACCATGAATCCGACCGGCCTGAGTGCTCCGGCCAACGAAGTCAACACGCTGACTCTGGGGGGAAATGCCACCGGCGGCGCGTTTGCTCTGACGCTGACCACTTCCCTCGGAACATTCATTGCCGGAATTCCGTTTAACGCCACTGCCAACGCAATTCGAAATGCAATTGTGGCGGCCGCACCGCCGCTATCGAACGCTGATATCACGGTGACCGGAGGCGGGACGGTGAACACCAGTACCATGACCATCACTTTCCAGGGAGTTCTGGCCGGTGAAGACGTCACACTGACCGGCAATGCTGGTAGCCTGACAGGGACGGCGCCGACGGTTGACATTGTGGAAACGGTGGTTGGTGGCACACCATTGGCTCTGACGATTGCCGACGGTATCGAAACGACTCTGGTCAATGGAGCGGCCTCGACCATTGGTGTGGTGACGACTCAGAACGGTATCATCAGCATCGAGGAGGCTCTTGAGAATCTGCCTGCGATCACTGATGTTCTGGTCACCGGTGGCGATCTTCCGGGAACTCCTGTTCAGATTCTGTTCCAGGGAACGCTGGCCGGGCTGGATGTTCTTCCTTTGGTTGCGAACAACTCGCTGATGGTCGGCGGAGAGCTGGCGGATGTGACTGTCATCGGAACAGCCGGGGACGGATTGCCGGATACGTTTGTGCAGTCTCTGGGAACCACAGGAACAACCAGCGGGCTGGCATTCTCGCCACTGGACTTTAATCTGTGGCATCCGACAACCAACCGTGGTGCAGACACCGGCCACGGCATTAACGACGCCTACGACTTCAGCAGAACTCCGAGCGGGGCGGATGTGAGTCTGACCGACGGATTCGGCAACGGGTATGCGACCAATCAGTCTCAGGGCGGAGCGAGTCTGTACTTCGGACTGGAAAAGTTCCAGACAGGAACGACTCCGTATTTCAACTACGATTCGTCAAACGGACAGTACGGTGTTCAGTTCAGCGACTTCCAGCGTGACCTGACGTCCGGCACGATCGGCAGCACCGCAACGGCTTCCGGCGACTATGATCTGCCAGGCGGAGCTTTGGGTACGGTCATCACCAACACCTTCGATCTCACCAGCCGCACTCTGGACGCTGCGAATGAGGCGGATCGACCGGTCCTGTATTTCAACTACTTTCTGGACAGCGAGAATCGCAACACATCCAGCCCCGACGGCACGATGCGGGACAGTGCTCGTGTTTTCATTTCGACGGACGATGGTCTGACCTGGGAACTGCTGGCCACCAACAACACTCCGGGAGCCACCACCGGTACCGTTGGCAGCAACGCGTCCACGGAAGTTCCCGATTTCATTTCCCACATCTATAACGCCGGTCCTTCCGACGCGAAGCAGCAGATTCAGCCATTGTTCGACGTGGCCGACTGGCGTCAGGCTCGAGTTGACCTGTCCCGTTATTCGGGAATGGCCGGGCTGAGACTGAGGTTCGACTTCAGCACCGCCGGCACAATCGTGGATCTGGTTTCAGCAGGCGGCGAAGACACCGGCAACGAACCTGCCATTTCCAATTCGACCAACAGTCCGGAGCTGGCCACCGATGTTGATGATTACGGCAACCTGAACGATACAGCTCGAGGTCAGAACAACAACTTCGAAGGGTTCTATGTCGACGACATCATCATTGGCTGGGCTGAACGTGGTGAAATGATCACTGCCGCGACCAACAACGCGGCCTTCACGACGGTGCCTCAGGACCCACCGGACCCGATGAATCCGATGGAAGTTCTGGTCGGTCAGTATCAGGTGGAAATCCGCCGAGGCTACGAATATGCCAGCCTGGTCGATTCGCTGAACCCTGATATTACGATTTCGTCTGTGTTTGACCCGAACACGGAATTCGTCTCCGGAGCTGACCTGGGGCTGACAGCCGCCATCGACGACTTCGAAACCGGAGACTTCAGCAAACTGGGATGGCGGTCGACCGACGGAGAAAAACCGTTTGTGGTCCAGGATGTGACGGGGTTGATCCTGGGTCGAGCCAACGTTGCTGCCGCCGGCATGCTGAATCAGGTTGAGCACGCAGAACTGTCCGTCACGGTGAATACCGGTGCGGGAGAACTGGTGTTCGATCAGTTCTTCAGCCCGGATGGCACCGGCTTTGACACCTTCGAAATTCTGGTCGGGGGAACCGGAGAAACTGCTCCTCTGTACAGTTACACCGGTACAGACACCGGATTCAAGACGATTCGAATTCCGGTGGAAGCTGGAACTCAGACGTTTACCTTCATCTACCGCAAGGCGGCCGGAGGCATCGACGGCACGGGGTTCCTGCTGCTGGACAATATTGCGTTTCCTGCCCCGGGTGGCGGAATCATTCGCGGCGACCGGAACCTGGAACGCGAACAGGGTCACTTCCAGATTCAGAACAATACCATTCGCGATTCCGCGGAAAACGGGATCATCGTTTCGGCGGGTAACCGGGATCCGCTGACGGGATTTGCTCTTCCTGGATCTCCGATCAACTTCGAGACGCCGAACTCGAACCGGTTTGCTCCGGGCATTGCGATCGTGAACAACGTGATCGTCCGTTCCGGGCAGTCCGGAATTCAGTTCGGCGGCGACCCGGTCACAGGTACGGGCAATCCTCTGGGAGCCGTGCCGCTGGGCAAGATTGTCAATAACACGATCTACGGCGGCGAGACCGCAGGCGCCGGGACGATCGGCATCAACGTTGTCAACAATGCGGCTCCGACAATCCTGAACAACATCATCGTCAACGAGGGAACCGGAATTCGTGTCGACGCGACATCCCAGCAGACGATTGTGGCAAGAACCTACTTCCGTGGAAACAACACCAAGCTCAACGCGGGAGGAGTCACGAGTCAGAGTGAAGTTCCGGATATTCCGAGCAATCCTTTGTTCGTCAACCCGCTGACAGACAACTTCTATCTGGTGGGCGACAGTCAGGCCGGCGACGGGATCTTTGACGGAGCTGTTCCGATCGACCGATCGATCAAGACAATTCCGGACCGCGCAGCGTTTACAGCTGTGAAATCTGACCTGGGGATTCCGGATTCCGATGTGGTTTCTCCAGGATTCGACATCTTCAGGCAAACACGTGTTGACGATCCCGAACAGCCGCCTTCCGGGGTGGGCAGTGAAGTCTTCAACGACGTCGGGGCGATTGAACGAGCTGACTTCATTGGTCCTTACGGGACCCTGTTGCTGCCGCTGGATAACGGGCCCGATGACCTGAACGCACTGGATCACGATGTCGTCCGAATTGAGGAAAACTTCCTGACCCGCCTGATCATCAAGCTGAACGACGACGGTTCCGGCATCGATGACACCTTCGTGCGATCCGGTCAGTGGCAGCTGCGAAAAGACGGCGTTCTTCTGAGGGAAGGCGTCGACTACACGTTTATTTGGGTGCCAGGTCTGGATCAGGTGATCTTCCAGGCACTCAGCTCGTTCCCGACGGACAGCGTCTACACGATCACGGTCGTGGACCGCGATCCGACCACAACAATTCGTGACCGGGCAGGGAATCCGATTCAGTCGAACCGATCAAATGGCGATATCCGCTTCGAGGTGATTCTGGACAATGGTGTCAACGATGCACCCGTGAACACCGTTCCGGCCATGGCCATGACCGACGAAGACACGGAACTGGTCTTCGATTCCGCCGGAGGAAATCCGATTTCCGTTGACGACACGGATGCGTACCTGGGCACCAACGAACTGACCGTGACTCTGTTCGCTGAGCACGGAACTCTGAACCTGCCAGCCGGGATCACAACGGATGCCACAGGTCAGGTGGTGACTCTGCCGGCAGCAGCAACGCTGATCGGACAGTCATTCCGAATTACGGACAGTCGGGATCCGCTGAACCCGCTCGCAACCCGGTTCACGTTTGTCGACGCTGCCGTGGTGGCGGCTCCGACCAGTACCCAAATTGCCATCAATCTGACGGATTCCTCGACCGCAGTTGCCACAGCTGTGACGAGCGTTCTGAACGTGGCCTACGGAGCAGCGTCCGCTGTGTCTGCTGCTGACGTGATGACTCTGGCAGCCGGCCTGACGTCCGATCGCCTGTTGATCAGCACCAGCAACATCGCTGTCACGGGTTCAAACGCAATGACCGTGCTGGACGGAGCGTCCGTGATTGGCGAGCAGTTCACGGTGGGAATTGTCACCTTCAGCTTTGTGGATATTGCCGTCTGGGACAGCAGCACAGCTGCTCTGACTCCGAACCCGAACCAGATTGCCGTCGCGAAGGCAGACAGTCCGGCAGCCGTTGCTGCAGCAACAGCTCTTGCAATCAACGATCCGCAGCTGTACATGGCCGGCGCAGCGTCGTCCGCAGGAGCCGTCGTTCAACTGGCCGGAGCCGGTCTGTACTTCTCCAACACAGACGGGACTTCGCTGAAAGTCAGTGGCCAGGACATCACCGTTCCGGCAGCAGCACAGGCGATTTCGGAAGAAATCAACATCGACGGAACAGTCTACCGGTTCGTTGATGCCGCCGGAACGGTCGGCACCAACGAGATTGCCGTCAATGCTCTGGGAACCGCCAATGACGTGGCTGCAGCCCTGCTGGCTCGACTGAATCTCGACCTTGGCCCCCTGCAGGCTCGGCGATCGGGTGCCAAGATCACGCTGGTTGCTCCGCACACGGCGGCACTCGTGCGTCCGCTGGTGCTTTCCGGAGCCACATTGACGGTGCCGGCAGGTTCCGTTGCCATTGGGGACCACATCAGCGTTGGGCGAACGGCCTTTTCCTATGTCGACGCCAACCTCGTGACGACTCCGGCGGCGACTGAGATTCCAGTCGATCCGGCTGATCCCGATACCGCTGTCGCCGCAGCAACTCAGCTGGTACTGGACACCTATTTCGGAACAGGAACCGCGTCCGTTGCCGGAAACGTCGTGACTGTGAACAATGTGGTTGTCGCCGGAGTCACTCCGCCGACCGGACAGGCTGTGATCACGATCACCGGAGACATCACTCTGGTGAACCAGACTCTGAACGGACTTGGCTTCCTGCCGACTCAGGACTACTTCGGACCAGCCTCGCTGCTGGTTCTGACTGAAGACCTTGGTCAGTTCACTCAGGATCCGGCACGACAGATCAATATGACGGATGTGGATATCATTCCGATCACCGTCAAGCCTATCAACGATCCGCCGCTGATTGATGCCGTCGCTGATCAGACGATCATTGAAGATGAAGACCTGAACCCTGCGGATTCCGTGATCGACGAACATTTCGTCGGTCTGACCGGCATTGAGGCCGGACCGATCAATGAACTGGAGGACATGGTCGTCACGGTTCGTCTGGCAGCCACGACAAATGTCGCTGTCTCCAACGGCTCGCGTGTCATCGGAACCAGTCTGACCGTGGACGGAACTGTCTACACCTATGTCGATCTCGCCCTGACTCCGGTTCCGGGAGCAGGCCAGATCGGTGTCAACATCACGGACGACACGATTGCTGTCGCGCAGGCCACGGCGGCATCCATCAATGCCGCTCGAGGTGACAATGTGGCTCGAGCTGCCGCGAACTTCGTGTCATTCAATCTGGACATTTCGCTGGTCACCGGACCGGCAACGGAATTCCATATCGCTGATCAGGACGCTCTGATCGCCGACCTGCAGGTTGATTACACATCTGTCGACACCTTCGGAACCGTGCGGTACACGCCACACGTGGATGCGTTCGGGATGGTGGATGTCATTGTTCGAGTCACCGATGCCGGACTGGACAACGTCTTTGAAATGCAGATGACGCGTTCACGGAAACCGTGTTCACGATCACGATTCTGCCGATCAACGACGACCCAACCCTGAACCCGATCAACGACGTGACTCTGTTCGAAGATCCGGATGCCAACAACGACAATATCAACGACATCCAGACGGTGGCACTGACCGGCATTACTCCGCGTCCGGCGAACGAAATGGAAGATCTGGACATCACATCGCTGATTCACGACACCACTTTTGTGGTCTTCGCGAAGGGTGGCAATGTGATTGGTGAGACTCTGACTGTCGACGACGGAACCGGCCCGGTCGCCTTCGAATTTGTCAATTCGCTGACAACAGCACCGACCGGAACTCAGATCGGCATCCTGCCGACCGACCGAACTCAGGTCGTGGCTCAGAAGGCCGCCGCCGCCATCAACGCGGTCTTTGCCGGCCTTTCAACAGCCACTGACAACTCGGTCGCTATTCGAGTCCCATCTGCCGATGTGTCATTCACCACGAATGACAGCACCGATTCGATGGAAATCTTCGATCAGAATGATCTGTTTGCGAGCACCAACATCGTCTACCTGTCGCGTGATACGGCCGGAACCTTCCAGTTCACGCCTGCTCGTCATCACTTCGGCGGCCCGGTCAATGTCACCATCACCGTGACAGACGCGGGGATCGACGGAATTGCCGGCAACGCAGACGATCAGTTCACGGAACAGACATTCGCGATCACTGTTCGACCGGTGAATGACAATCCGACCATCGACCCGATTCAGAACCTGACGGTCAACGAAGATGATCCGCAAACCACAGTGACTCTGACCGGCATCACCGCCGGACCGACAACCACAGGCCCGAACAACGAACTGGAAGACGTTCGTCTGATCCCGACCCTGAACAGCAGCACCACTGTGGCGATTGCCATCGGAGCAAATGTTGTCGGGGAAACACTGCAGATCGGAGCTCAGACATTCACCTACGTCGACGCTGCCATCGTGACAGCTCCGACAGCGAATCAGATTCCGGTCAACACCACCGTCGCGACTTCGACCGCCATGGCAACTCAGCTGGTTGCTCAAGCCACAGCCACGGTCGTCAATGCACTGATGGGAGCCAACACGGTTTCGGCGTTCCAGAACACCATCAACACTGCTCTGCCGGTCGTGGCTTCCTCCACGGAAGCGTTTGCCCTGATGAGTGCATCCAGCATCATTACGGCTCCGCAGATTTCGTACATCTCACGAAATCTTGCTCAGACCGCAGACCTGACGTTTACTCCGATCGGCGATGCGTTCGGCGAAGTGTCCATTAGTGTGGTCACTGAAGATGCCGGCCTGGACGGAATCTTTGACGATGACCCGACGACGCTGGCATACAACGAAGCGGCCGACAATAACCGAGTGACTCGAACGTTCACCGTCCGAGTCAACCCGATCAACGATCTGCCGACCATGGACCAGATCGATGCTCAGGAAACTCTGGAAGCATCGCTGGAACAGTCAGTGGCTCTGACCGGAATCACAGCCGGTCCGATCAACGAACTGGAGGACATTCGCCTGAGCTATACTCTGGAACAGACCACCACCGTGGTGGTTGCCGTCGGAGCGAAGGTGATTGGTCAGACGGTGAACATCGGAGGAACAGACTTCACGTATGTCGATGCTTCACTGGTCCTGGTCCCGTCTCCGACGCAGATTGCTGTCAGCACTCTGGACAGTTCGTTCAACGTCGCCAGTGCCACCGCGGCCGTTGTTAACAACATGTTCGGCCCGGGCAGTGTGATTCCGTGGAAGAACACCGTCAACACTCCGCTGGCGGTAACTCTGCCACCGGCGACGGGTGTGGCTGCCACAACATACTTCTACGCTCTGGATGAAACGGAAATCGTTCGCGATCTGGCGATCGACTACGTTTCACGCGATTCGACCGGAACCTTCCGTTACACACCGTTCAATGATGACAACTTCGGCGTTGTGACGGTGACGATCACAACCGAAGATGCCGGCGTGGACGGTGTATTCGATGACGATCCGACGACCCTGGCAGACGAATCTGCCGATAACCTGTCGATTGATCGAGTCTTCACGATTACCGTTGATCCGGTGAATGATGTGCCGACCACGGACCCGATCACCGATCAGCTGCAGGTGGAAGATCTGGATACAGATCTCAACGGGCTGAATGACGAAATCAGCATCACGCTGACCGGCATTCATCCTCAGCCGGGAATCACCGGAGCACCAGGCAACGAACTGGAAGATCTGCAGGTTTCTGCAACTCTGGTGGACACCACCATCGTCGCCTTTGCGGCCGGGAACAACATCATCGGTCAGACACTGACAGTGAACAGTGTTCCGTTCATGTTCGTGGATTCCGCGACAACCGTGCCAACGGGCAATCAGATTGCCGTCAGCCGATCGGCCACGACGCAGCAGGTCGCCGCCGCGGCGGGCGTTGCGATCAACAGCGTCTTCCCGGGAATGGCGATCGTCACCGACAACACGGTGGCACTGACCATCAATCGATCTCTGGTGAGCGGAAGTGATGAACGAGATGCGTTCGCTATTCGTGATCAGAGCGACCTGATTGAATCGTTCGCCATCGATTACAACTCCCGCGACACAACGGCTACGTTCCGCTACATCGCGGGCAAACATCAGTTCGGTGGCCCGGTGACCGTCATTGTCACCACCACCGACGCGGGTGTGGATGGTCTGTTTGTTGATGATCCGGCAACACTCGCAGACGAAGCGGCCGACAATCTGACTACGACTCAGACCTTCACCATCACGGTCACTCCGACCAACGATCAGCCGCTGATGGATGCTGTCAGTCCGCAGTCAACTCTGGAAGATTCCGGTCCGCAGACTGTGGCTCTGTCTGGCATCTACGCCGGTCCGTCCCGAACTGCGGCTCCATACACCGGAGAGGACGGAAACGAGCTCGAAGACATCGCTCTGACTCATACTCTGCACAACACCACATCGATCGCGTTCAGTATTGGTCAGCACATGGTCGGCGAGACTCTGACGATCAACGGAACGGCGTTCACCTACGTTAACGCCGGTATTGTGACGACGCCAACGGCAACTCAGATCGCCGTGAACCTCACTGATGACACGCTGACGGTTGCCACAAAGACTGCGACCAGAGTCAACGCTCAGCTGGGTGCCGGGACGGTTGTTGCCACTTACAACAACATCACGACAGCAGGGACTGTCGCTGTCAGCAGCGGTCGATTTGCCGTCATGACGGCTGCTCAGATCGTTCAGGATCTGAGCATCGACTACGTGTCCCGCGACACCACCGGCGTCTTCCACTACACGCCGACTGTCGATGCCTTCGGCCAGGTAACCGTAACCGTCACGGTTGCTGACGCGGGTGTGGACGGAATCTTCGGAAACGCCGACGACCTGTCGATTGACCGCACCTTCACGATCACTGTGATTCCGGACAACGATGCTCCGACAACGGATCCGATCTCCGCTCAGAACGTGCTGGAAGAAGGACCGGAACAGAGCGTACCGATCACCGGCATTACTCCGCGACCGGGCAACGAACTGGAAGACATCAGCATCACACCGACGCTGCATGACACCACCACGATTGCCTTCGCCGTCGGACAGAATCTGATTGGCGAATCTCTGACACTGAACGGAACAGTCTTCACGTTTGTGAATGCTGCCACCACGCCTTCTCCTACGTCGACTCAGATCGCGGTGAATGCCGCCGATCCGACTCAGACCGTGGCCATCAAGGCAGCGGCGGCCATCAACAGCCACTTTGCGGCGGTCGTGGCAGAAGCGTCACACAACACCATCACGGTTGATACGGCGATGGCTCCGGCGGTCAGCAATTCGGATCGATTTGCTCTGATGCGAGCTGATCAGATCATTACCAATCTGGCTGTGGATTACGTTTCCCGAGCAACCACCGGCACGTTCCGATACACGCCGATTGCGGATGCCTTCGGACTTGTTCGAGTCACTCTGCGAACTCTGGATGCCGGTGTGGACGGAATCTTCGGGAACGGTGATGACCTGTGGGTGGACACCACCTTCAGCATCACTGTCATTCCGGACAATGATTACCCAACCATGGACGTCATTCCGGATCAGACGGCGAACGAAGAAGGAGCTCAGGAAACGGTTGCGCTGACGGGGATCACTCCGCGGCCGTTCAATGAACTGGAAGACATCAGCATCACTCACACGCTGCATAACACGGTCAGTATCGCCGTGTCTCGCGGTGATCACATGATCGGCGAAACCATCACGATCGGCGGCGTGACCTACACGTACGTTGATGGTGCTTCAACACCGGTTCCGAGCAACACTCAGATCGCCGTCCTGCGAACGGATGCCACTCAGACTGTGGCCGCCAAGACAGCGACGACCATCAATAACCGTGCCGGAGCCGGAACAGTTTCCGCGACCAACAACACGGTGACGGCGGATGTCAGCCTGAATCCGACTGTCAGCTCGGCGACCCGGTTTGCCATCATGCCGGCGGCATCGATCGTGGGTAGCCTGCAGGTGGTGTACAATTCCCGAGACAACACCGGCAGCTTCCTGTACACGCCGGACACGGAAAACTTCGGTCAGGTGACCGTCACCATTCACACGCTGGATGCGGGCGTAGACGGAATCTTCGGCAATGCCGACGACCTGTTCATCGATCGGACCTTCCGTATCACTGTGAATCCGGTGAACGACCAGCCAACTCTGGATCCGATCGCAGACACCACTGTCAATGAAGAAACGTCTGAACAGAGCGTCGCACTGACCGGTATTACGCCGCGTCCGGGCAACGAGCTGGAAGACATCAGTGTGACTTACCGTCTGCACGACACCACCAGCGTGGCCTTTGCAGCCGGAAGTAATCTGCCCGGTGAATGGATTGATATCGGTGCCACCCGATTCACGTTCGTTGATTCCGCGGTTGTGGCCAGCCCGACAGCGACTCAGATTTCCGTTTCTGCCGGAGATTCGACACAGCAGGTTGCCACCACGGCTGCCAATGTGATCAATGCTCTGCTGGGAGCCGGAACGGTCACGGCGACGGACAACTACATCACAACTCTGCCGGGAACGGCCGTGACAGTCAGTTCCGCAAACCGCATGGCGGTGATGACAGCCGACCAGATCGTGCAGAACCTGGCGGTTGATTATGTGTCCCGAGCCACCACCGGAACGTTCCGATACACTCCGGTGGCCGACGCCTTCGGAACCGTGACCGTCACCATCAATGTTCTGGATGCGGGCGTCGACGGAATTTTCAACAATGCTGACGACCTGTTTGTGGAACAGACCTTCAGCATTCGAGTCACTCCGGACAACGACCAGCCGACGATGACTGCCATCGCTCCGCAGACTGTCGGCGAAGACAGTCCGGAACAGAGCGTCGCGCTGACCGGTATTACTCCTCGACCGGGCAACGAACTGGAAGATATTTCCATCACTCCGACCCTGCTGGATACGACTTCAATCGCGATTGCAGTCGGAGCCAACGTCATCGGGGAAAGCATCACTGTCGGAGGTCAGCAGTTCACTTTCGTGAATGCGGCCACCACACCAACACCCACCGCCACGCAGATTGCTGTTCTTTCAACAGACACCACTCAGACGGTGGCCACCAAAACCGCAGCCGCAATCAATGCAGCTCAGGGTGCGAATTCGGCTCTGGCCACGGACAATACCATCACTGTTGCGACGGGTGCCGGTGTCACGGTCAGTTCGACGAATCGCTTTGCTGTGATGCACGCGTCGCAGATCGTGAGCAACATCGCCGTCGATTACAATTCTCGGGACACGACCGGCACGCTGCGGTATACACCGGTGGCGGACGCCTTCGGTCATGTGGTGATTCGTCTGCAAACGCTGGACGCCGGCGTGGACGGACTGTTCGGCACGGCCGACGACCTGTCCATTACTCGAGATGTGCTGATTACCGTCACGCCGTCCAACGACGATCCGACTCTGGATGCCGTTGCACCGCAGACGGTGGCGGAAGATTCCGGAGCTCACTCAGTCGCTCTGACCGGTATCACGCCTCGGCCCGGAAATGAGCTGGAGGATATTCGCCTGACTGAGACTCTGCACAGCACCAACACCGTTGCAATTGCCATCGGTGCCAATGTTGTCGGAGAAACGCTGACCGTGGGAGGCACCGTCTTCACGTATGTCGATGCTGCCGTGGTGACCTCACCGACGGCAACTCAGATTGCCGTTAACGTCACAGATTCGACGTTCGGAGTTGCCAACAAGACAGCCGCCGCCATCAACGCGGTGCTGGGAGCCAACACCGCCGTCGCATCGAACAACACGGTCAACACAGCCCTGGCTGTCGTGGCCAGTTCGACAAACCGGTTTGCGGTCTACAGTGCTTCGTCCATCATCAACGGACTGGGCTTCACATACAACAGCCGCGACACCAGCGGAACCCTGAACTTCTCAACCGTTGGCGACGCCTTTGGCCGAGTCGTGGTGACGGTCACCGCGACAGATGCAGGCGTCGACGGAATCTTCGGAAACGCCGATGATCGTTCGACGTCACAGGATGTGGTCATCACCGTCACTCCGGCCAATGATGCTCCGACGATCGCCCAGGTCAATCCTCAGACCACCGCGGAAGATTCTCCGGAACAGAGCGTTTCGGTTGGCGGGATCACCGTCGGCCCGACAAATGAGCTGGAAGATCTGAGACTGACGGCGACGTTGAACAACACCACGACACTGGTCATCGCAGCAGGGGCCAATGTCATTGGCGACAGCATCACTGTCAACGGCACGGTCTTTACGTATGTCAATGCCGCAACCAACCCGACTCCGACCGCCAGTCAGATTGCAGTGCTGGCCACGGATTCGACTCAGTCCGTGGCGACAGCAACGGCCGCGGCCGTGAATGCGGCAATCGGGTCTGGATCGGTTGTTGCCAGCGACAACACGATCTCCAGTTACCTGACGCTGTCGGCAAGTTCAGCCGAGAACTTCGTCATCGTGCCTGCCGCAAATGTCATTTCCGGACTGGCCGTTGACTACAACTCACGCGATGCCAATGCCACGGTTCGTTACACTCCTGTGGCTGACGCCTTCGGCCTGAACTTCATCACTCTGACGGCAACCGATGCTGGTGTTGACGGGCTGTTCGGCACGGCTGATGACCTGTCAACTTCCACGACATTCGCCGTTACGGTGACTCCGGTCAATGATTCCCCGACTCTGTCCGTCATCGACGATCAGACTGTGGAAGATTCCAGCGAACAGTCAGTTCCGCTGACAGGCATCAGCACCGGTCGAGCAAACGAACTGGAAGACATTCGTTTGTCTTATGTTCTGCACAATTCGACCTCGGTCGCAGTCGCTCAGAACGTGATTGGCGAAACTCTCACTGTCGATGGCACCGTGTTCACCTATGTGGACGCAGCGGTGGTGACCAGTCCGTCCACAGCCCAGATCGCCATCAATACCACAGACACCACTCAGGCCATTGCCGCGAAGACTGCAACGGTCGTCAACGCTCGGCTGGGAGCCGGTTCTGTGATCGCTTCGGCGAATACCGTCACCAGCGAACTGTCGATTGCCGGAAGTTCGACGGCGAAGTTCCACGCCACAACATCAGCAGGTCTGCTGTCGAACCTGGCGATCGACTACAACTCCCGCGACACGGATGGAGCTTTCCGGTTCACACCGATCGGAAACTCCTACGGCCTGGCAACAGTGACCATCACCGCTCAGGATGCCGGAGTTGACGGAATCTTCGACACCGCGGACGACCTGTCTGCCAGTCGAACCTTCCTGATTGAAGTTCTGCCGGTTAATGACCCGCCGACCATCAACGCTGTTCCTGCTCAGTCAACCAACGAAGACAGCGGACTGCAGACGGTGGCACTCAGCGGGATCACACCTGGGCCGGGCGAACTGGAAGCCGTTCGCATCACAGCCTCGATCGACAACACCAGTGTGGTGATTGTCCCCAGCGGCGGTGATGCCGTTGGCAAGACAATCACAGTGAATGGCGTTGACTTCACCTTCGTGACGACTCCCACCGGCGACAACCGGGAAATCGTGATCATCGACGTCGTGACACTGGTGACGGTCGATTCCACCTTCGAAGTCGCAGACGCGATGGCTCAGACGCTGAACGCATACTTCGGAGCCGGTTCTGCCGTGGCCTCCGGAAACACGGTCAGCACCGCGCTGCCGGTGACGAACCCGCCGGCTCCGTTCCTGGTGGTTCCGGCGGCCAGCATCATTCAGCAGCCGGTTGTGAACTACACCACCGGATCGAATGTGGGAACGCTGACCTACGTCCCGCTCCCGAATGCCTTCGGAAACGTCACAGTGACACTGGCTCTGCAGGATGCCGGAACAGACGGAATCTTCGACACTGCCGACGATCAGACGACCACACGCAAGGTCAGCATCTATGTGCGACCGGTCAACGACCTGCCGACCGCCGGCACGCTCAGTGATGTCCACCTGGAGGTGAGTGCACCGCAGCAGACAATTACGCTGAACGGCATTACTCGCGGACCGCTGAACGAACTGGAAAACATTCGCGTCACGGTCACCAGCAGCGATCCGGACTTCCTGCCGACACCGGTCGTGACTTATGTGTCTCCGCAGAATATCGCCACTCTGACGTTCACCACGAAGCCGGGAGTTTCCGGAGCGTCCACAATCACGGTCACCATCGAGGATGCCGGTGTGGACGGTGTCTTCGAAGATCCGGTCACTCCGCAGCTGGAACAGGCGGACAACCTGAAGGTCGTTCGCACTTTCCGAGTCACTGCGGCTCCGATGGTGCTGACTCCGTCCGGCACCATCACCGATGACACGCCGCTGCTGACATGGACCGGTGTTCCGGGGACATCAGCTTATGAAGTGGAACTGGTGAACCTGACGGAAGGCACCCGAGTTGCTCTGCCGAACAACAACCTGACAGTGAACACATCACTGCAGGTCACGACAGCACTGCCACTGGGTAAGTATCGTCTGCGGGTTCGCTCGTTCGACGCAACGAATACGCCGGGGCTGTGGAGCGAACCGTCTGACTTCACCGTCGGCATTGCCCCGACCGTGCTGGCTCCGTCCAGCAATCGTATTCCGGATTCCACACCAACGTTCTCGTGGAGCCCGGTGAATGGCGCGGACAGCTACGAGCTGACAATTGTCGATGACCTGACCAACACGGTCCTGGTCAGCGTCACAGGCCTCGACGGGCACGACCTACACCGTGCCGAACGGACAGGCTCTGCCGCTGGGCTACCGATTCACCATCACCGCGGTCAACAACCCGCCGGTGACGGATCCGCCGTCGACTCAGACTGATGCTCGAGCCGTCTCCAGCCGGATTATCACCATTTCCACTCCACCGGAAGTGCTGACTCCGAACGTGGCCATCTATGACACAACGCCGACCATCACCTGGACGAATGTTGTCGGAGCTGTCGGTCACGAACTGGAACTGTTCAACGTCACCACGAATTCCGTGCAGCTGACGATCAGCCTGCCACCGACGGAAGACAGTAACAAGAACATCATTCCGGCTCCGACGACCTTTACGGTCCCCGATGGCAGCAACCTGCCGGTGGGCGAGTATCAGGCTCGAGTCCGTTCGTTCCGCGACAAGGAGATGACCGTTGCATCCGACTGGAGCACCGTGCATGTCTTCCTTGTCGGAACCGCTCCGGTGCCTCTGGGTCCGTCTCACGGAATCGGTGCCACTCCGTTCACGAAGACCATCGACGCGCGACCAACCTTCACATGGCGTGGTTCTCTGGACGGTGAATCTTACGAGGTCTGGTGGAAGGATCTGGAAACCGGCGAGCGGCTGTTCCCGACGACGGGCATTCAGACCAGCAGCTTCCAGGCTCCGTCCGATCTGCCGATCGGCAAATACCGAGTCTGGGTGCGAGCTCGAACCGGTGTCTCTGAACCGAGTGCATGGAGCAAGCCATTCGATTTCCAGGTGGTTACTCCGCCGACAATCACTCCGTTCGGACCGTCGACCTTCAATACTCAGCCAACGATCAGCTGGAACACTCAGCAGCGAGTCGACGGATGGGAAATCTGGGTCAACGATGTTCGCAACAACAGCCCGATTCGCATCATTCTGGACAACAGTCTGATCACCAACAGTTACAAATTCCCCGAAGCTCTGGCGAACGGACGTTACCGAGTCTGGGTGCGGGGCTTCGCGAAGACCGATGCTGGTGAAATCGTCACCACGACTCAGTGGAGCGAAGTGTTCCAGTTTGATGTGGGTGGTCGACCGACACTGACTCTGCCCACCGACACGACCGACGTCACACCGACGGTCAGCTGGACTCGGGTCGAAGGAGCCTCTGCTTACGACCTGTACCTTGCACCGGCCGCCACCATCGGCAAGCCGATTGTTCGACAGGACGTTGCCGCCACCAGCTTTACCTTCAGCCAGCTGCCGGTGGGCGACTACCGAGTCTGGGTGCGGGCACGAGCTGCCGACGGTCGCCTGACGCCATGGAGTCTGTATCGCGAATCGTTCCTGTCCATCACGACGACTCAGCAGCAGACGCTGGTCGCTCCGGTGGTCGGAACGCCGACGGTCGCTGGTTCCGTTCCGACGTTCTCATGGAACGCGGTGGCTTCAGCCAGCCGTTACGAAGTCTACGTCGCCGCCGCGGCTACTCCGGGAACTCCCGTTCATCGGATCAACACCGTCACTGCCACCAGTTACTCAGTTACCGCCGGACTTCCGGCCGGTAATTACCGAGTCTGGGTGCGAGCGATTAATGCTTCGAATCAGATCGGACCATGGAGTTCTCCGATCAACTTCACCATCGCCTCACTGGAGCTTCCAGCGGAATCTGAAGGCCGCATCAACAACAGCGTGCTTCTGACGTCGATCACAACCGGCGATTCTGCATGGTCAGCAGAAGCGACCAGCGTCAGTCAGGCAGAATCTGTTCAGCCGACCGATGACGTTCAGCCGGTGGCCGTGAAGGCTGCGTCCCGAATCTCGAAGGCAGTTCCGCTGCCGGTCGTTCAGGATGCTGTCGATCTGATGTCCGGTGATACCGTGATGACTCAGTGGGACGACGTGATCTGGCAGGAAGAATCGGCCGCTGCGGCTCCGGTTGAAGTTGCTGCCGTGGAAGCGTCTTCCGAAAACCGACAGGCCAGTGCTTCCACAGGCTGGCTGGCCGGACTGGTCGCCTTCACTCCGTCACTGTTCCGCCGTCGCCGACAGCGGGACGAATAACCCCGGAACCCTCCGGATTGACCTCACAGGCCCTGCCGCAGACATTCGTCCGCGGCGGGGCTTTTTCGTTTGCGTCTGCCCCGACGGAGACTTCGCCCCGAAGCTGACTTGCCGAGGTGGACCTTCAGCGGGTCTCAGCGTACAACTGAGCACCCTGTTTCCTGCTTTGGGAGTAAGACGGTGCCCCCAACGACCGCACAGTCAGCACATCATTGGTCGCTGTCAGATGTTTCGCTGGTAACTGACGGCACGGTGCGGGTGGCCAGTCTGACAACTGAAATTCCCGCCGGGATTACGGCCGTGCTGGGATTTTCCGGTGCCGGAAAGACATCGCTGCTGAATCTTTTGGTGGGGTTTGAACGGCCAACTTCCGGTACGTGCGACCTGTTTTTAACCGGCTCTGATGTTGCATCCGCAGATTTTTCCGTGCCCCTGGCATGGGTGCCTCAGGACGGGGGACTCTGGGGGCATCTCAGCGTCCGGCAGCACCTGGAAACTGTCGCCGGCGGGGCCGGACGGAAAAAAGAAGGCGGAAATCCGAATTCATCAGACAAACTTATGGAGGCATTCGATCTGCTCCATCGTCGGCAGTCATTCCCGGGGGGATTGTCTCGAGGCGAGCAGAGCCGTCTGTCGGTCTGCCGAGCTCTGGCGTCCCGAGCAGAAATGCTTGTGATGGACGAGCCTCTGTCTCATCTGGATGCGGCTCGGCGGCCCGGTTACTGGCAGGCGATGATGCAGGCAATTCAGCACAGCGGAACGTCACTGGTGTTCTCGACTCATGAATCTGAAACCGTGCTGAAGTATGCCGAAACCGTCATTTGTCTGGATGCCGGCCAGCTGGCTTTTCAGGGAAAGACTCTGGACCTGTACAATCGCCCCGCGAGCCGGCAGCTGGCCGAATTCCTTGGTCCCGTCAACTGGTTTGATGACGACGATCAGCGACAGTGGCTGGGGAAATCGTTCGGCAGTCATCCGGCAGTGCGGCCGGAACGTTTGGTCATTGTTACCGACGATCAGAGCCCCTGCGAAATTCAGCACAGTCAATTCTGCGGAAGTTTGACGGAGACCACGATGCAGCACGTCGCCACCGGTGCCCGGAGGACATTTCTTCATCGTTCGGCTGTCACACAGTTTCTGCCGGGTCAGCGAGCAGCTCTGCAGGTGGGGACATGACCATCCGCCGAACGCTTTGCCTGGTGACAGCTCTGCTGATCTGCGGTTGTGCTGACAGCCTGACCGGCACGCTGACGTTCTCTGACATTTCCTCGTGGAAAGTGCCCGCCGAAGGCAGCCGCATTCCCGCACCTCGGTCCCTGTACGCTGCTGAAGACGACACGGTCTACGCTCTGGACGATGCCGGCCGAGTCCTCGTGTATGACGCGACGGGTTCGCTGAAGCAGCAGTGGCCGATGCCGGAATCGGAACACGGTCGCCCCGAAGGTGTCGTGCGACTGCTGGATGGTCGCATTGCAGTGGCCGACACGCATTACCATCGAGTCGTCTTCTTTCACTCGGACGGCACCGTGGAATCGATGCTGGGCGACAAGGGCGTCGAACCGGGCCAGTTCGTGTATCCCGTCGCGATTGCACAGGACCCGAACGGCTTTCTGTACGTGGGAGAATACGGTGATCGACAGCGAGTTCAGAAGTTCACGGCGGCGGGAGAGTTTGTTCTGGAGTTCGGGTCGCACGGAACGGATCCCGGTCAGTTTCAGCGTCCCAGCGGCATCATCTGGCTGGACGGCACGGTCTATGTCGTGGATGCCTTCAACAATCGCATTCAGTGCTTCGACGACAGCGGTCACTTTCTGAGAGTGGTTGAACCGCCGGCAGATGTCGAACCGCTGGAATTCCCCTACGATATCCGAGCCACTCAGGACGGACTCCTGGTTGTGGTCGAAAACAAAGGCGGTCGCATCAGCGTGCTGACGAAGGAAGGAGATCTCATGGGACGTTTTGGAACTCCGGGGCGCGGCCGAGGAGAATTCTTCAATCCGTGGAGTCTCACGGCGCTGTCCGATGGCCGAATTCTGGTGGCGGATACCGGGAATCATCGCATCGTGGAGCTGACCCCATGACATGGCTGCACAGATTTGTGCGCAGAATCATTCCCCCGGCGCGACGCGCCGTGCGATGGACGGCGGCCTGGCCACTGATCACCTTTCTGCTGATCTTCGGCACTGCGGTGATCGCGCTGGTGGCGCTGAATCGAGTCGACTTTTCGTACCCGTGGATGTTTCTGCTGCTGCTGATCACGCCGTGGATGTGGTGGATGCAGGCGGCTGGTCATTCGGGACTGACGACAAGCCGAGGCAACATGGCTCTGATGATCAGGCTGCTGGTGACCGGCCTGCTGGTGTGCGTGCTGGCCGTGCCGCGATCCGTGAAAACCAGCGACATCGTTTCCGTGGTTTACGACGTTGACATCTCCGATTCCGTCAACGACGCTCGGGAATCCGCCCTGTCGATCGTGGCCGAAACTGCCGCCGAACGTCCTCCCAAAGATGAAGCCGGGCTGGTCGTCTTCGGCAGAACTCCGGCTGTGGAATATCCGCCTCGGGAAAGCTTTCCCTTCGAAAAATATCTGAATTCTCAGGTCGCTGAAGACGCCACCAATCTGCAGCAGTCGCTGTCGCTGAGTGCCGCGATGCTGCCGGAAGAGAATATGGGCCGAGTCGTCCTGATCAGCGACGGCACAGAAACCGTGGGTGAACTGAAACATGCCATCACAGAACTGCAGGCTCGCCGAATCTCCGTCGACGTCCTGCCCATCGACGTGGCCAGCATCACGGATGAAGTCTATCTGGAACGGCTCGACCTGCCTCGCTTCGTGCGTCTGGGCGAACCCTACGAAGCCGCGGTGGTGCTGTCGTCGCTGAAGGACGGCAGCGGAACTCTGGTGCTGCTGCAGAACGACGAAGAACTGACTTCGATTCCCGTCGAATTCAAAGCCGGAAAGAACCGAATTGCCGTTCCCATCAAAGTGGATGTGCCCGGATACTACGAATACGAAGCCAGAATTCAGGTGCCTTCCGATAAGGACTACCGTTCAGAGAACAATGCTGTTCGCAACTATCTGTATCTGGAAGGAGCGGGCAGGATTCTGATTGTCACGGATCCCGGCGGGAACCCGAAGGAGTGGTCGTATCTGCAGCAGGCTCTGGAGGCCGGCGAACGTGAAGTGGACGTGAAGTCTGCTCTGTCGCTGCCCCATGATCCCGTCGCCATGATGCAGTACGACGCGATCGTCTTTGCCAACGTTCCGGCCGATGCTCTGATCGCCCCGCAGATTCAGGCCGTTCACGATGCTGTTCGCAATCTGGGCATCGGGTTTCTGATGCTGGGAGGTCCCAACAGTTTCGGTCCGGGTGGCTATCAGAATTCGCCCATTGAAGACTGCCTGCCGGTGTCGATGGAAATCAGCAAGAAGAAAATCCTTCCCAAAGGTGCTCTGGTGATCATTCTGCACACCTGCGAATTCCCTCAGGGCAACGCCTGGGCCAAACGCATCACCAAGGAAGCCATACGGGTTCTCAGCGCCGAGGACGAAGTCGGAGCGATCGGTTACGGAATGAACGGCGACGAATGGATCTTTGAACTCACACCCGCCAGTGAATACGAGAAGCTGGTCCCGAAGATCAACGGAGCTCAGATTGGTGACATGCCGGAATTCACCAGCACCATGGAAATGGGCCTGAAGGGACTGCTGAAGAGCGATGCCGCCAGTCGCCATATGATCATCATTTCCGACGGCGATCCGCCTCTGCCGCCGCCGAAAACTCTTCAGGCTTTCAAAGACGCTCAGGCTTCCGTGTCCACGGTTGCCATTTACCCGCATGATCAGCGGGATGCCCTGGTGCTGAATGCCATCGCCAGTCAGACCGGTGGTCGCTTCTATTTCCCCAGCGATCCCGGTGAGCTGCCGTCGATCTTCATCAAGGAAGCCAAAACTCTGCGCCGCAGTCAGATCCAGAAACGTACCTTTCAGCCGATGCTGCTGAACGACGATCCGGCTCTGCGCGATATCACCAGCATGCCGCCGCTGCACGGATATGTGCTGACCAGTGAAAAGGATGATCCCCGAGCCACCGTGCTGCTGACGGCACCACCGGAAGAAAAAGACGCCGTTGCGGAAGATTCCGACGTCGACCCCGTCCTGGCCGTCTGGCGATATGGTCTGGGTGCCACGGCCGCGTATACGTCTGACCTCACCGATGACTGGGGCAAAGACTGGGTGAAGTGGGACCAGTTTCAGCAGCTGGTGACTCAGATCATGACGCGGATCAGCCGAGTTCGCCGGGAACAGTTTCTTCGAGTCTACACGTACGTGAACGGCAACGAAGGCGTCGTCGTCGTGGAAGACTTTCATCCCGAAGAAGCTCTGCTGGACATGAACGTCAGCGTCACGTCGGCGGAAGGATTTCAGTACAGCGGTCAGGTGCGTCAGATCGCTCCACGGCGTTACCAGGCCACTATTCCGCTGCAGGGGAAAGCTCGGTATCAGGTGCAGATCAGTGCCGAAGGAACCAACCGCAGCGAAATTGCTTATGGCGGATTCATTGTGTCGTATTCACCGGAATACCTCCGCTTTCAGTCCAACCCGATTGCTCTGCGCAGCATCGCCGAACAGACCGGCGGCCGCGAACTGAATCCGGACCTTCCCCGCACGGAACTGGCTCAGCAGATCTACGGCGACCGCCAGCCGCGCCGCAGTACTCAGCCCGTGTTCGACTGGCTGCTGATGACGCTGGCCTGCCTGATTCCGCTGGACGTGGCGGTGCGCCGAGTTCAGCTGGACTTCCGCTGGCTGACCAGCGCATTCCGTCGGCGGAAAAAGGAATCCACGGCCACGATGGGAACTCTGCTGGAAAAAGCACAAAGCGTGCGAGCCGGTCTGGCCGGCAAACCTCAGACTCCGACAACACCACCCGCCGCGCCGATCGCCACCAAAGCCGACTTCCCGCGACGACCGTCCACGACTCGGCCGGACGCCGCCAAGCCCGTTCCCCCGGCAACGGAAACTCAAGCAGCCGCCAAAACCGATTCGCCCCCATCCACACCGGAAGACGGCAGCACCACCTCCCGCCTGCTCGCCCTGAAGAAAAAACGCGATCAGGAAGGAAAATAGCAGGCCCGACGGGAACAAAACTCATCCATCTGAAGACGGACCGCCATCCGCCCGTTCAGATAACGCTCAGGCAGTCCAGCTGCGTCGCAGACGCGAGATCGACTTTGCACAGCCGTTTTACGGACTCCGGCCGCGACCGCGATGGCCTGTTGCTCGGCAGCCAGCCGTGCTGATTCATCGTGTGGGCAGAGTTTTTCCCGGCACCGGTCCCTGATCGCCAGTCCGTTCCTGCCCGACTCCACGCAGCACCTTCAGCGATGGGTGAATGTCCTGAAGGCATGAATCCTCTCATTTCTGCAGCCGCTAAGATTTATGCAGCAGACCGTGACGGGATGAAGATTTCACGAGATATCTGGGGCGTTTGAAGAATCTGTAACAGAAATGCCGATATTCAGTGTGATTCGGATTAAACAAAGAGGCCGTCAGGAAACTGACTCAGTATGTAAATCTTTCAAATGCGATTCTGCGTCATCCGCATACGAAATCCGGCATTTCTGTTTGCCTTTTTGGCGCAACTGGCAGGCTGCATGGTTGGTCCCGACTTTTGCCAACCGGTGTCCGAGCTTCGCAGCAACTGGTCACAGGGCTACGATCCGCGAATCAATTCTCAGGCAGTGGACGTTCAGGACTGGTGGACTCAGTTCAATGACCCGATTCTGAACCAGCTGATTGTCGAGACTGCGACGGCAAATCTGACGCTGCGTGAAGCCGCTGAGCGAATTCTGGAGGCGCGAGCTCGCCGAGATGTTGCCATTGGCGGACTGTTCCCTCAGTCACAAACCGCAGACGGCCATTATTCCAAATCGCTGCTGAGCCGCAACGATGCCAACTTCTTCACGTTTCCGGGCATCTTCAACGCCAACATTCGTCCACAGAACTGGAATCTTGGACTGAACGCAGCCTGGGAACTGGATTTTTGGGGCAGATACCGCCGCGCGATTGAATCTGCTGACGCCAGTCTGGATGCTTCCATTGCTGCCTACGACGAGACTCGATTGCTGCTGCTGGCTGAGGTCGGAGTGACCTACATCGAGATGAGAACTCTGGAAGCTCGGGCCAATATTGCCTGGCAGATGGCCGAAATTCAGGGCAGGACCCGCCTGATGGCTGAGCAGAAACTGGCGGCCGGTCTGGGATCCGCCATCGACACGGCCCAGGCGGAAGTCAGTCTGCGTCAGACAGAAGCAATTCTTCCGGAGCTTGAGATTGCCAGACGACAGGCCTGCCATCGACTGTGCGTGCTTCAGGGAAAACCGCCTGCTGATCTGGCCGCAGGTCTGGGCTGTTCGGGCATGATTCCACAAACTCCAGCCATGATTTCGGTCGGACTGCCGGCAGATTTGCTGCGACAGCGGCCGGATATTCGCCGAGCAGAACGGAACCTGGCAGCACAGTCAGCCAGAATCGGAATTGCTGAAGCCGAATTTCTTCCCCACATCAGCCTCACAGGCAATATTGGAGTCAGTTCTCAGCAAATCGGCAACCTGTTCAGTCCATCAAGTCAGGTGGGGCTGATTGCTCCCGGCTTCTCCTGGAATCTTCTGAACTACGCCAGGATTTCAAACAATGTGAAAGCCGAAGAAGCCGTCTTCCGACAGCTCTGCGCGGCCTATCAGTCGGCGGTCCTGAAGGCATCTCAGGAAGCTGAGGACGCCATGGTGAGTTACACCCTGGGATTCGAACAGTTGCGTGCCCTGCAGCAGTCAGCCGAAGCATCGATGGTCGCGGTCACAAAGTCATCAGATTTGTATCAGGCCGGTGCCATTGATTTTGGGCGAGTCTACGTCCTGCAGACGGAAGCACTTCGCCAGCGAGACGCACTTGCCAGTGCTCAGGGGGCAATCGCCATGAGCCTGGTGAATGTCTTTAAGTCACTGGGAGGAGGCTGGGCGGTTCCAGAGACCTGCTTTTCCTCCTGTCCGGCATTCGCTGATTCCGTGGGGTTCGGCCACTCATTGCAGTAGCAGCCTGCTTAGGGTGTGTGGACATTCATAGGACGTCGACAATGAGTGCCGCCAGCCAGACGAAGCCGATATAGTTCTCGGCTGTTTTCTCGTAGCGGGTCGCAACACGGCGACACTGTTTGATTCGATTGAAGAAGCGTTCGACCTGATTACGGTTTTTATATCGCATCTTGTCGAAGCGTTTTCTGGTTTTGCGATTCTTGCTCGGCTTGATACATGCCTTTGCTTTGAGTTTTCTGATGACTTCACGTGTTTCATCCCCATCGTAGGCGGCGTCACCGAGGACATGTTGGATCTGGCCGGGCTGGAATTCTTCGAGGAGTTGACGACCGTGTGGGCCATCACCGTCCTGCCCCGGACTCAGGTGCAACTCAGCCAGTTGCCCGTGACCATTCACGGCGGCGTGAACCTTGGTATTCAGGCCTCCGCGAGAACGGCCAAGACATCGGCGGCGATCGGCATCTTCTTTTTTTCATCGAATTCACGTCGACCGCCGATGGCGGCAAGGTGGACCTTAATCGACGTCGAATCAAGCTGCAGTTCCTCCAGATCCAGATCGCTCAACTCTTTGACAATCTGTTTCCAGATCCCGTTCTCACACCACCGATCATAGCGACGCCACACAGAATTCCAGTTCCCGAACTGCTCTGGCAGATCCCTCCACGGGACGCCTGTCTTCAGCACAAATAAAACAGCATCAATAAACAACCGATTATCCTGACCCGATCGACCCGGATCTCCGTCCTTCCCGGGCAACAGGTCCTTGATACGATTCCATCGCTCATCTGTGAGCGTATGACGCGCAGACATCTTGAGGTCCTCCCTGACCAATTCCAGACCAACGAACTATCGCATTTCCTGCGTTTTATGGAAAGACGAATGTCCACACGCCCTAGTCCGACGCAGATCAGACTCTGGAAGTTCGCCGGGCCTGGGGTGAACCACAGGGCAGGCGATTAGATTCCGTGTCTTCGCGCAACTGTCGCAGCTCATTCACTTTCCAAAGCGTTTCGAATGTGCAACAGGCGACCATCTTCCCTATCGCCCGTACGTTGAGAGGCATTGCCGGCGGGTTTCATGACGGAAAGTAAATGCCCGAGATCTGTTGTCCCTCAGGAAATCTCGATCGCTGAATAACTCTGCAGCCACTGCCATCGCCGTTTGCCGGGGCAGCAGTGTTGATACAGAAATCAGCAGCTCACGGAGATGTCCTGAGTTCAGGAGCAACAAGGATCGAACATGAAGTCGCTTGCAATTGTCGGAATGGCCTGCCGTTTTCCCAAAGGACTCAACAGTATTCAGCAGCTCTGGGATGGACTGAAGAATCGCTTTTCAGCCATCGATCGCGTGCCCTCCGAACGCTGGACTGCGGATCGTTATTACTCTTCCAACCCGATTGCCAAAGGGAAGTCGTATATTCGCCGAGGCGGATTTCTGACCCAGGATGTGCGCACGTTCGACGCCGGCTTCTTCGGCATTTCACCGCGTGACGCTGAGAACATGGATCCTCAGCAGCGACTGCTGCTGGAAGTGGCCTGGGAAGCTTTTGAAAACTCAGGCATGCTGCTGCCCGAGTATGCCGGACGGTCAGTCGGCGTTTATGTCGGTGGTTTCATGCTGGACCACATGATCAGTCAGATGGGCGCGTCAAACCGGTCGGCCATCAATCAGAACACCGCAGCCGGCATGATGATGACCATGCTGTCGAATCGAATTTCACACACCTTCGATCTTCGCGGGCCCAGCCTTTCCATCGACACAGCATGCTCTTCGTCCCTGGTCGCGTTTCACTATGCGTGTCAGGATCTCTGGCGAGGTCACAGCGAGATGGCAATTGTCGGTGGCGCCAATGTGATGCTGCGACCGGAATATCCCATGGGGATGTGCAAAGGGCAGTTCCTGTCACGCGATGGCGAATGCAAATCGTTTGATGAACGCGGTGACGGTTACGGTCGCGGCGAAGGTGCCGGCGTCGTCCTGATCAAGCCGCTTGAGGACGCCATTCGTGACGGCGATCCGGTTCTTGCGACTGTGATCGCGACCGGGACCAATCAGGATGGTCACACTCCCGGCGTTTCGATGCCCAGCGGAGAAGCTCAGCGATCACTCATTCAGAGCGTTTGCGATCAGTATCAGATCGACCCCGCCAGCATCGACTATGTTGAATGTCACGGCACCGGGACTGCCATTGGTGATCCGACCGAATCGGCGGCCATTGGCAGTCTGTACGGAGCGGCTCGTCGGGCAGCCGGTAAGCCTCCCGTCATTCTGGGGTCGATTAAAGCAACCACCGGGCACATGGAAGCCGCGGCTGGTGTGGCTGGTGTGATTAAGGCAACCCTGACACTGCTGCATCGCGAAACATCGCCACTGGCAAATCTGCAGGAGCCCAATCCGGCGATTGATACCGAAACTCTGCATGTTTGTCTGTCGGACAAAGCCTGCCGACTGGGTGAGGATGACACATCCCCGGTTCGAGTCGCCGTGAATTCATTCGGCTACGGAGGCTCAAATGCTCATGTCGTGCTGCAGTCGGCCAGCCATCCGCAGTCCGACTTCAATTCGGACAGCGGTGAATGTATGGACTGTTCGACGTCAGCTTCCGCCGATTTCAGCAGTCACGGCTACGTGCTGCCAGTGACAGCTCGCAGTGAAAATGCGGTACGAGCTCTGGCAGCAGAGTATGCGGAACTGCTGAACAGTGATGCCCGCCTGAACGATGTCCTGCATTCGACGGTTCGTCGCCGGTCCCGACTGTCAAATCGAGCAGTTGTGTCCGGATCGAATCGAGAGGAACTGATCGCCGGCTTGATGGCCATTGCAGCAGAACAGGAACACCAAACCGCCGTGCTGGGAACTCAGCCCTATGAAGGCAGCCAGCTGCCGGTGATCGTATTCACCGGAATGGGGCCCCAATGGTGGGCCATGGGGCAGGAGCTTTATCGGGACGAACCGGTCTACCGAACCGCCGTTCAGGAAGCGGATGCAGTCTTTCAGGAGATCGCAGGCTTCTCTGCTTTGGCGGAAATGCTGAAGAGTGAGGACGACTCTCAAATTCACTTCACAGAATACGCTCAGCCTGCCAACTTTCTGATTCAGATTGGCCTGTGGAAACTGCTGCAGGCTCGAGGAGTCACCGCCGGAGCATTCGTCGGGCATTCCGTGGGAGAACTGGCGTCTGCATGGGCGGCAGGTGTGCTGGATCT
Source organism: Planctomycetaceae bacterium (assembly GCA_041398865.1). GTDB lineage: Bacteria > Planctomycetota > Planctomycetia > Planctomycetales > Planctomycetaceae > Fuerstiella. Next base: position 197,396 of record JAWKTY010000010.1, read on the forward strand.
TCGAAGTGCCATGACCGTGTGCTATCACCGCAGTCAGCTGCAGGCGTCCTGCAAAGGCACGGGGGCGATGCTGGCGGTCGGACTGGGACGTGAAAAAATCGAAGCCATGATGGCGGCTCAGGGAGGCAATATTTCGGTGGCTGCGGCGAATGGCCCGACCAATCTCACGATTGCCGGAGACACCGACGCACTGCAGGACATCGCTGCCGAGCTGACACAGAAAGACATTTTCAACCGCATGCTGCAGGTGGAAGTTCCATATCACAGCCCCATGATGGATCCGATTCTGGACGAACTGAAGGAGGCCCTGCAGTCGATCAGTCCGCAGCTGCCGGCGACACCACTGTATTCGACAGTGACCGGCGAAGCAGTCACGACTGTCACCTTCGGAGCCGAATACTGGCAGCAGAACGTTCGGCAGCCGGTTGAATTTTCAACAGCCGTTCAGAATCTGATTCGTGACGGTTATCGAATCTTCCTTGAAGCTGGTCCTCATCCGGTCCTTGCCGGTTCACTGCAGGACTGCATTCGCGAAGCCGGAAAAGACTGTCGCACCGGATACACTCTGCGTCGCAATCAGCCGGAAGTTGTCAATGTGCATCGAGCCATCAACAGTCTGGTCGCGAACGGTGCAGAAATTGACTGGAACCAGGTCTGCCCGACAGGCCGATTCATTTCGCTGCCCAATTATCCCTGGCAGCGAGAACACTACTGGGTGGAAAACGATCGAGCCATGCAGGACCGCATTGCTCCCATCACACATCCGATGCTGGGACTGCAGGAGGCTCCAGGCGCTCCGCTGTATCGCAACGACTTTGACCATGAACCGATGCTGTACCTGCGAGACCATGTCGTCAGCGGCATGCCGATTCTTCCGGCGGCCGGCTATATCGAATCTCTGCTGGAACTGTCATTCATTCAGTTTGAAGAATCAACGGCCGTCGCTTTGCGAGACCTTCGCATTAACGCTCCGATGATCATCACGGCAGAACGCGGACTGGACTGCGTGACCGCCTTCGAACCTCGATCCCGCCTGGCCACAATCCGCAGTCTGGAAAACGGCCGCCTGGGAACAGGGCAGGTTCATGTCACGGCTTCGCTGTCCGCCATTCCAAAGCCGGAACTGCGGATGTACTCTGTGGATGAACTCAGGCAGAGTACCCCGCACGTGCTGGATGTTGCCAGGTTCTACAGCGGACTGAAAAGCAAGGGGCTGGAATACGGCTCCGCTTTTCAGACGATTACCGAAATCCGCAGCAGCAACGACCGCAGAACGACGCTGGCCCGAGTTTCTGCCAACGAACACGGCGAATGGAACAAGAATCTGTATGTGCTGCATCCCACTGTTCTGGACGCCTGTTTTCAGGCGTTGATGCCGATGCTGGGTGATTCCGGCACGACGTTTCTGCCGACTGGCTTTGATGAACTGTGCGTTTACGGCAACCGACTGCCATCGACGGTCTGGTCGCTGGCCGAATCCGTCTCGCGGACCGAAAGAACCATCCGCTGCAATTTGACTCTGCTGTCAGAACATGGTGAAGTTGTCGCCGCGCTGCGGGGCATGACGTTAACAGCAGCAGCCTCTCGGGAACGAGTCGATCAGTTTGGCGATGCTGTCAAACGCCAGATTCTGAACTACGACTGGTCGTACGGCGAGAATCTGACGGAGCCTCGGCGACTTGGTCACTGGCTGGTCGTCGGTGAGCACTCCGACCTTCGAACCAGGGTGATCAATGGTATCGAACGGTTTGGAGCCACTGTCGTGGGTGTTGCTGAATTCGGCGACAGCTACGCGGCGAACGGTATCCGGTTTTTACTGGGTTCAGACTCTGCCAGCGACGTCCAGCAGATGCTGGCAGCCACAGGGGCACTGGACGGCGTTGTCTGTCTTCATGGACTGAGTTCAACTTCTGACTCCGGTGATCCAACCGGCGAAGCATCACTGACAGCTCTTGCCACGCTGACTCAGGGACTGCTGAAGACGTTTGCAGAACAGCGACCTCGTGTTTACGTCGTCACCTCGTGCGCTCATCCGGCCAGCGATCGAGACCAGACCATTGAGCCCGCTCAGAGTGCCATCAACGGCTTTGTCCGAGTCGCCTGCAACGAACTTGATGGAATGCGATTTTCGAGCATCGATCTGCCGCAGGCTGTCGATGAACGTACTGTTGAAAATCTGCTGCTGGAACTGATCTGCGACGCGGAACATGACGAGGTGGCATTGCGGGGAGATCTCAGGCTGCACAGCCAGCTGCTGGACAGTCCGCTGCTTTCAGAGGATGTTGTTCGTCAGCAGGTCGCCAATGAAAAGCATCCAGTCGCTGTCCGTCCGCTGCGGCCGGATCAGGAATCGGTTGGGACAGCTCGAATCGTGCAGGCGGAATATCGCCATCTGCAGGATGATGAGATCCGTCTGCAGGTCGATGCCACGCTGATGCCGGCGGATCTGCTGCTGGATCCGAATCAGGATCTGTCAGGCCAGCCGCTGATTGAAGTGCTGGGGCGGATTCTGGAAGTCGGGCAGAATGTCACCGATCTGACTCCGGGAATGAAGGTCTGTGGATTCGCTCCGACGGACATCTGCAGCCAGCTGACTGCTCGGAGGAATATGTTTCTGCTGACTGACGCAGGCGAATGCAGCGATCCGGAAAGCTTGTTGACCGCCCTGGCAGAGACGACTCGGGCGTTGAGCGTCTGTGATCAGCTGGCAACCCCGGGACGTCAAACAGCTCTGGTTTCCGAAACCGGTTTTGGGCTGACTCTGGCATCTCAGCTGGCATCTGCGGGCATGGTTGTCGCAGTGCTTGCCGAGGCTGGCAGCCATGCCGCCGGTTCGACCGGGCTTCCCGTCTATTCTGCCTGTACAGAGGGGATTGCGGCAGCCATCACTGAACTCGCGCCGGCAGGATTCGACGTCGTGGCCGTTGAATGCTCAAACCATTTCCCCCGCTTCGGCTGGAGAATGCTGGCTGATGGTGGGGTGATTGTGGATCTGGGAACCTCTCCCCGCGGCATCTCACTTCCGGCTCAGGCGACCGGGCTGATTCGCAGCGACCTGAAGTCACTGGCACGTCAGCCTGCGGCTTTCACGGATGCTTTGGAGCGGGCGGTGAAGTTGATTCAGGCGGGCAGTGCCGATCTTCGCCCGGCACTGTCGGTGGGAGTCAGCGATCTTGCATGGCAGAAGCTGCCTCTGCAGGACAACAGCGTGAATCTTGTGCTGATGTACGATTTGCACCGCGGAGATCTTCCAGTCGTTCAGTCGGATAACCTGACGCTTGATCCGGACTCGACCTGGCTGATCACAGGAGGCTTTGGCGGATTTGGTCGAAAAACGGCGGAATGGCTGGTCGCGAACGGAGTCCGCAGTCTGGTCCTGACAGGACGCACTGCAGCCGACAGCGATGATCGACGAGCCTTCGTCAGGCAGCTGGAATCTGCAGGGGCCCGTGTGCTGGCAGCGGCCTGCGACACGTCCGACATGGCTCGGCTGACGGAACTGTTTCGACAAATCGAAACGACACTGCCGCCGCTCAAAGGAGTTGTTCATTCGGGAGCCGTGATTCAGGACGAACCAATTGCTGAGATCAGCCTGGAAACGTTTCGTCGAGTTATGCGAAGCAAGGCACTGGGAGCGTGGAATCTGCATCAGCTGACACAGTCGATGCCGCTGGACCACTTCGTGCTTTACTCGTCGCTGGCGAATCTGGTGGGCAACAGTCGTCAGGCGGCTTACAGCTCGGCCAATGGATTTCTGAACGGACTCGCGCATGCCCGCAGGAAGTCGGGACTTCCCGGAACCAGCGTCAACTGGGGTGCCATCGCCGACGTGGGTGTGGTGGCTCAGGACGAAAAACTGGAGCAGTTTCTGAAGTACACCGGCCTGCGAGGTCTTCCATCTGCGGAAGGACTGGATCTGCTGAAAATTGGTCTGAAACGTCAGGTCGCTCAGTTTGGCGTGACCATCATCACCACATGGACGGACTGGGCTCGCTTTGAAACCATCGGTTCCAGGTCTCCACGCTTTGCGGCGCTGATTGCAGCTGACTCCGCAGGCACTGACAACTCCATGAAGCAGGCTCTGCTGGAAGAACTCAGTGGCCTGGCTCCGGCCGATCGCATCGAACTGCTGGCCGGCCTGATGGCAGAAACTGTGGCTCAGGTGCTGAAGTCATCTGTCGAGAACATTTCCCTCGACCGCCCCATCAGTCAGTTGGGGATTGACTCACTGATGGCGACGGAAATCCAGCTGATGCTGGACAACCAGTTTGGAATCCAGATCTCCATTCTGGAACTCATCGGAGACACGACAATTCGTGGTCTGGCCGCCAGTTCCCTGAGGAATCTGGAAGGGGCTGAGCTGGCTGTGTAGCCCGCACGTCGCCCGTCGTTCTGTCTGAAACCATTTCACCGATCTGCCCCGGAAAACTGCGCAATGACACTTCAATCCAGCCTTGATCGCCTGAAACAGCGACTGAAATGCGGACAGTCGGAATCTTCCACTGCTCCATCACCGGTGCGGACAATTCCGCTGCAGCAGGCGTTTTACGACTTTGATCTGTTTCCGGAATACAAGACGTTCACCACGATGCAGTGGTACTATGACAAGGAGAAATATTCCCGCAATCAGTTCATCACGCACGTGGGTTCGTCCGACGCCACGGTCAATCTCGATGGCCGGGAAGTCATCAATTTTTCCAGCTACAACTACCTGTCGCTGGCCTTTGATGATCGAGTCCGGCAGGCGGCAAAGGACGCGATCGATGAACTGGGAACAAGCACCGGTTCCGGCCGTTCGATTACAGGCGAGGTCACGCTTCATCAGGAGTTTGAACGGGAAATCGCGGCTGTTCTGGGAACGGAAGACGCTGTGGTTTCGGTTGGCGGCTACAGCACCAACGCCTTCGCGCTGGGTTATCTGGCTCGACAGCAGGACCTCATCGTTTATGACGAACTGATTCACAATTCGGCACTGGCCGGCTGTCGCCTGAGCGGCGCAAGGCGATTCAGTTTTCCGCATAACGACTACGAAGCTCTGGACCAGCTTCTGACTCGTGAACGAAGCGGCTACGAACGAGTCATCATCCTTGTTGAAGGTGTTTACAGCATGGATGGAGACATTCCGAATCTTCCCCGGATCATTCAGATCAAGCATCGCCATCATGCGTTGCTGATGGTCGATGAGGCACATTCCATGGGTGTCATCGGGCCGCGAGGACTGGGCGCGACGGATTACTTTCGCATTGACGGCCGCGAGATCGATATTCATTACGGATCAATGAGCAAAGCCTTTGGAACCTGCGGAGGCTATGTCGCCGGACGAAAATCACTTGTTGCGATTCTGAAGAATTACGCTCCCGGCGTACTGCTTTACGGTGCTGCTCCGACGCCGGCCAATACGGCGGCCGGACTGCAGTCGCTTCGAATTATGCAGCAGGAACCGGAGCGGTCGGCTCGTGTTCGCTCGAATGCCGCTTACTTTATTCAGCAGGCTCATGCGGTTGGTCTGGATACGGGCCCCAGCAAAGATTCGGGAGTAATTCCCGTGATGATGCCGGATTCGGAAGTGGCTCTGTGGCTGTCGATTCAGCTGTTCGATGCGGGAATCTGCACCTTTCCGATGCTGTATCCCATTGTTCCGCGGGATAAGTCTCGACTGCGTTTTTTCATCAACACCAATCACACACAGGAACAGATTGACCTGACCATTCGCACATTGCGGCAGAACCTCGATCGAGCTCCAAAATCCAAAGGAGTCTTTTGAAATGCGTCAGGTGCAGCTGAGTCGATTCGGGCAGCCATCTGCGGTTGCTCAAATTGTCGACACCTCAGACCCGGGCGAACCGTCCGCATGGGAACTGGTGATTGATGTGGAAGCCTTTCCCATCAACGTTGCGGATCTGGCGATGCTTTCGGGACGCTATGGAATTCTGCCCAAACTGCCTTCGACCATCGGGATGGAAGCCGTGGGAACAGTCCGTACATCCGGAAGCTCTGTGAAGGACATCCGTGACGGCGACCGAGTCGTTCTGCTGGGCAACAACAACTGGGCTCAAACCCGCAGGGTCCCGGCGACGACTGTTCACAAGGTTCCTCGAGATCTGGACGTTCATCAGATGTCCATGCTGAAAGTGAACCCGGCAACCGCGTACCTGCTGCTGACAAAATTCGCCGAACTGCAGCCCGGAGACTGGATCATCCAGTCAGCTCCGCTGGGCAGCGTTGGGCAATGTGTGGTCCAGCTGGCGAAGCAGCGAGGAATTCGCACGATCAACGTTGTGCGTCGACCGGGAGCGATTGCAGATGTTCTAAGATCAGGCGGTGACATCGCTCTGGAAGGTTCTGACAACCTGCCGGACGCGGTTCGCAGTCAGATCGGTCATGACCGGCTGACTCTCGCGCTGGACGCCGTCGCCGGAGCTCAGCTTGACCTGCTGGCCAGAACCCTCAACGAAGGCGGCTGCATCGTCAACTATGGCATGCTGTCAGGCGAATCGTGCTCAATTTCTGCAGAACAAACCATCTTTCGCAACATTACTCTGCAGGGCTTTTGGCTGTCAAAGGTGCTGAACCGACTTGACCGGCAGGAACGTCAGACTCTGTACGACGAACTGGTCGCTCGATATGCCGACGGCACATTACAGATTCCTGTGGACACTGTCTTCCCCTTCTCGCAGATCACTGATGCTCTGGCATTGGCTGAACAGGCAGGGCGACGCGGAAAAATCATCGTCGATCTGACGAAGCAGCGTGATCAAGTGAACCCTGGCCCATCCTGAACGGTCGACTGCCGGTGCATTTGAACACCGTCAGCTGAATCTCAACAGTCAACAGACACTGCAGTATTTCAACCCTGCCAGCGATTCATCAAATCTATGTCCGTCGTTCGTGTTTCATCTCAGCCACCTTCCGCAGAAGCGGCATCTCGTGTCGCCGAAGGCGTGTGGTGGGTTCGTCTGCAGCTCAACGAAAGCTACGACCACGTGAACACATATCTGCTGGACAACGGAGAAACGTGGACCCTGGTCGACACGGGCATCAACAGTGCAGACTGCCGAACTGCATTTCAGCGGCTTCTTGCGAGCAAGCCGTTTTGTGAGAAGCCTGTCGGAAGCGTGCTGATCACCCATTATCACCCCGACCACATCGGTTTGGCCGGCTGGTTCTGCGATCAGGGAGCCAGCCTTGTGACCACTCGGACAACGTGGCTGAGTGCCTGCGTCCTGCTGACCCAACCCACAGAAGCTCTCGAATCTGCTCTTGAATTCTTCCGGCGGCACGGAATGTCATCCATGGAATGCGAGGCATACCGTCGGAGTGGCGCGCATGATCGTTATTGCCGCCTGGTTTCGGCCATCCCCGCTCACTACCGACGCATTCAGCAGAACGACACGCTGACCATTGGACGCCGTCAGTGGACAGTGAAGACTGGTCACGGGCACGCGGCGGAACATGCGACACTATGGTCAGACGACGGGCTGGCCATTGTCGGTGATCAGATCCTGGCCGGGATCAGTCCCAGTCTGCAGGTCCATCCCAGCGAACCGTTTGCCGACGTGATCGGTGAATGGCTTGACAGCTGTCGTCAGCTGGCGGCTTGTGGTCACGACGGAACGCTGTGCCTGCCGGGACACAATCTGCCTTTCACGGATGCTCCCAAGCGCTGTCAGCAGCTGGCAGAAAGTCAGCGAGCAGTTCTGCAGCGACTTCTGGAGGGACTGAATCATCCTCGGAATACGATGGACTGCATTGATCTGGTCAGTCCCCGGGAGGTGCTGCCGGACAACCGTGCGAGTCAACTGCTGAGAACCGTCGGCTACCTGAACCATCTGCAGAAGAACGGATTGATTACGTGTTCACGATTTGAAGAACAGTACATCTGGAAACGCCAGCGGCCGCAGTTTGACTTTTCGACCGGCAGCGGACAGTTCGGTGCCTCATTGACCACGGAACAGGCTCAACGATGAACGTTCTGCTGAAAGAGAAATGGTCCTGCATCTTCGGACTTTTCGTGATGGCAATCGGCCTGATCTTCATTCTCAGCACTTCTGGCTGTGCGCTGCTGAATGACGGCTCGGCAACCAGCGATTCGCCGAATCAGTCCGAGTCCGCCGACAAACAGGCTCACCCCATCTTCGTCGCAGCTCTGCGGTTGCACAGCGAAACCGAATCCCAGGTTGAACGATCATTTACCGGAACCGTCACAGCACGTGAAGTCAGTGAACTCGGATTTCGCAACATCGGCCAGATCGAAAGCATGAGTGTTGACAATGGAGATCGAGTTCACGCCGGACAGGTGCTGGCGGTTCTGGATACTGCCAGCCTGGTTGCTCAGCGAAATGTCGGGAAGGCACAGAGAGCCTCAGCCGTCGCCCTGCTGGATGAACTCATGGCAGGACCTCGGCAGCAGACTGTCGATGCCGCGAGAGCTCAGCTGAGGGAAGCCGAGGCGGTCCGTGACCAGATGCAGCGCGACTGGCAACGATATCAGTCCATCGCTCATACCAACGCAGTATCGCAGCAAACGGTTGATGCGTCTCGTCAGCAGCTGCTGGCCGCCGAATCTCGCCGCATTGCTCAGGAACAGATGTTGGCGGAACTGGAAGCGGGAACTCGCAAGGAACAGCTGGCGGCTCAGCGTGGTGAGGTGGCTCGTCTGGATGCGTCACTGCAGCTGCTTGAGGTTCAGCTTCGGGAACACACCATCTTTGCGCCCTACGATGGCGTGGTGGCTCGACGCTTTCTGGACCCCGGCGCCATCGTTCAGCCGGGCGTGCCCGTGCTGAAACTGATGGATACGTCTCCGCTTGAAGTCTGGGTCGGACTGCCGCCGGACATGATCGAACGATTGAAAATCGGCGACACCTATGAGTTTACAACGCCGCGAGGATCCCGGGTTGGCGTGCTGTCGTCAGTTTTGTCCGAGCTGAATATTCAGACGCGGACACAGACCGCGATTTTTGAACTCAGGCCTGAATCCGAGGACATCCCGCTGGCCGTCGGGCAGATCATTCATCTGCAGCTGAAGCAAACCATTCCGACGCAGGGCTTCTGGGTGCCGCTGCATGCCCTGGTCCGAGGTGCGAGGGGGCTGTGGTCGGTGTTTGTGGTTGTGCCTGATAACGATGGAGGCCATGTCATTCGCCGCAGCGATGTTGAGGCAGTTCGGGTGGAAGCCAGTCGAATTCTTATCACCGGAGCCGTGCAGGATGGTGACCTGATTGTGAGCTCAGGCGTGCAGAAACTGACGTCCGGCCAAAGAGTGCAAATCCAGGAAACCATCAACACCACAAAAGGACGGATTCACTGATGCCATTCTTCAATCAGATTGGCGCCGTGTTAACACTCTGATGTACACCTATCTCTACAATAATCCTCGCATCCTGATTTTGAGCATCGTGCTGATCGTCGTGTCAGGATCGCTGTCAGCCGTAGCGATTCCACGGATGGAAGATCCTCAGCTGACTCCGCGAGCAGCCACAATCACCACATTGCTGCCCGGTGCGTCTGCTGAGCGCGTCGAGTCGATGGTGACTGAAAAGATCGAGCAGAAGCTGAAGGATATTGAAGAGATCAAGGAAATCTCTTCCGTCAGTCGAGCCGGAGTGTCATTTATCGCGATCGAGCTGCAGGACACGACCACGCGCTCAGATGCTCCTCAAATCTGGTCACGAATTCGGGACAAGGCCGCGGATGCCCGCAACCTGCTCCCGCCGGAAGCGACTCGGCCGGATTTTGAACGCCTGGATATCAAAGCCTTCTCCGTCATTGCGGCACTGACCTGGGACGCCGATTCCGAACCACGCTACGGCGTCCTGCGCCGTCTTGCCAGCGAACTGAAGGATGAAGTTGACAGCCTGCCGGGAACCGAGAAATCAGAACTTGTCGGAGACCCGGCTGAAGAGATTGTGGTTGAACTGGATCCCGACATCGCCGCTTCGCTCAACCTGCAGCCTCGGCAGATCTCTGACCTGATTCAGGCCAGCGATTCTCGCGTGGCAGCCGGTCAGCTGAGGGGAGCTGCCGATGAAATGCTGGTGGAGATTGATGAAGAAATTGATTCCGTCTCTGAACTGGCCTCAATTCCAATTCAGGTTGGCGATCGGGGAAACGCCATTGCACTTTCCGACATCGCGACGATTGAACGCTCTGTTCGAACACCGCTCAGTTCCAAAGTGCTGGCAAACGGCCGCCCCGCTGTCGGGGTTGCAATCTATGTCGTTTCGTCGACTCGACTGGACTACTGGCGGGAATCCTTAACGCCGGTCTTCGAAAGATTTCGAAATCAACTGCCTCCGGGCATCAGCCTGAACGTCGTGTTCGACCAAAACGACTTCGTCAACACTCGGATGAAGTCACTGGTTTCCAATCTGCTGTTCGGAATCGCCGCCGTGTTCTTCACCAACCTGCTGGTGCTGGGATGGCGAAACACCTGGGTGGTCAGTCTCGGGCTGCCGCTGAGTGTTCTGGCGGTTCTGGCAATCATGTATTTCTCCGACATTCCCATTCATCAGATGTCCATCACCGGCCTGATCATTTCCATGGGACTGGTTGTCGATAATGCGATTGTCGTGGTGGACGAAATTCAGCAGAGACTGCAGCGCGGTTTTTCCCGGATCAGGGCCGTGGAAGAGACCTGCCGACATCTGGCGTCGCCGCTGCTGGGAGCTACTCTGACCACCGTGATTTCGTTTGCTCCCATCGCCACAATGCCAGGGCCATCGGGCGAGTTTGTTGGATCAATTGCCACTGTGGCGATCGCGGCCGTGACCATTTCTCTGGTGCTGGCTTTGACGATTGTCGCCACGATTGCCGGATATGTACTGAAGCCTTCCGCTCAGTCGCTTCCTTCGCAGGCTGAAAGTCAGCGGCCAGGTACCGTGGCGACGTGGTACCGGACTCAGCTGCGCAGAATCTATTCAGCGCCGCTGCTCGGCATTCTGCTGGCGACGCTGTTTCCGATCCTTGGCTTTGTGATTGTTCCGCTGCTGCCACTGCAGTTCTTTCCACCCGCCGACCGCAATCAGTTTCATATTCAGCTCCAGCTGTCCGGAACCGAATCGATTCAGGAAACCGAAGCGGCCGCTCAGTCGCTGCGACAGCGTCTGCTGCAGCTTCCGGAAATTGACCGCATCACGTGGTTCCTTGGCGAAAGCGCGCCTCCCTTTTATTACAACATTATTCCGGATCGCAAAAACAGCTCGCGATTTGCTCAGGCCATTGTGGACTGCTCGCCCACTGCTGATCTCGGAAGAACTCTGGCTGCAGTCCAGCAACTTCTTGATCGCGAGTTTCCCGGGTTGTCCGCACTTGCGCTGCAGCTGGAGCAGGGCCCGCCATTTACGGCTCCGATTGAAGTGCAGCTGTTCGGGCCGGATGCTGACGTTCTTCGAGAACTGGGGGAACAGGTTCGTCTGGTCCTGACACAGACTCCGCATATCATCCAGACTCGAAGTGATTTCACCGATGCGCTGCCCAACGTTGCTCTGTCCATTGACGAAGATCAGGCTCGCCTCGCCGGCCTGAATCATTCCGAAATCGCTCGTGAACTGAATTCCATGCTGGAAGGCGTGACCGGGGGCTCGATTCTGGAAGGCAATGAGGAACTGGCGATCCGGGTCCGAGTATCCGACCGGGATCGCAGCAACGTCGAGCGAATGACGTCCGTTGACCTGGTGGCTCCTCATCTGACAGCAATGTCCGCAGCGATGGCGCCGGATACTCAGCGACTTTCGGAAGAATTCACCGGAGTCCCGCTGAGCGCGATTTCCAAAGTGGATCTGAGTCTGGCATCTGAAGCGATTACTCGGTACGACGGTCGTCGCCTGAATGAAATCCATGCCTTCATTTCGCCCGGAGTGCTGCCCGCAGTCGTTCAGGCCGATTTTGAAGCGCGACTGAGACAGTCAGGGTTCCGACTGCCGAACGGCTACCGGATGAACTTTGCCGGTGCTGAGGCGGAACGGAACGATGCGGTTGGGAATCTGATTGTGAACGGCATCAACCTGTTCTTTCTGATGGTGGCTGTTCTGGTGATCAGCACGCGATCATTCCGTCTGACAGCAGTGCTGTTCAGTGTCGCTTTGCTGGCGGCCGGTGCCGGAATTGCATCGCTGGCCGTCACCGGGATGAACTGGGGTTTCATGAGTATCGTGGGAATCATGGGAATGATCGGAATCGCAGTCAACGATTCGATTGTGGTGATCGCTTCTCTGCAGGAACTGCCCCCTGATCAGGTTGCTGATGCCGATGCTGTGGCCGAATGCGTCTCCGGAAATACGCGTCATATTATCGCGACGTCACTGACAACCCTGGCGGGCTTTCTGCCATTGTTTCTGAATGGCGGTGACTTTTGGCCTCCGGTCGCCGTTTCAATTTCCGGTGGAGTCCTGTTTGCCACGCTGGTCGCTTTGCTGTACGTCCCGTGCGTGTATCGAATGGTCTGTCGCAGAACCAGTCAACAATCGGCGACGGCGATTGGCGAAGCACTTTCCCCGGAGTCTGTACAGATCTGTCCGCCGCTATCGACAGCCGACAATCTTTCCGGCAACCAGAATCGAGTAAACTGAAATGTCAGATGATGCGAATTTCGATGTGATTGTCATTGGCTCCGGCATCGGAGGACTGACGACGGCCGGCATTCTGGCTCGAGTGGCTCGGCTGCGTGTGCTGGTGCTGGAAAGTCATTTCAAACTGGGCGGATTTACTCACAGTTTTCGCCGTAAAAACTATGAGTGGGACGCAGGAGTCCACTATGTGGGCGAAATGTACGACGGCGCCATGGCGAGACGAGTGATGGACTTCATTACCAACCACGGTGTGAAGTGGCATCGCATGGGGAAGACAGTTGAACGCATCATGTTCCCGGAAGGGACCTTCGAATACCCCGACAATTTCAACGACCTCCAGGAATCTCTCATTCGGCGTTTTCCTCACGAAGAATCCGGCATTCGGAAATACTTCAAGGACGTGAAACGAGCCAAAGGATGGCTGGATCGCTGGTACACATCAAAAGCTCTGCCGTGGCCATTCTCATGGCTGCTGACTCTGGGGTCAAAATCTCTCGCTCATCGAACCACCGGCGATTATCTGAATCAGTGCATCTCGGATCCGCTGCTGAAGGCCGTCCTGACGGCTCAGTGGCCGGACTACGGAGCTGCTCCCGGCCAAAGCGCTTTTGGGATCCATGCCACTGTCACGGCCGATTTCTTTAACGGAGGCTACTTTCCGATCGGCGGATCGCAGAACATTTCAACTCAGGCGGCGGCAGTTATCGAGAAGCACGGTGGTCGCTGCCTTGTGAATCACCCGGTGACGGAAATCATCTGTGAAGGGAACCGCGCAGTGGGTGTGAAGGTTGAACACAAGGGTAAGACTCTTGTGTTTCGAGCCAGAAACATTATTTCCAATGCGGGAGCTACAACGACATTTGATCGCCTGGTTCCTCGGGATCATTGTGCCTCAGAACGTGAGAAGGTTCGTCGACTCAAGCGAGGCGTCTCAGCGACCTTCCTGTTTCTGGGGCTGAAGGATGATCCTCGCAAACATGGTTTCGACGATGCCAACTACTGGATCAACAACACCATGAACGCTGATGCTCCCGTGGTGAAACGCAGGGGCAAACGCTGCGATTTTGCAGGAGTGTTCCTGTCCTTCGGATCGCTCCGAAATCCGGGACAGAAGCACCACACCGCTCAAATTATCACCTTCAGCGAAATAACTGACTGGAGCGACCATGACGGCACCGAATGGAATCGCCGTGGTGCAGAATATGAGCGAGAAAAGGAAATTGTTGCCGACGATCTCATTAATTTTGTTGAACAGCGAACTCCCGGCCTGCGAGATCTGATCGAATTTCGGGAGGTCGGTACTCCGCTGACCGTGAAAAGCTTCACGGGGCACCCCGGGGGAATGATCTATGGACAGCTGTGCGATCCGGCGCGACTTTCAACGGATCAGTGGCCAATTCGGACGTCGCTGAAGAATCTTTTTCTGACAGGAAGCGACATTGGTACACCGGGTGTCAACGGGGCCATGATGGCCGGTGTGATGACTGCGGCTCGAATCCTGGGACCACTCGGTCTGCCTCGAATTTTCGGTCGGGTGTTCTCAAAAGCCAACGCCCCGGCTTAAGCATCTGCCGGGTCAGTCGGCGTCTGCTGGTCGCGAATTTCCCTGGTCGTCAGTTCGATCGTACCGCTTTTGACGGACGCCGGACGTCGGCAGGATGAAACACGCTCGGTTTTTGCCAGCTTCCGCGCGATTTTGACCTACGTTTCAGCCATCCCTGCCGCTGGCACCTGTGAAATCGGAGACGACGGTCAAGTCCCTCAGAAAGAGGCGTTTGATCAGCGACGCCGCTTTCCGCCGATGTCCATGGACTGAGACGACCGAGGGCCGGTTCGTTCAGTCTCGGACAGATTCACCAGCTGCGGTGTGGTCTTCTGAGGACTTAAGCATGACATCATCGTCCAACGCATCCGCCAGATATAACGTCGATACCACGGAACTTCTCCAGGGTGTCAATGAAGCGGATCTGGCCATCGAATTCAACCGCCTGCGCCCCCAGCTTCGTCGAATGGTGTCGCTCAGGTTGAGTTCCCGCCTGTCCACTCGAATGGACCCGTCTGACATTGTTCAGGAAGCTTTCCTGAGAGCCAACGCCAATTTCAGTCAGTATCGAGTCTCTGACGGCATGTCGCTCGCAAGCTGGCTCAGGATACAGACACGTTATGCAGTCGGAGACTGCCATCGCAAAAATCTGGGGACTCAAAAACGAGATGTTCGACGAGAAGAGTATGATGTCTGCGAAATCAGCACCGCGGCACTTGACCAGCTGGCAGACACCGTCAGCTCAGCAAGTTCGGTTGTGGCTCGGAAAGAAGTCGGCCAGAAGCTGCGAGACGCCATTCAGCAAATGTCCGAAATTGACCAGGAGATTCTGATGCTGCGTCATCTCGAAGGCATCAGCATCAGCGACGCCGCGAGCGAATTGAACATCACGGTCGAGGCTGCCAAGAAACGGCATCTGCGAGCCATCCGCAAACTTCAGAAACTGTGCGAAGGTCTGAGCGACGAAGAAAGCGAACAGGAACGATGAGTGTCACGCTCACCGAATCGGACGACGCCCTGCAACTCTACGACCTGCTGGAAGAGTTTATGAGGCTGCTGCGCCGGAAGCAGGGCGTTTCGGTTCGGGAATTTGCAGCCCGCCACCCGGACTACAGGGACAGAATTCTTGCAGATTTTCCCGCATTGCTGATGGCAGAGGGGCTTAAGCCACGGATTTCCATGGCCCCGGGCACAGAAGACTGCGAGACAGATCAGCAGCCGCCGGAACTGCTCGCTGGCTATCGAGTGCTGGCGGAAATCGGAAAGGGGGGCATGGGTGTCGTCTTCCGCGCCAAACATGCCTCACTGTCACGTGATCTGGCCATCAAGATTCTGATGAATCGCAAAGGCAGATCAGATCTCTCTGAACGATTTCGTCGAGAAGCAGAAGCGGTCTCCAAGCTGAACCATTCCAATATCGTCCCGGTCTTTGACTTTGGCGAACAGGCCGGCGTGCAGTACCTGGTCATGCCGCTGATTGATGGCGTCAGCCTTGATCAGGTCCTGGAAAGCTATCGTCACAACCGGTCGGCGCAAACCGATACAAAGCCGATCGCGGGCAGTGATACGTCCGTGACAAACAGGACTCGTCCAACAGCAGACTCTTCCGCTGCTCCGGCAAAGCTTCCCGGACTCGTTGGGCAGGACGCCGACTTCCAGGAGATCGCCCGACTGGGAGCTGACGTCGCTTCCGCCCTGGCACACGCTCATGAAAACAAAACGATTCATCGAGACATCAAGCCCGGCAATCTGATTCTGGACAGAAAGGGAAAGGTCTGGATCACCGACTTTGGGCTGGCGAAAATTCGAGACGACAACAGTGATCTGAGCCGCACGGGTGATATCATCGGCACGCCAAGATTTATGGCTCCCGAACAGATGCGGGGCCTGTGTGACGAGCGATCCGACATCTATTCGCTGGGCGTCACTCTGTACGAAATGGCGTCCGGAATTCGCGCATGGGATTCGCTGAGCCAGGGACAGCTGCTGAAAGTGCGTGCCACGGCAGAACTGCCGGAACTTTCCGAACACGCTCCATTCGTACCGAAACCTCTGGCGGACATCATCATGAACGCCTGCTCGTTTCGCCCGGAAGATCGTTACCAGACTGCTCAGGAGCTGCAGATTGTCCTGAATCGCTTTGCTCATGGTCAGGCCACGGGTGATCGCCGGCGCCGCCCAAGAGTCGAACGATCATTTCTTTATCGTAAAAGCACGATCGCCGCCATGGCGGTTCTGCTGCCACTGCTGACCTTTCTGGCGGTGTACGCATTTCCCGAAAGTCTTCCTGTCAACCAAAAGGCGACTCAGGAGGCTCTGATCGCTTTGGTGCAGGATGAAACTCAGCGAGAAAAAGTCATTGAGCAGCTGCCCGACATCATCGAAGCGGCGATGACATCAAAAGACGAAAAAGTTCGCAGTCAGGCATCAGACCTGACTCTGAAAGTCTTCGAGGAAGCACTGTCGAAAACTGAGGGAGCAGAAGAAGACAAGAACAAGGTAATGGATGGCGTCCGGCAAATTGCCGGTGAATATCGCAAGAACGGCTTCCAGTACGACAGGATGAACCATCCGCTGACCAATGCCGTTCGCAATCTGGACCTTGCTCGGCAGGTGTCTGCCATCGACGCAAATGGACTGACCAAGGTGTCTCACCAGGTACGGATTGCGACGTTCGGCGAACTGATTCGCCGTGACCTGATTTCAGATCAGCAGGTGAATGAGCTGCTCGCCCTGCTGCCGGAAGCCGCTCAGCACGGCCCGACAGACCAGAAAGTGGCTTCGTCGGAATTGCTTAGCTTTCTGAAGCTTACCGATGAGGTGTTCGCTGGAGCAAAGGTGAAACTTGAGAGTGAACTTCGCCTGCGGCAGGCTGTGGCAGATCTCCCCGCAACTTCAAGCGACACTCGGCACGACGGTAGATCCATCAGCCTGAACAGAGGTCAGCTTAAAATCCCCGAGTCACTCAAACAGAAGATCAAGAAAGCAATTGAAGATCGCCAACCGTAACAGCCTGCGGTAGAGTTTTCGTGTCGAGAGTTTCCGGCTGCGATATTCTGCTATCCTTCCATCCGGCATGGCGAAAAAAGGAATCGACGGGCAGGTTGTTTGAAAATGAGCACAAGACGTGCGAACAGGCTTGAGCGACAAACCTCAGACTGGCCCGGAACCACCTCCCGCCTGCTCGCCCTGAAGAAGAAGCGGGATCAGGAAGAAAAGTAACAGCCCCGACCGAGACAAAACGCATCCAGCTGAAGACGGACCACATCCGCCCGTCAGATAACGCTTAGCCAGTCGAGCTGTGTCGCATACGCGAGGTCGACTTCCACAGCCGTTTTACGATCTCCGGCCGCGACTGCCATGGCCTGTTGCTCGGCAGCCAGCAGTTCGGATTCATCCGTCGGGAACAGTTCTTTCCGGCGTTGGTCAGTCGCCGACAGCACGGCCGCCACTGCAGCGGGCATCTGCACCGAAACCTGCCGAATCACTGACCGGTCCGCCGCTGAGTTGCCCGATGCTGCCGCCGACGGGATGCTGGTGCCGGATGACTGCTGCTGTTCCGTCGAACTGCTGACCCGTGCGGCCGTGTCCTCGGAATCAACGACAGCTGCCTGTGACAGCGGTGTGTCCTGATCTGCGGACGCTGCCTTCAGCAGCGGTCGAGCTTCGATGGGTCTGACGGTTCGCTGCTTGCGCGGGTCCTCTGCTGCCATCGCCTGAGCTTCAGTCGGCGGCGTGTCTCCGATGACGCTCGAATCAATCACATACCCGATGCGCTGGATCGTGCTGAGTGCTTCCAGTGGGGTGACGACGCCGTTGCCGTCCATGTCTTCGCTGGCCGTGGACGTTCCGATCGCCTGAATCGTGGCCAGAGCTTCCAGTGGTGTGACGACCCCGTCGCTGTTCGTATCCCAGGGGAAGTAGATGATGTCATCGGAACTGGCCAGATGGTTAATTCCGGCGTTGTTGGTTTCGTCCGTTTCGAAAACGGCATCGGCCGCATCAATCACCAGAAAAAGCCAGCTGAGATCACCGGCGATCGTCCCGACCGGCTGCCCCGGAGGCGTCGTGGCCACCGAATGAGCATACAGAGCAGCCACGTCCAGCTGCACGGCAACGGTGCGAGTTGTGGACGCTCCGGCAGCCAGTCCCGGAATCGTGATCACCGTCGACGGAATCGCCACATCATCTCCGTCTCCCGCGACACCGTTTGGCGACCACACCACCTGAACCTCAAACGCTCCCGCGGGCCCCGCTCCCGTATTCTGCACCGTAAACTGAACATCCGTCAGTCCGCTCGGCACATGATCCGCCACCGCATTGAAGGCCGTCGCCACCAGATCGGGTGGAGGCGTCAGTGTTACCGGATAATCTTCCACTTCTCCGTCTGAAGCCGCCCCGGTCGGCAATAGACCTCCGGTGGTACTCAGCCGAAAACGCATCCATGTCGAACCGGTTTCGATATTGGTCCCGGTGTCCTGAGGAATACTGAAGGTGACGGTCTGATTCCCCGCCACAGTTCCCAGATTGAATGAGGCGAGAACCTGTTCCCCCGAATCACTGAAATCTCCGTCCCCGTTCAGATCAATCCACGCATCCAGCCGGTTGGCGGTCGGGTCTGGATTGGTCAGGCCAACGTCCACCTGAGCCGTGGTTGCGTTCAGAGTGGAAACCGTCAGCGGAGTCAGAAACGTGATGCCGTCGTTATCGACCGGAGCCAGTTCCAGAGCATCCACTTCCGAATCCCGAGTCGCCCCCAGCACCGGCCCGGTCGCCGTATGCCGAGCTCCGTTATTGGCCATCAAGGTCTGCCCAAACGGAGACGCATTCCCAAAATCCAGCCCGAGGTTCTCGTACCACGTGATCTCCTGAGCGTGGGCTGCATCGGTCAGGATATCCAGATCGCCATCGCCGTCCATGTCGGCAATGTCCAGCAATGATGTGTAGTCAATTGCATAGTTGCCGACTGAATGAGAGATGAAACTTCCGTTTTCGCGGTTTTCGTGCCAGACAACATTCACAACGTCATCCACGCTGACAATGTCCGCTCGGCCGTCACCGTTCATATCGGCGACGCGAAGCGATTTCAGGTTCGGCAAACCCGTGACCAGCGTGATTTCGGAAAAGCTTCCGGAAACATTGTTGCGAAACATGACAATGCCGGACGTAGTAACATTCGCCACAATGTCAATCCGCCCATCACCGGTCATGTCGGCCAGCGACACGGTATCAATTTCGCGGGCCGTCGTGATCACATGTCGGACGTATCCGTCAGCTCCCTGGTTTTCGAACCATGCCAAGGTGGTATCCAGCTTCGAGGAAACAACGATATCCTGATCCCCGTCCCCGTCCAGATCAGCAACCTTCACAGAAGATGCCCCGTCGGCCGTACTGGTCAGTGTCGTTTCGGTCAGTGAACCGCTGCCATCGTTCAGGTAAACTTTCACACTGTCGGAATTGTAGAGACTCACTAAAACATCCGGGCGGCCATCGTCATTGATGTCGGCAACTGTCAGGCCAGTGAGAAGGTCGGTTGGAAATGTGAGAGACTGAGCCTGAGTGAAGACCTGGGATCCGTCATTTCGATACCACCTGATTCCTCGAGTGGATCCTTCGACCACGTCCAGATCTCCATCGCCGTCCAGATCTGTCGCGGCAATTCCGCGGACGATTGGAATTGCAAACATGCTTGTGGTGAAGTGCTCAGTGAAGTTCCCACTCCCAATGTTCTCGGACCAAATGACCGATGGGTTGTCGATGGCGCCCCTCAGATAATCCACGTCGCCATCCCTGTCCAGGTCCACTGCCAACAGTGCTGTTGTTACCCAGGCAGTGAACGGAGGACGTAGCCCGTGTGGAGCAAAGTCCCCCGAACTTCGAACCGGCGGCTCAATTTCGACGGCGTAATCTTCGACCTCGCCATCGGTCGCCAGCCCAAACGGCAACAGCCCGCCAGCCGAACTGAGTCGAAATCGAGCAAACGTGGTGCCAATCATCGCCTCGGCAGGCACCGGAAACGTGAGGATGTTGTCTCCGATTCCAACAGGGAACGATGCAAAAATCTGCTCTTCCGCCCCGCTCCAGCTTCCGTCTCCATTGAAATCAATCCACGCATCCAGCTTTGCCGGACCATCCTGCACATTCACAGTAACGGTGGCAGCATTTGCTCCAGCCCGAACGGTTTCAAACGTGACGCCGTCTTCGTCGTCAACGCCGTTTGTATCATCACCATCCGCCAGCATGGACGGGACGCCATTCGATTCACTATCCCGAGCTGCCCCCAGTCTCGGCCCCACGGGTACGTGAGCGGCACCGTTTCGTGCGGATTGTGTCGGGTATGGATCCGGGGAATCACCCCAGTCGATCGTATCAAACAGACTGATGATGACCTGCTGTGGAGTCTCTTCAATTCTGCCTGTGATTCCGTCAATGTCCACGACCAGAGTTTCGACAGGTTCTGCCACCCCATCTTTGATGATCTGAAGACCGACGGTCGCGAGAGACTTCCGTCCGGAACAACAATCTGCGTCGGCCCTATAAAGTCACTGCCATCAGCTGTGCCGCTGTACGCCAGATCGACCGTGACATCGCCTGCCGACGGAAACTCCAGAGAAACCATTAGGTTGGCAGTGAAGCCTTCGGCAGCGTTATTGCTGTCGATTGTCAGGATGACGTTGGGAGCAACGCGTTTGTACAATGCGATCGTGTTGTCCCAATGCGAGGCACTCAGGACATCCAGGTCGCCATCGCCATCCACGTCAGCAGCAAAGACACTGGATGCACCGTCAACGGTGGTGGAGATCAGACGTTCTGTGAAAACCTGACTTCCGTCGTTTTCGTACCATGCGATTGTATCGTCATTGGACGAAGCACTCAGGACATCCAGGTCGCCGTCCCCGTCCACATCGGTTGCGAAAACACTGTACGCTCCGTCGGCTGTGTTGGAAATCAGGCGTTTTGTGAAGACACGGTTGCCGTCGTTTCGTACCACGCGATTGTATCGTCCGAATACGAAGCACTCAGAACATCCAGGTCGCCGTCCCCATCGACGTCAGCTGCGAAGACACTGTAGGCTCCGTCGGCCGCAGTGGAAATCACTCGTTTTGTGAAGACCTGGTTGCCGTCGTTTTCGTACCACGCGATTGTATCGTCTCTGGACGAAGCACTCAGGATATCCAGATCTCCGTCCCCATCGACATCAGCTGCAAACACACTGTAGGCTCCATCGGCCGCAGTGGAAATCACTGTTTTGTGAAGACCTGGTTGCCGTCGTTTTCGTACCACGCAATTGTGTCATCGTAGTACGAAGCACTCAGGACATCCAGGTCTCCGTCCCCATCCACATCAGCTGCAAAGACACTGTAGGCTCCGTCGGCCGCAGTGGAAATCAGGCGTTCTGTGAAGACCTGGTTGCCGTCGTTTTCGTACCACGCAATTGTGTCATCGTAGTACGAAGCACTCAGGACATCCAGGTCTCCGTCCCCATCAACATCAGCTGCAAAGACACTGGTGGCTGCATCGGCCGCAGTGGAAACCACGCGTTTTGTAAAGACCTGGTTTCCGTCGTTTTCGTACCACGCGATCGTGTCGTCGTAGTCAGACGCACTCAGAACATCCATGTCTCCGTCGCCATCGACGTCAGCTGCAAAGACGCTCCTCGCTCCGTTCGCAGCTGAGCTGATCGTTTGTGAACCTGATATAAAATCACCGACATTGGCGGCTGGAACAATCGCCACTTCATAGTCTTCCACTTCGCCATCGGCTGCTCCTCCTCCGGGACCAGCAACGCTGTCGGTACTGAGACGAAAGCGGGCGAAGGTTGGGCCGGGGCTTGTCCACGAGGGGATGCTGAAGGTGAGGACGTTGTTGCCGGTGGTGACAGGTTTGCCCGAGAAGATTCGTTCTCCGGGTCCGCCCCAGTTGCCGTCGCCGTTGAAGTCGATCCAGGCGTCGAGCTTTCCTTCGGCACCCTGGACGTTGACGGTAACGGTAGCGTTAAGCGAGCCAACGGTCAGCGTGCCAAAGCTGATTCCGTCTTCGTCATCAATACCGTCCGTGTCATCACCGTCAGCGTTGGGTGATGGAATTCCGTCGTCTTCGGTGTCCCGGGCAGATCCAAGCATCGGTCCGACGGGAAAATGGAACGCACCGGATTCAGCTGAAACGGTCGGGTACGGGTGAGGCGCATCCCCAAGGTCCGCGACATCTGCAATTTTGATCACAACCTGCTGAGGGCTTGCTTCAACTGCCGCCGTGACACTGGAAATATCGACTACCAGCGTTTCAATGGCTTCGGGAATGCCATCGGCTGTGATCTGCAGATCGGCCGTCGCGGAGAGATTTCCGGCCGGAATGATGATCCGTGCGGGCCCCAGGAAATCTGCTGCGTCGGCCGTGCCGCTGTACGTCAGATCGGCGGTCACGTCGACCGCACTCTCGAACTCAAGAGAAACCACCAGTTTCAGGACTGATCCTTCAGCGGTCGATCTGTCACTCGACGTCAGGTAAACATCAGGTGAACGACGTTCGTACCATGCAATTGTATCGTCATTGGACGAAGCACTCAGGACATCCAGGTCGCCATCACCATCGACGTCAGCTGCAAAGACACTGGAGGCTCCATTGGCCGCAGTGGAAATCACTCGTTTTGTGAAGACCTGGTTTCCGTCGTTTTCGTACCATGCGATTGTATCGTCATTGGACGAAGCACTCAGGACATCCAGGTCGCCATCACCATCGACATCAGCTGCAAAGACACTGATGGCTCCGTCGGCCGCAGTGGAAATCAGGCGTTCTGTGAAGACCTGGTTGCCGTCGTTTTCGTACCACGCGATTGTGTCATCGTCGAACGAAGCACTCAGAACATCCAGGTCGCCGTCACCATCGACGTCAGCTGCAAACACACTGTTGGCTCCGTCGGCCGCGGTGGAAATCACTCGTTTTGTGAAGACCTGGTTGCCGTCGTTTTCGTACCACGCGATTGTATCGTCTCTGGACGAAGCACTCAGGATATCCAGATCTCCGTCTCCATCGACATCAGCTGCAAACACACTGTGGCTCCATCAGCCGCAGTGGAAATCGGCGTTCTGTGAACCTGGTTTCCGTCGTTTTCGTACCACGCGATTGTATCGTCCCAATACGAGACGCTCAGGACGTCCAGATCTCCGTCCCCATCGACATCAGCCGCAAACACACTGTAGGCTCCATTGGCCGGTGGAGATCAGACGTTCTGTGAAAACCTGACTTCCGTCGTTTTCGTACCATGCGATTGTATCGTCATTGGACGAAGCACTCAGGACATCCAGGTCGCCGTCCCCGTCCACATCGGTTGCGAAAACACTGTACGCTCCGTCGGCTGTGTTGGAAATCAGGCGTTTTGTGAAGACCTGGTTGCCGTCGTTTTCGTACCACGCGATTGTATCGTCCCTATACGAAGCGCTCAGGACATCCATGTCTCCGTCGCCATCGACGTCAGCTGCAAAGATACTGGAGGCTCCGTCCGCAGCTGAGCTGATCGTTTGTGAACCTGATATAAAGTCACCGACTCTGGCTGCCGGAACAATCACCACATCATAATCTTCCACTTCCCCGTCCGCTGCTCCTCCTCCGGGGCCGGCAACACCGTCGGTGCTGATTCGAAATCGGGCAAAAGTGTTTCCCGGGTTTGTCCAGGAGGGGATGCTGAACCTGAGAGTGTTGTCGCCGATGGTGACAGCCTTCCCCGCGAAGATGCGTTCTCCGGGCCCGCCCCAGTTGCCGTCGCCGTTGAAGTCAATCCAGGCGTCGAGCTTTCCAGAGGCTCCCTGGACGTTGACGGTAACGGTGGCGCTCAGGGACCCGACGGCAAGCGCGCCGAAGGTGACTCCGTCTTCGTCGTTGGTTTCAGTGGTGTTGTCTCCGTCGGCAGCGGCTGAGGGAATGCCATCGGCTTCGGTGTCTCGGGCGGAACCCAGAGTCAAACCGGTGGCTTCATGATAAGCTCCGCCGTCGGCCAGCAATGTGGGGTACGGAGCCGGGGCATCGCCGAAGTCGGAGGCCAGCAGAGTTCGGTCTTCCAGCACCTGCACCTCGGACATCAGGTCCTGCTGACGCTGGAGCCCGAGAACGATTTCGTGGCGGGAACGATCACAGCGGCGTCGGCGAGGACGGCGATTTTCGACAGCGGCAGACAGCAGTTGTTGCAGCAAACGGGACAGCATGCGGCGGGCTTTCACGGGGGAAGTGACAGTGCAACAGGCGACCTCACCATGGGGACGTCGTCAGGTCCGATGGCGACAGACCCCGAATTCCGTCAGGGGTGAATGCGAAATGATGGCGAACGGCCATGGCAGATGCAACCCATCTGTTGCCGGGAGTCAACTCAAGCCCTGCCGGGCGGCACCGCATTCTCCATGCCGGTTTGACGTTTCAGGAATTTATCGGGCCTGACACCGCAGTCCCCGTGACTCAGTCCGCAGGTTGATCTGCATTTGTGGCGAATTCAGCGTTCGCCACATGATGTCAGGTTCGCGTCGTTTTCGCTCCTGAACGAGGAAAAGTTTTCCGAGCAGAACGGCGCGTCCGTCGCTACAATCAAAGGCGCACCTCTGCAGGCTTCCCAATCGAAACAGGGGCGCTGTTCCTCCCTCAACGGAGACACTGCACCGATGTTCTGTCCTTCTGAGAACGAACTGATGACGAAACCATTCACATCGCGACGGATGTTTCTGAATTCTTCTGCCATCGGCCTCAGCGGGATGGCGATGGCGGATCTTCTGAGCGCGGACACGCTGCCGGGGAACGGACCGCTGTCAGCTCGAACTTCGCATTTCCCGGCGAAGGCGAAGCATGTCATTTATCTGCATATGATCGGAGCTCCGTCGCAGCTGGATCTGTTCGAAGACAAACCGGAACTCAGACGACGACACAACCAGCCCTGTCCTGAAGATGTCACTCGGGGACGCGACTTCGCATTCATCGGGAAAACATCAACTCTGGCGGGGTCACCCTGGAACTTCAGTCGACACGGGCAGTGCGGCCATTCCTTTTCTGAACTGCTGCCGCAGCTCAGCACCGTTGCCGACGAACTGGCCATCGTGCATTCGGTGCACAACGATGAAATCAATCACGCTCCGGCTCAGATGTTTCTGCATTCCGGCTTTGGACGCGGCGGTCGGCCGAGTTTCGGGTCGTGGGTGACCTATGGGCTGGGATCGGTCGGCAGCGATCTTCCGGCTTATGTTGTTCTGGTCAGCGGACCCAAAGGCGGAGCCGGCACCAGTCTGTGGTCGCCTGGTTTTCTGCCCGGCGTTTACCAGGGAATTCAGTTTCGTTCCACCGGAGATCCGGTTCTGTTTCTGGCGAATCCTGAAGGTCATACTCGCGATGATCGGCGACGAGTTCTGGATGCGGTCGCCGGTCTGAATCGTCAGCATCTGGAAGCCACCGGAGATCCCGAAATCGAAACCCGCATCGACCAGTACGAAATGGCCTTCCGGATGCAGGCGTCCGTTCCGGACCTGATGAGCATCAGTGATGAGACTCCGGAAACTCTGGAAGCGTATGGGGCTGAACCCGGGAAAGCGTCATTCGCAGGCAGTTGTCTGCTGGCTCGGCGACTTGTCGAACGCGGTGTGCGGCTGGTGGAACTGTATGACGCCGATTGGGATCACCACAGCGGCATCGAGAACCGACTTCCGGCCAAATGCCGCGAAACCGATCGCCCGATTGCGGCGTTGATCCGTGACCTGAAGCAGCGAGGTCTGCTGGAGGAAACTCTGGTCATCTGGGGATCGGAATTTGGCCGAACGCCGCTGAATCAGGGAGCGACCAAAGGGGCCGGACTTTCCGGACGCGATCATCACAAAGATGCCTACACGATGTGGCTGGCCGGAGGCGGAGTGAAAGGCGGCTGCAGTTACGGCCGCACCGACGACTTCGGCATGGACATTGTCGACCAGCCGGCTCATGTCCACGACATCAACGCCACCGTGCTGCACCTGCTGGGTCTGGACCACGAACGTCTGACCTATCGCTATCAGGGCCGCGAATTCCGACTGACGGACGTCCATGGCAAAGTCATTTCTGACATTCTGACCTAACGTGGGCAGGGCTGACTTCGAGCTGACGCTTGAAAGCGCGACGTTGTGCTCAGCGACATTACGTCGGGCTGCTGCCTGAGACAACCTGATGTGGGCTGTCAGGCCGGAGCCTGACCTACAGAACTACAGAACCTGACCTACCAAAGACGACAGAGTCTTCTCGCTGTTCATAAATCTCCTTCAGCAAAAACGAACCGACCGGTGACAAACCCGATGAATGCTTCCTTCAGAACTCACGTCCGACGATCTCCTTCTGCGCTGTTCCGGATGCTGATTGCCGTCAGTATGTGCGCTGCCGCGTCGGCTCAGAACAAACCGCTGCCGCGAGAAGACGTCATCGATGCCGAAGCCATTGGTAATGGCCTGTGCGTCAGTAACGTCTTTCAGTCCGGCATGGTTCTTCAGCGAGACAAGCCGATAGTGATTTGGGGCTGGGCAGACGTCGGCGAAAACGTCACGGTGTCGTTTGGCGGTCATGAGCAAACCGCAACGGCCGGCGATGACCGAAGCTGGAAGGTGACGCTGCCGTCAGTTGCGGCACAGTTGACACCGCAGTCCATGACCATCCGAGGCTCTGGTCGTTCGCTGACGCTGGACAACCTGCTGGTCGGGGATGTCTGGGTGCTGGGCGGGCAAAGCAATATGGAATTTCCGCTGGATCGAGTCGAAAACGGTGAGCTTGAAATCATCTCGGCCAATTTTCCCGGCATCCGAATTCTGACTGTCCCCGCACAGGATGGTCCCGAAAAGAAGATCGGATTTCCTCGGCTTCACGAATGGAGCGACTGGTCGGGGAGACATTTCCGCAAGGGAGACTGGGACGTCTGTTCGCCGGAAGTTGTTCGGGAACTGTCAGCGATCGGCTATGTGTTTGCTCGCCGCATCCACATGGCATCGCAGATTCCGATCGGCGTGATTGATGTGTCCCGCGGCGGAACAACCGTCGAAACCTGGACCCCCGACGCCGTGCTGAGGCAGATGGATTCGCCGCATGTGAAGGCTCTGCTGCAGGAATGGGACCAGAAGGTTGCCGAATGGGATGCACAGGCGGATCTCGACCGGCGGATTGCTGCCTACCGCGACAAAGTCGAACGCTTCCGGAAGGAAGGACGCGAACTTGCGGCTCATGAAACCGAACCAACAGATCTGAAACCCGGTCCGGCGGCCGATCAGAATCGCCCCGGAAACTGCTATGCCGCGATGCTGGGACCGCTGGAAGGACTGTCCGTCAAAGGAGCCATCTTCCATCAGGGCTACAATATCTGCTTCAACGGAACCCCGGGAACGGTGATGTACCGCCACGTGTTTCCGGAAATGATTCTCGCCTGGCGAGCCGCGTTTCAGGATCCGACGATGCCGTTCGGCATTCTTTCGCTGTGTACCGAAGGTGACGTTCAGACTCTGGACAACTATTGCGAAATGATGGCCAACCCCGGCCCGTTTATCCGTGAAGCTCAGTATCAGACCTTTCTGGATCTGTACAATACAGGCGACAGAAACATCGGCTTTGTCAGCACCTACGACCTGCGCCGCCGTTGGTATCATCCTCAGCTGAAGATTCCTGCCGGAGAACGCATCGCACGCTGGGCTCTGGCAACTCAGTACGGCTTCGAAAAATCCATTCGCTGGAAGCCGCCCATGGTCGTTGATGTGCAGGTTCAGGAAGATCGAATTCAGCTGCAGCTGGACGAACCGGCCGGAGCTGTGGACGATGGCAGCCCGATTCAGGGTTTCGCGATTGCCGGAGAAGATCGCCGCTTCCACCCCGCACTTGCCGAACATCTCGTCACCGGGCACGACAATCGCGGACAGCCGCAAACGGACAAAAAAGTTCTGGTGCTGACCAGCCCCATGGTGCCCCGTCCGATTCACTATCGCTACGCATGGGGACGCAGTCCGCTGGGCAATCTTCAGGCCGATCGAGTCACCGATATTCCCTTTGCAACTCAGCGCAGCGATGACTGGACGCTGGAAAACGTTCCGCTGGGGATCCACGACGGCGAAGTCACAGAAAAACTCAACCGTCAGCAGCACCGCCAACTCATCGAATTTCTGCGCCAGCAGGACCTCGAACGCCGCCGCCAGGACGCCCGAAACCTGTCGCCATCCCCGGATACGAACTGACGACTCGAGTTGGCGCGGCTCATGGCCCGCCTGAGCAACTCAAAGGCCGGGAATCACGGCATCGGCCATGTCGCCGGGTTTCTTTTCGACATTCTGTTCCGAAAATTTTCGAAAGAAGATGCTTCACCGCGTTGCCGGAAGGACGGAAGCTGATTTGAGGCAACCAGCACCAGAGGAACGCCACTGATCATGGTTCCAGGAACCTGAATCATTGCTTTGCCGTTCTCTCCATGTGCCGGTCAAAGAAACCGAATTGGCTTCTGAAGTGGGCACAGTTACACTGAACAGACACTGGTGTTCGAGGAAATCGGATTGTCTTCCGGCGTCGAGTCATGCTCGAAGCAGGCTGGATTCGCCTCGACTGCCCCGGTCTCATTCTCATCTGATTCTGAGGTGGATAATGGATCAGACTGATTTCCGTTCAGTCAAGTTCCGGACCAGCATGTTCGGATCGTTACCGCTCTGGCTGGTGGCGGGGCTATTATTGGCGGGCTCGACGTTATCAACCGTGGCGGAAGCTCAGTCCGACGCTTCTCCCTCATCAGCAACCGCCGAAGAAGCTGACGCCGGAACTGCAGCAGGCGAAACCGAGGCTGAACTGATCATTCGGGATGCCAATTTCGAAGCTCGCCCTTCCGCTCAGTCGCTCAGCGGTCCGCTGCTGATTCAGCTGTCGGTGACGAATGTCGGCAGCGAGATACTGCAGGTTCGACACGATCAATTCACGATCACTGTGGACGGTAAGCCGATGCCGGTGTCGATGGCGGTGCCCGATCCGCTGCTGGCCAATGTGAAGACGCTTCCGGCGGGAGCTCAGGCAACCGGTTGGGTTTCCGTCAATCTTCCTTCCCGACCTCCGGCGGAACCCGAAATCCTGGTGCAGTGGAAAATCGACGACCGCGAAGTGAAGGTCAGCGTGAATGCCGCCGTTCGGGAAATGTCCGGACTGACAGTCGAGCGGCCCGACGACCGTCACCGGTTTGCAGTTGTCACCATCAATCGCTCACTGGAGATGCTGAGTCTTTGGATGCTGAACCGCGAACTGAAGGGGCTGAAAGATCAGGGTGTCGAACAGCTGGTTTTGGTGTGCCGGAATTCGATTCCGCATCAGTCCACTTTCTACCGACAGCTGACGCTGCCGTGGCTGGGATCCGTTTCCCCGGATCCTGAACGTCGGAACCTGGGCATTCAGTCCTGCGTCGTCAGCCCCTTTCAGTTCACGAAGTTTGTTGTCGCAGACGGAGGGGTTCGTCAGATGCCGACTGCGTTTCAGTACCAGACTCATCAGTTTGCGTCTTATCAGCCGGATCGTGAACGGGCGGTGGCGGAAGTCCTTCGTGAATTCTATGAAGACATGCCTCTGGCAGAAGCTCTGGCCGATCTGCAGCATGCTGAACCGGGGATACGCCGAGCTGTTCTGGAAACCAACATCGACCGCATGACGGAAACTCAGCTGAGAGAAGCCGCAGCTGCCGCTGACCAGCGCGGGCCCGATCAGCAGGTCCTGCTGGCCGATCAGCTGCACCGCGTTGCTGTTTCCGTGGGTGTGGAAATCCTTGAGGATTACGCTCATCGTGACGACCAGGCGGTGCGTCAGGCGGCGATCAGATCCCTGATTCAGTGTGTTTCGCCGCAGGCGGTGGCGGCGGTTCGGAAGCTGAGTCAGGAAGTGGCCAGTGACCCCGAGCAGCTGGGATTTCTGGTCAGCAGCCTGGTTTCTGCGGGAGACTACCGGCAGGCAGATCTGGTGGCTGATCATGCTGAAGAGTTGCTGAAAACATTTCTGAAGAATGCTCCTCAAACCGGTTCTCTCGCCACCGGCAGCAGTCCGTCAGTGCCCCGAATTCAGGTGACGCGAACGGTCACACAGATGTTCAACGGGCAGGTGATCACCCAGCAGGTGACGGAAACGGCCGACGGGTCGCCTGCAGCACTGTTCTTTGCTTCGCTTTCGTTTCTGAAGCAGCACAACCACGATGGCTTTCGAACGGTCGCGACGCAGGAACTTCTGAATATCGCAACACCGGGTGTTCAGGATCAGGTTCTGAGTTTCCTGCTGGGGAACCGTGAAGACGACGCGGAACTGGAACCGCTGGTCCGTTCCTATATCGAACAGCGGCTGGCCGATCTTCCGCAGGAAGCGAACGATACCGATGACGGTCTGACAGCAGCTCAGCGAGCGGCACTGATTCAGAAGTATTCTCCTCGCAGCACCTCGCCAAATTCTCCACTGACCGAGTCCCTGTTTCACACGATCGCCCGATTTCCGGATTCTCAATGGACTCCGGTGCTGCTGGGGCTGTCGAAACCCAATCGCATCGACGACGGGCTGGCGCGCATCGCGTTTCAGGCGGCTCTGATGTGTTCGTCCAGTGATCAGCTGGATCAGTTTCTGGGAGACTTCAACCAGCTGGATGCTTTGGGGAAATCCCAGATTCTGAATCATCTCGGCCGACTGCAGGATGATCGGGGCCTGGAACTGGCGAAGCAATCGTTGCGGACAGTGGACGGCAACGAGTCATATGCACTCAGATATCTGGGATCGCTGCAGTCACCGGAAGCATTCGAAATTCTGACGGATCGCATGAATGAGCTTCGTGAAGAGCTGACGGCGGCGGACGCTCCCCGGGAAAGTGCTCAGCAGACTCCGCGACTGAACCTGATCTTCCGAATTCTGGAACAGCTGCAGAGTGGATCTCAGATGGCGGCGATTCCGAAGACTCGACGAGCCGTCAATCGGCTGAGAGTTTCCGGGCTGCCCGGCGCGGACGACCGAGTTCTATATGCGATCCGCAACAGCCTGACCTGCATCCCGCGCAGTCTGCTGCAACTGGTTCAGACGGCCTATGAACATGAAAAGGTCGGCAAATACGAAGAAGCACTGCCGCTGTTTCAACAGGCGGTCGAATTTGATCCGTTCTACTATCCGGCTCATTCCGGACTGGCGTCGCTGTATCTCAGATTCGGAGACCTGAAGAATGCCGCGGCCGAGCTGAAGATTGCCGATGAACTAAATCCGGAAGACGTGCATACTCAAAGCATGATTGCACTTTCCGAAATCCGCCAGGGCCACATCCGGGCAGGGCTGGACCTGTCGGAAAAGCTGCTGAAGTCAATTCCGGAAACAGCACCCTCCGTCAGGAATGATACTCTGTACAATACGGCCTGCAGCTACGGGCGAGCTTTCGAAGTGGAACCGAATGCCGAGCTTCGGGA
Organism: Planctomycetaceae bacterium; assembly: GCA_041398865.1. GTDB lineage: Bacteria > Planctomycetota > Planctomycetia > Planctomycetales > Planctomycetaceae > Fuerstiella. Next base: position 228,928 of record JAWKTY010000010.1, read on the forward strand.
AAAGCATCTGGTTCGCGGCATTGAACTGCTTTGGGAATGCGTGAACCAGAAAAAGGGATTTGATGAACCTCAGCACGCGAAACAGGATCCCGATCTGAATGCTTTCCACAATCATAAAGACTGGGAAGCGCTGCTGGCGAAAATGGAACACAACGCAAAATCCAACCCTCGTCGGTAAACACCGATTCTGTCCGGGGAACTTTTCGCGGCAGATCATCACCCATCCGAAACACAGGCTTCGCTGCTTGCTCCGGCAGCCGCAATTTCACTCAGACAAGCTTGCCATGAACCCAGATCACCAGCTTTTGCTCCGAAGGACTGGCCGACGGCTGCTCTGTGCCTGCCTCGCCGGATGTCTGAACCTGACGCTGTGCGGACCGTCGATGGCGGCAGCTCCGTCACTGAGTTCCGAAGTCGAAGACACGGTGACTCAGGCTCTGGACTATCTGGTGACTCTGCAAAAACGTCAGGGCTACTGGGAAGCCGAACAGAACAGCTACCGTGTCGCCATGACGGCACTGGTCGGGACCGCCATGCTGGCTGAAGGATCGACGGCGACGACGGGACGCTATTCGCGTTCGCTGAGTCTGGCGGTGGATTACGTGCTGGGAATGAGCCGCGAGAACGGTCTGATCGGAGATCGCAGCGATCATCACTACACCTACGGCCACGGCTTCTCCATGCTGTTTCTCAGTCAGGTCTACGGCGAAGAAGAAGATATTCGTCGTCGGGAAGAAATCCGAACCGTGCTGACAAAGGCGGTTCAGTTCTGTGCCGACGCTCAGACTCCATCCGGCGGATGGGGATATGTGTCTGCCAAAGAGGGGCAGAACTTTGATGAAGGGTCGACCTGCATTACTCAGGTTCAGGGACTGCGAGCATGCAGAAATGCGGGAATCCCGGTTTCCAAGGAAATCATTGATCGAGCCATCAAGTACATCGACGACTGCACCACGTCCAAAGGCGGCGTGCAGTACAGCATTCGAGGCGGAGGAGAACGTCCTCCGATCACCGCAGCGGCTCTGGCAGCACTGTACAACGCCGGTGAAAGCGACACCGAACTGATGCGTAACATGCGCAGCTACTGCGAACGAACGATCTGGCCGGAACGTCCCCTGAATTCCAGTTCCGGCCACTGGCACTACATGCATTTCTATTACGCTCAGGTCATCTACCGTCAGGGCGGCGAACGCTGGGAAAAATACCGAACGGAAGTCGAACAGAAGCTGCTGAAGGAAGTCGGCAGCGGAGGCGGCTGGCCCGATCGACAGGTCGGCACCGTCTACACCACCGCTCTGAACTGCATCATCCTGCAGCTGGATAAAGGCTACCTCCCCATCTATCAGCGCTGAGACGTTTCCGGCAGCGCTGTAAAGCATTTCTGAAGTGCAAAAGCACTGCGAACGGTGCTGCATCCCGGAGGCGGATCGGGCGGGGTTCGTTCACGCAGGCTGAAACCACGCTTGACGACTGTCAAATTCAGTTCGACGAAAAGATCGTTCTGATTTCCGCAGCCTCTCCCGACATTGCCACGCCGCGCACCGCTGGATCTGTCTCGACGGTGGTCGAAAACGTGAGTTCCTCGTCTTCGTCGTTCGTCGAGCCCTCAAACCCTTTCTGATCCAGCCAGCACAACCGCAGCATGACTGCAGTGCCACCGAAACGCGGTCGAGGCAACTGGATTTGATCCGCTGGCTGTTCAGTTCTTTGATGAGATGCCTGATGTCAGGATCACTCTGAGAAAACAGCGGCCGTGAGGCGTTTCGGCTTGGCAGCTCGCTGGTTTTTCCGGACCGAGTTTGGGCTGATGTTCGTTCAGGATGAGCCCCCTGTTGCGGAAGGATGTGGTTCGTGAAAGCGTCAAATTCGCCGGAGGGAGGGAGGGGGAGTTGTATTTCAGGTGAAATTTTCAGCGAAAATTCCCGAACTTCGCTTAACGGCGGTGAGTCCGTGGTGAACAATACCGCCCTCAGGAAGATCGACTGAGTTGGCTCGCCCGAGCTGCCTCAGTCGATTTCGTTTTTCCGGTTTGCGTTTTTCGAACTTCTCGAACCCATGCCTCGACACGTGACATCGCTGTATGACCTGAGCTGTCAGGATCTGCAGGACATTCTGACAACCGCCGCTGATCTGAAGCAGAAGTATCGCAGCGGCGTTCGCCCTCAGCTGCTGCCCGGCCGAATTCTGGCTCAGATGTTCGAGAAACCGTCGCTCAGAACCCGCAACAGTTTCGAAGCGGCATTTGCCAATCTGGGCGGGACCGGGATCTTTCTGACCACGGCTGAAGCCGGACTGAACGGGCGCGAGTCTCTGAAGGATGTCGCGACCGTTCTGAGTTCCTACAGCGACGTTATTACGATGCGAACATTTTCACAGCAGCTGATTGAAGACTTTGCAAAGTTCAGCAGCTGTCCGGTGATCAATGCTCTTTCCGATGATCGTCATCCGTGTCAGGCCATGACAGATCTGCTGACGATTCAGGAAACCTTCGACCGCCTGCAGGACATCGAATTCGTGTTTGTCGGCGATGGAAACAACGTGGCGATGTCGCTGGCGATTGCCGCGGCGATGACGGGCATGAAATTCACTCTGGCCGTACCGCCGGGATTTGAAATGCCAGACACTTTTCTGAAAGATCTTCATCACCGTTTCCCGCAGGCCGAGATTCGTCAGCTGCACGATCCCGAACGGGCGGTTGCTCGAGCGGACGTCGTCTACACCGACGTCTGGGCCAGCATGGGGCAGGAACAGGACGCTCAGCGACGCTGCAAAGCCTTCGCAGGATTCCAGGTCAATGAATCGCTGATGAAACACGCTCCCAGCGATGCGAAGTTCATGCACGACCTGCCTGCCAAGCGAGGCCTGGAAGTGACCGACGGAGTGATGGATGGAACTCAGAGCATCGTGTTTCAGCAGGCTGAAAACCGCATGCATCTGGCTCGCGGACTGTTTGCATGGCTGCTGACCTGACACAGGTTTGTGGCGATGTCATGGCACAGGCGGATGTGATTCTGGCGGGCGCGAGTGTTCGCAGTTTTGCGCAGTCGGCGATTCGCGATGGCCTGCGAATCATCTGTGTCGATTTCTTCGGCGATGCAGATCTGCGTCGGCTGGTGGCTGGCCGGAACGAGCTTGGTTTTGTTCGCACGGTGACACGGTGGTCTGATCTTCCCGAAGTGCTGGCCGACCTGCCGCCGGAGATCCCTCTGCTGCCGCTGGGAGGTCTGGAAAATCAGTTTGATGTGCTGGAAGAGATCGCTCGTGGGCGGCGCCTGCTGAGTGTGCCCGTCGACACGCTTCGAAAGCTCCGCTGTCCGGACCAGCTGTTTTCGATCCTGGTTCAGCATAAGGCAGCTGTTCCGGCCTGGGAAAGCGGGTCACACCATGACATCGGCAGTCCCGGGAACCCGTGGCTGGAGAAGAAGACTCTGTCATCCGGAGGAACCGGAGTTCGCCGGGCGGAACACGGTCCGCGAAACGAATCAGACGACTGTTACCGTCAGCAGTTCATCGACGGTCTGTTGATGTCCGCGACGTTCTGCCATGGGCCGACTGAGTCCGGGGATGGCGTCGAACTGCTGGGCTGTGCTTTGCAGTTGGCGGGGAATCCGGAACTGAACGCCTCTGAATTTCAGTTCTGTGGAAACGCCGGGCCGGTCGCGGCCGGGAGCCATTTGAGATCAGAGCTGATGCGGATCGGCCGAACACTTGTTTCGGAGTTCTCACTGCGAGGTGTGTTCGGAGTGGATTTCATTCTGTTCGGTCATCGGGCGTGGGTGATTGAAGTCAATCCGCGGCTAACTGCGTCTCATGAACTCTACGAACTTCATCGCCCGGAACAGCCAGGACATGTCAGCCGGCAGCTGGCAGCGTTTTTGCCAGATCACGGGTTCCGATGGAGTTCGGTCAGGCACCCGGGCGCGGTGAGGCTGTCTTCCATTCGTTCGATTCTGTATGCCGATCGGGACGTGCCGGTGGACGCGGAACTTTCGGATCGGTTGCTGGAGTGTGCTGACTTTTGTTGTTCGAAACCCATGGCTTCCGGGTGCCGGCTGGCCGACATTCCGTCGGCTGGTGTGACCGTTTTGCGGAACACGCCGTTCTGTTCACTGATGATTTGCGGTGCCGAACGTGGTCTCTGGAGAACCGATCTTCACGGAATTCTGAACAGGATTCCCGTGGAAACCGGACGAATCACCAGGCAATTCATTGGACAAATTCAAGCGAAAATGCAGATTCCGGATCCAGGATAGAATTTCGCCGGGCAAGCCCTGTTTGGCGCTCGCCAGAGTTTTTCGTTTCTGTTAACAAACGTTGACGCGGGCTGTTCAGAACCCTTGTCATTCACGGCCCTGTATTCATCACGCTTATTGCACGGGAGACATCGAGGCAGATCGATGGCAAAGGGAAAATCGACAGACATCCGAATTCTGGATGTTGAAATCAGTTTCGAGTCCGTGTCGTTTCGAGCTCCGCTGAAATTCGGCGGTCGAATTATCGATCACACCTATCTCATCAACGCGGTTGCTCAGGTGGAAACCAGAAACGGCCTGCAGGCTCGCGGGTTCGGGAGCATGCCGGTGGGCAACGTGTGGGCATGGCCATCCGACACCGTGTCACAGGCTGACACGGAATCCGCGATGAAAGCCTATGCGATGAAGTTCGGAGAACTGTTCGGCAGTTATCCCGAATACGCTCATCCGACAGAAATTCAGTTCAACGTCGGAGCCGAGTTTCATCATCAGGCTCGGAAGGTTTCCGAAAAGCTGGGTCTGGCCGAACCGCTTCCGAACTTGCTCAGCTGGTCGCCACCAGTCCGATTGATGCCGCGATTCACGACGCCTACGGTCGGGTCCACAAGGCCAACAGCTACAACCTTCTGTCTGCCGAATACTGCAACGAAGACCTGAGCTGGTTTCTGGATGATCAGTTCGCCGGAGAATACCTCGATCGCTACACACTGCGCGAACCGGCCGCCACCCTTCCGCTGTACCACCTCGTCGGAGCGCTTGATCCGTTAACCGATGCCGATGTGACCGACCGTCCCAATGACAACCTGCCGGTAACGCTGTCTGAATGGATCGCCGCTGACAACCTGACTCACCTGAAAATCAAGCTGGCCGGTGACAATGCCGACTGGGACGTGGATCGCGTTCTGGCTGTGGAAAAAGTCGCCGGAGAAGCTCAGAGCAAACGGGGCTGCCAACACTGGGTGTACAGCTGTGACTTCAACGAGAAGTGTGCGTCTGCGGATTATGTGATCGACTTTCTGAAGCGAGTGAAGAAGGGATCAGCGGCAGCGTACGATCGGATTCAGTACATCGAACAGCCCACCAGCCGGGATCTGGAAGCAGCTTCCGCGGCAAAGATGCACGAAGTTGCCAAACTGAAGCCGGTGGTGATTGATGAAGCTCTGGTCGACTACGAAGCTCTGCTGAAATGCCGTGAGCTGGGATATTCCGGAGTTGCACTCAAAGCCTGCAAGGGACAGACGGAATCACTGCTCGCTGCAGCGGCGGCTCAGAAGTTCGGCATGTTTCTGTGCGTTCAGGATTTGAGCTGTCCCGGAGCATCGCTGATGCATTCCTGCAGCCTTGCTGCTCGCATTCCCGGAATCGCCGCCATTGAAGCCAATTCGCGCCAGTACTGTCCTGGTCCGAATCGCCGCTGGGCCAAGCGGTATCCGGAACTTTTCAATGTGGTGGATGGTCACGTGACCACCAGTCGGCTGACGGAACCCGGACTGGGATTCCATCTGCCGGAATGGACGGCTGCCGGCAGGGCGGTTGAAGAAACCACAGAATCCGTAGCGACTCGCGAACGCATCGTGCGGAAAACAGAACGGGAAGAAAGCTGATCCTCAGCGCACCGCAATGACCGGAACTCGCTGGCTGTTTGGGATCGATGTGGGTGGCACGTTTACGGACTGCGTGGCCACTTCGCCCGCCGGGGTCCGTTCGACTGTGAAGATCCTGAGTTCCGGAGTTGTTCGCGGTACCGGAACTGTTGAAACGGCAAACGGTCTCGCGGCCGGCTTCTTTGATTCTCATCGGCAAGCCGATCCGGCAGGATTCTGGACAGGTGCCCGATGTCGAGTTCTGGATCCCTCCGGCGCTGTCGCGGCGGAATTTCGCGTGAAGGATTTTCGAGCCGGGCGCTTTGTGTTCGACGAACGCAGCGACGACGAAATCATCAATCCCGGTCGGCCGCTGCTGTACGAACTTGACGCGCAGCTTCCGGCACCAGTCCTGGCCATCCGCCGGCTTCTGAATCTGCGGCCGGGCGAAGAGTGTCCGCCGGTGAATGTCCGCTTCGGGACGACTCGCGGCACCAACGCTCTGCTGACCCGCACCGGAGCTCGGACCGCGCTGCTGATCACGACCGGTTTTTCAGACCTGCCCACGATCGGCAGCCAGGAACGGCCGAACCTGTTTGATCTGAACATTCGGCGACCTGAACATCTGGTCAGCCAGGTATTCGAAGTTGACGAACGCATCGCTGCGGATGGTTCGGTGCTGACGCCCCTGAACATCACGGAAACCCGGCAGCGCCTAACGGATGGCGGGCTGAATCTGCAGCGGTTCGATTCCGTCGCCATCTGCCTGATGCATGCATGGCAGAACAGCGAACATGAGGTTCTGCTGGAACAGATGCTGAAAGGGATGGGGTTTTCGGAAGTCAGTCGATCATCAGAAGTGTCTGCTCTGATTCGCATCGTTCCCCGCATGCAGACGACAGTTCTGGACGCCTGCCTGAACCCGGTTCTGCGCAGTTATCTGGATGACATCTGTACTCATCTTCCCGGCAGTGATGTTCGAATCATGACATCAGCCGGCAGCCTGGTTGCTCGGCAGGCATTTCGAGGTCGGGACTGTGTTCTGTCGGGACCGGCCGGGGAATTGTCGGATTTGCGGCCGTCGCCAGGGACGAGGGGTTTTCTCAGGCAATCGGTTTTGACATGGGCGGCACCAGCACGGATGTGGCTCGCTACGACGGTGAGTTTGAATTTCAGAATGAAACGTTGAAGGCCGGCGTCAGGATAATGACCCCGGTGCTGGCCATCGAGACCGTTGCGGCAGGAGGAGGTAGTGTCTGCGGGTTTGACGGCAGTCGGCTGTTTGTGGGGCCGCGCAGCGCCGGAGCCTCTCCTGGTCCCGCATGCTACGGTGCCGGCGGTCCTCTGACAGTGACGGATCTGAACGTTTATCTGGGCCGGGTCCTGCCGGAACACTTCCCGTTTCCACTGGACATGGCAGCTGTCCGAAAGCGACTTGAGGAACTGCTGCTGCAGATGCAGCTCGATCTGCCGCATGGGACGGCTCTGACAGTTCCTGAACTGGCGGAAGGTCTGCTGCTGATTGCGAATGATCACATGGTTCAGGCCGTCAGAAAGGTGTCCGTGGCACGAGGTTTTTCCGCGGCCGAACACGTCCTGGTCGGATTTGGCGGGGCGGCGGGACAGCACGTGTGCAGTGTTGCCCGCAGCCTGGGAATTCGTCAGGTGCTGCTGCATCCGCTGGCCGGAATTCTGAGTGCCTGGGGGATGACACTGGCAAGGCCGCAGCTGATGCGACAGGTCAGTCTGCTGATGCCGCTGGATGATTCAACGACGGCTCAGCTGGAAAGCGAACAGCGTCGGCTGACGGACGATCTGCTTTGTGAATTTCGACAGCAGAATCCTGACCTGAGGAGCGAACCGGATGTTTCCGTCAGCCTTGAGCTGCGTTACGCGGGAACTGATTCTGCCCTGATGGTTAGTCAGAACACGGGGACATGCCTTCGGGAAACTTTTGAGGAACAGCATCGACGTTTATTCGGTTATGACCGCCCCGGTTGGGCTGTGGAAATCGCATCGCTGCGGATTTGTGTGAGACTGGCGGAACGTGCCGGCGACCCTGCTGAGATTTTCGAACAAACCGGTGACGAGAGCTCAGCTTCCGAAAAGACCACAACAACCGAGATGCGCATCGGAGGCCAACTGAGAACTGCTCCGGTTTTTCTGCGCGATCAGCTGATGGCGGGACAGATCATTGACGGTCCGGCAATTTTGTGCGAGCCATCGTCGACGGTGGTGATTGAACCCGCGTGCCGAGCCACAGTTCGCGCTTCCGGAGCCATTCTGATTGATGTCTTGCCTGCGGATGCCGCTGATGTTCACTCCGCTGCCGATTCAAGGCCACAGGAAGACCGGGTTGATCCCGTTCAGCTGGAAGTCTTCAACAACCAGTTCGTGTCGATCGCCGAACAGATGGGCGAAACTCTGCGCCGCACGTCGATTTCGACCAATGTTCGCGAACGCCTGGACTTCAGCTGCGCGATTTTCGACTGCAGCGGGCGACTGGTGGTCAATGCACCGCATGTTCCCGTTCATCTGGGAGCCATGGGGGAAACGGTTCAGGCCATTCGCCGTGACCATCCCGACATGCGGCCCGGTGACGTCTTTGTTACGAATGATCCTTATCGAGGCGGTTCGCATCTGCCCGATGTCACTGTTGTTTCGCCGGTCTTCTGTACAGATTCCGCAGCTGCGGATTTCTTCATCGCAAATCGAGCTCACCATGCGGAGATCGGGGGAATTGTTCCTGGAAGCATGCCGCCGTTTTCACGGAATCTTGCCGAAGAAGGCGTACTGATTCGCAGCCGCCGACTGATTGACCAGGGCCGATTCTGCGAAGAGGAGCTGAAGCAACTGCTGTTTTCAGGCGCCTGGCCGTCCCGCAGTGTGGCCGACAATCTGGCCGATCTGGCAGCTCAGGCGGCGGCCAACGAATGCGGGGCTGTTCTGCTTCGTCGACTTTCTGAAGCGAAATCGGTCGAAACTGTTCAGAGCTACATGAGTCACATTCAGACGGCGGCGGCTCGCAGAATGCAGGCATGCCTCCGCCGGTTTGCGGCGCCGGAATGCAGCTTTCAGGATGCTCTGGATGACGGCAGCCGAATTCAGGTGAGAATAAAAATTCAGGACGGCCGCGCCACGGTGGATTTCACCGGCAGCGCAGACGTTCATCCGGGCAATCTGAATGCCAATCGCGCCATCGTGACGGCGGCCGTTCTTTACAGCTTTCGCTGTCTGCTGAATGAAGATGTGCCGCTGAATGCCGGAGTCCTGGACCCGATCACGATCATTCTGCCGGACGGACTGCTGAATCCCCCGGCCGGAACCACACCGGCTGAATCTCCCGCAATGGTTGGCGGCAACGTGGAAACCTCTCAGCGTGTGGTTGACGTGCTGCTGGGAGCACTCGGGCTGGCCGCGGCCAGTCAGGGCACGATGAATAATCTCACCTTCGGCAACCGACAGTTCGGATACTACGAAACCATCTGCGGCGGGGCCGGAGCAACGCCGACGTCTGCAGGTGCCGACTCCGTGCATACTCATATGACCAACACCCGGCTGACGGATCCCGAGGTGCTGGAACACCGCTATCCCGTGCGACTGCAGCAGTTCAGCATTCGACGAGGTTCCGGAGGGACGGGCCGGCATTCCGGCGGCTGTGGCATTGTTCGCCGCATTCAGTTTCTTGAACCACTGCAGGTGTCGATGCTGTCGCAGCGCCGCACTCGGGCTCCATACGGACTGGCCGGCGGTCAGCCAGGACAGCCGGGCCGCAACTCTCTGCAGGAAGGCAGCCGAACGATCGATGTTGGAGGCTGTTTCTCCATGTCCGTTTCGGCTGGAACGGTGCTGACCATCGAAACACCCGGAGGCGGCGGACTGGGTTCAACCACTGATGAATCCGGCGATCAAGAGAATTCATGACCGGAAGTGGTGCGCTGCGCATTTCCTTCGACAGGAATTGAGGACAGAAAAATCTTCAGCGGGAACATCTTCCTGTCCTGATTTCAACTGTCTGTCGTACAATTCACGCAGCTCGAACCGATTCACCGGAGCGTCCGGATCGTCATTTTCTGCTGTTCATCATGAGCGAAAAGAGCAACATCATCGCGACCGCGCCGTTCACTGTTTTGTGCAGTGCCGGGGTTGTTGCGTTCGAAACGCCTCAGAACCTGTTGGTGTTTGTGATCTGGGCCATCAGTATCGCTCTGAAATTGCGACACGACCGAAACCGACAGAGTCCTGCACGGACGCTCGGCAACGCAGTGATCCTTCTGACGCTGATGTTCGCTGTGATCGCCGCAGCAGCACTCGCTCCAATCAAACGGATCGACGCGGTTTGCGAACAGACAATTCAGCTTCCGCGATTGAGCATGACGGCATCGGAACTTTCTGAATACTGTCTGCTGCATCGCGACCGAATGCCGCTCAGAATTCATCTCCCTCAGGGTGGTCTCGCAAAAGCGGAGACAATTACCTTCTCCTCGGTCAATCTTTCACTCAGGCAGTTCATCGCGGAAGTGGAACAGCAGACGGGCTGCCACCACAGATTCAGCGGTTGCGGGAACGCATACAGCATTCTCTACGGCTCAGCATACAACTTCGGACTCAGTTTCAGTCCGGACGCGAATTCCGGATATCGCTGGGAGTGATTCAGCGGTGGCAGTCGAAAGGAAATCACCGAAATCTTTGAGACAGAAAGACTGAGGACAGAAAAATCTTCAGCGGGAGCATCTTTCTGTCCTCAATTTTTCTGTCGACTTCCGATTCCGATCGCTCCCCTGCCGCAGAACTGTACAAATTCAGGTGCTCACCGTTTCTCTGCCATGCGTGCGGGGTGTCAGCTGGCTGAAGGCAAATTTTCCGAACACGTGAAACGGATCGGATGTCTGTTACACTGCCGCGTTTCCGGGGGGCTCAGGAAGCGCCCGACAATGACGACATCATCAGGAAGAACCGGCAGTGCTGCGATCGGGCTGCCATGGATACTGCTTAGCTCATGAAACGCACTCTGCTGAAATCCAAAATCCATCGTGCGAAAGTCACGGAAGCTGATCTGAACTACGAGGGCAGTATCACGATTGATTCTGCTCTGATGGAGGCGGCCGACATTGTCGATTTCGAGCAGGTTGACGTCTATAACATCACCAACGGAAATCGGCTGACAACCTACGCGATTCCGGGAGACAAAGGTTCCGGAACCATCTGTCTGAACGGCGCTGCGGCTCGACTGGTCGGTGTCGGTGACCTGGTGATCATCTGCAGTTATGCGGACTTCACGGAAGATGAGCGAGCTCAGCACACGCCTCGGATCGTGCAGGTGACCGATAGGAACAAACTTCAGCGTCGACTGCGGAAGTAGCCACTGATGTCTGAGCGGCCCGGCATTCAGCTGGAAGGTGTTCGAGTTCACAATCTGAAGAACATCAGCCTGCAGATTCAGCGCAATGCACTGACCGTGGTCTGTGGAGTGAGCGGTTCCGGAAAGAGCAGCCTGGCTTTTGACACGCTGTTCGCCGAAGGGCAGCGGCGATATGTCGAAACTTTTTCCCCCTATGCTCGACAGTTTCTCGATCGCATTGAACGTCCGGATGCCGACCGCATTGACGGCATTCCCCCGCGATCGCTCTGCGGCAGAATGCTGTCGGGAACAGTTCCCGCAGCACCGTGGGAACTCGGACAGAAGTTCTGGATTACCTGAGAATTCTGTTCGCCCGAGCCGGGTCTGTTTTCTGTCCGACCTGCAACACGGCGGCTGTGTGCATGACGGCTGATTCTGCGGCCGCTCATCTGCTGCAGCGTGCTGCCGGCTGCCGAGCGATGCTGGTGTTTCGTGCTGCCGCAGACGCTGACGTTCTGGCAGACCTGCTTTCGGCCGGGTTTTCACGCGGCATCGTTGGCGGCCGGACGATGACCATGGACGACGCCATTGATGAACTCCGTCGCCGGCCGGATTCTGCCGCCGGTCTGGATGATGAGGTTCTGATCGTGGCAGACCGAATTCGTATTGATTCCGAAAGTTCTGCTCGTCTGGCCGAAAGTCTGGAAGCAGTCTTCGGGGCTGCTGACGGACACTGCATCGCTCTGATCGAACCGACTTCGGCCGCCGGAGCTCCGCCTGATTCTGCGGGTGAACAGTCAATCACTGTCGACGAACGATCATGGCGGATGATTGCTGTGTCGCAGCACCTGGCGTGCCTGACATGCGGCCGGACCTTTGATGCCGTCAGTGCTGAACAGCTGAATTTTCAGTCGCCGCTGGGAGCATGTCCGACGTGTGAAGGCACCGGGCAGGTGTCGGGGATGTCGTTTGAGAAAGTTGTTCCCGACGATTCCGTTTCGCTGAAAGACGGAGCCATTCAGCCGTGGACGACTCCTGCGTATCGGCATGAACTGGATGAGCTTCTGGAACTGGCACCTGACTACGGCGTGCCCGTCCATGTTCCATTCGCTGCCCTTGGAGAACATCACCGGCGTCTGATTCAGGAAGGTGTTCCCGAGCGATCGTTCGGCGGGCTGAACGGATTTCATCGGTGGCTGGTTCGCAATCGTTACAAGCAGGGTGTCTCCGTCTTTCTGAATCGCTGGCGATCGTGGCTGACCTGCACGGACTGCGGCGGATCGCGACTCACGTCTTCGGCCGGATCTGTTCAGCTGAATCAGCAGACACTGACGACGGCATCGGCCATGGAACTGCGGGATCTGCAGGTGTGGCTGACTGAGGTTTCGGATCAGCTTTCGGCAGACCTGCGGAAAGCGCTGTCGCCAGTCATGCATCAGCTGACAGATCGACTGCGTTTTCTGAACGACAGCGGACTGCAGTATCTGTCGCTGGATCGGTCACTGAAGACGCTGTCCGGCGGTGAAGCTCAGCGAGTCGCTTTGACGGCGGCTCTGGGTTCCGGACTGATCAACACGCTTTATGTTCTGGATGAACCCACCAGCGGTCTGCATCCCTCGGACACGGCTCGCATCATTCAGGCGACTCGAAATCTTCAGCGGCAGGGCAACACTGTCGTTGTTGTCGAACACGATCCGGACTTTATACAGGCGGCCGATGAGGTTGTGGAAATCGGTCCTCAGGCCGGAGCGGCCGGCGGGGAAGTTGTTTTTCAGGGAACGGTTCCGCAGCTGATTCAGAATTCGGCAACCCCCACCGGACTGTCGCTGCAAGCGATCAGAGCATCGGTGGCGATTCGGCACGAACCTCGGAGTCCCCAGCGGTGGCTGCAGTTTTCCGACGTTCACTGCCACAACATTTCCGGACTGAGCGGTCGAGTGCCGCTGGGCGTGATCTGCATGGTGACCGGCGTCAGCGGGTGCGGAAAGAGCAGTCTGCTGGTCGACGCTCTGTACCCCGCGCTGTGCCGACAGCTGAAACAGCCGTGTGACCCTGCCGCCGATGGCCGTGTCGGAGGAATTGTCGGCACAGATCAGCTGGCGGCCGTTAGTCTGCTGGATCAGAGTCCGCTGCGCGGCAGTCGCCGCAGCATCCCGGCAACGACGATCGGCTGCTTCGATGACATTCGAGCCGCACTTGCGGAGACTCATGAAGCGAAAAAACGGAACTACAAACCGGGAATGTTCAGCTTCAATTCGGCTCAGGGCGGTCGCTGTCCGAACTGCGAAGGACACGGCGTTGTGACGGTCGAAATGCAGTTTCTGGCCGACATTCAGACCACATGCGAAGCCTGCGACGGAAAACGGTTTCGGCCCGACGTTCTGGACGTGCGATACCGTGACCGAAGCATTCATGACATTCTGCAGATGACGGCTGATGACGCATTCACGTTCTTCAACGGGCGGCGAAAGATCCAGCAGAAGCTGAACGCTTTGCGACAGGCGGGCCTCGGATATCTGCGAATCGGACAGCCGGTGGCCACGCTGTCCGGCGGGGAGGCTCAGCGTCTGAGAATCGCAACTCTGCTTGCCGGTTTTCCTCTGGACGATGCGGAAACCGTGCCGACGTCGAACCGAAAAGCAGCAATTCACGCCACGACGCAACCCGGTGGCACTCTGTTTCTTCTTGACGAACCCTCCACCGGACTGCACCTGCAGGACATCGCCGCTCTGATGACCTGCCTGAATCACCTGATCGACATCGGCCATTCCGTGATCGTGATCGAACACGACCGCGAAATGATCCGTCATGCAGACTACGTGATCGAACTGGGCCCTGGCCCCGGTCGCGACGGCGGTCAGATTATTGCTGAAGGTCCGCCGAACTGCTGAAGGCTGCAGTGGTCTCTGACACCGCTGCCCGCTTCGTCCGCCGCCAGGCGAGACAGGTGACGCTGACCACCACGGCCACGATCAGCCAGGTTATGAAAAAGACCTGATAGTCGAACGTGGTCGGCTGAATGGGAGTGAAGTCGAACGTGGTCAGAATGACAATCATCGCGACAAACACAGCCCATTGGCTGGCGTTCAGGATCTGACCGTACAGCATGGATTTCCAAAATCGAAATCGTCGGCGGAGAAACACCGTGAGTACGATGATGGCCACCGTCGTGACCGCCAGGTGCACATGAGCAGTGCCAATTCCCGGCAGCCACTCCACCTGAACCAGCGAAATCGTGAAGGCCGTCGCAATCAGCTGGGCGGCGGAGGTGACCAGCCAGCCGATCAACAGCTGCTTTCTGCTGAAAGGGCTGACGTCGATGTCCGGCGGCGTGATGACTTCCGGCGGTGATTCCGGAGCCGCGTAGGGATTGTCGCTGAGCATATTCGGGGATTCCGATTTCGACCTGTGCCGGTCATTGGTTTCCGCGGCGACCGTCCGCCTGCTGCAGAATAGCCGCCAAATGCTCGATCGCGATGGTTCTCTGAAAGGAAATTCTGCCCGGGATGAAGTTTCTCGGTTCGCGCGAAATCGAAGATCCGCCAGAATGTCGACTGCGGCACGGTTGCCGCAGCGAATTGGCTTGCGTTTCAGATTGTGGACGGTGTTCGCACTGTGCGGGCATCCTTTCTGAATGGCAGCGTCGCGTTTTCGAGCGGCAGCTCGTGTCGGGTGTGGGGCGACCCACAAAGGATGTTTCGTACCAATGCAGATTCGGTTCTACAATACACTGACCAACACCACCGAAGACTTCACCCCGGTCGAATCCGACTGTGTGCGGATGTACAGCTGCGGCCCCACGGTTTACGACTTTGCTCACATCGGCAACTTCCGGTCGTTTCTGTTCGCCGACGTCATCCGGCGAACGCTGGAATTCTTCGGCCACAAAGTTCATCACGTGATGAATATCACGGACGTCGGTCACATGACTGACGACACCAATGCTGACGGCGGCGGCGAAGACAAGATGATGGCGGCCGCCAAACGCGTGAAGGAAGATAAGAAGTCCGGAAAAAGTTCCCGAAGGCGCTGTCAGCAATCCCGATGACCCGTATCAGATTGCTGCGTACTATGGCAAAGCCTTTCTGGATGATGCTCAGCTGCTGGGCGTGAAGGTTGCCTTCGAACCGGACAACATCCTGAAGGCCACTGAAAACATCGACATCATGCAGGACATGATTCGACAGCTGATTGACCGAGGCCACGCGTATGTCGGTGCAGACGGAGTTGTGTACTACAGCGTCGAAAGCTTTCCGGACTATGGAAAGCTAAGCGGGAATACTCGACCAGCTTCAGGCCGGAGCCGGCGGACGAATCAGCGACGAAAACCAGGCGAACAAGAAACACCCGGCGGACTTCATGCTGTGGAAGGCTGACGGAACTCACATTATGAAGTGGGATTCGCCGTGGGGCACCGGTTATCCGGGCTGGCACATTGAATGTTCGTGCATGGCGAAGAAACGGCTCGGTCGCGACGTCATTGACATCCACACCGGCGGCGAAGACCTGATTTTTCCTCATCATGAATGCGAGATTGCTCAGTCCCGCGGAGCCACCGGAGCTGACGCGTTTGCTCGCTTCTGGATGCATGCCCGCTTTCTGATGGTCGAGGGCAAAAAGATGTCCAAGAGTGCCGGCAACTTCTGGACGGTGCGCGACGTTCTGGAAGGACGAGCCACCGGGACTAAGGTTCATCCGGCCGTTCTGCGACTGGAACTAATCAAGTCTCATTATCGAGCCAACATGAACTTCACGAAGAAAGGGCTTCAGGATTCTGCCGGTGTCGTCAAACGCCTGACTGACTTCCGCAAAAAACTGGAAGCAGCTTCCGGCGGTGCCACGGCTGAGGTTGACCTGAGTCATCCGATTCTGCAGCAGTTCGGAGAAGCATTGGCTGATGACCTGAACTTCTCAAAAGCGCTCGCCGTGGTGCTGCCATGGGCCAGTACCGATCCGGAAAATCCCGCGGAGGCTCTGGCAGTTCTGAATCGGATCAATTCTGTTCTCGCCATTGCGCCGCTGTCGGACAACGACGCGGAAGAGGTTTCCGAGGGTGATGACGAGATTTCCGCGCTTTGTCGAGCACTGGATGAAGCTCGATCAAAGAAGGACTGGCCGACGGCGGATGCGGTGCGAAAGCAGATTCAGGAGGCAGGATACGATGTCCAGACCACACCAGCAGGCACGGTCGCCGAGAAGCGTCTCGCGTGAGCGGATTTCTGAGTCACAAACGAGTACCGTCGATTGTGGCTCGCGACTGAGTTCGGGCCGGATCAGACAGACTTTGAACATCAGGGAAACGGATCAATGAATCAGCAGCGACCCAGCGTGATCAGGACCACAACCCGAGCGGCATCCGGCGGCGCAGTCGTGGTTGTTGCCCTCCTGGCTCTGATGTTCTTCAAAGGCATTGGCGGCGGAACTCCAACCGATGGCACGTCGAAGGAATCTGACGCCAATCCCCCACTGGCAAGTGCCGATCCGACGGTGACCCCCAAAATCATTCCGGATGAGGAACCCGTTCCGGTGGCGGAAGCCCCCGGCGGACTGACTCAGGATGAACAGGCGGCTTTGTCGGGACCAACACTGGGAATTCTCATTGATGAACGATCATTTCTGCTGGAAGTTCCTGCCGACAGCCGATCGGTCTTTCGTCCCGCGTCCATGGAACGTCTGGTGGAACTGGCCGCGAAAACGACAGGCGATACCAATGGCATACGGGTCCGCATCCTTCAGCGTGAAACCGCCCGGCCATCGGCGATGCAGAATCTCACTCGAGCACTCGAAGCGACCGGAATCAGGGAAAATGCCATCTACGTTCCGCTCGAATTTGTTCCGTGAAGAGAACGGGAGTTGAGCGAAGTGTCAGGAGCAATCACTCGGGTTCAAAGAGCCCATCGACGAGAACCTGGAATCCAGTCACGTGAAGCGGGTGGTCTGAGGTTCCAAACTTGGTGTGAGATTTGAGATCTCAAATCTCGATTCAGCGTTCCCCCATTCTTTACTGAAGTTCAACGATGGCTGATCGAACGTTTCTTGCAGTTGATCTGGGAGCCGAAAGCGGGCGAGTTATGGCAGGGCGTTTTGACGGCCGCACGATCGCTCTGGAGCAGTTTCATCGGTTTGCCAACGGTCCGGTGAATCTGGGGGGGACTCTGAGATGGAACCTGATCGGCCTGTGGTCTGAAATTCGACAGGGCCTGCGGGAAGCAGCGTCAAAGCTGAACGGGTCTGCGGTATCTGTCGGCGTGGATACGTGGGGCGTGGATTTTGTGCTGATGAATCAGCACGACGAGCTGCTGGGACAGCCGTGGAATTATCGGGACAGCCGCACCGACGGCATGCTGCAGAAAGCGTTTGGTCGAGTTCCCCGATCAGAAATCTACGCAGAAACCGGCCTGCAGTTCATGCAGATCAACTCGCTGTATCAGCTGCTGGCCATGTGCGAACGTGATCCGGATCTGGTCGCTCAGGCTCGTCATTTTCTCATGATTCCCGATTTCTTCCACTGGTGTCTGAGTGGCAGTCGAGTTGTGGAATTCACGAACGCAACGACCTCGCAGATGCTGAACGCGAAGACTCGGGACTGGGCGTTCGACATGCTGCGCAAGTTCGAGATTCCGTCGCAGATGTTTCCCGAAGTGGTTGCTCCGGGAACCGATCTGGGTGTTCTCAGAAGCGAAGTTGCTGACTTCACAGGGCTGGGACGACTGAAGGTTGTGGCGCCTGCAACTCACGATACCGGCGCGGCGGTGGCGGCCGTTCCGACCCGGAATACAGGATCTGCCAACTGGGCGTACATCAGCAGCGGGACGTGGTCGCTGATGGGAGTTGAAGTTCAGGACGCTGTGCTGACTCCGGCAGCTCTGGAACGGAATGTTACCAATGAAGGCGGAGTTGACGGAACTTATCGTCTGCTGAAGAACATCATGGGGCTGTGGCTGGTTCAGCGCTGCAAGGTGGCATTTGAGTCACGTGGCAAAAACATTGACTATGCTCAGTTGACCCGGATGGCAGATGCGGCGCCCGCGTTTCGTTCGCTGGTTGATCCGGATCGCAGTGTCTTTCTGAGCCCTGCCGATATGCCGCTGGCCATTGCCGAAGAATGCCGCAGAACCGGGCAGCCGGTCCCCGAAACGGAAGGCCAGTTCGTCCGCTGTGCTTTGGAAAGTCTGGCGCTGAAATACCGCATGGTGCTGACCTGGCTGGAAGAACTCACCGGCCAGCCCGTCGAAGTCATCCACATCGTCGGGGGAGGCTGTCAGAATCAGATCCTGAATCAGTTCACTGCCAGTGCCTGCCAGCGGCCGGTATTCGCAGGCCCCGTGGAAGCAACCGCTCTGGGCAACGTCCTGCTGCAGGCTCGTGCCGCAGGTGACCTTTCCTCCCTGTCAGAGATTCGCGAAATCGTGCGAACTTCTGAATCCATTCAGGAATTCACACCGCAGAAAAGCAGTGACTGGGAACAGGCGTGGTCGCGATTTCAGACAATCTGCGATCAGCAGTCGTAGCCCTCAGGTTCGGTAAATTCGGTTCTGCACGCAATCAGCTGCGCTGTGACCCTGGTGGCCGGAATGTGGTCGTGGAAGAACACCGCTCTACCGGGATCATGGTCAGCGTGAATTCGGGCTCTGCTTGCGTTCCGAAATGCTGAACGGGCTCGGCAGCTCAATGCCGGTGGTGATCACCAGCGAATTTCGCTTGCAGAAAATTTGAAGCTCTACAGAAGCCATAGAGAATTCCGCCGCTTCTGTTTCCCTCTGGGCTTTGGCAGCCTGGTTGTAGCTGGCGTCCGGTGACTGACATCACGGGCAAGGGGCTGTCTTTTCTCCCCGACTGAAACACAGATTGCCACATGGTCCCGCGGATCACGGAATTGACAGGAGAGTTTGCACGAAGCGAAAGCAGACTTCAGATGCATGGTCTGGCGTCATCGATCGTGTCGAACATTCGGTATTGGCAGGAAGGCCTCTGAAAACGCATGAAAATTTGTTCGTAAAACTGCCGATTTCGATCATTTGGTGAGCTCGAAACGCATTCCGGTGCGGTTTGATGAGCGAAATCCGAGGCATCACTGGTGGATGCCGTTGCCGGCGTGTCAGAAATTCCGTCTTCCAGCGTGAAGAGCACCCCGAAGGTAAACCTTCGGGGTGCTTCAGTTGGATCGGCCGCTGTGGATCAGACTGGCTGACCCGCGTTGGTCGTGATCAGACTAGCCACCACAGGTGCTGCAAGAAGCTCCGCAAGAAGAGCATCCGCCGCCGCATGATCCGCTGTCACATCCACCGCAGCTTGGAGCCGGTCGGTAAACCTGACGTGAGCGAGTCTGAGGAACCTGCTGGCAAACCTGAGTCGGAACTTCACGAGTTTCCTGACGAGTTACGCAGACAGTGTAGGTGTAAGGAACCTGTTCCTGAACCTGTCGAGCAACCTGAACCTGACGTGTTCGTGTTTCCTGACGAGAAACACAGACAGTGTAGGTGTAAGGAACCTGTTCCTGAACCTGTCGGCAGACAGTTCGAGAACCCTGACGCTGTTCCTGACGGGTCTTGGTCACGGTGTAGGTGTAAGGAACCTGCTCCTGAACTGTTCGGCAAACAGTTCGTGAGCCCTGACGCTCTTCCTGTCGGCACTTGGTGACAGTGTAGGTGTAAGGAACCTGCTCCTGAACCTGTCGGCAGACAGTTCGTGAGCCCTGACGCTGTTCCTGACGGGTTTTGGTGACAGTGTAGGTGTAAGGAACCTGTTCCTGAACCTGTCGGCAGACAGTTCGAGAACCCTGACGCTGTTCCTGACGGGTCTTGGTCACAGTGTAGGTGTAAGGAACCTGTTCCTGAACCTGTCGGCAGACAGTTCGAGAACCCTGACGCTGTTCCTGACGAGTCTTGGTGACAGTGTAGGTGTAAGGAACCTGTTCCTGAACCTGCTCGTAAGCAGTGTAAGGAACTTCAACCTGAACCTGCTGAGAAACCCAGCGACGCTGAGTCTGAGGCTGGCAGCATGAAGAAGCAACTGCACCGCAGGCAGAAGCAACACCACAGCCACCACAGCATGAAGATGCACAGCTTGAAGCACATCCGCCACAGCTTGACGCACATCCGCCGCAAGAGCTGCCGCATGATGAGCAGCCACCGCCACATGAACCGTTGTCACAGCCACCGCAGCCGACAGCGACTTCTTCCCAGTGACCCTGATCCTGGCAAACAGTTCGTGTTCGCTGAACAGGAACTGAACGGCAGACAGTTCGTGAACCGGTCATCTGCTCGGTGTAAGGAACGCAAACAGTGTAAGTGTAAGGAACCTGTTCCTGGACAGTTCGGCAGACGGTTCGTGAACCGGTCATCTGCTCCTGGTAAGGAACGCACACTGTATAAGTGTAAGGAACCTGCTCCTGGACAGTTCGGCAGACGGTTCGTGAACCGGTCATCTGCTCCTGGTAAGGAACGCACACTGTGTAAGTGTAAGGAACCTGCTCCTGAACAGTTCGGCAGACAGTCCGTGAACCGGTCATCTGCTCCTGGTAAGGAACATTCACAGTGTAGGTGTAAGGAACCTGTTCCTGAACCTGTCGGCAGACAGTTCGAGAACCGGTCATCTGCTCCTGGTAAGGAACGCACACTGTGTAAGTGTAAGGAACCTGCTCCTGAACCTGTCGGCAGACAGTTCGTGTGCCCTGACGCTGTTCCTGAACAGGGACGCTGACCGTGTACTCCTGAGTCTGGGTGTCGTAAACAGTCTTGCAGACAGTTCGTGTTCCCTGACGCTGTTCCTGAACAGGAACGTTGACCGTGATGGTCTTCATCACAGTGACCATCTGAGGAACCATGACTGTCTCTTCAACAGTTTCCCAGGTTCCACATCCGCCGCCGCAGCTTGAACCGCAGCTTGAACCACCGCAGCTGGAAGCTACGGCACATCCACCACCACCACAGCATGAACCGCCACCACAGGGGCTGCAGCTCGAAGCACAAGGGGCGGAGCAACAAGAGCTGACCTGACCGCCGCAGCAGCCACCAGCCTGAGCAGAAGCAGTCATCAGGACCGCAGCTGCAAGTGACAGAACATAACGCATGTTAGTTCGACTCCTTTTTGAATCTCTACCGGATTCACAAACCATTTGAACCACAGGGAAACGCCCCCTGTGCACCTGAATTTCCGAGCAACGCTCAGCGTCCGACTCGGAAACAAAAACCAAAACCTGCCTCCGTGGCCCAGCGGAAGACACCGAATGCCCTCAATGTAACGTGGGGTGTTTGGGCAACACAGGCATTTTGAGTTAAATTTGGAAATTTGTTGGCAAAAAATGCCGGTGAGGCAAACTTTCACGGTCCCACACTATGCGATGTGGAGGGCGGCCCGTCAATTTCCCAGGGGGAATGGTGAACATTTCGCATCGAATGCAGAGGAGGATTTGCCGGTTATGCGGGTCGGCGGTGTCCCGGCGTCATGTCTCAGGACGCCGTTTTTTTGTCCTGGCGAGTCGAGTCAGGTTGCAGTTCTGCCACTCTTCCCAAAGTCCGCAGGCAATTGGCGGTTTCGTTGTTCATCCAAATTTCAATGGCTATAGTTGGCCGGTTTACGGCTCAAACGCCGTGATTTTCCCGATTTCCGTACTCAATTCCGATCCGCTTCCGGCGTCCGTCTCATGAAATTCTGCCTGGTTGACCGCATTACCGAACTCACTCCGGGTGAAACGATTTCGACAATTAAGAATGTCTCCCTGGCGGAGGAATACCTGCAGGACCACTTTCCAGGGTTTTCCGTTCTGCCAGGCGTACTGATGGTCGAGGCTCTGGTGCAGAGCTGTGCCTGGCTATCTCGCGTGACAGACGGTTTTACTCACAGCACTCTGCTTCTGAAGGAGGCACGAGCTGTCAGGTTCAACAGTTTTCTGAAGCCAGGGCAGACGCTTCATGTCCAGGCCGCGATGAAGAAGAATGAGGAAGGGTCTGCAACCTTTCAGGCGTCCGGCACTGTGGAAGGGACGTCGGCGGTGAGTGCTCGGATTGTTCTGTCAAAACTCAACCTCAGTCAACAGCGGCCGGATATGGCCGACGCTGACGCGCGTTTATTGGCTGCGATGAGAGATCTGTTCGAGCAGATCCGGCCGGGGAGCTGATCGCTGTGAGCTGTCCGGGCATTTTTGCGGTTCAGCGACCGTTTACGGAAGGACTCCAATCCGGTGCACTTTATTGTTAATTCATGACGGTTCTGGACATTTTGATCCAATCCGCAGAGTTCCTTTTCAGAAAGATCGATAACGATGAGTTTAAACGGACGAGTGGCTCTTGTGACGGGCGGCAGCCGGGGCATTGGACGCGCGATTGTGGAGACACTGGCAGCCGATGGGGCCAAAGTGGCTTTCGTCTACAACTCCAACTCGGCCGCTGCTGAAGCTGTCGTGAAGGAACTGACGGACAAGGGCTGTGAAGTGATGGCCATTCAGGCCGATGTGAAGTCAAAGGAAGCAGCCGACAAAGCCATTGCCGACGTGGTTGAGAAGTGGGGATCCGTTGACATTCTTGTCAACAATGCCGGAATCATTCGCGACGGTCTTCTGGCGACGATGGACAGCGAACAGTGGCAGGCTGTCATCGATACCAACCTGACCAGCGTGTTCAATTTCTGTCAGGCGGTGACTCGGCAGATGATGTCGCAGCGGTACGGGCGAATCATCAATATGTCCAGCGTGGCCGCGGATGTATCAAATCCAGGCCAGGCAAACTATGCGGCCAGCAAGGGTGGCGTCGAAGGGTTCACACGGTGTATCGCCACCGAACTGGCTCGTCGAAACATCACCGTGAACGCAGTGGCCCCCGGGTTTATCGAGACGGATATGACCGAGGCGGTGGTTCAGATGGCCGGAGCGGACATCAAAAGAAGATTCCGGTCCGGAGATTGGGACTGCCCGCCGATATTGCTAACGCCGTGCTGTTTTTCGCTCAGGAGTCGTCGTCCTACGTGACCGGACAGATCCTGAAAGTGGACGGCGGGCTGACTTTGGGGGGACTGGGATGATTGCCGAGTGAATTTGTGGGTCCGGGGTGTTCCCTGGTCGATTTTTCGGAAGTTGATGCCTACACTCTCCGGGGTTTTCCGCAGCTTGGGGGCTGCGGATCTTCATTTTGTTGAGCAGCTGCACACCATCGCCTGTGTCTGACTGCCTGCTGGGTTCGGCGATGAACGCTGGCCGCATGCCTGATGTGTGCGGCGAAGGAGACTGGATAAAAATGCCATTTTCAGAAGAGATCTTTGAGAAGGTTCGCGAAACGCTGGTGGACGCTCTGGGGGTTGACGATGACGAAGTCACTCCGGAAGCCACTCTGATCGGGGATCTCGGAGCTGAGTCCATCGATTTTCTGGACATCGTGTTCCGTCTGGAGAAGAATTTCGACATCAAGATTCCGCGGGGCGAACTGTTCCCTGAAAATCTGGCTGCGGCTGATTCCGGCTTTGTCGCCGATGGCAAAGTGACGGCTGACGGTCTGAAGCAGCTTCGTGAAAAGATGCCACACGCCGACGTTGACGCGTTCGCAGCAGATCCACAGGTCAGCAGGATTCCTGACCTGTTCACCGTCGCCATGATCTGCAATTTTCTGTCGTCGCGAGTCGGCTGATGGAAGTTGTCAGCCGGGACTGCCTTTTCGAGAAAAAGGCAGTCCGTCGGGTCTGACATTCATGCCTCCGCTTCCCTGAGACAGCACCGTGATGATGAACGGTTCGCCTGTTGTTTTCTGAATTCTGAGTAGCTGCCATGCGATGGTACTGGGTCGATCGATTCATTGAATTCAACTCCGGCACGTCGGCGAAGGCCGTGAAGAACGTGTCGCTGGCGGAAGAGCATCTGCATGATCACTTTCCTGGCTTCCCGGTGATGCCTGCATCGCTGATGATTGAGGGCATGGCTCAGACCGGTGGGATTCTGCTGGGGGAGAAGAACAATTTCGAATACAACGTCATTCTGGCTAAGGTTCCCAAAGCAGTGTTCCACAGCTGGGCCTGTCCGGGTGACCAGCTGACCTATTCCGCGACGCTGGAGAATTCCAACGAATCCGGCGGTTCCGTTCAGGTGACGGCGACCGTCGGCGACCGACTGGTGGCGGAAGCCGAGATCATGTTCGCTCATCTGACATCTGATGATCCTCAGCTGAGCCGAATCGATCAGAAGAACTTCGTCTTCCGGATGAACCTTCTGGATATTCTGACCGTGGGCAAGGCCGGTACAGGCGAAGGCAGCTAGGCGCGCCCAAGGTTAGTGTCCGGTCATTTCCAGCCTTGCCGGCGGGAAAGCGTAAGGTCCGGGCGACCCGTTGCGTCCGCCTGTATCCAGCGATTGGCCGCCGTCGGAATGAGAATTCAGGTCCGGGAAAATGCCGTCGTTCCGTGGACCTGTTCAGCTACCGGAGGCGAATTCTCAGGGGAATTGCGTTAAACTGACGGCGGCGGTCGCAACCATTTGGGGTTCCGAATTCAGGTCGAGTTCAAAGGCGGTCGTTCCGCAGGACAATGGAAGCAGAATTATGAAGCGTCGAGTTGTGGTCACGGGACTGGGATGTGTCACGCCGCTGGGAAACAACGTTCGTGATGCATGGCAGGGCATGATGGATGTTCGCAGCGGCGTGGGGCCGATTACTCACTTCGATGCTTCGAACTTCCCGACTCGGTTTGCAGCCGAAGTCAAGAATTTCGACTTCAATCAATACGTCTCCGATCCGACTCCGTTTGCTGACGCAGGTCGCAACATTCGTTTCGCGATTGGAGCGGCAGCTCAGGCCGTGAGTGATTCCGGGCTGAAGGATTCGCCGAAGTTCGACCCGACTCGTTTTGGCGTGTATTTGGGGGCCGGCGAAGGACAGCAGGATTTCATGCAGTTCATGTCACTGGTGGCAACATCGCATAAGGACGGCGGAGTCGATCTGGAGAAGTTCACTCGAGACTTTCTGGTTTCGATGAATCCACAGTTTGAGCTCGAGCTGGAACCGAACATGCCTGCGGCTCACCTGGCTCAGGTCTTCAATGCTCAGGGGCCCAACTTCAACTGCCTGACCGCGTGCGCGGCGTCCAGTCAGGCGATTGGTGAGGCGGCAGAAATCATTCGTCGAGGCGATGCGGAAGCGATGCTGTCCGGCGGTGCTCACAGCATGATTCACCCGTTCGGCATCACGGGTTTCAATCTGCTGACGGCCCTGTCCGAGCACAATTCCAACCCGACAGGGGCCTCGCGGCCGTTCGACCTGAATCGGGATGGGTTCGTCATCGGCGAAGGTGCCGGGATGCTGATTCTGGAAGAACTCGAACATGCAAAAGCCCGCGGAGCCACGATTTACGGTGAAGTCAGCGGCTATGGTTCGACGGCTGATGCGTATCGCATTACCGACATTCATCCCGAAGGTCGTGGAGCCATTGCCTGCATCCGGATGGCATTGAATGATGCCGGAATCAATCCGGAACAGGTCGGCTACGTCAACGCTCACGGCACCAGCACCAAGGTGAATGATCAAGTGGAAACCATGGCCATCAAAGGTGGTCTGGGAGATCACGCGTGGAAGACACCGATCTCCAGCATCAAGAGCATGATGGGCCACCTGATTGCCGCTGCCGGAAGTGTTGAAGCCATCACCTGTCTGCTGGCGATGCGCGAGGGTGTGCTGCCCCCGACCATGAATTATGAGACGCCGGATCCGGCGTGTGACCTGGACTACATTCCAAATCAGCCTCGGGAAGTGAAAGTCTCGCACTGCCTTTCGAATAGTTTCGGCTTCGGCGGACAGAACGTCTCGCTGATTCTGTCCGAGTTCGCGGCCTGATTGTCCGGTTGAATCTTCTGACGGGCGGTGGGCGTCTTCTGGATGATTGCTGTTTCAGCGGTGCTGATGCTGCTTTTGACCGACTTCGTGTATCGACGAGTCGTTTCGGAACGCATCAGTCGGCTGATCGACAATGTGCCTCCGTTTGGAGTGGTCCAGCAATCGGAGACTGCAGACGCCGAAGAACTGCAGATTCCCGCCAGCGGAGGCGAAAGCATTGCGGCTCTTGTGTTTCGTCCAAGACAAACCGCGCAGGGGATTGTCGTCTTCTGCCCGGAGCTCGGTGGTGACCGACGAACGGCGATGGTGTACTCCGAAGGACTGGTGAAGTCGGGGTTCGTCGTGCTGGCGTTCGATTTCAGTCATAACCAGCCCCAGCCGGACGAGCTTTCCGTTCACTGGATTACGAATGCTCAGATCCAGGATCTGCAAAACGTCATACGCTTTGTGTGCAGCCACGCAGAATTCGGCACGCTGCCTCTGGGGCTGTTCGGGATCAGTCGAGGCGGAAGTGCGGCCCTGATTACGGCCAGTCGGGATGAGCGAGTCCGGTGTGTGGCCACGGACAGCGCCTATACGACTCGAATTCTGATTGACCATTTCATTCAGCGGTTTTCGAGACATGTGGTTCCGGAATGGTTTTTCCGGTGGCTGCCTGGCTGGCACGTGCGGCTGGTCATGGAACAGGCTCTGAAGCGAAGCGATCGGAGGCATCCCATCCCGTTTGCTCATCTCGAACCAACCATTGCCGGACTGACTCAGCCGGTGCTGCTGATTTCCGGACGTCGGGATTCCTATGTGACGCCTGAAGTCACTCGCCGACTGGCCGCCGTTCTTGTGAATTCAGCTTCCACGATTATCTGGATTGTCGACGGAGCGCGGCACAACCGAGCTCGAACCATTGCTCAGTCTGACTACGACGCAAAGCTGATTGCCCACTTTCAGGCAGGGCTGCAGAACGCTGAGTCTCAACGGCACGCAGATTCCGTGTGAGGCCTCAATCTCCTGACGCCGTCGGTAGATCACCTGCGGCTGTCGGCAGTCGATAGAACATGGCGAGCGGCACCATCAAAACCGCCAGGGCTGCAAACACCAGGTGCTGGTTCTGCTGATCCGGACCGCTGTACGCATCAATGATTCTGTTCGCCAGCCGCCAGAAATGCGGCGGACAACAGGATGCCGATCCAGGTCATGAAATTCATGGCTCCGATCATGCGGCCTTTCAGGTCCGCGGGCGGAGCTTCCTGAATATAAACCTGCACCGGAATGACAAAGATGCCGGCTGCCAGTCCAAGAAACAGCATGCTGAAGCGCAAAGCCCATTCCATGTTGTCGGCGATGGCGACGCTGTCATACAGGCTCTGGATTCGACCGATGCTGACTTCGGGGCGTCCCAGAACGCCGCTGCCCAGGACAGAAATCAGCGCCAGTGCGGCGCACATCAGCCAGCTGCCGCGCGCAGTCCAGCGAGCTCCGCTGCCGTGTCCGCCAGCGCCGACAAACCCGGATACCACGCACCCCAGAGCAATGCCGACACCGATTGATGCCGCCATCAGGCTGGTGCGAGTTTTGCTGAGCTGCAGAACGTTTTCGCCCAGATTGTTGACGGCGGGCTGAGCGACTCCGCCGACAAACCAGAACACCGTCATCACCAGAATGGCTTTCAGCAGCGGTGGTCGGTTACGCAGCAGTCGGCGCACATCAGATGGCAGAAAAAGATTGTCAGCCTTCAGTTTCAACCCGGGTTCTGCAACGGGTGTGTGCCGCACCAGCAGAGATGTCAGAGTTCCGGCGGCGGCGATTCCGACGGCCACCATGCTGCACAGCCACAGCGAATTGTTGAGACGGTCCAGAGCGATCCCGGCGGCAGCCATGCCAAAGATGATCGCCAGAAAGGTCGTCATCTGAATCGCACCATTCACGGGCAGCAGCTGTCGGGAATGAAACAGTTCGGGAAGAATTCCATACTTGGCAGGACCGAAGATGGCGCTCTGAGCTCCCATGAAACTCAGGACCACAATCAGCAGATACAGTTCCGACGTGACCGACGCCTTCAGCAGCAGCACCCACAGCGCCGAAGCCATGATGACGATTTCGGCGACCTTGCACAGAACGACCACGCTGCGTTTGGACAGCCGATCCGAAAGATATCCGCCGATGCCCGACAGCAGGACAAACGGCAGCGCAAAGGCGGCCATGGCCAGGGGCTGCAGATCACTCTGGCCTCGGGAAGAAAGTTCCACGCATTTCAGCAGAACCATCTGTTTGAAATAGTTGTCGTTGAACGCTCCCAGAAACTGAGTCAGCAGGAGTCCGTGAAAGACCGTATTGCTGCCGAGACGAACCAGCGCCGGGGCTGAAGACCCGGGATCAACGGTTTCAGAAGAAACAGAATCGGCCATGTGATTGATGTGCTTCCTGCAACTGAACCATGAACACCGACGGGAGGGAACGGTTTGTTCCGACTTTGCCGCTGCGCTGCGATATCGATTCCGTGGCAGAGCATAGCATTCTCAGCAGTCTTCCGCACGACCGACATGTCTCGCTGACCGGCTCAGACTTCCGGGCCAACGCTGGGCTCTCGCCTCCTCCTGCATGTCACTCCCAATTCGGACAGGGCAGAATTCCACTGAACTTCTCCGCCGTGAAATCGGACCTGAAGGGATCTTCGGGCTGGTGTTGGGAAATCTTCGTTCATTCGTCTGGCTGACTGAAACGGGCATTTTTCCCGAAAATATTGGCGAACTGAGGAGTTTTTGTCCGCAGGAGGGGCGGAGATTTCGTTTTGACTGATTGCAACTTCGTTTTGTGTGATCGATAATTGGCGAGGGCCGAAACTTCGGGAAGGATCTATGACCCTCAGGGCACTCAGACTTCTTTGGCGTGGATCGTTTGCTTTGGGTAGGCGGCGTACGCTGAGGTCGTGTTCCGTCGTCGCTGACCATCTTGAGTCTCGTCAGTTGCTGAGCGCCATCACCGCCAGCTTTGCATCGACTCAGGACACCTCGATCTACCAGAATGACATCGACACCAGCAATGGTGGCGGTCAGTTTATCGTTGCCGGTGGCGGAGCTCGCGGACTGGTTCGATTTGATCTCAGCATCCCCAGCGGTTCGACGATTCTGGACGCGGTGCTGACCATGAATGTGGGAGCGTCATCCGGAGGGACATCCGGCGTTTCTGTTCATCGAATCACAACGGCGTGGGGCGAAGCGTCTTCCGATGCAGCTGGCGACGAACAGCTGGGCGCTGCTGCTCAGCCATTCGATGCCACCTGGCTGCACTCATTCTACGACGGAGCCCTGTGGGGCAGCCCGGGCGGAGACTATTCCGGCACTTCGGCCAGCGCTGCCGTCGGCGATGTCGGAGCCTACGAATGGATCGGCGGAGGACTCATTGATGACGTTCAGCAATGGGTTGATGATTCGGCCTCCAACTTTGGCTGGCTGATTCAGTCCGCCGGCGGAATCAAATCTTTCCTCAGCAGCGACAACCCCGCCGCATCGCTGGCTCCGCTTCTGGAAGTCACTTACGAACCGCCTCCGGCACCGCCCGCGATTGTGGAAGGTCGTCTGTGGAATGATTTGAACGGGGACGGAGTGAAAGCTGATCCGGTGCTGTCGAGCCTGGGGCTGGCCGCAGTGAACAACAACACATATTTCAATGTGTTTGGAGGAAGCGAGTACTGGTTCCGTTCGACGGCAGACAGTCACTGGTATTACCTGACGGCCGACGGCCAGCTGACAAAGTGGTCCGGAGCTTCCCGGACGCTGTCCGGAACCGCCGTGACCACGCTTGATCCCCTGTTTTATCAACAGCCAGGGCTCGTGACGCAGCAGACCGGTGAAGCGGAACCCTGGCTGAATGGCTGGACCGTTCAGCTGCTGAATGGTCAGGGCGCGGTTGTTCAAACAGCCGTGACATCCGGCCGTGACATGAACGGCGACGGGGCAGTCGATCCTGAGACCGAAGGCGGCTGGTATCGTTTCGAAGTGGCCGCTGATGAGTCTTTCACGATCCGGCAGATCGTCCCGACCGGCTGGACAGAGACAGCTCGGATCGAAGCGGAAACATCCGGCACGTCCGAAGAAGGTGTCAACAGCCTGGATCTGTACTTCCGCACGTCCTACTACCAGAATTTCGGGAAGCAGAATGAAAAGTGGATGTACAGCGACGACGGCGGCTGGCATTACATTCTGCCCAACGGGCGGCTGTACAAATGGAATCGGCTGCCGATCACAGCCACCGCGCCACTGACCGGAACCTTTGTGGCTCAGCTGGGGACGGAGTACTACAGTGATCCGGCGGCGGCGTTTTCACAGCAACAGACCGGCGGGGGCACTGAACAGCAGCAACTGACTCGAATCGATTTCGGCAACCGCCAGTCTCAGACTGTTTCCGGTCGAACATGGCTGGACTTCTACGACAACGGCATCCGGGACACAGTTCAACTGCTTCCCAACATCTATGTCGTTTACCCCACGGAACCGCTGGCTGCCGGAGAAGAATGGTTTTACGACACGGAAAACAGCGACTGGTACATCGTGAATGTCGACGGCCGGATCCGCTATTGGGGAGTCAACGAAATTGATACAGGCGGGTTCGAAAGACCACCAGATGGCGGCACAACTCAACTTGAATTCGTTCAAAGCGAGATTGAGCCGTGGCTGAATGGTCGGACGATGCAACTGGTTGATCAGCAGGGAACTGTTGTGGCCACCACGGTGACACGCAGCATTGACCTGAACGCCGACGGAGTGATTCAGTACGAATCAGAACGGGGCTGGTACGTGTTCGAAGACGTTCCCGTCGGACAGTACGAAGTTCGCATGGTGGGGCAGACCGGCTGGAAACAGACGGCTCCTGTCTCCGGCGATCTGGCCACGGCTGTGGCTCTGGATGGGCAGTTCGGATTCCGGTCGACGGCCAGCGACTTCCAGAACTGGGGCGGTCGGAACGAACGCTGGGTGATCGATCGCAGCAATCAGTGGTACTATGTTCTAAGCGACGGGTCACTCTATCGCTGGCAGGTCGGCAGCCGTGAATCCAATGGCGGACTGAAGGGAACTCTGGTGGCCAGTCTGCCGCCGAGCTTCTATTCGAATCTTGCACTGCTGACGGATCCGGACCTGTCTCACCTGTCCGTGACGGTCGAGCAGGATCAACAGCCCATCGAACTTTTCTTTGGCGCACATCAGTTCTTGAGTGATGTGCTGAACGCAAACTGAGCCGAACTGAACATCCGTGGCGCGGCCCGGGGACAGTTACCGGTTCTGAGTGGAGCCCGCGAAGCTGCTGCGGCCGTCCATCTGCTGAACTGCCTGATTGTACTGGCTGTCCAGTTGCTGCAGTCGCTGCTCATATGCGGCCAGCGGGCTGGAAGAATTCGCGGCGTGTGCTGAAGACTGAACCGCGGCGGCCTGAGGCAGCACGGGGAATCCCGGCATTGCCTGTGTCTGAATTGATTGCCCCTGCATGGGCTGACTGAGCGAAACGGGCTGAGCCTGAGTGCCGGATTGATGCTGTGGCGAACCAGCTGCCTGAGGATTCATCGCGCCGGGGAACGTCTGATAGCCCTGCTGCATGGGTTGCTGCTGTGGATATGGGTTCTGCATCTGCTGCGGAACCTGCCCCTGCGGATTCATCATCTGCATCGGCATTCCATTTTGATAGTTCTGCCCCGGCATCATTGGAGACGTCATCTGGACCTGAGGATACATCAGGATCTGCATCTGCGGCTGCATCTGAGGATACGGCTGCTGCTGTTGTGGCTGAGGAGCAGGTGCTGCTGAAGGGATCTGTCGCTGTGGACGAATCTCAGGCAGCGTCTGCTGAACCTGACTTTCCTGCGCTGGCATGCCGCCAGGGACGCTTCCGTAGTTGGCTGTCCCGGAAAGCGACTGCTGGAAGGGATTGCCAGAGTTGATTGAGCCAGCGCCCAGGGAAGGAACCTGCTGATTCAGGGACGGTGGAAGCTGAGCTGGTGTGGCATCGGGAGTTTCGATGGGAAACAGCGATCCGGGGCCCACATTCAGCCCGACAACAGGAGCCTGACGCTCGGCCATCGCTGTGTTCAGTGAAGGGGCCGAACTGTTGGTGGGCATCACGGAAATCGGCTGTTCTGACATGACGCCCCGCGGCTGCGGATAGGGCTGCTGCGATGCGACGTTTCCGGGATGAGCAGATTGAGCAGCGAAATTCATTCCCTGCTGCTGACCGACGCTCTGACCGTAGAACTGCCCATTCATTGAACCGGGCACCGACAGCGGCTGGGAATTCACTGCCGGGTGCAGATTCATCTGGGGCTGCCCACTGGAAATTCCGCTGATGGACGGTGTTCCCGCCGGAGCAGGCATCATGTTCTGCTGAGCAACCTGTTCCGGAAATCCGAAGTTCTGAGGAACGGCTTCTTCCGCCTGATCAATCAGTTGAACTCCGGGAGGAAAAACGTGAACCGGGCGATCATCGGCCGGGTTGGTGGTATTGGCCATCTGACCGAGCTGCCCCAGGTGCTGAGAATTCATAGGCGCTGGATTCATTCCGGAAAGATTCATTCCGGCAGCTGGTGATCCTGAACTGTTGCCGGGCACGTTCATCGCAACCGCCGTCGACGGCTGTCCGGATCCGGTCGCCGTGACATTCAAGCCCTGCTCCAGACGAGACAGGGTGGATTGAGCGTCAGCCGGAGAATACAGAGCCTGCAGTCGATTGAGCGCTCCGGCCCGGTCACCTCGCTTGAGAGCCAGCAAAGCCAGATTCGTGTGAACTCGTTCATGCTGCGGGGAAATCTGGAGAGCCTGATTCAGGTACTGAGTCGCTTCATGAAAACGATTCTGCAGCAGGTAGCTGTATCCCAGGTCGTTCAGCAGATTGGCATCCTGAGGCCGGGCTTTCAGCGCCGCCTTGTAGTGGGCTTCAGCGGTGGCCCAGTCTTCCTGAAGGTCAGCGACAATGGCCAGTCCGTGATTGGCCGCAGCATGTGACGGATCGATATTCAGGGCTTCGGTGAACAGAGCGCGAGCCTGGTACAGCTTCCCCGGATCACCCTGTCCTGCGGCGCGGATCGCTGTCTGACCGGATCGGACCAGTGTGTCGACCTGCGAATCCCCGGTTGTCGGCCGACTGGCGGAGACCTGTTGAATTTCTGATTTCTTTTCAGAAGTCGCGGCAGCAGCAGTTGCGACCGCAGCGCTGCGAACCTGTGAAGAAGCGGCCGAATGCCGGTCGCCGACCGGCGGTGCTGCAGGCGGCTCCATCGCTGCCAGTTCATCAGCCGAATACATCGGCTCACGAGACGCAAACCAGGACTTCGGTCCCGAAGACTGACATCCGGTCAGAATAAGAGCACAGAGAAAACACTTCCAGGGAGTGCGGCTTGTCATGACAACGCATCCATGCGTACTGAAGTCTGAGACTGAGAGAGAGTGGCTCACGTAGGGCCGGGTGCGGTGAGAAGCCGCGCGTGATACTCATTGGCCAGCCGTTATAGAACCGTCAAAAAGGCGTGTCGAGAGGGGAATTTTAAGGAATCCGACAGTTCGGCAGTTCCTGCCGCTGATCGCTGACACCGGCCATTTCTGCACTCACCACAAAGCCTCATCGGCACACCCTGCCAGTCAGATGCCGAATTAACTTTCCAATGGGCAGTTCCGGGAAGAGCAGTGCTTTCCCAGGGGCAGATGCCGCCCCAACCGCGGAAGACATTTGCAGACACGCTCTGTACTCTGTGTCGGATGTCACGAGTTTTGCCTGTCGCTCATTGAGCAGAAGTATGCCTCTGAATAAGGTCTTTCGCCGGACGCTGGATTTTTTTCTTCCGGCTTCCTGCGCTTTGTGCGGGGCACGGATCAATGCAGACCACGATGCAGATCGTCCACCTTCGCTGTGCGGTGAGTGTGTTGTGCAGCTGAGTCCCGTTCGTTCACACCGATGCGGAATCTGTTCTGCCGATGTCGGTCCGTATTCCGCGACTCAGCGGGGTTGCGTTCACTGTCGTAAACGTCGATTCCATTTTGATTCCGTGAGCTGCCTCGGCATGTACTCGGGCAAACTGCGGGAAGCGGTGTTATCGGCCAAGTGGTCCTGGTCGGCAACACTTCTGGAAGGGCTGGCGTCACTTCTGGTTAGTCAGGAGCGCTCTGCGCTTTCCGAATTCGCACCGGAACTGATCGTCCCGATCCCGCAGTCTGTTTCGGCTCGGTTCACTCATCGATTCAATGCCGCCTGCCTGATTGCGGGAGTGATCAGTGCCCGCATGAATGTCCCGATGGATGAACATGTTCTGTGTCGTCGCCGAAACACTCGTCCCCAGAAGCGGGCGGCTGTTGATCAGAGGTTCGACAATCAGAAAGACACCTTTCGTCTTCGTGATCAGCACCTGGTGATCGGACGCCGAATTCTGATCGTCGACGACGTCCTGACGACCGGCGCGACCTGCAGTGAAGCGGCAAAAATGCTGCGAGCCGCCGGCAGCGACCGCTGCGGCGCTGCCGTCATAGCGCGAGTTCTCGATCATTCGGCCTGATGCATCCGCGAAAGTCCTCCGAGCAGGCTGATCAACAATGCCACTGAATTTCTGTGGGACACGCGACGAAGTCGCTCTCCGGGAATTCGGCGTGGTACACTGGGCATCAACATTTTTCGTTGTGGAAAGCGATTCTGCCTCTGGAATTTTCTGAGTCACCCGTATGCCTGATGTTCCGTCGACCGTTTCTGTGCCTGAACACTCACTGGTCAGTCATCATCTGAGTCAGCTGCGTTCTGTTTCGACGCCCCCAGCCGCGTTTCGACGCCACATCAGCAGCCTGGCAACACTGCTGTTTGCGGAAGCGACTCGGGATCTGCCGCTGGTGAACTGCGAGGTCACAACGCCGCTGGAAACGATTCAGGCCAGTCAGCTGCGGGGGCGAATTGCGGCCGTGCCGATTCTGCGAGCGGGTTTGGGCATGGTGGAACCGCTGATTGATCTGATCCCGGAAATCGAAGTCTGGCATCTGGGGCTGTACCGCGACGAAGAAACCGCTCAGCCCGTGCGTTACTACGACAAACTGCCTCGCGAGAATCCCGTCAACACAGCTCTGGTTCTGGATCCGATGCTGGCAACGGGTGGATCGGCGCTCGCCGCCATCGAAACGCTGAAAGAATGGGGGGTGCCCAACATCTGGATGCTGTCGATCATCTCCGCACCGGAAGGCATCGAACGACTTTCGAAGCGATTCCCCGACGTTCGAATTCACACCTGCGTCATTGACCGCGAGCTGAATTCGCAGAATTACATCGTCCCCGGTCTGGGTGATGCCGGGGACCGAATCTTCAACACACTGTGAACCGCAGATCGAGCACTCTGCGCTGAACCGGAATCGGCGAAACGCCGCGGCAATCGAACTTCATCCGACGGAACGCTGAATGATCGGAGCCGTGATGATTCGATCGGCATCCGCCTTTCCGGCACCGCGATTCACATCTACACTGCGGAAGCTGTCGCATTCCACTTTGTTCGAAGGACCGAAGAACGATGGTGTCAACGACTCCCGAACCTGCAGTGCTGAGTGTCCGGATCTTCGGACAGGCCACCGCTCACGAAGGATCTGCGGGCAGGAAACGCTCGCTGGTCGCGCTGGCGATGATGCTGTGCGCCGTGGCATTTTCGGGCTGTGGCGCGCAGTCGACATCAAAGACGTCGGCGGGCGGTGGTGTCACTCCTCCCACGGTATCGATGGATAACCCGCTGAATGCGGCCCGTGAAACTGATGATCGCGCAGGTCGAGCAGAACGGACTTCCGGTTCAGGTGGTTCCGGGGATGCCGTGGCGGATCTGCTGGACAAAATCCACGCAGCTCGTGCAGCTTCCTTCCCGTCAGATCCCGAACAGGCTCAGGCCGTTCGTCGTCAGCGAAATCTGGACAACGTTCGGATGGCGACGGATGTTCTGAGGCTGACCGTCAACGATCCAACACGAGCGGCACAGTTTCGCGAAGGGATCTCGCAGTTGCTGGACGCTCGCTTTCAACTGGCCCTGAACGGAACCGAAGAAGATGTGGCTCAGCTGTACGCCGATGTCCAGGCACTGAATGATCGTGATCCGCAGTCCGAATTTGCGGCGGACGGAATCTTCTGTCTGGCACGATTCGCTCACACCAAAGCTCGCCTGTCTGGCCAGGAGAATGCTGTCTGGTTTGAAAATTTCTCGCGCTGGTCTCGGGAATTCGCAGAACGCTTTTCCGATCAGAAAGATCGAGCCGTTGCGCTCCTGTTCGGTGCCGCTCGCAGCTGTGAACTGCATGCGGTTTCATCTGCGGAGACGAATTCTTCCGACCGACTGATGACTGAAGCGAAGCTGTGCTACGCGCTGCTGGCCGAAAAGTTTCCGGAAACTGCTCAGGGCGCCGATGCCGTTGCGGTGCTGCGACGACTGGCTCTTCCCGGAACAGTGCTGCAGCAGTTTGCCGGCCCGACGGCAGATGGAGGCTATCTGAATTCCGATCAGTTTCGCGATCGACCGACCGTTATCTGCTTCTGGGACGGCGTCACGACCGATTTTCAGGCGAGGATGAAGCCGGCGATTCTGGAAAGTGCCGCTCGGTTCGGCGACCGTCTGAGGATTGTCAGTATCAGTCTGGATGAAGGACACGGGTCCACCGAGAATTCCGTCAATCCGCTGCCGGGCGAGCAGATCGTGTTCCCGTCCGAGGATCAGAAGGGATGGAAGCATCCGCTGGTCCGGTTCTGGGGGATCTCGCATTCTCCGTCAGCCTGGCTGATTGATGCTGACGGGCGAGTCGTCTCGGTGGATGTCCGTGCTGAAGAGCTCGCGGCGAGCATCGAGCGGCTGATTGACGCAACGCCATGATCACGCCGGAGTTCCCCTCTGGTTTGCTCGGCCTGTGAGGAATCCGTCCATCACCTGCGGTGCTGATTTGCCAGCCATTCGCAGGCCGCTGCGGGGATGCTTTCGTGGCCGCCTTCGAAGATGGTGACTCGCGAAGCACCGGCTGTTCGTCGCAGGCGGATTTCCCGGCCCAGGGTGGCATCAGTCACGGTATCTTCATCTGTCGGCAGCTTCAGTTTTCGATCCGTCCACAGCTGTTCCATCTCGACGTCCGTGACAGTGGGTGCTCCCTGAGCCGCCGCCAGCACGTTATAGGCTTTCAGCGTATGACTGACGGGCACCGATCCGGCGTGGCCATCATTCACGCCGGCCCACAGGTCCACCGGCAGTCGAGCGGCGTGCTGCAGATGGAACACGGGAGAGCGATCCCGGTAGTCAGCATCGGTTTCGGCGTCGCTTCCGGGCGGCTGTCCCAGACTTTTCAGAATCATCTTCGCGTATTTCTGAGGTTCCCCGTTCCGGCAGTGAAACTGATACCAGTCCGCCAGATCTGAAATGCCGACCCATGCAGAAACAGCCGTGAACTGATCCGGGTGATGCCCCGCCATCAGCATCGCCATGTGGCCACCGCCCGAAACTCCGGCCAGATACACTCGATCGGGATCAATCCGGTACTGCTTTCGAATGACATTCATCGCATCCAGGATGTCCTGTCTGGCAAACTTCGAACCCGTGGCTTTCGGAGTCTGGTTGGCTCCGCGAAAGTTTGGATGCAGATAAACCCAGTTGCGAGCCACCGCTTCCCGGTGCCATTTGCTGTTATCCTGCCGCACATCGCTGCTCCACGAATGCAGAAACACCAGCAGCGGTGTCAGAGTTTCGTTTGCCGATTCCGGAGCCCAGTACCGAACAGGCTCATCAGACCCATCCAGTGAACTGGTCACAGTCATCGTCTGCAGTTGCGGCAGGACTGTTTCACTTGCAACGTCGTCCGCAACAAGACGTGTTGCCTGCGAAAGGAGCAACAGAATTGCCGTGATCTGAATTCTGTTCATGGCTGTGATTCCGTCTTCGGAGCCATCACCCACTTCAGCAGTGGAGGAGTCATCATCGTGGTGACCATCACCATCACAACGATCGCAGAATAGGTCGCGGTGTCAATGACTCGTTCTCCTGAAGGCGTGACAAGTCCCTGGCCGACCTGAGCAAAAATCAGGCCCACCTCGCCTCGAGGAATCATGCCGACTCCGACCGACAGTTTGTTCAGACCTTTCTCCAGAACCCCGAAACAGCAGACCAGCTTTCCGATGATCGCCACAACAGACAGGGAAATGGCCAGGACCCAGACACTGCCGCCACTGAACTGTGACAGGTCCACTGCAATGCCGGTGGCCACAAAAAAGATGGGGACCAGCAGAGCTGACAGCGGCATCAGAGCATCTTCCAGTCGGTGATTCTTCCACTTCTCACCCACTTCCTGATAGTGAGCTCCTTCCAGAATCAATCCGGCCGCGAAGGCGCCGATGATGGGAGCCAGCCCCACCAGATTGGCTCCCCATGAAAACAGAAAGCA